>NZ_JBVJNV010000001.1:683589-1486568 GCF_055583505.1 Kribbella sp. NPDC104740 | reverse complement strand
ACCGACCACCAGGTCTCCCCAGCAACCGCCGCTTCCTCCACCGACCACCAGGTCTCCCCAGCAACCGCCGCTTCCTCCACCGACCACCAGGTCTCCCCAGCAACCGCCGCTTCCTCCACCGACCACCAGGTCTCCCCTGGCGCTCGCCTCCACCTGCCGCCGGTCGGCCCGGCCCGCTCGACCGGGCCGCCGGCGTACCAGCTACTCCTTCTGCTCCGGCGTCACCACCCGCTCGGGGTCGAAGCCGCGCAGCTCGTGGCTGAGCGCCTCCAGCTCCGAGCCGCCGGCCATCTCCGTGGTCAGCTGCTCCAGCGTGATCTCCGACCGGTGCGTGTCCAGCGCCACCCGGCCGAGCTTGAGGATGACGAAGTGGTTGCCGACCAGGTAGGCGTGATGCGGGTTGTGGGTGATGAAGACGACCCCGATCCCCGCGTCCCGCGCCTTGACGACGTACTTCAGCACCACGCCCGACTGGTTCACGCCGAGCGCCGCCGTCGGCTCGTCCAGGATCAGCACCTTCGCGCCGAAGTGGATCGCCCGCGCGATCGCGACGCACTGCCGCTGACCGCCGGACAGCTTCCCGACCGGCTGCTCCAGGTTGGGGATCGAGATCCCCATCTTGGTCAGCTCCTCCTGCGCGACCCGCTTCATCTTCGCCGAGTCGAGCACCCCGAACGGGCCCTTGGTGATCTCGTTGCCGAGGAAGAAGTTCCGCCAGACCGACATCAGCGGCGCCAGTGCCAGGTCCTGGTAGACCGTCGCGATCCCGCTGTCCAGCGACTCCCGCGGCGAGGAGAAGTGCCGCGCCTCGCCGTTCACCGACATCGTCCCGGACGTGTAGTCGTGCAGGCCGGCGATGATCTTGATCAGCGTCGACTTGCCCGCACCGTTGTCGCCGAGCACGCAGGTGATCTCGCCCTGCCGAACCGCCAGCGACACCCCACGCAGCGCGTGGATGTTGCCGTAGCTCTTGCCGACGTCCTCCAGGAGCACGATCGGCGTGTTCGGGCTCGCGCCGACCTCGCTGGCGAAGCTCTCCGTCGTAGTCATCGTGCGTCCACCTTGTTCTTGACGACCAGGTTGACGATCGTGGCCAGCAGCAGCATCGCGCCGAGGAACGCCTTGAACCAGTCCGGGTTCCAGTCGGCGTACACGACGCCGAGCTGCACCATCCCGAAGATCAGCGCACCGACCGCGCCACCGACCACCGAGCCGTAGCCCCCGGTCAGCAGGCAGCCGCCGACCACCGCGGCGATGATGTAGAGGAACTCCTTGCCGACACCTTCACCGGACTGCACGACGCCGTTCTGCACGAACAGCAGCTGCATCCCGGTGAACCAGGCGAAGAACCCGACGGTCATGAACAGCCCGATCTTCACCTTCTTCACCGGTACGCCGACCGCGCGCGCCGACGCGGCGTCGCCGCCGACGGCGAAGATCCAGTTGCCGATCTTGGTCCGCAGCAGCATCCAGGCCGCGATCGCCACGAACACGATCCACCAGACGATGATGATCTTGATCGTCACCCCGCCCAGCTTGAACTCCGACGCGAACACCGCCTTCGCGGAGCCGAACCCGTCCATGTCGCTGATCGAGTTCGACGCGACGGCGCCCGACGTCAGCCGGGTCACCGCGACGTTCAGGCCCTGCAGAATGAAGAACGTCCCGAGCGTGACCAGGAAGCTCGGCAGCCCGGTCCGCATCAGCAGCCAGCCGTTGAACAGGCCGATCGCCAGGGCGAAGACGAGCGCGACCGCCATCCCCACCCAGACGTTGACGCTGAACTGGTAGGCGAAGATGCCGGCGGTCAGACCGCTGGTCGTCACCGCCACACCGGCCGACAGGTCGAACTCGCCGCCGATCATCAGCAGCGAGACCGGGACGGCCATCACCCCGATCAGCGCGGCCTGGTAGAGGATCGTCCCGGTGTTGTTGATCTCCCGGAACGGCTCCGCGGCGATCAGGAAGAAGACCAGGATCACCACGGCCCCGACCAGCGACCCGATCTCCGGGCGGCTGAGCAGCCGGGCGCCGATCGAGCGCGCCGAGACGCGGTCGTCGGTGTCGGCGGGGGTCGCGATCGTCGATGCCATCGGCGCTACCTCAGCGGGTCCCGGCCGCGGCGAACTTCTCGACGGCCTCGATGTTGGACTTCTCGACGAACGACGGGCCGGTCAGCGTGGCCTCGCCACCACCGATCGAGTTGCCGTTGGTCTTGCTCAGCCAGACCGCGTCGACGGCCAGGTACCCCTGCAGGTACGGCTGCTGGTCGACGGCGAACTGCACGGTGCCGTCCTTGACCGCCTTGGCCATCTCCTTGCTCATGTCGAAGCTGCCGATCTTGGCCGACGACCCGGCGTCCTTCGCAGCCTGTACGGCGGTCAGCGTGACGCCGGCGTTCAGACCCACCAGGTAGTCGACCGACTTGTCCTGCTGCAGCTTGGACGTGATGGTCGCCTGGGTCCCCGGCTGGTCGGCACCGTCGACGTTCAGGTTCTCGACGTTGCCGAACTTGTCCTTGATGCCCTGGCAGCGTGCCTCCAGGCTGACGTTGCCCTGCTCGTGCACGATGCAGAGCACCTTCTTGGCGCCGAGCTGCTTGAGCTTGTCACCGGTCGCCTCGCCGGCGATCCGCTCGTCCTGGCCGAAGTAGCCGATCGCGCCGGAGGTCTTCCAGGTGTCCAGCCCGCCGTTCAGGACGGTCACCGGGATCCCGGCCGCGACCGCCTTCTTGACGTTCGGGATCACCGCGTCGGGCTTGTTCAGCGTCACCGCGATGCCGTCGACCTTCGCGTCGATCGCGGTCTGGACGAGGTTGGCCTGGGCGGCACCGTCGGGGTCGGAGGAGTACTGCAGCTCGATGTTGTCCTTCTGCGCCGCCGCCTCGGCGCCGCGCCGGACGATGTCCCAGAACGTGTCACCCGCCTTGGAGTGGGTGATCAGGGCAACTTTCATCCGCGGCGTGGTCGCCACGTTGCCCGAGCCACCGTCGGCCTTCGTCTCCTCCTGCTTGCCGCCGGAGGAACTGCAGGCCCCCGCCGTGAGGACCAGCGCCAGTGCCGCGCCGACGACCACAGCGCTGCGCCGGGCCTTCCTTTGCCACCGAACCATGACCACAACCAGCCTTTCCGATTTCCCGCGGTGACGCCGCGGCGTTGCTAGTGACCAGAGAGTGCATACTCTCCTGGCCGTCAGTCGGATGCACCACCCCCGTGGCTGTTCAGGTACGTCAGCGTGCGGCGCGCGATCGGCAATGGCACGTCCGGCGCGCACGGGAACAGGTCCTGCTCGACGATCGCGATCAGGTCGATGTCGAGTCCGGCCAGCGCTGCCAGCACCGGTGACATCTCCGGTACGCCGCCGGGCGGCTCGCACATCACGCCGCGCTCCACGGCCGCGTCGAATCCGAGCCCTTCGGCCTGGGTCTGCGCGAGCACGACCGGGTCGACCTGCTTGAGATGGACGTACCCGATGCGGTCCGGGTACTTGTGGATCAGCTCCAGGTTGTCGCCGCCGCAGTAGCTGATGTGGCCGGTGTCCAGGCACAGGTTCACGTGCGCGCCGTCGGTCTCGGCCAGGAACCGCTCGACGGTGTCCTGCGTGTCGACATGTCCATCCGCGTGCGGGTGGAACTGCGTCTTCAGCCCGTACTCCTCGAAGACCCGGCGCCCGAGCTCGGTGACCTGCTTGCCGTGCCGCGCCTGGCCTTCGTGGTCGAGCCGCGGCTCGACGATCTCGCCGTCGTCACCTCGCCACATCGACGGCATCACGACGAGATGCTTCGCGCCCATCGCGGCCGCCAGCTCGGCGGTCCTGGCCACGTCACGCCAGGTGGAGTCGAACGAGTCCTCCCGGTGCAGGTGCTCGAACGTCGTACCGGCGGTCACCTCGAGCCCGCGCCGGTCGAGCTGCGCCTTGAGCTCGGCCGGATCGGTCGGGAGGTACCCGTACGGGCCCAGCTCGATCTTGGTGTACCCGGCCTCGGCGACCTCGTCGAGGAACCGGGTCCACGGCGTCTGCCGCGGGTCGTCGGCGAACCAGACGCCCCACGAGTCCGGCGCGCTGCCGATCGTCACCTTGCCCATGTCAGCGCCCTTCCGCCGGGACGACGTACGGACGCTGTGCCTTCTTCGACTCCTCGTACGACGCCGCGGCCGCGCGGGTCGAGTCGAGGTCGGAGACCTGGCTGACCGGGACGTCCCACCACGAGTCGCTGTCCGGCGCGCCGATCAGCGGGTCGGTGGTGACGTGGATCGCGATCGGTCCGTCGGCAGCCTTCGCCGTGTGGATCGCCTTCTCCAGCTCGTCGCGGCTGCCGACCTCGATCACCTCGACGCCGAAGCTGCGCACGTTCGCCGCGAGATCGACCGGCAGGTAGTCGCCGTCGAGCCGCCCGTCCCCGCTGCGCTTGCGGTACGCCGTACCGAAGCGTTGCGAGCCCAGGGACTCCGAGAGCGCGCCGATCGACGCGAAGCCGTGGTTCTGCACCAGGACGACGATGATCTTGACGTTCTCCTGGACAGCGGTGACCAGCTCGCTGGACATCATCAGGTACGACCCGTCGCCGACCAGGACGAAGACGTCGCGGTCCGGGGCCGCCAGGCGGACGCCGAGACCGCCGGCGATCTCGTATCCCATGCAGGAGTAGCCGTATTCAACGTGGTAGCCCTTCGGGTCGCGGGTCCGCCAGAGTTTGTGCAGGTCGCCGGGCATCGAACCGGCCGCACAGACAACGACATCAGACGCCGCCGACAATTCGTTGACGGCACCGAGGACCTGGCCCTGGGTGAGCAGTCCTTCCGCGAGCTTCCCGGTCACCTCGGCCGGCGGGTTGTAGTGGTTCTCCACAACCTCGTCCCACTGTTTCGCCAGTGCTGTCGCCGAATCCGTGTACTTTCTCTGCACGGACCAACCAGCGAGCGCGGATCCCAACGAAACAAGGGCTTCCCGCGCGTCAGCCACCACCGGGAGACCAGCATGCTTACCACCGTCGAACCGCGCCACGTTGATGTTGACGAACTTCACGCCCGGGTCCTGGAAGGCCGTCCGGGACGCCGTCGTGAAGTCGCCGTAGCGGGTCCCGATGCCGATCACCAGGTCGGCGTCGCGGGCCAGCGCGTTCGCTGCCGTGGTTCCGGTCGAGCCGACCGCACCGACCGACTGCGGGTGGTCGTAGCGCAGCGATCCCTTGCCTGCTTGGCTTTCCGCGACCGGAATGCCGGTGGCTTCGGCGAATGCGCGGAGGGCTTCCTGAGCCCGCGAGTAAGTAACACCGCCACCGGCCACGATCAGCGGGCGCTCGGCAGAGCGGATCAGCTCGGCCGCCTTCTCGATGATCGATGCTTCAGGCAACGGCCTGGCGACGTACCAGGTCCGCTCGGCGAACAGCTCCTCCGGCCAGTCGTACGCCTCGGCCTGGACGTCCTGCGGCAGCGCGATCGTCACCGCGCCGGTCTCGACCGGATCGGTGAGGACACGCATCGCGTTGAGCAGCGCCGACGGCAGCTGCTCGGGGCGCCAGACGCGATCGAAGTACTTGGAAACCGGGCGGAAGGCGTCGTTCACCGACACGTCACCGGCCGAGAAGCTCTCCAGCTCCTGCAGCACCGGCGACGCGACCCGGGTCGCGAAGACGTCCGAGGGGAGGATCAGGACCGGCAGCCGGTTCACCGTCGCCAAGGCCGCGCCGGTGACCATGTTGGTCGAGCCGGGCCCGATGCTCGCCGTGCAGGCGTAGGTCTGCAGGCGGTCCTTGGTCCGGGCGTACGCCGACGCGCTGTGCACCATGGCCTGCTCGTTGCGGGCCAGGATGTACGGCAGCGCCGTCGGGTCCTCGAGCTCGGCCTGCAGCAGCGCCTGGCCCAGCCCGGCCACGTTCCCGTGCCCGAAGATGCCGAAGCAGCCGGCGAAGAGCTTCTGCTGCTCGCCGTCGCGCTCCGAGTACTGGACGCTCAGGAATCGCACCAGCGCCTGGGCGACCGTGAGACGTACCGTCATCGCTGTCCTCCGAAAGGTAGCCGCGGATCGATCGTTGTCTGCTTCATGTCACTGCTGGCCGAACGGGAGGCGCGGGTCGACCTGCTGGCTGTCCCACAGCTGCCGGACCCAGCCGTGCTGTGGGTCGTCGCTGATCAGCCAGGCGCGCTCGGTGCCCGGACCGGCCATCACGTTCAGGTAGTACATGTCGTAGCCGGGAGGAGCCATCGCCGGGCCGTGCCACCCGTGCGGCACCAGGACGAGGTCGCCGTTGCGGACCTCGGCCAGGACGTCGATCGGACGGTCGTCGGTCCCGTAGACCCGCTGGTAGCCGATCGGGTCGTTGCCCTTGACACCTTCCGGCGCGTCGTCGGACAGCTGCAGCTCGAAGTAGTAGATCTCCTCGAGCACGCTCTCCTCACCCGGCTTGTGCTCGTCGTGCTTGTGCGGCGGGTACGACGACCAGTTCCCGGCCGGCGTCAGCACCTCGCAGGCGATGATCGAGTCGGCGTCCAGGACGCCGGGCGTGCCGAAGTTGCGGACCTGCCGCGACGAGACCCCGGCGCCGCGCAGTTCGGTCTCGACCTGCTCGGTAGCGATCCGGCGGAACGGGTAGTCGCTCGCGGCCTTGGCGTGCGGGAAGGCGATCCGGGCTCCTCCGGCGCTGACGACCGCGACCGTGGTGCCGCGCGGGACGTAGGCCAGGTCGGTCGGCCCGGCGAAGACATCCGCCCGGCCACCGAGCGGCACGGTCTCGCCGTCGACGATCACTTCGGCCGATCCGCTGAGCGGGAGTACGAGGTACTCGCAGTCCCCGGTGTCGAACTCGACGGACTGACCTGGATGGAGAGTCCGGACGGTCAGGCCCGTGTGGTGCCAGTCCTGCTCACCCGGGCGAACGACCAGGTCGTAGCCGTCGCGCGCGGTGGAGCCGGCGGGCCTGAACCACTCAGTCATGCGTACCTCCACAGGTCGGCAGCCGGTCGAGTCCTCCGGCTCTCGGGCAACGGCCGACATGTCCACTGGCTCGCCGGTTCGTCATGCGGCACCTCCGTGCACCAGCGTGGCGGCTTGGTCGACCGCGGCAGCCACGTCGCCGTCCGGCGGGAAGAGCAGCGCCCGGCCGACGACGAGTCCCCGGACGGACGGCAGGCTCAGCGCCTTGCCCCAGGATGCATAGGTTTCCTCGGGCGCGACAGTCGGATCGCCGCCGAGCAGCAAGGTCGGCAGCGTGGTGGCTTCCATCACCCGCTCCAGCTCGTCGACCACCGGCAGCTTGAGCCACGTGTACGCGCTGGTCGCGCCGAGACCCGTCGCGATGTGGATCGACCGGATCACCGAGTCGGGGTCCAGCAGGTTGCTGACCCGGCCGTCGGTCCGCGTCGACCAGAACGGCTCGACCATCGCCATCAGCTTGCGCTCGGCCAGCTCGGTGACGGCCTGCGCGCTGCTCTCCAGCGTCGCCACCGTGCCCGGGTCGTCGAGGCAGATCCGGGTCAGCATCTTCCCGCCGTCGAGCCGGCGCGAAGCGATGTCGTCCGCCGACCGGTACGCCGTGAACCGGTCGTCCAACTCGAAGGAGGAGCCTTGCAACCCACCCCGGTTCATCGACCCGACGACGACCTTGCCCTCCAGCGCGCCGAGCAGCAGCAGGTCCTCCAGCACGTCCGGAGTGGCCAGTACGCCGTCGACCCCAGGTCGCTGCAGCGCCGTACAGAGCCGCTCGATCAGCCCCGGCCGACTCGCCATCGCCATCCGGTCATCGCGGACACCGAGTGCGCCTCGCGCCGGGTGATCCGCGGCGACGATCAGCAGCCGTCCGTCCTCCCCGACCAGCTCCCGCTGCCGCCGCTGCTGCCAAGCCTCCGCCACCCGCTCCGGATGCCGAACCCGCAACTCGGTCAGATCCACGCCCTGCCCAGCTCCCCACTCGATCCGCCGCGCGCGACCACCGGCAGCCACACGTGGGCCGTCCTCGGGAGCCGTCGCACCTGCAGCCGCACGTGGGTTTTCCTGCGGCGCCGTCGCACCTGCAGCCACGCGTGGGCTGTCCTGAGGCGCTGTCGCACCTGCAGCCACGCCTGGGCTGTCCTGGGGCGCCGTCGCGCCGGCAGCAGAGCTGCTCTCTACGGACTGTTCGGTGCTCATGCGTCTTCACCCATCAGTGCGAGGACCTCCGCCTCCGTGGGCATCGCCGTCGAGCACTCCAACCGCGACGCCACGACAGCCCCCGCGATGTTTGCGAACCGGATGATCCGCTCCAAAGGCCACCCTGCGAGGAGACCATGACACAGCGCCCCACCGAAGCCGTCTCCGGCGCCGAGCCCGTTGACCACCTCGACCGGGAACGGCGGCACCTCCACCCGCTCGTCCCGGGTCCGCGCCAGCGTGCCCTTCGGGCCCTGCTTCACGACGGCCAGGTCCAGCCCGCGGTCGAGCAGCGCCTGCGCCGCCTTGTCGGGATCGGTTTCCCCGACCGCGACCTCACACTCCTCCCGGTTGCCCACGGCAACCGTGCAGTGGTCGAGCGCCTTGCTCACCTGCGCGTGCGCCTCGCTCGGGTCCGCCCAGAACATCGGCCGGTAGTCCAGGTCGAGCACGGTGATCGCCCGGCGTTCGCGCGCCTCCCAGGCGGCGAAGTGCGCCGAGCGGCTCGGCTCGGCGGACAGCCCGGTGACGGTCGACCAGTAGATCTTCGCGTCCTTGATCGCCTGCAGGTCGAGCTCGTCGGGGTTGATCACCAGGTCCGGCGCCTTCGGGAACCGGTAGAAGTACAGCGGGAAGTTGTCCGGCGGGAAGATCTCGCAGAACGTGATCGGCGTCGGCAGCCCCTCGACGCCGGTGACGAACCGGTCGTCGACGTTGAGCTCCCCGAGCGCCCGGTGGATGAACGTCCCGAACGGGTCGTTCCCGGTCCGGCTGATCACCGCGGCCTTCCGCCCGTGCTTCGCCGCGGCGACCGCGACATTTGTCGCGCTCCCGCCGAGAAACTTCCCGAAACTCTCCACGTCCTCGAGATGAGTCCCGGTCTGCAACGGATAGAGGTCAACGCCGATCCGCCCGATCGTCAGCACGTCGTCCACCATCAGCCCACCCCACCCCCGACCGCACCAGCCGCAGGGACGCCCTTGCCCGCCTCAGCCACAGGGGCTCCCGCACCTGCCTCCGCTACAGGCGCTCGCTCCGCTGCCGGAACGCCTTCGCCCGCCACCCCCGCCAACGCTCCCTCGCCTACCGGGCCGCCCGCGCGTGCCTCCGCCGCCACTCCCTCGCCTGCCTCCGCCGCCGCTCCCACACCTGCCCGGCCGCCCTCGCCTGCCTCCGCCGCCGGTGCTTCCCCACCCGCCTTGGCCCCGCCCACTGCGCCAACTCCGCTTGTTCTCGTGGGTGCGAGGTCGAGGAGGTGAGTGATGCTCGCGCGAACATCCACCACGGGGCCTTCGTCGGTCGGGCGCGCCTGGAGGATCGTGTCCTGCTCCAGCACGTACCAGCCCTGGTAGCCCGCCGACTCGAGCGCACCGACGATCGCGGCCAGGTCGACATCACCCTGGCCCAGCGGCCGGTACATCCCCTCGCGGACTGCGTCGGTGTAGCTCACCTCACCAGACTGGACCTTCGCGGCCCAGGCGGCGTCGACGTCCTTCAAGTGCGTGTGCTTGATCCGGCCGGTGTGCTCCAGCGTCAGCGCGACCGGGTCGACCCCACCGATCATCAGGTGACCGGTGTCCAGCGTCAGCCCGATCGCCGACCCCGCGAGCACCCGGCGTACGTCGTCCGCGTTCTCGACCATCGTGCCGACGTGCGGGTGGATCGTGGCGAGGACTCCCTGCGCCGCGGCGACCTCGGTGAGCCGGTCCAGGTTGGCGAGCAGCGTCGCCCAGCCGGCGTCGTCGAGCACCGGGCGGTCGTCGTACCCGTCCTGCCCGGTCGCCGCCGCGATCACCAGCGTCGACGCCCCGGCAGCGACGAACCCTTCGAGCGCCCGCGCGACCTCGGGAGCCGGATCGTGGGCGGGGTCGTGCAGGATCACCGGCACGAAGCCGCCGACCGCGCGCAGACCGACGTCGGCGAGCGTCTTCGCCTTCTCGGCCGGGTCCTCGGGCAGGAATCCGTCCGGTCCGAACTCGGTCGCCGCGATCCCGACGTCACGCATCTCGGCCAGCACCGTCTCCGGGTCGTACTGCCAGCCCCAGCCGGGTACCTCGCAGACACCCCACGAAATCGGGGCACCCGCGATCCGGGCAGCTACGTCACTCATCGGCCGATCTCCTCCAGAAGGACAACGCGGTTCTCAGAACGGGACAGTTCGCAGGCGTCGGCGATCCGGAACGCCTGCAGGGCATCGCGAACGGTGCAGGGGACGTCGCGGGTACCGGCGACGACTTCGGTGAACGCGGTCAGCTCGGCGACGTACGCCGGGCGGAAGCGATCCATGAACGTGGCGTGCGGGTCACCGCCGGGGAAGGTCACACCGGCTTCGACCGAGCGCAGCGCGGTGTGCTCGTCGAGGCCGACCGAGATCGAGCCCAGGCTCCCGAGCAGCTCCATGCGGACGTCATGACCGGCCGCGTTGTAGCGGGTGCCGCTGACCGCCGCGAAGGTGCTGTCGTCGAGCGTGAGCAGCGCGGCGGCAGCGTCGACGTCGCCGTACTCGCCGAAGAAGGTCTCGCCGCGGTTGGCGCCGGTCGCGTAGACGCTGACCACCTCGCGGCCGGTGACGTACCGGATGATGTCGAAGTCGTGGACCGTGCAGTCACGGAAGAAGCCGCCGCTGGTCGGGATGTAGCCGGCGGGCGGCGGGAAGGCGTCATTGGTGTTCGCACGGATGTGGTGGATGAACCCGAGCTCGCCGGACCGCACCTGCTCGGCCGCTGCCTGGTAGCCGGCGTCGAAGCGGCGCTGGAAGCCGATGTGCACCGGGACTTCCGAGCCCTCGACCAGTTCGACGACGCGCTGGGTCTCGGCGAGATCGAGTGCGACTGGCTTCTCGCAGAACGTGGCGATACCCGCGGCGACGGCGGCTTCGATCAGCTCGGCGTGCGCGGAGGTCGCGGCGGCGATCACCAGGCCGTCGATGCCGCTCTTCAGCAAGCTGGGGACGTCGGGGGCGAACTCGGCCCCGAGATCCTTCGCGGTCAGCTCCGCGCGGTTCGTGTCGACGTCGGCCACCACCACCTGCTCGACGGCCGGCAAACCCTTCAGCGTCGCGGCGTGGAATGCGCCGATCCGTCCGACCCCGACCAACCCGATCCGCATCCGCGGCCGCCCTCTCGTCGTCACCTGCCCCGACCGCGCGTCAGTGCCTCAGCACGGCGCCGGTTGCCGAGCCAAGCTTTCCGGCCCGACCCAACGGAGTCAAGAGTTTGTAAGCACATTCTCACGTCGGGACATACCTACCTGCCTGCTGTACCATCCGCAGATGGCCGCCCTGCCGATTCAGATCGATCGGACCAGCCCGGTACCGCTGTACCACCAGCTGGCCGAGCAGCTGACGGCTGCCATCACCGACGGCACCCTGCGCCCAGGCGACCCGTTCGAGAACGAGATCGCCATGTCGGACCGCCTCAACCTGTCCCGTCCCACCGTGCGCCGCGCGATCTCGGAGCTGGTCAACAAGGGCCTCCTGGTCCGGCGCCGCGGCATCGGCACGACCGTCGCCAACCAGATGGTCCACCGCAAGGCCGAACTCACCAGCCTGTACGACGACCTGGAACGCGAAGGCCGCACGCCCCGCACCGAGGTCCTCTCCCTCAACTGCGCAGCCCACGACGACCGAGCCGCCGCAGCCCTCGGCCTGCCCTCAGGCACTCCCCTGGTAGCCATCGTCCGCCTCCGCTACGCCGGCGACGTCCCCCTCGCGATCATGCGCAACTGGTTGCCCCCAGCAATGGACGACCTGACCCAGGAACAACTCACCACCGAAGGCCTGTACGCCGTCCTGCGCGCCCGCGGCATCCGCCCCACGGTCGCCCGCCAACGCATCGGCGCCCGCAACGCCTCCGCCGAGGAACGCCGAACCCTGCACATGTCGAAGGCCGAGCCCCTCGTAACGATGACCCGAAGCGCCTACGACGCGGACGGCTCCGCGGTGGAGTTCGGCGACCACTGCTACCGAGCCGACCAGTACTCCGTAGAAGTGATCGTCTCCGACCGATGACCCCAGGCGAGCCGCTCACCCTCGGCGCCGCACTACTCGGCACCGGGCCCGCACGCCTCATCGTCGGGCGCCACGCTGCCGACCTCGGCGCCGCCTGCACACACCCTCAGCGCCACCCAGCTCCACCCGCATATCCTCACAGCCCGAGGCGGCCCGGCCCCGGCTCCACCCACATGCGCAGTGTGCCCGATGGTCAGGAAGAACTTGTGCCCGAGCGACACCTGCCCGGCGTGCCCGGTGACGATGGTTGAGCTCGACCACGCGGCGCGCTCAGCACCGACCTGATCGCCCTGAACCGCGAGGTCCGTACTGCCGCCCGACTCGTCTCACCTCCGCACATTCTCGGCGCCGCGCTGCTGGGTGGCTGCGGTGCGGACGGCCTGCTTGCTGTCGGGGTGTGGGTTCGCGCCGTCTGTCACCGGCTGGCGGGGTGGGTGGGTGGGGTGGAGGTGGTCTTATCGGTCGTAGATGGGGAGGACTGCCTGGCCCAGGGCTACGAGGGATTGGGGTGGTGTGGTGGTCTGCGAGGCGGCGGCGATGGTGACGTAGTGGTTGGATTTGGTGCGGAAGACCAGGTATTCGCTGCCGATCTGCCAGGCTTCTTGGCCTACGTTGACTCGTCGGGCGGGGGTGTCCTGGTTCGTGCTGGTGGCCTTGGCGAGCCTGAAATCGGTGGCTGCTTCGGAGGCTGAACTGCCGGCGACGGTTTGGATTCCGCCGCTGGGAGTGCCCCAGTGGCACGAGACGTAGCCGTCGTCGATGGTGTCGTGGCGGGCGGCGATCTCTGCGCCGAGGAACTTCCCGGCCGCCGCGGTCGCCCGGGCGCACTCGGGACGTCCGCGGACCGGCTGCGACGGCGGGAGGCCACCGGGGAGAGTGTCGATCGTGGTGGCGACAGCTTTGATCGCTTCGAGTTGACCCTTGCCCCAGGACTCCTGGGTGACGCGCAGCAGGCGTCCGTGGCTGCGGACGACGATCCACGGGCCCTCGATGGCGGGGTTCACCGACCACGAGGCCTGGCCGATGCCTGCGTCGACGGCACCGACGGCGTACCGGTCTCTCTTCAGTTGGCTGACCTGGCTCTTGCGGAAGTCGGCGAAGTCCTGCGCGGAGACCGGGAGTACGGAGACCGAGATCCGGAAGCGGTTCTTCGGGTCGGTGGAGCTGGTCAGCGAGCACGCGTCGGTGATCGGGGCGAGCCCCGAGTACTGGACCTCGGATTTCCAGTCGCCGGTCAGCGTGGGACGCACGAAGTCACACAAGGTGCTGCTCGCCGCTACTGCTGCGGAGGCTGGACTGGTAGGTGCTACCGCTGTCGCTGGACTAGTAAGTGGAGGGGCTGCCGTGGGCTTTTGGTCCGAGGTGCATCCGGATAACAGCAGCGTGACCGTACAGACCAGTGCCATCGCTCGAACCATCGTGACCCCCAGGAATCCGTTCAGCCGAAGCAGTTTACCGAGGACGGTGCCAGCCGATGGGCGGGCGTACTGCGACAGCTCGTTGGATAGGTGCGTGGAAAGCCAGCAGGCGAGTGCCGGGTGGTTGGGACGCGGCTGCTGACGAGGTGTATGGACCGGTCGCGCGGAGCGGGCGCATGGAACGGGCGCGTCGAGCGGCGGCGCTGGAAACCCAGCAAGTCTGCGCCGAGTGGTTGGGGCAGGGCTGAATGAAGTGTCGTGCCTGGGGGTGTTGGCCCGGGCGGATCTGGTGGGGCCGGGGTGTTGGCGTGGACGTGATGAGCCCGGTGTGGCCCGGACAGACGGGGTGGGGCCGAGGAGTTGAGCCGGGCGGGCTGGTTGGGGGCCGGGATTTTGGGCCCGGCCCCCGCAGCAGCGACTTAGGCCTGGTTGACCATCAGGGTTCGGACCAGGCGGAGGCCTACTGAGAGGTGGGCTAGTTCTGGGCCTTCTGTCTCTACTATCTCCTCGAGCATGGTGGCGGCTCGGGAGAGGGCGGCTTCGTTTTGGTCTTGCCAGGAGATGACTCGGTCTTCTGGTTCGGCGGTGGGGTCGGTGGTGGCGAGGACCTGGGCGGTGAGGCGGGCGTGGACGGCGTGGAGGTCGTCTCGGAGGGCGGCTCGGGCCATGGTTTGCCAGCGGTCGGTTCTTGGGAGGGCGACGATTCGCTCCAGGAAGCGGCCTAGTTGCAGGCGTTCTCCCAGGGCGAAGTGGACCTTGGCCACCTCGAGGATGTCGAGGTCGGCTCGGTCGGCGGTTTCTACGATGCCCAGGCCGGCGTAGGCCGGCGGGAGGACGGCGATGCGGGTCGCGAAGTCGGCGGGGACGCCCTTGGTGACTAGGGCTTCTCGGCGTTGTTCGAAGAGGGCCAGTTCGCGGCCTCGGAGGACTTCCGGCAGGGCGGTGGTGAGTTTGGCGATGCCGGGGGTGAAGAACTCGATGAGTTCGGCGATGTCCATCGGGGGGCGGCGGTTGCTGACCAGCCAGCGGGTGGCTCGTTCGACCAGAGTGCGGGTTTCCAGGCGCATCTTGGTCTGGGTGTCGGCGTCGACGACGTTGTCGAGGTCGGCGTTCAACGCGAGCAGGTCGGGCTGGGCGAAGATGCGGGACGCCGCGAGGTTCGCCCGGACGACGTCTTCGGCGGTGCCGCCGGTCTCCAGGGAGAGGCGGTGGAAGGCCGTGATGCCGGAGGAGTTGACGAACTCGTTGACGACCTGGGTGGTGATGATCTCGCGGCGCAGCTGGTGCGAGGCCATCGGTTCGGCGAAGCGTTCCTGGATCGCGCGCGGGAAGTAGCTGACCAGCTTGTTCGACAGGAAGTCGTCGTCGGGCAGGGAGGTCTTCAGCAGTTCGGCTTCGAGCACGATCTTGGTGTACGCGATCAGGACGGACAGCTCGGGCGAGGTGAGCCCGCGGCCCTCGAGCTTGCGGCGCTTGAACTCGGCGACGCTCGGCAGGAACTCCAGCTCCCGGTCCAGCAGGCCCTGCTTCTCCAGCCGGCGGACCCAGTCCTGGTGGACGTGCATCAGCGCGGCGGCCTGCGAGGTCGCGTTGGCCAGGCCGATGTTCTGCCGGTAGTTGCTCTTCAGGACCAGCGCGCCGACCTCGTCGGTCATCGACGCGATCACGTCGTTGCGCTGCTTATCGGTCAGGTCGCCGTCGGCGACCACCTTGTCGAGCAGGATCTTGATGTTCACCTCGTGGTCGGAGGTGTCCACGCCGGCCACGTTGTCGATGAAGTCGGTGTTGATCCGGCCGCCGCCGCCGGCGTACTCGATCCGGCCGAGCTGGGTGAAGCCGAGGTTGCCGCCCTCGCCGACCGAGCGGGCGCGCAGGTCGGCGCCGTTGATCCGGATCGCGTCGTTGGCCTTGTCACCGACGTCCGCGTGCGTCTCCCCCGCAGCCTTCACGTACGTGCCGATGCCGCCGTTCCAGAACAGGTCGACCGGCGCCTTGACGATCGCCTGCATCAGCTCTGCCGGGGTCAGCGTCGCCGGATTTCCTTCCAGGCCGAGCGCCTCGCGGACCTCCGGCGAGATCGGGATCGCCTTGTCGGTGCGCGGGTAGACGCCGCCGCCGGCCGAGATCAGCGCGGTGTCGTAGTCGGCCCACGACGAGCGCGGCAGGTCGAACAGCCGCCGTCGTTCCACGAACGAGGAGGCCGCGACCGGGGTCGGGTCGAGGAAGATGTGCCGGTGGTCGAACGCGGCGACCAGCCGGATGTGCTCCGACAGGAGCATCCCGTTGCCGAACACGTCACCGGACATGTCGCCGACGCCGACGACGGTGAAGTCCTCGTTCTGGCAGTCGACGCCCATCTCGCGGAAGTGCCGCTTCACCGACTCCCAGGCACCGCGCGCGGTGATGCCCATCGCCTTGTGGTCGTAGCCGACCGAGCCACCCGAGGCGAACGCGTCGCCGAGCCAGAAGCCGTACTCCTTGGCGACGCCGTTCGCGATGTCGGAGAACGTCGCGGTGCCCTTGTCCGCGGCGACGACCAGGTACGCGTCGTCACCGTCGTACCGGACGACGTCGCGCGGCGGCACGATGTCGCCCGCGACGATGTTGTCGGTGATGTCGAGCAGACCCGAGATGAACGTCTTGTACGACGCGACGCCCTCGGCCAGCCACGCATCGCGGTCGACCGCCGGGTCGGGCAGCTGCTTGGCGTAGAAGCCGCCCTTCGCGCCGACCGGCACGATCACGGAGTTCTTCACCATCTGCGCCTTGACCAGGCCGAGCACCTCGGTGCGGAAGTCCTCGCGCCGGTCCGACCAGCGCAGACCGCCGCGCGCGACCGCACCGAAGCGCAGGTGCACACCCTCGACCTGCGGCGAGTACACGAAGATCTCGTACGCCGGCCGCGGCTGCGGCAGGTCCGGGATCGCCTTCGGCTCCAGCTTGAAGCTGATGTAGCCGCGCGGCTCGCCGTCGGCCCCGGGCTGGAAGTAGTTGGTCCGCAGCGTTGCCTGGATCACGGTCAGGTACGAGCGCAGGATCCGGTCCTCGTCGAGGCTCTTCACCGTGTCCAGCGCGGCGCCGATCTCCTTCTCCAGCTGGGAGATCGTCTCGCGCCGTACCGGGTCGTCGAAGGCGCCGCGCGCCGGGTCGAAGCACGCCTCGAACAGCTGGACCAGCAGGCCCGCGACGTCGACGTGGTTCAGGAACGTGTTCTCGATGTAGTCCTGGCTGAACGGCGTACCGCCCTGGCGGATGTAGCGCTGGTACGCGCGCAGGATCGAGACCTGCCGCCAGCTCAGGTTGCCGCGCAGGACCAGCGCGTTCAGCTTGTCCGACTCGGCGCGACCTTCCCAGACGGCGCGGAACGTGTCGGAGAACAGCTTGCGCAGCTCCTCGCGCTCCTCGGCCTCGCCGGGCGCACGCAGCCCGAAGTCGTAGATGTAGGCCGTACCGCCGCCGGGCCGGCGGATCTCGTACGGGCGCTCGTCGATCACCTCGACACCCATGTGGGTCAGGTGCGGCAGCACCTGCGACAGCGACAGCGGCGAGCCGGTCCGGTAGACCTTGAACCGGCGCTCGCCCTCCCACTCCTCGTCGATCGGCGAGTACAGCGACATCGCCAGGCCGTTCTCGGCCGGCAGCTTGTCGAGGATCGTCACGTCCTGGACCGCGACGCGAGCGTCGAAGTCCTCCTTGTACGCCTCCGGGAAGGCGCCGGCGTACTGGTTGTTCAGGCGGGTGACGGCGCCGTCGCCGCCGAGCGCGTGCAGCGCGACGGCGAAGTCGTCCTGCCAGGCACGGGTCGCCTCGACGACCTTCTGCTCCAGCAGGTCGGCGTCGTACTCGCCGACGGTCTGGCCGTGTTTCATCCGGACCACGAAGTGCACCCGGGCCAGCACGGACTCGGTGACGTGCGCGGCGTAGTCGACGGAGTCGGCGCCGATCGCGTCCTTGAGGATCTGCTGCATCTTCAGCCGGACCGCGGTGGTGTAGCGGTCACGCGGCAGGTAGACCAGGCAGGACAGGTAGCGGTTGTAGACGTCGCGCCGGACGAACAGCTTGACCGCGCGCCGCTCCTGCAGGTGCAGGACGGTCTGCACGATCGGCAGCAGGTCCTCGACCGGCGCCTGCAGCAGCTCGTCGCGCGGGTAGGTCTCCAGGACGTCGAGCAGGCCCTTGCCGCTGTGGCTGTTCGGGTCGAAGCCGGTCAGCCGGAACAGCTCCAGCGCCTTACGGCGCAGTACCGGGACCTGCATGACGCTCTCGGTGTACGCCGTCGACGACAGCAGCCCGATGAAGCGGCGCTCGGCGACCGGCTCACCGTTCTCGTCGAACGACTTCAGACCGACGTAGTCCAGGTACGACGACCGGTGCACGGTGGAGCGCGAGTTCGCCTTGGTCAGGATCAGCAGCTTCTTCTCGCGGGCCTTGGCGCTCACCTCCGGCGGCAGCAGCCCCGCGTTCTCGCCCTGGGCCGGGTCGGGCCGCAGGATGCCGAGACCGGTGCCCGGTACGCCGCGCAGAACGCCCTGCTCACCGCGCATGGTGAACGCGTACTCGCGGTAGCCGAGGAAGGTGAAGTGCTCGTCGGCCAGCCACTGCAGCAGCTCGCGGGCCTCCTCGACCTCGGTCGCGCCGACCGGCAGGTTGGTGGCCGGGTCGGCCAGCTCCTCGGCGATGCCGACGGCCTTCTCGTGCATCTTCGGCCAGTCCTCGACCGCTTCGCGGACGTCGCTGAGGACGCCCTGCAGCGCCTTCTCCAGCGCGCGGTGCTCAGCCGGGTCGGCGATCCGCTCGACCTCGAGGTGCATCCAGCTCTCCCGGACGCGGTCGTGCGCGTCCGGCGAGCTGGCGTCGT
The DNA here is from genome assembly GCF_055583505.1 of Kribbella sp. NPDC104740. NCBI lineage: Bacteria > Bacillati > Actinomycetota > Actinomycetes > Propionibacteriales > Kribbellaceae > Kribbella > Kribbella sp. NPDC104740. The sequence goes on along the minus strand of NZ_JBVJNV010000001.1, from coordinate 1,468,159 downwards.
CCAGGACCTCCAGCAGGGTGCCGGTGACGTCACGGCGGACCACGAACTGGGGGTGGATCAGCAGCTGCAGCTCAAGAGCGCGGTCGGTGACGACCATCGCCGCGCTGTCGACCAGGAACGGCATGTCGTCGACCACGATCTCGATCACGGTCCGGCCGTTCGCCGACCAGCCGTGCTCCTCCACCGTCGGGGTGAAGACGTGCACCTTGGCCGTGCCCTGCGGCCGCGAGGTGGCCGACTTGTAGTGGTGCTTGGCCGCGCCCAGGCAGTCCTGCGGCTGGCGCTCGGCCACGTCCTCGGCGGCCACGTACCGGTAGTACCGCTCCAGGAAGCTCCTCAGCTTCTCGGGGTCCACCGACTTGTCGTGCCCGTGTGATCCCGCAGCCACTGCCTTGGCGAGCACATCGGCCTTCTGGACGTCCAGCTTGCTCTGCATTCCCCACCGTTCCACGCGATTTTCGGCGCTGCTCGCGCCCGGTCGCACGCCGTTGTGCGCCTCCCTCAGAGATTAGTCCACTTCGGTCACTGGTGTGATGGCGGGACGGTCCTTTCGGGTGCCTTACGAGTCACGTTTAACAGCTGGACGAGCGCGGTTCAGCTCCGCTGCAACCGGAGCGCCAGCGCGGGGCAGGCCAGGGCTGCGCGGCGGGCGTTCGTCAGCTCACCGGGAGTGATCTCGCGGCCGCGCAGGACCGGGAAGCCCCACTCGTCGAGCGTGACGTCGTCGGGCAGCAGCGTCGCGCACAGGCCGTGGGCGTCGCAGCGGGTCCAGTCGATCTCGAGCTTGTGGTCGCTCATCACGCACCTCCGGGCACGGGAAGGACACCTCGTACGGCGCGGCCGCAGGTGCCGGTGGACAGGTGGTGCTGCAGGTCCTCGGTGAAGACCTCCAGGGCTGACGCCAGGAAGCGGGCGGAGCCGTCGGGGTGGGCGCAGGCGCCGCGGCCGGGGACCAGTCCGAGGTGGCGCTGCGCGTCGTGCCAGCCCGCGGGGGCGCCGGCGAGGAGCCGGGCGAAGTCGTCGACGAGTGCGCCGAGTCCGAACAGGCAGGGGCCGCACTGGCCAGCTGACTGGCTCGCCAGCCACTGGGCGACGCGGTGGACCTCGCCGAGCGGGCAGGTGGTCGAGCCGAGCGCCAGGACGATGCCCGCCGACACCTGTGGGCGGCTGAGGGTGATGCCGTCGGTCTGCGGGAGCCAGCGGCCGTGGTAGCCGCCGAGGAGAACCGGGCCGGGTTCCGCACCGGCGTACTGGAGGACGGTGTCGAGTGGTATGCCTGTCGGCGTCTCCAGTACGCCGGGACGCTGGACGGCGCCGGCGATCGTGAGGAGCTGCGTACCGGGCTCGCTGCGGAGTCCGGTCGCGCCGAACTGCCGGGAGCCGAGGCGAGCCAGTACGGCGAGCTGGGCGAACGTCTCGACGTTCGACAGGAACGTCGGGCGGCTGTCGAGGCCTTGGCGGGTCGGCAGCGTACGCCGGCCCGGCGGCACCGCTGCGCCGCCGTTGAGGATGCTCAGGACCGCGCGGGCTTCTCCCGCGACGAAGCGGCCTGGGGTGTCAGCGATCTGGATGTCGACGCCGTCACTGCGGTAGCGCTGCTCGGCCTCGTCGGTGACGCGCTCGGCCAGCGCCGCCCGGAGCGACGCGGCCGCGGTGGCGTCGTGGACGGCCAGGACCACGCGCGGCGCACCCAGCGCTCGGGCCAGGCCGGTGGCGCCGTCGAGGACGAGGTGGGGAGCCAGGGTGAGGAGGAGGCGGTCCTTGCGGCTCACCGGTTCGCTCTCGGAGCCGTTGACGACCACTGCTTCGACACCGGTCGCGGGGAGGTCTGCGAGCTTCAACGCTATGGGGAAGCCGGCACCGCCGCGGCCCCTGAGGCCGACCTCCTCGGTGAGCGTCGCGTAGTCCGCTCGGGTGAGCTGCGGCTGCTCGCCGTGGGTCCAGAGGTGGCGGGCGAGGTCGGCGCGACCGGTGCCGAGTCCGGCGAGCATCCGGGCTTCGCCGATCACCCGGACCTGGTGAGCGGTGTCCTGGAGGGTGGTCATCGGGTTCTCCCGGCTCTGGCGAGGTTGAGCGGCGTACTAGCTCTGGCGGTGCGGCTGGTGAGGCGGGCTGCGGCTGCTGCTCCTACTGCGGCGAGACAGGCCAGGGTGAGGGCGAGCATCCACGGCGTGCCGCGGTCGGTGCCGGCGAGGAGGCTGTGGCCCATGGACAGCAGCCAGCCGAGCGAGGCGGCGACGTGGATCGCGCGCCAGCGCTTGGTGAAGGCGTGGGAGCGGGCCAGGCGGCCGCGGGCTGCTCCGACGACGGCTGCGAGGAGTACGCCGTACAGGGCCAGTACGCCGACGGTGATGGCGAAGGGGCGGTAGCCGGAGGTCCACGGGAGAAGCAGGACCTGGGTGCTGATGTCCACGTGAGCGTCGGCGATCACTGCGATGACGTGGGTCAGCAGGAGGACCAGGCCGGTGGCTGAGGCCGAGCGGTGGACGTACTGGAGCCAGAAGCGCTGCTCCGGTTTGCGGCCGCCTGCAGCGAGCAGGCCGAGTGCTGCCGCGACGGTGAAGAGGATCAGAGCGGTGACGCCTGCGGCGCGGGCCAGGTACCAGAGGGTCATCAGGCGGCCCTGCTCGCTGCTGGCCAGCCGGCCAACTCGGTGACCTCGCCGTCGGCGTCGACCAGGCGGGCGGGGTGGCGGGCCAGGGTGAGGCGACCGAGCGCGGCCTCGCCGGTGGCGATGATCGCTGTGCTGAAGGTGTTCGCGCGGACAGCTGTGGGCGCCCAGATCGAGGCGGTCCGGTACGGGCCGTCGGCCGGGCGTCCGGTGCGCGGGTCGATCACGTGGTGCGCCGTACCGGTGGCGGTGTCCCAGGTGCGCGCCGTACGGGTGGAGGTGGTCAGGCCGCCGTGGGCAAGGGTGACCTTGACCGCTGGGTCGCCTTCGCGTTCGGCGACCTCGATGACCCACGGCTCGGTCGGCGTACCAGCGGCTCGGAGGTCGCCGCCGATCTCGACCAGTACGGCGCAGCCGTGGCGCTTGCTGAGGACCAGTGCGGCGCGGTCGGCGGTCCAGGCTTTCGCGGTGGCGCCGAGGTCGAGGCTGCTGCCTTCGGGGATGCCGATCAGGGCCTGCTTGCGGTTGAGCTGCACGCGCTGCCAGCCGGGCACCGTCGGCGGGATGACGGTCGGAGCGGTCTTGGCTCGGACGGCGTCGATGTCGTCGTCGTACCCGGCCGCGATGACCGCTGCGCCGACAGTGGGGTCGACGGCGCCGCCGCTGAGGGAGGCGGCGACCAGGCTGACGTCGACGAGGTCGACCAGGAGGCGGGAGACCGGGACCATCGCACCGGCGCGGTCGTTGACGGTGGAGAGCTCGGAGTCGGCGCGGAAGCGGCTGGCGGCCTTGTCGACGCGGTCCATCAGCGCCTTGAGGGCTCCGCAGGCCGGGGAGAGCGCGGCTGGGTCCTCGACAGTCAAGCGGACTGTGCAGCTCCAGGCGGTCCAGCTACGGGTGGCGGTCATGAGCCGTTGCTCCCGCCTTGCGCCGGGGCGTCCTGGTCGGCCTGGCCGAGACCGCTGCTGCTCTGGTCGTCGCTGGGGCTGCTGCTCGACGTACTGGTTGCTTGGGGATCGCCGGCGGTGTCCGGCTGGCGTGCGGTCAGTACGGCGACCGCCAGGCCGGTGCTGCCGAGACCCAGTACGGCGGTCGCTACGGCGGCAGCACCTGCGCGGCGTAGCCAGCGGGTGCGGGCGAGGTGAGGGACTCCTGTGGTGACCATGCCCGCAGCTTCGTGGCGAACAGCTCAGGGGCGCACCAAGGGAACCTCAAGCCCCGATCAAGTCCTGCTGAGACTTCGCTGAGAGGTCCTCTCAGCGAAGGGCGGTCAGCACTCGCCGCGGACGTCCGGTGGGCAGGTGGTCTGGCGGTGTTTCTCGACGGCCGTCGCCACCTCGGCACCGGCCTCGCCGAGCTCGATCAGGCGCTCGGTGCCGAGCGTGTCGAGGACCAGCTCACGGATCAGCGCGGCGTGCGCCGGCGCGCAGGCCTTGATCGCCTCCATGCCCTGCTCGGTGATCACGATCTCCGGGTACCGCGCGTCGCAGGCCACCTTCGCGATCAGCCCGCGCTTCTCCATCCGGGTCAGGTGGTGCGACATCCGGGACTTCTCCCACTGGGTCGCCTCGCCCAGCTCGAACGCGCGCATCCGCCCGGTCGGCGCCTCCGACAGGTTGACCAGGATCTCGAAGTCCGACGCGGACAGCCCGAACTCGCGCTGCAGGTGCCGCGAGACGTGCGTCTCCAGCAGCTTCCACATCAGCAGGTAGCTGCGCCACGCCTTCTGCTCGTCGTCCCGGAACCACGGTTCATTCGCCACGCCTTCATCCTACTAGGCGCAGTTGACGCATCAACCTTTTGTGGTGTAGGCGGCAGCTATTGGCCGAGGAAGGTGAGGTGGACCGCCGAACCGTGGATGGTGAGGGTGCCGCCGGCGGCCTCGGTGGCGCGCCGGGCGATGTCGAGGCCGAGGCCGGTCGAGCCGCGGTCGCTGCGGCCGCGGGTGCCTGCGCCGAGCGGAATGCCGGGGCCCTCGTCGGCGACGACGAGGCGGATACCGGGATTGGAGGCGACGCGCTCGCGGGACAGGGTGATCCGGGCGGCGGTGCCGTCGGGGGTGTGGGCGACGACGTTCTCGACCAGCGCGTCGACGGCGGCGGCCAGGTCTTCGGCGGCGAGGCGGATCTCGGCGGGCGGGGTCGGCAGGTCGAGCGTGAGGTGGCGGCCCTGGTCCTCGAACAGCGGCGCCCAGAACGCGGCGCGGGTGCGGACCACCTCGACGGCGTCGCAGTGCGGGACGCGGCCCTCGCGCTGCGGGCGGCGGGCGGCCTTGATGACCGCGGTCAGGGTGCGTTCCAGGGAGGTGACCTGGGTGTTCAGCTCCTCGGCGCGTTCGCGGTCGGGCAGCGCTTCGACCTGGAGGCGGAGCGCGGTGAGCGGCGTACGGAGGCGGTGGGAGAGGTCGGCGACGGCCTCGCGCTCGACGGCGATGACCTCGTCGATGCGGTCGGCGAGGCCGTTCAGGGCGGCGCCGACCTGGGCGACCTCGGCGGGGCCGGTGGTCGGGGCGCGGGCGTCGGTGTCGCCGCGGGCCAGGCGTTCCGCCGTACGGGCTGTTTCTTCGAGCGGGCGGGCGAGGCGGCGGGAGACCAGCTCGGCGCCGGCGATGCTGAGCAGGAGGACGAGCAGGCTGCCGGCGATCAGGAAGCCGATCTGGAGCGCGAGGCCGTCGTACAGCTGGGAGTCGGTGAGGAACAGGCAGACGCCCGCCGGGCCGCCCTCGCGGGCGACGTCGATCTCGGTGACCTTGCCGCCGTCGACCTCGCGGACTGTCGCCGCGGACACCTTCGGCGGGCCCTTGTGGCCCTCGTCGTAGCCGCCCGGGACCGACTCGGGCTGCTTGGCGCCGCCCGGCGGAGCGTCGCCGAGCAGCGAGCCGCCGGGGAGCTGGACGGAGATCAGGCCGGGGCCGTCGTCGGCGACACCTTCGATGTACGCCGCGATCTCGTCGGGCGAGTTGTCCTTGTCGCCGACGTAGTACGCGACGTTCTGGGCGCGCAACTGGGCCTTCTCGAGCGCTTCGTCGACGGCGGCGTTACGCATCAGCAGCGTCAGCGGTACGGCGAACGCGAGCACGACGAGCGTGGTCATCCCGACGGACAGCAGGAGGATCCGGCGGCGCATCGTCAGCTGCCCTCGGGGGCGGCGAGTTTGATGCCGACGCCGCGGACGCTGTGCAGGAAGCGCGGTTCGGCCGCGGTTTCGCCGAGTTTGCGGCGCAGCCAGGACAGGTGGACGTCGACCGTCCGGTCGCCGCCGCCCCACGGGAGGCCCCAGACCTCGGCGAGCAGCTCGCGTTTGGTGACGACGGCGCCGGGGCGACGGGACAGGGCGAGCAGGAGGTCGAACTCCTTGCGGGTCAGGTCGACCGGACTGCCGTCGACGGTGACCTCGCGGCTGCGCGGGTCGATCTTCAGGGCGCCGAGCTGGAGGGCCTCTGATTGTTGCTCAGGGCCCCTACGGCGGAGGACGGCGCGGATCCGCGCGTCGATCTGGACCGAGCTGAAGGGTTTGATGACGTAGTCGTCGGCACCGGCGTCAAGCAGGGCGACCACGCTGGCGTCGTCGTCGCGGGCGGTGGCGACGATGACGGGGACGTCGCTGACCGAGCGGACCATGGCGAGCACGTCACGGCCGTCGAGGTCGGGGAGGCCGAGGTCGAGGAGGAGGACGTCGGGTTTGTCGCGGGCGACGGCGGCGACGCCGTCCGCTCCGCCGGCGAGGGGGGTGACGACGTGGCCTGCTGCGGTGAGGGATTTGGTCAGGGAGGTGCGGATCGCGTCGTCGTCCTCAACCAGCAGCACCCGGGCCATGGGTTGAGAGTAGACGGGCGGGCCAGCTCACTCCGTGAGTTCCTGGGGTGGGGTGAGTTGTTTGGGGGCCTTCAGGCCGGTAGCTCGGAGTTCCAGGTCGGCCAGTTGGGTGATGACTGCTTGGTCCTGGTTGCGCCAGGCGGCGACCGGGTCGTCGGAGATCTTTGCGAGCTTGTGCATCGGCTGGTTGGCCATGGCTCGGAGGGCGAACAGGTCGAGGTCGGCGGCGTTGTGGATGAACTTCTGGGCGGCGGTGGCGCGGCGGGAGAAGCGGATGCGCCTTGGGAGCCAGATCAGGAGGGCGAAGAGGACCGGGAGGGTGATGGTGACGCCGGCCAGCAGGTAGGCGAGTTGTTCGACCGCGTGGGCCTGCTCGCGGCCGGCGTCGGCGAGGCGGACCGCGGCGCCGGCGGCGCCGTCCACGGGGGCTTTGAGCTCGTCGCCGACGACGGGGACGCGGCCGACCGGTTCGGAGAGTTTGCGGAGGTCTTCGGCGAGGCCGTCGCCGGCCGACGCGGCCTTGCGGCCGGGGTAGCCGAGGGCGTTGGTGATGCGGAAGACGGCCAGGCCCAGCGCTGTGCACAGGGCGATCCAGCCGACCAGCATCAGGTCTCCGAAGACCTGCCAGAAGCGCTGGGTTCGCACTGCGGAGTAGAGCTTCACGTGCCGCCTCCCGGGAGCTGTAGAGGCGTGACACTAACGCAGGAGCCGCCTACCCGCGCCCCGAACTCGTGCGCCCGCCTGGCTTTAGTGCGCATTAGTCAGCGAGTACGCTGAAAGACATGCACGTTCAACTGGCCGGGCGGCTGGCCCGGCGTGGGAATGAACCACTGGGTGAGCACTGCCCGATCGACGTGGCCGTGCAGGCGGTCGGGACGCGGTCGGCGATTCTGTTGCTGCGGGAGGCGTACTACGGCGCCACGCGGTTCGACGACTTCGCTGCGCGCAGCGGGCTGACGGAGGCGACCACTGCCGGGCGGCTGAAGGCGCTGGTCGAGCAGGGTGTGTTGGAGAAGTTCCCGTACCAGGAGCCGGGGCAGCGGAAGCGGTACGAGTACAAGCTGACCGCCAGTGGCGAGGCGCTGATGCCGGTGGTGTTCGCGCTGGCTCAGTGGAGCAACGAGCACCAGGCGGCGGCAGCGCCGATCAAGCTGAGCCACAGCGGGTGCGACGCACCGGTGACCATCAAGGCGGAGTGCAGTGAGGGCCACGCGGTGGCGATGGAGCAGCTGACCGTCTCGTCCTAGAGCGACGTCCGCAGATGCCACAGGTGCGGGTAGTAGCGCAGGTCGAGCCGCGAGCGCAGGTAGCCGGCGCCTGACGACCCGCCCGTGCCAGGCTTGGTGCCGATCATCCGCTCGACCATGACCACGTGCCGCGCACGCCAGGCCGCTGCCAGCTCGTCGTGCTGCAGCAGTGCCTCGGCCAGCTCCCAAATCGCGCCGTACTTGCTCCGGTCGCGGGCGACTGCCGACAACCCGGTCCGCAGGTCCTCCTCCGACGACGTACCGAACCCGGCAGACTCCAGTACGCCGAGGAACGCGTCCCACAGCGTCGGCTCGTCCAGCCGCTGCTCCAGCCGGGCCTTCTCGGTGTCGGTCAGCCCGCGGAACCGCTTCACGAACGACGGGTCCTTCGCGCCGGACAGGAACTCGATCTCCCGGAACTGCACCGACTGGAACCCGCTGGCCGGCGACAGCCGGTGCCGGAACTCGCCGAAGTCCTGCGGCGTCATCGTCTCCAGGATGTCGACCTGCTGGGTCAGCGTCCGCTCGATCGTGTGCACCCGGCGGAGCAGGTGCTGGGCCAGCCACAGCTCACCGGACAGCATCGCGTCCCGGGAGGCGGTCATCTCGTGCAGGACCTGCTTGAACCACAGCTCGTACACCTGGTGGATGGTGATGAACAGCAGCTCGTCGTGCGCCGGCGGGTCCGACTCGAGCCGCTGCTGGTCGAGCAGCTGCGGCAGCCGCAGGTAGCTGCCGTAGGTGAGCCGGCCGCCCTCCTCGCCGAAGTGCACGTCGACACCGTCCCACCGGCCGGTCACGGCGTCGGCGCTGGGACGTCCCTCGTTCTCGCTCTGGCTGCTCACGGGCCGAGGATAACCGCCACTACAGCCGGTGACCTGTGGAACTCGGTCCCGTAGGCGGCACTGCGACGCTCCGGCTGTGACGTGTTCGAGAAGGTGGTGTGACGCAAGCAGCCTTCGTTCGTTGGAAATGAGGTCAACGGGGTCGATGTGAGATGTGGTGGGCACGTGCACACGCTGGAGCGAGTGGCGGCGGTCGAGGTCGGTCCGGCCGAGGTCGAGGCGGCGCTGCTGGAGAACTACCCGGCGCTGGTGCGCCTGGCCTACCTGGTGCTTCCGTCGGCGTTGGGCCGGCACCGGCGGGTCCTGGCGGCGCACGGTGTGGTCCAGCGGGCGATGCCCGACCGGCGCAAGCTGGAGCGGCAGCTGACCGGTGAGACCAGCGCGGCGGCGTACGTCCGTCGCAAGGTGCTGCACGACGCCGTCCGGCAGGCGCACACGCGGCCGCCGCTGCGGCTGCTGCCGCAGGTCTGGGGCTTCCGCCTCTTCCCGCGCTCCGGTGCGGCCGACGACCTCGTGCTCGACCAGGTGATGGCGGCCTGTACGCCGGAAGCCCGCGCCGCGTGGGCGCTGGTCCGCATCGAGCACCTGAGCGTCGGCGACGCCGAGAGCGAGCTCCGCGCGGCGGGGGTCGACTCCGCGGCCGCGGCGATCAAGGAGGCGGCCGAGCTCGACGAGAGCGCGGTCGCCGGGGTCAGCGGGCCGCTGGACGCGCAGGTGTTCGACCCGTGCGCCGTGCGGCTGGCGCCGACCGACCTGATGCGCCGCAAGGCGCGTGGCCGGGCGGTGGCGATCATCGTGACCGTGCTGCTGGCCCTGGTCCTGCTGGCCTCGCTGGTGCTGACCGCTGGGCGCAAGGAGACGGCGCAGGCCGCTCCGGTCGTGGCGCAGCAGCCGGTGACCAAGCAGCTCAGCGCCGACGACCTGCGACGGTCGCGGGTGCTGTGGCAGGACACGGCCCGGGTGGACTTCACCGCGTGGCCCGCACGAGGCGGCCGGATCGGCGACCGCGAGCTGCTGTCCAGAGCGCTCCGTACCTGGTCGGACGGGACGAGCGTGATGGCAGTGGCCGGTACGTCGCCGGTCGCCCCGGCGGAGGCCCCGCAGCTCCTGTACGCCGGTGACGTCGACGGCGCCGCCGTGGTGCTGTTCCACGACGGCCAGCGCATCGCCCGCTACAGCGACCGCGACGGCAAGCTGGTCGTTGCGCGCTCCGACGACGCGGACGTGACCACCTCCGCCGTCGTCGCGATCAGCGAGAACGCCGACGGCGTACGGTTCCTGGCCGCGCCGTGGGTCGCGGAGACCGGCCTGCGGGACCTGAAGAAGCCGGACACGCCGACCGGCAAGCTGCCGACGGCGGATGGCATCACCGCGCCGGTGAAGCCTCCGGCTGCCGACTGTTCGTCGTGGCCCGCGCTGCAGCTGCGCTCGTCGGAGGCGATCGCGGAGAAGCATGCGTTCCTGGTCACGTACCTGGGCGGGCTGTCGCCGGTGCACCTGACCTACATGCCGCCGCCGTCGCTCGGGCCTGCGCGCTTCCCGCGGGAGGCGACCAGTGGTGCCGCGCTGGTGAGCTGGGCGCGCACGGTGTGCGGGCTGCAAGCCCTGGAGAACAAGGGCGTCAAGGCGGCCAACAACTGGACCTTCGCCGAGCAGCGGCTGCCGGACGGGACCTACGGCGCGTGGGTGTGCACCCGGTCGGACAGCTGGTCCGGTGGCGGCTGGGCGAGCGTGAAGCTGTTCCCGGCCGGGCTGGCCGCCGGCCAGGCATCCAACACGGCTATCTGCAGCCGGTTCGACCAGAACGTGCTGGCAACGACCGCCTGGCGCTCACCGACCGGTACGACGTACCTGCTGGCAGCTGGTAGCCGCAAGGTCGACCGGCTCACCGTTGGTGGTCAGAACATCCCGGGCTCGGTCGTAGCGCTGCCGGGGAAGGTGACCTCGCCGGTGAGCGCGCACCTGACCACCGGCGACACCATCCGGCCGCTCATGAAGTAGCGGCCTCCGCTGCGGACAGCGGGCGCAGCGTCACGGCGTACGTGCGGGGCTTGGTCGGGTCGATCCGGTGCGGCGGGAGTACGCCGTTCGGCGTCTCGCCCATGCCGGTCTCGGCGGCGCCGACGTGCAGCGTCACCCAGCCGCGGTTGCGGACGAGCGGGAGCTGGAAGTCGTACTCCGCGCGGTCCAGCCGGTCGTACGGCGTGACGCTGACGTCTACTGAGGCACCTGCTGCAGCGGCGACCATCAGGCCGTGCTGCCGGTCGGACAGGGTGGTCCAGCGGGTGTCGGTGTGGTTGCCGTAGGCCTGTGGACGGGAGTAGGCGACGTACTGCTGGTCGACCGTGCTGTCGTAGACGCCGATGCGGGTGCCTTGCGCTCGGTCGCTGTAGGACTCTTCGGGGCCGCGGCCGTAGTAGGCGAAGTTCTTGAGGGTGTCGGGGACCTGGAGCTGGAAGCCGAGACGGGGCAGGTACGGGAGGGTGCTGAGTTTGCTGCCCGTCGGGGTGACCTGGTGGGCGAAGGTGATCGTCCCCGCCGCGTCGATCGTGTAGGTCATCGTCTGCTGGAAGGCGAGCTCACTCGCATGGCCGGGGGCGGCGGCGGAGCTGGGGACGGTGACCTGGACCCGGCCGTCTTTGAGTCGTGTGGTTCGGGTGGCGCCGGGGGTGGTGCGGAGGCGATCGAGACCTAGCTGGTTCCAGATCAGGCGGTCGGCGGTGCCCCAGGCGTAGGTCTCGTTCGAGGTCGGCGGGCGCCAGACGTCGAGGGTCGGGCCGGTGCGCAGGAGTTGTTTGCCGCGGGCAACCAGGGAGGTGAGGCGGCCGGCGGTGAAGGTGTAGGCGAAGTTCGGACCGGAGACGACAGTGCGGCCCGGGGCAGTCGCGACAGAAGGTCGACCGACGGCGATCGGGGTTGACGCGGTGGTGCCGCCGAGGGGGAACTGGTCGCGTTGCAGGGGGCCGGCGTCGAGGTCGAGGAAGCGTTCGGTGGGCGACGGGGAGACCGGGACGGTGAAGGTTTGACTGGCGTTCGGTGCGAGCCTCAGAGGGACTGCACCTTGCCGGATGACCTTGCGTTGTTCGCGGATCGTCCAAGTGACCTTCAGGTTCAGCGGCGCGAACTGTTGTTCGTTGTGCGCGGTGACGACGCCCGGACGCGTCGAGGTGAAGCGCAGTGGGGACAGGGCCCAGGCGAGCTCGGCGGTCTCGGGCTGCAGGGTTCGGTCGGTGCTGACCAAGCCGTCCGTGCCCGAGAGGCTGAGGCCGAGACTGGCGAAGGTGCCCTCGTTCTTCGTCGACTCGAAGTCCAGGGACAGGACGGGCTTGGCGCCGGAGAGAATGCGGACCTGGTCGATGGTGCCGTGGGCCAGGCGGGTGCGCGTGTGGTCCTGCTGGAGCTGCGCGTTGCGGCCGAGGTTGACCTCCCAGACCGTCGGCTCGATCGTTCCGGTCGCGGGGAGGCGCGTCGTCCGGCCGTCGATCGAGACGGTCAGCGCGGTGCCGTCGTACGAGCCGGTGACGTGGTGCCAGGTGTCGTGCCAGTTCTCCGGGACCGGCATCGCCACAGCCTTCTCGACGCCCTGCAGGGTGACGCGGAACTCGAGCGTTGCAGCGTTGGGCATCTGCAAGGCGTACTGGTTGCCCTTGGTGACGATCGGGAACGAGCCGGACCAGACGTCGGGTTTCACCCAGGCATCGACGGTCAGCGGACCGGAGACATCCAGCGCAGGATCGCGGAAGACGTTGACGAAGTCGTCGAGGCCCGACAAGTAGACCCCTCGGCCGTTGTGACCGGCAACGATCGAGGGTTTGCCGACGAAGAACGTCTGCACCTCTCCCGGCGTCGTGACCAGCGGCTGGTCGAGGTTCTGCTCGGCCCAGTCCCAGAGGAAACCGCCCTGCACCGACGGGTACTTCCGCGCGAGCGCCCAGAACTGGCCGAAGTTGCCCAGACCGTTGCCCATGGCATGCGCGTACTCCCCCATCACGATCGGCTTCGGCGACACCTTCGCCTTGGACTCCAGTGCGGCCGGCGTCGGGTAGCGCGGTCCCGCGACATCGGCGTACGGCGCATCGCCGTCGGGCACGTTCGACTGGTGGTAGAGCAACCGGGTCGGGTCGTGCTCGTCGGCCCAGCGGGCCATCGCGAAGTGCGCGGCGCCGAGCCCGGCCTCGTTGCCGGTGTCCCAGAACACGACGCTCGGGTGGTTCTTGTCGCGCTCGACCATCGCGGTGAAGCGGTCGGCGTACGCCGCCTGCCACTCGGGCTTGTCGGCCAGGCACGCGTTCGGGCAGCGCTCGTGCGCGTGCGTCTCGATGTCGACCTCGTCGGCGATCAGCAGCCCGTACTTGTCGGCGAGCTCGTACCAGTACGGGTCGCTCTCGTAGTGCGAGGTCCGGACGGCGTTGAGGTGCAACTGCTTCATCAGCCGGACGTCGCGTTCCATCGCGGTGCGGGTGACGTGCCGACCGGTCGCCGGATCGGTCTCGGCGCGGTTGACGCCACGGAACAGGATGCGTTTGCCGTTCAGCAGGACCTGCCGGTCCTTGACCTCGATCTCGCGGAAGCCGACCTGCTGGCTGGTCCGGTGCACGATCCGGCCGTCCTTGTCCGTGAGCGTGAGCAGCAGGCGGTAGAGCGTCGGCGTTTCGTCCGACCACTTCGCCGGATCCTCGACGACGCCGCTGAGCTTCAACTGCTCGCCGTCGGCCTTTCCATGTAGCGCCGTCACTTCATGCCCGGTTGCGTCGCGCAACGACGCGGTCAGTTGGTAGCCGCGGGCATCGACCAGCGAGGCGTCGACAGTGAGCGTCGCGTCCTGGTACGCCGCGTCGAGGTCCGTGCTGATGGCAACGTCCTGGACGCGCGAGGTCGGGACGGAGTAGGAGTAGACGTCGCGGAAGATCCCGGCGTACCGCCACTGGTCGTAGTCCTCGAGGTACGAGCCGGCCGACCAGCGGTGCACCTGGACGGCGACGGTGTTCGCGCCGGGCCGGGCGTGCTCGGTGATGTCGAACTCGGCCGGACTGTAGCCGCCCTGGTCGTAGCCGACGTACTCACCGTTGACCCAGACGAAGTAGCCGCTGGTCACGCCCTCGAACCGGAGCAGTTGCCGGCGGCCCGCTTCACCACGAGGCAGCTCGAACGTCTTCAGGTACGCGCCGGTCGGGTTCACGTCCCGCGGCGTCTTCGGTGGGACGTCGGGCCAGAGCTCCTCGGGGATGTTGCGGAACATCGGGTGATCCAGGAAGTCGCTCTGCCAGGTGTGCGGGACCTGCACGGCCGGCCAGCCGGCGCCGCCGGACTTCGCGAAGTCGTCGGGAACGTCGGCGGGCTTGTCGAAGAGGCGAAACTTCCAGGCGCCGTCAAGCGAGCGCACGTACGGCGTACCGGCGGCTTTGAGCGCCGAGGCATCATCGGCGTACGGCCAGAGGCGGGTGTGCGGTGCGGTCTGTCCCTCGGCGACCCGGCCGGGGTCGTCGAGGTAGCGGTAGACGTCGTCGGGCGCCGGCGCGGCCATCCCCACGCTGCCGCCGAGCAGCACCAGGACCAGCAGGCTGCCGATCAGTCCCCGCAGGCGGCGCATCGGTCTCCTCATCGTTGATCTTCCTAGGACGATGCGTGGAACGGGTCAAGAGTTGGGGGTTGACTCCGGGTCGGCGGTTGACGACGCTGGGTCGATGGATCGGCGAGTCGCGGCGGCGAACGGCCTGATGCAGTTCTACAACGAGGCGACGGGACTGTTCGACACGACCGGGTGGTGGAACTCGGCGAACGCGCTGACCGCGTTGATCCACACGCAGCAGCTGACCGGGGACGAGACGCATCGGGCTGCGATCGCGCGCACGTACGAGCTGAACCTGGATGCGCAGCAGGGGCAGTTTCGCAACGACTACCTCGATGACACCGGGTGGTGGGGGCTCGCTTGGGTTGCGGCGTACGACCTGACCGGGGAGGCGCGGTATCTGGAGACGGCGGGCGTGGACGCCGAGCACATGGCGGCGTACTGGGACGACCGCTGCGGCGGTGGGGTGTGGTGGAGCGAGGCGAAGACGTACAAGAACGCGATCACGAACTCGCTCTTCATCCAGCTGAACGCGGCGCTGCATCACCGGATGGCCGGTGACGCTCAGCTGGAGCGTGCGCAGGCGGGTTGGGCTTGGTTCGAGCAGAGCGGGATGATCAACGGCGCGAAGCTGGTCAACGACGGGCTGGATCTCGCGACTTGCCGGAACAACGGTGAGACGGAGTGGTCGTACAACCAGGGGGTGCTGATCGGTGCGCTGACCGAGCTGGGCCAGCTGGAGAAGGCGCGGGAGCTGGCTGATGCGGCGACGGTCGCGCCTGGGCTGCACACGGCGGACGGGATTCTGCGCGAGCCGTGCGAGTCGGGTGACTGTGGGGCGGATGCGCCGTCGTTCAAGGGGGCGTACGTGCGAGGGCTCGGGCAGCTGAACGCGGCGTTGCCGGATCGGCCGTACACGGCGTACGTGCAGCGGCAGGCTGAGCGGGCGTACGCGAGTGATCGGACGGAGAGGGACCAGTACGGGCTGCACTGGTCGGGGCCGGTTGATCAGGTGGACGCGGCGCGGCAGCACAGCGCGCTCGACCTGCTGAACGCGACGCCGTGACGGTTGGCGGCGCCGTCTAGGCTGGCCCGGTGGATCGCCGGGAGCTGCTGCTGGAAGTTCGACGGACCCGGAACGACTGCGTGTTCGGCCTGCGGCTGACGCTGGACGCCGGGCGCGCCGAGCGAGGGATCGCGTTCGCCGAGAGCTACGACTACCTTCCGCTGGGGTCCGACCCGGGGCGCGAGTACATCTACTCCGTCTACGCCGGGTACGCCGGGCTCGAGCCGCTGACCGTCTTCCTGGAGGAGCTGCTCGGCGAGACCTTCGAAGGCGAGCCGGCCGATCGGCTCGTGGCGTGCTTCCACGCGCTGGTCGCGGCGGGTGAGCTGGGCGACGGGCTCGCGCTGCAGGAGAACCACCGGAAGGTGGCGGTGTGGTGCGAGCAGGCCGGCGTCACCGCGGAGACCGAGACCTGGACGTGGATCAACTCGGATTGACCTGATCTATTCCCATCGTTGCGCCTGATGTGCCACTCTGAGCGGCGATAAGTCTGAACTATCGGACCCGCCCGACCGATTGGCCTGACTCATGCTGCGACGCGCCCTCGCGCTCACTGGTCTGCTCGCCTTGATCCCGCTCCCGGCTGCCGCGACCCCAGCGACCACCACCCTGTACGTCGCACCGACCGGCAGCGGCTCTGGGACCTTCGCGCACCCGTTCGGCACGCTCGAACAGGCCCGCGACCAGGTCCGGAAGCTCACCCGCCACCAGCGCGCCGACATCCGCGTCGTGCTGCTGCCCGGCGAGCACCGCCGTACCGGCACCTTCCGGCTGACCGCTGCCGACTCCGGCCGGAACGGCCACGAGGTCGTCTACCAGGCGCTGCCCGGCACGAAGGTGACGATCAGCGGCGGTCGCGCGGTCACCAACTGGACGCTGTCGGACCCCGCGAAGAACATCTACAAGGCCCACGTCGGTGCGATCGACTTCCGGCAGCTGTACGTCGGCGGCGAGCGTCAGCAGCGCGCCCGCGGCCCGGAGAACCCGGCCGGCTTCAGCAAGACCGCGACCGGCTACACCGACACCACGCGGAGCATGGTCGGCTGGAAGAACCAGGGCGACATCGAGGTGAACAGCCGCTGGGGCTGGATGCACTACCGCTGCCCGGTCCAGTCGGCATCCGGTACGACGGTGGTGATGCAGCAGCCCTGCTTCCACAACGCGAACCTGCACCAGGGGTACGAGATCCAGAACCCGAGCTGGATCGAGAACGCGTACGAGCTGCTCGACTCCCCCGGCGAGTGGTACCTCGACAAGTCGACGGGCGACCTCTACCTGTCCCCCAAGCCCGGCCAGGACCTGCGGACCGTCACCGTGCCGCTGGTCGAGGACCTGGTCAACGTCACTGGTACGGCGGCCGAGCCGGTGCGCGACGTGCGCTTCGACGGCATCACCTTCGCGTACTCGACCTGGCTGGCGCCGAGCAGCGCCGACGGCGTCGTCGAGGGTCAGGCCGGCTTCCGGATCGTCGGCACCGGGCACCCGGACTTCGACGAGACCCGGCCGCACTGGCAGAGGACGCCCGGCGCGGTGAACGTCGGTCACAGCCGCAACGTTGCCTTCACCAACAGCACGTTCACGCATCTGGGTGCCGTCGGCCTCAACCTGAACACCGGAGCCCAGGGCACCGTTGTTCGCGGCAACATCGTGACCGACGTCGCGGCGACCGGAATCCAGATCGGCGGCACCGACGTCGTCGACCACCACCCGGACGACCCGCGGGCGATCACCAAGGACAACCTGGTCAGCAACAACCTGATCACCCGCGCGGCGGCCGACTACAGCGGATCGCTGGCGATCCTGGCCGGGTACACCGAGCACACGGTGATCGAGCACAACGAGATCCGCGACCTGCCGTACTCCGGGATCTCGATCGGGTGGGGCTGGGGGCTGACCGACCAGGGCGGCAACCCGGCGTACCCGGGCAACGCCGGGATCCCGGTGTACGCGACGCCGACCACCGCGCGCGACAACGTGGTCCGGGACAACGCGATCAGCGACATCATGAAGAAGCAGGCCGACGGCGGCGCGATCTACACGCTCGGGTCGCAGCCGGGCAGCGTGGTCTCGGGCAACTACATCCGGAAGACGCCGGGGCCGGCGTACGGGGCGATCTACCACGACGAGGGCAGCAAGGGGTTCACGACCAGCGGGAACGCGCTGTGCGAGGTCGCGGAGCGGTGGATCTTCCTGAACCACGCGCTCGGGATCGATGCCCGGCGCAACTTCACGTCGACGCCGGTGTTCCTGGCCCAGGCCGGGACGGTGGACTCGACGATCGCGGACAACACGGTGGTCGCGGGATGCTCGGAACTGCCGGCGTCGATCGTGGCTCGTGCTGGGCTCGAGGCGGCCTACCGGCATCTCGATCCGAAGCCTGCGCCGGGTGATCGGGTGGCGCCGACGGCGCCCGGGCGGCCGGTGGTGACGACGAGCTTTCCGACGATCGCCGATGTGAGTTGGGCGGGGTCGGTGGATGCGGTCGGGGTGACTGGTTACACGGTCTTCGTGGACGGTCGGGCGCTCAGTGCTTCCGGTGGGCTGAGTGCTCGGGTGACCGGGTTGGAGGCAGGGCGTCGTTACAGCATCAGCGTTGCGGCGCGGGATGCCGCGGGCAACGAGTCCGGGCGGAGCCCGTCGGTTGGTGTGACGATGCCGGCGGCGGAGAACCTTGCGCTGGGCAAGGAGGTGAGCGTCTCGTCGTACTCGGAGCCGAACGTGCCGGCGCTCGCGGTCGACGGGAAGCTGTCGACGCGGTGGGCGCAGGGGCTCGGGCTACCGGATCCTTCGTTCTTGCAGGTCGATCTCGGGGCGCTGTACGACGTGACCGGGATCGTCACGACGTTCGAGCTGCCGCGGGGGTACGCGTACAAGCTGGAGGTGTCGGCGGACGGGTCGGACTGGACGCTGTTCGACGACCGCACGCGGGAGGTGACGACGCAGCCGGACAATTACGCGTCGGTGCCGGGGGCGGTACGGGGTCGTTACGTGCGGCTGACGGTGACCGGGTCGAGCTTCAACGGGGGCAGCGTCTACGAGCTCGAGGTGTACGGGAAGCGTTCTGTGGTGACTGACGATGACGTGGCGCCTGCCGCTCCGGTCCGGCCGTCAGCCGAGGTGTTGTTGCCGACGGCAATTGAGTTGAGCTGGCCGGCTGCTGGTGGTGATGTCACGAGCTATGTGGTCTACCAGGACGGGGTGAAGCTGGTGGCGACGCCGTTCGCCAGGCTGCGGGTCGACGGGCTGGCGCCAGGGTCGACGCATGCGTTCACGGTCGTCGCGCGGGACGCGAACCTGAACGCGTCCGCGCCGAGTGCGGCGAGCAGCATCACGACGTACGGCGAGGCGGGGCTCGCGGTCGGGAAACCTGTCACGGTGTCCTCGTACTCCGAGCCGAACCGGCCTGAACTCGCCGTCGACGGGGATCTGTCGACGCGGTGGGCGCAGGGGCTCGGGTTGCCGGATCCGTCGTTCGTGCAGGTGGATCTGGGAGCGCCGACCGCGGTCCGGAGCGTGGTGGCGCACTTCGAGCTGGAGCGTGGGTACAAGTACCGGGTCGAGATGTCGCTCGACGGGAGCGACTGGCAGGTCTTCGACGACCGGACGACGGTCGCGACCAGTCAACGGGTGAATGCTTCGATCGGCGCGGCGGCGGTGCAGGCGCGGTACGTGCGGCTCACGGTGGTGAACTCCAACTGGAACGGCGGCAGCATCTACGAGCTGCGCATCTATGGTGGGTCCTCATGAACGACACCTACCGGCCGGGCTACGAGACGGTCGCCGAGCGGTTGCTCGCCTACATCGCCGAGCAGGGGTTGCAGCCGGGCGACCGGCTGCCGACCGAGAAGGGGCTCGCCGAGATCCTCGGGACCGGGCGGTCGGTGACCCGCGAGGCGATCAAGGTGCTCGCGGCCGTCGGGCGGGTCGCCGTACGGAAGGGGGCCGGAATCTACGTGTCGGTGCCGACGAACGCGGATCGGCAGGTGTCGTACTTCCAGCCGACGGATCTCGCGCACGTGTCGATGCTGTTCGACCATCGGCGGTTGATCGAGGCGGAGTCGGCGCGGTTGGCGGCTTCGCTGGCGAGGCCGGCGTTGGTACAGGCGATTCGTACGGCGGCGGAGGCTTCGGTCGTGGCTGCCGGGGATCCGGAGGCGTTCCGGGTTCATGACCGGGCGTTCCACGATGCGGTGGCTGAGGCTTCGGGGAACGTGTTTCTCCAGGCGGCGGTGACGTCGTTGCGGGACTTCAAGGAGCAGTCGGACCGGCTGCTGTTCGCGGGGGCGGTGCCGGGGTCGCTGGAGGTGGCGGCCGAGCAGCATGTCGGGATCGCTGCGGCGATCGCGGCGGGTGATGCCGACAAGGCGGCGACGGGGATGGTGCAGCACATCGACACCACGCAGGCGCAGTTCGAGCAGCGGATCAGGGAACGATTGAAGGGCGAGGGACTGTGAGCAAGATCGAGCGCGTCGAGGTCGAGCTGGTCGACATCCCGGCCGCCTACCCCTTCCGGTGGCGGGACGGGTTGCCGGGATCGGAGCCCGCGCTGCGTGGCGGCGTACTGAAGATCACCACGTCCGACGGCGTCGTCGGGCGCGCCGAGACGCCGCGCGGGGTGATCGCCGCCGACCTCGTCGAGCGCCGCGTCCGCGACGAGCTGATCGGCCAGGACCCCTTGCACCGCGAGTGGTTGTGGCACCGGATCTGGGAACTCGACCGGATCGAGGAGTTCCCGCTGTACTTCCTCGGCCTGGTCGACATCGCGCTCTGGGACATCGCCGGCCAGGTCGCCGGGCTGCCCGTCCACGCGCTGATCGGCACCTACCGGACCAGCATCCCGGCGTACGCGTCTACGGTCACGTACGACTCGGTCGAGGAGTACCTCGACGTTGCCGACCAGTGCCTGGAGCGCGGCTTCGGCGCGATCAAGCTGCACGCCTGGGGCGACGTACGGCGCGACGCCGAACTGGCGACCCGGCTGCGCGCGCACGTCGGCGACGACGTCGCCCTGATGTACGACGGCTCGGCCGGCTTCGACCTGCCCGACGCGGTCCGCCTCGGCCGCGTCCTCGGCGACCTCGGCTTCCGCTGGTACGAGGAACCGATGCGCGAGTTCAACCTGACCAGCCACCGCTGGCTGTCCGAACGCGTCGACATCCCGTTGCTGGTCGGCGAAACCAGCGACGGCGCCCACTTCAACACCGCCGACTTCATCCACTCCGGCAGCGCGACGTACGTCCGCACCTCCGCGGCACTGAAAGGCGGTATCACCGGCGCGCTGAGGATCGCCCACCTCGCCGAAAGCTTCCAGCTCCGCGCCGAGATCCACGGCATGGGCATCCCCAACCAGCACCTCTGCATGGCCGTCCCCAACACCACGTACTACGAGGCCCTGGTCTGGGGAAACCCCATCATCACCGACCCGTCGGTCGGCCCCGACGGCCTGATCACCGCCGGGACCGCACCCGGACTCTCCTAGGCCTTGCCGACCAGGATCCACATGTAGTCGTGGTTCTTGACCGGGAAGGTGGCGGTCTTGTTGCTGACTTCCTTGGTTTTCTTGCAGTCGGTGGTGGTGTAGCGCCAGCGGACGACCTGGACGCGCCAGGACTGTTTGAGTTGGTGGAGGCGGCGGATCTTGTTCTTGGGGACCTCGGCGGTGTAGGACCAACTGTCGGAGACCGAGTGGGACTTGCCAACGGTTTTGGCGTACTGGGACTTGATCTCGGCGATCACGACATTGGCGCTGATGCCGAGGTCGCCGGTCCAGGACGAGTTGGACTCCGAGGTGGCGGTCTTCTGGTAGGTGATGCGGCCGGGGCCTTCCATCCAGTCGGAGTAGAGGTTGGTGCCGACGTAGACCTCGTGGCCGCCGCGGACGTACCAGTTGATCTCCTTGGTGTTGCACTTCTTGGCCACCGTGGCCGGGGCGGCTTCGGCGCCGAGGGCAACCAATCCCGGTGCGAGCAGACCGGCCAGTGCCGCGGTGGTCCCCAGCATCGTGCGCACACGGATCGCGAACTCCTACCTCGAAGTGGGCTTCAGTGGTAGGAAAATTACCAACCCGACCACTCAAGCCGACATGATGTTTCCATCACAGTGCGTCACAAGTGCGTTACTGGTCCAACGCTGAATCAGTGGCCAGGGCGATCACCTGTTCCTTGGTGATGCCGCCGGGCTCGGGCTGCTTGCCGGGGTTGTGGATCAGGACCGACGCGAGGTTGCCGTCCGGCTGCAGGTACGCGGCGCCGAGCATGTACTTCTGGATGCCCTGCCCCCGGGCCGGCACTCCCTCGGCGTACATCACCTTCCGGCCGTCGGGCGTCGTCTCCTCGGTGCAGGTCAGCCCGCCGAGTTGCGCGGAGCACTTGCTGACGAACTGCGCCGAGTCGACGGCGATGATCACCGACTGCTCGAGCGCCCCCTTGCGCCAGGTCTCGATCGAGCCGAACTGCTCCGGCACGGTGTCGTCGAACGCGTGCGTGAGCGTGCCCCCGGTCAGCACCCGTACGGCGGCCGCGTGCGCCTCGGCGTACGTCGGCTTGAAGTTCTTCAGCTCGTCCTCGGCCTCCTGCTGCTCGGTCGACAGCGGCGGCAGGTCGACGCGAAGGTCGGTGGCCAGTGCGAACAGCTTCGCGTCGGTGATCCCCATGCCGCGCACCGGCACGGTCGCGTTGTTGCCCCAGAACGGGTCGGTCCGGACCATCACGAACTCGCCGTCGGCCTTCGTGTAGGTCAGCTCGGCCGCCTCGCCGCGCCGGCCGAGCTGCGCCTTGCGGCCGTTCGGCAAGGTCACCGTTCGGCACTTCAGCGCCGGCGTGAAGGCCATCGAGCCGCACCGGTCGCTGGTCGCGGACGCCGACGTGGAGACGTGGAGATCGACGTAACCGACGCCTGCCTGGCCGGCGATCTTCCAGCCGACCCGGTTTCCGCCGCTGCGGATGCCTGGGGTCTGCCCGATCGCAAACCCACCCTTGCTGCCGTAGTCGAGATGCTCTCCCGCGGGATCGAGGTGCTGCCGCAGCGCGGCCCGCATCGCCTTGTCGAACGCCGCGTCCTGGGCCGCGTTCCCGGAGAACTCGCCGGGCGTGACCGCGGGCCTGGTCGGCGAAGGGGTGGAAGCGGGCGGCAGTCCGCCCTGCACCGGGGACAGCCAACTCGTCACCACCGCGATGAGCGCACCCACAGCGGCGGCCGAGACAACCGCACCAGCCCCCGTCAGCACTCGCCATCGACGCAGCCGGCGCTGCCCGGCCAGCAGGTCCTCCCCCGCGGTCCGCGGCAGCAGGTCGTCCTGCCACGCGGCGGCCTCGATGAGCTTCGCCTCCAGCTCCTTCTCGTCGATCATCGGTCCTGCCCTCCTACCGTCCCGAACTGGGCGGTGAGCAACTCGGTCAGCCGGGCGAGCGCCCTGGCGTTCTGGCTCTTGACCGTGCCCGCGCTGCAGCGCAGGTCCGCGGCGGTCTCGTCGATCGACATCCCGAGGAAGTGCCGCAGTACGACGACCCGCCGCTGCCCGATCGGCAGCTTCGCGAGCGCCTCCATCACCGCCCGGCTGTCCTCCACCGCGGGCGGCGGCATCGACGGCTCCTCCAGTCCGTCGAGGCCCGGCGCCTCCCGGCGCCACGGCCGGCGGCTCTCGTCGATGCCGGAGTTCACCAGGATCCGGCGCGCGTACGCGTCGACGTTCCCGGCCCGCTGGACGCGCGGCCAGGCGACGTACAGCTTCAGCAGGGCCGTCTGGACCAGGTCCTCGGCCTTGTGCACGTCGCCGCACAGCAGGTACGCCACCCGGCGCAGCTGCGTGCGCCGCTGCGCGACGTACGCGCTGAACTCCTCGTCCCGCGAAGCCATCCGGTCGTCTCCTCACTCGGTCCGTCACGAGCTAGTACGGAAGGCGCGCGGTGAAAGGTTGTCAGACGGCCGGGTGACCGACGGGTAATGCCATGATGTGGCGCATGGAGCTGAAGATGTCGGCGTCGTACGACGCCACCCCTGAGGAAGTCTTCGCGATCGTCACCGACGCCACCTTCCGCGAGCAGGCCTGCGAGAAGACCAAGGCGCTGTCGTACGACGTCAAGGTCACCACGACCGGTGACGACACGGTGGTCCGGGTCGAGCGGAAGATGCCGTCGGACGACGTCCCGGACATCGCCCGCAAGTTCGTCGGCGAGACGCTGACCGTGGTGCAGACCGAGACCTGGCACGCGGCCAAGCCGGACGGGTCGCGCGACGCCGACGTGCACGGTGAGATCGCGGGGACGCCGGTGACGCTGAAGGGCACCGCGACGATCCGGTCCGAGGGGGCGCAGACCGTGCAGGCGATCACCCTGGACGTGAAGGTCGCGGTGCCGCTGATCGGCAAGAAGATCGAGCCGTTCGTCGTCGAGGCGATCCGGTCCGGCCTGGCCAAGGAGCACGAGCTCGGCCGCGAGTGGCACGACGGCACCAACTGAGCCGTGTCGTTACCCGGCCGGCGCCGGCTCCGGTGGCAGTCTGGAAACGGAATGTCACCGGAGGTGAGCCAGTCGTGCGTACGAAGCGAAGGACTGCCGCACTGTCGGCCGGCGAGGACACGCAGTACTGCGTGTTCTGCGAGGCGACGGTGCTCTTCGAGCGGGTCGAGGCCGGGGACCATCCGGTCGACGACCCGGCCGGCGAGTGGATCTGCGTCAGCTGCGGCTCGGCCCTGCTGATCGGCCCGCCGTCGCAGCACCTCGAACACACTGCCTGAAACCCGGTACGCCGCCAGGCCGCGCCCGGCAATGGGTGGGGCGTGAGCCCGGCCCGCTCGGCCGGGGCGGTGGCCGAGCCGGCGGGATCCCACGAGTTGGGCGCGGATGCAGGCTCCCCTGCTGCCGGCATCCGCGCCCGTTTTCGCTACAGCGGTGGGCCGAAGCCGCAGAGGACCGGGCGCGCTCGCGCCGGGTCGAGCGCGTTGGCAACCAACTGCGCGACCGTCGGGTCAAAGGCGAGCCCGACGTGGCCGACCGGGTCGAGCGGGCACGTGTCCTGGACGAACTGGTTCTTCACCCCGGGCTCGCGGACGAACGACGTCTCGTGCGGCGTCACCAGCGCATCCAGCCGCGACGCGATCACCGTGTACTTGACGCCCGGTTGCGCGATCGGGCCCGCGGTCAGCTTCGCCACCTCGCTGCCCCCGACGATGATCTCGTCGCAGGCCGGGCAGCCGAAGTCGCGCAGCACCTGGTCGACCAGCGGCCGCAGGCCGAGGTAGTCGCCGACGCTGACCAGGCCGGCGAACGTCGTGCCGTGCGTCGGCGGTGCGAGCGCGACGACCTTGCCGACCTTCGCCGAGTACCCGCGGACCTTCGGCCCGTACAGGCTCTGGAAGCCGCCCTCGGAGTGCCCGACGATGTCGACCTTCGCGGCGCCGGTCGAGGCGAGGACGCGGTGGACGAAAGCCTCGATCTGCGCCGACGACTGGACGATCGAGACCGTGCCGCCGACCGGGATCGCGGGTGACGCCTGGCCGTAGGTGAGGGTGAAGGCGCAGTAGCCCTTGGCCGCGAGGTACGGGCCGAGGAAGGAGTAGTTGCCGGGGCCGTTGCCGCCGAGGCCGTGCAAGAGGACCAGCGGGTTCGGGTGCGCGGCCGACGGCTTGCAGGCCCAGTTGTCGAAGCCTGAGGACGGCGCGGCGCCG
This sequence comes from Kribbella sp. NPDC104740, assembly GCF_055583505.1. Taxonomy (NCBI): domain Bacteria; kingdom Bacillati; phylum Actinomycetota; class Actinomycetes; order Propionibacteriales; family Kribbellaceae; genus Kribbella; species Kribbella sp. NPDC104740. Next base: position 1,443,342 of record NZ_JBVJNV010000001.1, on the reverse strand, counting down.
CGGGACGTCGTCGCATCCGCCGAGGCGATCCCGGCGGTGGCGAGCAGCAGCCCGGCGACCACGCCGGCGGCTGCTCGAAGGAGGTGAGGTTTCATCGCGGCTCCCGAGGGCTGTGTCGTTCGGTGACGACGGGGTGACCGACAGTGGAGCACGTCCGCCGGTTCTCGACAAGCCCTCGTGTTCAAAACCTGTCAGCTGGTTACCGACCGGCCGCACAGGGTAACGTCCGCGCATGGGGCGAGTGATCAGAGGCCTGGACGCCGACCAGCGACGCGCGGAGCGACGCGAGCAGCTGCTCGACGCGGCGCTCGACCTGTTCTCGAAGCAGGGCTACCCGAACACCTCGATCGAGCAGATCTGCACCACGGCGTACGTCGGGACGAAGAGCTTCTACGAGGTCTTCGACAGCCGCGAGGCCTGCTACGTCGCGCTCCTGAAGCGCACGTCGGAGCGCCTCGAGGACACCATGACCAGGCTCGCCAGCACCCACGCCGGCGGCAGCGAGCGCGAGGTCGCCCCCGGCCTGCTCTCGGCCTTCGCCCATGCACTCGTCGACGACCCTCGCGTCGCGCGCGTCACCTTCGGCCAGGCCGGCGGCATCTCCCCCACGGTCGAGCGCCAGCGCCGGACCAACCGCCGCTGGGCCGCCGGCTTCCTCGAACAGCTCTGGGACGCGTACGACGGCCCACCGTCCGAGCTCGACCGCCGGACCCGGCACGGCGTGGCGATCGGGCTGGTCGGCGGCCTGTTCGACCTGATCTCCGACTGGCTGCTCGACGCCGACCTGTACAACCGGCGCCAGCTCGAGGACCTGATCGACGACCTGACCACGTTCTACATCACGGTCCGGCGCGGACTCGTCACCGAGCACTGATCCCCTTCCACACAAGGCCGATCCACCCGCATCCTGGACCGCAGCACGTCAGGTCCAGCGCCCGCACGTCCCACTCCTAGCACGGCGTTGGCGTCACCTCCGGCCAGACCGGACTGGCGTTGCTCTGGGCAAGGACCCACGACGCCGAGGTCTGCCGCTTCGTACCGAACGGCACGCTGGTCGAGCGCGCGGCCGGTCTCACCGACGGCGGCTACGCGGCCCCGGACACCCCGTCGCCGACCGCCGCCCGGGTGTTCATCGTGCTGGTCCTGGCTGGGCTGGTGATCTTCGAGCGGCATAGGCTCGGACGGCAGCTGAAGCTCGTGAAGGCTCATTTCGACTACCAGAAGACCGCGGCGGCGACGTTCCAGGGACATCGGCAGCTGCGGCAGGCGGGGTGCAGGAGTTGCGGGGATCTGTGAGCGACTGGTCGTACCGGCCGCTGATCTGGCTCGCCGTCGCGACGTTCTCGACCGGCATCGACGGCTACGTGCTCGCCGGGCTGCTGCCCGCGATCGCCGCCGACCTGCACGTCGAGGCGGCGCTGGCCGGGCAGCTAGTGTCGGTCTTCGCGCTGACGTCCGCGCTGGCCGGGCCGGTTCTCGGCACGCTGACGAGCCGGTGGGAGCGGCGCGGCACGATCGCCTTGTCGCTGGCGGTCTTCGTGCTCGGCAACCTGGTCGTCGGGCTCGCGCCGAGCTACCCGATCGCGCTCGGCGGGCGCGTCGTCGCGGCGCTCGGCGGCTGTCTGCTGAACGCCGCGGTCACCGGCTACGTGATCGCCCTGACCCCGATCCGGCACCGCGGCAAGGCGCTGTCGTTCGTGCTCGGCGGCTGGATGACCGCGACCGCGCTCGGCGTACCGGTCGGGCTGGCGCTCGGGCAGACGAGCTGGCGGTTCCCGCTGCTGATGGTCTCGGGGGTCGGCACGATCGCGCTGATCGGCATCCTGCTGAAGCTTCCCCACCTGCACCTGCCCGCGGGATCGCTCGCCGATCGCCTGCGCCCGCTCAAGCAACCACAACTACTCGCCGGCCTGCTCGTCACAGTCGGCATCCTCTGCAGCAGCTACACCTGCTTCACCTACGCGACGATCATCCTGCAGCCGGCGTACGACGGCGGCTGGGTGATCATCGCGATCATGTTCGGGTACGGCGTCGCGAGCATGCTCGGCAACGCCGTGACCGGGCGGCTGACCGACCGCTTCAGCGCGCTCCGCGTGCTGACCGTCATGCTGACCGGGCTGCTGCTGAACGCGGTCCTCGGCGTGGTCGCGTTCGCGATCGGCGCGGTCGCGGTCCTCGGGCTGGTGTGGTTCTTCGCCGCCGGGATCGGGAACGGTGGCGCGGCCGTTCCCCAGCAGGCGCGGCTGGCCGCGCTGGCGCCGGAATCGGCCGCGATCGTGATGGCGCTGAACGGCAGCGCGATCTCGCTGGGCTGCGCGCTCGGCGGCGGACTCGGTGGGCTGACGCTGGCCGCGGGCTCAGCGTCGTACGGACTGCTGAGCGTCGCGGCCGGCATCCTCGCGATCACGCTGGCGCTGCACCTGGTCCTGACCAAGGTGCAGCGCCGCACGATCAGCCCTGGTGCGGGTAGCGGTAGTCCGTCGGCGGGACGAACGTCTCCTTGATCGACCGCGGGCTGGCCCAGCGGATCAGGTTCCACATCGAGCCGGCCTTGTCGTTGGTGCCGCTCGCGCGCGAGCCGCCGAACGGCTGCTGGCCGACGACCGCGCCGGTCGGCTTGTCGTTGACGTAGAAGTTCCCCGCCGCGAAGCGCAGGTACTCGCTCGCGGCGGCGACGGCGTGCCGGTCCTGGGCGATGACGGCTCCGGTCAGCCCGAACGGCGCCGCGCTCTCCATCTGCTTGAGCACGGTCTCGTAGTCGCCGTCCTCGTAGACGTGCACGCCGAGGATCGGGCCGAAGTACTCGGTGGTGAAGATCCCGTCGGTCGGGTCGTCGGAGACCAGCAGCGTCGGGCGGACGAAGTAGCCCTGGCTGTCGTCGTACGTTCCGCCGGCCAGCACCTCGATCGAGTCGGTCGCGGCGGCCCGGTCGAGCGCCGCCTTGTGCTTGGCGAACGCGCGGTCGTCGATCACGGCGCCGATGAAGTTCGACAGGTCGGTGACGTCACCCATGGTCAGCGCGTCGGTCTCGGCCGCGATGTCGTCGCGGATCTTGTTCCAGACCGAGCGGGCGACGTACGAGCGGCTGGCCGCCGAGCACTTCTGGCCCTGGTACTCGAAGGCACCGCGGACCATCGCGGTCTTCACCACCGCCGGGTCGGCCGACGGGTGGGCCAGGATGAAGTCCTTGCCGCCGGTCTCGCCGACCAGCCGCGGGTAGGTCCGGTACGACGCGATGTTGGCGCCGACCGTGCTCCACAGCTTCTGGAAGGTCGGCGTCGAGCCGGTGAAGTGGATGCCGGCCAGGTCCGGGTGGGTCAGCGCGGCCTTGCTGACCTCGATGCCGTCACCGGTGACCAGGTTGATCACGCCGGCCGGGAGCCCGGCGGCCTCGAACAGCCGCATCGTCCAGTGCGCCGCGAACTGCTGGGTCGGCGACGCCTTCCAGACCACGGTGTTGCCCATCAGCGCGGGCGCGGTCGGCAGGTTGCCGGCGATCGCGGTGAAGTTGAACGGGGTGATCGCGTAGACGAAGCCCTCGAGCGGGCGGTAGTCGGTGCGGTTCCAGACCCCCGGCGAGGAGATCGGCTGGTCGTTGATGATGTTGCGCGCGAAGGCGACGTTGAAGCGCAGGAAGTCGATCAGCTCGCAGGCGGCGTCGATCTCGGCCTGCTGCACGGTCTTGGACTGGCCGAGCATGGTGGCCGCGTTCAGGGTGTCGCGCCACGGGCCGGCCAGCAGGTCGGCGGCCTTGAGGAAGATCGCCGCGCGGTCGTCGAACGACAGCGCGCGCCAGGCCGGAGCGGCGGCCAGCGCCGCGTCGACGGCGGCCTTGCCGTCGGCCTCGGTCGCGTTGCCCAGGGTGCCGAGCACGTGCGCGTGCTTGTGCGGCTGGACGACGTCGATCCGCGCGCCGCCGCCGAGCCGCTGCTCCCCGCCGATCGTGCAGGTCAGGTCGATCGCACCCGCCGCGTTGAACTCCTTGAGCTTGGCCTCCAGGCTGACCCGCTCGGCCGAACCCGGCGCGTAACCGCGGACCGTCTCGTTGTGGGGGGTGGGGACGGCGGTGACGGCATCCATGCTGCGCTGCTCCTCGATCGACTGGGGTGGGTACGCCGGGTACGACGGTCGCTCGACCGGCCCGATCGGAGCCTGCCGCGACACGTTCGCGCCTTCATGCTGCCACGCCGGGGGCACGGACCACGAACCCGACTGGTCTCGTCGTCAGTTGTAGCAGATCATCCGATATTACTTTCGATGGATGATCTGTTACGAGACGATCCGGACCGTCCCGGTGATCGCGTGCGTCGCCCCGGTCCACCAGCGCAGCGTGCCGTCGCCGTCACGCCCGGCGAGCGTCCAGGTGTACGCGCCGGCCGGCAGCAACCGCCGCGCCGAGTCCTTGCCGTCCCAGTCCGCGCGCGCCGATCCGTTGGTCGTCGCGCAGTTCAGCGTACGGCGTACGGTCGGGCCGGACTTGATCGTCAGCGAGCACGTCGGCAGCGCCTTGCTGATCCCGAACTCGGCGTTCCACAACCGCAGCGCCGGGTTGAACGAGGGCGGCGCGGAGCCGTTGCCGAGGTACTTCGGGTAGGCCACGAACGCCGAGTTCGGGCCGATCCGCGCGATCTCGTCCGGCGCGACCCAGGCCAGCGTCTCGTCGTGCACGTCGAACGAGCCGTTCCAGCTCACCGGCCCGACGACGCCGGTCGCCGTGGTGCCCAGCCGGTTCACCTTGAGCGTCCCGGGGGCAGGGTGGTCGGACGCGTAGGTGTCGTACACGACGTGCCCGCCGGACAGCGCGACGTGCCGGGTGTGCCCGGAGGTGAGCTGGATCGCCGCCGCCTTGGTCTGCAGGTTGCGGTGGGCAACGACGGACTGCGCGCAGTCGTCCTGGGTGTTCGCGGCACAGGTCGCCCACGCGACCCAGTCGTCGTGGACCGCGAGCGCTTGCACCGTCGCCGTACCGGCTGCTTTGACCTGCAGCAACGCACCGCTGGCCAGGTCCCGGCGCCAGATGGTGTTGTTGTCCTCGGCCCAGCTGAGGTAGTTGCCCCACAGGTCGACCGCCTGCGTCCAGCTCGCGGCGATCGGCTGCTGCGTGCTGACTCCGGTCCGCAGGTCGTAGAGCATCGGGACCTCGTTGCCGTACCACGGGTAGCAGCCCGGGCCCGGCGGGTCGCAGCGGTCCTCGGTGTAGAGCGCCTTCCACCACAGCAGGCGCGACCCGGAGATCCGCAGCTGTCGCCCGCCCATGATCGCCACCCGCGTGGCCGGGGTGAACACCTTCGTCCGGACACCGTCGTCGGTGACGAGCCAGAGCGCGCCCGCCGTGTCCACGTACGCCGTACGCCGGCCTTCGCGCGACACCAGCTTGGTGCCGCCGCCCTCCTGGCCGAGCTTGGTCTGCGCGGACAGCGTGACCGTGCCCGGGCCGCGCGTGTAGAACCTGCGGCTCGCCGCGTTGGCCGGCTGCTGGGTGTCGACGTAGGCCACACCACCGGCGCCGAGCTGGACGACGTACGTGATCGGCGGCAGCAGGTCGACCGGCGCGAGCCGCGTCCGCGCCGCCGAACCGCCGACGCCCGCTGCGGCGTCGACGCCGGGGTTCGGCGTACGGGTGTCGAAGACGAACCGGTTGCCGTCGGCCACCACCGTGCGGGTGTCGTCGACCTGTGTGCGGGTGCCGTTCGCCGCGATCGAGCCCGCGGCGCACTCGCCGGTGCCCTGACAGGTCGTCCACGCGGTCGCCGTCCCGGCGATCGCCGTCGCGACCACCCAACCGGGCAGCCGCGTCACGACCGGCGCGGCCGAGCCGTCGGTCGTCGAGCGGACGACGTACGAGCCGGTCGGCGGGAGGTCGGCGTAGTCCTGGTGCGTCCAGGCCACTGAGGTCCCGGACAGCGAGACCCCGCTCAGGTAGCGGGTGTGGCCGGCGTCGGCGATCACACGCGGGTGCGTCGGATCGGCGTACGAGCGATAGGTCAGCTGCCGGTCGCCCTCGGTTCCAACCGAGCCGACGGTGACGTACCCGGTGTTGTCGACTGCCGCCAGGTTGTAGTCGCTCAGACCGGGATAGGTCCCGTTGACCTGGCAGCCGGTCCGGCCCGCCTCGACCCGGTAGCCGGCGTTGCTGAACCAACCCCAGGGCGCGAACAGGAAGCCGCCCCGCGTCCAGTTCGCGCCCGGGATCGGCTGCGGCGAGCCGTCGCAGCGCAGCGTGGTCGGCGTACCGACGTACTGGTAGGCGACGGTGCCGCTCGGGTAGGTCATCCCGTAGATCTTGTCCCCGGACAGCTGCTGGAAGCTCAGATCCACCTGGTACGCCGGGCCGCCGGCCGGCTTCACCCACGTCGACAACCCGACCAGCGAGTTGTCGACGTTGCGCGACACCTTGTACAGCACACCGGCCGGCGAGGCCCCCAGCACGTCGACGTACGGACGGTCGAACAGGACCCGGTTCACGTCCTGCACTCCCGCCGCCTGCGCCGAAGCCGGTAGCAGCATGCCCAGTACCGCCACCACCCCGACCAGCCGGCGTACCTTCATCCCGATCCCCTCCCCTTGCTCACCTCGATGCAGCATTCGGCCGAGAAGTTGCGCTTCAGATGACGCGGACCGTCCCAGTGATCGGGTGCGTCGCGCCGGTCCACCACCGCAGGGTGCCGTCGGCGTCGCGTCCGGTGAGCGTCCAGGTGTAGGCACCCTTCGGCACCAGCCGACCCGCCGAGTCGCGACCGTCCCAGACCGCGCGGGCCGATCCGTTGGGCGTCGCGCAGCTGAGCGTTCGGCGTACGGTCGTGCCGGACTTGATCGTCAGCGTGCAGGTGGGCAGGGCTTTGCTGATGCCGAACTCCGGGTTCCAGACCCTGAGTGCGGGGTCGAACGAAGGTGGGGCCGAGCCGTTGCCGAGGTACTTCGGGTAGTCGACGAAGGGTGAGTTGGGGCCGATGCGCGCGACGTCGTCGGGGGCGATCCAGGTGAGCGTCTCGTCGTGCACGTCGAAGCCGAGCGGGTACAGCCGGATCGGGCCGACGGTGCCGGTCGCCGAGGTGCCGAGCCGGTTCACCTTGAGCGTCCCCGTCGGCGGGAAGCCGTTGGCGGAGGTGTCGTAGACGACGTGGCCACCGGACAGTTCGACGCGGGTCGTGTTGGCGCTGACCAGCTGGATCGGCGCCGCCCTGGTCGTCATGTTGCGATGGGCGACCACCGAACTGCCACAGGGGCTCGAACCTCCGGTCGTACAGGTCGACCAGGCCACGTAATCGCCGTGCACCGCGAGGCCGTTCACCGACGCCGTCCCCGCCGGCTTCACCTGGACGACGGCACCGCTGGCGAGGTCACGGCGCCAGATCGTGGAGCTCTCGCCGGTCCAGGCCAGGTAGTTGCCCCAGAGCTTGACCATCCCGTAGCCCGGCAGGGGTGGCAGCGCCACAGTGCTCACTCCGGTGCGCAGGTCGTAGAGCATCGGCACGCGGTTGTAGAGCGGCTCGCACGGCGGCGGACGCATGTCGCAGCGGTCGCCGTCGTACACGCCCTTCCACCACAGCAGCCGGGAGCCGGACAGCCGCAGCTCCGGGCCGATCACCACCTCGACCCGGTCGGCCCCGGCGAACACCCGCGTCCGTACGCCGTCGTCGCCGACCAGCCAGAGCACGTTGGCCTCGTCGACGAAGGCTGTCCGCCGGCCGTCGCGTGCCACCATCTGTTGGGCCAGCGGTTTGACCGTGGTGCCGAGCCGGGTCTGCGCCGAGAGCGTGACGGTGCCGCCGGACCGGGTGTAGGTCCGGCGGTTGACCGAGTCGGCCGTCGGCTGCGTGTCGGAGTAGGCGACCCCGCCGGCGCCGATTGCGACCGCGTGGGCGATGGGCGGCAGCAGGGCGACGTCAGCGAGCCGGGTGCGCGGCGCGCTGCCACCGATCGCCGTGCCCTCCTCGATGCCGGGCGTCGGTTGCTGGGTGTCGAAGACGAACCGGTTCCCGACGCCGGCGATGGTGTGGATGCCGGTGGTCGAGGTCTGCGCGCCGTTCGCCGCGATCGAACCCGCCGTGCACGGATCCCGCTGACAGGTACTCCAGGCGGTGGCTCCGCCGGCGATCGCCGTCCCGACCACCCAGCCGGGGATCCTGGTCGCCGTCGGCGGAACCGACCCGTCGGTCGAGGACCGGACCACGAACGAGCTGGCCGGCGGCTGCTGGTCGTAGTCGAGGTGGGACCACGTCACCGCCGTACCGGCCAGGGCGACCGCGCCGAGGTAGCGGACATGGCCGCCGTCGGCGATCACGCGCGGGTGTGTCGGGTCGGCGTACGAGTGGTAGGTCAGCTGCTGGTCGCCCTGCTCGCCGACCGGGCTGATCGTGACCCAGCCGGTGTCGTCCATCGCGATCAGGGCGTAGTCGCCGGGGCCGGGGTAGCGGGCGGTGACGCGGCAGCCGGTCGGGCTCACCTCGACCCTGTCGCCGTCCTCGCTGATCCACCCGAACGAAGCGAACAGGCCGGCGCCGTCATAGCGCTGGGCCGGCGGGGCGGGCGGCGGGACGTCGTCGCAGCGCTTGGTGACCGGCGTGCCGATGTACTGGTAATTCCGGTCGGTCCCGAAGATCTTGTCCCCGGCCAGTCGCTTGAAGTCGAGGCTCACCTCGTACGCCGGTGCCGCGGCGGGTTTCACCCAGGCGGACACCTCGCGCAGGGTGTCCTCGATCGGGCGGGACACCTTGTAGAGAACGCCGGCCGGCGAGGCGCCCAGCACCTCGACGTACGGGCGGTCGAACAGCACCCGGTCCAGGTCCTGCACCCCCGCCGCGCCGGCGTACGCCGGAATCATCCCCAGAACCAGAGCCATCCCGAGCAGCCGGTGCGTCTTCATGCTGTGTCCTCTCCTTGACTGCTCGATGCAGCCAGGAGGGACGAAGTTGCGCTACTGGCGCCAGGGCATGTGCTGGAGGGCCCAGGTGTTGCCGTCGGGGTCGGCGAACCAGGCGTAGAAGACGCCGCCGAGGTCCTCGGTGGGGCTGACCTCGATGCCGCGGGCGATCAGGTTCTCGCGGGCGGCTTCGATGTCGGCGACGACGAGGTGCAGGCCGCGGAGGGTGCCGGCGGGCATGTCGAGGGTGGGGAGGCCTTCGGCGAGCGTGATCGAGCAGTGCGAACCCGGCGGGGTGAGCTGCACGATCCGTACGCCGTCGGTCGGGGTCACGTCGACGTCGGCGTGGAACCCGGCGCGGACGTAGAACTCCTTCGCCCGCTCGAGGTCGGTCACCGGCACGGGGACCAGCTCGAGCAGGTACGCGCCGGGCAGCACCGGGTCAGCGGTGGGGTCCGCCGGGATCTCGCTCTCGTCCGCCGGCACGCTCGTCGTCGTCGGGCGGTCGTCGGGCACCTGCTCCGTCATCGCACTTCCCCCTCGATCCCGGTCTCGCCTACGCGGACTTCTTCGTCGCCTTCTTCGCCGCGGTCTTCTTGGCCGGGGCCTTCTTCGCCGCCGCGGTCTTCTTCGCGGGAGCGGCCTTCTTCGCCGCGGCCGCCTTCTTCGCCGGCGCCGACTTCTTCACCGGCTCCTCGGACGCCCCGGCACGACGCGCCTTCGCGGCCTCGACCGACGCCCGCAGCGCGGCGACCAGGTCGACGACCTCGGCGCCCTCCGGCTCCTCCTCCTCGGACTCCGGCAGCGGCACCCCGGCCGCCTTCGCCTCGACGACCTGCTCCAGCGCGTGCCGGTACTCGTCGTGGTACTGGTCGGGGTCGAACTCCCCGCGCAGGGTGTCGATGTACGACTCGGCCATCGCCTTCTCCTGCTTGCGGATCTCGATGTCCTCGTCGGGCGCCGCGAAGGAGGCGTCCCGGACCTCGTCGGGCCAGAGCATCACCTGCAGGATCAGCACGTTCTCGTGGGTGCGCAGCAGCCCGAGGCTCTCCCGCGAGCGCAGCGCGACCTTGACCAGCGCGTACAGCTCGGAGCCCTCGAGGGCGTCGCGGAGCAGCACGTACGGCTTGCCGCCGGGCCCGCCGTCGGCGGCCAGGTAGTACGACTTGCCGAGGTAGAGCGGGTCGACCTGGTCGGCCGGCACGAACTCCAGCACGTCGATGACCTTCTTGCTGGACAGCGGCAGGTCGGCGAAGTCGTCGGGCTCGAGCACGATCATCCGGCCGTCGGCCATCTCGTAGCCCTTGCCGATGTCGGAGTACGGGACCTCCTCGCCGTCGATCGAGCAGATCCGCTTGTACTTGATCCGGCCGCCGTCGGCGACGTGGACCTGCCGGAAGGAGATGTCCTTCTCCTCGGTCGCGGAGTACACCTTGATCGGGATCGTCACCATCCCGAACGAGATGGCCCCCTTCCAGATCGCCTGCATCGCCATCAGCTCCCTGTCAGCTCAACCGTCAAGCCCTGCCCCGCCGGCCTTCCGCGGCGAGGAGATCGGGGATCTCCTGCGTCGCGTACCACAGCAGGTCTTCACCTTCGCACGAGTCGAGGGCGAAGACAGCGTCCTCGTGCCCCGGATCCTTGGTGTCACCGTGCGCGACGTCCCACAGGTCCGCCGCCTTCCCGACCACTTCGGCGGCCGATTCGGCGTCCAGGTGCACCGCGGCCACGGCCGTCCACGGGATCACCACGTGCAGCTCCAGCCGCGCGTCACCCAGGTGCACGCTGCCGTCGGCCGGCGGTACGGCGGCCACCTCGCAGGCCACGACGACCCGCCGCCGCGGCGCGTACGGGTCGGCGGCGATCAGCCCGACCGACGCCTTCGCGGCCTGCGCCATCGCGGCGTACTCGAGCTCCTCGTCGTCGCCCTGGGAGTACCACTCGCGCAGCGCCGGTGTCACCGCGTACACCGTCATCGGCGCCGGGCCGAGCTCGGCGGCGTGACAGGCCGCGTCGAGCAGCGGCAGCGTGGACGGTACGTAAACCCTCATTGGCCCGCCTTCTTGGTGCTTCTGGGCTTCTTCCGGCCGCGGGTGGCCCGGTTCCGGCTGCCCTTGGTGGTGTCCAGCAACTCGTCCAGCGCGTCGGTGACGCACTGCGCGAACACGGCCAGGTCCGGCATCGCCGTCCGGTCCGCGTTCAGCCCGAACGAGACCTTGCCGTCGTACGACGTGACGCCGACCGACAGCCCCTGACCGGGCATCAGCGGGACCACCGGGTACGACGCGAGCATCGGCGCGCCCTGGGCGTAGAGCGGGAACTGCGGCCCCGGCACGTTGGTGATCACGACGTCGTCGATCGGCCGGACCGTGGCGGTGGCGACCCGGGCGGCGAGCGCGTGCAGCGTGGTCGGGGCGAAGCCGGCGATGCCGACCAGCGAGCGGGCGCTGACCGCGCGCCCGGTGTCCTTGTGCACCTTGGTCTGGTACGAGATCTGGTGCAGCCGCATGACCGGGGAGTTCTCCCCGACCGGCAGCGTCACGGTCGAGGCGATCACCGACGACCCGAGCGACGTCGGCTCCTCGTCCTCGTCGTCCCGGATGCTCACCGGTACGACGGCCCGCACGCTCCGGGTCGGGCCGACGCCCTCGCCCCGGGTCATCATCCACGCCCGGAAGGCGCCGGCGACGACGGCCAGGACGACGTCGTTGATCGTGCCGCCGTGCATGGCGCGGACGGTCCGGAAGTCCTCCAGATCGGTCTGCACGGTGGTGAACCGGCGCTGCCCGGAAGTCTTCACGTGCAGCGAGCTCTCCTGCGCGTGCCGCTGGGCGACCAGCGAGCCGACCACGTCACCGATCACCTCGCGCACCGACGTCGAGCCGGTCAGGCTGGCCATCTCGGCCCGGGCCAGCTCCAGCACGGCGGCCGGGTGCCGGGTCGCGTCGGCGAAGACGCCGGCCAGCAGCTCCAGCGCCGACGGCGGGTGGTCGGGCTGCCAGGTGTCGGTCGGGGTCTCCCGCGGGTGCGCGGTGGAGTCGAGCACGACCTGGCCGATGTCGACCGTGCTGTTGCCGTCGACAAGGGCCTGGTGGGACTTGGAGATGATCGCGAACCGGTCGCCCTGCAGGCCCTCGACCAGGTACATCTCCCAGAGCGGGCGGGCCCGGTCCAGGCGGCGGGACATGATCCGGGCGACCAGCTCCAGCAGTTGCGCGTGCGTGCCCGGCCGTGGCAGGGCGGAGCGGCGTACGTGGAAGGTGATGTCGAACTCTTCGTCGTCCACCCAGACCGGCCCGGCGAACCGGCCGGGGACCTGCTGGACCCGCTGCCGGTACCGCGGGACGAAAGCGATCCGGTCCCGGATCAGCGCGACCAGGCTCTCGTAGTCGAACTCGTCGTCGGAGTGCACCGGCGGCTCGAAGATGTCGACCGTGCCGACGTGCATCGGCGTGGCCGGGGACTCGGCCTTGAGGAAGGTCAGGTCGAGCGACGACAACCGGTCCGGCATCTCGCGGTCCCCTTCCTCATGGCGTGGTTCGCTCACCCTAGCCGCCTGCTCCGACAGTGAGCTGCAACACTACTGAAGGCGATCGTGACACGACTGATGGTCGGCTGCGGGAACCCGGCGCGCCCGGTGTTCGTAGCACCCAGTGGGCGTGTTCGGCGCCCGTCTGATCACGACTGGTGAAAGGCCCCTCGCATCATGCGTTTCTCCCGCGGTACCGCTCTCGCTCTCCTGCCCGCGCTCGGCATGCTGGTCCTGGCCGGCTGCGGCGACGACTCGAGCAGCGGCGGTTCCCCCTCGCCGAGCGCCCCGGTGACGACCCCGACCGACACGCCGACCACGCCGGCGACCACCCCGTCGGACGACCCGAAGAACACCCCGTCGAACACCGCGGACCCCTCCGGCGACCAGGCCGACGTGACGATCAACATCACCGTTGCCAACGGCAAGGTGAACCCGAGCGGCCAGAGCATCAAGGTGACCGCCGGCCAGACCGTCCTGGTCACCGCGGTCAGCGACGCCGACGAGGAGCTGCACATCCACGGCTACGACAAGGAGCTGGAGCTGACGCCGGGCAAGCCCGCGTCGGTGAAGTTCACCGCGGACATGAAGGGCACCTTCGAGGTCGAGACGCACAAGAGCGGCAAGCTGGTCGCCAAGCTCGTCGTCTCCTGACCTGATGACGTCTCTTCTGCTGCCGCTCCACGGGATCGGCGGCCGGCAGGACCTGCCCGTCCCGTTCGGGCTGGCCGTCGGCGGTGCCGCGGTGGCGATCGCGCTGTCGTTCGTCGTACTGGGCCTGGCCTGGCGGACGTCGAAGTACCGCGGCAACGCGTCCGGCCGGGCGCTGCCGATCGGCGTGACGCAGGCCGTCGACTCGTCGTGGTTCCGCTGGATCGTCCGCCTGGTCGGGCTGGCGATCTTCCTGTACGCGATGTTCTCGCTGCTGTTCGGTGTGGACCGGCTGACCAACCCGATCTTCGGGTTCATCTACATCCTGGTCTGGGTCGGGCTGGTCCCGATCTCGCTGCTGCTCGGCCCGGTCTGGCGCACGCTGAACCCGCTGCGCACCGTCCACCTGCTGCTGTCGAAGCTCCTCCGCCAGCCCGCCTCGCGGGGCGTGCTCGAGCTGCCGAAGTGGGTCGGGCTCTGGCCGGCCGCGCTCGGCATCCTCGCCTTCACCTGGCTCGAGCTGGTCGCTCCCGACCGCGCGACGCTCCCGGTGCTGCAGGCCTGGATGGCCCTGTACGTCGTGATCACGCTGTTCGGCGCGATCCTGTTCGGCGACCGCTGGTTCGCCGCCGGCGACCCGTTCGAGGCGTACGCCACGCTGATGGCCCGGCTGTCGCCGTGGGGCCGGCGCGACGACGGCGCGATCGTGTTCCGCCGCCCGCTGGAGAACCTGGACGGGCTGAAGGTCCAGCCGGGTCTGGTCGGCCTGGTCGCGGCGCTGCTCGGCAGTACGGCGTACGACGGCTTCTCGAACTCCTCGGCCTGGATCGGCTGGGCGCAGAACTCCGGCTACTCGATGACTCTGCTCGGCACCGGGATGCTGATCGCGTTCATCCTGTTCGTGCTGGTCACGTACTCCGGTGCGACGCTGCTGGCCGGGCGGCTGTCGGACAACGGCTCGCGCTCGTCGCTGCCGGGGCTGTTCGCGCACTCGGTGGTGCCGATCGCGTTCGGGTACGTCGTCGCGCACTACCTGACGCTGTTCATCCTCGAAGGGCAGCGCACGCTGATCTACCTGAGCGACCCGCTCAGCAACGGCGCCAACGTCTTCGGCACCGGGCTGCTCGCGGTGAACACCGGCATCACCAACCACAGCACCGCGATCTCGGTCGTGCAGGTGCTCGCGGTGGTCTGCGGGCACCTGCTCGGTGTCGTCTCGGCGCACGACCGCGCGGTCGCACTGTTCCCGCGGCACAAGGCGCTGGCCGGTCAGGTGCCGCTGCTGGTCGTGATGGTCGGCTACACCGCGGGTGGGTTGCTGCTGCTGTTCTCGTCCTGAGCTCTCCTCGCGGGGCTGGACAGCACCGCGAGGAGGACGAAGGCGACCATCCCCAGGATCAGGTGGGAGTTGCCGGGGATCGACTGCCAGAACGACCAACTCAGCTCCCGGTCGTCGCGGTACGGAACCCACCAGATCGACCTGAGCACGAACAGCCCGTACCAGAGCGCGGCCGTCACGATCGCGGGGTTGCGGCCCCAGCGGCGGTCGACCGCTCTGATCAGGCTGACGCCGAGCGGGATGATCCAGACCCAGTGGTGGCTCCAGGACACCGGCGACGCGTACAGGACCGCGAGCGCCATCACCGAGATCGCGGTGACGCGCTCGTCGGCCAGCCAGTAGCGGCGGGCAAGCCAGAGCACCGCGAGGCCGAAGACCGCCGACAGCACGAACCAGACCGGCTGGATCCAGCCGGCGTCGTCGCCGAGGCGGCTGAGGAAGCCCATGAACGACTGGTTCGCGGTGTAGGCCAGGCCGCCGACGCGGTTGGCGTTGCGGACCACGACGGTCCAGTACTCCCAGGACTGGTTCGGGACGATCGCGAAACCGATCGCCATCGTCGCGAGCAGGCCGAGGACGGCGTTGCGCAGGGCGCGCCACTGCTTGGTGATCAGCAGGAACGCCAGGAACGGCAGCGGGGTGAGCTTGACGCCGATCGTGACGCCGACCCAGAAGCCGCGCCATCTGGCGTTCTGCGGCCTGATCAGGTCGAGCAGGATCATTGCTGTGAGCAACAGGTTGATCTGGCCGAACTGGATGGTCTGCCAGACCGGCTCCAGCAGCAGCGACGCCAGGGTGAGCGCGGCCAGAACAGCCATCTTCTTGGTCTTCAGCTGGTCGGGCAGCAGGTTCCACGCGCTGCTCGGCAGGGACGCGCGCCAGATCGCGGCAATGCAGAGCACGGAGATCGTCGTCCAGACCACCAGCGCGACGCCCCACGGGACGGCCGCCAACGGGACCATCGCGATCGCGGCGAACGGCGGGTAGGTGAACGGGAGCCCGGAGCCCGGCAGCTGCGCGTCGTACAGGGAAGCGCGGTCGAGGAGGACGGAACCGCCCATCCGGTAGACGCGCAGGTCGATCATGCCGTCGAACAGCCCGTACGCCCAGGCGCCGAGGGCAACGAACGCAGCCGTGCCGAGCACCGCGGCGACGATCCAGCGGGTGTCGGTGCGGCGGGGCTCTGTGGACGTGGTCGTCACGTGAGGTCGACTCCGAACAGGGTTTCCAGCTCGCGCTTGGTCTCGTCGTACGCCGTGTGGTGGATCGCGGTCATCCCGAGCTTCCGGGCAGCCGCGACGTTCAGCTCCAGGTCGTCCACGAACACGCACTCCGCCGGCGGCAACCCGACCCGCTCGGCCGCCAGCAGGTAGATCTCCGGCTCCGGCTTGCGCAGCCCGACCTCACCCGAGATCACCAGGTCGTCGAACATCCCGTCCCAGGTGTCGATCGGGTAGGAGTTCCCCCAGGAGTTGGACAGCAGGGCGGTCTTGATCCCGTGCCCCTTGACCCGCCGCACCAGCGCCGTCATCCGCGGCTCGTGCTCGAAGTGCGCGAACATCCGCTCGATCAGCCCCTCGGCCTCGAGCGGCCTGCCGTCCCGCGTGGTGAGCAGCGCCGCCAGCTTCCGCTCGAAGTCCGGCACCGCGATCTGCCCACGCTCCAGCGCGTGCACAGGATTCAGCTCCGCTTCCGCCGGATCGACGTCGAGCCAGGCGACGACCGCCTTGAAGTACGCCTCGAAATCCAGATTGTCCAACTCGGCCCACCGCCCGAGCGCCACGTCCAGCCCGGACGTCAGCACCCCACCCCAGTCAACCAGCAGCCCCCGCAACACCTTGTCGTCAGACATGCGCGCAAGCCTACTCACGCCCGGATCCACGCCGAGCACCACTGGTCAACACCCCCGCAGGCTGAGGCCCTCACGCCAACTCCTCCGCGACCGCCCGCGCCCACCTGCTCCTCTTCCACCACCACAGACCACTCCGGGAGGAGCTACTCCACCGCCGCAGACCCTCCACGGGTGGCTGCTCCGTCTGTTCCTCTTCCAGCGCCGCAGACAACCTCAGCCCACGCGGACGTACCCGGCGCCACCCCACCACCCCAGCCCGGCACCCGCCGTACAACTCAATGGTCGTACTCGACCGACACATCCCCCGAGGAGGTCTTCGCCGTGATCGTCCGCGTAGCGACCGGATCCGTCCGCACCTCGGTGTGCTCGTCCCCCGACGACGTATCCGTGTCGACCTTGTACGCCTCGGCCCCCTCCGGCACCACGACCGTCACGTCCCCCGACGTCCCCTGCGCCCGCACCTCCTGCGGCGCCACCGTGAACCCCAGATCGATCTTCCCCGACGTCGTCTTCCCGAACACCTTCGTCGCCGTCAGCCCGCTCGCCTCGACGTCCCCCGACGTCGCATCCAGCGTCAGCTCCCCACCGACGCCATGCACCTCAATATCCCCCGACGTCGTCTTCAACTTCCCGACCTCGGCGACATCGGAAACCTTGATCGTCCCGCTCGTGTTCTCGACCGACACCGCGAGCTCCTTCGGCACCGTGATCACGTAGTCCGTCCCGCACCCGAACGACAGGAAACTGCACCCGCTCGACTTCAGCTCGAGCTTCCCGTTCGCGTAACTCTCGTCCGGATCACTCCCGAACACGGTCTTCTTGAACTTCCGCTCGACCTTGATCTCCGAGACGCCCCCCGCCACCACCTCGACGTCCGACGACTTGCTGACCACCGTCAACGAGTTCCCCTGCACCGGAAAACTCCCCTCCGTGGCCTTCGCCTCCTCGGTCAGGTTCGTCAGCGCCCAGTACGCACCCCCCAGGATCAACGCCACCGAGATAGCAATCCCGAACCGCCGCTCAGGCGTCATCTCCCGCCCAGCCCGCCCTTGCACCTCGGACATCCCAACTCCTTGCTACTCCCCTGCTGACCCCCTCACCCTGACACACCCCCACCCCCGGTGTCGGTCGGGTTTTCCCCCCGAAAACACCTCAATCGACCCTGAGTTCCCTGCCGTTCTCCGGGCACGCCGGGCCACGCCCTTCTCTCGTACGCCGCAGCGCGCGCCCGCCGACACGTCGCACCACCCGCTCCCTGGCACGCGACCCCGCCCCACCACCCGCTGCCTCGTACGCCGCACCACCCGCTCCCTCGGCACGCCGCGCCACCCGCTCCCTCGGCACGCCGCGCCCCGCGCCGCCCCCGTGCGCGGAAGCACCCGCTGCCTCGGTACGCCGAACCGCCCACGCACGCCAGCAACCGATCCCACCCGCCCAGCCGCGGCCCCAGCCCCACCACCCGGAGCCCCCTGACCCAAGTCCCCGCCTCCAGCTCCACCGCCCGAGCCACGCGCACAGCCCACCGCTTCACCGAGCACCCGGCACCACCCCAGCCACGCGCACCGCCCAGCCGCAGCCCAGCCCCACTACCTGGAGCCCTCTTGGCCCCAGCCCCTGGCTCCAGCTCCACCACCCGAGCCACGCGCACCGCCCGCCGCTCCACCCGGCGCCCCGCGCCACCCGAGCACCACCCACCACCACCGAGCGCCCGGCCCGAGACACGTCCACCAGTCGTCGCCCACGCCACACCTGCAAAGTCCCCGGCTCCGGCCCACCACCCAGCTATAGCCCCAGCGCCTGGGACCCCATACCTGGCACCCCGCTCAGCCCGCGGCCCGACCACACGCAATCGCCCAGCGCCTGCAGCACACGGCACCGGCACCCAGGTCCAGCCCAGCACACGGCACCGGCACCCAGGTCCAGCCCGGCCCAGCGCCGTACCGGCTAACCTCAGCGCGCCTTGGCAGCCGGCGCCCGACCCGCCGTCTACTGCTTCGCCGCCTGCGACCGGCTGCCAATCGCTTGCCGCCTGCTGCCCGCTGCCTGCCGCCTGGCCACCTGCTGCTTCGCCGCCTGCCGCCTGCTGCTGCCCGCTGCCACCGCGGCGTCGTGGTCCGGCAGCGGGGCCAGCACGTACTGCCTGCCGCCTGCCGCCTGCCGCCTGCCGCGGAGCCTCCTCGACGCCTCGGCCTACGTCGACATGTGCTCCTTCTCCACCCCCGCCGCCAGTTGCTGCAGCGCCTTCCTCAGCTTGCTCGACTTCCCCGTCTCGGTCAGGCTGCGCCCGTGCGTGAGCGCCGCGTCCGTCGCCGCCAGGTCCAGCGGCAGGACTGCCGCCACCTCCACCCCGGCGTACCTGTGGAGCGCCTCCGCGGCCGCATCCACCGGCGAGCTGCCGAGCGAACCCGAGCGCACCCGGTTGACCACCACGCGCGTCGTCACCGACGGCACCATCGCCCTCAGCTCGTGCAGCGCCCTGATCAGCCGCGTGAGCCCCACCGGGTCCGCCGTGCCGACGACGATCACCTCGTCGGCCTCCTCGAGCGTCGCCAGTGTTGCGCCGTTCCGCCGCGGTGCGAGTGTGTCGAACGAGATCTCCTCGTCGCTCTCGATGCAGAAGCCCACGTCGACCACCGTGCACGGCGCCAACTGCCGCGCCGTCGCCCACACCGACTCCAATGCCGCCGGCCGCAGCTCCGTCCACCGGTCGGCGCGGCTCAAGCCGGTCAGCACCAGCAGGTAGTCCGCAACCCCGCGCGCATGACGAGCCAGCAGCTCGACATCCAGCGCCCCGCTCCCCGCCGACCGCGCGGCCGCGGCCAGCCCGGAGGTCTCGTCGAGGATCCCCAGCATCTGCGCCACCGCGCCGCCGTACACATCCGCGTCGGCAAGTAACGTCGGGATCTGCCGAGCCGCCAACTCACTCGCCAACCCGACCGCGACGGTACTCCGCCCAGGCGCCCCCGTCGGGCCCCAGACCGCGAGCAAGCGCCCCTTGCCCGAGGGGTCGTAGTGCCGCTCCGGCGGAGCCGTCCCCGGCTGCACCGGCACGAACCCACCCGCGAAGTGCGACACCGTCGTCGGCGGCCCCGAGTCCACGGCGTCCGTGATCGCTCGCCCGAGATCCTCCCCGCTCACATCAGCCGGCAGGATCCGCTCGATCCCCATCCGCGCCAGCCGATCCTCGGCTCCACTCGGCTCACCGTTGTCCGACGGATCCACCAACGCCAGTACGACGATCCGCCGCGCATGCAACGCCGCCACCGCGTCGGCGGTCAGCCGCGGCAGATCCTCCGCCAGCACCACCGCCCGAGCCTGCCCACTCCCCGCGGCGGCCATCACATCGGCGATGTCCACGCACCGCCGCACCACTCGAATCCCCGGCGCCCGCTCGGCCCGCCGGACAACCTCCGCCTCCCAGGGCGCACCCGTCACCGCCAACAACACCGGGACAGCCATCAGCAACCCCACCCGACAAGCCCGACACCGGCACCAGCCACGCTCCGTGCAGTACGCCGATCAGCCGCACTCACCCGGCCCACCTGCACGGGCGGAGTACTCACTCGCGACCGAGCCACGACCTCGAACCACCAGCCGTGACCAGCTCCCACCGACGTCTTCAGCTCCGGACGCCAAGCACCAACCGCAGCAACCGGTGCCAGCGCTGCACCGGGCGCGGCTGACCAGGTAAGGAGTGGAGTACCCGTCAGCACGCTCGGCGTACGCGCTTCTGGCGGTGCCGGCGTGTGCGGAGTGCGCTGCCAGGCGGCTGTCACCTCGTACGGCGGTGGCGTCGTACGAGGTGCGGGTGGAGTTGCTGTTGAGGTGCTCATCAGCGGCCTCGGCGGACGAGGACTGGCTCGCCTGAAGACATGGCGGACAGCGCAGCGGGGAGTTTGGGCAGATCTGCGGGGTCCAGAGCGATCAGGACCTGGCGGCGGGCTGAGCTGCCGGAGACGCCTTTGGTGGCGTCGATTTGGCTTACTCGGACTGTTTCCCAGAGTTTTCGGGCGGGCTGGGTGGGGTCTTTGGGGATGACCCAGATGTCTACCTGGTCGCCGGCTGTGGTGTCGGAGGGGAGGCGGCCGGTGGCTATGGCCAGGGGGAGCTCGGTTCGGTCGTTGTCGGTTTGGGTTACTGCTGCTTGGCGGGGGACGAACTCGCCGGCCTTGACGGCGCGGACCATGACCAGGCCCTGGAGGTCGGCGTCGGCGGCGACGTACTGGTTGGCGGCGTTGTTGCTGGTGAAGCGGACTCGGACTGTGGTCAGGTCTTCGGAGGTGAGCTTGGTGCCGGCGGGGAGGTCTCGGTCGGCGGCCCAGATGGTGGTGGTGTCGTCGGCTGAGGACAGGAGCTTGGCGCCGGCGAGTGCGGTGATGGCGACGAGGAGTACGCCGAGGACGAGGCGGCCGTCTCTCCAGCGGGCTCGGCGGTTGCGCTGCGGCGGGGCCGACGGCACCGCGAAGCCGCTGCGAACTGGACTCTGCACCACGTTGACTCTTTCCTGTCACTTGTCGGTCGCGCTCCGGAGCCGCCCATTCTGCCAAGTCGGTCACGCTGCGTGCGTTCGGTTGTCCACAGCGTGGTGACGGTGTCGCTACCTGGGGACAAACTCAATCGTTCGGCGGCCAACCGTGGCAAACTGAAGGAACCGGGATTGCAGGAAGTTGCAGTTCCAGCACCCCGTCGACCACGGAAAGGGCGTCATGCCGGCACCGCGCTTCCTCCAGCTCTCCGACGTCGCCGAGGTGCTGAACATCTCGGCCAACCAGGTCTACGCGCTGGTCCGGCGGGGGGACATTCCCGCGGTGAAGATCGGCGGGCGCGGGCAGTGGCGCGTCGAGGCGACCGAGCTGGAGAAGTACATCGAGCGGCTGTACACGGAGACGCGGCAGTTCATCACCACGCATCCGTTCGGCGAAGAGGCCGAGCAGTCGGAGGAGTTGCACCAGTAGGTCGCGGGACGAGTGAGAGCCGTGGCGACGGCCGCGTTGCAGGCGGGCGACGGACGGACGGTGCGGCGCGCTAGGCCGAGGCGTCGACGAGCGGCTTGCGGCGTACGGCGTACTGGTGGCTGGTCAGCGGCGGCGTAGGGCTGACAACGCCTGGGTGGGGACCAGGCGGGTGTTGTAGACCTCGGTGCGGCGGCGGGGAGCGTCGAGGGGATGCTCGGCGAGCTCCAGGAAGTCGGCGCCTACTCGGTCGATGGTGCCGGTGAGCGGGATGCGCTGGGGACCGGCGCAGTAGAGCGTCACCGGGGAGCGGTCTCGGGCGACGCCGCGGAGGAGATGGGCTAGGCCGAGCTTGGCGGCCACCGCGCCTTCGGCTGGTTCGGCCCACGGGCCCAGGCCGTGGATGGACGTGAGGGCCTCCGCGGGGATGAGCCATTCCTCGAAGCGGTCGGCTTCCAGGAGGAGGCAGTCCTTGCCTACCCGGGTCAGTTCGCCCTGGACGGGGTCGGCGTGGGTGAGCTCGACGCGGATGGTCGTACCGACGGCGCCCCGGAGGCGGTCGAGCAGGGTGATCTTGCCGACCTCGGCGCGGATCCGTTCGGCGACTTCGCCGTAGAGGTCGCCGTCCTGCAACGCCTCGAACTGGGACTCGAGGTCTTCGAAGAGGGCATCCAGGCGCATGCGGTGAACCTACCCGCTTGCCTGCTCATCGGCACTCTCCGTACTTGGAATCCACTCTCCGTGGTCGTAGCGGTCGGTTTGGACTTGCCAAACCCGGTTGAGAGCGAGCTATATTGATCAAGCCAACGCAAACTCAAGCAAACTCATAGATCGAGAGCGAAAGCAGGGGAACGGGATGATCCGGGGACTGAAGGCGCTGATCGCGCTGGGTGCACTGGCTGGTCTGGGGTTCGCTCTGCAGTGGGTGACCGCGGGCGCGATGAGTGCCGCCTCGACGCGGGACCTCATCTCGATGGCGTTCGTGACGGTGGCCGCGGTCGCCTGGACGGCGTACGGGTGGTTGCTGCTCGCGGTGCTGGCGACGGTGCTCGAGCAGGTGCCGGGGGCTGTCGGGCGGGTCGGGGCTGCTGTCGGTGGTCGGATCACGTCGCAGGGGTCGCGGACGTTGCTGCGGTCGGCGCTCGGGGTGGCGGCGGTGACGCCGCTGACGATCGGGGTGGCGCATGCGTCACCGGCGCATCCGGGACAGCAGCCGGTGAGTTCGGGGGCTGCTTGGCGGGCGACCGAGCCGGCTTCGACGGTGGTTGTCGGTGAGGCGGGTGACTGGCGGGCGGTGGAGAGGGCGTCGACGGTTCAGCTGGGTGAGTCCGTACGGACCAGCCAGCCCGCGAGGCCTTTGGTGTCGGAGCCTGCAGGTTCCGACGCCCGGGAGCCGCGGGTTCGGGTACCGGATCGGCCTACTGACGGGGCCCCGGTTCGGTACACCGATCTCGCGAGTGGGCGGCATGTGGTGGCTCGCGGGGAATCGCTGTGGTCGATCGCCGCGGCTGAGTTGGGAGCGAGCGCCTCGGACTCGGCGGTCGCGGCTCGGTGGCCTCAGTGGTACGCCGCCAACCGTCAGGTGATCGGTCCCGATCCCGACGTGCTTCGTCCTGGTCAGGTGCTGCAGACGCCGGCCTCGTTCGATCGTTCCGTGTCGCAGAATCCTCAGGAGAAGTGAGATGACCACTCGACGCACGCTGACCGCTGTTCCTTCTGCTGCTGACGAGGCGGGGAAGGAGCGGGGCGACAAGGACGGGGCCCGGACGTACCCGATGGGGGCGACCGGGGTGCGGAAGCCGGTTGAGGTGGTGCCGACGCAGGGGGCGTTGGCGTTGCGGTACGAGGCGGACGAGGTGCCGCCGGCTCGGCCGGTACTGCGGTTGGTGCCAGGTGGAGCCGGAACGCCGGAGGTGCGCGGGCTGCCGGAGGTGCGGGAATGGGCCACGCGGTTGGTGCAGGCGATCGCGGAGACGATCGGTGGGGATCGGCCGGTGAGTCAACTGCTTCGGTGGACGGACACTGCCGTGTACTTCGATGTGCACCGGCGGGTGCGGCTGCTCGGGTTGACGACGACCGCAGGGAAGCGGGCGGCGAAGGAGCGGAGCTGTGTGCGGTCGGTGCATGTCTGCCGGCCGGAGAACGGGGTCGCCGAGATCGCCGCGCATCTGAGGACCGGTGGGCGGTCGCGGGCGATGGCCCTGCGACTGGAGGTCCGGCGGGGGCGCTGGGTCTGTACGGCGCTGGAGCTGGGCTGACCGGCGTACAAAAGTAAAAGACCCGGGGGTGCTTCAGCGGTGCAGAGGAAGTGTGAAGCGGACCCCCGGGGAGCGGTCCCAGGTCGCGTGTGGCCCGGGACCGCTCGGGGTGGGCCGGTGGAGCGACCGCCCCCGGGCGCTCCACCAGCAGGTTCTATTGGATCGCACCAGGTGGGACCGGCGCATCGGTTCGGACTGCCTATATCTCGGTGCCGACTACCCACATCTGGGGCCGCGGTCTCAGCAGGTGGAACGAAGCTCGGGCGCCGGCTGTGGTGACGGACTTCGCCGGCGACTTCCTGTCAGCTGTCGGCTGTGGTGACGGACTTGGTGAGGGCCTGGAGGGCGGCTTCCGGCGTACGGCGGCCGAGGCCGCACGCGGTGGCGACGTCCACGCGGCGGCCGGTGGTGGACTCGATCAGGCGGAGGGTCCGAGCCAACGCCTCGTCCGACTGAGTTTCGTGGATGAGGCCGGCGACCAGGCGGGTGGCGGGTGGGACGCGGAGCTTCGACAGCGGGCGGTAGAAGGACGGCGCAACCGGCGCCGGGGATTCACCCGCTGCGAACGGTAAGTGGATGTAGTCGAGGAGCTGGGTCACCGGCCATGCCTTGCCGAGGGCGTTGGCGAGCGCAACGACCGGGGCGGCGGTCTGCGGTTTGCCCAGAGCCTTGTTCTGGAGGTCGCCCAGGCACAGGTGCAGGGCGAAGCGGGCGCCGACCGGCGCGCGGCTGACCATCGCGACGACCTGACGGGCCAGGTACGCCGCAGCAACAGCGCGGAGCGGCCGCGGCATCTGAGTGACGAACACCAGTTCCGCCGGGAGCTCCAGCTGGAAGACGACGCGGTCGCCGGCGATGGCGTGGATCGCGGCGATCTCGGCGAGCATCAGGTCGGCGAAGACCTTCCGGTACCGGAAGCCGCCGACCGGGCCGAACGTGAACAGCGCCAGATCGAAGTCGCCCGGCAGGCCGACCAGGAAGCTCAGGTCGTCGTGATCGTTGCGAGCGGCAACGGACTGCAGTGCGGCGTACCCGGTCTCGAAAGCGCGGACGTGCCCCAGGTCGACGCCGCTCCCGGTGAAGCGGTGGCCGCGGCGGACGCCGAGGCGGGAGGTGTGGTCGTAGTTCGACCAGTCGCCGGGGCGGCGCAGCTCCAGGTCGGAGTGGTTGCCGAGAGCATGGATCAGGTTGAGGATCCAGAGCTGCCGGTCCCCGGTCTCACCGTCGGGGAGAAGACGAGACCGGGGACCGAGGACGTCCAGGGCCAGCTGGATCGCGGCGTCCGCGGACGACGCGGGGATGCTGCCGAGAAGTTGCACCTGGCGTTGGGGGCTGGGAAGAGTCACAGGGGCCAATTGGACAGCATCGAAGTGATTGCCGAGTGCCCATATTTGGGTACCGAACTACCCAACTTCACGACGCCAGTACGACGGTGAAGCCGCCGGGGAGGACCTCCGCTCGGGTGGTGGCGGGGCGCCGGGAGTGGAGCTGGCCGGAGGACGTGTACGAGTAGGCGGTCCCCCGGTGAGCGACGGGGACCGAGCGGGGGTGGTGGTCGACGCTGACGACGAGCTCGTTGGGGCCTAGTTGGAGGCGGCTGATCAGTGGGAGCAGGAGGAGGGCGTCGATGCGGACGTTGGCGCCGGTGGAGGTTGCGGTGAGGGTGGTGGCGGCTGCGGGGAGGGTGCCGGCGGCGATCGGGAGGAGGGCGCCGGGGGCGGCGGAGACTCCTTGTGGGCCGCCGGAGCCGTGGTTGATCGTGCTGCCGGTGGACCATCTGGATTTGCCGGCTGAGCGGTCGGGGATCAGGTCGACGATGGGGAGGACGAGGCGGGTGTCGGTAGCGGCCGGCAGGGGCCAGGAGGCGTGGGCGCCGGCGGGGAGGGTGATGTAGGAGCCGTTGCTCCATTGGGATTCGCCGGTCCACGCGGAAGGTGGGGTGACGACTGCCGCGCCGGAGGAGAGTTGGGCGGATTCGGCTTCGATGACCTGGAGGCCTGTGGTGGTGGGTTGTGCCGCCAGGGCTTGGGCTCGAGCTGCCAGGGCGGGGTCGGCGTCGACGGCGAGCATCGAGAGCAGGCCGTGGATCGTCGACTCCGCGCCGGAGTTGCGGTTGATCACACCGTCGCCGGAGATGCCGTCGTAGGTACGGCCGGTTGTCGCGTCGTAGACAGCCTCGCCCGCGCGGTTGGCGCCGAAGTACCAGGCGGCGACGAACGCGGCGAGCTGTCGGAGCCCGGGGCGATCAGCAGCCGTGGCCACGGACAGGAGGCCTTGCAGGCGGGCGTCGACGCCGTACGCGATCTGGGTGCGGTCGATGGGCGCCGGGAGCCAGCCGTTGTCGGGGCCGCCGGCGGTCAGCACGAGTGGGGTGAAGCCTGCCGTGTCGCCCACAGCCGGTGCCAGCAGGCGCCGGTCGCGGAGAGCGGTCGAAGCGACGGCGAGGGCCGACGGCATCTGGGCGCCCCAGGCGTGCCAGTCGGAGATGGACTCGCCCCACGGGAGGAGGGCGCGGAACGGCCACTCGCGGGTGCCGCCGGCGCTCATGGCGGCGATCGCCTCGGCGAAGCGAGCCAGAGCCTGCTTGGCGCGTGCGGAGCCGCCGGAGCGGACGTAGGCGCTCAGGCCGAGCACTGCCTCGGAGGTGGCGTCGGCGCCAGCGACGATGAGCCAGGCCGGGACCCGTCTGCCGTCGACGATGTTCCAGGAGCCGTAGTGGACCAGGACCTGACGGTCCAGCGCGCCGAGGGCCAGCTCCAGTCGCGTCCGCAGGAAGCGGGCGAACGCGGGATCGACCGATCGGAAGACCTCGTAGCCCTCCCCCAGCGCCCACACCGTGCGAGCCAGCCAGTACGACGGCCCGCTGTCCGACGGATCGGGCAGCTCGACCGGCTCGGCGCTGGGGTTGAGGGTGCCGTCCGGCTGCATCCAGAGGACCACGTTGCCGGCGTTGGCGCCGCTGGTCGTCTGCAGGTAGGTGAGGCCGCGCAGCAGCCCGAACGCCGCTGAGCGGCTGTGCGCGTCGCGGTGGGCTCGGTAGTGGCGCAGGTAGACGACTGCCGCGCGGGCGATGTCGTCGGTGTTGAAGGCGCCCTGGCCGTAGGTGTTGGTGGCGGGGTCGTACGGGCCGCCGCCGATGCGGGCGTAGGTGCCGTCGGGGCGGCGGTCGGCGTACGTCCAGAGGACGCCGAGTGGGCCGGGGCCGTAGGTGGAGTGGCCAACCACAGTGGGAGGTGTCACCACGTCACCCAGATAGTCGAGGTGAGCGAGGTTGGCGCGCTGGTACTTGGAAGGTGTGGCGGCCTCGAGCGCAGGTGTGCCGGCGGCCGAAGCCGGCGTGGCGGTTGCCGTGGGCAACCCCGCCGCCAGGGCGAGCGATCCTCCCAGGACCGCTCGCCGGCTGACCGTCATGACAACCGGTCCAGCCGCGCCACGCCGATCTTCGCGTCGGCCATGCCGTAGAACACGTAGTGCACGCCGTCGACCTCCTCGATCGCGGTCGGGAAGACGACGTTGCCGACGGTCCCGATCCGCTCCTCCTCGGTCTCCGGGACGAGAATCGGCTCCGCCGTGCGATCCAGGACCTTGGTCACGTCGTCGAACGACAGCAGCAGGGCCCCGGCGGCGTAGCTGACCTTCTGCGTCGTCGGGTCGAAGCCCTTCGGCTGCTCCCCCGTCACGCCGTGGTGGATCACCAGCCAGCCCTCCGGCACCCGCAGCGGCGCCGGCCCGGCGCCGATCTTGAGCTCCTCGAACGGGTGCTCCGACATCGCGACCAGCCGGTGCTGCCGCAGGTGCACCAGGTTCTCCAGCCCGCGCTCGACCTCGGCGACCGGGACGAACGACACCCAGATCCCCGGCCGGTCGTCGGTCACGCCCGCGGGCAGGTGCACGCCCTCGCCCTCGCGGAACCAGCCGAGGTCCCACATCGGCCGGTGCAGCATCGCGTACGACGGTTCGCCGTCCGGCCCGGGCACCGGCTCGGGGAAGAACACCGTGTCCTTGTTCGGGAACAAGTTCAGATCCGTGTCCAGATCGCTCTGGTACTCGAAGTGCAGCGGCCCCAGCCGCGTCCACGTCCGCAGGTCGTCGGAGACGGCGAGCGCCGGCTTCGGCCCGAGCGGCCCGTACGCGACGTACGTCATCACGTGCTTGCCCAGCGACGGGATCCAGGTCACCCGCGGGTCCTCGACGCCGGCGTTGTTCAGCCCACGCTCCCAGCCCTCGTCCGGGGCCAGGACGACGCCCTCGCGCTCGACGCCGGAAGGCACGCCGTCGTCCAGGACGACGCGAGCCAGGCCGACCCGCGAAACGTTGCCCGGAGCAACCAGTCGCGGCAGCAGGTACAGCGTCCCGTCCGGCGTGTGCCCGGTGGCGGGGTTCAGCACGCCCTCGGACTCGAGCTCGTTACCGGGCTCCGGCGTCATCACGACACCGACCCGCGTCAGTGTGTACGGAACAGTCACAATCACAAACCTTTCGAGAAAGTTCAGCCCTTGACCCCGGACTCGAGGCTGGAGGAGATGAAGCGGCGCTGGAAGATCACGAACAGCGCCACCGCCGGTGCGGCCAGCACGCAGGCCCCGGCGAGCAGCGCACCGAACGGGTTCGCGGCCCGCGCCGACACGGTGGTCAGGTAGTTGGACAGCGAGACCGCGAGCGGTTGCAGGTCCTGCTGCTTGGTGATCAGGAACGGCCAGAGGAACTCGTTCCACGGCCCGATGAAGGTCAGCAGTACGCCGGTCAGCAGCGCCGGCTTGACCAGCGGCACCGCCACCCGCCACAGGATGGCGAGCTCGCCGGCACCGTCGATCCGGGCCGCGTCGAACAACTCCTGCGGCAGTTGCAGGAAGTACTGCCGGAAGACGAACACCGCGGTCGAGTTGATCGCGAACGGCAGGATCATCCCGAGGTAGGAGTCGGCCAGCCCGTAGCTGCGCACGATCATCACGTAGAGCGGGATCGTCAGCAGCTGGAACGGGATCACCTGGACGAGCAGCACCAGGTTGAACACCGCGCCGCGGCCACGGAACTGCAGCCGCGCCAGCGCGTACCCGGCCAGTACGCCGAAGATCAGCGTGCCCAGGATGACGCCGCCGGTGAAGATCCCGGAGTTGATCAGCGACCGGCCGAGGTCGATCGCGGCGTTGATCTCGGCGTAGTTGTGCCCGGTCAGGTTGCCCGGCGACGGGAACGCACCGCCGACCGACGGGTCCGGCTCGGTCTGCAGGCTGCCGACGAGCATGTAGTAGAAGGGGAACAGGAACACGAACGCCCCGACCAGCAGGGCGAGGAACCGCCACGGACTGCGCATCATCTCAGTCCTCCCTCCCGACGAAGCGGCGTTCGACCAAGGCCAGGATCAGGACCCCGATCACCAGCAGGACGCCGATCGCGGCGCCGATGTCCGGGTTGCCCTGCTCGATCCCGCGCTGGTACATCACCAGCACCGGCGACGCGGACGCGCCGTCCGGGCCGCCTCCACCGGTGAGCAGGTACGGCTCGGTGAACAGGTTCGCCCCGGTCACCGTCGCCAGCAGTACGACGAGCGTGGTGGCCGGTCGTACCCCCGGCACGGTCACGTTCCAGAACGACTTGAACCGGCCGGCGCCGTCCATCGACGCCGCCTCGTACAGATCCTTGGAGACGTTCTGCAGCGCCGCCAGGTAGAGCAGGATGAAGAACCCGAGCTGTTTCCAGGTCACGTAGATCGCGACCGTCGGCATCGCGAGCTTCGAGTTCACCAGCCAGGACGGGTCCGGTGCGAGCGGCCCGAGCACGGAGTTGACCAGACCGTTGGAGTTGAACAGGAACAGCCAGACGCCGACCACGGCGACGCTCGCGGTCACGTACGGCACGTAGTAGCTGACCCGGAAGAAGCCGCGCCAGCGGATCGCGCCGTTCAGCGCGTAGGCCAGCAGCAGCGACAGGACGACGGTCAGCGGCACGTTGATCAGCAGGAAGATGCCGACGTTGCCGAACGACCGCCGGACCGCCGGGTCCGAGAGCACGGTGGCGTAGTTCTCGAACCCGACGAACGGCCGGTCGACGATCGCGCCGGGCGCGGTGAAGAAGTAGTCGTGGAAGGACATGTAGACCGCGAACCCGAGCGGATAGGCGAAGACCGCCGCCAGGAACACGACGTACGGCGTGACGAACAGCGACCCGATCGGCTGCTTGCCGAGGATCTTGCCGACCGCTCCGGTTCGGGTGGTCATGAGGCCTCCCGTCCTGGACTGAGGAGCGTAAGGAGCGAAGCGACTGAAGCGACGAGGGAAGGACGGGAGTTGAGCCTCATGACCCGCCGAGCCGGAGGCGAGGCAATCGGCACAGTCATGACTGCTTGGCGAGCTGGTCGACCTTCTCGACCGCGCCGTCGAGGGCGGCGCCCGGGTCCTCCTGGCCGAAGATCACGGACTTGGAGTACGCGTCCCGGAAGGTCTGCCAGATGGTGATCGAGTTCGGCACGTTCGGCACCTCGACGGTGCGCGCGGCCTGGTCGGCGAACTGCTGGTAGTCCGGGTTCTTCTGGAAGTACTCCGGGTACGTCGTGGCGACCTTGTCCCGCAGCGGCATCTGGCCGGTGGCCTCGAGCAGCTTGCCGTCCTGCTCCTGGCTGGTCGCGAACTTCAGCACGTCCCACGCCGTCCCGCGGTTCTTGCAGGCGGAGTACATCGCGACGTTCTTGGCGTCGCTGAACGTGTAGATCTCGTTCGCGGGCTTACCGGCCGAGGTCGGCACCGGCACGGCGCCCCACTCGACCTTGTTCTTGTACGTCGCGATCGCCCACGGCCCGACGACCGCCATCGCGGCGGTGCCGTCGACGAACGAGTCGCCGGTGTACTTCTCCTGCGAGGCCAGCTTCTCGGCGTACAGGGTCCGCCAGAACGCGGCCACCTTCTTGCCCTCGTCGGAGGCGAACTGCGCCTTGCCGTCGGCGATCAGCTGCTTGCCGCCGGTCTCGGCCGCGAACAGCGGGTAGAAGTCGAACCAGGACTGGTAGAACTCGTTGCTCGGCGCCGGGTAGATCGCGTACTTCGCGGCCTTGGCGGCGACCAGCTTGCGCGACGTGGCCAGGAACTCGTCGTACGTCGCCAGCGGCGGCTTGGTGGTGTCGATGCCCGCCTTGGCGAAGGCCTTCTTGTTGTAGAAGATCATCACCGGGTTGTCCTTCCACGGCAGCTGGTAGTACTTGCCGTCGGTGGACTTGTACTGCTCGGCGACCTTGCCGCTGCGGCTCTCGACGTAGTCCTTGCCGCCGTCGAAGCCGTCGAGCGCCACCAGGCCGCCCTGCTTCTGGAACTGCGACACCGAGGCCGGCGAGGTGTTGAAGATCAAGCAGGGCGCGTTGCCGGCGGTGATCGCGGCTCCGATCACCTCCTCGGAGCTCTTCCCGGTCGGGATCTCCTGGGCTGTCACCTTCTGGTCGGCGTGCGCGGCGTTCCAGGCGGCCACCATCTGCTTGCCCCAGGCCACTTCCTCGGCGTTGTTGGACAGCCAGACGGTGATCTCGCCGCGGGCCTGCGCGGCCGCGCCGGCGTCACCGCCGCCGTCGCCGCCACCGCACGCGGCGGCCACCCCGGTCAGGCCCAGTGCCAGCAGCGTTGCGGTCAGCTTGCGTTTCATGACTCCTCCAGACGTGCGGTCGAACGGCGGACGACGAGCCGTGCCGGTGGGAGCTCCACGTCGGCGACGTCCCCGGACCCGTCGATCAGTTGGTTGAGAGTGGTCGCGGCGGCCTCGCCGAAGGCGTAGGGATCGGCGCGCACGGTGGTCAGGCCGGGATGGACGAACTCGGCGAGCTCGCTGTCGTCGAAGCCGGCGATGCTCAGGTCGTCGGGCACGGTGAGCCCGGCTCGCTGGGCGGCGCCGAGCCCGGCGATCGCCATCCGGTCGTTGGCGTAGACGATCGCGGTCGGCCGCTGCTCGAGGGCGAGCAGCTTGCGGGTCGCCTCGATCCCGCCGGCCGCGGTGAAGTCGCTGATCTCCAGCCCGGCGGGCTCCAGGCCCGCGTCGGCCAGGGTCGCGACGAACGCGTCCGCCCGGGCGGTGGCGTGCACGAAGGTGGGCGGGCCGGCGACGTGGGCGATCCGGTGGTGGCCGAGCTGCAGCAGGTGCTCGACCACCTCGACCGTGCCGGGCCGGTCGTCGAGGCAGACCGCCGGGAACGGCGACGTACCGACCGGGCGGTTCAGCGTCACCGCGGGCAGACCGAGCTCGCTGAGCAGGTCGATCCGCGGGTCGTCGTGGCGGAGGTCGGACAGGAAGACACCGTCCACCCGGCCGTCGCGGGCCAGCCGCCGGTACCCGGCGACCTCGTCCTCACCGTCGGTGACGACCTGCAGCACCAGCGCCTGGCCGCCGCGCGAGAGCACGCTCTCGACACCGGCGATGAACGCCGAGAAGAACGGGTCCGACGACAGTACGGCGGGATCGCGCGTGAGCACGAGGCCGAGCGCGAACGCCTTCGAGACCGACAGCGAGCGGGCGCGGTTGCTGGGCCGCCAGCCGAGCTCGTCGGCGGCCGCGAGGATCCGGTCGACGGTCGCCTGGGCCAGGCCCGGCCGCCCGTTCAGCGCGAACGAGACTGACCCCTTCGAGACCCCGGCGCGCGCCGCCACATCGGCGATCGTCGGTCGATCCTTCGCCACGCCGTACCTCCGATTGAGCTTTTAAACCGGTTTAAACAGTCACTAAACCGGTCAAAACCTGCTTCGTCAAGGGTTCACCGGGTGTCTTACAGACCACACGGGCGGCGTCGATGTGACAGCGCGGAACACGACGAAGGCCGCCCCCACCCAGTGGGAGCGGCCTTCGGGGTGGTGCTGGTTACTTGTAGACGTCCGCGGCCGGGTCGCCGTGGCAGCGCTTGTACTTCTTGCCGGAGCCGCACGGGCAGGCGACGTTGCGCGGGGTGCCCGGGTACATCAGGCCGCTCGCGTCGGTGCCGTCCTCGGTGCGGACCGCGACCTCCTCGTCGCCGTCGATCGTCGGCGCCGAGTACGACAGGCGCTGCGGCGGACGGTTGTCCTTGCCGAGGCCCTTGGCCAGCAGCTTCGGGCGGTCGGTCAGGCGCGGGCCGTCCTGCGGGCGGTCGGCGTCGCGACCGGGGAACTCCGCCACCGGGGCGCCCGGGGTGAGGATGTCCTCGGCCTCCTCGACGACCTCGGCCGCCGCGGCCTGCTGGGCGCGCATCGCCTCGACGTCGACCTCGACGTTGAAGATGAACGCGACCGACTCCTCCTTGATCGACTCCATCATCGCGGCGAACATGTCGTAGCCCTCGCGCTGGTACTCGACCAGCGGGTCACGCTGCGCCATCGCGCGCAGGCCGATGCCCTCGCGCAGGTAGTCCATCTCGTACAGGTGCTCGCGCCACTTGCGGTCGAGCACGTTCAGCACGACCCCACGCTCGAGCTCACGCATCGACTCCGAGCCGAGCAGCTCCTCGCGGCGCGCGTAGGCCTCGCGGGCGTCGGCGACGAACTTCTCCACCATGAAGTCCTGGGTCAGGCCGGAGCGCTCGCCGCCGGCCTCCTCGATCAGGTCCTCTTCGGTGACAGTCGTCTGGTAGAGCGTCTTCAGCGCGGTGAACAGCGGGTCCAGGTCCCAGTCCTCGGCGAAGCCGTCGGCGGTCGCGCCCATCACGTAGCCGCTGACGGTCTCGTCGAGCATGTCGAGCACCTGGTCCTGCAGGTCGGCGCCCTCGAGCACGCGGCGGCGCTCGTCGTACACGACGTGGCGCTGACGGTTCATCACGTCGTCGTACTTGAGGATGTTCTTCCGGGTCTCGAAGTTCTGCGCCTCGACCTGGGACTGTGCCGACGCGATCGCCTTGGTGACGACCTTGTTCTCCAGCGGGACCGTGTCGTCGTCGTTGCGCGACATCGCCCAGTCGACCATCTCGCGCTTGAACAGGCGCATCAGGTCGTCCTCGAGCGACAGGTAGAAGCGCGACTCGCCCGGGTCACCCTGACGGCCGGAACGACCGCGCAGCTGGTTGTCGATCCGGCGCGACTCGTGCCGCTCGGTGCCGAGCACGTAGAGGCCGCCGGCTTCGCGGACCTCCTTCTGCTCCTCCTTCACCTGCAGCTCGAACTTCTCCAGGACCTTCGGGTACTCCGCCTCGTACTCCTCCGGCGTCTCCACCGGGTCCAGGCCGCGGGCCCGCAGGTCCTTGTCGGCCAGGAACTCCGGGTTGCCGCCGAGGATGATGTCGGTACCACGGCCGGCCATGTTGGTGGCCACGGTGACCGCGCCCTTACGGCCGGCCTCGGCCACGATCGCGGCCTCCCGCGCGTGCTGCTTGGCGTTCAGCACCTCGTGCGCGATGTTCTCCTTGCGCAGCTGCGCGGACAGCCGCTCGGACTTCTCCACGCTGGTGGTGCCGACCAGGATCGGCTGGCCGCTCTGGTGCTTGTCGACGATGTCCTTGACGACGGCGTCGAACTTGGCGTCCTCGGTGCGGTAGATCAGGTCGCGCTGGTCCTGGCGGACCATCGGCTTGTTGGTCGGGATCGGGACCACGCCGAGGTTGTAGATCTTGGAGAACTCGGCCGCCTCGGTCATCGCCGTACCGGTCATGCCGGCCAGCTTGCTGTACTGGCGGAAGTAGTTCTGCAGCGTGATCGTCGCGAGGGTCTGGTACTCCTCCTTGATCTCGACCTTCTCCTTGGCCTCGATCGCCTGGTGCAGACCCTCGTTGTAGCGGCGGCCGTGCAGCGTGCGGCCGGTGTGCTCGTCGACGATCAGCACCTCGCCGTCGACGACCACGTAGTCCTTGTCGCGCTTGAACAGGTCCTTGGCCTTCAGCGCGTTGTTCAGGTAGCTGATCAGCGGGGTGTTCGCCGACTCGTACAGGTTGTCGATCCCGAGCCGGTCCTCGACCTTCTCGATCCCGCGCTCGAGGATCGCGACGGTGCGCTTCTTCTCGTCGACCTCGTAGTCGGCGACCTTGCGCTTCTTCTCGTCGATCTCCAGGTCGGTGACGCCGCGCCGCTCGTTCTTCAGCTTCTGGTCGTCGGCGTTGGTCCAGGCGTGCAGCGTGGAGGCGATCTGCGCCATCTCGACGTACCAGCGCTGGGAGTCCTCGGCCGGGCCGGAGATGATCAGCGGGGTCCGGGCCTCGTCGACCAGGATCGAGTCGACCTCGTCCACGATCGCGTAGTTGTGCTCGCGCTGCACGCAGTCGGCGATGTCGCTGGCCATGTTGTCGCGCAGGTAGTCGAAGCCGAACTCGTTGTTCGTGCCGTAGGTGATGTCCTTGTGGTAGGCGATCCGGCGCTCGGCCGGGGTCATCTCCGGCAGGATCACGCCGTAGTCGAGGCCGAGGAAGTGGTACACCCGGCCCATCCACTCGGCCTGGAACTTGGCCAGGTAGTCGTTCACCGTGACCACGTGCACGCCCTTGCCGGACAGCGCGTTCAGGTACGTCGGCAGCGTGCCGACCAGGGTCTTGCCCTCACCGGTCTTCATCTCGGCGATGTTGCCCAGGTGCAGCGCCGCGCCGCCCATGATCTGGACGTCGTAGTGGCGCTGGTGCAGGGTCCGCTTGGCCGCCTCCCGGACGACCGCGAACGCCTCCGGCAGCAGCGCGTCCAGGGACTCGCCGTTGGCCACCCGCTCCTTGAACTCGGCGGTCTGGCCGCGCAGCTCCTCGTCGGACATCGCGACGAAGTCGTCCTCGATGGAGTTGACCACCTTCGCGATGCGCTCGAGCTGACGCAGCGTCTTGCCCTCGCCGATGCGCAGGACCTTGTCGATCACCTTCATGGTGGGCAGTTCTCTCCTCGCTGCTGAAGCCTGGTTGCGGCGGACATGCGTCACCTATCGTACGGGGCCGGGTGAGCCAAGCCACGTCGAGCGTCCTCAGACCCACGCACGAGAGCGCCGAAAAGTTCCGGTACGGCGAACGACCGTACCCGTTGTCACTGTCCGCGCAGGGCGTCACTCAGCGCAGGCGCCAGGTCGCCCAGCCCGGCGACGCGAACCTGGTCGAGCCCGAGCCAGCCGGCCAGCTGGACCAGCTCGGCGGCCAGCTCCTCCGGTGTCTCGGCGGGCGCGCCGTCCTCGGAGTGCGCCGACTGGACCAGCAGGACGCCGGCCGCCCGGTCCGCCTTCAGGTCGACCCGGGCCACCAGCCGGTCGCCGAGCAGGAACGGGAGCACGTAGTACCCGTAGACGCGTTTCTCGGCCGGCACGTAGATCTCGATCCGGTACCGGAAGTCGAACAGCGCCTCGGTCCGGGTCCGCTCGAAGACCAGCGAGTCGAACGGGCTGACCAGGGCGCGCGCGTTCACCCGGCGCGGGAGCCGGGCGTCGCGGTGCAGGTACGCCGGGCGCTTCCAGCCCTGGATGGAGACCGGCAGCAGCTCGCCCTCCTCGACCAGCTCCTGGATCGCCTGGGTGGTCGGGCCGGGCGCGGTCCGGAAGTAGTCCTTCAGGCACTGCGCCGTCCCGACGCCGTGCGCCTTGGCGGCGATCCGGACCAGCTCGCGGTGCGCCTCCTCCGAGCTCGGGATCGGCGTCGCCAGCACGTGGGCGGGCAGGACGCGCTCCGGGACGTCGTACATCCGCTCGAACTGCTGGTTGCGCTTGGCGACCGTGATCTCGCCCGCGAAGAAGAGGTACTCCAGCGCGCGCTTCACGTCCGACCAGTTCCAGCCCCAGTTGTCCTTCTGGCGCTCCACGTCGTCGTCGATCTCCCGCGCGGTCAGCGGCCCCTGCGCGGTGACGTCGGCGAGCACCTGCTTCACCAAGTCAGGCCGCTCGGCCGCGATCGACCGCGGCCCACCCCACGCCTCGGTCGCCGCCCGCGCCATCCGCCACCGCATCAGCGGGTGCGTCTCGACCGGGATGAGCGAGGCCTCGTGCGCCCAGTACTCCACCAGCCGCCGCGGCGCCTTGCCCGCCGCCCGGTCGAGCAGATCCCGCGGATACGGCCCGAGCCGTGAGTAGAGAGGTAAGTACTGCGCCCGGCTCAACACGTTCACCGAGTCGATCTGCAACAACCCGATCCGCCCCAGCACCCGGCTGAGCGCCCGCATGTCCGGCACGCCCTTGGGCCGAGGGTCGGCAAACCCCTGCGCGGCCATCCCGATCCGTCGCGCTTGCGCCTGAGACAGCACCTGAGTACTCACCTTGGGCATTCTGCCGGTCGGCACCGACAGAATGCCGGTCATAACTCCTGAGTTACCGCAAGTGAGAGGTGTGCTACACAGGGTGTGCGCGGGACGCTGCTCGGACAGGCCGCGACGCCCGCGCGGCCTCTTTCACCTGTGGAGCGTGAGGCAATGACAGGAAGACTCCAGCTGGTTCGTGCCACTCTGGCCGCGACGGCGCTGACCGCCGCGTCGCTCGGTGCGGTCGCCACCGCGTCGGCGAGCCCGGCGCCGGAACCGCCGCACACCCGGATCGTCGGCGGCGAGATCGCGCACACCGCCGACACCCCGTGGGCGCTGGCGCTGAACAACAGCGGTTCCCCCGTCCCCAGCGGCCAGTACTGCGGCGCGACGCTGGTCGCGCCGGACAAGATCGTCACCGCCGCGCACTGCGCGACCGAGGACGCCGGCACGTACACCGCGATCCAGGGCCGCGACAAGCTCACCGACCCCGGTGGCAAGACGTCGAAGATCAGCGCGATCTGGGCGGACCCGAAGTACGGCCAGGAGGGTGGTCACGACGTCGCGGTGATGACGCTGGCGACGCCGTTCACCGGTGTCGAGACGCTCCCGCTGGAGACCAGCACCGCCGCCGACGTGGCCGGCGCCCAGTCGGTCGTCTACGGCTACGGCAACACCGAGGGCACCGGCCCGGCCGACACCTTCCAGAAGGTGACCGTCCCCGTGCTCGGTGACTCCTACTGCGCCGGCGTCTACGCCAGCCAGGGCTACACCGCCGACGGCGAGATCTGCGCCGGCTACGAGGACGGCGGCAAGGACTCCTGCCAGGGTGACTCCGGTGGCCCGCTGGTCCTGAACGGCCGCCTGTTCGGTGTCGTGTCGTGGGGCATCGGCTGCGCCGACGCCGGCAACCCGGGCGTGTACGCCGAGGTCGCCACCTACTCCGCCGAGCTGCAGGCGCAGATCGGCAGCTAGACCAGCATCTCCTAGACCCTTCGCAGGGGAAGGGAAGGGGCCCGGGGATCACTCCCCGGGCCCCCCTTCACGTTCCTGCG
The DNA here is from genome assembly GCF_055583505.1 of Kribbella sp. NPDC104740. Classification (NCBI taxonomy): domain Bacteria; kingdom Bacillati; phylum Actinomycetota; class Actinomycetes; order Propionibacteriales; family Kribbellaceae; genus Kribbella; species Kribbella sp. NPDC104740. The sequence goes on along the minus strand of NZ_JBVJNV010000001.1, from coordinate 1,405,722 downwards.
GGCTAGACGGCCAGGCGGATCACGCCGTAGTCGTAGCCCCGGCGGCGGTAGACGACGCTGGGCTGGTTCTCGTCGGCGTCGACGAACAGGTAGAAGTCGTGGCCGACCAGTTCCAGCTCGTAGAGGGCCTGGTCGAGCGACATCGGCTTGGCGGTGTGGGTCTTCTCGCGCATCACCAGCGGGCCGTCACCGGTCACCGTCAGCGAGCCGAACTTCTGGGTCGGGATCTCGTCCTCCGCGGTCTCCTCGACCACGAGGTCAGCTCCGTTGAACGTCTGCTTGGCGTTCACGTGCCGCAGGCCTTCGGGCGCGTGCTCGCCGCGGTGCACGCGGCGACGGTCGGCGGCCTTGCGGACCTGGGCCCGCAGCCGGTCCAGGCTGACGTCGAACGCCGCCTGCTTGGTCTCCCCGCACGCCTCGGCCCGGACCACCGGGCCCTTGGTGTACATGGTGAGCTCGACCCTCATCGCCCGATCGTGCTGTCGCGGGTTCTTCTCCTGACTGACTTCCACCTCGCATCGCAGCACCCGGTGATCGACCTTCTCGATCCTGGCGAGCTTTTCCTCGACGTACTGCCGGAAGCGGTCACTGACCTCGCAGTGATGACCCTTGACAACGACGTCCACGGAAACCTCCATCGATCGGCGACTTCTTTTACGTCTCGGGACCCCCGTTTCCTGTCGGCAGGTGCCCGAAACGAGAACACCCGCTCACAAGCCGGTCGGACTCCGTGGCCAGGAATCCGGCTGATCCGGTCCTGCGCCACTTCACTGCCCGACAAGCCCTAGCGGGTGTCATAGGCCAACGCTAGTCGGCTTCGGCGAAAACCGGTAGGGAAGTTCTCATGAACCGGGCGTCCCGTGCCGCCGGGTCGCGGCCAGCACGGCGGATCCGAGCACCGCGATTCCCGTTGTTTCCAAGGCTCCGGCGGCCTGGCTGAGCGTGGAACCGGTGGTCAGCACGTCGTCGACCAGCAGGACCGGTTGAGTTGTCAGGGTTTCAGCCCAGCGCGAACGCACGCCGAAGACGCCTTCCATGTTGGCGATCCGCTCCCGCGCCGACAGCCCGGCCTGGTCCGCGGGCCGCCGGACCAGCTTGAGAGCCGCCGCCAGACGGACGTCGTACCCGTTTTCGGACAGGTGGCGGGCGGCAACGATCGCGATCCGGCGCAGCGGCTCGTGACCGCGGGCCCGGACGGTCGCGCGGGCCGAGGGGATCGGGCAGAGCCAGGCGGCGCGACCTGGGGAGATCGCTGCGGCGACAGCGGTCGCGAGAGTTCGGCCGAGGGGGTCGGCGAGGGCGTAGCGGGCATGCTCCTTGTGCTCGAGGATCAGGCGGCGGAGGACGCCTTCGTACGGCGCGCAGGCGGTCGCCGCCGGGAATCCGGGCGGCAGAGGCGTCGGCGCGGCGGGAAACGGAGTGAGGGCTGCCAGTTCAGCACGACAGTCGGAGCAGAGAGTGACGCCTGGGCGCGCACAGCCGGCGCAGGTGCCGCCGAGGACGAGATCGAGCCATGCGTCCCGGAGTCCCACCGGAAAACTGTGGGCTCTTTCCAGTCTGCTCCACAAATCGGACCTGTGGACAAACTCAGGCGAGTAACCCGGTGATCAGCGTCATCGTGGGGATCGCGAGCAGCGTCGTGAGCATCACCGTGCTCCGGGCGAGCTGCTGACCGGTCCGGTAGTGCACGGCGTACACGTAGACGTTCTGCGCGGTCGGCAGCGCCGCGAGCAGCGTCGGGGCGAGCAGCGCGTGCCCCTCCAGGCCGAGGACCCAGCGACCGACGGCGTACGCGACGACGGGCTGGAGGACGATCTTGAGCGAGACGGCCAGGGCCACGTCCGGAGCGGGGCCGATGCGGGTGGTGCTGGTCCGGCCGCTCAGGCTGAGCCCGTACGCGATCAGCGCGACCGGGACACCGGCGGCGCCGACCAGTTCGACCGGGCGCATCAGCAGCGTCGGTGGGTCGAAGCCGACGGCGGCAACCAGGAGGCCCAGCAGCGACGCCACCGTCAGCGGGTTGCGCAGCGGGCGGGTCAGGACGGTCCGCAGCGACACCCTCCGGCCGGAGCCCTGCCGGTAGCCGTCCAGTACGGCGAACGCGACGGGCGCCATCACCAGGAGCTGGAACAGCACGATCGGCGCGACCAGCGCGCCGTCGCCGAGCACGTAGACGGCGACCGGGATCCCCAGGTTGCCCGCGTTCACGTACGACGCGGCGAGCGCGCCGATCGTGGCCTGGGCCCGGTCGCGGTGCCGGACCAGCGCCGTCACGGTCACCGACAGCACGACGATGACCAGCACGCAGGACAGGCTGGTCAGCAGCACCGGCGAGAAGATCGCGTTCAGGTCCGCGCGGGCCACGGTGGCGAACATCAGCGCCGGAGTGGCCACGAAGAACGCCAGCCGGGACAGGACCTGCTCGTCCTCGCTGCGCAGCACGCCGGCCCGGCCCACGACGTACCCGAGCACGGCGACCGCGACCAGCGTGAAGAACGCGCTCAGGACGGAGGACATCGGGTGCCCTCGGACTTTGTCATTACCTCCATGCTAGAAACCGTCCGCCCACCGGCCGTGGGCGGTCCCGCATGCCGGACGACCGGAAGCGGACAGTCAGGCGCCCGGCGGGAAGGCGTACCTCCGGCCGCCGAGCACCGCGACCGTCGCCACGACCAGGAGCAGCAGCGCCGCCCAGGTCAGCGACATCGTCCCCAGCCCGGGGATCAGCACCCCGCCGAGGAAGCCGCCGAGCGCGATCGACGACGAGATCACCGTGATCGTCACCGACTGCGCGACGTCCGAGGCCGGACCGGTCGCGTCGATCACGGCCGCGATGAACAGGCTCGGCGAACTGCCGAACGCGAACCCCCAGGCCGCGGCCGCGACGTACACGAGCACCGGCGTACCGGACAGCACCGCCAGCACCAGCACGCTGACCGCGAACAGTAGCGTGCTGCCGACGACCAGCTTGCGCAGGTGATGGTCGATGTGGGCACCGACCAGCAGCACGCTCAGCACCGCCGTCACACCGAACGCGAACAGCACCCACCCGGTCTGCCGGCTCATCCCGACGTGGTCCAGGAAGTCGGTGACGTAGGTGTAAACGATGTTGTGGGCAACCATGTACGCCGCGGTCGCGACGAGGATCGTCCGCAGCCCCGGGATCACCAGGACCTGCCGGACCGTGAACCGCTCCTCGGCCGTCTGCCCCGGCAGGTTCGGCAGCGTCAGCACGACCCACACGGCGTTCAGCACCGCGAGGCCGGTCGCGGTCCAGAAGGCGACCTGCCAGCCACCGAAGTGGCTCAGCCAGGTGCCAACCGGTACGCCGAGCGCGAGCGACAGCGGCGTACCGGCCAGAGCGATCGCGATCGCCCGCCGCTGCCGCCCCTGCGGAGCGAGGCGGGCGGCGTACCCGGCGAGCAGCGGCCAGATCAGCGCGGTGCCCACGCCGGCGGCGAACCGGATGACCATCGTCAGCGGGTAGCTGGTGGAGATCGCGGTCAGCGCGTTGGTGACGCCGACGACTGCCAGCGCGACCAGCAGCACGTTGCGCCGCGGCCAGCTCGCTGTCAGCCGCGACAATGGGATCGCCGCGAGCGCGGTGGCGAGCGCGTAGATCGTGACGATCTGCCCGGTCAGCGCGACGTCGGTGTGCAGCGTCGCGCCGATCTCCGGGAGCAGTCCGGCCGGCAGGCACTCGGTCAGAATGCCGATGAAGCCGCTGAGGAACAGCCCGAACAGGGCTTTGCCAGGAAGCCGGGTCGTGACCGGCGGGGTCAGAGTGGTGGTGTTCACGCTGGTCAGCGTGCGTCGGCGTTCGGGTGCTACCCAGGCCTCCGGTTTTCGTACCACTGGCAGGGACAGGCTCGGCGGCTCGTCCGGCGCAATACTGGGGTCATGGGCAACGATCCGGGCGAGCTGAGCGAGTTCCTGCGAACCCGCCGGGCCCGGCTGCAGCCCGGCGAGCTCGGGCTGCCGTCGTACGGGCGCCGGCGGCGGGTGCCCGGGTTGCGTCGCGAGGAGCTGGCCCAGGTCGCCGGGGTCTCGGTCGCGTACTACACGCGGCTGGAACAGGGCAACGCGCGCAACGTGTCGGTGGAGGTGCTGGATGCGATCTCCAGCGCCTTGAGGCTGACCGAAGCCGAGCACTCGCACCTGCTGCATCTCGCCCAGCCCCGCCGGCAGCGGCGCAGTGCGCCACGCCGCCAGCGGGTTCGCCCGGAGCTCCAGCTGATGCTGGACGCGATCGACGGGACGCCGGCGTACGTGTGGGGGCGGCGTACCGACGTACTGGCGTGGAACCGTACGGCGTCCGCCCTCTTCGGCGACTGGGCGGCGCGAGCGCCGCGCGACCGGAACTGGGCGCGGATCGTCTTCCTGGACCCGGCGGCCCAGGACCTCTTCGCCGACTGGCCCCTGAAAGCCGCCGACGTCGTCGGCCAGCTCCGCCTCGACGCCGGCCGCCACCCCGGCGACCCGCTGCTCGACGAGCTCGTCGGCGACCTGTCGATCCGCAGCGAGCCGTTCCGCGAGCTGTGGGCCGCGCACAACGTCAAGCGCAAGACCCACGACCGGATGCGCATCACGCATCCTCTGGTCGGCGAGCTGTGGGTCGGCTACGAGACCTTCACCCTGCCGGACGACCAGGACCAGGCGCTCTCGGTCTACCACGCCGAGCCGGTGTCGAAGTCGGCCGAGGCGCTCCGCATCCTCGCCAGCTGGGGCGAAGACGCCGCGGAAGCCCGCTCGACCACCTGAGCGAACTGCTGCCGGGAGTTGCCGGTAGATGAATTCTCAACCGATCTGTCGCCGGTGGGTATCTTCTCGACGATCTACCTCCTCAGCTACAGCAGCGCGACGCTGCCGAGCCTGATCTCCGCCCGGCTGTCCACCATCTACTCGCCGCCACACATCGCCTTCGGGTACGGCGTACTGGCGCTGCTGTGCTCGTTGTTCACCGTCACCGCGGCCGGCCGCTCAAGGTCCGGCCGGTAGATCCCGCTCGACGATCAGGCCCGCGAGCTCGGCGAGATCCGCGGCGATCAGGTCCGGTTGCGGGCCGATCGGGCTCGGGACCATCCCGGGCCTGCGCAGGAACGCCGCGCGGCAGCCTGCTTCCAGTGCGCCGGTGACGTCCCACGAGTGGGCTGCGATCAAGCGGACCTCGCCGATCCCGACGCCGAACGCGTCCGCGACCGACCGGTACGGTTCCGGCGCTGGCTTCAGCCGGCCCACCGTGTCTGCGGACATCACTCGCTCGAAGAGGTCGAACAGCCCGACGTACCGGAGCTGTGCCTCGGCCACGCGCTGGACCGAGTTCGTCAACGCCACCAGGCGCAACGGAGTGCCGGCCAGCCGGGCCAGCGCATCCGGGACGTCCGGGTGTGGCGGCAGCGACGTCATCAGCGCGACCGTCTCGTCGACCTGCTGATCGCTCAACGCCACGCCCGCCCGCTCGCCGATCATCCGTAGCGCGGCCTGCTGGGCGGTCGTGAAGTCGACGTACGCGCCGGTGATGCCGCCGACCAACGACAGCTGCAGCATCTGCGAGAACCAGACCGGTCGCAGGGCCGCCGACCCGAACAGTTCCTCGAAGCGGCCGTCCAGCACGCTGAGATCGAGCAGGGTCTCGTTGACGTCGAACGCAAGGACTTGAGTCACCAGCCGAGTACACCACTGGAGTCGTCAGCGCTGCGGCAGATTCCTCGATCGGTCACGGGGCCGTAAGGAGGGCTCAGTCCTGCAGCAGTTCGTCGACCTGGGTGTCGCGCAGGTAGTGGGAGAAGGCGGAGTCGTGCTTCGGGTGACGGCGGTAGCGGGCCGGGACGACGCGGCCTTCGAGGTCGTCGGCGGTGCTGTCGGCGAACCGCCACAGGCGGCGGGCGATGCGGCCCGCGACGCCGCTGTGCGGCGAGTTGGGGTGTGAGCGCGTCGGCGGCCTCCGCCCGGATCCGGAGCTCGGTAGTACCCCAGCTCCGCGTCCTCGACGATCCGGGAGCTCTCGTCGTCCAGCAGGATCTTCATCCGGGCCTCCTCACCGCGGTTCTTCGATGGTGTCGCCGCGGCGCGCCGGTCTGACCCGGCGCGCGCGTCCGATCAGCTCCGTCCGGCCATCACGCCGCCGTCGACGTTCAGGATCGCGCCGGTGACCCAGCTCGCCTGGTCGGACAGCAGGAAGGTGATCGCCGCGGCGATGTCGTTCGCCGTACCGACCCGGCCGAGCGGGTGGAACGCGTCGAACTCCTGGATCGCCTGCGCCAGCTGGTCCTTCGGGATGAAGCCTTCGTACAGCGGTGTCGCGACGACCGCCGGCGCGACCGCGTTCACCCGGATGCCCTCGCCGGCCAGCTCCATCGCCAGGTTGTGCGTCAGCGCGTGCAGCCCGGCCTTCGCCATCGAGTACCCGGTGGCCGGAGTCACCGCGACCGCCTGGTGCGCCCACATCGACCCGATGTTCACGATCGAGCCGCCGTTCCCGGCGACCTGCATCCCGCGCACAACGGTCTGGGTCAGGAAGAACGTCGCGCGACTCAGCTCGAGGTAGGCGTCGTAGTCCGTCCCCTCGTAGTCCAGGAAGCTCTTCGGGATGAAGAACCCCGCCGCGTTCACCAGCAGACTGGTGTCCGGGTGGTCCTCGGCCAGCTGCTTGCGCACGTCCTCGACCTGGTCACGATCGGCCAGGTCCGCGGTGATCCCCCAGGCCCGGTCGGCACCGAGCTCGGCGACCGTCTCGTCCACCTTGGCCTGGTTGCGGCCCACGATCACCGCCTTGGCGCCCTGCGCCACCAGGTCCACGGCGGTCTGCCGGCCCATCCCGCTGCTGCCGCCGACCACCACCAGCTTGCGTCCGTCGAAGTTCCCCATCACACACTCCCTTTCGCGTCGAGTTCACCTCGTCTGTGTCGCGCCGGTACGGCGTCTTACGCCAGATCGGTAAGACAGCAAGGCGAATCGACACTCACCAACCGGGTGCTCGGGAAGGGAGGCCGATGATCGTCCACAGCGAGCTGTACGCCGGTTCCCGGCGGGCCGGCCGGTTCTAGCTCCAGATCCGGCCGGTCTGCGTGGTCATCAGCTGATCCACGATCGGTACGGCGAACTCGCCCGTCGCGTGCTCGGTGACGCTCACGATGAAGCGCCGGATCAGTGGGTCGTCGACTGCCTCGGGATCCACGCCGCCCAGCCAGTTCTGCAGCGCCGTACCGGGCCGGTGGGCGCGGAGCGCGTTGACCGTGATCCCGGTACCGGCCAGCTCCGCGGCCAGGTTGACCGTGTGGGCCTCGACCGCGGCGACGCAGGCCGCGTGGATGTTGCCACCGGGCCAGGAGACCAGGTCGCCGACCGAACCGCACACGTTGACGATCCGGCCCCAGCCCCGATCGAGCATCGGCGGGATCACCGCACCCGCGAGCACCACGACACTCGCGACGTTGACGGTGAACGCGTGCAGAACGGCCGCCGGTTCGAGGGCGCTGACCCCGCCGAGCGGCGCCACCGTCGCCGCGTGGTTGACCAGGATGTCGACCTCGCCGAAGACCTGCTCGACCCCCTGGACGAGCGCCGGCACCGACTCGGGATCGCTCAGGTCCGCGGTGAACCCGTCGGCCTCACCACCGGCCCCGCGAACCGCCGCGACCGTGGCGTCCACCCGGGCCGGCGACTGTGCGACGACCGCCACCGCCGCCCCGGCGGCCCCCAGCTGCTCGGCGATCGCCCGCTCGACAGCGCCGCCGGCCCCGGACACCAGCGCGACTCTGCCATCGAACGGTTTTCCCGGTCTCTCGCCTGTGAACATGCCTGTTGGAGCACGGACGGCGACCGCTTCTTACCTACGCGCCGGTACCTTCGCCCGGACCGAGTCCATCGCCGGCCCGAGCCACGTGGTCAGGTAGCTCAGTCGAACTCGTAGCGTTCCTCGCGCCACGGATCGCCGTGGTTGTGGTACCCGGCGCGCTCCCAGAAACCGGGCTCGTCGCGCTGCAGCAGCCGCAGGCCGTTGAGCCACTTGGCCGACTTCCAGAAGTACAGATGCGGCACGAGCAACCGGACCGGACCACCGTGCAGCGCCGGGAGGTCCTTCCCGTCGTACCGGTGGACGATCCAAGCCTTCCCGCCCAGGAGGTCGGTCAGCGGAAGGTTGGTCGTGTAGCCGCCGTACGAGCTGACCAGGACGTGGGTCGCCTCCGTGGTCACGTCCGCGAGCAGTGTGTCGACGGAGACGCCTTCCCAGGTCGTGTCGAGCTTCGACCACCGGGTGACGCAGTGGATGTCGGCGACCACCGACTCGGTGGGCAGCGCGCGCAGGTCGCGCCACGTCCACCGGCGCTCGGCGCCGGTCTCCGAGGTGAGCGTCAGCTCCCACTTGTCCTTCGGGATCAGCGGGGTGACGCTCGCGGAGAGCACCGGGAAGTCAGTGGTGAGATGCTGCCCGGGCGGAAGCTCCCGCTCGCCGGAGTTGCCCCGTCCCTCGAAGCCGCGGTTGACGACTGCCATCTGAACCTCCCGACCTGTGTCGCGATGCTCTCACGCGGGCTGATGCTCCGGCAGGTAGCCCGCGGCGGTCAGGGCCGTGCGGAGCTTGCGGCGGGCGTCGAACATCGTCTTGTAGATCGCGTTCTGGGTTGCGCCGAGCTGCTCGGCGAGGACCTCGGTCGGCATGCCGTTCAGGACCAGGGCGACGAAGACCGTGCGTTGCTTGGCGGTCAGCGTCTCGTCGACAGCACGGCGTACGGCGGCCATCAGGTCGCGGCTCTCGGCGTGCGCCTCCGGCCCGACCCCGAGCCGGGCCGGGAGGCGCTCCCAGTCCTCCTCGTCGAACGCGACCCCGGCGCGCTGCCAGAAGTGCCGGTTCACCTTGGCGCCGACGTCGAAGATCACGAACTTGTACGCCCAGGTGGTGAACTTGCAGTCGCCGCGGAAGGTCTCGACCTTGCCGCAGATCGCGAGCAACGCGTCCGCGGCCGCCTGGTGGGCGATGTCGTCCAGTTCGGGACCGGCCAGCCGCAGCCGCGCGGCGCGGCGGCCCGCCTCGGAGCGGGCCGCGCGCAGGAGTACGTCGTACAGGCGCCGGCTGGCCAGCTCGCGCCGGTCGCCGGTGCTGGTCAAGTCGCTGACCCAGGCTTGGTTCTCCGCCGCCGCCTCGGCGGAGACGAACCGCGCCTGGGGCAGGGACTCGACCACTTCGCTCTCCAGAGATCGTTTGTAGCGGCTGATACAAGAACACAATGGACGATACCGTCCATTTCAGTCCGAGTCTACTCGCCAGCGAGAGGTCAACTGGTCGATCTAGTCCACTAGATAGCGGCCTTCGACCGTCGCGCCGTTCCCCGCAACTGGTCACTCATGGTTCAGGGCGCGATCTCGAGGTGCTGGATCAGCCCGCCGGCGAGCGTGAACCGGTAGATCACGTCGACGGTGCCGCCGGGGAAATCGCCTTCGAGGTGCTGCGTGACGACGTACCGGGTATCGCCGACCATCTCGACGTGGCTGACCTCGACCGTGTACGTGTACTCGCTGGACTCGGCCGACCGCCACCGGTGGATCTCGTCGTGCCCGGTGTAGACCTGGCCGTCGTCGTCGACCACGACCGCATCGGCCGCGAACGCCGCCAACAGGTCGGGCGCGTTGGCCTTGTGCTGCGGATCGGCCTCGCGCAGGAACCTCGTGATTGCCGCCGGCAACTGCCCGGCCTTGTCGGCCGCGGTCGGGTCGGGCGGGGTCTGGATGGTCATCAGAAACCTTTCAGTTCGGTCGTTCCGGGCAGATCGAGGCAGTACGTGCCGCCGTGATCACCCGCTCGTCGACCAGGAACGGCGAGACCTCACCGTCCTCGAGCCGCTCGACGGTGATCGACACGTTCTCATCCTCCGGCGGCACCCGCGACGACTCCGCGGACCGCCGCCCGACAAACCCCTGGTGACGGCCATCAGGCACCCGCCCAGGGCGGCAGCTTCGTACCCAGTTCGATTGACATGTCTCCCCTGTGTCAGGAGCCGCCCCGAACCTTTCCGCACCCAACTGGAAATCACCCCGCGAACCAGGAGGCGGTGATCGCGGAACTTCCGGTTGTATTCGGCAGTTATGTATTTGGTGAATCGACCGGAGGAGATGTGATGGCCAGGCGTGCCGAGCAGAAGGCTCAGGTCCGGGAGCGGGTGGCGGCGGAGCTCGCTGCGCAGGCTCGGGCGGAGCGACGCAGACGGGTGCTGGTGGCCGCCGGCGCAGTCGTGGCCGTCGTGGTCGTGGTCGGCGGGCTGGTGACGGTGCGGCTGGTCGGTGGCAGCAAGGAGGCGACCACCGGAGCGTCAGGTCAGGCCGACGCGGCGATCACCGGCGCGCTGTCGTCGGTGCCTGCGGCGACCTTCGACAAGGTGGGCACCGACGGTGTCCAGGCGAGTCCCTCGGCGATCACCGCGCCCGCGCTGACCGCGGGCGGCAAGCCGAAGGTCCTGTACGTCGGCGCCGAGTACTGCCCGTTCTGCGCGGCCGAGCGCTGGCCGGTCAGCGTCGCGCTGTCCCGCTTCGGCTCGTTCAAGGACCTCGGCACGACCCACTCCGCCGGTGACGACGTGTTCCCGAACACGGCGACGCTGTCGTTCCACGGCGCGACCTACACCAGCCAGTTCCTGTCGTTCACCGGCGTCGAGACCACGACCAACGAGAAGGTCGACGGCCAGTACGCGCCGCTGGACACACCGACCGCCGAGGACGAGAAGGTCGTCGACACCTACAACCAGCCGCCGTACGTGAAGAGCGGCGGGTCGATCCCGTTCGTCGATCTCGGCGGGAAGTTCGTCTCCGCCGGTGCGACGTACAGTCCCGAACTGCTCGCCGGGAAGACGCAGAGCGAGATCGCGGACGCCCTGAAGGACCCGGGCAGCCCGATCGCCAAGGCGATCGACGGGTCGGCGAACCTCTACACCGCCGCGCTGTGCCAGGTCACCGGCAACAAGCCCGCCGACGTCTGCACCAGTCCCGCGATCACCGCCGCCACCGGCAGCCTCGGCAAGAGCTGACCCGTGCCGTCGACAACGACCGAGCAGCGGACCGCCCTCGGCCCCCTGCCCTGGACGATCCTGCTGCTCTCGGCCGCGGGCCTCCTGGTCTCGGCGTACCTGACCTACGAGCACTTCACCGCCGGCACCACCCTGGCCTGCCCCGACACCGGCGTCGTCAACTGCGTCAAGGTCACCACGAGCCAGTACTCCGACCTGCTCGGCGTCCCGGTCGCCCTCCTCGGACTCGCGTTCTTCGCCGGCATGACGGCGCTGGCGCTCCCACCCCTCTGGCGTACGCCGAACCCGTGGCCGACCCGCCTCCGCCTCACCGGCGTCGTCACCGGAGTCGCCTTCGTCTGCTACCTGATCTGGGCCGAGCTCTTCCGGATCGACGCCATCTGCCTGTGGTGCACCGTCGTCCATGCGCTGACCCTGGTCCTGTTCGCCCTGGTGGCCGTCCGCCAGGCGCTGGGGCCGGCGCCCGGCTGACCATTTCACAGCAGCACCGGGGAACTGCCCGGCCACGTCGTTCGTCCTGCCGATTGGACGACCAGGCAACCAATGATCGGAAGCGACGTGCCGACAGGCGAACCACGGACCGAACGACGTTCCCACCGATCGTTGTCCGGTTGGCTGCAACTGTCGGCGCTGCTGGCGATCGCCGCCCCGGTGATCGCGGCGATCGTCTGGGGTCCGGACAGCTACCTGCCGATCAGCCGCGACGATCCCGGCCGCCTGACCAGCGTCGTCGCGACGCTCGTACGGGCTGTCGCCGCCATCGCGTCGCTGGTGACGGTCGGCGCGCTGGCCTCCGCGCTGCTGACCGGGCGGACGCGGCCGGTCAAAGCGGCCGGCGCGCTCCGGCAGCTCGAGATCGGCGAATGGTTCGAGCCGACGATCCTGCGCCGTGCCGCCGGCACCTGGCTGGTCGCGTCAGGTCTGCTGGTGTTCCTCGACTCCGCCGACGCCAACGGTCTCGCGCTCTCCCGGTTCGGCGACCTGTCCGCGGTCCGCTTCGCCTTGTTCTCCGGCGATTTCGGCAGATCCTGGATGGTCGCCTGCGCCACCGCGCTGCTCGTGATGATCACCGCGATGAGCACCTTGCGCTGGGTGAGCTACCTGATCGCCCTCGCCGCAGCACTGATCGGGTCGCTCGCTCCGGTCGTGGTGGGACAGGTCCTGGTCGGTCCGCGGCACGACTTCGGCAGCGACGCCGCGATCTGTCAGACAGTCGCCGTCCAGCTGCTCTTCGGAATCGTCGTCGTCCAAGCCCTGCGACTCGCGACCGGCCGCAGGCTGCGGGCCGTCGAGCGTCCGCACTGGCGTCCGGCCGCGGCGATCCTGCTCCTGGTCCTCGTCGTCACCGAGCTCGTCCTGCTCTGGTTCAAGCTCGCCGGCAGCAGTCCCTTCGGTACGGCGACCGGCCGCCTCGGCGTACTGCGTCTGCTCGCGCTCGGGATCGCCGGGCTCGGCCTCCTCGCGACCGCGCGAGCACGACTGCTGCCCGGCGCGCTGCTGCTCTCCCTGGGAGCAGCAGCCTTCGTCACCGGCGGACTGGTGATGGAACGGATCCCGCCACCACAGTTCTTCGTCCCGACCTCGATCAGCCAGATCTTCTTCGGCTTCGACCTCACCACGCCTCCCGCGTTCGCGAGCCTCGCCGGCCAGTGGCGCCCGAACCTGCTCTTCGCCGCCGCGGCGGTCGTTGCTCTCAGCACCTATTACCTGGCGGTCCGCCGCCTGCGCCGGCGCGGAGAACGCTGGCCCGTCGGGCGCACGATCGCCTGGACGATCGGCTGGACGCTGATCGTCGTGGTGACGAGTTCCGGCCTGGGCAAGTACTCCGGTGCCGACTTCGCCGTCCACATGGCCGTGCACATGACGCTGAGCATGCTGGTCCCGATCCCGCTCGTCCTGGCCGGGCCGATCACGCTCGCCCTCAAAGCGCTGCCGCCGTCCCCGAAGGACCAGCAGCCGGGGCCGCACGAGTGGATCGTGGCCGCGCTGCACTCCCGGCAGCTGACCGCGCTCTACCACCCGCTGCTCGTCTTCGCCGTCTACATCGGCTCGTACTACGCCCTGTACCTGACCGACGCGTTCGGCGTCCTGATGAAGTTCCACTGGGCCCACCAGCTGATGAACGTGCACTTCCTGCTGATCGGCTGCCTGTACTTCGGCGTGGTGATCGGCGTCGACCCGACCCCGCGCCGGCTCCCCTCCCTGGCCAAGCTCGGGTTCGTGATGGCCGCGATGCCGTTCCACGCGTTCTTCGGTGTCATCCTGATGGCCGACGGACCGGTCGTCGGTGACGCGTTCTACCAGCACCTCGAACTGCCCTGGGCACGGAACCTGCCCGACATCCAGCAGGTCGCCGGAGGGATCGCCTGGGCCGGTGGCGAGATCCCGCTGCTGATCGTGGTGGCCGTGCTCGCCCTGCAGTGGGCGGTTCAGGACAACAAGGCCGCCCGGCGGATCGACCGGCACCTCGACAGCGGCCTCGACGACTCCCACGACGCGTACAACGCGATGCTCGAACGCCTCGCCCAGCGCTCGGCCGGTACGACGAACCGATCCCGCACGGAGAGCCCCCGATGACCGTCACCACACCCGCGGCGGCGACGGTCGAGCTCACCGTCGGCGGGATGACCTGCGCCGCCTGCGCGAACCGCGTCGAACGCGCGCTCAACAAACTCGACGGCGTCACCGCCAGCGTCAACTACGCCACCGAACGAGCCGTCGTCACCGGATCCGGCGGTGACCTGGCCGACCGGGCCACGGCCGCCGTCGACCGCGCCGGGTACCACGCGGCGGTTCGCGATCCGGAGTCCGGCGACGAACTGGCCGACCAGATCTCGCGGCGCCGGGTGGCGAACCTGCGCCGGCGCCTGGTGGTGGCCACGCTGCTCGCCATCCCGCTGATGGACGCGACGATCGTCCTCGCGATGGTTCCCGGCCTGCGGTTCCCCGGCTGGGACTGGGTCTGCGTCCTCGTCGCGCTCCCGATCGTCACCTGGGCGGCGTACCCCTTCCACCGGGCGACCCTGCGCAACCTGCGGCACCGCGCCGTCAGCATGGACAGCCTGGTCTCGCTCGGGATCGCGGTGTCGTTCGGCTGGGCCGTCGTCTCGGTCGTCGCCGGGACCCCGCCGACCGCCGAGTCCTGGTTCGGCGTCGACTCGGGCAGTCTCTACCTGGACGTCGCGGCCGGGATGACCGTGTTCCAGCTGGCCGGACGGTACTTCGAGACGCGCTCCCGCAGACGCGCCGCCGACGTGTTCAGTGCGCTGAGCCGGCTCGCGACGCCGATCGCCCGGGTCCGCAGGGACGGCGCCGAGATCGAGATCCCCACCGGCCAGGTGGTCAAGGGCGACACCGTCGTCGTACGGGCCGGTGAGATCGTCCCGATCGACGGCGTGGTCAGCGAGGGTGCGGCCGCGGTCGACACCTCCGTCGTCACCGGCGAACCGATGCCTCGCACCGCTGGACCGGGTGATCAGGTGATCGGTGGCTCGATCAGCACCGACGGCCGGCTCGTCGTCACCGCGACCGCTGTCGGTGCCAACACCCAGCTCGCCCAGATGGCCGCCGTCGCCGAGCGGGCGCAGGAGCGCAAGGCGCGCATCCAGCACACGGTGGACAAGGTCATCACCTGGTTCGTACCGACCGTCATCGTGCTCGCCGCCGCGGTCGCGACCGCCTGGGCGCTGTCGGGCGCTCCGGCCGGCCAGGCGATCGGCACCGGGATCTCGGTCCTCGTCATCGCCTGCCCGTGCGCCCTCGGCCTGGCCACGCCGACCGCGCTGATGGTCGGGATCGGCCGCGGCGCCTCGCTCGGCATCCTGATCAAGGGACAGGACGCGCTCGAGGCGAGCGGTGTCATCGACACCATCGTGCTCGACAAGACCGGCACCCTCACCACCGGCGAGATGACCGTCGAGACGGTCGAGCTCACCGGAGACCTCGATCGGCCAACCGTGCTGGGTCTCGCCCTCGCCCTCGAGCAGCACTCCGAACACCCGATCGCCCGCGCGGTCGAACGCCGGGCCGAGGCCGACCAGGTTGTTCCGGCGCCGGTCTCGACGTTCGAGGTCCGCCCGGGTCTGGGCGTCACCGGTACGTCGGAGGGCCGCCTCGTCGTGGTCGGCAGCGCTGCGCTGCTCCGCGATCTCGACATCGCGGTCGGCACCACGGCCCTGACCTCGACCTCCAGCGTGTACGTCGCCGTCGACCAGCAACTCGTCGGCGTCCTCGGCCTGACCGACACGATCCGCCCCAGCGCGGCCGGCGCGATCCAGGCCCTGCACGAGCAGGGCCTGCGCACGGTTCTCCTGACCGGCGACGCCGAACCAGCAGCCCGCGCGGTCGCCGAGGCGCTGGGCATCGACGACGTCCGGGCCGAGGTCCTGCCGACGGGGAAGGCCTCGGTCGTCGAGCGGCTCCGCGAGGACGGCCACGCCGTCGCCATGGTCGGCGACGGCATCAACGACGCCGCCGCACTGGCCACCGCCGACCTCGGGCTCGCGCTGGTCACCGGCACCGACATCGCCCTCAAGTCCGCCGACATCGTCCTGGTCCGCGAGGACCTGCACGTCGTCAGCGACGCGATCGCCCTGGCCCGCCGGACGCGGCGTACCATCCGCCACAACCTCTGCTGGGCCTTCGCCTACAACCTCGCGGCCGTCCCGATCGCCGCCGCCGGTCTGCTCAATCCCCTGATCGCCGCCGGCGCCATGTCGCTGTCCTCGCTGTTCGTCACGTTCAACAGCCTCCGCCTGCGCGACTTCGGCACCACCCCGGATCAGGCGCCGGACGCGATCACCGGGTAGCCGTTGTCCCGGATCTCGTCGGAGCACCGTTCCCGCGGGTCATCGGGTGGTGAAGAACTCGTGCCGATCGGCGGGAACTGAATCAGGCTCCCGTCCGACTACCTCATCGATGTCTGCACCCAGCGCATCTCCATGACGGCGGTCGACGACCCGCGGAACTCGTGCCACAGATCGGAGCAGCAACGACCGTGTTCACCAGCCCCTGGAACCTCCTGCTGACGGTCCTGTTCGCCGTGACCCTCGGGCAGAGCCTGTGGTGGTGGACCGACCGGGCACACGCCGAGCTCCGCGGCCGGGTGCTGCACCTGAACCACGCGGTGATGAGCGCCGCGATGCTCGTGATGATCTGGTGGCCTTCGGGCCGGATCGGGACCTGGGTCCAGGTGGCGATCTTCGCGCTGCTCTCGCTCGCCGTGATCCGGGTCGACTGGCTGCCGGTCTTCGAGCGCGTCGCGGACACCGCGGCGCACGTCCTGATGAACCTGGCGATGATCTGGATGCTCGCCGCGATGCCCTTGCTGATGGGCGATTCCGGCAGCGGTACGGGAGGTCACGCAGGCCATGCCGGGCACGGCGGGGCGGCACCGGTCGCAACAGCCGGTACGGCGGCAGCAGCGCCCGACAGCTGGGTAGGCGTACTCAACGGGATCGCGACTGCCGCTGCGACGCTGTGCGGATTCTGGTGGCTTCTCCACGTCCGCCGGCCGGGCCAGGCCCGGGTCCACGCGGTCTGCCACACGCTGATGGCCGTCGGCATGGCCGCGATGCTCGTCCTGATGATCCGCTGACCGCCCGTCCCCGAGGAGAGTGAGAGTTGCCGTGAACCCCGATGCGCTGCGCACCGAAGAACCGTCGACGCGGATCGACCGACCGCAGCAGGTCCGCTGGTGGCGCGACGGCTTCCAGCCGGTCCTGATCCGGCTGCACTTCTTCGTCGGGATGTTCGTCGCACCGTTCATCCTGGTCGCGGCCACCACCGGCCTGCTCTACACGGCGACCCCACAGATCGAGCGACTGGTGTACTCCGACTACGTGTCCGTACAGGCAGGTCAGGCACCACTCCCGCTGGCCGATCAGGTCAGGGCCGCTCAGGCGGCCCAGCCCGACGGGGTGATCACGGAGGTCAGGCCCGCATCTCGGCCGACCGACACCACGCGGGTCAGCTTCAGCACGCCGTCGGTTCCCGAGGGGTACTCCGAGACCGCGTTCGTCGACCCGTACACCGCACAGGTCCGCGGCACCCTGACGACGTTCGGCGAGTGGCTTCCCGTACGGGCCTGGTTCGACGGGCTGCACCGGACGTTGCTGCTCGGCGACTTCGGCCGGCTGTACAGCGAACTGGCGGCGAGCTGGCTGTGGGTTCTCGCGCTCAGCGGCGGCCTGCTCTGGATCGTTCGCCGGCGCAAGCGAGGTCAGCGAAAGCGCCTCGTCCTGCCGGCCGGCACCAAGCCGGGCCGCCGCCGCGCGCTGAGCTGGCACGGCCCGCTGGGTCTGTGGATCCTGGCCGGGATGCTGTTCCTGTCGGCCACCGGTCTGACCTGGTCACAGTTCGCCGGCGCGAACGTCAGTGCGCTGCGCGCGAACCTGACCTGGACAACGCCCTCCCCGTTGACCACAGCCGGCCAGGTCGGCAGCGTCACCGCGACGGAGATTCCCGCCGCCGTCCAGCGAGCCGAGCAGTCCGCCCGGGCGGCCGGTCTGGACGGTGTGATCGACATCGTTCCCGCGGCGCAGGGCGCCTGGCTGGCCGGACAGGCGAAACGCTCCTGGCCGGAGAAACAGGACCAGATCGCCCTCGACCCCGCGACCGGCGCCGTCGTCCAGCGCGTCGACTTCGCGGACTGGCCCATCGCGGCCAAACTCGCCCGCTGGGGCATCGACGCCCACATGGGTCTGCTGTTCGGGCTCGCCAACCAGATCGTGCTCGCGGCCCTCGCGATCAGCCTGATCGTCATGATCTGCCTCGGCTACCGGATGTGGTGGCTCCGCCGCCCGCGCGGAGCAGGAGACGGCCGCGCTCTCACGCCGCCGCCCGCCCGGACTCCGCACCGACTCGCCGTCCTGGTCATCGCTCTGGCCGCCGTCCCGATCGGAGTCTTCGCCCCGATGCTGGGCGGATCACTGCTGCTCTTCCTCGTCCTGGACGTCCTCCGCACCCTGCGAACGCCACGGGCGCCTGCTCGCTGACCGAGCGCCTCCCCCAGGCGCAAAGCCCTCGGCTCACCTCGGGGTCGCCGGCGCCGGATGGCACCGCACTGGGGCCAACCCGGCGCACAGCACCCGAAATCCCACGTCTCGTACTGCCCCCGAACTTTTCCTCACCAGCTCGAATCACCGAAGCGGAAGGCAGAAGACGTTCACGCCAACGCCGTTGACGGTGTCCTCGCGTCCGAGGGTGAACCCGAGGTGTTCGGCCAGGCGAGCGCTCGGAGCGTTGTCGGGATGGATGACGGCGGTCAGGTGGTCGTCGGCGAGATTCCCCCTCGCCCACTCGATCCAGGCCATCGCCCCCTCGCGGGCCAACCCTCGCCCCTGAGCGGACCGCCGCAGCGCATAGCCGAGCTCGACCTCCCGCCATTCAGGCCAATGACTGAGCCCGATGCGGCCCACCAACTGGCCGGTCTCCTTCACGATCACCGCACTCTGCCCGTAGCCGCGCTCAGCCCACTCCCGCGTGCATCGCTCGGTCTGCGCGCGGGTGGACTCCGGGGTCAGGGAGTCACCGCCGACGTAGCGCGCGACCTGGGGGTCGGAGTACACACTCCACAAGTCGTCCGCGTGCTCCGGCCCGAGCGGCACCAGTTCAAGGCGATTCGTCTGCAAGATCATGCTGCTGATCCTGACGGCACCATCGACCTGCCGCAGACCCGCGCGTTTCGGCGCGCCTCGGACCGGACGTCGAACCAGATCGATGTCGGCCCTTGCGTTTCGGCGTGCCTCGGACCGAACGCCGACGCCCACCACTGTCCAACCTCCCGCAGCACCGGCGTGTCGGCGCGACACGCCGTGGCTGGTGGTGGTTAGTCGGTGGTGGGTGTCGACGTGGACACGCCCACACCCACCGACCGCGTGGGGCAGAAGCCGACGGGGATCACCCGCAAGCACGCACCGCGACGCAGAGGGGGCGGGGCGGGCTCGCCCACACCCACCCACCGACCGCATGCGGGCGCCACCCGACCAGGACCGCCCACAACCACGTAACGCGATGCAGACGGGCCGGGCGGGCAAGCCCACCTCCGCCCGCCGACTACATGCGAGCGCAACCCAACGGGCAGCACCACCAACCACGCAACCCGACCCAGAGGGGGTGGGCGGGCTCGCCCACACCCGCCCACCGACCGCGTGAGGGCAAAACCCGACGGGGATCACCACCAACCACGCAGCCCGACCCAGCGGGGGCGGGTGGGCTCGAAGCACCCGCCCGCCGACCGCGTGGGGGCGAATCCCGACAGGGATCAGCCCGGGTAGACCGGGGTCATCTTGATCGGCTGGTCGTTTTCCTCGAGCTCCGACCAGTTCAGGTCTTTGCTTTGCCAGTGGGTGACGCCTTCGGTGTCGCGGACGACGGGCAGCGTGTCGATGTTCGGGTTCGAGGCCAGCACGTCCGATTGGAAGGCGTTGTTCGGCGACCCCGGGATGATGCGGGGCGCGGAGCCGTCGACGTTGACGAGCCAGGGTTGGCGGGCGCCGGTCGGGGTGGGGCGGCCGGAGACGAGGACGCCGAGTTGGTTCCAGGTCGCGTCGGTGATGTCGTAGAGCGGGACCTGCAGCGGTCGCGGCTGGCTGAGTTGCAGGCGCTTGGCGTCGTCGGTGGTGATGGTCGCGGTCTCGACCGTTTTCTGGCCGTTCTTCTCGCGGATCACCAGCAGAGCCCGTACGCCGTCCGGCGCCATCCGGAGCTGCACCGGTGTGCGGCCCTGGAAGGTGGTGCGGACCTCGGCGATCTTGCCGTCCTTGAAGCGGACCCGCAGCCGCGGGTTGTCGCCGGCGGCGCGGTCCAGGATCCACAGGTTGTCCTGGCTGTCGAAGCTGGGGCGCAGGACGGTCCCGTCGGTCGGGACCAGATCGACCTTGTCGTCGTCGTCGGTCGCGGCGTCCAGCGGGCCGATGGCAACGACTTTCTCGCCGGCGGTCTCGGTCACGACGGCGCCGGTTTCGCCGCGGGGGTCGACGGCGAAGCTCTCGGCCGCGTACCGGTAGAGCAGGCTGTCGTCGAGGCGGGTGATGCCGATGGTGGTGGCGCTGTCGAGGTTGGCGCGGACGATCTTCTGGTTGACGACGCCGTACAGCTCCTTCATCTGCGGGATCGGTACGGTCGGGTCGAACTGGGCGTAGTTGGCGAACTGGAGCGCGTCGGTGCTGTTCTCGACCAGGCCGGCGCCGTCGACGGTGATCCGGACCCGGGTGCTGATCGGGCGCAGTGTCCACATGATCTGTGCGGCCAGTACGCCGCGGTCGGCGGCGGACAGGCCCGCGGCGGACTTGCTCAGCTCGACGGTTGCCTCGCCGAGCTCGACCGGCACGGACACGTTCACCTGCGTACCGGGCGGGGCGGCGGTGCCGACGCCGTTGCCGAGCCGGTTCGTCGGGCCCTTCAGCAGCTCCTGGACGAGCCGGGTCGCGACCTGGCCGGGCGGCAGCTGCGGCAGGAAGATCGGGTCGGGGACGAGCATGTCGCGGTCGCGGTTGGCGAAGTACAGCGCGTACGGCTCGAGCCGCGACTCGAGCTGGTTGTTGGGCAGGAAGGTCCCGTTGGGGACGCTGGAGACGCGGAACTGCCCGTCGGCCTGCTGGACGGTGAAGTTGAAGTCGACCATCGCGCCGCGCGGCGCGGACGACCAGCTGCCGCGGGCGTCGATGGTGCCGACCATCGGGGCGCGGAGCCGGATCGTGTTGGTGCCGGGGACCTGGGTGAGCGCCTTGGTCGAGGACTGGTCGTAGACCGTGATCCCCTTCTCCGGCTCCCACTTCGCGGCCGCGGCGGGCGTCATGTACTGCCGCGCGGTGTCGTAGTTGCTGAAGTCGGACATCGCTTCGACGAACCCGCTGACCAGCGCGGCGGGTTTCGCGTTCGTCCGCGGCACCTGGGCCTCGACGCCGACCCGGCCGCCGGACGCGGCGGCGGCGTTCTTGCTGCCGTTGCGGATCTGGCCCTCGGTGGGCACGGACGCGCACCCGGCAGCAACCAGTACGACGGCCAGCCCGGCGCCCAGCAACCGAGCAGCGGATCCCGGAGCCGGCCACCGCCGGCTCGCCGTCCGTGCTGGCGGCGTCTCTCGTCGCTTCACAGGTCGTCACCGCCGGTCAGCTTCTGGTACGGCGCTCCGACGTCGACCAGCATCTCCGGGACCACCCGGGACGCGTCGGAGGGACGCGCGGGCAGCGGGGAGCCGGACAGGGTGACGTCCGGGCGGCGGGGCAGGGTGAGGCGGAAGTACGCGCCGTCGCCGGGCGCACCCCAGGCGTCGAGCCGGCCGCCGTGCAGCCGGGCGTCCTCGAGCGCGATGGACAGGCCGAGGCCGGTCCCGCCGGTGGTCCGGGCGCGGGCCGGGTCGGCCCGCCAGAACCGGCTGAACACCATCTCGGCCTCCTCGGCGCGGAAGCCGATGCCGTGGTCGCGGACGGCGACCGCGGCGGCGTCGTCGTCGGTCGCCGTACTGATCAGGATCGGCCGGCCTTCGCTGTGCTCGATCGCGTTGCCGATCAGGTTGCGCAGGATCCGCTCGATCCGGCGGGCGTCGACCTGGGCGCGGCACGGTTCGGGCATGTCGAGCTGGACCTCGCAGCCCTTGCGTTCGAGCAGGGTCTCGTGGTTCTCCAGGACCCGGGCGACGATGTCGCGCAGGTCGACGTCCTCGAGGTCGAGGGCGGCCGCGCCGGCGTCGAAACGGCTGATCTCGAGCAGGTCGGCGAGCAGCTCCTCGAAGCGGTTCAGCTCGTTCTGCAGGAGCTCGACGGAGCGGCGGCTGATCGGGTCGAACTCGTCGCGGGTCTCGTGCAGCAGGTCGGCGGCCATCCGGACGGTGGTCAGCGGCGTGCGCAGCTCGTGGGAGACGTCGGAGACGAACCGGCGCTGCAGCCGGGACAGCTCCTCCAGGCGGCGGATCTGCTGCTGCAGGTTGCTGGCCATCTTGTTGAACGAGACCGCCAGCCGGGCCAGGTCGTCGGTGCCGCGGACCTGCATCCGCTCCTCGAGCTTGCCGGCCGCCAGCCGCTCAGCGATCCGCCGGGCCATCCGCACCGGGGTCACCACCTGCCGGGTGACCAGCCAGGCCACAGCACCGAGCAGCACGACCAGCAGCAGACCCGCGGTGAGCAGAGCCCGCTGTACGACGTCCAGCGTCTCCTGCTGGGCCGTGAGCGGGAACAGGAAGTACACCTCGTACCGCTCGCCGGTGGAGTCGACGCGGACCTGGGAGCCGATCGCCAGGCCCGGTGCGCTCGGCCGGCCCTCGTAGTTGATCAGCGTGTAGGTGTCCCACAGCACGGTCGGGTCGCTGCCGACCGAGGACTGCAGCTCCTGGGGCACCGAGTTGCTGACCACGCCGCCGGTCTGCTGGATCAGGACCGAGCCGGAGTTGTCGGTGGGCATCAGGACCACGTCGTACAGGCCGGCCCGGTTGGAGTTCTGGACGAGCTCGGTCAGCTTCTGGGTGATCGTCGCCGGGTCGGCGGCGTTGATCGAGCTGGACAGCGCGTTCAGCTGCGCGGCGGCCTCGGTCTGGGCGCTGGTCCGGCGCGACTCCAGGACGCCGTCGGTGACCTGGCTCATCATCACCCAGCCGACCAGGATCAGGACGACGGTCGACATCAGCAGCGTGCCGGTGACGATCCGGGCCTGGATCGAGCGCCGCCAGATGTCCGGCCAGCGGGCCGGGTGGGTGCGCCAGAACGGCGCCGGCTGGGCGTGCCAGTCCAGCCCGGCGGCGGTGAGCTCGATCTCGGTCCCGCGAGGCTCCGGTGCGGTGTCCGGCTTGTCCGCCTGCGACGCGTCGTCGCGGCCGTACTCGATCAGTCCGCACCCGCCTTGTAGCCGACGCCGCGGACCGTCACCACGATCTCCGGGTGCTCGGGGTCCTTCTCGATCTTGGAGCGCAGCCGCTGGACGTGCACGTTGACCAGCCGGGTGTCGGCGGCGTGCCGGTAGCCCCAGACCTGCTCGAGCAGGACCTCACGGGTGAACACCTGCCAGGGCTTGGAGGCCAGGCAGACCAGCAGGTCGAACTCCAGCGGGGTGAGCTGGATGGTCTCGCCGCTGCGCTTCACCGAGTGCCCGGCGACGTCGATGGTGAGGTCGCCGATGGTCAGCGACTCCGGGCCGGGCTCGTCCATCCGGCGCAGCCGGGCCCGGATCCGGGCCACCAGCTCCTTGGGCTTGAACGGCTTCACCACGTAGTCGTCGGCGCCGGACTCCAGCCCGAGCACCACGTCGACGGTGTCGCTCTTGGCGGTCAGCATCACGATCGGGACGCCGGACTCGGCCCGGATCGCGCGGCAGACGTCGATCCCGTCCATGCCGGGCAGCATCAGGTCGAGCAGCAGCAGGTCGGGCTTGAACTCCCGGAACGCCGGTACCGCTTTGTCACCGGTCGCACACAGATAGGTGTCGTAGCCCTCGTTGCGCAGCACGATGCTGAGCATCTCCGACAACGCCGTGTCGTCGTCGACGATGAGAACGCGTCCTCGCATCGTCCGGTTGCCTTCTGCCACGCCCTGCTCCCTGCCTGCCGTTGCCGCTTGCCGTCTGCCGGTCCGGTTCGTCGAATCAGGTGGTGCGACTCCGGGCCGCACTACGGATAGTGTCCCATTCCCCAGGTAGTGCACACGCCGGATCGCCGGGCGAGCCCCCGGCAATGCGGGTCCGTGGACCGCCCGGGGGGTGATCATGGTGCAAGTCGTGCCCGGGGGACAACCCGGGGCGGGGACGCGAGGGGAGGTACGGCGTGCGCGACGACCTCGGGGTGCGCGACGGCGGCGGGGACCCGCTGCGGCCCTGGCTGCCGGCCGACCTGCTGGACAACGCGGCCCGGACCATCTCGGAGAACAAGGCGATCATGCTGGGCCTGCCGGTGCTGGCGGGGATCGCGCTGGCCGCCGTCCAGGCCGGTCTGACCCAGCTGACGGTGCCCGGGGGGATCGGCGCCCTGTTCGGCGAGGACGACCCGCTGGAGCAGGCCGGTGCCGCGCTCCTGCTGATGTACGGCGTGCAACTGGTGCTGTTCGCGGTGGTGTCGAGCATGCTGGCCGGGATCATCGCGCTGGCGGCGGTCCGCAGTCAGCTGGGCCGGCGGCTCGGGCCGCGGGAGCTGCTGCGGCTGGTCCGGCCGGCGCTGCCTGCGCTGGCCGGTGTCGGGCTGCTGCAGTCGCTGTCGTTCGTCGTACTGCTGGCGGGCTGGGGGCTCAGTGTCTTCGGTGTCGGGCTCGGTGCGGACGCCACGATCTCGTCGGACGTGGCCGGATTCGTCGCGCTGGCGATGATCCTGATCGGCGCCGTGCTGGTGATCATCTTCGGCATCCGGCTGGTGCTGTCCGGGACGGTGGTGCTGATGGAGGGCAAGCACGCACCCGACATCGGCCTCTACGTGCCTGCCAGGGTTGGCGTCTGGGGCGCGCTGAAGCGTTCCTGGTACCTGGTCAAGGGCAGGTTCTGGCGGGTCTTCGGTGTGCTGCTGTTCGGCGGTGTGGTGGTCAACATCGTCAGCTACGCGCTGCAGTTCGGCGTGACCACGCTGGTGCTGACGCTCGGCAGCTGGGTCGACAGCAGCGATGGCGACGCCGCGCTGATCGTCGGGATCGCCGTCGCGGCCGCTGCCGGTACGGCGACCGTGGCCACGCTGATCGCCAGCCTGGCCTTCATGTCCGCCGTCCAGGCGCTGATCTACCTGGACCTCCGCGTACGCCGTGAGGGGCTCGACCTGTGGATGCGGCCCTCGCTGCGGCCGACCGTGCCCGGACCGACGGAGTGGCAACGTTGATTCCTTTCGAACCCCCGGTCGACATCAGCCGGGAAGAGGCGGCCGCCGAGGCGGCCCGGGAGCTGTCCAAGCCGGTCTACGGCCAGGCGGGCGACTCCCTGGTCAGCAGGGCGGTCCAGAAGGTGTTCGAGTGGATCGCCGACCTGCTGGACGGTCTGGTCAGTCCCAGCACCAACGGGCGCACCGGGCTGATCCTGCTGTTCGGGCTGATCGCCCTGGTCGTGGTGGTCGTGCTGTGGCGCGCTGGTGTGCTGCGGACGTCAGGAGGCAAGGCCAGCCAGACAGTGTTCGACACCGAGCGTCCACGCAGTGCAGCCCAGTACCGCTCGCAGGCAGAGCAGGAGGCCGCTGCGGGTGACTACAGGTCGGCAGTACGCAGTAGGTTCCGCGCTTGTGTTGCTGAGCTGACGGAACGCACAGTGCTCGACGAGAGAGCCGGGCGTACGGCGTACGAGGCAGCAGCCGACGCAGGTCGCGCTGTGCCTGCGCTGCGCGACCCGCTGCGCCCAGCAGCCGACGCCTTCACGGAGGTTGTCTACGGCAACCGCCCCGGTACGCCGGAGCGCTACGCCGCGGTGGTGGCTGCCGACGAGGCGGCCCGCCGGGTCTCCACGAGGGCGCTGGTCCAGGGATGAGCACTCCGGTCGGCCGGAGCGTCGGCGAAGGCTGGCGAGCGCTCCGGATCCCCCTGCTGGCGACAGCGGTCATCGTGCTCGGTGTGGTCGTGCTGATGGTTCTGACGGCTGCGCGGACCTCTGGTCCGTTCAGCCCGGACTCTGCCGAGGGCAGCGGCGCCAAGGCGCTGGCCACACTGCTGGAGGACCACGGCGTCCAGGTGACCGGCACGGAGAGCCTGGACGACGCGGTGGGCAGCGGAGCCGACCGGGCCTTGCTGATCGGCCCGTCGGGGAACCTGAGCAGCAGCGACTGGCGCCGGATCGACTCGTCGAGATGGGAGCACCTGATCCTGATCCGGCCCGGCCGCGAGGCGCTGGAGACGCTTGCCCCCGGCATCGAGAACGCCAGCTCCACGCTGCCCGCCGGGAGCCGCTCCCCCGGCTGCGACCTGCCGGCGGCGCTCAAGGCCGGCACGGTGACGGTCCGCGGTACGACGTACACGGCCCCTCGGCAGGCCCAGTCCTGCTACGGCGACGGCATCAACTCCACCCTGGTCCGGATCGAGCGCGACGGCCGGACCGTCGACGTGGTCGGCACCCAGCAGTCGTTCACGAACGCCGAGCTGGCCGACGACGGCAACGCGGCGCTCGCCCTCAACCTGCTCGGCACCCACCCGGAGCTGGTCTGGTACCTCCCGCAGTACGAGTCGTCGGACTTCGACGACGCCGGCACCGGTGACGGCCCGCCGCTGATCCCGCCGGACGTCCGGTACATCGCCTGGGCGCTGGCCTTCGCGGTATTCGTCGTCGCGCTCTGGCGGGGCCGGCGGCTCGGTCCGGTCGTCCCGGAGCCGCTGCCGGTCGTCGTCCACGCTGCTGAGACCACCGAGGGCCGGGCTCGGCTCTACCGGCGTTCACGCGCCAGGGACCGAGCTGCTGCCGCGCTGCGTGAGTCGGCGCTCGGCAAGATCTACAAGGTCCACGGCATCCCCCGCCGGGCCGACCCGACCGCAGTGGTCAGTGCGCTCGCTGCCCGGACCGGTCTGGACCCGGCGATGCTGTACGACATCCTCTACGGCGGGCCTCCGGTCGACGACGCCGCACTCATTTCTCTGTCCGACGCTCTGCAAGTACTGACCCAGGAGGTAGCCCGTGACGGCGGAAGCACAACGGACCGCTGAGGTGACCCCCGAGCGGGCCCGCCAGGCTCTGGTCGAGCTGCGCACGGAGATCGGCAAGGCCGTCGTCGGCCAGGACACCGCCGTCACCGCCCTGGTGCTCGCCCTGCTCTGCCGTGGCCACGTGCTGCTCGAGGGCGTCCCCGGTACGGCGAAGACGCTGATGGTGCGGGCGCTGTCGATGGCGATGCGGCTGGACACCAAGCGGGTCCAGTTCACCCCGGACCTGATGCCCGGTGACGTCACCGGGTCGCTGGTGTACGACGCCAAGACCAGCGAGTTCGAGTTCCGGCCCGGGCCGGTGTTCACCAACATCCTGCTCGCCGACGAGATCAACCGGACGCCGCCGAAGACCCAGGCCGCGCTGCTGGAGGCGATGGAGGAGCGGCAGGTCACCGTCGACGGCGAGCCGCGCAAGCTGCCGTCGCCGTTCGTCGTCGCCGCGACGCAGAACCCGATCGAGTACGAGGGCACGTACCCGTTGCCGGAGGCCCAGCTCGACCGCTTCCTGCTCAAGGTGACGCTGGACATCCCGCCGCGGGACGCGGAGATCGCCGTACTGGCTCGGCACGCGCAGGGGTTCGACCCGCGGGACCTGGTCGCTGCCGGGATCCGCCCGGTCGCCGGGCCGGAGGACCTACTCGCCGGGCAGGCCGCCGTACGCCGGGTCGCCGTACGGGAGGACCTGCTGGCCTACGTCGTGGACCTGTGCCGGGCGACCAGGCAGTCGCCGTCGCTGCAGCTCGGGGTGTCGCCGCGTGGTGCCACCGCCCTGCTGGCGGTCGCCCGGGCCTGGGCCTGGCTGTCCGGGCGTGACTACGTGATCCCGGACGACGTGAAGGCGATGGCTCGCCCCTGTCTGCGGCACCGGGTGCAGATCCGGCCGGAGGCCGAGCTGGAGGGCGTCACGGCGGACGCCGTACTGGAGAGCGTGCTGGCCACCGTTCCGGTTCCACGCTGATGGTCGTCACTGGCCGGGCCGGTCTGCTGGCCGGCTTGGGAGTCGTCTTCGTCGCCCTGGCGATGCCGAGCTGGTCCGGTGTCGGTCTGGTCGTTGCTGTCGTCCTGGTGGTGTGCCTGGTCGACCTGCTGCTCGCTGGGTCGCCGCGGCGGCTGCAGCTCAGCAGGGACGGGGACACGGCTGTGCGGCTCGGGCAGCAGGCTGTGGTGACGTTGCTGGTCGCCAATCCGGGGCGGCGGGTGCGGGGGTTGTTGCGGGACGCTTGGCCGCCGTCTGCCGGCGTACTGGATCCTCCGCACAAGCTGGATCTGCCGGGTGGTGAGCGGCGGCGACTGATGACGCACCTGGTGCCGACGCGGCGTGGTGACCGGAAGGCCTATCGGGTGACTGTGCGGTCTGTTGGGCCGCTGGGGTTTGCTGGACGGCAGGGGTCGCACGACGTGCCGTGGACTGTACGGGCGCTGCCGCCGTTCAACAGCCGCAAGCACCTGCCGTCGCGACTGGCCCGGCTGCGTGAGCTGGACGGGCGGACCGCGCTGCTGGTGCGCGGGCAGGGGACGGAGTTCGACTCGCTGCGCGACTACGTGCCGGGCGACGACGTGCGCAGCATCGACTGGCGGGCGACCGCGCGGCGGAGCAGCGTCGTACTGCGGACCTGGCGGCCGGAGCGGGACCGGCAGGTGGCGATCGTGATCGACTCCGGGCGGATGTCCGCCGGTCGGGTCGGCGACGCGCCGCGGCTCGACCACGCGATGGACGCCGCGCTGCTGCTCGCGGCGCTGGCGACGCGGGCTGGTGACCGGGTTTCGTTGCTGGCTTGCGATTCCGCGGTCCGGGCCGACGTACGGCGTCCGGCGCCGGAGGACGTGCTGCCGTCGTTCGTGAACGCGCTGGCCAACGTCGATGCCGAGCTCGTGCAGACGGATTTCCGCGTCGTCGTGTCGCAGACGCTCGAGCGGTTGGGTCAGCGCTCGCTGGTCGTCCTCCTCACGGGACTCGAGCCCGCGGTGATCGAGGAGTCGCTGCTGCCGGTCATCGGCCCGCTGCTGCGCCGGCACGTCGTCGTGCTCGCGTCGGTCGCCGACCCGCGCCTCGACGAGCTCGAAGCCGCCCGCGCCGACCTGATCGAGCTGTACGGCGCCGCCTCGGCTGCCCGCTCACGCCTCGACCGTGAACGCGTCACCGCGGTACTGGCGCGAGCAGGCGTCACTGTGGTCGACGAGAACCCGGACCAGATCGCCCCGGCGCTGGCCGACACATACTTGGCATTGAAAAAAGCTGGCCGCCTTTAACCTACTTTTGCAGCGTACGCAGCTCGGGCTGCTGTTACTGCCTCTAGATTCTCCTCGGTCCAGGTCGCGATGCCCTGGACCATCGTGTTGAACGTCCGGCCGACATCGGTCAGGGCGTACTCGACCTGCGGTGGCACCGTCGGGTGCACCGTCCGGCTGACCAGCCCGTCGCGTTCCAGCCCGCGCAGGCTCTGGCTCAGCATCCGCTGGGTGATCGGCGCCAGCAGCCGCCGGAGCTCGTTGAAGCGCAGCGGGCCCGCGGTCAGCTGGTGCAGCACGACGAGCGGCCACTTCTCACCGATCAGGCTGAGCACCGTCCGGGCCAAGTCGCACTCCGCCTCGGTGTGCCCCGGGAACGTGGTCGGCATGGGGTTCCCTCCGCGATACGACGACCCGGCCTGGTACCGCAGCGGCGCCCTGTACGTGCCGGCCGGGACCGGCCCGACGGTCTGGGCCGCGGACGACATCTACACGATCAAGGCGACCGGGGCGCAGACCAAGGGCGGCTTCGGGCTGATCGAGGCGACCGTGCCGGCCGGCGGCGGCCCGCCGCCGCACGCGCACCCGAGCGAGGAGGAGAGCTTCTACATCCTGGCCGGCGAGCTGGAGTTCCTGGACGGCGAGAAGACGTTCACCGCCGTGGCGGGCGACTTCGTACACGTTCCGCGCGGCGTCCGGCACCGCTTCCGCAACGTCGCCAGTCATGCCGCCCGGATGCTGTTCATGTTCAGCCCGGCCGGTCCCGAGCAGGTGATCGCGGACCACGCGCTGCCCGCCGTACCGGGTCAGCCGGTACCGCCGGTCAACGACGACCTGCTCGCCCGCTTCGCCACGATGACCGAGCTGGCCACGACGATCGACCTGCCAGACCGCGACTAGACCAGGTCGAGCGGCTGGTGTGGTTCGGCCGGGTAGACCACCTTCAGCTGGTCGCCCGGCCGGACCACTCCGCCCTGGTTCACCACCGACATCACGCCGGTCAGGCGCACGACCTCGCCGGCGGCGTCCTTGTGGAGCATCGTCTTCAGCAGCCCCTTGCGGAACTTGTTGATCTGCGTGCACGGGTTGCGCAGGCCGGTGAGGGTGACGACGGCGGTGTCGCCCAGGTGGAGCTCGGTGCCGGTGGGCAGGTTGAGCAGGTCCACGCCGTACGTCGTGACGTTCTCGCCGAGATCGCCCGGCCCGACGTCGTACCCGGCTTCGGACAGTACGGCGAACAGCTCGGCCTGGATCAGGTGCACCTGGCGCAAGTTCGGCGCCGAGGCGTCGACCTTGATCAGGTGCAGATGCTGGACGGTGGCGCCTGAGTGCGCGTCGCCTTCGACGCCGATGCCCTCGATCAGCGTGATCTCGGGCACCGGCGGCTTGCTGAACCAGTGCCGGGTGTCGTGGTTGACCGAGTGGACTCTCACCCGTCCAGCTTAAGGAGATGGCATGCTGCCTGCTGCGACACGGCGGCGGGCAGGATCTCCAGCGGCACCGTGCGGCACTCCGCGACGACCACCTGGCAGCGCGGGTGGAAGCGGCAGCCGGACGGGATCCGGGTCGGGTCCGGCGGCTCACCGGTGAGCACGATCTTCTCCGGCGACTCGGGTAGCACCGACAGCAGCGCTTTCGTGTACGGGTGCTGCGGGTTCTGCAGGACCTGCTCGGTCGGCCCAGACTCCACGATCCGGCCCAGGTACATCACCGCGACCCGGTCGGCGATGTTCCAGGCCAGCCCGAGGTCGTGAGTGACGACGAGCGCGGACAGCCCGAGCTCGTCGCGCAGCTTGAGCAGCAGCGCGAGGATCTCGCCACGAACCGAGGCGTCGAGGGACGCGACGGGCTCGTCGGCGATCAGGACCTGCGGGTTGAGGGCCAGCGCGCCCGCGATCACCACCCGCTGGCGTTGACCGCCGGACAGCTCGTGCGGGTAGCGCAGGAAGAACCGCTCCGGCGGCCGCAGACCGGCGCGGGACAGCGCGTCGGCGACCACCTTCTCCTCGTCCGGCAGTTTGTGGATTCGCGGGCCCTCGGCAACAGCTTCGTACACGGTCTGCCGCGGGTTGAGGGAACCGGTGGGGTCCTGGAGAACGAGCTGGACCTGCCGACGATAGGACTTGAGGTCACGAGGGCGGTAGCTCAGGGGCTCGTCGTTGTAGAGGACCTGGCCGCCAGCCGGTCTTTCCAGCCCGAGCAGCGTCCGCGCGAGCGTCGTCTTACCGCAGCCGGACTCACCGACCAGCGCGACGATCTCGCCCGCGCCGACCGCCAGGTTCACCCCGTCGACGGCCCGCGCGCGCCGTCCGCGGGCCGCGAACTCGACCGACAGGTTCCTTGCCTCGAGCATCAGGCCTCCCCGACCAGCACGCACGCCGCCGTACGCCGGTCGCCCGCCGGCCGCAGCTCGACCTCGACCGTCGAGCAGGTCTCCTGCGCCACCGCGCAGCGCGGGTGGAAGACGCAGCCCGGCGGCAGCGCGGCCGGGTCCGGCGGATCGCCGCCGAGGCCCTTCGGCGCGAGCCGCGACGCCGGGTCGCCGATCGTCGGGAACGCGGCCGACAGGGCCCGGCTGTACGGGTGCGCGAACGCGCCGCCCGCCGGACCGGCCTCGACCACGCGGCCGGCGTACATGACGGCGAGCCGGTCGCAGAGATCGGCGAGCACGGACAGGTCGTGGGAGATCATCAGCAGCGCGATGTCCTCGGCGGCGACCAGCTCGCGGATCAGGGTCAGCACCTGGGCCTGGACCATCACGTCCAGCGCGGTGGTCGGCTCGTCGGCGATGATCAGGCGCGGCTCGCAGGCCAGCGCCATCGCGATCATGACTCGTTGCCGTTGGCCACCACTCAGCTCGTGCGGGTAGCTCTTCGCACGCCAGGCCGGGAGGCCGACCTGGTCGAGCAGCTCGGCGACGCGCTTGCGGGCCTTCTCGGGACCGGCCAGCTTGTGGACGAGCAGCGGTTCGGCGATCTGCTCGCCGATCCGGCGGACCGGGTTGAGGCCGTGCTGCGCGCCCTGGAAGACGATCGACGCCTCGGCCCAGCGGACCGCGCGCAGCTTGCCCCAGGACATGGTCAGCACGTCGTCGCCGTCGAGCAGGATCTTGCCACCGACCCGCGCGTCGCGAGGGAGCAGGCGCAGGATCGCCATCGCCAGTGAGGACTTGCCGGAGCCGGACTCGCCGACGACGCCGAGCGCCTCACCGGCGTTCAGACTCAGCGAGACACCTCGTACGGCGGGGACCTCGCCACCACCCGAGATCCGGTAGGTGACCGAGAGATCGTCCAGTTCGAGGAGGCTCATCGCGCACCTCGCAGCCGCGGGTTGAGCACCGTCTCCAGCGCGCGCCCGCAGAGCGTGAACGCCATCACCACCGCGACGATGCACAGCCCCGGTACGAGGATGTACCACCACGCGCCCGACGTCGCCGCGCCCCAGTCGTACGAGCCGCGCAGCATGGTCCCCCACGAGGTCTTGTTGGCGCTGATCCCGAGAAAGGCCAGCGTGGACTCGGTGACGATCGCGCTCGCGACCTCCAGCGTGGTGCTGGCCAGCAGCAACGGCGCGACGTTCGGCAGCACGTGCCGGGTGGCGATGTGCCAGTGCCCGCCGCCGAGCGCGGTCGAGCGTTCGATGTACGGCCGGGCCTCGACCGCGAGGGTCTGGGCGCGGATCAGCCGCGCGGTCGACGGCCACGAGGTGACGCCGATCGCGACCACGATCGTCGCCGTACTGCCGCCGAGGATCGCGGCCAGCACCAGCGCGGTGACCAGCGACGGCAGCACCAGGAACCAGTCGGTGATGCGCAGCACGACCGCGCCGATCCAGCCGCGGAAGTGCCCGGCGACGATGCCCAGCACGGTCCCGATCACCATGCTCAGCAGGGCCGCGAGGAAGCCGATCAGCAGTGACGTCCGCGAACCCCACCAGATCATCAGCAGTACCGACCGGCCGGACTCGTCGGTGCCGAGCGGCGCGTCCCAGCTCGGCGGCGCCATCTTCTCGCCGGTGCCGCTGACCACGTTGGTCACGCCGGAGTCGATGAACAGCGGCGCGATCAGCGCGAGCAGCACGGCCACGACCAGGATCGCCAGGCCGACGACGCCCGCGCGGTGGTGCCGGAAGTCGGCCCAGAACCGTTGCAGGGAACGCTTCCGCCGGGTCCAGGTGACACTCATGCGGACCTCACCCTCGGGTCGAGCAGGTGGTAGACGACGTCGGCGAGCGTGTTCATCACGATCACCGAGACCGTGATCAGCAGGAAGGTGCCCTGCATCAACGTGAAGTCCGGCACCCGGATCGCCTCGTAGAACAGCTGCCCGAGGCCCGGCCAGCTGAAGATCGCCTCGACCGTGACCGCGCCGCCGACGACGAAACCGATCCGCATGAAGACCAGCGTCACGGTCGGCAGCAGCGCGTTCGGTACGGCGTGCTTACGGCGTACGTCGTCGTCCTTGAGGCCCTTCGCGCGGGCCGTGGTGACGTAGTCCTGGCCGACCTCGTCGAGCACGGACGACCGCATCACCAGCAGGTACTGGGCGTACACGACCGCCACCATCGTGAGGCACGGCAGCACCATGTGCTTGGCCACGTCGAGGATGTAGGCGAACCCGTCCGGCGCGTCGACGCTCTCGATGCCGCGGGTCGGGAAGATCCCCGGGATCGGGCCGACGCCGGCCGCGAACACCATCAGCAGCAGGAGCCCGAGCCAGAACGTCGGCACCGACCAGAGCACCAGCGAGATCGCCGTGGAGAACTTGTCGAACCTGCTCCCCGGCTTCCAGCCCGCGCGGGCGCCCTGCCAGATCCCGAGGCTGACCGCCATCACCAGCGCCGTCCCGGTGAGCAGCAGCGTCGAGCCGATCCGCTCCCCGATCAGGTCGAGCACCGGCCGCTTGTACTCGTACGACGTACCGAGGTCGAACTGCACCGTCTGCTTGACGAACTGGAAGAACTGCTCGGGCAGCGACTTGTCCAGCCCGAGCCGGTGCCGCTCCAGGTCCAGCTGCTCCGGGGTCATGTTCCGGCCCTGCGCGAGCGCACGGACCGGGTCCCCCGGCAGCAGCCGGAACAGGAAGAACGTCGCCACGATCACCATCGAGATGCTGAGCAGAGCCCCACCCGCCTTGCTCAGGGCGTACCGCAGCATGCCGTGGCGGGCCGGGCTCTCCTCCAGTTCCTGGGTGAAGGTCACGGTGCCCACTCCGAATCCAGGAGTCCCCCAAGGTTTTGGGGCCGCCCGCTCTGGACTGAGGAGAGAGGGAGCGCAGCGACCGAACGACGAGGGAAGAGCGGGCGAGAAAGCCCCAAAACCCGCGGCGACGAAGTCGACGCCAAAAGCACTGTCATTCGCGGTCGTCCGCGGCCTTGCCGTTGCGGCGCAGGAAGAGCAGCACGACGCCGGCGAGTACGACGACACCGATGCCGGCGCCGACGATCAGGCCCGTGTTGGTCCCGCCCTCCTCCGCGGTGTCGGCCGTGACCGCTTCGACCGTGTAGAACGGCCAGTAGCCGCTGCCGCCGTACAGGATGCCGTTGTCCTCCGGGATCGGCGTGATGCTGGCGATCCGGTCCTTGCGGTAGCCCTCGAGGTCGTTCGGGTAGTAGAGCGCGATGACCGGCGCGTCGGTGTAGAGCCGCTCCTCCATCTGCTTGATGATCCCGGCCCGCTTGGTCCGGTCGAGCTCCTTGAGCTGCTGCTGGTAGAGCTGCTCGAACTGCGGGTCGCAGTAGAACGACTCGGTGCCGCCGCCCTCGCCGGACGCGGTCGGGCGCCGGCTGCACAGGTGCGTGGCCAGCACCTCCTCCGGGTCGGGGTTGACCGACCAGCCGCTGATCGCGATGTCGAACAGGGCCGTCGTACCGGTCTCCTCGGTGAACTTGCTGGAGTCCAGCCGCTTGGTGGTCAGCGTGATGCCGAGCTCCTTGAACCAGCCGGTCAGGTACTCCGCGAGCTTGTCCTCGATCGGGGTGTCGGTGTGGATGCTGAACCGGAACTGCAGCTTGCGGGAGCCGTCCGGCATCGTTCTGATGCCATCGGCCCCCTTCTTGTAGCCCGCGGCGTCGAGGATCTGGTTGGCCTTGGCCAGGTCGAAGGAGATCTTCTTGTCACCCTCGGCCTGCCAGAAGAAGTCCTTGTACATCGGCGGCACGATCGAGCCGTCGGCCGGCTTGGCCAGCCCGTTCTGCACCTCGTCGACGAGCTTCTGCTTGTCGATCGCGTAGTGCAGCGCTTGCCGGACCTTCGGGTCCTTCAGCGCCGGGTGCCCGTCACCGATCGGCTTGTTGTCACTGGTGGTCGCGCCGTGGTTGATCTGCAGGTACGACGACCGCCGGCCCTCGTTGTTCCACTGGACCACGTTCGGGTCGCCCTTGAGCGCCTCGAAGTCCGGCGGCGCGAGCCGGCCGAGCAGGTCGATGTCGCCCTTCTTCAGCCCGACCACCGCGGCCGCCGGGTTGTCGTAGAAGATCACCTGCAGCTCGTCGATCTTCGGCGCACCCCGCCAGTACTCCGGGTTCGCCTTCAGCTTCACGTACTGGTCCTTCTTGTGCTCGACCGCGACGTACGGGCCGCTGCTCACCGCCGGGTAGGTCTCGGCGTCGAACTTGCCGATGTCGCCGACCTTCTCCCAGACGTGCTTGGGCATGATCGGCACCGGGTTCTCCAGCATCGAGGCCTGCGGCGACTTGAGTTTGATGGTGAGGTCCTGGCCGGACGCCGTCACGCTGGCGAAGTTCTCCACCGCCGGGCCGTTCGCGGTCTTCGCGCCGTCATCGGTCATCATCGTGGTGAACGTCCAGGCCGCGTCGTCGGCGGTGATCGGCTGGCCGTCGGACCACTTCGCCTGGCGGATCTTGAACGTCCAGGTCAGCCCGTCCGGCGACGTCGTCCAGGACTCGGCCAGATCGGCACTCGGCTGCAGCGTCTTGGCGTCCGGAACGGTGAGGAACCCGTAGGTCCACCGGAAGATCGAGGTGGACACCAGCCGGACCCCGAGGAACGGGTTCATCGAGTCCATCGACTGGGTCGCGCCGACCCGCACGACCTTGGCCTTGCCCGGTTCGGCCGCCTGCGCCGGCGCCGTCCCGATCGCCAGCAGCGCCACCGCCGCCAGCCCCGCGAACCACTTCCTCATCACGCCACGCACCTCTCACCAGAGCGCCGTTTAGAGAGAAAGCAACACCAGTTCATCAAGAGATGTCAATGAATTACTTCGCTGCGCGGGCACTTGTGATACTGCTGCTACCAACCGAGCGGGAGAAGGTGCCGGATGTCCTCGACCGTGCTCTACATGTCGATGTCCCTGGACGGCTTCATCGCCGGGCCGAACGAGACCTACGCCAACGGCCTCGGCGACGGCGGCGACCGGCTGCACGCCTGGGGCGCGCTGGACGACCCGAGCACACTGGGCGCGGCCGACCGCGCCGTCCTCGACGACTTCCTGACGACCGGCGCGGTGATCGCCGGCCGGGGAACCTTCGAGCCCGCCGGCGGCTGGGGCGGCGACCACCACGACGGCATCCAGATCTACATCCTCAGCCGCCACCCGGCGCCCGCCGAGTTCGCCGGCTGGCCGAACGTGCACTACGTCGACGACCTCGAGTACGCCGTCGCGGAGGCGAAGAAGGCCGCCGGCGACCGGAACGTGATGGTCCACGGTGCCGGCCTGACCCAGCGCCTGCTCGCCGCCGGCCTGCTCGACGAGATCCAGCTGCATCTCGTCCCGGTCCTGTTCGGCGCCGGCCGCCGGCTGTTCGACCACCTGGGCTCCGGCCAGATCGCGCTCGAGACGCTGCAGGTCGCGCAGGGCCGGGACGCGACGCACCTGCGGTACCGCGTCGTGCGCTGACGCCTTTGTGGAACTCGGTTCCAGAAATTCCCATCCAGACCACTGTTGGACTGGTAAACGTTTGCCCTATGGTGAGCGAACGCATGCGGACAGTGATTACCGCCCCGAATGACTATCCGATGAGGTGCCCCCATGAGACGAACCCTTCGCGCGCTCTGCGCAACCGCCGCCGCCGTGGCCGGTACGGCGATCGCGGTACCGACCGCCTCCGCCGAGGTCGAGCCCGGCGGCTGGACCAGTTACTCGCCGTCGTTCACCGAGCAGGAACGCGGCTGCGGCCAGATCAACGGGCTGACCTTTCAGCTCACCTGCTCGACCGGCAGCGGCGACCAGCGCGCCGAGCGCCGCTACGCCACCTACTCCAGCGGATCGCGCCAGTTCGAGGGCTACTTCCGGATCAGCTCGATGGGTGGCACCCGAATCTCGCTGAAGCAGACCTTCAACGAGAGCGCCGCCGGGCCGTTCTTCATGCTCGCCGTGGAACGCGGCGGCCGGCTCTACCGGGTCGGCGGTGACACCATCCAGAACGGCGCCGCCCCGGTCGGGACCACGGTCCGGGTGAACACCGTGCACGTCGTCGGCAGCGGCCACCGGACCTACATCAACGGGTCGCAGCGGCACAGCATGGGCAGCCCCGGCGGCAACTTCTACGACAAGTTCGGCTCCTACCGGACCGACAGCGGCTCCGGCCCGATCACCACGGTCTGGAGCGGCGTGAAGTTCTGGCGGAAGTAGTGCTCCGACTCGCAGTCGCTGCACTGGCGGTGGCTGCGCTGACCGGTTGCTCGGCAACCGGTCAGCCGGCCGCCGCCGGGGTCCAGCTCACCGCCACCCTGACCTCACCGGTCGACATCACGCTCGACTGGTCCGGTACGCCGGACGCCGCGACCAGCACGATCGTCGAGTTCGCGACCGAGAAGGACGGGCAGTACACGATCCTCGACTTCCTCGCGCCGGCTGAGCACACGTTCCAGCACCCCGACCTGATGCCGAAGACGCCGTTCTACTACCGGGTGACGCCGGTGCTCGGCCCGGCCTCCGACCCGGTCGCGGTTCAGTTGCCCTCAACAACGATCTTCCGGGCCGAAGGCAAGCAGGCCCGGCCGGGATCGGTCCGCGCACAAGCCGGTACGCCGACCGACGTGGCCGTGAAGTCGGCCGGCGGCGACCAGGTCCGGGTCACCTGGAAGGACAACGCCACCGACGAGGAAGGCTTCCTGCTGGAGATCAAGCCCGACGGCCAACCGGCGTACCGGGTGGCCGGTTTCATCGATCCCGGCGCGACCTTCACCGAGCTGAGCACGCTCCCGGCCGAGCGCAAGGCGTCGTACCGGATCCGGGCGTTCTACCGTGGCCCGGCGTCGAACCTGGCCCACCAGACCACGGGAGGAACGCTTTAGTGCTTGGCGTTGCGTGACCAGCTGAAGCAGTAGACGCCGAAGCAGGCCAGGCCGAGCGCCATCACGGTCAGCAGCACGGTGCCGAACGGCTGGTCCTTGA
The DNA here is from genome assembly GCF_055583505.1 of Kribbella sp. NPDC104740. Lineage (NCBI taxonomy): Bacteria > Bacillati > Actinomycetota > Actinomycetes > Propionibacteriales > Kribbellaceae > Kribbella > Kribbella sp. NPDC104740. The sequence continues at coordinate 1,367,538 of NZ_JBVJNV010000001.1, read as the reverse complement.
TCGTGCGCATCGCGGTGTCGAGGCCGCCGGCCTTGCTCGGGTCGTAGTCGATCGCGGCCCAGGCGAACAGCGCGCCGACGATGAAGAACGCGACCCCCTTGGCGGCGTACCCGACCCGGCCGAGCCGGATCGTGGTGCGCGAGACGCCACCGACCAGGTCCTCGGTGAACTTGGTCGTGTACGCCTTGTACAGCTGGCGAACGCCGACGCCGATGATGACCAGCCCGATCAGTACAACGAGCACGCGACCGGCGCCGTTCTCCATCAGCTTCGCGGTCATCGACTGCTGGTTGGACTTACCACCGCCACCCGACCCGACCGCGACCCTGATCGCGCTGATGCCGAGCACGAGGTACATGCCGAGACGACCGGCCGACGAGACCTTCTTCTCGGTGTCCAGATGGCCGTAGGCGAGCTCGAGGCCCTTCCAGACCACGAGCGCGAAGAGTCCCAGCGCGACCACCCAGAGCAGCACGCCGCCGAGCGGCTTGTCGGCCAGCTCCTGCAACGCGCCCTGCTGCGACGCTTCCTCCGACGACTTCCCGAAAGCGAGCTGGAGCGCGATCCACGCGACCAGCAGGTAGACGACGCCGTACGCGATCAACCCGACGGTGATCGCGTAGTCGTACACCCGGCTGTTCTGGGCCTGACTGGCGGTGCTCATCCTGCTCCTCACGACGTGGCTGGCGGTCCCCGTCCTGCGGATCACGTACCCCGCCCTAAACGATCAGGCCAAGCACGATCAGGCAGAGCAACGATCAGGCGGAGACCGGCGCGGTCGCCTCGCGGTCGGCTTCCTCGACGTCGCCGTACTCACCGAGCCGGACCGCGCGGCGCCCGAGCGTCCACACGTAGACGAAGAACGCGACCTCGACGACGATCCCGACCCCCACCCGGACGGCGGTCGGCAGCGGCGACGGTGTCACGAAGGCCTCGATCATGCCGGTGATCAGCAGGATCACCGCCAGGCCGATCGCCATCCCGACGGTCGCGCGACCGGTCTGGGCCAGTGCCTGCATGCGGGTCCGCGGGCCGGGCGCGATCCACGACCAGCCGAGGCGCAGACCCGCAGCCGACGCGACGAAGACGGCGGTCAGCTCGAGCAGGCCGTGCGGGGTGATCAGGCCGAAGAACACGTCACCCTTGTCGTGGCCGATCATCACGCCGGCGCTGACCCCGAGGTTGGTCGCGTTGCTCCACAGCACGAACGCGACCGGCACGATCAGTACGCCGATCGCGAGGACGGCGGCGGAGATCGTCGCGTTGTTGATCCAGACCCGGAGTGCGAAGTCCTGCGCCGGGTTCTCGGAGTAGTACGACGCGAAGTCCTTGTCGACCAGCTGCTGGATCGCCTCCGGCGGCGCGACCGAGTCGAGCACGTCGGGGTTGACCAGGATCCGCCACGCGACCCAGGCGGCGACCAGGTAGAACAGCAGGCCGATCGTGAGCCACCAGCGGCGGGAGACGTAGAGGGCCGCGGGGAAGCTGACCAGGAAGTACCGCGAGATGTCGCGCCAGACCGGAGCCTGCGCGCCTGTCACCGCGCCGCGGGCGTCGGCGATCAGGCCGGAGAGGCGACCGACGGTCACCGGGTCGGCACCGGCCGCCCGGAGCGCAGCCATGTGGGTACCGACGCGCTGGTAGAGCTGGACCAGCTCCTCGGCCTCGGCGCCGGTCAGGCGGCGCTGCCGGCGAGTGAGCGCGGCGAGCCGGTCCCACTGCGGCTGGTGGACCGACACGTACGCTTCGACGTCCATCCCCGGCCTTCCTGTCCGTGTCGCCCCGGCGTACCCGTGGTCGGTCGAGTGTCCCGCATTTCGGGGTCGGATGACCTGGAATAGGCGACACTAGCTGTCTCGGGACACGTGGGAGGGGGCGAGGGTGGCTGAGCTGGTCACGGGGGAAGCGGTTGTCCTGCAGGTGCGGATCGCCCGGATGCCGACCCGCGCGCTGGCCTGCGCGATCGATTTCACGCTGCAGGTGATCGCGCTCGTCGTCCTGTTCCTGACGCTGTTCGGCTTCCTGCTCGGCGGCGCGAGCGAGGCGCTCGGGGTGGCGCTGGTGTTCGTCGTACTGCTGCTGGTCCTGGTCGGGTACCGCGTGGTGATGGAGACGCTGACCCGCGGCCGGACGGTCGGCAAGATGCTGCTCGGCCTGCGCGTGGTCCGCGACGACGGCTCGTCGATCCGCTTCCGGCACGCGCTGGTCAGGTCGCTGCTGTGGATCTTCGTCGACTTCGCGCCGTGGTTCGCCGCCGGACCGGGGATCGTCGCGAGCCTGATGAACAAGCAGGGCAAGCGGATCGGCGACATGGTCGCCGGGACGGTGGTCATCCGCGAGCGCCACCAGCCGATGGCGTCGCCGCCGCTGTTCGTGCCCGGTCATCTGGTGCAGTGGGCCCAGTCGCTGGAGCTCTCGCGGCTCTCGGACGACCTCGCCAACACGTCACGCGAGTACTTGGCGCGCTACAAGGAGCTGGAGCCCGCGGCGCAGGTCGCGCTGGGCGACGCGCTGGCGTTCAAGGTCGGCGGCCTCACCGCCCCCGCGCCGCCGGTCCCCATCTCGTCCCCCGCTTTCCTGTCCGCAGTACTGGCGGAACGCCGCCGCCGAGAGCTGGACCGCTTGGCAGCTCACCGGCCCGCGGCACACACCGGCCCGTTCGCACCACCGAACCCGTACGTGCAGCACCCGCCCGCGTACGGCGGGGTGCCCACCTTCGGTGCCCCACCCGCGAGCGGGGGCTTCCCCGGGCCCAGCGCTCTTCCTTCTCCTCCTGTCCCACCCCGGCCCCGCGGGGAGCAGGTGAACCCCCAAGGCTGGCACGCCCCCGGCAGCGGGGAATCCAGCCAGTGGTTCTAGCCTTGCGACCATGTCGCAGGTAGAGATCGACTGGAACGCGTGGCTCCGACGGTGGGACGACCAGCAGGCCGGCTACCTGCCGGACCGCGAGGAGCAGTTCGCGCTGATGCTCGACGTCGTCGAACGAATCACCGGTACGCCGAACCGCTTCCTCGACCTCGCCTGCGGCCCCGGCTCGATCTCCGCCCGGGCGGCCGAACGCTTCCCGGCCGCGGAGATCGTCGGCGTCGATCTCGACCCGTTCCTGCTGGAGATCGCCCGGCAGGCCGTCGCCTCCGACCGGGTCAGCTTCGCCGAGGCCGACCTGCGCGCGCCCGGCTGGGACGGCGTGCTGGGTGATCGGCCGATCGACGCCGTCTGCTCGGCCACGGCCCTGCACTGGCTCGACCCCGCGGACCTGACGACGCTCGCCCAGACCCTCGCCCAGCGGATCCGTCCCGGCGGCCTCTTCCTGAATGCCGACACCATGCGCCTCGGCCCGACCGAGGTTCCGCGCCTGGACGCGGTCACGGTCGCCCTGCGCGACGAGATCTGGTCGACCTCGCACGCGAACGGCGTCGAGGACTGGGAGACCTGGTGGAAGTCCGCCGCCGCCGAACCCGCCTTCACCGCCCTGCTCACCGAACGCGAGACCCGCTTCGCCGACCGCCACAAGGGCCGCGACATCACCCTCACCGACACCGTCGAGGCGTTCCGCAAGGCCGGCTTCGCCGAGGTCGCCGTCCTCGGCCAGGTCGCCGACAAACACCTGTTCGCCGCGATCCGATGAGCTGCGGCGGCTACGACCTGCTGATCTCCCGCCCGGTCGACGTGGCCGAGCTCCGGCCGTTCCTGCGCGACACCTTCGCGGTCGCCGACGCCGACCTGTTCGCCGCCCCCGCCGACCGCGTCGACGACGAGCTCGCGGGCGTCCCGCCGGACCTGGTCTTCGCCGCCTTCTGCACCTGGGAACCCGTCCAGGGCCACTTCGCCGCCAGCCTCACCCTCGGCGTCGACGGCGACCGCACCCGCCACCTCGACCACCTGGACTTCGCCACCCGCTTCGCCGCGCACTTCCAGGCGATGGTCCTGTACGGCGACACCGAACCCCCGGGCCTGTGGACGGTGATCCTTGCCGACGGCACCCGTCTGCTCGCCGCGATGGACGAGGACGACGACCGCTTCACGCTGACCAGCGCGTCAGCCGCCGTACCGGACCTGCCCGACGTCACCGTTGTCGCCGGTACCGCAGCTGTGTCGCCTCCGGCGGATCCGGCCACTGTTGCGCTTGGCAACTACCTTCGGGCGGTGAGTTCGGAGTAGTAGGCCCGGGCTTCCTGCGTGCGGCCGGCGCCGAACACCCGCAACGCCTGAGCCAGCTCGGGATACGACTTCTCCAGCAACCGCGCCGCGCCCTCCAGCTCCGCCGCGGACGCCAGGTCACGCAGCAGCGACTGGATGATGACGACCGGATCGGCCGCGGGTTCCAGCGGCGCGTCGCGGCCGGGGTCGAGGGTCAGCGTCGTCTGCTTCGCCGCGCGGACCTCGTCGAGGCGGCGCTCGCGCTCGGGCGCCGGCGTCGCGGCCCAGCCGGGCTCGGCGACCATCGCCTCCAGCTGCAGCACACGCGACAGGACCGCCGGGTTGCTGATCTTGGCTCGCTGGCCCGACATCAGTTGTGACAGCATCGGCGCGGACAGGCCGAGGACGCCGGCGAGCTGGGCCTGCGAGAGCGCGAGCCGGTCGAGCAGGCGGCGGAACCGGGCGCCCAGCGGTTCGCCGTACCACTGCTGCTGGAGCTCGAGGTTGCGCTCGTGCGCGTCGCTCACCACACCTCCGGATTATGATTTGCAAATTGCGAATGCAAACGATAGGTTCGTGCTCGTGACCGCCCGCATCCCCTGGAGAGCATCATGATACGACGGACCACCGCCCTCGCGGCACTGACCGCCCTGGCCGCCGCATTATCGTTCGCGAACGCGGTTCCCGCCGCCGCCGAGGGTGAGCTGTCGCCGGTGCTGGTGGTGCTCGACTCGTCCGGCTCGATGACCGCCCGCGACGCCGGCGGCAGCGGCACCCGGATGGACGCCGCCAAGCGCGCCGTCGGCTCGATGGTCGACGGGCTGCCCGCGCAGGCCCAGGTCGGTCTGGCGATCTACGGCGCCGGCACCGGGTCGAGCGGCCGGGAGAAGGCGGCCGGCTGCAAGGACGTGCGCGTCGTCCAGCCGGTCGGCGCGGTGAACAAGCCCGCCCTCAAGCGCGCGGTCGCCGCCACCAAGGCCAGCGGGTACACGCCGATCGGCCAAGCCCTCCGGACGGCGGCCGCCCAGCTGCCGAAGGAAGGCCAGCGCTCGATCGTGCTCGTCTCCGACGGGGAGGACACCTGCGCTCCACCGCAGCCGTGCGAGGTCGCGAAGGAGCTGCACCAGCAGGGCGTCGACCTGCACGTGCACACGATCGGTTTCCGGGTCGACGCGAAGGCCCGCGCGCAGCTGGCCTGCATCGCGCAGAACACCGGCGGGACGTACCACGACGCCGCGGACGCCGACTCGCTGCTCGGTGTACTGGGCCGGGTCACCGAGCGCGCGCTGCGGCACTACGAGCCGACCGGCGAACCGGTCACCGGGACCGGGGACCCGTTCACCGCGCCGACGGTCACGCCGGGGCAGTACCTGGACACCGTCGACCCGGTGGAGGAACGCTTCTACGCCGCCGATCTGAAGGCCGGCGACACGGCGTACTTCGCGGCCACCACGGTCTTCCCGCGCGGCAACCCGCGCACCATCGAGGTGCTCGACATCCGGATCACCGGCCCGAACGGCGCCGACTGCTACGAACGCCAGCGCGAGCTCAACACGCGCGCCAAGGACGGCGGCTCGCTCACCACGCTGCTGAGCTGGAACGGCACGGTCGCGGGCTCGTCGAAGCCGAAGGGCTGCAGCGTGCCGGGCAAGTACGTGTTCCGGGTGACCCGCGACGCCCGTGGCGGCGGCACCGACCGCGTACCGGTCGAGCTGCAGCTCCGGATCGAGCCGCCCGTCACCGGCAGTCTGGGTGAGCCCGCGCAGACCAGCCTGGTCGACTTCGCTGCCCCGCCCGCCGGCGGAGTCCGAGCGGTGCGCGGCGGTGGTTCGTTCAACGAGGCGACGACGCTGGGCGGCGCCGGCCGGTACGGCGAGACGATCTACCACGGCGAGCAGCTGTTCTACCGGGTCAAGCTCGACTGGGGTCAGGGCCTGGCGTACCGGGTCACCTTCGCGGGCCGGCCGGACGGAGCGACCGCGAACATCCGGACGGGGTTGTTCAGCCCGGTGCGGGCGGAGCTGAAGTCCGACACCACGGCGTACACGGGAAGCACCAAGATCCTGCCCTCGAACGGCAAACCGATCGCGACACCGCGGGTCGTCTACCTGAACCGGAACGCGAACAACTCCGACTTCCGCAAGGCGAGCGTGGACGGCTGGTACTACATCGTCGCCAGTCTCGGCGTCGCCTTCGGCGACGCGCCCGCCGGTGGGGTCCCGCTCACCATCGACGTCACCGTCGCCGGCGACAAGCTCGCCGGGCCGGAGTACGGCGCCTCGACCGGCGAAACGCCCACCGAGACTCCGACGGCTGAGCCCAGCCCGTCGTCCGGCAACACCGCGGATGTCACCCCGCCGACCCCGCCCGCCGACGACTCCTCGTCCTCCAACCTGCCCTGGATCATCGCCGGTGCCGCGCTGCTGCTGGCGGTCGCGGTCACCGTCGCCGCCCTGCTCCGCCGCACCCGCAAGCCGGTGGCGCCGCCCGCCTACCCGCAGAACCCCGGCTACCCCCAGGGTCCTGGCTACCCCCACGGTCCTGGTCATCCCCAAGACCCGTCCGGCCCCAGCCACCCCAACTGACCGGCGGTTCTACCCGGCCTTGACCCATCGATAGGAACTCCCCTGCTGACGGCACTCCACCCGAGTGCCGTCAGCAGTCGTCTCCACAGTCCCCGCCTCTTGCCACCCGCACGCGCCGCCCAGCTTCACCGCCGCGTTGGGTGCCCGCGTCACCGGCCCGGTCGGCACGGCGGGCGGCGTCACCGACGGAGTCGGACCAGGCGTCGGCGACGAGCTCCCCGTCGAAGGCGTGCCACCGTCGGGCCGCCCATCCAGCAACCACCACGCACCAGCCCCTGCGACGACGACCGCCCCCACAGCTCCAGCCAGCACCCACCGCCTGCCTTTCGACGAAGCCCGGCTCCTTCCCGCAGCCCGCACCGCCACCTCCGGCGCCGGTGGCGCACCTGCGCGCACGCCCCCGGCCGCCTCCACGCCCGCGGCCGTCGGCGCATCCCCTCCCGCGCGCACGCCCGCACCCGCCGCCGACGGCGCACCTGTTCCCGCGTGCACGCCTGCACCCGACCCAACCCCCGTTGCACCGGCGGCCGACGGCCGCGCGGGCGCGGCCGACTCGGCTGCGGCAGGTGTTCGGTCCCAGTCGCCGGCAGGCAGCGGTGGTAGGTGGTCGAAGACCTCGATGGGTTCTTGGTCGGAGGTGTGGGCAGGTACGGCGAGGGGCTGGGCCAGGACAGGTGTCAGCGTCGCCAGGGCGGACTCGGCGGAAGGGCGATCGGCAGGGTCGGCTGCGACGAGTGGCTCGACCAGGTTCCAGAGAGGGCCGGTGAAGGCCGGCAGCGGGTGCGTGGTGGGTGGCTCTTCCCCGGTGAGCAACTGCCAGGCGGTGACGCCGACGGCGTACAGGTCCTGGGCGGTGGCAGGCGGCGCACCGGTGAGGGTTTCCGGGGCGAGGTATCCGGGGGTGCCGATCAGGGCGCCTTGATGGGTGAGGCGGGGCTCGCCCAGGGACAGGGCGATGCCGAAGTCGCTCAGGCGGAGTACAGGTGAGTTGGTGCCGGTGGCTTCGAGCAGCAGGTTGCCGGGCTTGATGTCGCGGTGGACCAGACCGGCCGCGTGCACCTGGACGAGCGCGCCCAGGAGCTGGGCGAGCAGCTCAGCGGCATACCGGTCCGGAAGTGGACCGAAGTCGGCCAACAGGTTGCTGACGGCGCCTCCGCCGACCAGGTCCATCGCGAGCAGCGCCTGGTCGTCGTCGGCGGCCCAGCTGTACGGGCTCAGGATGTTCGGGTGATCGAGCCGCAGACCCTGCTCGCGGACGAAGCGGAGCAGCGCGCCGGCATGCCGCTGCCGCAGCACCTTGGCCGCGCAGAGGCGTTCGAGCCTTCGGTCCCAAGCACGCCAGACCGTCCCGTCCCCACCTGCTCCGATCGGGTCGATCAGCTCGAACCGTCCAGCGAACACGTCCGCCACCCCGCGGTCCTCCTCTCACCCGTCCGCGGGCTACCTTGCCAGGCCACCGGGGTCCCGAGCCAGCCGGACGGTACGCCGTACGCACGAGCAGCCCGGCCGAGGCGATCCGGCGGCCCCGCGTCTCCCCGCGGGCCTGGTCGCTTGCGTCGGGGTGAGCGGTGCTGCCGACTTGAAGACGAGGGCGCGGGGGCAGCCGGGCCTGGCCGCCGCTGTCGGCGGCGCCCGCGCCGGGCCCGGTCGCTTTCGCGGGAGTGAGCGGTGGTGCCGACTTGAAGACGAGGACGCGGGGGCAGCCGGGCCTGGCCGCCGCTGTCGGCGGCGCCCGGCAGACTGCCGGTGTGGACTTCACCGACGTGCTGAAGGGCGCCCGGCGGACGCGGCGGCTCAGTCAGCTCGAGCTTGCGCTGCGCGCGGGTACGACGCAGCGGCATCTGAGTTTCATCGAGTCCGGGCGCTCGCGGCCCGGCCGGACCATGGTGGTCCGGCTGGGTGAGTCGCTGGAGCTCTCGTTGCGGGAGCGCAACGACCTGCTGCTCGCGGCCGGGTTCGCCCCGGTCTACCCGCAGACCGCCCTCGACGACCCCCGGCTCGATCATGTCCGGGTGGCGCTGGAGCACCTCCTGACCGGGCACCTGCCGTACCCGGCGGTGGTCGTCGACGCCGGCCACCATCTCGTCCTCGCCAACGACGGCTTCGATCTGCTCGTCGACGGTGTGGCCGGCCACCTCCTCCGTCCGCCGGTCAACGTTCTCCGGCTCTCCCTCCACCCCGACGGCCTGGCGCCTCGCATCGTCAATCTCGGCCAGTGGGCCCGGCACATCCTCGACCGCCTGCCGCCCGGTGAGCTCCGCGACGAGCTGTCCGGCTACGTGCCGGCCGTCGAGCCCGGTCCCGAGCACGTCGGTTTCGCCGCTCCGCTCCAGCTGCGGACCGCTCTCGGCGACCTGCGGCTGACGACGACGATCACCACCTTCGCGACCGCGCTCGACATCACCGTGTCCGAGCTGCAACTGGAGGCGTTCCTGCCCGCGGACCGGGAGACCGCCGACCTGCTCGCCGGCAGCGCGCGGACCGCCGGCGTCGGGTGATCCGGGCAGCCGGCCGCCCGCGCTGCCTGCGTCAGCCTGCGCTGCGTGCGCTGCGTGCGCTGCGTGCGCTGCCTGCGCTGCCTGCGTCAGTGATCCACGGGGCCGGCCGCCGTTGCGCGGGCGTTCGGCGTCAGTCCGGGAACTGGTAGTCCGCGACGATCCGGTCGTCGGCGTCGAGCAGCAGGACCTCGAGCCCACCACCGACCACCTCACCGTCGGCCACCGACTCCATCTCCCAGCGGAACTTGACCACGTCCTCCAGCCGCATCTCGTCCCCGGCCGCCCGGAAGACGTACTTGCCATCAGCAACGAATTCGGCATGGCTGCGCGCGACCCGGTGCTCGATGGCCGCCCGGCCGCGGGCGGCCAGCTCACCGGTCGCGAAGCCGAGCCCGGCCGCCGCGGCCCGGACCTCCTCGGGCGGGTGCAGCAGGTGCCTGCCGCCGTCGGCCCAGAGCTCGTCGATAGCGGCCCGGCGGCGTTGCGGGTCCGGCTCGCCCCAGACGGCGACGTACCGGGTGACCAGGTCATGAGTGTCGGACATTCAAGTGCTCCTCGGATCGCGGTAGTTCGTGTGCCACGATCCTCGTCACCGCCCGCGCGCCCCTCAATTCCCGCCCGGGAATGGCGCGAGGCGCCGCACCCGAGTGGGTGCGGCGCCTCGCGATCAAGCGGTACGGCGTACTGAAGGAACTCAGTAGCGGTAGTGGTCCGACTTGTACGGGCCCTCGACCGGGAGGCCCAGGTACTCGGCCTGCTCCTTGGTGAGCTCGGTGAGCTTCACGCCGAGCGCGTCGAGGTGCAGGCGGGCGACCATCTCGTCGAGGTGCTTGGGCAGCACGTAGACGTCGGTCGGGTACTCGGCGGTCTTCACGAACAGCTCGATCTGGGCCAGCACCTGGTTGGTGAAGGAGTTCGACATCACGAACGACGGGTGACCGGTCGCGTTGCCCAGGTTCAGCAGGCGGCCCTCGGACAGGATGATGATGGTGTGGCCGTCGGCGAAGCGGAACTCGTCGACCTGCGGCTTGATGGTGACCCGCTCGACACCGTCCAGCTTGTACAGGCCGGCCATGTCGATCTCGTTGTCGAAGTGGCCGATGTTGCCGACGATCGCCTGGTGCTTCATCTGCGCCATGTGGTCGGCGGTGATGACGTCCTTGTTGCCGGTCGTGGTGACGAAGATGTCGGCGATCCCGACGACGTCCTCGAGCGTGGTGACCTGGTAGCCGTCCATCGCGGCCTGCAGCGCGCAGATCGGGTCGATCTCGGTGACGATGACCCGGGCGCCCTGGCCACGCAGCGACTCCGCGCAGCCCTTGCCGACGTCACCGTAGCCCGCGACGACGGCGACCTTGCCGCCGATCAGGACGTCGGTGGCGCGGTTGATGCCGTCGATCAGCGAGTGCCGGCAGCCGTACTTGTTGTCGAACTTCGACTTGGTGACCGAGTCGTTGACGTTGATCGCCGGGAACAGCAGCTGGCCGGCCTTGTGCATCTCGTACAGCCGGTGCACGCCGGTGGTGGTCTCCTCGGTGACACCCTTGATGCCGGCGCCGATCGTGGTCCACTTGTCCTTGCTCTGCTCCAGCGAGCGGGTCAGCAGCGCCAGGACGACGGCGAACTCCTCGGACTCCGCGGTCGACGGGTCCGGCACGGCGCCGGCCTTCTCGAACTCGGTGCCCTTGTGGACGAGCATGGTGGCGTCGCCGCCGTCGTCCAGGATCATGTTCGGGGCGTCACCGTTCGGCCAGGTCAGCGCCTGCTCGGTGCACCACCAGTACTCCTCCAGCGTCTCGCCCTTCCAGGCGAAGACCGGGACACCGGCCGGGGCGTCCGCGGTGCCCTCGGGGCCGACGACGACCGCGGCGGCCGCGTGGTCCTGGGTGGAGAAGATGTTGCAGGAGACCCAGCGCACCTCGGCGCCGAGGGCCGTCAGCGTCTCGATCAGCACGGCGGTCTGGATGGTCATGTGCAGCGAGCCCATGATCTTCGCGCCGGCCAGCGGCTTGCTCTCGCCGTACTGGGCGCGCATCGCCATCAGACCCGGCATCTCGTGCTCGGCGAGCCGGATCTCCTTGCGACCGAACTCGGCCAGTCCGAGGTCTGCCACCTTGTAGTCGAACGTCATGCGGTGCCGCTCCCTGAGGGTGTCGGTTGGTGAGGTCTTCGCCGACGAGGCTAGCGGTAAGGCGACCCTGCGTGACCCACCGGGTGGCGGTTCCTGACACCGAAATGTCAAGATGTCGCCATGCGCATCACCGAGGCCGCCAAACTGCTGGGCACCACCGCGCGGATGCTGCGCTACCGCGAGACCCTGGGCCTGCTCCCGCGCACCCGCACCAGCCGCTCGGCCCAACGCCAGTACGACGACCGCGACCTCGCCGCGGTCAAGCTCGCCCTCGAGCTCGAACACCGGTACGACGTGACGCCGGCCGCCCTCGCGTTCGCCCTGAAGGCACTCGCCGAACCCTCGGTCGCCGCCGACCTCCGCAACCTCGGCTACCGCACCGGCCGCCTCACCACACCACCCAGCCCCGCGGAGATCGACCGGGAACGGGCGCTCAGATGGCTGGGCCGCTCCGGAGTGCTCCCACCCCCAGCTCAGCGACCCCGCTGACGGGAAGGGGAGGGAGGGAGGGAGAGAGAGGGGCCGCGCGCCCCGAGCGCCAGGCTCCGCCGGCGTCCGCCACCACCCGTGCCCGGCTCCACCCCACCCCGTCTTCCCGCCACGAAGCCGCCCGGTCGCGCAGCGACCGGGCGGCTTCGGATGATGTCAGTGCGAAGGCGCCTCAGGTACAGCCGGACGCTCTTCCCGGACGTAGCCCTCGACGTAGATGTCGGGCTCCAGGTAGATGTGCTGCGACATCGGCTCGGCCTCGCGGACCGCGGCCTCGGCGGCGTTGATCGCGGCGGCGACGGCGGCGGCGTCGGCGCCGGGCTCGACGGCGACCTTCGCGGCGACCAGCACCTCCTCCGGGCCCAGGTGCAGGGTCTTGATGTGGATCAGCTTCTGGACGCCGGGCACGCTCTCGATCGCCGCGATGATCTTCTGCTGGGACTCCCGGGTCGCGGACTCGCCGAGCAGCAGGGACTTCATCTCGATCGCCAGGAAGATCGCGACCACGACCAGCAGCGCGCCGATCGCCATCGAGCCCGCGCCGTCGAAGACACCGTTGCCGGTGGCAAGGGTCAGGACGACGCCGATCAGCGCCAGCACCAGACCGGTGAGCGCCGCGAAGTCCTCGAGCAGGATCACCGGCAGCTCGGGCGAGCGCGCGTTGCGGATGAACCGCGACCAGGACACGTGCCCGCGGACCTTGTTGGCCTCGACGATCGCGGTCCGGAACGAGAACGACTCCATGATGATCGCGGCCACCAGCACGGCGACCGGGACCCACTTCCAGTTGTCGATCCCGTGCGGGTCGTGGATCTTGTGGTACCCCTCGTACAGCGCGAACAGCCCACCGACGCTGAACAGCACGATCGCCACGATGAACGAGTACACGTAGCGTTCCCGGCCGAAGCCGAACTGGTGCAGCTCGTCGGCCTGCCGCTTGGCGCGCTTGGCGCCGACCAGCAGCAGCACCTGGTTGCCGGCGTCGGCCAGCGAGTGGATCGCCTCGGCCAGCATCGAGGCCGACTGGGTCAGGCCCCAGGCGGCGAACTTGGTGATCGCGATTCCGGTGTTCGCCAGCAGTGCCGCGACGACGGCCTTGTTACCGCCACCAGCCATGTGGGTCAGTCCTCCAGCAACTCAGGGGGGCCAAAGATTTCGCCGAAGTGGTTCAGCGAGCGGACACGACGAAGGCCGTGCCGGAACCACGCAGGCTACAGGGTCCTTCGGGTCCTCGAAGGAACGCCGACTGCCCACCGGACAACGCTTCGGTCTCGTCGGTGCCCTCGGCACCCACCGTCACGTCGCCGTCCACCACCGCGACGATCCGCGCACCCTCGGCCGGTACGACGACAGCCTCGCCGGTCAGGTCCACCCGCCGGACCGCGAAGTACGGACTGCCGGTCTCGTACGCCGTGACGCCCGGCGCGACCGCGACACCGTGCAGCACCGGGTCGGCCAGCGGCTCGAAGTCGACCACCGAGACCAGCTCCGGCACGTCGATGTGCTTGCTGGTCAACCCGCCGCGCAGCACGTTGTCGGAGTTCGCCATCACCTCGAACCCGGTCCCGCGCAGGTAGGCGTGCACATTCCCGGCGGGGAGGTACACGGACTCGAACCGCTCCAGCCGCACCCGGTTGAGCAGCAGAGCCGCCAGGACGCCCGGGTCGTCGGGGAAGTCGACCGCAAGCCGAGCGAGCGTTTCCACGTCGAGTGCGAACTCTTGTCCGGTGTACCGATCACAAGCTTCGGCGAGCGCGGCGACCAAGGGACGGATCGAGTCCCGGTCGCTGCTCATGAAGTCGGTGAAAGCGTCCTGCAGCTTCCCGTCGCGCAGCGCGGCGGTCAGCTCCTCCAGGCCGACTGCACCGAGCGCGTCGAGCAGCGCGACCGTCCGCTCCAGCGGCCGGAAACCGACCAGTGCGTCGAACGGCTCCAAAGCGATCAGGATCTCCGGCTTCGGCCAGGAGTCCTTGTAGTTGCGGTCGGCCGCGTCCCGCGGGATGCCGGCCTCCTCGTCGCGCCGGTACCCGTCGACGGCCTGCTCCGGTGACGGATGCGCCTGGATCGACAACGGCTGCGCGGCCGCCAAGATCTTGGCCAGGAAGGGGAAACGACCGTCGAACCGCTCGGCCGTCTCCTCGCCCAGGACAGCAACCGGCGCCTCGGACACGAGGTCGTACAGCGACTCCCCCGACGCCAGCACCGACGGCGCCGACTCGTGCGCGCCCATCCACAGCTCGGCCTGGGGCTTGCCGTCCGGCTCGACCCCGAGCAGCGCCGGGATCGCGGTCGGCGATCCCCACGCGTAGTCGCGCACGGTGTTGCTGAGCCGGACTACCACCCTGTCACCACATTCTTCCTAGTACTTCGGGAAACCATCACCAAGCCGGGTCGACGGCCGGGTTGCCCGGGACGATCGGCGTCTCGGTCGCCTCGGTGCCGTACCGGCCCAGACCGATCCCCAGGTACGCCGCGGCGTACCGGCCGTGCTGCGTCAGCGCCGCGTACCGCGCGATGTCCGTGCCACTGGCCTGCGTGACCACGTGCACCCGGACGTCGTGCCGCTCGGCCTTCTCCTCCAGCTGGCGCCGGTGCTCGGCGACGCCCGCGTCCTCGACGCCGTCGTCCAGGATGACCAGGCCGGGGCGCAGGTCGTCCGGCTGGTCGAACGGGTCGGCGAACAGGTCACGCGGCGGCTGGTTCAGCACCGGCAGCAGGTGACCGGCGTCGGCCGCGAGCGCCGGACGGCCGCTGGCCAACCGCAGGGCCTCGACGACACGACGAGCCGCACGAGCGGCGAGAACCGATCCGCCCCAGACCAGCGGCATCGCGTCGGCCAGCATCAGCGACAGATCCTTCGCCGGGTTCGACGCGACGTCGTTGTTCGGCGAGCACTCGATCGCGACGTCGTCGAGCAGCGTCGCCACCGCCTTGGCGTCGACGACCGGCCCGAGCTCCATCTGGTGCAGCCCCTGCAGTACGGCGACGGCAGCGGCGAGCTGGTCGTCGGACTGCGACGGCAGGCGGATCGCGTGCCGCGAACCGGCCGAGGCCTGGGCGATCGGTGAGTCCGCCGGGCAGGCGACCATCAGACCGCTGCCCCGGCGGACGGCCTCGGAGGCGGCGGACATGGCTTCCTGGTCAGCGGCCGTGCCACCGAGCACGATCACCAGGTCGAGCGGACCGGTCCAGCCCGGCAGACCCGGCCCGGGCCAGGCCACGAACGGCACCGGGCAGACCGGCTCCAGCACCGCACGGACCAGACGGGCGTCCCGGCCGGCCGCGACGATCGCGCGCGGGCGGAAGCCGTCGGAGTCGAGCTTCGACAGCACCTCCTCGGCGGCGTCGATCTCGGCCCGGACGCGGGCTCCGGCACCGGCGAGCCGGCGCAGCAGGTGGTCGGTCGCCTCGAGCGCGGCGGGGTCGTCCAGCCGCGAGTCGTCGAAGGAGCTCATCAGTGGGTTTCGGCCTCTTTGGTCTCGCGCGCCTCGTCGATCAGCAGCACCGGGATGTCGTCACGGACCGGGTAGGCCAGCGCGCAGGCGGCGTTGGTGCAGACCAGCTCGTTCGCCTCGTCGTCCACGCGGAACTCCGAGCGGCACTTCGGACAGACCAGGATGCTCAGCAGGTCGGGGTCCAGGTTCACTGCCATCAGTTGTTCTCCTCCACCGGTGCACCGGTGATCAGGGCCAGTACTTCGTCCCGGACACGCTCCATGGTGGCGGCGTCCCCGGCCTCGACGTTCAGCCGCAGCAGCGGCTCGGTGTTGGACGCGCGGACGTTGAACCACCACTGTCCCGCGTCCACGGTCAGACCGTCCAGGTGGTCAACGGTAGTCCCGTCCCGCCCGGCGTAGGTGTCCTCGATCGCGGCGACGGTGGCGGCCGCGTCGTCGACCCGGCTGTTGATCTCGCCGGAGGCGACGTACCGCTCGTACTCGGCGAAGACCTCGCTGGCCGGCTTGTCCTGCTCGCCGAGCGCGGCCAGCACGTGCAGCGCGGCCAGCATGCCGGTGTCGGCACGCCAGAAGTCGCGGAAGTAGTAGTGCGCGGAGTGCTCGCCGCCGAAGACCGCGTCGGTCTCGGCCATCTGCTGCTTGATGAACGAGTGCCCGACCCGGGCCCGGACCGGCGTCCCGCCGTGCTCGGTGATCAGCTCCGGGACCGCCTTGGAGGTGATCAGGTTGTGGATCACCGCGGAGCCCGGGTGCTTGGCCAGCTCGCGGACGGCGACCGCGCCGGTCACCGCGCTCGGCGAGATCGGCTTGCCCAGCTCGTCGATCACGAAGCAGCGGTCGGCGTCGCCGTCGAAGGCGAGCCCGAGGTCGGCGCCGGCCTCGACGACCTTGGCCTGCAGGTCGACCAGGTTCTTCGGGTCCAGCGGGTTCGCCTCGTGGTTCGGGAAGTTGCCGTCGAGCTCGAAGTACAGCGGCACGATCTCGACCGGGCCGGTGGCGAAGACGGCCGGCACGGTGTGCCCGCCCATCCCGTTGCCGGCGTCGACGACCACCTTGAGCGGGCGGATCGCGGACAGGTCGACGAGGTCGTGCAGATGGTCGGCGTACGCCGTGAGCAGGTCCTTCTTGGTGATCTTGCCCGGCACCGGGACGCTCGGGGTCGGCTCGCTGACGGTCTTGGCGACCAGGTCCGCGATGTCGCGCAGCCCGGACTCGGCACCGACCGGCGAGGCACCGGCGCGGCACATCTTGATCCCGTTGTACTGCGCGGGGTTGTGGCTCGCGGTGAACATCGCGCCGGGCAGCTGGAGCCGGCCGCTGGCGAAGTACAGCATGTCGGTCGAGGCCAGGCCGATCACGATCACGTCGGCGCCGGTGCTGGCCACGCCCTCGGCGAACGCGGCCGCGAGCGCGGGGCTGGACGGGCGCATGTCGTACCCGATCACCACCGACCCCGGGCCGGACAGCACGTCCAGCACTTCGACGAACGCGGCACCGGTCGCCCGGGCCACCGACTCGTCGAGCTGGTCGGGGACGACCCCGCGTACGTCGTACGCCTTGAAGATGGCAGCTACGTCAACCATGCCCGGACTTTATCCGGCCGGAGGCGTGCCCCGCTCACGAGGCACGCCTTGGCTGTGGACAACTCAGTTCTCGAACCAGCCCGGGTTCTTGCGGTGGTGGACCGTCGGGAGCTGGCGCGGGCTGGTCGGTGCGGCCCAGCGGACGGCGTTGCCGAGGATCGTCTGGACCTCCGGCTGGTGGTACGTCGGGTACTCCTGGTCGCCGGGGCGGAAGTAGAAGACCCGGCCCTGGCCGCGGCGGTAGCAGCAGCCGGAGCGGAACACCTCGCCGCCGGAGAACGAGCTGACGAAGACCAGCTCGTCGGGCTGCGGGATGTCGAACAGCTCGCCGTACATCTCCTCGCGCTCGATCACCAGCGGGTGCGGGACCCCCTGCGCGATCGGGTGCCCGGCGGCGACCGTCCAGAGCAGCTCGCGGTCGTTCTCGGAGCGCCAGTCCAGCGAGCAGGTGGTGCCCATCAGCCGGATGAAGATCTTCGAGAAGTGCGCCGAGTGCAGCGCGATCAGGCCCATCCCGGACAGCACGTGCTGCTGGACCCGGTCGACCACGGCGTCGTCGACGTCGCCGTGCGCCGCGTGGCCCCACCAGGTGAGCACGTCGGTGTCGGCCAGGATCTCCTCGGTCAGGCCGTTCTCGTCCTGCTGCAGCCAGGCGGTCCGCACGTTCGCGTCCTCGCCGAGCTGGGCCCGGACGGCGGCCGCGATCGTCTCGTGCATCGTGTCGGGGTAGACCTTCTGGACCGACGCGTCGCGCTGGTCGTGGACGTTCTCGCCCCACACCGTGACGTTAACCATTGAGCACAACCTCTCGTCCCGCCTTCGCCGAGGCGTAGCAGGCGTCGATGACCTGGGTCCGGAGCAGCGCCTCGGAACCGTTGTGGGACGTCCAGTCGCCCGCCTGGACGATCGCGACGAACTCGCTGACCACCGCGCGGTGGCCGAGCCCGGCGCCGGTCGCCGGGCGGACCTCGGCCGGTACGCCGCCGACGTCGGTGAAGATCCGCAGCGTGTCCGTCGTGGTGTAGTTCTGGACCTCGATCTTGGCGCCACCTTCGGTGCCGAACAGCTCGATGCCGAAGTTGTCACCGGGAGCCCGGTACGTCGCCCAGCTGGTCTCCAGCTGCAGCGCGCCGCCGCCCTCGAGCCGCAGGTACGCCGTGGCCAGGTCCTCGACCTCGAACTTCGAGCCGAGCGTGTCGACGGTCGGCCGGATCGTGCTGCTCGCGCTGCCCCGGCCGCGCGGGCCGAGCTCGGCGAACGTGTCCGCCGTGACCGTGGTGATCGTCGGCTCGTTCAGCAGGTGCAGGGCGAGATCCAGGATGTGCACGCCGAGGTCGATCAGCGGGCCACCGCCGGACAGCTCGCGGTTGGTGAACCAGCCGCCCATGCCGGGGATGCCGTTGCGGCGCATCCAGTGCGCCTTGGCGTAGTAGATCCGGCCGAGCTGGCCCTCGTCGATCTGGTGCTTCAGCGCCGCGACGTCGCCGCGCTCGCGGTGGTTGAAGATGACCTTCAGCACCTTGCCGGCCTTCTTCGACGCCTCGACCATCGCCAGGCCCTCGTCGACCGTGCGGGCCAGCGGCTTCTCGCAGAGCACGTGCAGCCCCTGCTCCAGCGCGGCCAGCGCGATCGGCGCGTGCAGCTGCGTCGGCGTACCGATGCTGACGGCGTCCAGGCCGCCGTCCTGCAGGAGGTCCTCCCACTTCTCGTAGAGATGCGGTACCCGGTGCTTCTCGCCGAGCTCGGCCAGGATGTCCTTCTCCAGCCCGGCCAGTGCCACCACCTCGACGTCCGGCAGCTCCGAGAACGCTTCGAGTGCGGTCCGCCCGGCAAAGCCGAGACCGACCACTCCGACCCGTAGTTTTTGATCGTTCACAGGTCAGGAGTCTTGTCAGTACTTGCGGGCCCGGTCAACCCGGTCCCACGCTGCGAAACAGCATTTCCCCATCGAGTGGAGAAAATCAGTCCTGGTCGGTACTGCCCTCCCGCGAGCCGAACAGGTCCTCGTCGCTGCCCTCCCGCGAACCGAACAGGTCCTCGTCGCTGTCGTCTCCCGAACCGAACAGGTCGTCGTCGGCTTCGTCCATCGGGGACCCCGGATCGAGATCCTGATCCGGACCGCCGGGCTGCCCGGCCGGCGCCTCGCGCTCCTCGGCCCGCCGCCAAGCGGCGAAGACGTCGAAGTCCGCCGCCTGCATCGGCATGCCGGCCGGCGTGCTCGGCGGAGCCCCAGGAGCGTTCACCGGGGTTTCCGCCGGTGTCGGGGCGTCGTCGCCCGGTTGTACCGGCGCGTCCTGGGCGACGGCCGCCTCGACAGCCTGGACGAAGAGCTCCATGTCGATGTCCATCGGCTCGCCGGCCGGAGTCACGGGCCGGCGCGGAGACGGCGCGGTGCTGCCCCGAGCCGCGGAGCCGGGCGCCACCGGCGGCCGGTAGTGAATCCTGAACCGACTCTCCGCCGCCACCCCTGCGACCCCGGGTTGAAGGATCGATCCCGGTACCGCCTGGACCAGGTAGCTCCTCGCGATCTCTGGCCGCGTCGTCCACTGCCGGAGCAGCCCGGCCGCATCGATCGCGCGCTCGCCGGCATCGACACCGAACGCGGCGACCGTCATCCGCCACTGCGGTGTGGCGTTGTCCTGCAGGAACCTCATCAATTCGGCGAGGTGCTCCCGGTCGGAGTCGGCGAGCGTCACCTGACCTGACGGGAGCACGAGCGACCAGGACCGGAAGGCCCGGCCGTCGGCGTCCACGTGGTCGCGGGGATCGATCAGCCGCGGCACGTCCGTCATCGATGCCTCCGTGAACCGGTACCGGCGGTGCACCAACTGGATCACCGGCTCGGTGGTGCCCGAGTTGCTCGAACCCACCAGGCCCGAAGCGATCCAGGAGACCTGGCTCACCGACAGCTGCGGGTGACGAGTTCTCAGCTCCTGTTCGATCAGCTCCACCAGGTGGCGCCGCTGCTGGTCCCGCGCCGGGCCGCCACCCCAGGTGCGCGCCTCGACCACCAGCCGGCTCGGGGTCTCGGCGACACCGTTGTCGTCGAGCAGCGGCGTCGGCAACGCCCGAACGATCTCCGCGGCCGCGGCGGCGGGATCGGGCCAGGCTCCGGCGCGCACATCACCGTCCGCGATCCGGTCGCGCTCGGCTCGCCCCTGGACCGGTGCCGTGAAGGCACGGCCCCCTCCGAACAGCGCGGCATCCGGGACAGCACCGCCCAGGGCGCGCAGCCGCTCGCGGATCTGTTCACGTTCCGCCTGCCCCAGGGCCGGCGCCCAGGGAGCACGAGGCTCGCCGACCGGTAGCGCGTCCGCCGGGGTGGTGCCGCCCGTGCTCCGCGCCCCGGGCCGGATGTCCACCTGCACGAGTCGCCCTTCGAGCTGTTCGCGCCACCGTGGCGTCAGCACGCGTCCCAGCTGGGCGAACTCGGGCCCGGTGATCGTCGCCCGGCGCGCGACAACCGGCGTGGTCACGATGTCGGTCCGGTCCAGGTTCAGGGCCTGGGAGAGCCCGGTGGTGGCCGGAGACGGATTCACGTACGCCGTCACCGTCACCTCCCAGGAGCGTCCGCCGGATAGCTGCTCCAGCCGGACGAGGTGCGGACGCAGCGTATCCGCGAGGACTCCGGCTTCGGCACCGGCCGGCAGCACGATCCGCATCCGCCTCGGCACCGGCTGACCGTCGGTCCCCCGGTACGTCGCGTCCGATCCCGGCAGCACGGTCACGGTGGCCGGCAACTGCCGGAGGGTGGGCTTGCCGCGACCGCCGAGCTCGATGCGCACCCGGCGGGGACCGGCGAGCGCCTGCCGCTCACGCCACTGCTGTGCCGGGAGGTCGGCGGGAATCCAGTCGCGCGACATCGACTCGACGTCATCGGTCCGCGTGGCGATCGGGACGCTCGACGCCGCGGTCTGCAGCAGCCCGGCCACCCGCGCGGCGGCACCGGCGTTCGCGTCGTACCCGATCACTGTCACCGACCGCTGGTGGTTCGGCGGCAGGGTGCTCAGCTGGTCGGAGATCTCGCGCAACTGGGCCGCGGTGACCTGACCTCCCTCAGGCAGCAGCACGTCCCACTGCGTGGTGACCTCGGTGCCGTTCACGCCGGCCACGACGAGCGGGGATGCCCAGATCTCCAGCCCGCTCGGCAGCCGCGGATCCACGTCACCGGGCAGCGGCCCCGGCTCGTTCCGTCCGTCGTGAGCGGGGTTCGCCGGAGGCGACGGCTGCCGCGGGTTCCCGTCCAGCGTCCGCCCGGACCCACTCGCCTCACCCAGCCTCGGCGGTCCCGAGCGTCCGGAGCCGCCGCCCATCACCGGGCGCAGCTCATGGCCGCCGGTCAGCACGTAGTGCGCCACGTGCCCGCCCATCGTCACGTGATCGCGCGAGACCGAACCCGCCCGGCGGTAGTGATCCTCGAGAACCGCTCGTACCGTCTCCACATCCGGAACCAGGCCCGGCCAGCCACGGCTGACGTGATCCTCCAGCACGTCGACAGCCACGGTGTGAACAGCAGCAACGAAGCCGTCGCTTCGATGCCCGTCCGGCACCACCGCCGGCTCCGCGCCGATCCGCAACGGTTCCGGCACCGGACCGCGGCCGGCGATCGACCGGCTGATCCCGTCCACCAACGACTCCTGCGCCTGGATTTCGTTCCCGGCGTTGAACTCGACTGTCGTGTTCCGCACCAGCATCAACCGCTCCGCACTGATCGGCGCCGCGCCCAGCTCCACCAACCGCTGGTTCACCCGCGTCAGCAGGTCCGACTCGGCACCGTGCGTGAGGCCTGTCCGAGCACCTGCCGCACCACGACCGGAGGACTGATCGACTCCGGCCGGCCGGACCAGGCCGGCGGCGAGTTGGCGCAGGTCGGTGGGGAAGACACCGGCGCGCTGCCCGTACTGCGCCAACGCCGGAGCGACGTCCGCCATCCGCAGGCGCTCGGGGCGGCCTTGTCTGGTCAGTTCGTTGTTGACCGCGTTCCCGAGCCGCGCGGTCAGCGTGGGGCTGGACAGGATCTCCGCCGCGCTCAGCCGGTCGGCCGGTTGCTCGCTGTCGATCGACCGAATGATGACCATCCCGTCCTCGGCCCGGTGCGGGCCACCCGGCCGGCCGGCGATCGCCTCGCTGTCGGCCAGCTGGTGCGGGACCCGGTGGACGGTGACGAGGCCCGGGTCAGCGCCGCGCCTGGTCAGTTCCTCGGACACCATCCGCGCGACGGTCTTGTGCACCGTGCCGGTCCGGGTATCACCGAGCACCAGCCACGTCCTGGCGACCGGCGTCTGCGGGTCGCCGGCGCCGTCGACGTACAGCTCGACCCGGCTGCCGCGCCGGCTTGCCTCGTCGGCCCTGGAAGCGATCTCAATGGCGAACTGCCGCAGCTGCCGGCTGCCGTCCCTGTCCAGTCCGGCCTGCGTCGGCTCGAACGGGACCGCCAGCAGCGGACCGTGCACGTCACCGGCCGCGTCGTCGGTCTGGTCGCTCCACGCCGCGTCCAGCCGGACGGCCTGATCACCGTCGTGGACCAGCCCGGCCGGTACGTCGAGCAGAACGCGCTCCGTCTGCTCGGCGCTCAGCCCGAATTCGGTCGCCAACCGCCCACGGAGCGACTCTGCCAGGTCTTCGGCCTCTTGTCTGGTCACGCGGCCGGCCTGCCGGGACACGACGAGCACGAGCCACCGGTCGTCGGTCGTGGACCGCACCAGCTCCGCCAGGTGGTCCAACGATCCGGACACCGATCCGTCGGGCGCGACGGACCAGCTCCCGAGCGGCGCCAGGCGAACGTCCGGCCACACCGCCGGGTTCTCCTCCTCCGGTTCGGGCACCGGCGGCGGCTCACCCTCCGGCCGGGTCGCCATCCAGTGGTGGTCGGTCACGCGGATCAACCGGACGGTACGGGCCGTCGAGGGCACTGTCTGCGGGCTCCACAGCCGGCGACTCGTCCCCTCCAGGTCGTGCGCCACCAGGTCCAGTCCGTACGCCGAGTTCGCCAGAGCCGGCATCAGGTCACGAGCGGTCCGGTCCCACCACCTGTGCAGTTCGAACCGCGCTGCCACCGCGTCCGCGAACGCGCCGAGGTCATCGACCCGCCCGAGGTCCGGGTACGTCGCACCGACCGCGGCGATCACCGCAGGAGTCCAGATGCTCCGCTCGGCTTCCGGACGGGCCGCGTCCACACGGAGCTCGTTGGCGAGGTGCCGCCGGACCTGGCGTACCGTCCGGGGTTGACCGGCCGAGGTCCGCAGCCCGGCGGCGGTCACCAGCGCCCGGACGAAGCTGTCACCACCGCTGCGCGTGTCCACCGGGATCAGCCCGGTCAGTTCGTCGGACCGCCGGATGTCAGCCGCCGGCCGAGTCGTCCGCCGCCGCGTGGTGAGCCAGACATCAGGACCAGGACCGTCAGCTTCGGCCTCCGGGGCGATGACGATCGAGATCGTCCGGTTCGCCTGCTCCTGGGTCACTCCGGACTCGTTCAGCAGCCTGATCGCCGTACGCCGGAGTACCGCTTCGGCCTCGTCCGGAGTCACACCGGGCCGGCGACGAGCGGTGATGAGCAGCCGCTGGTTCGCCGGAGTGGAGTTGACCAGGTCGGCCAGCACCTGCAGCGACCGGGAGGCGCTGCCGTCCGGCGCCAGCACCAAGGTCTCGTCCCGGTCGGCCGCCGGCAACTCGTTCACGACGCTGATCAGGACCTGGCCGTGCTCGGCGCGGCTCGGCCCGTCGCGCAGGTCGAAGGTCACCGCCTGAGCGTCGGCCCCCCGAGCCCTCAGCTCGGCGGCAACCAGCCGCGTCAGCTCTTCCCGGACGGCGTCGGCCCGCAGGGTGCCGACGATCTGCCACGAACCGTCGTCCATGCCGTGGTCGCCGCTGCCCTCCGCCCGCAGCACGATCCGCACGCCCCGCGTCGCCACGGCATCGGCCAGCCGCGCCGCGAACTGCCGCAGCGGCGCGTCGGTCTGCCCGTCGTAGCTGACCTGCTCAGGGTCGAACACCACCCCGACCGTCAGCGGCGCGCCGGGATCGAGCGGAGCATCGCTGCCCGGCGGCTGGTTCGCGGGATCGGGCCCGCCCTGGCCGTCGACGTCGTCCTGCTCGTCGAAGCCGCCGCGGTCGTCGAAGTCGCCGTGGTCGTCGAAGTCGTCGTTGAAGCCCTCAGCGTTGAAGTCGTGGCCGTTGACCTCGTCGTCGTCGACGTCGTCGTGGGCCGGGTCGTCGATGTCCGGCTGCTCGGTGGCGACCGGTGACGGGGGCTCAGGTCCCTCGATCACCATCGGTCTGATGGTGACCCGCACCAAGCGGGCTGCGAGCTCGGTGATCCGGTCCTCGGCCTGCGCCTCCCGCAGGAAGGCGGTCATCGGAATCTCACCGCGCCCCCGGTGCCGGGTCCGCGGCGCGATGTCGGGCCGGTTCGCTCCGAGCAGCGCGGTCAGCAGCTCGGCCCGGGCCCGCCCGTTGGTCCCGAAACCGGTCGCCACGAGCTCCCACCGAGTCCCGGGCGCCGCCGCCCGCACCATCCGGTCGAGCTGGGCCGCGAGGTCCGCCGTACCACCGGATGGCTCGTCGAGCGGCAACAGCACGTTCCAGGCCGAGTCCTGCTCGTGCTCCCGAGCGTCCTCGACCACCAGGTACGGCGACAACGGCGGCAAGCCGTTGATCGGTTGCATGGCCCTGGCTCTGATCCCGGCCGGTACCGGCACGAGCTCCGTCCACGGCAGGTCCCGGGCGAACACGAGCTGCCCGGGCGTGTTCGTCACCACCGGTGCGGTCACCACCCGCGCCGGCACGGTGAGCACCGTCTCACCCTGCTGGTGCGCCGGGCCGGCGCCGGTGCTCCTGACCAGGATCCGCAGCGTGCGTCGCGCGATCCCCCGCAGCCGCGGGCGGTCTTCCCGCAACGACGGGTCGTTGGTCGCCCACGACGCGCGGACCTGGTGGTAGTACTGGCTGTCCGCAACGGTCTTGACGTCCGCACGCCCCTGCTCCAGCACGGCGGCGACCTGATCCGCCCGCGGTTGCGCGAAATTCCCGTACGCCGTCACCTGGACCTGCCAGCTCGTCCCAGGCTGGGCGGCCGGCAGCTGGATCAGGCCCCACAACTCCGCCGCGGCCGCGTCCAGCCCGCTGTCCGTGGTCCCCGCCGGCAGCAGCACCTCCCAGACCGCGTCGATCCCCCAGCTCTCGTCGTCCTCGACATCTCGCACGGGTCGGACGACCAGTTCGGGCGGCAGGCCGGACGTGTCGGCCGCGGCGGCCGCCGGTCCGGTCCGTGGCTTCTTCGCCGTGGCCGAGGACCCCTGCGACGGCCGTCCCCGGCGCTTCCGGGTCGAGCTCTCCGGTACGTCGGCCTCCTGCGCCACGGTCGCCATCCAGTGCTCGTGTGACGTCCGCACGAGATGCACCGGCCCGGGTGAGTTCCCGGGCACCGCCGCCGCGTCCAGCAGCGCCTGCACCGGATGCCCGGGCTGATGCACGCGGATGTCGTAGCCGAGCAGGCGAGCCGCCAGCTCGGGCGTCCGGTGGCCACCGAAGTTGCGCCAAGAGCCCGGCTGGCGGATCTGCGCGGCCAGCCAGTCGGCCAGCGTGCCCAGCTCGACTGCGGGCCGCTTCGTCTCCCGCTCGTACGCCGCCTCGGTGGTCTGCAGCAGATGGTCGTCCCACACCACTCGCTCCTGCTCCGGCCGGGCCGCGTCGGACACCAGCGCGTAGGCCAGCCGGGCCCGCAGATCGATCACCGTCAACGCCGTACCGGTCACCTCGTCACGCGGTCCGGCGGTCCGGATCAGCGCGTGGAAGAAGCAGTCCCCGTCTCCGGTGACGTCCTCCGGCCGCAGCGCGAGCTCGTCCAGCTCCGCCGCCAGGTTGGCGTCCTGGGTCCGCGGCGCTCCGCCGCGGACCGTCGTGATCTCGCCGTTCACCACGAGATCGGCCAGCAGGCGGGCCCGCTCGGACCGGTTCGGCGTACCGGCGATCCTGGCCCGCTCGGCGGCGGTGGCGCCCTCGTACGCCGTTCGGACGGCGGCCACCGTGGTGGCCGGCCGGTTGAAGTCGTTGGCCAGGGCGCCGTTCACCCAGGTCAGCAAATCGTTGCCGAAGGCATCCACTGCGAGGTCGAGGTCGACGACCGGGACGTCGGTGCCGATCGCTGTTCCGAGCACGTACAGGTGCCGCGGGCGCAGACCGCCCTGCTCGAGCGGGCCGGGAGCCGGCGCGTGGAAGTCACCCATCAGCGAACCGTCGGCGTCGAGGCCGGCGCCGGCCTCCCGGTACTCGTCCGGCAGGCCGAGAAAGTGGCCGAGCTCGTGCGCGAGCTCGTCGGCCGAGCTGTCCACCCGCCAGTGCCGCTCGGTCGTCCGTGCGTTCTCGTCGGCGCTGATCTCGACCGTCAGGTCCGCGGGCCCGGCCGGACCGGCCGGCACCACCCGGACGAACAACCGGTCGCCGGCCGGACCGGCGGTGAAGTCGTACCCGGGCTGGTTGTACCGGCGATCCACACCTTCCTGGAGACGGGCCAGGCCGTCCCGCAGCTGCTGCTCGGTGACCCGACCGCCCTGGACGGCCCGCACCGCGACCCGCACCGTCACCTCGGTCACCGTGCGACCGCCGGACCGCAACCTCTGGACGCCGAACGTCGAGGCGTGGCCCGGTGCACGCCGCTTCCCCTTGCTCAGGTCGGCGGGCTGCGGCCGGCGCTCCACCGAGCGTCGTACGGACTGCCCCTGCGACCGGGCCGGAGCCAGGTCCTCGTCGGACAGGTCCAGCGGGTGGCTCGTTCGGTCGTCGCGCGACACCGCTTCGATCCAGTCCGCGGGACGCCGCGGTGCGGGCGAGTCACCGGCATCGGTCATCTCGTAGTCGTCGTCGGTGATCTCGTGGTCGTCGTCGGTGATCTCGTGGTCGTCGTCGGTCATCTCGTGGTCGCCACCGGTCGCTGTGCTGCCGGTGGTCTGCTCG
Organism: Kribbella sp. NPDC104740; assembly: GCF_055583505.1. Classification (NCBI taxonomy): domain Bacteria; kingdom Bacillati; phylum Actinomycetota; class Actinomycetes; order Propionibacteriales; family Kribbellaceae; genus Kribbella; species Kribbella sp. NPDC104740. The sequence goes on along the minus strand of NZ_JBVJNV010000001.1, from coordinate 1,340,704 downwards.
GCCGCGAGCGCGGCGAGCTGGTCGGTCAACTCGTCCGGCGACAGGTCGGACGACTCAGCGGCGATCCTGATGTGCAGCGCCCGCAGCTGGACGACGGTGATCGCCGGATTCCCAGTGGCGGACAACTTCTCGTTGACCTCTGCGAGCAGCTGCTGGTCGGAGCTGGAGCGCTGGGCCTCCACCGCGACCCCGTACAGCGCCTGGTGGAAGTCGTCGATCTCGGACTGGGCGAGCGTGATGTCCTCGAGCTCGTCCACCCGCGAGTTGTAGCGGCGCAGCTCCAGCAACGCCTGCGGAACTTCCAGCCTCCCCTCGTTGTCGTACGTCAGCAGGAAGTTGGTGCTGATGCCGAGGGTCGTCTCCTGGTCGACGACCGGACCGGTTCCGTCGTAGGCGAAGGCGTTGGTGAGCTCCACCCGCTCGGCGGTCGGCCGTCCGGGCGTGCCCAGGAAGGTGTCGGCCTCGTCGAGGAAGATCCCGTTGTCCTCGAGGCGCTCCCGGGCGCTGTCGGTGACGAGCAGGTCGATGTGGTTGACCAGCGCCTCCATCAGGTCCTCGGCCCGGCTCGCCAGGAAGGCCTGGGTCCGGGTCGGCGCCGCGGCGAAGATCGCGGCCAGCGCGGTTCTCGACGGAGCCAGGGTGCTGTTCTTCGACAACCCCTTGCCCGACGTCATCGCGGCCAGCATCTGGGCGAAGGTGTTCGCCGCGATCGAACGGACCGCGTCGGTGGCTTCGTCGTCGCGCTCGTCGAGCCACTCCGTGAGTCTCGCGTCGGCCGTGAGCGCTTCGCCCTCCTCGAACAGGGTCACCTCCCGGCCGGCGTACAGCGCGCCCACCCGGTCGCCGAAGGCCAGCGCGAACCCGGTCAGCTCGTCCAGCGGATCCGGGCCGTTCGGCCGCTGTGTCCACTCCTCCATCGCGTGCCGCATCATCGCGTGGATCTGCGGTACCGGGACCGAGACGGTGTACTGCACGAACTTGCGGTCCCACGGCACATTTCCGGTCGGCTCGGCGATGCCGATCACGTCGCCGTGCGGGAAGACCGCCCACGGCCGGCCGTCCTGGCCGTCGTACCCGCTGAAGATGTCCACCAGCCGCCGGCCCGGCGCCTGCCGGTGCAGCAGGTCGTACGCCGCGTAGATCGCGGTCAGCCGCTCCTGCGCGTCGGGCACGTCACTCTCCCCGAGCAGCGAACCGGCCGGCTCGCCGACGATCTCGAGGATCGGCGACCGCTCGAAGTAGTCGATCACGATCTTGAAGTGCGGGGTCCGCATCACGGTGGCGGTGACCTTGTTCGTCTTCGGATCGCGGGGCAGCGATCCGGTGGTCACCTCGAACCCGGTCTCCAGCTCGATCCCGACCGACCCACCGCGAAGCCGCGGCCGGATCTCCCGGCCGTTGGTCAGGAAGTAGTGCGTCAGGTGCCCGGCCAGCGCCTTGTGGTCGAGCGGGATCGTGGTCGCCCGCGAGTAGTAGTCGGCCAGCGCGGTGTCGATCCGCGCGGCGTCCGGCAGTGCCCTGGTCCAGTGCGGCCCGGTCAGGTTCAGCACCACCTGGTGCCGCAGGTCGGTCAGGAACCCCGGGGTCCGGTGCGCCGCGGGGACGACCGCGGGCTCGGTGTCGAGATCGACGACGTGCACGTCCTCGCCGATCGCCGTACCCAGCACGTACAGGTGCCGGTCCTGCAGGCCGCCGCGGTCCGGTGCCTTGCCCGGACGGTCGGTGTGGAAGTCACCCATCAGCGATCCGGGAACGTGCAGACCGCCGAGGCCCCCGGCCCGGTACTCGTCCGGCAGGCCGAGGTGGTGCCCGATCTCGTGCGCCAGCTCGTCGGCCGAGGAGTCCGTCCGCCACGACGTCTGGTGCGTCGGCGCGTCGTCGCTCAGGACCACCGACAGATCCGCGTCGGCCGCCGAGTCGGCCCTGACGACCCGCACCGACAGCCGGTCACCGACGGGCCCGGACTTGAACGTGTTCGACGGTTCGTTGAACCAGCGGCCGACCCCTTCCTCCAGCCGCGACCACACCGCACGGACGGTGTCCTCGGAGACCTGGTCGCCGGCCGGAGCGACCGCCACCCGGACGGTCACCTCGGTGACCGAGACGTCGCCCTTCGCGAGCCGGCGCACCCGGAACGTTCCGGGCCCGCCCGGCGCCGCCTCGACGTGGGGCCGGCCGGACTCCGGCACCCGCGTCACCGGACGGGCCCCGACCGACCGCTCGGCCCCTGGGTGCCGGTCCCGCGCCGCGTTCAGCGCCTCCTCGTCCAGTCCCAGCGGATGCTCCGGCGTGGCACCGACCGTCCCCGGACCGGTCTCGAAGTTCGCCGGCCTCGGCGGCGCGGCACGCCCGGAGCGGGACGAGGGCCCGGCCTGCGGGCCGGGGTCCTCGTCGACCGGGTCCTGCACCTCGGACAGGTGCAGATCGACGATGAGCCGGGCCAGCTCGTCCTGGTCCGGTACGTTCGAACGGCCTTGGCGCACGACCGCCTTGCGGTGCCGGACCATGTCCTCCATCGCGATGTCGGCCAGCCCGGAGTCCTCCAGCTGGGCGTTGACCTTCACCAGCAGCGTGGACCGCTGGCGCGCGTCGAGCGCTTTGCCGTACAGACGGTTGCTGACGTCGATCAGCTCGGTCACGGTGTCCTGGACCGCCTGGTCGCTGCCCGGGTTCCGGCGGAAGAACCGGAGCTCCAGCAGCGCCTGCTCGAGCTCCAGGGCTCCCTCGTGGTCGTACGTCTCGGAGAACCGCGTGATCATGCCCAGCGCAGCGAACTGGTCGATCTCCTGGTTCGGGCTCACCGGGGTGAACGCGTTGCGGAGCAGGTCGAGGACCGTCTGCCCGGTCGAGGTGATGACCACGTCCAGCAGCACGCCCGGTGTGTTGATCCGGAAGCCGGCCTTGGCGATGTCCCGGACGGTCTCCGGCGCGAGGGCGATCGGCACCGTGGTCTCGATCGCCGCGGCGAGGGCGAAGAAGTTCTGGGTGAAGTACTGACGTGCCTGCGGCGAGGCGGCCCGGAAGATCGCCGCGAGCGAGGTCCGCGACGGTGCCAGCACCCAGTTCTTGGACAGCGTCCCCGGGACCAGCGCGCCGGCCTGAGCGACCGTCTCGGCGAAGGCGACCGCCGCGACGGACCGGATCTCACCGATCACCTCGTCGCGGTCGCGCGCGTCCAGCAGTCGCCGGAGTTCGTCGCCCGGCAGCTGCCGCGCCGTCACCGAGTCGTAGACGCCGGGACGGCCGTCGAGACCGAGGTAGCCGGCCGCTGCCTGGTCCCCGAACGCGAGCGCGAAGTCGGTGATCCGGCCGAGGTTCGGCCGCGCCGTGCTGGTGTAGTGGCGGCGCGCGTACGTCATCATCGCGTGCAGCTGCGAGACGGGCGCGGAGACCGTCGACTGCAGGTAGCGCCGGTCGATCGCGACCTTGCCGGTCGACGCCTTGATCTTGACCCCGGCCGCCGGACCGCGGTGCCGGACCCACGGTTGCCCGTTGCTGCCGTCGTTCTCGGGGAAGATCTCGGCGATCGACCGGCCCACCATCGCCGGGTTCCGCAACTGCTCGTGGACGCGCAGGATGTGCGGCAGTGCCTCCTCGTACGTCGGGTAACCGGTCTCCCGCGGATCGCTGCGGTACGGCTTCCCGACGAACTCGATGACGAGTGCCTTGCTCTTCTGGTCGCGCTTGAGATCGAAGTACCTCGACTGCAGCAGCGTGATCCCCGACCCGACCGGCACCGACAGCTCGATCCCGGTCTCCAGCTCGATCCCGACCGACCCACCGCGAAGCCGCGGCCGGATCTCACCGGTCCGGAAGTAGCCGGCCAGGTGGACCGCCAGCTCCTGGTGGTTGACCGGAAGGTAGCTCGCCTCCTCGTCGTACGTGCGCAGCGCCTCGTCGACCTCGGTCTGGGTCGGCATCGGCCGGTTCCACTCGCCGCCGGTCAGCTCCTTGACGATCTCGTCGCGAAGCTCGGCCCGGAACGCCGGCGAGTGGTGCTCGGCCGGGACCTCCAGGTCGCCGGAGCGCAACGTCCGCGGCGCGTCGACGACGAGGACCGGGATGTCGTCGCCGATCGCCGCCGCCAGCCGGGACAGGTCGGGCAGCCCGAGGATGCGCGCGACCTCCTCCTCGGTCGCGTCGGCCAGGTCCGGCTGCTCGTTCTCCGCGGCTGCTTCGACCCGCACCACCAGTGGCTCGCCCGACGGCAGGACCAGCCCACCGAACTGCTCGTCCACGTCGGCGCGCAGCTGCTCCAGCGTCTCCGCCGGCACCGGCCCGGCCTTCACCGACACCTCGGTCACGGTCACGCCGCCGGCCGCCAGCCGCCGTACGCCGAACGCACCGGTCACCTCCGGCGCCTTCTGCTTTCCTTTGCCTGAGGCAACCACCAGCGACCGCTGGACCGGCTCGCTGTCGGCCCGCGCCGCGGCCAGCCGCCGTGGGTCCAGCCCCAGCGGATGGCCGAGGTCGAACTCGTCGACCCCGACGTCGTCGGTGTGCTGCCGGGTGACCACGGCCAGTTGCGCGATCCGTGGCACCAGGTCGGACACCGAGTCCTGGAGACGGTCGCGCAGATCACGCAGCTCGGCCAGGTCGATCTCCTCGTGACCGCCGTCGGTCAGCCGCGCGTTGACCTGGTCGAGCAGCCGCTGGTCGACGACGTCGTCGTACAGACCCGCGGCGATCCCGTGCAGGTACTCGACCGTGTCCGCGATCTCCTCGGTGCTGCCCGGGCTGTTGTCGAAGTGCCGCAGCTCCAGCAGGGCGTTGGAGACGACCAGCTCCCCGTCGTGGTCGTAGAGCCGGGTCAGCCCGTTCTCCCGCCTCCCCAGCACGGAGGGACCGACTTCGTCCTCGGGATCGACGGAGGTGAACGCGCTGTACAGCATCCCGCGCAGCTTCCGGTCGATCCCCAGCACCAGACCCGGCTCGGTGATGTCGTACCCGGTGAGCGTTTCGATCAGGCGGGTCAGGTCCGGCCCCAGGACACTGGGCAGGAAGAGCTCGAACGCGTCCATGATCGCGTCGGCGTTGTCCGACAGGTAGGCCTGCGACTCGACCGGGCTGCCGCGGAACAGCTCCGCCATCGCCGTGCGCACCGGCGCCAGCAGGTACCACCTGGTCAGCGCGACGACATCCTGCTCGGTCGCCCACGGCCGCACCAGCGCGAGCCCCTGGGCGAAGGCGACCGTCGCGATCGACCGGATGCTGCCGACGTCCTCGCCGGTCTCCCGGTCCAGGCGCGCGGCGAGCCGCGGGTCGAGGCGCAGGCGGTCCGGCGCCACGAACTCGGCGTCCGTCCCCCCGTCGACGTACGCGGCGGCGACCAGGTCGCCGAAGGCGAGCGCGTAGTCCGTGTACCGCGCCAGATCGTCGTACGACGGTGGCCGCTGCTGGTAGCCGGCACTCGCGATCTTCAGCAGCTCGTGGATCTTGGAAACAGGGGCCGGCACCGTGTACTGCAGGTAGCGGCGCTGCCGGGCCGCCGGCGTCGCCGTACCGATCCGGATCTCGCCCTTGGTCTCGGGGAACGTCGGGTCGACGGACCCGTTCCGGCCGCCGTTGTCGCCGAACAGGTCGGTGACCAGCGAACCCGCGGGCGCCGCCAGCAGGGTGTCCCGCGCCTTGTCCACCGCGTCGAGGATGTCCTGCTGCGGGTCGAAGAACCGCTCCAGGTCCGACGTCCGGCCCGGCGCCGACACGATCTCCAGGATCGGCCGGCCACCGTGCCGGTCGACGACGATGTCGAAGTACCGGGTCTGCACCACGGTCGCGTACCGGTCCCCGGTCAGCTTCTCGGTCCCCGGCTGCTCCAGCTCGACCTCGACACCGGTCTCGAGCTCGAACCCGACCGAGCCGGCGCGCAGCCGCGGTCCGAGCTCCCGGCCGCCGGTGACCACGTAGTGGGCCAGGTCGACGGCCAGTGCCCGGTGCCCCCGGGGGATGTACGGCGCCCGCGTGTCGTAGTCGGCCAGGGCCAGTTCCATCGATCCCGGATCGACCATCGGGCCGTCGTACCCGAGCTTGTCCAGCTCGAGGTGCAGCTGGTTCCAGACGTCCATCAGGAACTTCGGGTCGGAATGCTCGGCCGGCACCGGCACCGGCACGTGCCGGGCGAGACTGCTGTCCAGGTCGATCACCGGTACGCCGTCGACAGCGGCCGTCAGCACCGTCAGGTGGCGCGCCCGCAGACCCGGCGCACCGTCCTCGGAGACGCGGTGGAAGTCACCCATCAGCGAGCCCTCGACGTGCACGCCCGGCTCGTCGCCGGTCCGGTACTCGTCCGGCAGGCCGAGGTGATGACCGATCTCGTGCGCCAGTTCGTCCGGCGTGCTGTCGGTCCGCCACACGAACTCGCTGGTTCGGGCGTCCTCCGCACCGGTCAGTGCGACCGACAGGTCGGCGTCGCCGTCGGCCGGGAGGATCCGGACGAACAGCCGGTCGCCGCCGACCTGGTTGCCGGGGTTGTTGAACCAGTGGTCCACGCCCTGCTGCAGCCGCGACCACACGTCGTTCGCGACGCCGTCGGAGACCAGTTCACCGCCCGCGTCGCGGAGCTCGACCCGGACCGTGATCTCGGTGACCTGCGTACCGGCGTACGAGAAGCGCTGGACGCCGAAGGTCCCGGCCCGGCCCGGGGCCCGCTGCTTACCCTTGCCGGTCAGGTCCGAGACCTGCGGACGCTGCTCCACCGACCGTCGCTCGACGTCGTTCTGGGCCCGGGCGGCCGCCACCACCAGCGACGGCAACCGCAACGGGTGCCGGGCCGGCGGCTCCTGCGACGGGAGGTCGTTCGTCACCAGCTGGTCCGCCGGTCGCTCGGGCGCCCGCCGGCCGGACGGTCCCGGACCTCGACCCTGGTCCGGCGCCGGTGGCCGGAACTCCTTGCCGTTGGTGAGCAGGAAGTGGGCGACCTCGGCGGCCATCGACCGGTGGTCGCGCTTGATCTTCCGGGTCTGCGCGTCGTACGCCGTCAGGGCCACCTCGATCGCCCGGATCCCGGGCAGCGTCCGCGGCGGCTGCGGCATCGCCTGCATCCGGACGACGACCGCGTTGCGCAGCAACCGGACGAAAGCCGGGTCGGTGTGCAGGCCCACGAGTCCCTGCGTGGTCCGCTCGGTCGAGGTCTGTCGACCGTCGAGCGGAGCGATGCCCAGCAACCCGGTGAGGATGTCCGCAGCGACCACGAGCTCCTTCTCGGGGGTACCGATCTCGTGCGGTGGCGGCGCGACGGCGGCCCGCGCCGTCCACAGGTCGGTGACACCGATCGGGTCCAGGTCGGCCGCGACCAGTCGCCGGTTGACCAGGCTGAGCATCTGCTCGTCCAGCGCCCGGTCGTAGTCGGCCTTGTTGATCTCGATCAGCTGCCGCATCGTCGCGGCGATCTGGTGGTCGTCGCGCGGCTTCTCGTCGAAGAACCGGAGCTCGAGCAGCGCGTGCGGGACCGCCAGGTGCCCGAAGTGGTCGTAGACGGTGCGGTAGTTCGTCCTGACCTCGAACGCCTCGAACTGGTCGATCCGGTCCACGGGGTCGACCGGGACGAACGCGTCGCGCAGGATCCGCCCGATCAGCGTCGGGCTCTCCGGCGAGCCCACGATCATGGCGACGTCGAAGTCCGCCCCGCCGCTGATCTGCTGTTGCACGGCGGCCGGCAGCGTCTGCCACGCGAACCGGGCGGCCGACTCGACCAGCCGGTCCACGTTGTCGGTCAGGTACGACTGCGCCGCGGGCGGGGCCGCGGCGTAGAGCGCGCCCATCGCCGTTCTCGACACGCCCAGCGTCAGGTTCTTGGCCAGCGGTGCCTTCTCGGCGCGGGCGTGCAGCAACGCGACGACCTGGCCGAAGGCGACCGCGCCGATCGAACGCACCGTGCTCATCGACTCGTTGCGCCGGGTGTCCAGCCGGTCCGCGAGGTTCTGGTCGAAGTGCAGCTCCGCGGGCGCGGTGAAGACCAACGGGTCGCCGGACAGCCCCAGGTAGCCGGCGGCCACCTGGTCGCCGAACGCGATCGCGGTCCGGGTCAGCTCGGCCACCGGCTCCGGGTTGCGATGGGTGAGGAGGTACTGCTGGTGCGCCGCCGACATCATCGCGCTCATCCGTGAGATCGGGACCGCCGCGGTGTACTGCAGGTACCGGCGGTCCTTCTTCACCGCCCCCGACGGCTTCCCGACCGTGATCGTCCCGCTCGTCGACCGATGCTCGACCCACGCCTGCGTGGCACTGCCCGGGGTGGCCGGGAAGACGTCCGTGATCGGCGTACCGGGCTTGGCGTCGAGCAGCTTGCGGTGCGCGGCGAGGATCGCCTGGTGCGCCTCGGCCAAGGCCGGGTAGCCGCCCTCCAGCAGCAGGGCCCGGACCGGTTTGCCGCTGATCTCGAAGAACGACCGGCGCTCGTACCAGTCGATGACGATGTCGAAGTACTTCGACACGATCGGCCTCGCTTCGTGGTCAGCCGTCTGCTCGCTCAGGCTGGCCTTGATGCCGGTCTCCCACTCCAGCCCGACCGAACCACCCAGCGCCCTCGGCCCGACCTCGCGGCCGTCGGTGACGACGAAGTGCGCCAGGTTGACCGCCACCGCCCGCTGGTACGACGGGATCGACGTGGCCCGGGCGTCGTGCTCGTCGAGCGCGACCTGGATCGCGGCCGCGTCCGGCAGCTCGCCCTTCCACCTGAGGCGCTGCAGCTCGAGGTGGACCTCGTTGCGCAGCTCGGCCCGCCACTTCGGGTCCGCGTGCGTCTCCGGCACCGGCAACGGCCGGACGGCGGTCACTCGGACGCCCTTGCCGATCGCCGCGCCGAGCGCGTACAGGTGCCGCTCCCGCAGGCCGGGCGAGTGGTGGACGTCGCCCCGCGGCGAACCGTCGACAGGCAGCCCGGTGACGCCGGACCGGTGGTCGTCCGGAAGGCCGAGGAAGTGGCCGATCTGGTCCGCCAGCTCGTCGCTCGAACTGTCCGCCCGCCACCGCTGCCCGGTGGTGGGTCCGTCCTCGTCGGTCACCTCGACCGACAGGTCCGCGTCCACGGCGGCGACCCGCTCCGTCCGGACGACCAGCCGGTCCCCCGTCGGACCGTTGCCGAACACGTTGTCCGGGCGGTTGAACCAGTGCTCGACCCCCTGCTGCAGCTTCGACCAGACCAGGTCCGTGTCCACGGTGCCGGACGTGCGCATCCCGACCCGGACCGTCACCTCGGTGACCGTCCGGCCGTTCGACGCCAGTCGCTGCACGGCGAACTGCCCGGCGCGGGGCGGTGTCGCACCGCGGACCGGCGGCCGCAGTTCTCCCGTCGCGCGCGCTTCGAGAGCCGCAGCCAGCTCCGGCGCCGTCGGTCGCCGCTGCACCGACCGCCGGACGACGTCGGCCTGTCCGCGCTCCCGCGCGTCCGCAAGCTCGTCGTCGTCGAGTCCCAGCGGGTGGTCGGCCCGCGGTCCGGTACGGCGTTTGCCCTTGTTCTGGTCCGGGACCAGCTCGTCCGCGCGCGGCGAAGCATGCTGCGGCGACGGTACGGCGATCGGTGGCGCGTGCTGCAGCACCGGGTCGGCGACCGGCGACGCGTTCTGCTGCACCGGTTCGGCGACCGGCTGCTCGGTGTCCACCGGGACTGCGGGCCGGATCATCCGGCTCGCGTCGAACCGGACGTCGTCGGACTGCCCGGGGGCGGGCTCGACGTGGTCGGAGTCCAGGATGCGTTCGTGCGCCGCGGTCACGTCGGCTTCCGAACGCGAGCTGATCAGGTCGACGACGACCTGCCGCCGTTGCGCCGCGCTCCCGTCCTGGTCAGGACGCCCCGAGGACACGAACCTGACCGGCGTCTCGTCGAGACCGAGGCCGCGCTGCGCCAGCCGGACCTCGACCAGCGACCGAAGCCGTTCCTCGACCGAAGCCGCTCGCTGCGTGCCCTTCAGCACCGGGCTGTCACCCCACAGCCGCGGCGCCCGGCCACCGCCCTCCAGGTGAACCAGGACGTGCTCGCCGAGCCGGGCCCGCCGGACCACCTCGTCGGCAACCCGTTCGAGTTCGGCCTCGGCGTGCGCCGTGTACCCGCGTTCGCGCCGCCCGAACGTCACCACCGCGGGCACGAACGGATCCGGGGCGTCCGCCCGCACCGGCTCCAGCCGCGGCGGCGGCACGGCGGCGCGCAACGGCACCAGCGGCGACTCCGGACCGACCTGCCCAACCGGCGGCACCCCGCCACGCAACGACACCAGCGGCGACTCCGGACCGACCTGCTCGACCGGCGGCACCGCGCTCTCGCGGGCCTCGTGGTCGACGGAGCGGACCACCGACTCGAGGTGGTCGTAGGAGTGCTCGACGACCTGCATGACGGTGTCGGCCAGCGAAGCGTTCACGTCCGGCCCGGTCTCGGGGTACACCAGGAACGCGCGCAGCTCCAGCAGCATCAGGCCGGTCGTGCGCCGGCCGTCGTTGTCGTCCGGCCGCAGCGGAACACTGATCCCCAGCGTCTCGACCTGGTTGACGGGCCGGGCCGGTGCGGCCGTCAGGGCGTTGTCGAGGTACTCCCCGACCGACAGCGAGGGCTCGTACTGGTCTCCACGCCAGGACAGCAGATCGCCCTCGAGGTCCGGAGGAAGCCAGCTGCTCTGCTGAAGCTCCGCGGTGAACTGTGCCCTGATCTCGCCGGCGTGCTGCCGCACGAAGTCGCGGACCGCCGGGGGCTGCAGCGCCAGGAGGTCCGCCAACGAGACCCGCGAAGCCACCAAGGTGAAGAACTTGGCCTTCCGGACCGGAGAGTCGTACGGAACGGCGAACGAGTTGGCCAGCGCCGCGACCTGGGTGTGGACCAGCGCGCCGAACCCGTTCGCGGCGTCGAGCTCGGCCTGCGTCGCGGTGGGCGAGCTCTGGGCGTAGAACTGCTGCATCCAGTCGCCGAAGCGCTGCGCGGCCTGGGCGTTCTCGTGCGCGTTGCCGAGCTGCTGGGTGTTCAGCGCGAGGTGGTGCTCGACCGCCTGGTCCAGTACGGCGCGCAGACCGGTGGCCGGCACCCCCACGGTGAAATGCACCGAGAACGCTTCAGGACTGGGCACACCGAACCGCGCGTTCTCGCCGTCCGGGTCGGTCCGCGTCCCGAAGTGGTCCCCCACCCGGTCGCCCTCGGGAGCACCGAGCACGGTCTCCAGCCCGCTCCGGACGGCGCCGAAGGTCTCGTCGCGGTGCGCCGGCCCCTCGTCGAGCGGGAACGGCCGGCCGTCGGTACCACGGACGGTGATCGGCTCGGTGACGAACTCGAAGTACCGGTCGTGCCCGGGCGCCTGGTCGACCACGACCTGGTACCCGGAGCCGTGCGCGACCGTTTCCTTGCCCTCGGCACCCATCAGGGTACGGCGGGTCTCGACCTCGACGCCGATCCGGCCGCCCGGGAACCGGACCGTGCCGTCGCCGCCGGGCTGCAGGTGCTTGACCGCGAGCTTCTGCACGAAAGCCGGGGTGTTCAGCGCCCGGTCGCCGGGCGGAAGGTTCTCGACCAGGCCGCGGACCTCATCCTCGTCGACCTCCCAGTTGGCAAGCTCGTCCGGGTTCGTGCTGGTGGCGATCTTGCGGATCTCGGCGTTCACGCGCCGGGTCAGCTCGAGGTAGTCCGGCCCCGGGGTGCCGGTCGCCGGCACGTCCGGTTCGAGCCCCAGCGGATGATCGGTCCGGAGCGCGGCCGGGTGAATCACACCGTCCAGCGCGATCACCGGCACGCTGTCCGTGGCCAGTGACAGCACCGCCAGATGACGCGACTGCAAGCCGGCCGGGGTGGTGGTGGTGGTGGCGTCCGGAGCCTGCGTGTGGAAGTCACCCATCAGCGAACCGTCGACGTGCAGCCCCTCCGAGCCTGCCGGCCGGTACTCGTCCGGCAGACCGAGGACGTGACCGATCTCGTGCGCCAACTCGTCGCTGCTGCTGTCCGTCCGCCAGTGGAACTCGCTCGTCGGTCCGCCGGAGGTCACGTCCACCGGGAGATCCACGTCGTCGTCGGCCCGCACGACGCGGACGAACAACCGGTCCTGCCCGTCGCCGAGGACGTTGCGTGGCCGGTTGAACCAGTCGTCCACCCCGTCCTGCAACCGTGACCACACAGCTTCCAGTGCATCGTCGGTGACTCGGGTGTCGCCGGCCGGGCGAAGACCGATCCGTACGGTCACCTCGGTGACGTTCTGCCCTTCGAACGACCAGCGCTGAACACCGAAGGTCGCCGCCCTGCGGGGCGCGCTCCCCCGGTCTCCCGCCGGCTGCGACCGCACCACTCCATCGCCGGCCGGACGCAGATTCGCCCGTCCCTCCACCACCTCCGAACGCGCCGGACGCGGCTCCACCGACGTCCGAACCACCGGACCGGCGGATCGCGCGGTCGCCAGATCGTCCGCGGACAGCCCCAACGGATGCACGATCCTGGACTGACCGGACACCCGGCCGTCCGAAGCCGATCGGCCCTCCGGCCGCGGCGGCGCCTGCCGCCCTGCCGAAGAGGACGTCGAAGGACCCGATTCGGGCGGCTCGGAGACCGCTGTGCGCGAGTCGTTCAGTGCGAGCTGGAGCATGCGTTCCGCGATCACTTCCGGGCCGGACGCGCCGAGGCCGGCTTGCCGGACAGCTCTCCGCCGGAACTTGTCGAACTGATCGTCGGTCAGCGACACCCCCGCCGCCTCGAGCTTCGGCGACAACTGCTCGTTCAGCTGCCGCCGGGCCCGATCCCGCTCGGCGTCGTCGTACCACCCGGAGGCGCGACCGACGAGCTCCGTCAGCGTCGTCCTGACGGCCGGATGGCCGTCCGGGCGCTCATCCAGGAACCGGAACTCCAGCAACGCCTGGGGCACGCCGAGCTGCCCCTCGTGGTCGTAGGCCCCCGGGAAGGTCGTCTTCATTCCCATCAAGACGTCCTGGAACACCTTCTCGTTCTCGGGCACCGTGGTGAACGCGTTCCTGACCACTCGACGGAGTGTTCCGATCTTCGGGCCCTCCAGATCCAGGACCGCTCCCTCGGCGTCGTCGAGCACCCAGCTGGGTGACCTCCTGGTCACGGACTCGTCGTTCATCGCACCGCGGACGGTTCTCTCCACGGCCCGGGCGATCTGGTCGAAGTTCGCCTCGAGGTACGCACGCGCGGGGTCACTGGCCGAGGCCAGAATTCCCGACAGCGACGTCCGGCTCCCCGCCAGGACATGGTTCTTGGCAATCTCCTTGTCGATCATGGTCTCTGCCACCGTGGCCGTGATCTGAGCGGTCGCCAGGGCCACGATCGAACGGATCTCACCGACCACGTCGTCACGCTCGTGGCCCCGCATCGCCTCGTTCAGCTGCTCAACGGCCGGGGGTACGGGGTTGAACTCACCGGGTGGCCCGTTGACGCCGAGGTAGCCGGCGGCGACATGGTCCCCGAAGGCCAGGGCGATCGCGTTGAAGCGGGACGGAGTGTCCCGCGGGTCGTGCCGCCGGCCCGCGAGCCGCATCGCCTCGTGGATCCTGGAAATCGGTACGGACACGGTGTAGTGCAGCAAGCGCCGATCCACCGGCACCGCCCCCGACGGTTCCCGGACCTTCAGGTTGCCGCCGGCCGGGTGGAACCGGGCCCCCGGGTAGCCGGCGAAGATCTCGCGCAGCGTCTTGCCCGCGTTCCGCGGATCGCTCAGTGCGTCGTACGCCGCGAAGACCTGATCTGCGATGTCCTTCGGTGTCGAGAACCCGGTTTCGCGGTCCTGGCTCCGGGATGGTTTGGAGATGATTTCGAAGATGCGGCGAGTACCTGGCGTCACACTGCTGCCGGCCGGCGGCCGGCCCTGGGTCTTGTCCGTCGTGATGGTGAAGTGGTCGGTCTCCACGAGCGTGGCGAGGCCGAGCCGTTTGTCGAACCCGCTGCGGTCGACCTCGGCGCCCGTCTCGTACTCCAGTCCGACCGAGCCGCCCTTGACCCGGGGACGGATCTCTTCGCCACCGGTCCGGAAGTAGTGGGCCAGATGAGACGCGAGTTCGCGGTGGTTCTTCGGGAAGTAGGTGGCGCGGTCCCGGTAGTCGGCCAGGGCCTCCACGACCATCGCACGCGGCGGAAGGTCGATGGTCCAGCCCTGCTTGCGGAGCTCGATGTTGACCTCGGGGACGAGGAACTCGAGCAGACTCTCGTCGTCGGCGTGGTCGACCTCGGCCGGGCGGTCGGCCTCGGCCGGGCGGTCGACGGTCGCATCGTCGTGAATCGCTTCAGCGGACCGGGTGAGCTGCTCGCCGATGTCGTCCGCGGAGTCGACGGTGCTGCGCTGCTTGCCCGCGCGAACGGTGGACGGGCCGGGGTCCCCGGTGAGCTCGGCCGCCGGCCGTGCGGTGATGGGCGCCGGGGTGGGGGCGAGTGACGCGGCAAGTGGCTCGGCTGACGGCTGCTGATCCGGGGCCTGGTCCTGGGGGCGCGGACGAGCGGTGCCTGGCCGGCCCGACTCGGTACGGACCGGAGTCGCCTGGGTACGGCTCGGGCCAGGGGTGGCCTGCGTACGGCTCGGGCCAGGGGTGGCCTGCGTACGGCTCGGGCCAGCGGTCGCCGCGCCGGGGGCCGGCGTCGGCTGGACCCGGCTGGATCCGGCGACGGTGGACTCGGCTCGGGCCGGCGTGGCTTGGGTTGGCGTCGACGCGGTGCTGGTGCCGGGGGTCGCGTTCGAGGAGGTCCTGGAAGCGGTGTTCGCAGTACCGGTCGTCTGGTTCGACGTCGCGGACGTCGTTTCGGTGGTGGACTGCGAAGGACTGGTCGACACAACGGACTCGGACCGACCGATCGAGGTGGTCGTCAGCGAGCCGGCGTCGGTCGACTCGGTGGAGGTGGTGCCGGCGGTCTGCTCGACCGACGTCGAGGTCGTCGCCGCGTGCTGTTGTTCGGCAGTGACAGTGGTGTCGGCGGACGTCGCCACGGTGTCGGTCCCGGTGGTGACGTCCTGGGTGGTGCCGAAGCCGGGAAGGCCACCCTGCGTGTTCGAGGCCGTGGAGTCCGAGGTCGACTGCATGGTGCCGGTCGGGCTGCCGGCCACGGTGCCGGCGGTCGTGCCGGTCGCCGTGGTGTTCGAGGTGGTCGTGCCGGTGTGCTCGGACGTTGTGCTGTTGGTGCTGTTCGAGGACGTGCCGCTGGTGATGCTCGACGAGGTACCAGTCGTCGAGCTGCCCGTGGACGTCGCGCCGGTGGTGGACGTGGTGCCGGTGGTGGACGTGGTGCGGTTGGCGCCGGTGCCGGACGATGCGGACCCGGTGGCCTGCTGACCCCGGTTCGCCGAACCCGTCGCCCCGCTGGTCGACGTCGAGCTCGACGTACCGGTGGACGTCGTGCCCGAGCTCGACGTGGTCCCGGCGGAGGAATTCGAGGAGTTCGTGGTTCCGGACGAAGCCGAGGTTCCGGACGAGCTCGACCGCCCCGAAGCACCGCTTCCGGCGCTCGACCCCGCTCCGCCCGGCGAAGCACCGTCGTACGCCGGCGGCTTGTCGTCCTTCACTTCCTCGTACGACGGCGGCACCTCCCCGGACGACGTACTGCCCACGTCGCCCGTCGAGCCTCCCTTGGCCATCTCGCGGAGCTTGCCGAGGTCGTGGTGCTGGAACGGGTTCATCTCGTGGGCCTTGTGGCTGGCGCCACCGGAGGCCGCGCCGTGCGCCATTCCGACGCCGATGTCGTCGGCGCCGCCCTCGGGGTTGATGCCGAACTGAGCCCCGCCGACGAAACCCTCGGTACCGGCCTCGGTCGTCGCCGCGCCGCCGGCTCCATGGGCGAACTTGTGGTTCCCCTTGGCCAGCCCGTGCACGAACCCGCCCGCGAAGGCACCGCCGAGGCCGCCGAGTGCGCCGGACATCTTCAGCTGGTCGTCGTCGAACTCGTGCCGGTTGCCCTCGATGAACTGGATCAGCTCGGCGGCGACCTCCTCGAGCACCTCCTCGACGGCTTCCTGGGCGGCTTCGGCGATCATCGTCGCGACCACGTCCAGCTCGCCGAGGATCTTCTTGATCGCCAGCCGGCCGGCCGCGATGAACTCGGGGACCAGCTCGACGGTGAACGGGTTCGAGATCGCCCAGAGGATGTCGGCCAGCGTGATCACGCCGGCGATGATGACGCCGTACTTGCCGTTCTCGATGTTCAGCGCCTGGTCGCGCAGCATCTTCGAGTTGCTGCCGGCCATTCCGGTGAAGCCGCCGCCGATCCCGCCCAGCGTCTTGCCGCGCTTGCGGATCCCGCGTCCGCTGTCACCGCTGACGTGCCGCGCGGAGTTGTTGCCGAGGTCCTCGAGCCCGGCCCCGGCGTTCTTCGCGTCCCGGCCGATCTGGTCCCACTCGCCTGCCATCCGGCGCATCGCGTCCTCGTCACCCTGCGGGAAGCTGCTGCCGCCGATCAGCCAGCCGAGCTCCTTGGGCATCTCGATGCTCATCCGGTCACCACCCGCGCACGCGTCGAGTCCCGGTGACGCACCGCGTCACCGGGTTCGGGCTGGTGGGCCGGACGGATCGTCACTGCTGGTTCGTCTCCTCTGCCGCGGCCGGCTCCCGTACGACGTCCTTCCGCCGCTCGCCGACCACCTCCTCGTCCTGCTGCGCACCGAGCCCGGTGCGGTGGTGATGAGCGCGCCGCACCGGCTCCGAGTGGTCGTCGGACCCGGCGGCCGCAAAGCCGCGGTGCGCGGGGTGGGCCGGCGCCGGGTCGTCCACGTGCGCGGGCGTCGCGTCCTGCGCACCGGTCGCCGCGTCGAGCTGCGGCGACAGCGCCGTCCCCGGAAGCGGCGCCTCCTGCGGCACAGCCCCGTCCACCGCGAACGAGTGGCTCTGCGGGTACGCCGGCGCAGCCGCCTCGGCGGCGAACGACTCGTCCCGCGCCACCGCAACCGGCTCCGCCGCGAACAACTCGCTCCCAGCCACCGCAGCCGGCTCCCCCACGAACGACTCGTCCCGCGCGAACGCCCCCGGCTCCGCCGCGAACGCCACGTCGCGCGCGAACGCCCCCGGCTCCGCCGGGAACTCGACCGGCGCAGCGTCGTCCCGCAGGGGGTTTCCGTCGGCATCCAGCAGCGGCGACAACGTCGCCGGGAACACCTCCGCCTCCCGCACCGCCTCCCCAGCGAACACCCGAGAATCCCCCGGCGCGAACAGCTCCGTCGGCTCGATCACCTCCGACGCCACCCGCTCACCCACCACCTCGTTGCCATCAGCATCCAACTGCGGCGACAACGGCGTCCCCGGCAACACCTCCGCCTGCCGCACCATCCCCTCCCCGGCCAGCACCCGACCATCTCGCGGCGTGAACGGCGCCGTCGGTTCGATCAGCTCCGACGCCACCCGCTCACCCACCACCTCGTTGCCATCAGCATCCAACTGCGGCGACAACGGCGTCCCCGGCAACACCGTCTCCTGCCGCACCGACTCCGCCCCCTCTCCGGCGAACACCCGCGCGTCCCGCGGCGCGAGCAACTCCGTCGGCTCCAGCACCCGCGCCGGGATCGCGTCCGTCACCCCGTCCCGAGCACCCCCGCCCGAGCCCGCCTCTCCCGACTCCGACCCGCCGGCACCGGCGTACAGCTTCCGCCCGAACTGATCCGCCTGCGCCCCGGCGCCGTCCTCGCCGTTGACGAGGATCTTCGCCGCCGACCGCACGCCGTGCCCGGACGCCGCGATCGCCTGGCTCCACAGGTCGACCGCCTCGTGCATCTCCCGCGCGGCCTTCAGGAAGACCTTCTGAAACTTCTCCCCCTGGTCGTCGTCCCCGAGCACGTTGCGGACGTAAGCGGAGTTGCTCAGGTCGTCGATCCGGCGCTGCAGATCCCGGACCTGCCCGGCCTTGTCGTCGAACCCGCCGGCCGACTTGCCGAGCCCGTCGGGGTCGGCCCAGAAGTTGTCGCTCACGGCTGCCTCAGCTCGACGCCGGCCGGGATCCCAGGCTCGTCGGGCAGGATCGCCGACAGGTCGGCCCGGCCCTTGACCAGGTCGTGCGCCGAGATCCCCTCGGGCAGCATCGGCGCCATCAGGTCAGCCGTCTGCTCCAGCGCCTCCCCGCGGGCCTGCTCGATCGTCTCCAGGATCACCGCCGCCAGCTCGGCCGGCGCGAGCCGCTTGTACGCCGTGGTCGGGAACTTGAGCGCGGTCACCTCGCCGTACCGCCCGACGGTGACCGTGACGACCTGGCGCGGCGCGGTCGCCGTCGCCGTGACGGCGGCCAGCCCTTCCTGCATCGCGGCCATGCTCTCTCGGTGCTTGCGGTAGGTACCGAGCGCCTCGTTGAGTACCTGTTCCATCCGTGACATGTGGTGTCCTCTCCGCCGGTCAGCCGACCGGTCCAAGTACAAGGGCAGGCCCGGCCCCGGCCGGTACGGCGGCCGCCGGGACGACGGCCCGCAGGTCCGCCACCGCCAGCGTTCGCGACGCGGCGGCGTTCGACAGCCGGCGCGCCAGCCGGTGGGCGGCGTACACGGTCGGCTCGTCGCCGTCCGCGAGCACCTCGGCGATCGCCGCCCGCACGTCGACGGGCACCTCGTGCCCGCGCCGCGTCAGCAGCCGGACCGCGGCCTCGGTCTGTTCCTCCAGCGTGTAGTCGGTCAGCTCCCATCCCCGGGTGAAGCGCGCTCGCAACTCCGGAGTGGTCGTCAACGCTGCGGACAGCCGCCGTTGTTCCCCGGTGAGCACCACCACCGGGTCGCCGGGCCGGTCCTGCATCGCGGCGGCCAGCGCCTCCAGCGCTTCGGCACCGGGGCCGTGCGGCTCGATCGGCCAGTCACCGTCCACACTGATCATCACCGCGCCGCCGAGTGCGTCCTCGAACAGGCTGCCCACCAGCGCCTGCGCCTGGCCCGGCCACCGCGGGTACAACCGCTCGCCGACAGTTGCGTGGAGCAACGGGCCGTGGCCGGTGACGCCGAGCTCGGAGAGCGTCTGCGCGTAGAGCGCGGCGATCTCCGACCGGCCGGTGCCCCGGCGTCCGCCGATCACCGCACCGGCCCGCTCACCGGGCGTGCGGCCCTCCCGCAGCACGGTGCCCAGCCCGAGCAGGGTCTGACCGATCTGCTGCAGCGCCGCGTCCTGCCCGATCAGCTGGTCGAGCCGCCGCCAGCCGGCCGTCTCGTCCGCGGACCGCACCGGCGCGCCGGTCAAGGCGCGGGCCGGTTCGGTTCCGGTGGCGGCCGGGAGCTGGTCGATCTCGGCCCGCAGGTCGTCGGCGGTCAGCCGGTTCAGCTCGGAGTCCTTGGCCGGCGGGTTCAGCGCGAGCCTGGTCGCCTGGTTGTTGACCATCGCCTCGAACAGCTTGCGTGCGACGCGGCCGTTGCCGAAGGTGTCGTTCTTGGGCACCTTGGTGAAGAACTCGCGCAGCGCGTCCACCGCGTCGTCGGTGAGCTCGTAGTAGTGCTTGCGGCACAGGTCGCTGGTGATCGTGACGAGCTCGTCGACGCTGTAGTTCGGGAACTCCACGGTCCGGGTGAAGCGCGAGGCCAGACCGGGGTTGGACTCCAGGAACTTCTCCATCAGCGCGGAGTACCCGGCGACGATGACGACCAGCTCGTCGCGCTGGTCCTCCATCATCTTCATCAGCGAATCGACGGCCTCCTGGCCGAAGTCCGGGCCGGAGCCGCCGGACTGCGCGGTCAGCGTGTACGCCTCGTCGACGAACAGCACGCCGCCGATCGCGCTGGTCACCACCTCGGTCGTCTTGATCGCGGTCGAACCGACGTACTGGCCGACCAGGTCGGCCCGGCTGACCTCGACCATGTGACCCTTGCTCAGCACCCCGAGCTCGGCCAGCACCGCGCCGTACAGACGCGCGACTGTGGTCTTACCGGTACCGGGCGGACCGGCGAAGACCAGGTGCCGGCTCATCGGCGGCACCGGCAGACCCATCGCCTGGCGCTGCTGGGACACCTTGATCAGGTTGATCAGGCCGTTCACCTCGCGCTTGACGTCGGCCAGGCCGATCAGCGTCTCCAGCTCGGCCAGCGGGCCGTCCAGCGGTGCGGTGCTCTGCCCGGAAGGCTCGTCCTGCGGCTCGTCCGCCGGCTCGGCGTAGGTCAGCTCCGGAGCACCCTCGTACGCCGCCCGCTCCTCAACGGTCAGTTCCACGACCGAGACACGGCCGGCCTCGGCCGAACGGTTCACCGGCTCGCCGCCGACCCCCTTGACCACGCACCGGTCGATCACGACGTCCTCGGCGGTCTCGATCCGGAAACCGTCCTCGCCGGCCCCCAGCACCTCGACCTCGGTCAGCGTCACCTTCGACGGCCCGTCGACCGCGATCCCGGCGCGGCCGGCGTCGCGGACCCGGCAGCGGGCCGCGGTCAGCGTGCCACCGGCCGACACCCGGACCGCGTCGCTCGGCGCCCCGGTGAACTCACTGTCCTCGACCGTCACCGCGCCACCACCGGCGATCCGCAGACCACCACCCCGGACCAGTACGGCGGCCAGCGAGCTGACCGTGGCGTCCTGGAAGCTGATCGCGCCCTCCGCGGTCGAGACCACCTGGACGTCCTGCACCCCGGCCGCCGATCCGCCGGAGACCTCGAGGCCGGCGTACGGGCCGGAGTCGAGCACCGCGTCGCGCAGGGTGAGCCGGCTGTGCCCGGTCAGGACCACCGCCGGGCCGTTGCCTGAGGCAACCTGCAGACCGTCCACCCGGGCCTCGGCGGCCTCGGTCAGCTCCAGCGCCGGACCGGAGATCGCGCGCAGCTCGGTCCGCTCGAGCACCGGCCGGCTGCCCGCGTCGGCCCGGACCCCCAGCTGGGCGTCGCTGATCGTGCAGTCGGCCAGGCGCGGTGTCGCGGCCCCACTGACCTGCACGGCGATGCCGTTCTCCGCGGTGATCGTGCACGCGGTCAGGACCGGCGCGGCGCCCTCACCGACGTGCACGGCCTGGTCGCCGGCCCCGGTGAAGACGGAGTCCCGCACCGAGACCTCTCCGGAGCTGATCAGGTACAGGTCGACGTTGCCGCTGCCGTTGACGGTCAGTCCGCTGATCGCCGCGCTCGCCTGCTGCTCGACCACCACCGCCGGCTTTGCGGCACCGGTCACCGTGGTCCGCTCGATGGTCGCCGAACTCTGCCCGTTCACCCCGATTCCGTTGCCCTGGGCCCGGGTCACCGAGCAGCCGCGCAGCACCGCGGAGCCCTGCTCGGCCAGCACGATCCCCGACGACGCGGTGTCCAGGATCTCGGTGTCCTCCAAGGTGCTGGTCGACGCCGACGTGACGACGACCCCGACCCCACCGGTGCTGGTCACCACGCACCCGCGCAGCGCGACGGCGCCGGTCCCGCGGGTCAGCAGCGTGGCCCACGAGGCGCCGTCGATCCGGCAGCCGTCGAAGGCGGCCTCACCGGCCACGACGTCGACCGCGGCGAGCTCGGGGTCCGCGCTGCCCAGCACGAAGTCCCGGAGCTGCACCGCCTCGGCCCGGACGACCAGCACGCTGCCCGTCGCCGCGTGGACCTCGACGCTGCCCGGCTCTGCCTCGGGCACCAGGGTGACCATCCGGTCCACGACCAGGTTCTCGGTGTACCGGCCGGGCGCGACGCTGATCGTCGCACCGGACGGCGCCTGGGCCAGCGCCGCGCCGATCGTCGGGTACGCGCCGGCGCGGTTACGGGCGACCGCGAGCACTTGCCGGTTCATTGCTGCCTCCTCATCGATCCACTCCACCTCAGACCAGTCCCGGGAGCCGGCGGAAGCGGGCCGCCGCGTTCTTGCTGATCCGTACTCCGGCGGTACCGGCCGCACACTTCTCCTCCTGCCGGCGCAGGCTGTTCAGCGCGAGCTGGTCGAGCGCCTCGCCGTCCCGCAGGACGCCGTCCTCGCCGATCTCGGCCGAGCCGAGCTCGCGCAGCAGGATCCGCCCACGGGCACCGTCGGCCGGGCGGCTCAGCTCGAGGATCTTGAAGCTCGTCCCCGGGACGAACAGCGCACGATCGGCGACCCCGCCGTCGTACGGTTCGAGCAGCCTGGTCCGGCGGGCGGTCATCGACCAGATCAGGACGTCGGTGTCCCCGTCGACACCACCGACCGGCTCGGTGGTCGCGTTGACGAAACCCCACTCGGTGAGCACCGCCGCGGCCTCGTACAGCGCCCACTGCCCCGGCGTCGGCGAGACCTTCAGCACCGACGGTCCCCGGTGCGACGGCAGCCGGCTCAGCCCTGCCACCACGCACCGGGCCAGCGGCACGTGCGGCCCTGCCGTCGCCGACCGCAGTCCGGCGTCGATCGCCTCACCGCGCTGCGACAGGTAGATCTGCACCGCCACCGCATCGGTCAGCACGTCGTCGGCCGACCGCCCCTGCGCTCCCTGGAACCCCGGATGCTCGGACAGCACCCGAGCCACGGCGTTCGACATCGTCCCGTACTCGGCCCCGAACGTCCGCCGGAGCCATCCCCGCTCGTCGTCCAGTCCCCGCGCCGGCAACGCGCCGGCCGCGTCCCCCGAGGGCACCGGCTGCCACTTGCCCTCAGCAACCATCTCGGCTCCGGGAGAGATCCCCGGCGCACTCGGCGCCGCGGCACTCGTCGTCGCGTCAACGGAGGGCGCGGCTGCGCCGAGCTCGGGCGGTACGTCGCCGCCGGCCGAGGAGCCGGCCGTTCGCGCTCGCGCCGGATCCGCCGCCGGCCCCGACGGGTCGGCGCCGGCCTCGCGCGCCGCCGCGGCGGCGCCGTCGTTCGTCACCACACCAGCGGAGCCGGCCGCGCCGGCAGGTTCGGCGACCTCGGCCGGACCGTCGGAGCGGACCGCCGGCTCCGGGGCCGCGCCGGTCGGCACGCTCGAGCTCACCATCCGAAAGCTCGGCGGGGCGGACGGCGCGGTCGCCACCAGACCCGCCACCGCCGGTACGGCGGCCAGGCTCTCGCCGGCCCCCGAGACGTTCACGTCGGCCAACGGCCCGGCAGTCGGCGATCCGCCGAGCGCTGCCGGCTCCCCCGAGACCACCGAACCACCGACGCCCGCCGGCTCCGCCACACCGGCCGAACCGCCGGCAACCCCTGGATCGCCCACGACCACCGAACCGCCGGCAACTCCTGGATCCGCCACGACCACCGAACCGCCGTCCGTCGCCGGCTCCGCCACGACCGCCGGCTTCCTGCTCGCCTCGGGTCCGTCGGTGCCGAGCGGTTCCGCGGCCGCCTCCGGCCGGACCGCCCCATCCACGGCCGGCCGGGTCGTTGCCAACGGCACCGAAATCCCCCGCTCGGCCAGTACCGCGGGCGCCGCGACCATCCGGGTCGCGGCCCGGGTCTGCTCGTCCAGCCGGGCGTACAGGTCCTCCGTCAGCCCACCGATCCGCGCGGCGTTGTCCTGACTGGTCGCGTCGACCACCAGCAGCTGACCGGCTCCGTCGGCCGGCAGGGTGCGCAGCGCCGCGGTCTCGCGGGTGTCGAACGGGGGCCGGACCACCAGCCCGGCCTGGATCACCTCGATCACCGCGTCGGGGGCGTACCAGTAGACCGCCGGCGCGACCATCGGCAGGTCGAGGGCCGGCATCCGGTGGGTGAGCAGCTCCGGCGTGGACTGCTCGCCGGTCCGTGGCCGGTAGCCGATCTCCTGCGCGAACGGAGCCCAGTCCTGCTCGCCGGTCGCCGCGACCTCGTGGACCTCGAAGGTCTTCGGCGTGCCCAGCGGCACCCCGGCGTACATCCTGACCCCGGCACCGCTCAGGTCCGCGAGCACCTGCCCGACGGCCGCGGAACCAGGCACGTCGACCGCGCCGTACCGCGCGAACCGCAGCCCGGCACGGGCCTGCTCGGGCAGGTTCGCCCAGACCCTCATCACGTCGTCGACCGCGACCGGCGGATCACCGGGCGATCCCAGGACCAGCGTCATGAACTCGTGGTGCAGCGGCATCCGGGTCAGCAGCCGGGCCCGGTGCGGCCGCTGCTGCTCGTCCCGGCCGACGGCGTGCAGCCAGAGCCCACCGGGTACCGGCTCGGCGACCGCCCGTGAACTGGTCGGCATCTGCTCGGCCAGCACCTCGGACTCCCACGCCGGCCGCGGAAACCGCTTCGACTCCCACACCGGCGGCCGGCCGGCGCCGAAGCGCACCCACCCGGTCCCCGGTCCGGAGTCGACGAACAGCGAGCCGCCGGCCCCGGCGATCACCTCACCGTCGGCCGCGACGACCGGTCGGCGCAGGCGCTCGGCGAGCAGCTGACCCGCCAGCGCGCTCGTCTCCCGGGAGCGCCCACCGATCACCACCCGGACACCCCGGCGGTGCCGCGGCAGGATCCCGGCCACCGCGTCCCAGACCGCGACCGGCACGTCGGCCGGCAGGTCGATCACGACGAACTCGTGCTCCGGGTCGTCCGCGACGTCCATCGCCAGCGCCCGGGCCTGCTCGGTCAGCCGGCCCGGCTGGTGGACGACCTGCGCGTGGCCGAGGACCTGCTTCACCAACGCCGGCTCGTCGGCGTCCGCCCGGTATCTGCTCAGCACCGACATCTCACTTCTCCTTGCCGGTCGTGGCGGCACCACCGAGCCCGCCACCTCCGGTCTGCGTGATCGGCGCCTGCTGGGCGCCCTTCGGATGGGCCGGCTTCGCGACCCCGAACACGAAGAACCCCGCGCTCATCAGCACCGCGACCAGCACGCCGGCCAACAGACCCATCGCCGCCCGCCGGGCGGGGATCTCCAGGTGCGTGACGTCGCCGGCCAGCAGCGCGCTGGTCATCCGCCCGATCGCGAACGAGTAGGCGTCGACATGGTCTTTCTGCGTCTGCACGTCAGGTCACCCGGCCAGGTTGCGGAAGAACGAGAACACCCCGAACAGCTGCAGCACCAGCGGCAGCATCGCGATCGCGCTCGCCGTCTCCAGCCCGTTGGCCAGATGACCCCAGATCGGCAGCAGCCGGCGGGACGGCGGCCGCAGCATGGCCATCGCCACCAGCGCGAAGGTCCAGGCCAGGACGACCAGGAGCACCGTGTCGCCGCCGTCTCCGAAGCTGCGCACGATCGACACCGCTGCGACGACCAGACCGAAGGACCCGGCGGCGGTCACCGGTACGCGCTGCCACACCGCGCCGTACCCACGAGCCCGCAGCAGCACCGCCGCGGCGGACACCAGCGCGGCGATCCGCCCGAACCATCCGCCACCCGTCATCACGGGGAACGCGGCCGCGGCCAGAACCGCGCTGCTGACCGAGGCGATGACCAGGTAGCGGTCCGCCTGCGCGGTTCGCCGTACGACATCGTCCTCGGGGAGCGGCTCGAGGTCGCGCTGCAGCTCGTCGGCGGTCCGCGGCAGTTGCGGCGGCCGGATCCGGGCCAGCCGGATCGCCATCCGCGGCGCCGTGATCAGCAGGACCAGCAGCACCAGGACCAGCACCCCGGCCACCTGCGCGGACGTCCAGAGCACCACTCGATAGGCGTACTCGGCCAGCGCACCGAGCACACCGGTGAGCAGGAACGTCCCGGCCGGGGCGAACGGGATCCCCGGTGCGAAGGAGACGCGCAGCACGAGCTGCACGGCTCCCGCGGCCGCCAGACCGATGGCCCCGAACAGCACCGACGCACTTGCCAGGTGCAGTACGCCGTGGACGCCGTCCGGCGCGATCGCACCGGCCAGTGTCTCGAACAGGGCGCCGCCGCAGCCGACCAGCAGCGCGAGCATCCGGCTCCGGGAGTAGGCACCGACGACGATCGTCGCGACCAGGAGGGCCGCACCGAGCGCGGTGGCCGACACCAGGGCGCCCGCGTCGGTGGGCGCGGTGAGTACCACCCAGACCCCGACTCCGAGAACAGCGACCGCCAGGCCGAGGAACAGCGGGCGGTTGTGCTCGGGACCCCAGCGGCCGGACTGCCGGCGGACCGCGGTCGCCATCCCGTCGGCGATGTCGTCGAAGTCCAGCTCCGGCAACGGGTTCTCGGCCGGCCGCAGGTAGAGCTGCTCGCCGTCGACCCAGTCGAGCGACTCCGCGGTCGCGGTCAGCTCGAACGGTGCGCCGCCGAGCCGCTGCAGGACCCACACCTGGTCCTGGTCGGACTGCCCACCGGTCCGGCGGAGCAGGATCGGCAGCAGGTCGCCCACGGCCACGAAGGTCGGGACGGCGAGATCGGCCCGGCCGCCCGGGCCGTACACCGAGATCCGGCACAGCTCGGTCTGTTGCAGAGTACTCATCGATTCTTCCCTCGACGGACGGTTGAAGTGGTCACAGGCCACCGACCAGGCGCGACTCCAGCGGCTCGGTGCCTTCGGTGTCCTGCGCCGCGGCGGTCTGGATCAGCCGGACACCGCGGCGGGTGACCAGCTGGGCGCGGCCGGCCGGCAGCTTGCGCGGCACCGCCTCGCCGAGGAACTTGCCCTCCTCCTTGGGGTAGGAGAACAGCACGCCGGGGTTGCCGAGCTCCCAGATCCGGCGCACCACCGGGTCCGACATCGCCCGCATACCGCCGGAGCTGCTCCGCGCGATGATCAGGTGGAACCCGATGTAGGCGCCTTGGGCAACCAGCGGCAGGATCGGGTCGAGCGGTGACCCGAGCGTCGTCGACAGCAGCTGGTAGTCGTCGACGACCATGAACAGCCGGGGCCCGCTCCACCAGTCCCGCCGGGCCAGCCGGTCGGCGGCGATGCTCTGGTCGGGAACCCGGCCGGCCAGCGACGTGTTCGTCTGGGTGGCCAGTTCCCTCAGCGCCTCGCCGGTCAGCGCGTAACCGACCCGGTACTCCGGCGGCACCTCCGCGTCCAGCGTGCGACTCGGGTCGGCCAGCACGATCTTGGCCTCGGCCGCGGAGTACCGGTTGATCACCGACCGCGCGACGACACGCAGCAGGTTGGTCTTGCCGGTCTCGTTGTCACCGAACGTCATCAGGTGTGGCGTGGCCTCGAAGTTGTGCCAGACCGGCAGCAGCCGCTGCTCGTCCAGGCCGATCGCGATCCGCAGATCGCCTTCCGGAGCGGGCAGCTGCTCGAGCGGCAGGGTCGGCGGCAGCATCCGGACGGCCGGCGCGCGGCGGCCCGGCCAGAACGTGGCCACCTCCTCGGCCAGCGCCTTGGTCGCCGAGGAGAGGTCCGCGCTGTCGGAGCTGCCGTCCATCCGGGGCAGCCCGACCAGGAAGTGCAGACCTTCGGCAGTCATCCCACGGCCCGCCTGGTGCGGGACCTTCGACGCCTTGCGCGACCCGACCTCGGACTCCATCGGGTCACCGAGCCGCAGCTCGAACCGGGTCCCGAGCAGGTCCCGCAAGGACGGCCGGATCTCCGACCAGCGGGTGGACGCGATCACCACGTGGATGCCGTACGACAGGCCGCGCGAGGTGAGCTCGCCGATCTTGCTCTCCAGCTCGGAGTAGTCCGACCGCATCGTGAACCAGCCGTCGATGATCAGGAACACGTCGCCGTGCGGGTCGTCGAGCTGCCCGCTGCGACGCTGGGCCCGGTACGCGGCCATCGACTCCAGCCCGCGCTGGGCGAAGATCGTCTCGCGCCGTTCCAGCACCTGCAGCAGTTCCTCGATCGTGCGGACCACGCGATCGCGCTCGAGGCGGGTGGCCACCGACCCGACGTGCGGCAGGCCGCTGATCGACATGATGCCGCCGCCACCGAAGTCGAGGCCGTAGAACTGGACCTCGTCGGGCGTGTGCGTCAGCGCCAGCCCGAGGACCAGGGTCCGCAGCAGCGTCGACTTGCCGGACTGCGGCGCACCGACCACGGCGACGTGGCCGTCGGCACCGGCCAGGTCGGCGACCAGCAGCTCGCGGCTCTGGTCGTACGGCTTGTCGACCATGCCGACCGGGACCCGCAACCGGCCCCGTTCGGCCGGGTCCTGGACCGTCATCCCACGGACCGGGTCGGGCAGGACGCTCGGCAGCAGCGCGTCGAGGCTCGGCGACTCCGACAGCGGCGGCAGCCACACCTGACGGGCCGCCGGTCCGGAACCGGCCAGCCGGTCGATGAACACATCGGCCAGCGACGGTCCGGTCGGCTGCGGAGTCTCGTCCTCGGCGTCCTCGTCGGCGGCCGTCGCCGACTCGACCAGCTCCAGCGGCAGCCGGTGCAGCGTCGGGTTCGCGTGCACCTGGAACGACACCACCTCCTGGCTGACGGCGTACTCGTGGTCGGCCGCGCCGCCTTCCGTTGCCGCAGGCACCGGTCCGGACACGTAGGCGGCCTTGAACCGGACCAGGTTCGAGGTGTCGATCTTCAAGTAGCCGTTCCCCGGTTCGGACGGCAGCTCGTACGCGCTGGCGGCGCCGATCACGCTGCGGGACTCCATCGAGGAGAACGTGCGCAGGGCGATCCGGTACGACAAGTGACCCTCGACCCGGTGGATCCGGCCCTCGTCGAGCCGCTGCGACGCGAGCAGCAGGTGCACGCCCAGACTGCGGCCGAGCCGGCCGACCGAGACGAACAGCTCCATGAACTCGGGCTTGCTGCCGAGCAGTTCGCTGAACTCGTCGACGACCAGGAACAGTGTCGGCATCGGCGGCAGCGGTTCACCGGCGGCTCGGGCCTTCTCGTACTCGAACAGCGACGGGTAGCCGGAGGCGCGCAACTGCTCCTGCCGGCGGACCATCTCGCCGTTCAGCGAGTCCTGCATCCGGTCGACCAGCGGCAGCTCGTCGGCCAGGTTGGTGATCACCGCCGACGTGTGCGGCAGCCGGTCCATCCCGAGGAACGTCGCGCCGCCCTTGAAGTCGATCAGCACGAAGTTGAGGATCGACGACGAGTGCGTCGCGGCCAGACCGAGCACCAGCGTCCGGAGCAGCTCGCTCTTCCCCGAGCCGGTCGCCCCGATCAGCATCCCGTGCGGACCCATCCCGCCCTGGGCGGACTCCTTCAGGTCGAGCTCGACGACCTCGCCTTCCTCGGTGACACCGATCGGAACCGACATCCGCGCGCGCTGCGTCTCCCGCGGCCGCCACTTGGCCTGGACGTCGAACGAGTGCGCGTCCCGGATCCCCAGCAGGGCGGTCAGCCCGAAGTCGCTGTCCAGCGGCTGGTCGACGATGTCGACCGTGCCGCTGGTCCGCAGCGGTGCGAGCAACCGGGCCAGCGACTCGGCGCCGGCCACGGCCACGTCGTCGCGAACCGCCGTTCTGGTGCTGCCACCGGAGGCGAACTCGATCCGGTCGCCGGTCGTGTCCAGCCGCAGCACCTTCGGACCACCCGGCAGCACACCGGTGATGTCGAGCAGTACGACGTTCTGGATCCCGGCCCCGAGCAGGCGCGACGCCTCCGGCACGTCGGCCCGGTCGGCGACGATCACCAGGAACGGCTCGCTCGCACTCGGCGCCGCGGTCCGGTCGTGGTCGCCGCGTTCGTCCAGGTCGGGGCCGAGCAGGTCCATCAGCTCGTCGTGGTCGACGGCCAGCATCCGCATCGGCCCGGCGTCGTCCCGCTCGGTCGGGTGCGCGTTGTGCGGCAGCCACTTCACCCAGTCCCACTGGCCGATCCGCTGCTCGTTGGTCAGGACGGCGACACGCAGATCGTCGGGTGAGTGGAACGTGACCAGTTGGCCGAGCATCGCGCGGACCAGACCGGCCGCCGCGTCGGGGTCACCGGCGAACTCGACACTGGTGAAACTGCGCAGACCGACCGCGACCGGGATGCCCGACACCGTCCGGTACGCCTCGCTGAAACGGCGCAACGCGATCGCCGACAGCGGTTCCAGGTCCTCGATCGGCTTGGTCTCGGGCGGCAGCAGCTCCAGGACGGCGCGCTGCGTGCCGAGGCCGATCCGGATCCGGCCGAAGTCGTCGTGGCCGGCCCGGCGCTCCCACAGCCGCGAACCGCTCGCCAGCGACCACAGCGCGCTCGGGTCCGGGTTGCTCCACAGCACCGACGTCCGCTGCTGGTCGCCGGACGCGCGGACCTGCTTGCGCAGCTGGGCGATGTAGCGCAGGTAGTCGCGGCGCTCGGCCTGCATCTTGCGCTTGCGGTCCGCGCCGCTCTTGCCGATCTGGGTGATCCCCATCGTGATCATCGAGACGCCCATGCCGCCACCGATCAGGTACGACAGCACCGAGTTGCCACCGACCCCGGACAGCGTGATCACGAGGATCACCGACCCGATCCCCATCGGCAGCATCATCAGCAGCGCGTGGAAGTCGCGGGTGGCCGGCTCGGCCAGCACCGGCGGCTCCTCGAGCTGGATCTCGCCGTCCGGCAGCTCCGGCGCGGCCTTGCGGGCGCCGCGTTTGACCGTCGTCGTACTCATTCCAGTACCCCGGACGGCGCCGGACCGTTCGATCCCCAGGCGGTGTGGTCCTGACTGAGCAGGTCGGCCATCGAGCGCTCCTCCGTTTCCTCGTCCTCGTCCGGGTCGTCCTCGTCCGGCTCGTCCCCGTCGTCGCGGATCACCAGGTCGTCGAGCCCGAGCCGCGGCTGCTCGTCCCCGAACCGCACCCCGCCGCCCGTCGCCCCCGTACCGCTCCCGGCGACCCGCCGGTACCGGACCGGCATCTCGTCGTCCTCGTCCTTGCCCGCAGCGGTCACCCCGGTCGCCAGCGCCATTCCGAGGAACCCGGCCGCCGGCACGTCCCACGCCGAGGTGTCCTCCGCGCCCGAGCTCCGGACCACCGCCACCCGGTGCTGCCCCACCTCCGCGGCAACCGGCGGCGGCGCTGCCGCCGGTCCGGGCGAATCCGGTCCGCCTGGCTGAGTCGTCGCCGTCCCACCCGCGGGCGCGGTGCTCGGCGCCGGCGTGCTCATGAAGCTCGGCAACTGCCCCTCACCGAGCGTCGCTCCCGCCGAAAGCCCCTTCGCGGGCCCCGCAGTCACTCGCATCGCTCCAGCCACCGACCGAGACGGCTCAGCCGACGGTCGCGTCGCTTCGGCCGACGGTCGCGTCGCTTCGGCCGGCGGTCGCGTCGCTTCGGCCGGCGGTCGCGTCGGCTCGGCCGACGGTCGCACCGGCTCGGCTGCCCCCGCGGCAGGCCCCGCCGAACCACGCGCCCCATCGACCGGCGCACGGACAGCCTCGGCCGGAGCACGAACCGGGTCCGCCGACGCACGAACCGGCTCGGCCGACGCACGAACCGGCTCGGCCGACGCACGAACCGGGTCCGCCGACGCACGGACCGGGTCGGCCGACGCACGGACGGCCTCGGCCGGCGTACCGACCGGCTCCGCCGGCGTACGGGCGGGGCCGGAGCGGGCGCGCTGGGGTTCGGATGGTGCTGTCGGCAGGGCGACCGGCGCGACGACCGGCTGGGACGTCGCGAGCAGGCCGGGGTCCGCGGGTGCTGCGTCTTGCGCTGTTGCAGCGAGCGTGGCCGGTTCGGCCGGCGCCAATGTGTCCTCGGCGTCGGTCGTTTCCGAATCGTCCCAGTCGGCCGTCGAGCGCTGCAGCTTGTTCTCGGAGTCCTCCGTGCCGGACTCGGACTCCTCGCGGCGCGAGTTGTCGATCCAGGCCAGCGACTGCGCCGGCAGCGCGCCGGACTCGTCGAACTCGGAGTCGATGACCTCTCCGGTCGCCCACGGATCGTCCCCGGCCGAGAGCAGACCGGCCGCGTCCGGGCGCTCGGCGCCGTTCTGCTGGCCTTGCCCACCGCCGCCCATCCCGCCCGGCGACATCGGGGCGCCCTGGCCCGGCTTGCCGCCGGCACCGGTGAGCTCGGTCGGCTTGAGCGCGCCGTTCTTCAGCCCGTTCAGCCCTTCGCCCGTACCACCGTGCAGACCGGTCGGCTTGCCGGTCTCCAACCCCTCGAAACCCTTCAGCCCACCACCGACGCCGCCCTTGAGCCCACCACCGATACCGCCCTTGAACCCGTCGCCGAGCCCACTTTTCAGGCCGTCACCGATCCCGTTCTTGAGCCCACCGATTCCCCGCGACCCACCGAAGGTCGACTTGCCGGGCGGCGAGAGCCTGATCGGCGGCGGCAAGGACAGACCGGTGTGCCCCAGGCCCGGGCCGTTCCCGGAGCCGTTGTTCCCGCCGATGTCCTGCAGCTCCGGCGGCTTCAGGTCTCCCAGATTCGGCGGCTTCAGATCCCCGAGGTCCGGCGGCGGCTTCAGGTCACCGAGGTGCGGACCGTCGGTGTCGAGGGTCTTCGCGCCGTTCGGGTCGAAGACGCCGAGGTCCGGCGGCGGCTTGACGTCGCCCAGGTTCGGCGGCGGCTTCAGGTCCGGCAACCCACCTTTCCCGCCGAACGGGTCGTCACCGCCGTCGGTCGTGAGGTTCTTGTTCGGCGGCGGGGGCAGGTTCACCTTCGGGCCGCCACCGTCACCGCCCTTGCCGGTCTCGCCGTCGGGGTCGTCGAAGACGATGTCCGGCTTGCCGTCCCCGTCGAGGTCGATCCCCTTCGGCTTCTTGCCGTCGCCGTCACCGCCGTCGCCGTCGCCGCCCTTCGGTCCGGTGTACGGCGTGTACTCCGGCGCGACGATCCCGCCGATGCTGAACTGGTACTTGTCCTTGAGCTGGACGGCGACCGCCTTCATGTCCTCGGTCATCATCTTGACCAGCGTCGGGTCGCTGGAGATCTGCGTCAGCCCGGTGTCGGTCTTCTTCGTGCCGCCGTACTCGGTGTCATGGCTCTGCACCCACGCGGCGTACGTGGTGTCGATCTCGACCAGGGCCTTCTGGGCCCAGTCGAGGTAGACCCCGTCGTTGTAGAGCTCGTTGACCGGGTTGTCGGCACCGTCGCCGCCGGACAGCTGGTCGGCCCGTCCGCTGACCTGGGCCCAGATCCCCTGCATCATGGTGCCGAACGTCTTGGCCGCGACGCCCGACCACGAGCCGTTCTCGCCGACCAGTGCCTCGGTCCACTCGCTGAGGGCCTTGGCGATCAGCTCCAGGTTCTGCTGCACCCCGTAGAACACGCCGGCCGCGTCGATCAGGCTCTGCGGGTCGGCGATGGATCGCGCCCGGGCGATCGCGTCGTCACTGCTCAGCGCCGCGCCACCGCAGATCGCGGCCTCGATCTGCTTCCAGGTCCAGCCCTCGAAGTCGACGCCGTCGTCCGGCAGCGCCGACGGGTTCGCGAAAATGCCGTGGTTGGTCCGCTCGAACCCGCCGGAGTTCTCCGGATCGGCTCCGGTGTCCTCGTCCTTGTTCCCCATCGTTCCTCGTCTACGGCCTGGATCCTGGTTGTCTTGCGGTGCAGCGGGTCAGGCCTTGGCGCCACCCGTTGCGCCGTCGCCGTCCTTGCCGAACGCCTTGGCGTCGGCGCTGGCCTGGCCCATGTACTTGGTGAAGTCGGCCGCGCTCATCTGGTTCAGCTCCTCGCCGCTGTCGTAGGAGATCGCGACCTTGCCGAGCGAGTCCGACGTGTGTCGCAGCGCCTTGAGGAGCGCGTTCAGACCGATCCGGGTGGATTCGACCAGCCCACCGTCGCCGTTCACCTTCTTGGCCAGGGCCGCCGCGGTGTGGAAACCACCGGGCTTGACGTGCACGGTGTCGAGCGCCGTGATCATCTTCGTCAGCGGGCTGCCGTCGGCGGTCATGTCGTGCAGCATCTTGGAGTAGCTCTTCAGGTCCTCGGTGTTGACCCGGTTGGTCGCACCGGAGTTCTCCGAGCCGGGTGCCTTCCCCGCGTCGAACGTGGCGTACTTGCTGTCCGGGGTGCTCTGGTGGTCGCCGATCTTGTGGTTGTTCGGCCGGTTGAACCCATTGGTGGTGAAGGAGCTCTTGCTGTTGCTGCTGCCGCCCGAGCCCGAGTACTGGTCACCCGCAACCATGGCTACCGACCGCCGCCCATCGCGTCCTCGGCGCCGCGCTCGTGGGTGTCGTAGGTGTTCAGGATCCCCTCGAGCGCGATCTTGGCCTGCGCCAGGCTCTCCGGCATCTTGCCGCTGGCCGCGTCCCAGCGCGCCTTGCGGGTGGTGTACGTCGTCTGGGCGTCGCCGGTCCACTCGGCGAGGTCGTTCTTCACGCCCTCGGTCATGTTCTCCAGCGTCGCGACGAGCGTGGTGCGCATCTGCTCCGCGCGCTCCATGAAGTTGTCCATCTGCTGCCGGTCGTAACCGAACTGGCTCATTACGGGGTCCTTTCGGGGAGAGAAGGGCGCCGGACCGGTTCCGGCGAGGCCCTGGGGTTGCGGAACGAGCCGGTCAGTCGAAGCCGGGCAGGCCGGCCGAGGCGTTGGCGAGCTGGTTGGCCAGCTGCGAGGCCTGGTCGAGGGTCTGGCCGTGGGCCTGCGCGTACAGCGCGGCGGAGGTCTCGACGTCCTGCGAGAGCGCGAACAGCTCGTCGAGGACGTCGTCGCACAGCTGCCAGAAGCCGTCCATCGCCTTGGTGACGAACAGGTGGGAGGCCTCGCCGACCCAGCTCACCGAGAGGACCTCGAGGTCGCTCTGCAGACTCTGGACCTGGCCGCGAATGCTCTGGTGGTTGTCGTAGAAGCTCTGCGCGGCCCGCAGCATCTTCTGGGTGTCGACGGTGTTCTGTTCAGCCATCCTGCTCAGCCTCGTCCTCGATCGTAGTCACGGGCAGTCGGCGGACCGCCCCTGATGATCAAGGATGATTAGTCACCATATACGACCAATAGACAAGCTATGTATCACAGCAACAAGCGGTCTGGACCGGCAAGTTCACGCCATTCGGCGCCGGCGCGGCAGTTGCCGGACCAACGCCTGATCCGTACCGGTCAGGACGAGAGAGCAGCGGTCAGCCCTGTTCGGTGTTGCCCTGGTTGTGCGCGTTGCTCGGGTCCTGCAGCATCCGCAGGTGCCCACGGCGGGCGACCTCGACCGGAGCGCCCGGCGTGGTGGACCCAGGACGGCCGGTCTCCCGCGGCGGCAGCGGCCGCGCGGCTTCCCGTACGGCGTTAGCGAGCGCCTCCAGGTCGTCCGACGAGGGGCCGGCGGCGGCCGGGTCCGGGGCGAGCCGGATCACTTCCCAGCCGTTCGGCGCGGTCAGCCGGTCGGCGTGGTCGGCGCAGAGGTCGTAGCAGTGCGGCTCCGCGTAGGTGGCCAGCGGGCCGAGGACGCAGGTGGAGTCGGCGTACACGTACGTGAGCGTCGACACCGCCGGCCGGTGACAGGCGGCGCGCGAACAGATCCTGGCGATGCTCACGACCAGACGTTACCCCCACTAGGCTGAGCGCGTGACCGAGGCTCGCCGTCATCGCAGGCACATCGACCGGCACGGCCGGGGCATGCTCGGGCCGATCAGCCGGCCCAGCAGCTTCGCGCCGCGCGGACTCCCGCTGCAGCGCTCCGCCGCCGCGCAGTTCGACGAGGTGGTCGCGATCGAGGTGACCCGGCTGGAGAAACGGCTGCCGCAGGTGGTGGCCAGGGTCGAGTTCGCGATCGAGGACGTGCCGAACCTGGACGCGCACGCGGGCGAGATCCCGCTCACGCACTCCACCGGCGGCACGTCGCACGAGCCGTACCGGATCGTCGTCTTCCGCCGCCCGATCGAGCTCCGCGCCGAGCGCTCGGGCGCCGGGCTGGCCTGGCTGGTCCGCTCGGCCCTCGTGCTGGAGCTGGCCGACGTACTGGCGCTGTCCCCCGAGCAGATCGACCCGGACTTCGACGCCGAAGAAGACTGACTACTTCAGCGCGGCGCCGACGTCCGGCTGGGCGCCCAGCTGGGCGCGGAAGACCAAAGACGTGGTCAGCGGCCAGACCGCGACCTGCGGGACGTCGTCCTCGTCCGGCTTCGCGGCCGGCATCAGCGTGACACCCGCGACGATGTCCCCGCGGAGCTGCTCGACCATCAGGTACGTCGGCTTCGGCTGCGGCTTGAACGTGATCAGCGTCGTCGCGCCACCCACCAGGTCCACCGACCGCGCCTGGACGATCTTGTTCGCCGCGTCCCGCAGCTCGAACTTGACGCCCGCGGTCTCCCCCGGCGCGGTCACCTGAAGCACCGCCGGCTGCGAGTGCGCCGGCAGCACCAGGTACCCCGGACCGCGCAGCGGTTCCGTCGCGCCGATCGAGGCGAACTCGCGGACCGTGGAGTCCGTCACCCGCGCCGACGCCGTCACCGGCTGGTCGGACGTGATGGTGACCGCCGACGCGTCACCGTGCAGCACCTTCTCCAGCCGGATCACCTTCACCGACCCGGCCGGGATCTGCATCGTCGACAGCCCGGCGGGCTTGAACGGCCCGTTCGGCCCGTTCACGGTGATGTTCGCGGTCGCCTGCAGATCGGTCGGGTTGGCCACCGTCAGGATCCGTACGCCGCCACCCGGCGCGATCGCCGGCACGACGATCTTCTCGGCCGGCGTCGCCGACTGGTTCAGCCAGTCCACCCCGGCCGGGACCTTCCCGTTGGTCGCGTTGTCGCGGACCGCCGGAGCGACCCGCCCACCGGTCGACTCGACGTGCAGCGCCAGATCCCGCTGCCCGGCGGCGACCTGGCCGAGGAAGATCTCCGTGGTCCCCCGCGCCGGAACGACGACGCCGCGAGCGTTCGGCGCCTCCAGCTGCCCGGCGGCGCCGTACAGGGAGACGTTGACCTCGGCGTTGATGCTGTCCAGGTTCGTCAGCACCAGCACGTCGCGCCGCCCGGGCGCGGCCGAGGCGCCGACGAACCAGAAGTCCGAGCCCGGTACGACGCACGGGACGCTGGCCATGCCGCGGTTGACGCCCTCGTCGGCGGTCGTCGTCGCGGTCGCGGCCGTCCCGGCGGCGAGCGGGCCGGTGCCCTGGATGCCCAGGGTCACCAGCTTGCTGGTCGGGGCGGTCGAGGCGATCCGGCCGCGGGCGAGCACCGAGCCGACCGGGTTCGCGGTCGTGTCGAGCGGCGCGATCGAGAGCGGTGCCTCGTCGCCGGCCGCGGTCGGCGTACCGTCCGGAAGGGTCGGGGAGACCGCGCTGACCTGGCTCTGCGTCTTGACGCCCGCACCGGGCACCGGGCAGGCGAGGGCGGTCCGGTTGACGACCGTGCGGGCCGGCTCCTCGACGCCCTCCGCGCGCGTGGTCGCGGCCTTGGGCTTGGTCACCACACCGACCCCGCCGGCCAGCGCCAGCGCGAGCACGCAGGCACCGATCCGGACCTTGAGGTCCGACAGCAGGGCGGTCACGAGCTCCTCCGGGCGTGGGTGCCGTGCGGGACGGCGACAGTACGTCGGGCGCTCGGCAGGCAGAAGATCAGGGCGATCAGCCAGGCGATGATCCCGAGCACCCGCCACAGGCTGCGGACCTGGGACTCGACCGGGGTCTTGCCCTCGATCTTGGTCCGGTCGACAAGCCAGGACGCGTCGTTGTCGGCGGCGCTGGCCCGGGTCAGGCCGGGCAGCGAGTCGAGCGTGGACATCAGCGTCGGGTCGACCGGCGCCGGCAGGTACACGTAGTCGACCGCGAGCGCGGCCAGCTGCCGCCCTTCCTCACCGGTCCCGCCGCCACCGAGCGCGGACAGCACGTCGGTGATCGGCTTGGTCTGTTCCGGCTTCGGCGCCGCCTCCAGCGCGCCCATCCGCGGCCCGCCCTCACGCACCAGCGAGAACCGGGTCGCGCTGGCCGGATCCTTGCGGACGACCAGGATCGAAGCGTTCTGCGGCGGCCCCTGCGAGGACACCAGGTACGCCGGAAGGTCCTGCGCCGGTCCACGCCACAGCGGCCCGTCGTCTCCGCGGACGAGCCAGAACCCGGCCGTCACGACCGAGGCCACCAGCACGATCCCGAGCACGCCCTGGACGATCAGGTCGGCCGACTTGCCGACCGAGTCCCACGCGACGGTGACGGTCATGATCCAGCCGGCCGTCATCAGGAACATCAGCGGCCCGCTGCCGCCACCGAGGCGGCTGGCGATCAGCGTGCCGGCCAGACCGGCCAGCGCGGCGAACCAGCCGACCAGCTCGTACCGCTGCCGGGTCTCACGGGTCAGGGAGAGCAGAGCCACCAGGATCAGCGGTACGGCGAACCACCACGGCGCGGGCGCGCCGACCGGAGTACCGGTCAGCAGGTTGGCGAGACTGTCGCCCGGGCCGACGCCCGCGGTCGGAGGACCACCTGCCTCCTGCCCGAGCCGCGACGGGTGCAGCACGAGCTGGATCGTCCACGGCAGCACGAGCACCAGCCCGAGCACCACCGAGAACACCAGCTGGCGACCCTGCCGCCGCCAGCCGAGGCCGAGCACCGCACCGGCGGCCAGCGCGATGCCGACCAGCAGCCCGAGCGCCGGGGTGAAGGCGAACAGCACCGCCTGGCAGATCCCGGCGAACCACGCGGCTCGCCAGCTGCCCTGGATGACCACGCGCCGGCGGCGAGCGACCGTGTGCACCGCCGCGCCGAGCAGCGGCAGCACGATCGCGGCCACCACCGTCCCGATCCGGCCCTGCGAGATCGCACCGTTGGTGAACACCGCCAGCCCGTACGCCGAAGCGCCCCACGCGCGCGCCACCCGGTCGACGACGAACGCGCGCAGCAACGCCCACGCGGCCAGCGCGGCCAGCGGGATCGCTCCGAGCAGCAGCAGGTTGGTCGCACCGGACGGGCCGAAGGTGACCGTCGACAGCGCCCAGAACTGCGCCAGCCAGGCCGGCGGCGTGACGCCCTCCGGCGCGGCCGCGGCGGCGTGCCACAGCGAGGCGAGCGTCTCGTGCGGCGGAAGCATCAGGTTCGACCGGAGGACGCCGCCGCCGATCAGGCCGCGAGCGGCGACGATCGCACCGATCGCGAGCACCACCCAGGCGACCAGGAACGGGCGACGGATCAACTGCCGGCGCCAGCGCGGCTGGTCGACCGCGACCCGGGCCGTGCTCTTGGCGCGGCGGGCCGACGTCGGCGCCTGCTCCTCGGGCTCGTCGGCCCAGGCCTCGCGCAGCCGCTCGGAGATCGTGCTGCCGGTCTCCTCCAGGTTGTGCCGCAGGGCGTGCACGGACCGGGAGAACAGGCCCTTGATGTCGTCGTACGGGACCTTGTCGAGGCGGCGGCGGTCCTTGCGGGCCTGCGTCCAGCCGCCGGCCAGGACCGTACCGAGCAACGCCGTCCACTCGTCGACCGCGCCGGACGGCGTCTTGCCGATCAGGAACCAGGCCGAGCGCAGGATCGTGCCGGCCAGGAAGCGCAGGATCAGCAGCGGCAGCAGCTTGCCGGGCGCGTTCGCCAGGACGGTGTAGTAGGCGTGGGCGCGGTCCAGCTGGTACGCGTGCCGCCGGGTGCCGGCCAGGGCACGCTCGCCGGTCGCGGCGGCCTGCGCGTGGTAGACGACCGCGTCGGGTGCGACGCCGACCCGGAAACCCGCGCGGCTGGCCCGCCAGCCGAAGTCGAGGTCGTCGCGGAACATCGGCAGCCGCGGGTCGAACCCGTGCAGCGCCTGCCAGACATCACGCCGGACCAGCATCCCGGCCGAGCTCACCGAGAGCACCTGCCGCGGCTGGTCGTGCTGGCCCTGGTCGAGCTCGCCGGCCTCGATGCCGGTGTCGCGGCGGCCGCCGAGCGACGTGGTGACACCGACCTCGAGCAGCTCGCGGTCGCGCGGCCAGAGCCGCAGCTTCGGGCCCCAGATCCCGGTCTCCGGCGACAAAGTGGCCTGGAGCAACAATTGTTCGAGCGCCTTGGGGGCCGGCGCGCAGTCGTCGTGCAGCAGCCAGAGCCACTCGACGACCGGGGCGTGGCCGTCGTCGCCGTACGGGCCGACCGCAGACGGGATCGGCGCGAAGCCGACCGCTTCGAGGCCGCGGGTGACCGCCGTGCCGAAGCCGGTGCGGGCGGACATGCTGACCACCGGCTCGACGCCGGGCATCTCGGCCAG
Organism: Kribbella sp. NPDC104740; assembly: GCF_055583505.1. NCBI lineage: Bacteria > Bacillati > Actinomycetota > Actinomycetes > Propionibacteriales > Kribbellaceae > Kribbella > Kribbella sp. NPDC104740. The sequence continues at coordinate 1,301,158 of NZ_JBVJNV010000001.1, read as the reverse complement.
CAGCTGGGCGGTGTCGTCGGTGGAACCGGTGTCGATCGCGATCAGCCGGTCGGGGCGGCGGGCCATCGCCCACAGCGCCTCGGTCAGCCGCGGCAGCCAGGCGGCTCCCTCGTGGCCGACCACGACGGCGGTGACGACGTGCCGGACCTGGGCGCGACCCATCGGGTCGTCGGTGAGTCCGGTCGGGAAGTCGACGGCGTCGAAGAAGTCCCAGCCGGCCGGAGCTTCGGGTTCCATCAGGAGCGCTGCACCTCAAGGGGAAGGATCGGCCTGCCACGAACCCTGAGGGTCACGGCGAGGCCTCACCTTACGCGAAGTGCGCAGGCGCCCGTAAACAGCCGCGGGCCCCGGTGGACAGTCTCCGACCGGGGCCTCACGCGAAAGTTTGTGTTGACTTGTGGCTAGACGGCCTTCTTCTTCAGCTTGCGGCGTTCCCGCTCCGACAGCCCGCCCCAGATCCCGAAGCGCTCGTCGTTCTGCAGTGCGTACTCGAGGCACTCGCCCCGGACGTCACAACCGAGGCAGACCTTCTTCGCCTCGCGGGTGGATCCGCCTTTCTCCGGGAAGAAAGCCTCTGGGTCGGTCTGGGCGCACAGCGCCCGTTCCTGCCAGTTCGGCTCCTCCTCGATCGCCTCACCGTCGACAATCGCCAGCAGCGTTTCTGTCACGGTACGACCTCCTCGACCCTGTTCGTTCCCCTGTACATGTGGAGTGCGGTCCACATGCCTGACCTCGACCGTTCTGTGTGCTGAAAACGGTCCCCGATACCGAGTGTCCAACGAACGACACGGTTGAAATTACATTCCTGCAATCCACGAAAGTCAAGCCGTGGTCTGCTATTGGCGGCATCCGCAACACGGCTGCAAAAGAACGAGAGGCCTGTGTACACAGGCCTCTCGGACTCCTCACTGCGGTGTCAACCACCGGAAACCGTTCCAGGATTGGCACGAACCTGCCGTACGGGAATGCGTTGTCCGCCACATTCGCGGCCCGGCAGGGCCGTCGCTCAGGACGGCTGCGACCACCAGCCCTGCTGTCCGGCCTGGCCCTGACCACCCGGCTGCTGCGGCTGGTCGTCGTCCTTCGCGGCGTCGGCACGGTCCTCGGAAACCCGCGGATCCACACGGGTTTCGTCGGCCGCCTCGGTCTCCGGCTGGGCCTGCGGCGTCGCTGCCGGAGCAGCCTCGTCGCCCTGCCAGGTCTGGCCGCCCTGCTGCCAGTTCTGGTCCGACCAGCCCTCGCCCGCGGCCTGACCGGCCTCGTGCTGCGGCTGCTCGGCCACGTCGTGCGCAGCGGCTTCCTGCAGGCCGGCGTCGTGCTGACCGGCCTGGTGCTGCGCCGGCTCCTGGCCCTGCCACTCGGACTGACCCTGCTGGCCGTACTGCGCGGCCTCGGCGCCACCCCACTGCTGCTGGCCGGCGTCACCGCCCCACTGCTGCTGCTCCTGCGGCCACTGCTGGCCCTGCGCGTCGGCGCCACCCCACTGCTGCTGACCCTCGGGGCTCCACTGCTGGGTCGGCTCGGCGCCCTGCGCCTCGGCAGCCGACCAGGCCTGCTGGTCACCCTGCTGGTCGTCGGCGGACCAGGCCTGCTGCTGCTCGCCCTGGTTCCAGTTCTGCTCCTGCGGCCACTGCTGGTCGCCGTGCTGAGCAGCGGCGTAGCCACCGGCAGCACCCGCGGCCGCACCGGCGGCAGCGCCGGCGCCGTACTGGCCGTACTGGCCCTGCCCCTGGCCGCCCTGGTCGTACTGGTTGCCGTAGGCGCCGTACTGCTGACCCTGCTGGCCGCCGTACTGGCCGCCCTGCTGAGCGCCGTACTGGCCGCCGTACTGGCCCTGGCCCTGGCCGGCGAACTGGCCCTGCTGGGCCGGCTTCGGGACGCGCACCGGGGCGGGCAGCGTCTGGAAGGTGTTGAGCACGTAGTAGCCGGAGGCGCCGTAGACGGCCAGCCCACCGAGGCCGACCAGGAAGCCGGCGATCTTCGGGCCGGCGTCGCTGGAGGAACCGAAGACGGCGAACACCGTGATCAGGTCGACCAGCGCGGTCAGACCGACGATCACCAGCGCGGCCAGCGCGACGGTCCGGGCGTTGGGGGTGCGCTCACCCGCCTCGGCCACCAGCCACACCGCGACGGCCGGGACCGCCGCGAGCAGCAGGCCGGACACCTCGAGCGGGGTGAGGACGTTGCGCACCCCGCTGGCGGAGGCGGTGAACCCGGCCCCGCCGACGAACAGCTGGAGCAGCGAGGCCAGGGCGACCAGGCCGGCGAAGGCGAGAAGGATGTACGCGACCGGCTCTCTGAGCTTCTTGGTTGCGTCGGTGACCACGAGGGCTCCTCGGGATGTTGGGGGGCCGTGCGTTATTCGAGGCAACTGCGGATAACACACTTCGGAACTGTTGTCGGACGCATGGCAGCATAGTCGTGCGGTGGCTCGTCCGATTGACGACTCGTGCAGACTCTTCCCATGCGATTGACAGTGCTGGCCGGTGGCATCGGCGGATCCACCTTCCTGCGCGGCCTGCTGAAGGCCCGGCCCGACGCCGACGTCACGGTGATCGGGAACACCGCGGACGACATCACCCTGTTCGGGCTGCGGGTCTGCCCCGACCTGGACACGGTGATGTACACGCTCGGGGACGGGATCTCGAAGGAGCGCGGCTGGGGACGTGAGGACGAGACCTGGGTGATCAAGGAGGAGCTGGCGGCGTACGGCGTGGAGCCGACCTGGTTCGGCCTCGGCGACCGGGACGTGGCCACCCACCTGGTCCGGACCCAGATGCTGGACGCCGGGTACGGCCTGAGCGCGGTCACCCAGGCGCTCTGCGAGCGGTGGAAGCTGCCGGTGCGGCTGCTGCCGATGAGCGACGACCGGGTCGAGACCCACGTCGTGATCGACGACCCGGACGCCCCCGGCGCCAAGAAGGCGATCCACTTCCAGGAGTACTGGGTCCGGCTGCACGCCGAGGTGCCCGCGCACCAGATCGTCGCGGTCGGCTCGGAGAAGGCCAAGCCGGCGCCCGGCGTGCTGGAGGCGATCGCGAACTGCGACGTACTGATCCTGCCGCCGTCGAACCCGGTGGTCTCGGTCGGCACCATCCTCGGCGTGCCCGGGATCCGCGAAGCGGTCCGCGACACCGCGGCACCGGTGATCGGGCTGTCGCCGATCATCGGCACCGGCCCGGTCCGCGGCATGGCCGACAAGGTGCTGGCCGCCGTCGGGGTCGAGTCGACCGCGTCCGCCGTCGCCCGGTACTACGGCGCCCGCGCCCGCGGCGGCGTCCTGGACGGGTGGCTGATCGACACCTCCGACGCCGCCCAGCTCGACTCGATCGCCGGCGCCGGAATTCACGCCCAGGCCGTGCCGTTGTGGATGACCGACGAGTCCCTGACCGCGGCGATGGCCGACGCGGCCCTGAGCCTGGCGGAGGCAGTACGCCGATGAGGAAGCACCTGGAGATCTTCGCGGTCACCGGACTGCCCGAGGTCGCGGCCGGGGACGACCTGGCCGCGCTGATCGGCGAGGCGGCCGACCTGCGCGACGGCGACGTGGTCGCGGTCACCTCGAAGATCGTCAGCAAGGCGGAGGACCGCCTGACCCACCTGACCCGCGCCGAGGCGGTCGACGCCGAACTGGTCCGCGTCGTCGCGCGCCGCGGCGACACCCGGATCGTCCAGACCCGGCACGGGCTGGTGATGGCCGCCGCGGGGACCGACACGTCGAACACCGCGCCGGGCACGGTGCTGCTGCTCCCGGTCGATCCGGACCACTCCGCGCGCGAGCTGCGGACCGCCCTGAAGGACCGGTACGACGTCAACGTCGGCGTCGTGGTCACCGACACGCTCGGGCGGCCCTGGCGGGTCGGCCAGACCGACCTGGCGATCGGGGCGGCCGGCGTACGGGTGGTGGAGGATCTGCGCGGCACGACGGACTCGCACGGGAACGTCCTGGCCGTCACCGAGCCCGCGGTGGCCGACGAGATCGCGTCAGCGGGCGAGCTGGTGAAGGGCAAGGCCGACGGGGTGCCGGTCGCCGTACTGCGCGGGCTCTCGGACGTCGTCCTGGCGGTCGGCGAGCACGGGCCTGGTGCGCGGGCGCTGGTGCGCGACGCGGAGAACGACATGTTCAGCCTGGGCACCCGGGAGGCCGCGCGGGCCGCCGTACTGGAGCGGACGCCGCCCGGTGGGCCGCGCGAAGTCGACCCGGCGCTGTGGGACGGGCTGCTGGTGAACGACGAGGACGTGCACCTGGAGGTCGGCGACAGCGCCGTGACGGTCTTCGGCGACAACCCCGTCGCGGTCGGCATCATCGCCGAACGGCTGGCCGTCCTGCTGCACGCCGAGGGCTACGGCGTCACCGTCCGGACCGGTTCGGGCAGTGAGGCGACGGTCACGTTCGGCTCACGCTTGGACTAGTTTTCTAGGCAACTTCTCAGGCGGGCTGCGTACACTGCATCCGCACGGCGGCGCCGGACCGCCCGGATCGGAAGACCAATCACTGTGGGTAAAGCGTCGTCGCAGAAGCAGTCGCGCCGCGAGATGGTAGAGAAGATGCAGCGGGACCAGGCCCGGTCCGACAAGCGCCGCACCCTGCTCATCGTCGCGGCCTCGATCGTGGTCGGCCTGGCGATCATCGCCTACCCGGCGATCAAGCTGATCCAGGACTCCCGGACCCGTGACCAGGCCCTGTCCTCCTTCGGAACCGCCGCCTCCGGCGCCTCGTGCGACAAGGTGATCGACGACAAGGCGAGCGGTACGCAGGACCACAAGCCGGACGGCGAGGTGATCGCCTACCCGGTGTCGCCGCCGTCGTCGGGCCCGCACTACGCCACCTGGGCGCCGTTCGGCAAGAAGTTCTACAGCACCGACGACCGGCCGCCGGTGCCGAACCTGGTGCACAACCTCGAGCACGGTTACACGATCCTGTGGTACCGCGACACCCTGCCGAAGGACCAGATCGACCAGATCGAGCAGATCTCCAAGGCGAAGCTGCCCGACTCCTCGCTCGGCAAGTTCATCGCGGCGCCGTTCAAGGAGGCCGACGGCCCGGCCTGGCCCGAGGGCAAGAACGTCGCCTTCTCGCACTGGAGCGGCAACGCCCAGGGCGCCACGGAGGCCTTCGGCCACCGCCAGTTCTGCGGCTCGGTCTCCGGCGAGGCCCTGACCCAGTTCATGGACAAGTTCCCGGCCCTGGACGCCCAGGAGCCCAACGGCGGCTGATCTCCACTTCTGCCTGAAAGGGCACCCGATCCAGTGGATCGGGTGCCCTTTGCCGTACGGCGTGCTGGTGGGTCAGACGTAGCGTTCGGCGTGGTCGGACTGGACCTGGGCGACCAGGTCCTTGACCCGTTCGCCGTCGGCCAGTGGGCAGACCATGGTGACGTCGTGGGTGTGCACGATGATGTGGCCGCGCAGGCCGACCGCCGCGATCAGGTGGTCGGGGTCGTCGGTGACGATCACGTTGTCGTTGGAGTCGAGCAGGCAGCTGAGCGCCGAGCCGTCGTGGCGGTTGCCTCGGGCATCGACCTCGTAGGTGCCGGCCAGTGCGGCCCAGGAGCCGACGTCGAGCCAGTGGACGGGCATCGGGACGACCACCACGTCGGCGTCGACCTTGCCCTGCGAGGCGGGCTCCATGACGGCGTAGTCGACGGAGATCTTGCGCAGCGTCGGGTAGATCTCGGCGAGGGTCGCGTCGCGGTCGGGGGTGTCCCAGACGGCGGCGACCTGGCGCAGCTGCGCGGCCGACTCGGGCAGCAGCGCGTCGAGCACGCTCAGCACCGTCTCGGCCCGCCAGACGAACATCCCGGAGTTCCACCAGAACCGCCCGGTGGCCAGGTACTCCTCGGCGGTCGCGCGGTCCGGCTTCTCCCGGAAGCGGTCCACCACGTACGCCGCCGTACCGTCGATCTGATCGCCCCGCTCGACGTACCCCAGCCCGGTGTGCGGATGCGTCGGCTCGATCCCGAACGTGACCAGCGACCGCGGCCGCTGCTCGACCAGCTCGAAACCGCTCTCGATCGCCTGCCGGAACTCGGCCTCGGGCGTGATCAGGTGGTCCGACCCGACGATCGCCAGTACGGCGTCCGGGTCGTTGCGGGCCACCACGGCCGACGCGAGGCCGACCGCGTTCGCGGTGTCGCGCCCGACCGGCTCGCCGATGATGTTGTTCTCGCCGAGCTCGGGGAGCTCCTCGCGGACCAGGTCGGTGTGCGCCGCGACCGTGCAGACGTAGATGTTCGCGGGGTCGACCAGACCGGCCAGCCGGTCGTACGCCACCCGCAGCAGCGAGTTCCCGGCTGCCAGCGGCAGCACCTGCTTGGGCTTGTCCGCCCGGGACAACGGCCACAGCCGCGTGCCCGAGCCGCCGGCCAGAATCACCACGTTCCGCATGAGGAGGAACCCTACCTGCCCGGCCGACCAGACAACTTCATCAGCTGGTCTGCTCGTCCTCGGGAACCTCGCACGCTTCCCCCGCCGGTACTTCGGGGACGGGCGTGGCCGACGGCAGCCGCAGGTGCGCCATGTCGGCCGGCACCTCGCCGCCGCTGGGCACCCAGACCGCGTCCGACTCGCCGTCGATCCCGGTCGCGGGCGCGTCGGTCAGCCGGAACCGGTCGCGCAGCCGCCCGTAGAAGTCGGTCGGCCGCAGCCGAACGAGCCGCAGCGGCCGCGTCGACCCGTAGACCCCGATCCAGTCCCCCGGATCGAGCACACCCCGCAGCTGCCCGTCGATGCTGACCGCGGCCTGCCCCGAGTGCGGCAGCACCCGCAGCCCGATCGGCTCGTCGGGCGCGGCGATCACGGTCCGGTTGAAGGTCATGTGCGGCGCGACCGGCGTGAACACGATCGCCTCCGTCGTCGGCGACAGGATCGGCCCACCGGCCGCGAAGCTGTACGCCGTACTGCCGGTCGGTGTCGCGACGATCACCGCGTCCGCCGAGTACGACGCCAGCAGCCGCCCGGACAGGTACACGCCGAGCGCGACCTGGTGGTCCCGAGCCAGCTTCTCCAGCACCACATCGTTCAGCGCGGTCACATCGAGCGCGACACCCCACCCGTCCGCATCCGTCTCCGGCCGGACGGCGGGCGGCGGCAGCGCCGGGCCGTGCCCGTACCGCAGCAGGGCGTCCATGCCGGTCGGGATCTCCAGCGCCCGGGACGCGCGCATGGTCAGCGTCATCCGCTGCTCGATCGTTGCCTCGTCGCGGTGCACGGCCTCGAGCGCCGCCTCGACGTCGCTGCAGGCGACCTCGGTAAGGAACCCGACCTTGCCGAGGTCGACACCGAGCACGGCCGCGTCGTTCTTGGCCGCGATCCGGGCGCCGCGCAGGAAGGTGCCGTCGCCGCCGAGGGTGACGACCAGGTCCGGGTTGCCGGCGTGGTGCAGCTCGTCCATCCCGCCGCGGCGGTCCTCGTGCTGCTTCCAGACGTCGATGTCGGTGCAGCCGATGTCGTTGGTCTTGCACCAGGCACGGACCACGTCGGCGGCCTGCACGGCCAGCGGACGGCCCTGGTGCACGACCAGACCGAGTCGACTGATGGGCACGGTGTTCTCCTTCTGATCCCGGCCGGACCGGCGGATGCTCCGGCCCTGTCTGCACCACCGTAGGGCTTCCGGACAAGATCGCCACCGACGGCCGACATTTCCCTGACATTCGCCTCGCACAGTGGCCGGTATGACCACGACACGACTGATCCGCTGGGTTCCGCTGCTCCTCGTCGCGGTGCTCGCCACCGGCTGCGGGGGCAGCTCGTCGGCCGGTACGGCGGACAAGACGCCCGAGATCGCCACGCTGACCACGCCGACGCCCGGCAAGGCCGCCACCGGCCAGCCGTCGGGCCAGCAGTCCGCCGCCGACCCGGACGCCGGGCGGGTCCGGGAGCGGATCGACATGACCGCCGCCGACCGCGACCGGCTGTACCAGGGCTACCTGGTCTGCATGAAGGAGAACGGCATCGACGTACTGTCCGAGCGGTCGAAGCCGAAGGAGTCCGGCGTCCTCGGCAGTGGTGGCCGGACCACCGACCCGGAGAAGGCGAAGAAGGCCGGCGCCACCTGCGCGAACAAGCTGCCGCTGCCGGCCTGGGAGATCGACGCGAAGAACCCGGACGCGCTCGACTTCGGCCGCAAGGTCGTGCAGTGCCTGAAGAACAAGGGCGTCAAGTACGTCGAGCTGTCGACCGGCGCCGACACCGGCATCGTCGGCCCTTCGCTGGGCGGCCCGCAGAACGACGCCGAGTCGATCCGCAAGGGCATGGACCTCACCCCCGAGTGCCAGCGCGAGGTGGCCGGCAAGTGAGCACCCTCCGTACGCCGCCCGCGGGCGGCCGCGGCCGCCCGCGCCGGGCGGTCGCGCTGGCGCTGGGGGCGGTCCTGGTCGTCGGCGCCGGCTACGCGGGCTTTCGCGTCTTCGACAAGCCGCCGCCGGCGGTCGCCGCGGACGGACCCGATCCGGCAGAAACCGTCGCCATCCAGCGCACCGATCTCTCCCAGGCCCGCGAGCTCTCCGGCGACCTCGGGTACGGCGGCCGCAAAACCGTGAAGACCCGCGCGACCGGCACGATCACCTGGCTGCCGAAGCCCGGCACCACCGTCGGCCGCGGCGACGTCCTGCTGCGCGTCGACGACAAGCCGGTCGTGCTCTTCTACGGCAGCACCCCGCTCTTCCGCACCCTCGGCATTCCGCCGGCGAAGAAGACCCCACCGCCCGAGAACGACCCCGCCGGGCCGCCGAACTCTCCGCCCGACTCCCCGGCGAAATCCCCGTCCGACCCACCGCCGAACCCACCCGCGAAACCCCCGGCCGGCCCCGACGTGAAGGTCGTCAAGCAGAACCTCGCCGCCCTCGGCTTCCTCGGCACCACCGGCAGCGACAAGCTCACCGCCGCCACCACGAAGGCGATCAAGCAGTGGCAGAAGTCGCTCGACCTCGACCAGACCGGTGTCCTCGACCCGGCCTCGGTCGTCGTGCTCCCGAACGCCGTCCGGATCGACTCGATCGCCGTCGCCCTCGGTGATCCCGCCCCGGCCGACGTCTTCGGTGTCACCTCGACCGAGAAGGTCGTCACGCTCCCGCTCGACGCCGACGACACCGCCGGGGTCCGCGCCGGGGTGAAGGTGAAACTCACGCTCCCGAACGGCAAGGCGACCACCGGCACGGTCCGCGCGGTCAGCACCGACGCGGCCCCGCCGCCGAGCGACGGAAACCCGGCCGACGGCACCAAGAAGCCGCAGGTCACCGCGACGATCGCCCTCGACCAGCAGTCCGCCGCGACCGGGATCGACTCCGGGCCGACCACCGTCACCGTCCCGGGCGCGGTCCGCAAGGGCGTGCTCGTCGTACCGGTCGCCGCGCTGCTGGCGCTCCGCGAGGGCGGGTACGCCGTACAGGTCGTCGACGGCACCGCGACGTCGCTGGTCGGCGTGAAGACCGGAATGTTTGCCGACGGCAACGTCGAGATCACCGGCGCCGGCCTGCAGGCCGGCCAGAAGGTGGTGACGACGTCGTGAGCGCCCCTGTCGTCGAGCTGAGGAACGCGGTCAAGCAGTACGCCGGTGGGGTGCGTGCCCTCGACAACGTCTCGCTGCGCATCGACTCCGGCGAACTGCTCGCGATCGTCGGCCCGTCGGGCTCCGGCAAGTCCACGCTGCTCAACCTGATGGGCACCCTCGACCGCCCGACCGAAGGCACGGTCGAGCTGCAGGGCCACGACGTCACCGCCCTCTCCGACCGGCAACTCTCCGCCCTCCGCGGCCGCTCGATCGGTTTCGTCTTCCAGCAGTTCCACCTGTCCGAGGGCCACACCGCCACCGAGAACGTCGCCACCGGCCTCCTGTACGCCGGTACACCGCGGCGGCAGCGCAAGCCGCTGGCCCTGGAGGCGCTCGACAAGGTCGGCCTCTCCCACCGCGCCACCCACCGCCCGCACGAGCTCTCCGGCGGCGAACGCCAACGCGTCGCCATCGCGCGGGCGCTGGTCAACAACCCGGCACTGGTCCTCGCCGACGAGCCCACGGGCGCCTTGGACACGGCCACAGGTCAGGCGGTCCTCCACCTTCTGACCACCCTGAACAGCACCGGAACGACCATCGCGGTGATCACCCATGACCGGGAGATCGCGGCGCAACTTCCCAGAAAAGTAGAAGTCCGCGACGGCCGCCTGGTGACCACATGAAGAAAGTGACAGCACCTGTCCGTCTCGCACTCTCAGATCTCTTACTCCTTGGATTGACCAGGCTCAGGACCAAACCCCTCCGCGCCGCCCTCTCCGCCCTCGGGATCTCCATCGGCATCGCCACCGTCGTGGTCGTCACCGGCATCCCCGCCTCCAGCCAGCAAGCCGTCATGGACGAGCTCGCCTCGCTTGGCCCCGACCTCCTCCGGGCCGCGGCGGTCCCCAACCAAGGCGAGGACCAGCCCGCCGGGTTGCCGACGGCATCGATCGGGATGGCCGGCCGGATCGGCCCGGTGCAGGAGGTCAGTGGCGTCGCCAACGTGCACGCCGGCGTTCGCCGTACGGACAAGGTCGACGGCGGCAGCACCGGGATCACCGTGCTCGCCAGCAAACCCAACCTCCTCCCGTTGCTCGGAGCAAAGATCCACTCCGGCAGTTTCCTCACCGCCGCCAACGAGCGCTTCCCGACCGTCGTCCTCGGCGCGAAAGCCGCGACCTGGCTCGGCATCACCGACCTCCCACCCGGCCGGCCGAAGCCGAGGATCCTGCTCAACGACACCTGGTTCACCGTCGTCGGCGTCCTCGCCCGCTCCCCGCTCGCCCCGGACGTCGAGCAATCCGTCCTGGTCGGCTGGGACGCCGCCAAGACCTCTTTGGGGTTCGACGGCCGCCCGTCGGTCGTCTACGTCCGCGCCACCGACACCTCGCTCGAAGACGTCCGCGCCGTCCTCGGCCGCACCCTCAACCCCGAGCAGCCCGGACTCGTCCAGGTCAGCCGCCCGTCCGAGGCCCTGGCCGCCCAGCGGATCACCCAGAACGCGTTCTCGACCCTCTTCCTCGGCCTGGCCGGCGTCGCCCTCCTGGTCGGCGGGATCGGCGTCGCGAACACGATGGTGATCTCCGTCCTCGAACGCCGCCGCGAGATCGGCCTCCGCCGCGCCCTCGGCGCCAACCGCGGCCAGATCCGCGGCCAGTTCCTGACCGAGTCCGTGGTGCTCTGCACGATCGGCGGCCTGCTCGGCGCCGGCCTCGGCATCCTCGGCGTGATCGCCTACGCCAACTCGCAAGCCTGGCCGGTCGTCGTCCCGGTGAACGCCCTCCTGGCCGGAATCGGCGCCTCGATCGCGGTCGGGGTCCTCGCAGGCGTCTACCCCGCCGTACGGGCGTCGCTGCTCACCCCCACCGAAGCCCTCGCCGCCGACTGATCCCACTTTGAGCACCACTCAGCCACTCCAGCGCCACCAAAACGCCTGACCGGTGCCCAAAGTCACCCCCACCCCCGACCCGCCATCCCCACTTTGAGCACCGGTCAGCCACTTCGACAGCCCCAGAATGACTGGCCAGTGCCCAAAGTTGGCCTTCAACCCGACGAGCGAGCCCAGGCCGCCTCGCCGTAGGAGCTCGCCGGCTCAGCCACAGTCCGGCCCCGCTCCGATCCACCCCCCAACCTTGGGCACCGCCCAGCCACTTTGCCGGTCCAGAAATGGCTGGCCGGTGCCCAAAGTCGCGTTCGGGTGGGCGGCGGGGGCGCAACCCCGGGGGCATTGGGGGTGAAGGGGGCGGCGGGCCTCAGCGGTTGGCGGCCGAGTGTGGGCGGTGGCTGGGTACAACGGGTGGCGGCTGGTGTGGAGCGGGTGCCAGGGCCGCAACGGGTGGGAGCGGTGCAGCGGATGGCCGCCAAGGTGAGGGCGGTGGCTGGGTGCAACCGGTGGCGGCGGGGGCGGGCGGGTGTCAGGACTGCGACGCGTGGGGGCGCCCGGGTTCGGCGACGCCGAATGTCAGGATCTCGTCCCGGTCGGCGTGAGCGTGCCGGGAGCAACGACCGGCCGACCTACAGTGGGAGCCATGTGTGCGCAGGTCGTGCTGGCCGAGGACGACGCGAAACAGGCTGAGCTGGTTCGCCGGTATCTCGAGCGGGAGCATCACCAGGTGGTCGTGGTCGGCGACGGGCGGGCCGCGCTCGAGCAGGTTCGCCGGTTGCAGCCGGATCTGTTGGTGCTGGACGTGATGCTGCCCGGGGTCGACGGGCTGGACGTGTGCCGGATCCTGCGTCGCGAGTCCGACCTTCCGGTGCTGATGCTGACGGCGAGGACCGAGGAGGACGACATGCTGCTCGGCCTCGATCTCGGTGCCGACGACTACATGACCAAGCCGTTCAGCCCGCGCGAGCTCGCGGCCCGTGTCCGCACGTTGCTGCGGCGTGGCCGGCAGGCTCCGAGCAGTGCCGAGCCGGACCAGATGCTGCGCGTCGGCGGGCTCACCGTCGACCTGGACCGCCACGAGCTGTTCGCCGACGGCACGAAGGTCGCCTGTACGCCGGGCGAGTTCCGCCTGATCGCGACGATGGCCGCGAAACCGCACCGGGTCTTCACCCGGGCCCAGCTGCTCGAGCAACTGCACGGCATCGACCAGTACATCACCACCCGCACGATCGACACCCACGTACTCAACCTGCGCAAGAAGATCGAGCCGGAGCCGCGCCGCCCGGTCCGTCTGCTGACCGTGTACGGCGTCGGCTACAAGCTGACCGACGCCTGAGATGGCGGCCCGCAGGAGCATCCTGGTCCGGCTGCTCGCGGGCGCCGTCCTGGTCTCGCTCTGCTCGATCGCGGCGACGGCGTGGCTGGCGGCCCGCAGTACGACGGTCGCGATCCAGCAGGAGCAGGGCCGGGCGCTGGCCGACGACAGCAAGATCTACGACGCCCTGCTCGGGTACGCCGCGACGCACGCCGCCTGGCCCGGTGTCGGCACGCTGATCGAGCAGCTCAGCCGCGAGACCGGCCGGCAGATCACGCTCACCACGAACGACCGCAAGCTGATCGCCGGACCGGCCAAGGATCTCGCGAGCGCGTCGTCGGTGACGATCGACCCGTTCGCGGTCGACCCCGATCTCGGCGGCGCGGACCGGATCGACCCGCGCGTGGTCGGCCCGTTCAAGCTGAGCGCGGCGGACCAGAAGTTCCTCGGCGACGTCGCGAAGCGGGTCCTGAACTGTGTGCGCGGCCGGACCGGCGTCGGCATCATCCAGACCACGCCGAGCGGCCGCCCGCGGATCGTCGGCGCCAGTGAAGCAACGATCAGCAGCTGCGACACCCAGGGTGTGCTCGATCAGCTGACCCGCTCGGAGCGCAAGCCGTACAGCGATCTGCAGACGCTGATCAACACCTGCCTGGCCAGCCAGAAGATCCAGTTCACCGTGAAGCTGCAGCCGGACCTGACCTGGTCGGTCTTCGACCCCGACGTCAGCGGCCCGGTCCCGCCGGACGGCGTACCGAGCGAACGGATCGAAGCCTGCGTCACCCAGTCCCGACGCACCCAGCTCGACCCGTACGTCGCTCCGCTCGCGCGGCTGTTCGTGAACACCCCGAGCCGCGCCGAGGCCGGGTTCGACCTGTCGCCCACGAACCAGAAACGGATCGCCGGGGTCGCGGCCGCGGTGCTGCTGATCACGGTGATCATCACCGTCGCGGGCGGGTTCCGGCTCGTGCAGCCGCTGCGGGCGTTGACCCGGGCGTCGCGGCGGATGACCGGTGGGGACGAGTCGGTCCGGGTCCGCGTGCGGGGACGCGACGAGATCGGGCAGCTGTCAGCCGCGTTCAACGAGCTCGCCGACAGCCGCGCCCGGACGGAGGCGTTGCGGCGCGCGATGGTGAGCGACATCGCGCACGAGCTGCGGACGCCGCTGAGCAACATCCGCGGCTGGCTGGAGGCCGTCGAGGACGGCGTCACCAAGCCCGACCAGGCGTTCATCCAGTCGTTGAGCGAGGAGGCCGCGCTGCTCCAGCACATCATCGACGACCTCCGCGACCTGGCGACGGCGGACGCGGGCAACCTCCGCATCCACCCCGAACGCGTTCATCTGCCGACGCTGCTGGAACAGGTCGTCGCCGCCCACCACTCGGAGGCGGGAGCCGCAGAAGTCACCCTCACCTCCGCCCCCTCCCCGTCCGCCCCGGCGGGGGCGGACGGGGAGCTCGAGCTGGAAGCCGACCCGATCCGGCTCCGCCAAGTGGTCGGCAACCTGGTGGCGAACGCCCTGCGTTTCACACCGGCGGGCGGCAGTGTCCGTGTGACCGGCCGCCGGGAGGGCAGCGACGTGGTCATCGACGTGATCGACACCGGCACCGGCATCTCCCCCGAGGACCTCCCCAAGGTCTTCGACCGCTTCTGGCGCGCCGAGCAGTCGCGCAACCGGCACACCGGCGGCAGCGGCCTCGGCCTGGCGATCGTCCGCAGCCTGGTCGAGGCGCACCACGGTCAGGTCACGGCCCGCAGCACCCTCGGCCAGGGCTCGACCTTCACCGTCCGGCTACCTGTCGACTGACTCCGCGTGCATCCGCGCGAACTCGCGCCGGAACTGCGGCCGCTCGACGATCTGCTCCGACCACGGCAGCTGCACCCGTACGACGCCGCCCGCCGCGACGGTCACCGCGAACACGGCGCCTGCCGGGTCGATGGTGGCCAGCTGCACGCTGACCGCGTCCGGGTACCCGCCGAGCGCGCGGACGATCTGCAGCGAGTCGTCCGCGTGGTCCTCGTTCATGTGCCGCAGCACGGCGGAGACGATGTCCGGGGTGAACGGGTCGCTCATGAGGACGCCTTCTTCCGTCGAGCCACCAGCACGAGCGCGGCCCCAACCAGCAACAGCACGCCACCCGCGACCGGCAGCCAGAACGTCGCTCCACCGGTACTGGCCAATGAGGCACCCGTCGGCTTGGTCGGGGTGTCACTCACAGGTGGGTCTGAAGGAATCTGTACAGGAGAAGTACGAACAACTGCTTTGACAGAAAAGTTGCTACTAGCAACAATATCGTCGACCGACAGCGTCACCACGTGCTTCCCGACCGCCAACGACATCGGCACCTTCCACCGGAAGCTGACTGTTCCGTCAGCACCAGCCACGTGCTGACCCACCGAAGCCTGCCGCTCCCCGCCGAACACCAACGGAATCCGCACATCGAACGACCGATTCCCCGTCGACCGGTGATCCGCCCGCAGATACAGCACGCACCCGTTCACCGCCTCAGCACACTTCGTGTTCTCGTCGAACGACTTCACCTCCACCGAGGTCGTCGCCACCAGATCACCCCCGATCGGCACCACCAGCTCCTCCGACCCGGCGTACGGGTAGTTCGTGATCCACTGCGACGTCCCCGACGCCCCGCTCATGTCCGCACCCCCGATCGCCGGCGACGCGTGCTTTCCTGGCCCGTTGTCGACCGCGGTCAGCAGGTAGAACCCACTCGGCGCCTCCACAGAGTTCGCCTTGCTGTTCACCAGCCCACTGATCCGCGCCGACACCTTCGCCCCCTCGGCCACCATCAACTTGCCCCCGGCAACCTTCAGTCCCGGCCCACTCACGACCACCGTCTGCCCGTGACCGTTCGAGAAGCTGAACTCCGGCGCGCCCGGTGTCGACCCCGGATCGACCTCCGCGGTCACCTTCGAACCGGCCGGGAACCCCGTCCCCTCGACCAGCAGTTCAGCCCCCGGCAGCACAGCCTCCGGCGACACCTTCACCGCAGGTTCCACAACCCTCAACACAGCAGCCGACGACGTCGCCGAGCCCGCCTCGTTGCTGAAGACCGCGCGATACCCCGACCCGTCGTCCGCCGCCGCGACCCCGGCGAGACTCAACGCCGGTGTCACCGCGGACGGCGACGCGATCGGAGCCCAGCTCTTCCCCTCGTCAGCGCTGCGCTCCCACTGCACCGTCGGCACCGGCGTACCGGTCGCCGCCGCGGTGAACCTCGCGGTGCCCCCGCCGACCACCGACGCCGCGACCGGCTGCGTCGTCACCACCGGCAGCACCGGCTGCGGCCCGGCGGGCTTGAAGGTGATCTTCTGGAACACGTCCTGCGACCGGTCGCCGCGATGATCGACGACCTCGTTGTCCGAGGCCAGCGGCGAGTTGAAGCTCGCGATGTGGCAGGCGGCCGCGAGGCAGTCCACGTCGACGCCCTCGTTGGTGAACGTCACCGCCGTCTCGACGGTCGCCTCGAACGTCCCGTCCGCACCGGTCACGACGCGCTGCGCACCCGAGAACGGCGTCGGGTTCGACTCGCCGACCGTGCCCTGCGGCGTCTGCGCGATGTACAGCGCCCGGTCAGGCGCGAAACCGGTCCCCTTCACCACAACAGCCTGTCCATCCGCAAGATAGACCGCCGGCGAGACCGTCAACGCAGGCTTCACAGCGTTGCCAAAGGCAACCACCTTCAACAGCTCCTGCGCCGCGTTCGGCAACGCTCCACCCGCCGCGTACGTCGCGACGCCGTACGTCCCGCTCGCGGTGTCAGCGGGCTTCACCGTCAGCGTCGTCTCGAACGTCCCGTCCGGCTTCAACGTCACGTACGCCGGGTTCGCCGCCCCCGGCCGCGAGGCGTCCGGCAGCGCCCACTTCTGGTCGAGCACCCGCCGCGTCCCCGCCGCCGCGCCCTTCGACGGCTGCCAAACCTCGTCGAAACTCCCGAACACGACGTACACCCCGGCGGGTAACCCAGGCGTCACCGGCGGCCGCGTCGACGGGTTCGCGGCCGGGTCGTACCCACTCCCGCGCACCGTCACGGTCGTCCCGGCAGCAGGCACGGTCCCCAGCGGCTGCCCGTCGGCACCGAGGAGTTCCAGCTTCGGCGTCCAGACCGGCGCCGTCGTCAATGCGACCGAGAAGCTGATCGGGTCGAGCGCCGTACCGGCCGGGTAGAAGTTCGCGAACGCCGGAACCCCCGCCGCGGTCAGCTTGGTCGGTGCCGCGGTCACGGTGGCGACGCCGTCCTTGGCCACCACCGGATGCGCGCTGAAGTCGACGTCGGCGAGCACCACGTCGTCGTACGTCGCGGGCTGCCCGGTCTCCAGGCTCTTGCTGACAACGTCGGCGATCACCGTTCCCGCGCTCCCGCTCATCGTGACCCGGACGTCGGTGACGGTGACCTCGAGGAGCGGGTTGCCGGCCTGCATCTCGTGGCCTTTGAAGTACACGCCGCCGGTGAAGCCGACCTGCTCGGCCGTCCCGCTCCCACCCGGGAAGCGGAACGTGCCGTCGGCGTTCCGGGTCGCGGGCTCGCGCATCGTGATCGAGCCGTGCGCGATGCTGCCCTCGATGTAGGTCCGGAACGATGCCTTCAGCCCCCAGTCGAGACTGCCGGCCGGCGGTTCTTCCGGCTCCGGCTCACCGCCACCTCCGAACGTCACCGGTACGGCGAGCTCGTGCGCCGCGTTGACCGCGGAGCCACCCGGGTAGGTGTAGACGCCGTAGTTGCGCGGGTTCTCGGCGACGGTCTTCGCCTTCACCTTCACCTCGAAGGTCCCGTCGGCGTTCAGCGGCACCAGCCGCGGCTTCTGGTTCGGGAAGTCGGTCCCGACCTGGTCGTACGACGCCTGCGGCAGCGCCCACTTGGTGTCGAGCAGCGTGCGCGTCGTCGAGTCGGCGCCGGTGGACGGCCGCCAGTCGTCGGCGAACGAGCCGAACACGACGTACACGCCCGCGGGCTGCCCCGGCGTCACCGGAACCCGTGTCGAGAGGTTGGCGGCCGGGTCGAAGCCGGAACCCCGGACGGTGAGCTCCTCGCCGTCGGTGACACCGGTGGTCTTGGAGACCTCCAGCTTCGGCTCGAAGACCACGGGGGCAGCGGCCACCGCGGACAAGGCACTTCCGGAAGCGACGACCAGCGTTGCCAGGGCGACGAACAGGCCACGGAGGCGGGTCATGCGGTGGGCTCCTTGCGGCGGCGGGTGGCGAGGATCGTGGTGGTGCCGACGACGGCCAGTACGGCGGCGGCGACGAGCAGGGACATCGTGGTGCCGCCGGTGTTCGCCAGTGGTCCGCCCTGCTGCTTCACCGCGGTGGTCTTGTCGTCGGTGACGGTCGGCTTGGCCAGCGTGGTCGACGAGGTCGGCGTCGCGCTCGGCTTCGAGGACCCGGCGCCCGCGAAGCCGACCGGGATCAGCACGTCCGCGGTCCGGTCAGCCGTCCTGGTGTGATCCGCGCGGGTCCCGATCACGCACCCCTTCGGCGCGACCTTCGGGTCCAGGCAGTTCGTGAACTGGTCCTTGGCCTTCACCGTCAGCCGCACCTCGAACGACCCCTTGCCGCCGCTGCGGGTGAACGGCGTCGCCAGCCCCTCGCCGTACGAGGGCGGGTTGGACGAGATCCACGCCGACGTGCCGGAGGCACCCTGCATGTCCACGCCGCCCAGGCACGGCGACGGCAGTTGCCCTGGGCCCTTGTTCACGCAGAACGCGACGTAGATGCCCTTGTTCAGGTCGAAACCGCGGCCGCGCACGGTGACCGAGGTCCCGGCCGGGTCCAGCCCCTGGCTGCGCGACACGGTGACCACCTGCCCCTGCGGACCGGTCGCGGCCGGCGCGGCGTCCGCGACCGACCCGATCCCCCAGATCCCTCCGACCAACAATCCAGCGACACACGCATAGGTTAGCCTCACCTAACTTAGGTTAACCTAAGTTCCGTGACCCCACCATTCGGCTCCACCGCCCAGCCGTTCTCGCAGCGACTCCGGGAACGGAGTCTCAGCTTGCACCGAGACGCCGAAGGGAGCACCTACCTGACCGCCCTCACCACCGGCCGCCTCGACCTCGGCGCGTACGCCGCGCTGGTGGCGCAGCACGCGGCCATCTACCGCGCGCTCGAACGCGTCGGGGCCGGACTGGCCGACGACCTGGTCGCGGGCCCGTTCCACTTCCCGCAGCTCAACCGCTGCCTGGCGCTCGAGGCCGATCTCGCCTTCCTGCGCGCGGCCGGCATCGCGATCCCGGAGCCGACCGAGGCCACCCGCCGGTACGCCGACCGCCTGGACGAGCTGGCGACCTGGCCGGGCGGGTTCATCGCGCACCACTACGTCCGCTACCTCGGCGACCTGTCCGGCGGGCAGGCGATCGGCCGGCTGGTCGCGTCGGCGTACGGGCTGGAGCGGGACGGGGTGCGGTTCTACACGTTCGAGCAGATCCCGGCGGTGAAGCCGTTCAAGGACCGGTACCGGGCGCTGCTCGACGAGACCGGCTTCGACGAGCGCGAGCAGGAGCAGGTGCTGGAGGAGGTCCTGCTGGCCTACCGCTTCAACGTCGACGTCCTCACGTCGATCGCCGAGCTGGTGCTCCCGCGTCACCCTCAGGTCGCCTCGTGAAGCTCCGACCGCCGGCCGCACTGGTCGTGGCCGCGCTGCTCACTTCCGTCGGCTGTGCCGGCCCGGCAGCCTCGCCGGAAGCCGCCGCTCCCGGCGTCGTCGACGCCTGTCTCCCGGCCGTCAAAGGCTTCGCCGTCAGCACCGGCGCCGACGGCAACCCCTTGCCCAAGGCAACACCCAGCCCCGGCGCGAAAGACCCGCACACCCTGACCGGCCCGTCGACCGCGACCCTCGCCGACCACTCGATCGACCCGGTCGGCGGTACCGATCCGCAGCTCCCCGTCACCGTGAAGTCCTGCGACGACAAGCAGGTCCAGATCAAGGACACGAGCCGCATCATCGCCGTCGACCTGTACGGAACGCTCGCCGAGATCGTCTTCAGCCTCGGCCTCGGCGACCACGTCGTCGGCCGGGACACCTCCACCGGCTTCCCCGAGGCCGCGAAGCTGCCGAAGGTCACACCGTCCGCGCACGACCTGAACGCCGAGGCGATCCTGGCGCTCGACCCGACCGTCGTGCTGACCGACAAGAGCATCGGCCCGCCCGAGGTGCTCGAGCAGCTGCGCGCGTCCGGCGTCGCGGTGGTCTTCTTCGACGACACCCGCACGATGGACAACATCCCGAGCCAGATCCGCGCGGTCGCGGGCGCCCTCGGTGTCCCCGCGCGCGGTGAGCAGCTGGTACGCCGTACGCAGGACGAGGTCGTGCGGTCCCTCGGCCTCGCCCCGGCCGGCGCGAAACCGCTGCGGATGACGTTCCTGTACGTGCGCGGCTCGGCCGGCGTCTACCTGATGAGCGGCCCCGGCTCCGGCGCGGACGCGATGATCACCGCGATCGGCGGCGTCGACACCGGCACCGATATCGGGCTGACGAAGCCGTTCGTCCCGCTCACCAGCGAGGCACTGGTCCGGTCGCAGCCGGACCTGATCATCGTGATGACCGAGGGCCTGAAGTCGCTCAAGGGCGTTGACGGGCTGCTCAAGCTGCCGGGCATCGCGCAGACCCCGGCCGGTCAGGACCGCCGGATCGTCGACATGAAGGACACCGAGCTGCTCAGCTTCGGCCCCCGCACCGGCCGCACGGTCGAGGCGCTGGCCAAGGCCGTCTACACCCCTGCCGCCCCTTGACCCCGGCAACCACCGCCGCACCCGCGCAGCGGCGGACCCGCCTGCGCTCGGCCGGCCTCCTCACCGGCCTGACGGTTGCCCTGCTCTTGATGGCTGTCGTCGCCGCAGGTGTCGGGCAGCTGCCCATCCCACCAGCGGAAATCATCGGCTCGGTCATGCACCGCGTCGACAGCGGCCTGGAACGCCTGCTGCACCTGCGGCTCCCGCTCGACCTCGGCCCGCTCCCGCACCACCCGCAGGGCGACAACGCCTTGTGGAAGGTGCGTTTCCCGCGCGTCGCGCTCGCCGTGCTCGTCGGCGCCTCACTGGCAACAGCAGGCGCCCTCATGCAAGGCGTCTTCGGCAACCCGCTCGCCGAACCGTCCGTGGTCGGCGTCTCCTCCGGCGCCGCGGTCGGCGCGAGCCTGGTGATCGTCACCGGCGTCACCTGGCTCGGCAACTGGACGATCGCGGCCGCCGCGTTCACCACCGGTCTGGCCACCACGCTGCTCGTGCACAGCCTGTCTCGCGCAGGACGGCGTACGGAGGTCGTGACGCTGGTGCTCACCGGCATCGCGGTCAACTCACTGGCCTTCACGCTGATCTCGTTCGCGACCTTCATCGCCGACACCAGCGCCCGCGAGCAGCTCGTCTTCTGGCAGCTCGGCAGCCTGAACGGCGCCACCTGGCAGGCCGTCTCCGCCGTCGCGCCCTTCACCTCGGTCGGTCTGGCCGCCGCGTTCGTGCTCGCCAGGCGCCTCGACTTGCTCGCGCTCGGCGACCGCTCCGCGAGCCACCTCGGCGTCGACGTGGAGAAGCTCCGGCTGGTCGCGATCGTCGTGGTCGCGCTGCTGGTCGGCGCGAGCGTCGCGTTCAGCGGCATCATCGGGTTCGTCGGCCTGGTCGTCCCGCACCTGATCCGGATGATCGCCGGCCCCGGCCACCGATTGTTGCTCCCGGCAAGCGCCCTGGCGGGTGGCGTCCTGGTGATCTGCGCCGACCTGCTGGCCCGCACCCTGATCCGCAACGCCGACCTGCCGATCGGCATGATCACCTCGCTGGTCGGGGCGCCGTTCTTCTTCTGGCTGCTCCGCCGCACCCGCGCCCGCCAAGGAGGCTGGGGATGAGACGCCGCCTGCCCGACCGTCTCACCGCCGGTACGACGATCGCGGCCGCCCACGACATCTCGGTGACGCTCGGCGGCACGCAAATCCTCGATCAGGTCACGATGACGGTCCGCACCGGTGAGGTGGTCGCCCTGGTCGGCCCGAACGGCGCCGGCAAGTCCACGCTGCTCGGCGTCCTGAGCGGCGACCTCGCACCCGACGAAGGCTCGGTCGAGCTGCACGGCGAGCCGTTGAGCCACTGGTCCCCGGTCGAAGCGGCGATGCGCCGGGCCGTGATGGTGCAGCAGGCAACGATCTCGTTCCCGTTCCCGGTCGGCGAGATCGTCGCGATGGGCCGCTCCCCCTGGGACCGCACCGAACGCGCCGACCACGACACCGAGGCCATCCGTACGGCGCTCCACCGAGCCGACGCGGAGACCTTCACGGACCGCGTCTTCAACTCCCTGTCCGGCGGCGAACGCGCCCGCGTCTCGCTCGCCCGGGCGCTGGCCCAGGAGACCCAGCTGCTCCTGCTCGACGAACCGACCGCCGCGCTCGACCTGCACCACCAGGAGGACGTGCTCCAGCTCGCTCGTCAGCGCGCGGCCGAGGGCGACGCCGTCGTGATCGTGCTGCACGACCTCAACCTCGCCGCCGGGTACGCCGACCGCGTCGCCGTGCTGTCGCGCGGCCGGCTGGCGGCGTACGGGTCACCGGCCGACGTCCTGACCGCTGAGCTGGTGACCGACGTCTACCAGCACCAGGTCGAGGTCTGGCCGCACCCGGTGACGGGTGCGCCGATCATCCTTCCCGACCGCTCTCCCGCGCGGCGGTGATACTGCTCTCTCGCGCGGCGGTGATACTGCTCTCTCGCGCGGCGGTGATACTGCTCTCCCGCGCGGCGGTGATGATGGGGTCGGTCTCGTCGTCGAACTCCCCGATCACCTCCTCCAGCAGATCCTCCAGCGCGACCACGCCGACCGGGAACCCGTCATCAGCCTGTACGACGGCCAGCTGCGACCGCTTCTCGCGCATCACCCGGATCGCTGCCGCCACCGGCGTACCGGCGGCCAGGCGGAGCGGATCGGTCATAAGGTCGGACGCATGCAGCGTGTCGCCACCGCCGGTCGTCGCGCGCGCCGCATCGCGGACGTGCACGATCCCGCACAGCAGCCGCGCCTCGACCGACACCACCGCCAGCCGCGACCGGCCCTGCTGGCGGCTCGCGACCTCGACCTCGCGCGCGGTCGCCTCGGCCGGGACCGTCGCCAGCTGCGCGGTCGGCGTCATCACCTGGGCAACCGTCGTGTTCTGCAGCGCGAGCATCGCCGTCAGCAGGTCGTGCTCGGCCGCTTCGAGCGTGCCGTGCTCACCGGACGACTCGATCAGCAGCCGCAGCTCGTCCGGTCCGTGCGCGTTGGCGATCTCGTTCTGCGGCGTGACACCGACCGCGCGAACGCAGACGTTCGCCAGCCAGTTCAGCACCGAGAGCAGCGGCCGGAACACGTAGGTGAACCCGCGGAACGGCAGCGCGAGGATCAGCGCCGAGCGCTCCGGGTCGCTGATCGCCCACGACTTCGGCGCCATCTCGCCGAGCAGCACGTGCAGCAGGCCGATGCCGCCGACGGCGATGATCAGCGCGACCACGTGCCCGACGTTCTCCGGCAGGCCGATCAGCTCGAACAGCGGATGCAGCAGGTGCGCGACCGCGGGCTCGGACAGCGATCCGAGACCCAGCGTGCACAGCGTGATCCCGAGCTGCGCGCCGGCCAGCATCAGCGACAGCTCGCTGACCCCGGCGATCGCCGCCCGGGCGGACCGGCTGCCCTCGGCGGCCGCCTGTTCGAGCCGGTGCCGCTTCGAGGCGACCAGCGCGAACTCGGCCGCCACGAAGAAGCCGTTGCAGACCAGCAGGACCAGGGAGATCAGCAGCGCGACCGTCGTACTCATGAGAGCCGCTCCAGCACGATCTGGCCGGGCACGTGCCGCAATACGGTCTGGACGGTCACGCGGGCGCGCTCCAGCGGGACCTGCCGCCCGTCGTGGTCGAAGCGCGGCGGCAACGCGATCACCACCTCGTCACCGACCACCGGGATCCTCCCGAGCCGGGCCATCACCAGTCCGGACACCGTGTCGTAGTCCTCGTCCTCCGGCAGCGCGATGCCGGTCGCTTCCTCGACCTCGTCGAGCCGCCAGCGGGCCGGCAACGTCCAGCTGCCGTCGCCGTTGACCACCAGGTCGCCCTCGGGCAGGTCGTCCTCGTCGCGGATCGGGCCAACCAGCTCCTCGGCGATGTCCTCCAGCGAGACCACCCCGGCGAAGCCGCCGAACTCGTCCACGACGATCGCGAGCTGCCGGTGCGTCGTCCGCAGCTGCTCCAGCACCGCGGGCAGCGGCAGCGTGTCCGGTACGACGACCGGCGGCGACGCCAGCGACCCGGTCGGCACGTGGTGCCGGTCGCCCGGCTCCACCTCGACCACGTCACTGACCGCGATCACGCCGACCACCTCGTCGACCGACGACGCGACCACCGGGAACCGGCTGTGCCCGGTGTCGAGCAGCTCGACCACCCGGGTCAGCGGGTCGTCTTCGTGCACAGTCACCACATCGACCCGCGGGATCATCACCTCCCCGGCGATCCGGCCGCGGAAGTCCAGCCCGCGGTCGAGCAGCCGGGTGGTGTCGCGGTCGAGCAGGCCCTGCTCGTACGACGTGGCGATGATCCGGTCCAGGTCCTGCGCGGTCGCGCCCCGCGGCAGCTCCTCGACCGGCTCGATGCCGACCCGGCGCAGGATCCGGTTCGAGGTCGCGTCGAACAGGTGGATGATCGGCCCGGCCACGGTCAGGTACATCAGCGTCGAGCGGGACAGCCGCAGCGCGATCGCCTCCGCGCGGGCGATCGCCAGGTTCTTCGGCGCCAGCTCGCCGAACACCATCTGGATGATCGTCGCCAGCAGCAGCGCCGCGATCACCGAGACGGTCAGGCTGACCCCCTCCGGAACGCCGGCGCCGCCGAGGATCTTCTGCAGCCCCTCACCGAGGTAGGGCTCGGCGACGTACCCGGCGAGCAGGGCGGTCACGGTGATCCCGACCTGTGCCCCGGACAGCACGAACGAGAGCCGGGCGGTGACCTTGAGGGCCCGGGCCGCGGCGGCGTTGCCCTCGTCGGCCAGGCCCTGCAGCCGGTTCCGGTCCACGGCGACGTAGGAGAACTCCTGGGCGACGAAGTAGCCGGTGGCAACGGTCAGGGCCAGGATCAGCGCGAGGCCGATCAGGATCAGCATGGATCGACCCTACAAGGCGCACCCCACGTCACCGCGGAGTGCGCCCCCGGGATCAGTGCGCGGGCTTCCAGTCCGGGTGGCCCGGCATCGCGGGGAGCTTCGTGCCGTACAACCAGCTGCGCAGGAAAGGTCCGAGGTCTCGCCCGGCCACCCGGGACGCGGTCGCGATGTACTCGGCCGTGCTGCCCAGCCCGTTGGCGTGCTCCCGCACCCAGGTCCGCTCGATCTTCTCGAACGTCGCCGCCCCGACCTCCTGCTGCAGCGCGTACAACGTCAACGCCCCACCCTGGTACGCCGCCACGTCGTACGGCTTCAGCAGCTGCTGCTCGCCGGGGAACGTCGCCGGATCAGGCTGCGCGATCGGCCCGTGCGAGAAGAGGTCGAGGTCCTTGTCCTCGTACGTCCAGCGCATCGCCTCGGCGACCGACGTGTTTCCCCAGTGCTCCGCCGCGAACACGGTCTGGTAGTAGACCGCGTGCCCTTCGTTGAGCCACAGATCCGACCACTGCTTCGGCGAGACCGAGTTCCCGAACCACTCGTGCGCGAGCTCGTGCAGCACCACCGCCTCGGTGCCGTTCTGCTCGAAGCCCTCCTTGGTCATGCTGTCGGCGTTCAGCAGCGTCAGCCCCTGCGTCTCCAGCTCACCACCGGCCGGCGTGATGTACGCCCCGGCCCGGCGGCCCGGGAACCTGCCGAGCCGCTGCTCGAGGAACCGCACCGAGCGGTCGAACGACGCCAGCTGCGGTTCGATCGCGGCGCGCCGCGCGGTCGGTACGGCGTACCGGAGGTCCAGGCCGTGCGGGCCGCGGGCGTGCAGGACGGTGAACGGGCCGAGGCCGACCTGGAGCAGCTCGGTCGCGAGCTTGCGGTCCTCGTGGAAGAACCGGGTGGTCCGGGCGCCGCTCTTCACGGTCGCGACGAGTTGGCCGTTGGCGATCGAGTTGAGCCGGGACGGGCCGGTGATGCTGATGTCGGTCGGCGCCTTCTGCGCCGGGTGGTCGGCGACGGCGAGCATCCGGCGGGCGCCGGACGGCTGGTTCTCGGTCTGCACCCAGCCGTCGATCCGCATCAGCCCGGGCGGGAACGGCGACTGCGCGGTGGTCTCCGGGAGGTCGTTGCGGACGTCGACCTTGACCACGAACGCCTGCCCCTTCCCGACCGCGGCCGCGGGCTTGATCACCAGCTCGCCCCCGGGGGTGGTCTTCCAGGTCGCCGCGCGGCCGTTCACCTTGACCGCGCCGACCTTCGGGCCGAGCAGATCGAGGTCGAACTCCTGCAACCGCTGGGTCGCCTGCCCGGTCAGCGTCGTACTGGCCGTGTAGGTGCCCAGGTCGTCGGCGAAGCTGAAATCGAGCTTCTGCCGGACGACGTCGTACCCTCCGTTCCCCAGCTCCGGCCAGACCGGATCGCCCAGACCGAACAGACTCAGACTCGTCACTACCGCAACTACGGGTGTCCACATACCGACGACCCTAGAAAGCATGCCGAGGGCAAACATCGCCCCACGGTCGCAACCGCGGTCAGACCTTCGTCGTACTCAGGCGAACTCGAGCCCCTGCAGAACGGCGGGGTCGGTGGTGTCCAGGCCCTCCGCACCGGCCTTGGCGTACCAGCGCATCTGCTCGGCGTCGCGGCCCTCGGCGGTCTGACCGGCGATCCAGTACGCGACCGTGTGCAGATCGTCGCGCTGCACGGCCAGGTCCTTCAGCAGGTACGGCCGCAGCGACCGGACGACGCCCGCTTCCGCGGCGAGCCAGGCCTGGGTGCGGCCGCGCAGCCGCGGGTACGAGCGCACCGCCTTCTCCAGCGGGGAGTCCGGACCGACGCCCGGCGGGCCGACGATCCACTGGACGTCACCGGGGACCAGAACCTGGTCCTCCTCGCTCTCCACCTGCAGGAAGATCGTCGCCGGGGCGTCCAGCGACTCGACGATGCTCGCGATCGCCGGCAGCGACGTCGGGTCGCCGATCAGCAGGTGGTTCTCGACGCCGTCGCCCACGGAGAACTCGCGACGCGTCCCGAGCAGGACCAGGGTGTCGCCCGGCCGGGTGCCGGCCAGCCAGGTCATCGCCGGGCCGGCGCCGTGCAGGGCGACGTCGAAGGTGAGGCGCAGCGTCGCCGGGTCGAACGAGCGGACCGAGAACGCCCGCATCAGCGGGAGCGGACGGTCGGCCGGCCAGACCGGTGCGCCGTTCGGGCCGAGCTTCGGCATCCGCACGCTGCCGACGCCGTCCGGCGGGATCATCAGCTTGAACGCGTCCGCCGGCCGGATCGTCCAGTACGCCGCCAGCCCGTCGCCGCGGACCACCACCCGGCCGAAGCCGGGGGTCAGCGGCTCGACCGACACGACGGTGACCGGGCAGATCACCCGGGAGTCCCCCGACCGGGTGAGCCTGCGGATCTCGGACCGGATCGTCCTGGTTCCCTGTGACACGGTTCCCTGTGACACCGCTCCCTGTGACACCGCGATCTCCTCACCAGCCATGGACCCCACGACTCAACTAAGGCTAACCTAACTTGCATGAGCCTCGGGGTGGATCCCGGCCTGTCGGCCGGCCTGGAACTGGTACGGCGGCCGATCGCGGCCACGGTCCTGGCGCGCACCGTGCTGAACCGGCAGCTGGTCCGCGTCACCGTCGGCGCGCCCGAGCTGGACCGCTTCGAGTACACCGCGCCCGACCACCTGGTCCGGATCTTCCTGCCGCCGCAGCCCGGCGCCGCGCTGGTGCTGCCGACGACCGAGCGCTGGTGGCCGGAGCTGCAGGAGATGCCGGACGCCTCCAGGCCCGTCGTCCGCAACTACACGGTCCGCGCCTTCGACCCGGTCGCCCGCCGCCTCGGCATCGACTTCGTCCTGCACGGCCACGGCCCCGGCTCGACCTTCGCCCGCACCGCGGCTCCCGGCGACCGCCTCGGCATCCTCAGCGACGGCGCCGACTACGCGCCACCCGCCGACACCGACTGGCAGCTCCTGGTCGGCGACGAGACCGCTCTCCCCGCCATCGCCGCGATCATCGAGCAACTCGACCCCGGCACCCGGGCCCTGGCCTTCCTCGAGGTCGGCACCCGCGCCGACGAGCTCCACATCCCCCGCCACCCCGGCGTACGGATCCACTGGCTGCACCGGGGCGAAACCCGCCCCGCCAACTGCGACCTCCTCCTGCGCCGCCTCCGCGAAACCGCCCTCCCCACCGGCCGCCCGTACGCCTGGCTGGCCGGCGAGTCGAGTCTCGTCACCTCCGTCCGCCGCCACCTCGTCACCGACCGCGGCTTCGACAAGTCCCACATCTACTTCTGCGGCTACTGGCGCCGGATGAACGACTGATGCAGCCCCACCTCGGCGCCGTCCAGGAGACCCTGCTGATCCCGCTCTACGGCCGCGCCGTCGAGACCGCCAGGAAACGCCCGCTGCTGCGCGACCCGAAGGCCGTCGAGATGGTCGCCGCGATCGACTACGACTTCACCAGGTACGACGGCGGCCGCAGCCTCGGCGGCTCGGTCCTCCGCGGCCTGATCTTCGACGCTTGGGTCAGCGACTTCCTCCGCGCCAACCCCGGCGGGACGGTGATCGAGATCGGCGCCGGCCTCAACACCCGCTTCGAGCGCCTCGACAACGGCACCTGTCACTGGTTCGAGCTCGACCTCCCCGACGCGATGGAGCTGCGGCGACACTTCTTCGCGCCGAGCCAGCGGCGCGGGATGCTCGCCGGGTCGATCACCGATCCTGCGTGGATCGAGGCCCTGCGCGCGCACCCGGCGCCGTACTTCTTCGTCGCCGAGGCGGTGCTCTTCTACCTGCCACGGGAGGACGCCCAGTACGCCGTGGCGCTGGTGCACGATCACTTCCCCGGTGCGGCGGTGGCGTTCGACACCGCTGGGCGGGCGATGGTCGACGGGCAGCGGACCCACGACGCGCTCAGGCACACGAAGGCCGCGTTCGCGTGGGCTTGTGACGAGCCGCGCGAGCTGGAGCCCTGGGGGTTGCGGCTGCAGGACTCCCGCTCGCTTGCCCGGCCGCAGCGGGCGGTGGCTGCTCGGCTGCCGGTCGCGTACCGGGCGCTGCTGCGGTTGCTGGCGTTTCACCCGCGGGCGGCGGCGTACCGGATGAATCTGTTCAGCGTGTGAGCAACTGCTCCGAGACCGTCCAGAGGCGCTGGGCGTTGGCGGGGTCGACGGCGTAGTCGGCGACGCCGGTGAAGTTGCCGGTGCGGTGGTGGACGACCGGGGTCTCCTGGGCGTCGACGAAGTAGCGGGCGCCGATGCCCTCCAGGAGTGGGGAGACGGCCAGGAGGGTCGAAGTGGCGGCGCCTTGTTCGGTGGTCTTGATCTGGTCGGGGCGGACCGAGCCGCTGCGGCCGGTTTCCAGGTGGCGCTGGAGGTTGGTGAGGATGGCGCCGGGCATCACGGCGTTCGCGGTGATGCCGTCGGCGGCCCAGCGGCGGCTCGCTTCGACGGCGAACAGGACGTTGGCGGTCTTCGACTGGCCGTAGGCGAGCCACGGGTCGTACGGGCGGAACGCGAAGTTCAGGTCGTCGAAGATCACCGGTGAGCGCTGGTGGCCCGACGAGGTGACGACGACGATCCGCGCCGCGCCGTCCGCGGCCAGCGCTGCGTGCAGCCCGGTCGCGAGCGCGAAGTGCCCGAGGTGGTTGGTCGCGAACTGCAGCTCCCAGCCCTCCTTGGTGAAGGTCTCCGGGCTCGCCATCACGCCGGCGTTGTTGACCAGGATGTGCAGCGGTCCCTGCCAGTCCGCGACGAACGCACCGACCGACTCCTGATCGGTCAGGTCGAGGTGCGCGACCCGGACCAGCTCGTTGCCGGTCGTCGCCGCGATGTCCTTGGCCACCGCCTCGCCCGCCGCGAGATCGCGGACCGCGAGCGTCACCTCCGCGCCGGTGCCGGCGAGCGCCCGCGCGGTCTCGACGCCGATCCCGGACGCCCCGCCGGTCACGACCGCCCGGCGCCCGCTCAGATCGATGCCCTCGGCAACTTCTGCCGCGGTGCTGCTGAAACCGAAAGGTGTGCTGATCACTGCTGTTCCTCTTCTCCGGGGTTCCACGGCAGCACCTTGCCGTCGCGGACCAGTTCGCCGTACGTGCTGGGGTCGAGCGGCTGCAGGGCGAAGTCGAGCAACGGCCCGGCCGCCTCCTCCGGGGTGCGCGCCTGGCTGAAGTCCTCGAACCACGGGCGCGACGCCCGCGTGTGCACCAACCCGGGGCAGACCGCCGCGATCAGCGTTCCGTTCGCGAGGTCCGTCGTACGGCGCTCCGCCGCGACCGCACGCACGGCGGCGACCTGCGCAACCTTGGACGGCACGTTGATCCAGTCCGGCCAGCCCTGTGCGGCCGCCGTACCGGCGTGCATCGCGACCCGGTACTCCTCGACCGCGGCCTCGACCTGATCGAGCGTCACACCGTCGAAACGACCCTGGACGGCGGCATCGAGGTGGTCGAGCGTGCCCAGCGAGCTGGCGACGACGATCAATCGCCCACCCGGCTTCAGCACCGGCCCGAACGACCGCAGTACGGCGCTCGTCCCGCCGTTCGCCACGGCCAGGAACTCGTCGACCTGCTCGGCCTGGGTCCGCTCGGGAACGAGCGGCCCGACCGCGTTGGAGACGACCAGGTCGACTCCGCCGTACTGCGCCTGCAACTCGGCGGCCAGTGCGGCCACCGCGCCGGCGTCGGTGACGTCGAGCACGCGCCCGGCCACCTGCTTGCGTCCGATCTCCTTCGTGGCGGCCGCGACCCGCTCGGCGTTGCGGCCGGTCAGCAGGATCACGTCGTCCGGGCCGAACCGGTCGGCCAGACCTTCCACCACTGCACGACCGATGCCCTGGTTGGCACCGGTCACCACTGCGACTCGTGTGTTCATGAAGCCAATCTAGGAACGGATCGGCCATGACTCCAACGAGAGTTGAGCACAGGTAGCATGCGTAAACGTCATGGACTTCTCCGATGTCTCCCCGACCGCGCTGCGGGTGTTCCGCGAGATCGCCGAGCGCGGCACGTTCACGGCCGCGGCGGTCGCGCTGGGGTACACGCAGTCCGCGGTGTCGCGGCAGGTCGCCTCGCTGGAGAAGGCCGCGCAGGCGCCGTTGCTGGAGCGGCGGCGCGAAGGCGTGCGGCTGACGCCGGCCGGTCAGGTCGTCCTGCGGTCAGCGGCGCGGGTGCTGGACGAGCTCGACAGTACGGCGCGGGAGCTGGCGGGGCTGCCGGTGAGCGGTGGGACGGTTCGGTTGGGCTGGATCCCCAGTGCCGGTGCTGTGCTGCTGCCGCGAGCGCTCGGGGCGCTGCGCCGCAGTCATCCGGCGATCGCTGTCACCAGCCGCGAGGGGACGACTCCGACGCTGGTCCGGGCGCTGCGGTCGGGGACGATCGATCTGGCGCTGCTCGCTTCGGCGCCGCCGTTCCGGCCACCGGACCTGGAGACGCCCGCGCTGAAGCTGCAGACGCTGACCGAGCGGAGCCTGCGCCTCGCCGTACCGGCCGGGCATCCGCTGGCGGCGTACGACGAGGTCGCCGTGGACGACCTGCGCGGGCAGCGCTGGATCGCCGGGCCGAGCGCCGGCGAGGACAAGCTGATGGGCGTCTGGCCGGGGCTCGACGAGCGTCCCGAGATTGCGCACACCGCGCGCGACTGGCTGGCGAAGCTGCATCTGGTCGCGGCGGGCGCCGGGATCACGACGCTGTCGGAGTCGCTGGTCGACGCGGTGCCGGCCGGCGTCCGGGTGCTGTCGGTGCGTGGCGGGCCGCAAGAGCTGCGCCGCATCCTGCTGGCCCGCCTGCCGGGCCCACTCGCCGAGCCGGCGAAGCTCCTGAGCGACGCCATCCGGACGGCGTCGCAGGAACTGAGCAACCCCCGGGGGTGAGCGCGCCGGATCAGCTGGTGGGTGTGGGCGGCTGAGCCGGCGGCGTGCCGTTCGGCTGCTGGGCCGAAGGCGCGCCGCTCGCCGGGTCGCCCGCACGCTCGACGGCGCTCGGCTCCTGCGGGGCCGGGTCGCCCGCACGCTCGACGGCGCTCGGCTCCTGCGGGGCCGGGTCGAGCTTGGCCTCGCGGGTCACCTTCTTCAGCTCGACCAGGGCCTTCGCGGTGTTGCGGGTCAGCTCGGGCAGCCGGTTGGCGCCGAAGAGCAGGACCACGACGATCAGCAGCACGATCCACTCGCCGCCTTCGGGCAGCGCCAGCAGAGTCTCCATCTGAGCCTTCTTTCTCCCCGGCCACATTAGCTCCGAATGCGAAACGTACGCTTCTCGGCATGGCCGGAACCCTGCCCGAACTGTTCGCCGCCGCGGTCCGCCGCGACGGCGCCAGCCCTTTCCTGACCCACTACGACGACGTCACCGGGGAGCGGATCGAGCTCAGCGCGGTCACCACCGCGAACTGGGTCGCCAAGACCGCGAACCTGCTCGTCGACGAGTACGAGCTCGAGCCGGAGGAGACGGTCGCGATCGGTCTCCCGCCGCACTGGCTCGGTGTCGTCTGGGCGCTCGCGACCTGGTCGGCCGGCGCGTCGGTGACCACCGGTGAGGGCGACCTCGCGATCACCGGCCCGGACTTCCGCGTCCGCGGCAACCGGGAGTCGGTCGCGTCCGCGCTGCTGCCGCTCGGCGGGCGCTTCCGCGACCCGGTCCCGGACGGCGTGCACGACTACGGCGCCGAGGTCTACAACCACCCCGACCTGTTCGTGCCGATCAACCCGCCGGCCGCCACCAGCCCGGCGTACGACGGACGCACGCACGCCGAGCTGATCGCCGCCGCGGCGCCGGTGTCCGAGCGGATCCTGCTCACCCGGTCGCTGGTCGACCCGGTCGGGATCGAGCTGCTGGCCGGAGTGATCTCCGGCGGTGGTTCGATCGTGCTCTGCCGCAACCTCGACCCGGCCAAGCTGGAGCGACGGATCGCGGACGAGAAGGTCGACCGAGTCGTGGAGGACTGAACGGTGCAGAGGTTCGAGGGCAAGGTCGCGCTGGTCACGGCGGCGGCGCAGGGCATCGGGGCCGCGGTGGCCCGGCGGATCGTCGCCGAGGGCGGCGCGGTGGTCGCCACCGACCTGCAGCAGGACAAGCTCGACGCCCTGGTGACCGAGCTCGGCGCTGACCACGCGCTCGCCGTACGGGTCGACGTCACCGACCGCGCGCAGATCGACGCGGCGGTCGCGGCGGCGGTCGAGCGGTTCGGCCGACTCGACGTCCTGGTGAACAACGCCGGCGGCTGCATCGTGACGTCGAAGATGGAGAGCACCCCCGCCGAGGAGTGGCACCGCCAGCTCGACCTGACGCTGGTCGGCGCCGCGCAGTGCATCCAGGCCGCGCTCCCCCAGCTGCTGGAGAGCCGCGGCAACGTGGTGACGATCAGCTCCGTGAACGGGCTGGCCGCGTTCGGCAACCTCGAGTACTCCGCGGCCAAGGCCGGTCAGGTCGCGATGACGCTGAACTTCGCCGCCCGCTTCGGCACCAGCGGCGTCCGCTTCAACGTCGTCGCCCCCGGCACCGTCCGGACGCCGAACTGGGACAACCAGCCGGGCACCCTGGAACGCTTCGCCACCTTCTACCCGCTCGGCCGCGTCGGCGAGCCCGAGGACATCGCGGCCGCGGTCGCGTTCCTGGCCTCCGCCGACGCCGCCTGGATCACCGGCGTCACACTCCCGGTCGAGGGCGGCATCCTGCTCGGCCCGAACCCGCTCGACCTGACGCCGTCCGGCCCCGGCAAGTAACCCGCTGACTGTCCACTCCGTGGACAGTCACCCGGAGTCAATGTGCAGTAACTTTATCGTCTTTATATGACTACTACCCCGAGCTGGTCCTTCGAGACCCGGCAGATCCACGCCGGCCAGACGTCCGACCCGGCCACCAAGGCCCGGGCGCTGCCGATCTACCAGACCACGTCGTACACGTTCGACAGCACCGACCACGCGGCGAGCCTGTTCGGGCTGCAGGAGTTCGGGAACATCTACACCCGGATCCAGAACCCGACCCAGGACGCCGTCGAGCAGCGGATCGCCAGCCTGGAAGGCGGGACCGCGGCGCTGCTGGTCTCGTCCGGCCAGGCCGCGGAGACGCTGGCCCTGCTGAACATCGCCGAGGCCGGCGACCACGTGGTCAGCAGCCCGAGCCTGTACGGCGGCACCTACAACCTGTTCCACTACACGTTCCCGAAGCTCGGGATCGAGGTCTCGTTCGTCGACGACCCGAACGACCTGGCGTCCTGGCAGGCCGCGATCCGGCCGAACACCAAGGTCTTCTTCGCCGAGACGATCGCCAACCCGAAGTCGGAGATCCTCGACATCGAAGGCGTCGCCAAGGTCGCGCACGAGTACGGCGTACCGCTGGTGGTCGACAACACGGTGGCGACGCCGTACCTGATCCGACCGATCGAGCACGGCGCGGACGTCGTCGTGCACTCGGCCACCAAGTACCTCGGCGGGCACGGCACCGCGATCGCCGGGGCGATCGTCGACTCCGGCAACTTCGACTACGCCGCGAACCCGGACCGCTTCCCCGGTTTCAACCAGCCCGACCCGAGCTACCACGGCCTCACCTACGCGCAGGCCCTCGGCGTCGGCAGCGAGCTGGGCAACCTGGCCTTCATCCTCAAGGCGCGCGTGCAGTGGCTGCGCGACCTCGGCCCGGCGGTGTCGCCGTTCAACGCGTTCCTGATCGCACAGGGCCTGGAGACACTGTCGCTGCGGATCGAGCGGCACGTCGACAACGCGCTGGCGGTCGCGCAGTGGCTGGAGGCGCGCGACGAGGTGGAGAGCGTCGCGTACGCGAGCCTGCCGTCGTCGCCGTGGTACGCGCTGGCCCAGAAGTACGCGCCGCGCGGCGCCGGGGCGGTGATCGCGTTCGAGATCAAGGGCGGCGTCGAGGCCGGTAAGCGTTTCGTCGACGCGTTGGAGCTGCACAGCCACGTGGCGAACATCGGCGACGTCCGGTCGCTGGTCATCCACCCGGCCTCGACCACCCACAGCCAGCTGTCCGCCGAGGACCAGCTCGGCGCCGGCGTCACCCCCGGCCTGGTCCGGCTGGCTGTCGGCATCGAGCACGTCGACGACATCCTCGCCGACCTCGAAGCGGGTTTCGCCGCCGCCAAGACGGCCTGACCCCATGAGCCAGGATCGCCCGCCCGTGGAGGCGGACCACTCACCAGGTCAGGTGGCCGGTGGGTGGCGGGCGGGCGATCCTGCCGGCTCGCGGCAGTTCTTCTCAGCAGGATCTCTGGCTCTGGAATCCGGTGAGGTGCTGCCGGACGTGACGATCGCCCACGAAACCTGGGGCGATCCAAGCGGTCGTCCGGTGCTGATCTGCCATGCGCTCACTGGGGATGCGCATGTCTTCGGCCCCGCCGGCCCCGGTCAACCGACAGCGGGCTGGTGGGACGGACTACTCCCGGCCTACCTGGATCCTCAGGACTTCTACGTGGTCGCCGCCAACGTCCTCGGCGGCTGCCAGGGCTCGACCGGCCCGTCCTCCCGAGCGCCGGACGGCCGGGCCTGGGGCAGCCGGTTCCCCGCGATCACCATCCGCGACCAGGTCACCGCCGAGGCCGCGCTGGCCGACGCCCTCGGCATCGACCGCTGGACCGCCGTGATCGGCGGCTCGATGGGCGGGATGCGCGCGCTGGAATGGCCGCTGATGTTCCCCGACCGAGTCGCGACGTCCGTCGTACTGGCGTCGACCGGTTACGCCACCGCCGAGCAGATCGCCTGGTGCGCACCCCAGCTCGCCGCGATCGAGTCCGACCCTCACTGGCACGGCGGCGACTACCACGACACCGGCCACGCGCCTCTGGCCGGACTCGGCATCGCGCGCCGGATCGCCCACATCACCTACCGCTCGGAGTACGAGCTCGCGATCCGCTTCGGCCGCAATCCCCAGGGCGACGGCCGGTTCGCTGTCGAGTCCTACCTCGATCACCACGCCGAGAAACTCGCCGCCCGCTTCGACGCCGGCTCGTACGCCGTACTGACCCGCGCGATGAACTCCCACGACATCGGCCGCGGCCGCGGCGGCCTGGTCCGAGCTCTGCAGGACCTCCGGTCGCGCCTCGTCGTCGCCGCCGTCGACTCCGACCGGCTCTATCCCGCGCGCCTGTCCACCGAGCTCGCCGACGCGGCCGGCGTACCGCTGCACCTCGTCAAATCGCCGTACGGCCATGACGGCTTCCTGATCGAGCTGGAGCAGGTGGGCGCCCTGATCGCGGGAGCGCTGACCGGATGAGAGATCCTATGAACCATGGCGACGACCTGTAGACAGCGTGTGACGACCCGCTTACAGTGTGCGGAATTCATCGGACCTCTCTGGGAGATCAGATGCGCACAGCCGGTTTCGCCCTCCTCGCTGCGGCAACCCTGATGGCCGGTCTGACGTTGCCACCCGAACCGTCCGAGGCGGTCCCGCCACCACGCAGCCCCGGCGAGCTGGCGCTCTGGTACACCGCACCGGCCACCGACTGGGAGTCCGAGGCGTTGCCGATCGGCAACGGCGCGAGCGGCGCGATGGTCTTCGGCGACCCCGCGACCGAGCACCTGCAGCTGAACGAGAAGACCCTGTGGACCGGCGGCCCGGGATCCCAGCAGGGCTACGACTTCGGCAACTGGCGCACCCCGCGGCCGACCGCGCTGAGCGACATCCGCACGATGATCGACCGCGACCTGAAGGTCGCGCCCGACGTCGCCACGAACATGCTCGCCCAGAACGAGATCGGCTTCGGCGACTACCAGCCGCTGCTCGACCTGAAGCTCGCGATGCAGCACGGCGGCACGCCCACGGCGTACCGGCGGCACCTCGACATCGAGAACTCGCTGGCCGGTGTCCAGTACGCCGTCGACGGCGTCCGGCACAGCCGCGAGTACTTCGCCAGCGCGCCCGGCAACGTGCTCGTGGCGCGGATCGCCGCCGACCGGCGCGGCAAGGTCGGCTTCACGGCGAGCCTGACCGGCGAAGCGAACCGCACGCTGACCGCGACGGCTCGGCGTGGGCGGATCACGGTCAAGGGGGCGCTGAACGACAACGGGCTGCGGTACGAGCTGCAGGCCCAGGTGCTGACGGCCGGCGGGACCAGAACCGACAACGCGGACGGCACGGTCACGGTGTCCGGGGCCGACTCCGCGGTGCTGGTGCTGAGCTCGGGGACCGACTACTCCGACGTCTACCCGACGTACCGGGGTGTCGATCCGCACGCCGGGGTGACCGGCCGGGTCGATGCCGCGAGCAACCTTTCGTACGGCGTACTGAAGGCTCGGCACGTCGCCGATCACCGCAAGCTGTTCGACCGGGTCTCGCTGGAGCTCGGGCAGGTGATGCCGGACGTGCCGACCGACGAGCTGCTGGCGTCGTACCAGGCCGGGACGGCGACGCCTGCGGCGCGCAAGGCGCTGGAGGCGCTGTTCTTCCAGTACGGGCGGTACCTGCTGGTCGCGTCGTCGCGCGGGAACTCGCCGCTGCCCGCCAACCTGCAGGGCGTCTGGAACCAGTCGACGACCCCGCCGTGGCGTTCGGACTACCACGTCAACATCAACCTGCAGATGAACTACTGGCCGGCCGAGACCACCAACCTGAGCGAGACGACCGCGCCGCTGTTCGACTTCGTCGATGCGCTGGTGCCGCCCGGGCGGGTGACCGCGCGGGAGATGTTCGGCGCGGACGGATGGGTTGTGCACAGCCAGACGAATCCGTTCGGGTTCACGGGTGTGATCGGGTATCCGCTGGCGTTCTGGATGCCGGACGCGGGTGGGTGGCTGGCCCAGCACTACTGGGAGCACTACCAGTTCACGCAGGACAAGCGGTTCCTGAAGGAGCGCGCGTACCCGCTGATGAAGGAGCTGGCCGCGTTCTGGATCGACGAGCTGCAGGTCGACCCGCGG
This sequence comes from Kribbella sp. NPDC104740, assembly GCF_055583505.1. Taxonomy (NCBI): domain Bacteria; kingdom Bacillati; phylum Actinomycetota; class Actinomycetes; order Propionibacteriales; family Kribbellaceae; genus Kribbella; species Kribbella sp. NPDC104740. The sequence goes on along the minus strand of NZ_JBVJNV010000001.1, from coordinate 1,263,487 downwards.
GACGGGAAGCTGGTGGTCAGCCCGAGCTTCTCGCCGGAGCACGGCGACTACTCCGCCGGCGCGGCGATGCCGCAGCAGATCGTGTGGGACCTGTTCACCAACCTGTCCGAGGCGGCGCCGCTGGTCGGGGAATCGTCGTCGTACAAGGCGCAGCTCGCGTCGGTGCTGGAGCGGCTCGATCCTGGGACGAAGGTGGGGTCGTGGGGCCAGCTGCAGGAGTGGAAGGAGGACTGGGACGACCCAAACGACCAGCACCGGCACACGTCCCAGCTCTTCGGGCTGCATCCTGGGCGGCAGATCATCCCTTCCGCCCGGCCCGAGCTGGCTGCGGCCGCCGTGAAGACCCTGCAGGGCCGCGGTGACGGCGGCACCGGGTGGAGCAAGGCGTGGAAGATCAACTTCTGGGCGCGGCTGCTCGACGGCAACCACTCGCACAAGATGCTGTCCGAGCTGCTCAAGACGAGCACGCTGAAGAACCTGTGGGACACCCACCCACCGTTCCAGATCGACGGCAACTTCGGCGCGACCGCTGGGGTCGCGGAGATGCTGCTGCAGAGCCACGCGGGTGTTGTCGACGTACTGCCCGCACTGCCGGACGCGTGGGCGTCCGAGGGCTCGTACGACGGCCTGCGCGCTCGGGGTGCGTTGACCATCGGCGCGACCTGGCGCTCCGGGACCGCCACCGAACTGCGGATCCGCCCCGACCGCTCCGGCAAAGTTGCCCTTCGCAACAACATTTTCGGCGCCGGTTACGTGCTGACCTCCGACGGCCGGCCGGCCGCACACTCCCGCACCGGCAGCACGGTCACCTTCGATGCCGTCGCCGGTCGTACGTACGTCGCCCGCCCCAAGGCGCAGATCGAGCTGGTCGCACCGGACGCCGTAGCCCTCGAACCCGTCGAAGTGAAGGCCTCCATCACCGGCACCCTGTCCCCCGGCACCTTGTCTCTGGAAACCCCGCCCGGCTGGACCGTCACCCCCGTCGAGGTCCCGACCCCCGCGATCCGCCCCGGCAAACCCTTCACCACCACCTTCACCGTCACCCCCACCACAGCCTCCGGCGAAGGCGACTTCACCCTCACCGCCCGCCACACCGAAGGCCTCACCGCCCGAGCCGGCACCGGCCTGCACCGAGTCAACCTGGCCCGCGGCAAACCCGCCACCCAGTCCACCACCGCCCACAACGCCGAAGCCGCGAGAGCCGTCGACGGCAACACCAGCGGCAACTGGGGCGACAACTCCGTCACCCACACCGCCGAACCGTCCGACGAGGCTTGGTGGCAGGTAGACCTCGGCCAACCTCAGGCGCTCTCCCAGCTGGCGCTGCACAACCGCACCGACTGCTGCTCCGACCGCCTCAGCAACTACTGGATCCTCACGTCGGAATCCCCCATCACCGCGACGTCCCTGGAAGAAGCCCGCACCACTCCCGGCGTGACCGCCCTCCACCAGACCACAACCGCCGGCAGCCCGTCCCTGATCGACCTCGACACCACAGCCCGCTACGTCCGCATCCAACTGGAGTCCCACTCCACCCCACTCTCCATCGCGGAGGTCAAACTGCACCCCGCCGGTGGTTAGCGTGCCCGGGTGGACATCACCCGCGAGGTAGCCGACCAGTACGACGAACTCCCGCTGTGGTCGGCGCCGTTCGGCCAGCTGATCCTCGACCGCGTCCCCCTCCGGCGCGGCCAGACGATCCTGGACATCGGCGCCGGCACCGGCTTCCTCACCGTCGAGCTCGCCCAGCGCTCAGCCGCCCGCGTCATCGCCGTCGACCCGTGGGCCGACGCGATGGACGTGCTGCGCCGCAAGGTCGGGTACCTCGGCCTGCCCGACATCGAACTCGCCGTCTCCGACGCGGCGTCACTCGACCTGCCCGGCGACTCGGTCGACGTCGTGGTCTCCAACCTCGGCATCAACAACTTCACCAACGCGCCCGACGTACTGACCGAGTGCCACCGCGTCCTGCGCCCCGGCGGCCACCTGCTGATCAGCACCAACCTGGCCGGCCACATGCAGGAGTTCTACGACGTACTCCGCGAACACGTCGACCAGCAGGCACTGGACGACCACCTCGCCCACCGCGCGACCGTCGACGGGACACTCGACCTACTGGCCGCCGCAGGCTTCGACGCAACCGTCGACCGAACCACCTTCACCTGGCGCTTCACCGACGGCACCGCCCTCCTCAACCACTACTTCATCCGCCTCGGCTTCCTCGACAGCTGGCTCGAGCTCGCCGGCGACCTGACCGCCGTAGAACAAGACCTGAACCGCCGAGGCGAACTGACACTGACCATCCCGGCGGCCTGCTTCGACGCGGTCAAACACTGAGCCGGCGATCCTCCCGGTACGGGCGCGGTACGGGCAGTACGGCGACAGCCGCGCTTTCTAGCCTGGCGTCGTCCGAGCCCCACCGAAGGAGCGTTCGTTGAACCTGCCCGTAAGAAGTGTGTCGATCCCGAACCGAGCGGCGGCGATGGTCCTGCTGCTAACTGCAGCGAGCGTGTCCCTCACCGTCGGCACGACGACCCCGGCCGAGGCCCGCGAGCCGTCCCCGCCGACCGGTTGCAGCTCCAGCGTCGACCGCCGCGTCAAAGCGGTGGCACAGTGCACGTCCGGCTACGGGACCTACCGAGTCTGGGCCCGCTGCAACTGGAGTGCCTCGACGCTGTACGGCGCATGGAAGGCGCCGAGCCGAACCAGCGAGTCAGTCGTGTTCTGCGTGACCAGCACGCACCAGGCCGGCATCGTGATGGCCTACGGCATCCAGAAACGCGACGGCTGACCGCTCGACGGGCCGGTGCGCGCGATCAAGAGGCGTACGACACCACAAACCGCACCGGCACGCCCGGCACAGACACCCCGAACCACAAACCCCTCGTCACCCAGCAGACCCCGCGATGCCCCCGAACCGCTTGCAGCACCAGCGATCCGACGACCGCGGCCGCCAACGCCCCAAGCAGAATCCAACTGAACACCAACAACTCACACAACCAAGCCAGCCCCAGCACGACGTACCAAACCACCCCAGCAACAAATGACATCGGACTGTACGCCGCATCCCGCGTCCGCCAAGGCTGCTCCACCGCCCGACCACACCGACAAACCGGAGCGGGCTCCTGCGCCCGCCAGACCCCAGCGGGCCCGTCCGGCTGGTGGCCGGTCAGGCGTTCGTCGCTCATGTCGCCTCCTCGCCGCCCTCACGCAGCGAACGCACCATGCTCTGCAGAATCCGGAACGCCCCCGCCTGCTCAGCCTCGGTCAGTCCATCCAGCATCCTGACCTCCACAGCCCGAACCGCCGCGGACGCCTCCTTCAGACTCGCTCGCCCCCGCGCCGTGAGCTGCGCAGGCAGCACCTTCCCCACAGGCGCCTGCGCCGGCCTGGCCACGAACCCGTCCCGCTCCAGCGCCTGAAGCAACACGTTCATCGACTGCCGGGTCACGAACGCACCCCGCGCGAGCTCGGAGTTCGACAACCCCGGCCGCTGCGCCAGCAACTCCAGGCACGAGTAGTGCGTGATGCTCATCCCCAGCGGCCGCAGCACCTCTTCCATCGCCGCCCGCAGCGCACTGGACGCCTCCTTCAGCAGGTACCCCAGCGACGTCTCCAGCTCGACCCCGTCTTGCCTCATGTCAGTATCCTGACATACAGTCGAACGTGTCAGAAAACTGACACAACCCGAGGAGTCCTCTCATGCCCGTCACCGGCCCCGACTTCATCTCCCTCCAGGCCCACGACCTCGCCGCCACCCAGGCGTTCTACGAGCACTACCTGGGCCTGGTCCGCTCCCCAGCCGGCCCACCCCACGCGGTCGTCTTCGAGACCAAGCCGATCACCTTCGCCCTCCGCGAGGTCATCCCCGGCACGAACCTCGCCCACCCCGGCGCCGGCACGGCGGTCTGGCTCCACGCCACCGACATCCAGTCGATCCACGACACCCTGGCAGCCGACAATCACCGCATCGTCACCGCCCCCACCGACGGCCCCTTCGGCAGAACCTTCACCTTCGAAGACCCCAACGGCTACCAGATCACGCTGCACGACCGCGCCTGATCGGGCCACAGAGGACCCGCAGCCTTCCTCAGCTGAACAGAGAACAGCAACCAGGCACTCGAGCCTGTAGTTTTTCTGTTTTAGCTTCGGGGCCAGGAGTTCCAGGCTGAGGCGAACATTTCGTCGACGGTGTGGGTGTTCTTCCACTCCAGATCGCGGGCTGCCAGTTCGCCGGAGGCGACGACCCGGGAGGGGTCGCCCGGGCGGCGGGGCGCCTCGCCGGGGGTGAAGTCGATGCCGGTGACTCGGCGGGCGGCGTCCATGATCTCGCGGACGCTCGTTCCGGTGCCGGAGCCCAGGTTGTAGACGGGCTCGAGGGTTTTGCCGGAGTCGAGGGCTCGGGCCGCCGCGACGTGGGCTCGGGCGAGGTCGGCGACGTGGACGTAGTCCTTCACCGACGTGCCGTCCGGGGTCGGGTGGTCGGTGCCGTAGATCTGGGGGGTCTTGCCCTGGGTCAGCATGTTGCAGACGATCGGGAAGAGGTTGTACGGGCTGGCGTCGTAGACCTTCGGGTCACCGGAGCCGACCACGTTGAAGTAGCGGAGGGACGTGTGGTTGAGGTCGACGGCCTTCGCCTGGTCCGCCAGGAGCCACTCGCCGACGAGCTTCGTTTCGCCGTACGGGCTCTGGGGGTCGGGGGTGGTCTGCTCGGTGACGATCTCCTCCGTGGGAGTGCCGTAGACGCCGGCGCTGGAGGAGAAGACGATGTTCCGTACGCCGGTGTCGGCCATCGCGTTCAGCAGCGACACCATCGCGGTGACGTTCTGGGTGTAGGTGTGCATCGGCTTGTCGACCGACACTCCGGCGTACTTGTAGCCCGCCAGGTGCACCACGCCGCTGACCCCGGCCAGCGTTTTCCGGGTGAGGTCCGTGTCGAGCAGGTTGGCCTCGACGAACGGCACCCCCTCGACCAGGAACTCCGGCTTGCCGCTGGACAGGTCGTCGATCACCACGACGTCGATCCCGTCCGCCGCGAACGCGCGCACCACGTGCGCCCCGATGTAGCCCGCCCCGCCAGTCACCAGCCATGTCATGCGGCCTATCCTGCCAGTCCCGCGGACCCCTGGCCGAACCGGACCGAATCGGTATCATCGGCCAATGATCGGACTTGTTCTCGCCGCCGGGGCCGGCCGCCGGCTGCGCCCGTACACGGACACGTTGCCCAAGGCGCTGGTCCCGATCGACGCGGAGACCACCCCGCTCGACCTGACCCTGGCGAACTTCGCCGAGGTCGGGCTGACCGATGTGGCGGTCGTCGTCGGGTACGCCGCGGGCGCGATCGAGCAGCGGGTGCCCGACCTGCAGAGCCGGTACGGCGTCCGCATCCAGCTCGTGCACAACGACAAGGCCGAGATCTGGAACAACGCCTACTCGCTGTGGTGCGCCCGGGACCTGTTCGCCGAGGGGGTCGTGCTCGCCAACGGCGACACCGTGCACCCGGTCTCGGTCGAGCACACCCTGCTGAACGCCCGCGGCGGTGACAAGCGGATCATCCTCGCCCTCGACACCGAGAAGCAGCTCGCCGACGAGGAGATGAAGGTGGTCTGGCACGACGACCACGGCGTCCGCAGCATCACCAAGCTGATGGACCCGGCGACGGCCTCGGGTGAGTACATCGGCGTCACGCTGATCGAGCCGGCCGCGGCCGGCGACCTGGCCGACGCGCTGCGCAAGACCTGGGAGAACGACCCGGACCTGTACTACGAGGACGGCTACCAGGTGCTCGCCGACGCCGGCTACCGGATCGACGTCGCCCCGATCGGCAAGGTCGACTGGGTCGAGATCGACAACCACGCCGACCTGGCCCGGGCCCGCGAGATCGTATGCCCCTCCTAGCCCGGTTCGTCACCGCGCCGCTGGTCGTCGACGTCCGGCGCGGTGCCCTCAAGGAGCTGGCCGAGGTGCTGGCCGACCAGCGGATCTCGACGTCCGGCAAGGTCGCGATCGCGGTCGGACCGACGTACGGGCCGATCGTGCAGAACACGTTCGAGCACGGGCTGGTCGACGCCGACTGGTTCACCGTCGACGGCGGCACGATCAACACCGCGATCAAGCTGGTCGAGCAGATCCGGCAGAACCGGTACGACGCGATCGTCGGGATCGGCGGCGGCACGGTGCTGGACGTGACCAAGTTCGCCGCGGCCCGGCTCGGGCTGCCGATGGTCGCGGTCGCCACCAACCTGGCCCACGACGGCATCGGCTCCCCGATCTCCACGCTCGACAACGACGCCGGGCGCGGCTCGTACGGCGTACCGGCGCCGATCGCCGTGGTCGTCGACCTGGACCTGATCGCGCAGGCCCCGCCGCGCTCGGTGCGGTCCGGGATCGGCGAGATCGTCTCGAACCTGTCCGCGATCGCCGACTGGGAGGCCGCGCACGCGGCGCACGGCGAGGAGATCGACGGGCTCGCGGTGTCGCTGGCCCGGACGTCGGCGCAGGCCGTGCTCAACCACCCCGGCGGTATCCAGGACGAGGTGTTCCTGGCCGCGCTGGCCGAGGGCCTGGTGCTGTCCGGGATCTCGATGGTGGTCGCCGGGACGTCGCGGCCGTCGTCGGGCGCCTGTCACGAGATCTCGCACGCGATCGACCTGCTGCACGCGGACCGCCGCGCCTTCCACGGCGAGCAGGTCGGGCTGGGTGCGGCGTTCGCCTGGTACCTGCGCGGCGACGAGCAGGCGTTCGGTACGACGGTCGACTGCCTGCTCCGGCACGGCCTGCCGGTGCGCCCGGCGGACCTGGGCTTCAGCGCGGAGGAGTTCGGCGAGATCGTCGCCTACGCGCCGCAGACCCGTCCGGGGCGGATCACGATCCTGGAGGAGGCGGCGCTGTCACCGGACAAGATCGCCGAGGCGATCGCCGGTTTCGACGAGCAGGTGTCGCGGCGGATCGCTGCTGCTGACGGGCGTGCGCCGGAGCACGGGTGAGTGATCGTCGGCTGGACTGGCCCGACTGCCAGAACGTACGGGACCTCGGCGGCCTGCCGACCGCCGACGGAGGCGAGATCCGGCGCAACGCGCTGATCCGCGCCGACAGCCTGCAACACCTGACCGCAGCAGCCGTGCAGACCATCAAACAAGCCGGAGTGAGCCGCGTCATCGACCTCCGCTCCCACGGCGAGGTGAGCGGCTTCCCGACCCCCTTCACCGGCGACCCGCTCGGGATGCACCTCCCCCTGCAGGACCCGGCCGACCCACCCAGTACGGCGACCACGATCGTCGACGCCTGCACCGAGATGCTCGACCTCCACCCCGACCTGTTCGCGGCCGTCTTCCGCGCCATGCTCGACGCACCCGACGGCGCCGTCGTCGTGCACTGCTACGGCGGCAAGGACCGGACCGGCGTGGTCGTCGCGCTGGCGCTCGCGCTGGCCGGCGTACCGGAGGAGGAGATCGTCGCCGACTACTTCCTCACCCGCGCGAACCTGGCCGACCTGATGGCCGAGCAACTCGCCGCCGAGCCCGACGAGTCCTTGCACGCCGAGATGCTGGAGTTCCGCGAGACCCGCGCCGAGTCGATGACCGCGATCCTCCGCCACCTCGACACGGCGTACGGCGGCCCGGTCCCCTACCTGCGGCAGACCGGACTCACCGACGCCGAACTCGAAGCCCTGAAGCAAAGGCTGACTAGACCCGCGCAGTCGTAGCGGCGGAGGCGCGGACGACCTCGATCGGCTGCTCGATCAGCTCGACACCGATCGCGCCGGAAGTGGGCACCAGCCAAGGGCTTCCCGGTTCGCCGTCCGGAGCGGCCTTCCACGAGCGCCCGACCTTCGGCACCTTGATCGGGTAGATCCGCAGCGCGCCCTCGCGATCGATGTGCAGCCGCAGGAAGCCCTTGTAGTCCTCGAGGCTCTGCCCGGCGAACACCTCGTTGGTGTTGAAGCCGAAGCGGCAGGCGATCAGCAGGTAGAGGCCGACGACGAGCGAGTCCACGAAGCCGACGACCACGGGCGTACCAACGAGCGCGACGACGACGGTGATCCACTGGGCGGCGTTGGCCTCCAACCGGTACAGGACAGCTGCCCAGAAGCCGGCCAGCGCCAGGTGCGCCGCCGAGTGGAGGACACCCGCGACTCCGGCAGCGAACGAACTTCGTTCCAGCCCGAGCCGGGCGAACAGCACCCCGCCGACCACCGTCCCCAGCGCCGCGAAGGCGGCCGGCGTCCACACCGCGAGCGTGCCGAAGACTCCGTGCGGGTCCGACGCCAGCCCGAACTGCACGAGCAGCGCGATCACCGTCTGCAGGAACGCCGTCAGCCCCCAGAACCCCGGGTTGCGCCACGGCAGCCGGAAGATCCCGTTCGCCAGCCGCGACGACTGCGCGCGCGACGGGTACGTCTGCACCCGGTCGTACGTCGTCCGCTCGTCGGTCTCGGTGACCCGCGACGTCTTCGGCGGCAGCTCGAGCTTGTCCGGCAGCAGGTGCGTGGCGGTCAAGTACGCGCCGCCACCACCGCTGGTGATCCGCTGACCGGTGCCGCCTTCCTCGGCGTACCGGGCGTAGTGGTGCGAGTCGCCGGACAGCATCACGTGAACGGTCGCGCCGGCCGGGCGGACGATCTCGCGCTCGAAGAACCGGATCGCGTCGTAGCCGCGGGCGTCGCCGCCCGATCCGGCCTTGATCCACGCGGGTTTCGGCGTACAGAGGATGACGCCGTCGCCTTCGCGCATCTGCGTCGTCGCGCGCCGGAAGTAGGCGAGCTGCGGCGCGTCGATGTACTCGTCGAACTGGGTGTCGATGGCCAGCAGCCACCAGCGCTGCGGCAGCTGGACCGCGAAGTAGCTGCGGGCCTGCTCGGTGTCCCAGCCGCCGACCGGCCGGCCCTGCGCGAAGACCCGCAGGAACGCGGTCAGGCCGTCGTACCAGTCGTGGTTGCCCGGCAGGGCGAAGAGCACGGGCCGGTCCTCGCCGTCGTCCTCGCGCGGGAAGGCCGTGTCCTCGCGCGGGAAGGCCGCGCGGTACGGGCCCTTCGTCCGGTCCTCGTACGCCGTCGCGGACGCGGCCGGGTAGGCCTGGTCGCCGCCCATCACGAGCAGCTGCCCGCGCGGCAGGTGCAGGTTGTCGGCCGGCGACAGTTCCGCTGCCGCGAGCACCGACGCGATCGAGTACGTCGCGTCGAAACCGTCGCCGAGGTCGGCCACGAAGTCGAACCACAGCTCGTCGTCGCCGTGGTGGTAGATCTCGGCCTGCAGGCCGCTCTGGAGCTCGCGCTTGTCGGCGTACGCACCGAAGATGCCGGCCAGCACGGCCTTCAGGCCGGCACTGGCGAGAACGGTCGGGAGGAGCCAGCGAACAGCTCCCCGGCGGCGGAATCCGAGCTGTTCCTCGGACAGGTCGTGCGGGCGGGAATCCTTCACCCGCAGAAGGTACGCGGTCGCGCCGACGGCATCCGGAGTCGTGGCGAATTGTTGTCGAGCCGCGACCATCCGTCACCGGCTGAAACGGTTCAGAGCGCGCCGATGTGAGGTCCCGGCCCGGCGCCCAGTAGATTGGCCCGCATGTCAACCGCCGCCGAGTCGGCCACCACCGCGGACGCCGCGGCACTGGCCGAACGCTACGGGTTGTCCAAGAGCGCGGCACGTCCGCCGCTCGGGGGCTACCTTCGTGAACTGTGGGGCCGTCGCCAGTTCATCTACAGCTACGCCCGCGCGCGCACGTACGCGCTCTACGCGGGAGCCCGGCTGGGATCGGTCTGGCAGATCCTCACCCCACTACTGAACGCCGGGGTCTACTACCTGGCCTTCGGTGTCCTGCTGGGCACCAAGGGCGGGATCGACAACTACCCGGCCTTCCTGATCTGCGGCATGTTCATCTTCACGTACACGCAGCGCTCGATGACCGAGGGTTCGCGGGCGATCGCGACCAACATGTCGCTGATCCGCACGCTGCACTTCCCGCGGGCGACGCTGCCGCTGGCGTACGTGGTCAACGAGCTGAACCAGCTGTTCATCTCGATGGGCATCCTGCTGCTGCTGGTCGGCTTCACCGACGGGCCGTCGCTGAGCTGGTTCCTGGTGATCCCGGCGCTGCTGCTGCAGACGATGTTCAACGTCGGCGTGACGCTGATCTTCGCCCGGCTCGGGACCTTCCTGACCGACATCAGCCAGCTGCTGCCGTTCATCACCCGGACCTGGCTGTACGCCTCCGGCATCTTCTTCTCGATCCCGGACAAGCTGCGCGACGCCGACGCCCCGGGCTGGGTCATCCACCTGCTGGCCCTGAACCCGATCTCGGCCTACATCGACATCATGCGCAGCGCGCTGCTGGAGTCGCACGAGAAGCACGCGCTGCCGAACGCCTGGCCGATCGCGATCGGCTGGGCCGTGGTCGCACTGTTCGGTGGCTTCATCTACTTCTGGCGAGCGGAGGACAGGTATGGCCGTGGCTGAGACGGCAGCTCCGACCCCGGCGGCACCACTGCCGGAGTCCGACGCTGCCCCGACGGTGATCGCCGACAACGTCAACATCATCTACAAGGTGACCGCCGGCTCCGGCGGCAAGGGCACCGCGGCGACCGCGTTCCGGCGGATCCTGAAACGCCAGGACCGGCCGACCATCCGCGAGGTGCACGCGGTCAAGAACGTCACCTTCACCGCCCACAAGGGCGACGCGATCGGCCTGATCGGCCGCAACGGGTCCGGCAAGTCGACGCTGCTGCGGGCGATCGCCGGGCTGCTGCCGCCGGCCTCGGGCGCCATCTACACCGGCGGCCAGCCGTCGCTGCTGGGCGTCAACGCCGCGATGATGAACGACCTGACCGGCGACCGGAACGTCGTCCTGGGCTGTCTGGCGATGGGCATGAGCCCGGCCGAGATCGACGAGCGGTACGACGAGATCGTCGAGTTCTCCGGGATCGGCGACTTCATCGACCTGCCGATGTCGACGTACTCCTCGGGCATGTCGGCGCGGCTGAAGTTCGCGATCGCGTCGGCCAAGACGCACGACATCCTGCTCGTCGACGAGGCGCTGGCCACCGGTGACGCGGAGTTCCGGGTCCGCTCGGAGCAGAAGATCAAGGACCTGCGCGACCAGGCCGGCACGGTCTTCCTGGTCAGCCACTCCCTCGACGTCGTGCTCGACACCTGCAACCGGGCGATCTGGCTCGACAAGGGTGTGCTGCGGATGGACGGGGACGTGAAGGAAGTCGTGGACGCGTACAACAAGGAAGCCACCGGCAAGCGCTGAGGCTGCTCGAGAGGGCCCCTGGGATCTCGGTCCCAGGGGCCCTTTTGTTCGGGGTTGTGCAACCGATGGTTGCATGACATATTGATGTGCAACCAAACGTTGCAGATCATCTCGAGGAGCTCTTCATGGAGTACGCCACGCTCGAACGCGAGATCCACATCGAGGCCGCGCCGGAGGTCGTCTTCGACGTGGTCAGCAGTCCCGACCACGTCCGCGAGTGGTGGCCCGACTCGGCCGACTACCCGCTCGCTCCCGGCGGGTCCGGCCAGATCGTGTTCGACCAGGCCACCGACGACCCGAAGGCCGTCGCGATCACCGTCGTCACGGTCGACCGGCCGCGGCTGTTCTCCTTCCGCTGGACGCACCCGGTCGGCGAGCCCGCCGCCACGGCCAACTCGCTGCTCGTCACCTTCGAGCTCGTCCCCGCCGGGTCCGGTACGACGCTGAAGCTGACCGAGACCGGCTTCCGCGAGCAGGGCTGGGAGGCCGCCGTCCTGGAGGAGACCTACCGCGACCACGAGCTCGGCTGGGACCACCACCTGGCCCGGATCAGCCCGTACGTCGAGAAGCTGGTCGCCCGATGACCGACGGCGGCCTGATCGACGGCGGCCCGATCGACGGCGGCCTGATCGACGGCGGCCTGATCGACGACGGCCCGATCGACGACGGCCCGATCGACGACGGCCCGATCGACGACGGCCCGATCGACGACGGCCCGATCGACGACGGCCCGATCGACGGTGGCCCGATCGACGACGGGCTCTGGTCCGCGATCGGCGACCCGACCAGGCGCCGGCTGCTCGACCTGCTGCTCGCCGACGGCCCCGGTACGGCGACCACCCTCAGCGAGCAGCTCCCGGTGACCCGCCAGGCGGTCGCCAAGCATCTCGGCGTACTGGACCGGGCCGGGCTCATCCATGTCGCCCCAGCGGGCCGCGAGATGCGCTACCAAGTCGACGACGTGCAGTTGGCCCGTGCCGCCGCGCAGCTGGCCGATGTCGGCCAGGCGTGGGACCGCCGGCTGGAGCGCATCAAGCGCCTGGCCGAAACCATTCAGAAGAAGTCCGCATCCGTTCCACCGCAGCAAAAGGAGAAGTGACCGTGCCCGACATCCTGCACCGCATCGCGACTCGCGGCACGACGCCCGAGGACGTCCTGCCCGCGCTGACCACCATCGACGGTCTCGCCGCCTGGTGGACCACCGACACCGAGGGCGACGCCGCCGTCGACGGGACCATCAAGTTCCGCTTCGTCCCCGGCGGCTTCGACATGAAGGTGCTCGACGTGAAACCCGACCAGGTCCGCTGGGAGGTCGCCGAGGGTCCCGAGGAGTGGCTCGGGACGACGATCACCTTCGACCTGAAGCAGGACGGCGAGCACACCGTCGTGCTGTTCGCCCACGAGGGCTGGAAGGAGCCGGTCGAGTTCATGAACCACTGCTCGACCAAGTGGGCGTCGTACCTGCTGAGCCTGAAGGACTACGTCGAGACCGGCAAGGGATCACCGGCGCCGGACGACGTACAGATCAGCAACTGGCACTAGCTCCGACGCAGGGCACTAGGGGCTCTTCTGGGCTGCTTACATCGTTTCGTGGGCGTCGCCAGTGTGACGGATTCTCCTTGTGGACAAGGGATTCCGGGTCGAATCCTGTCGGCGGCGTAGTCCATCATGGTGGTCATGGCAGAGTACGACGAGCGTCCGGTGTGGTCGATGAGCGGCAGCGAGATGCTGTCCGCTCTCGACCAGCTCCAGGCCGCCCTCGCCCGCCTGCAAACCCGCCGCCTCGAGTTGCTGGCAGCCCTGGAAGCGAACGGTCACGCCGCCGAACTCGGCGCCCGCGACACCGCCGAACTGATCGCGCTGCGGCACCGTCTCGACACCGTCGAGGTACGCCGCGACCTCCGCCTGGCGACCGCGCTGCCGAAGTACCCGGACGTCCAGCAAGCCCTCTCGGCCACGCTGCATCCGGCCCAGGCCGAAGTCGTCGTCACCACCCTCGAGCGCATCCCGGCCGCCGCGATGGTCCCCGTCGACGACCTCCGCGTCGCCGAGCAGCAGATGGTGAAAGCCGCCGAACTCCTCGCCCCCGGCGAACTGCGAAAACTCGGCAGGCGCGTCCGCGACACCCTCGACACCGACGGCCCCGAACCCGCCGAGGACCGCGCCCTGGCCGCGGAAACCCTGGCCCTGCGACCGGACGACCACGGCGTCGCCTTCAAGGGCTACCTGGCCGGCGCCCACGCCGAACTTCTCCAGACCTTGATCCTCGCCGGTGCGAAACCCCGCCTCACCCCCGACGGACACCGCGACCCCCGCAGCAGCGGCAAGCGCCGCGCCGACGCCCTCACCAGCATCTTGGAGGTCGCCGCAGCGACCGGTGGTGCTGCGCCCGCACACGGTGACATCAAGCCCCACGTCAGCGTCACGATCGACCTCGCCGACCTTCAGTCCAGCACCGGTACCGGCACCTTCGCCTCTGGCGCCGCCCTCTCCGCAGCCGCCGCCCGCCGCCTGGCCTGCGACGCCGGCGTCATCCCCATGGTCCTCGGCTCGAACTCCGAACCGCTCGACGTCGGCACCGAACACCGCTTCGTCACCCGCGCGATCCGCCAAGCCCTCAACGCCCGAGACCAAGGCTGCGTCATCTGCACCGCCCCGCCGGCCCTGTGCGACGCCCACCACATCACCCACTGGGCCGACGGCGGCCCCACCAACCTCACCAACCTGGCCCTCCTGTGCAAACCCCACCACCAAGCCGTACACCAAGGCCACTGGACCCTCACCATCCGCAACGGCCACCCCCAGGTCAGCACTCCCACCTGGGCCACCCCCGACTCCTCCAAAGACCCGCCCACCGCCGCTTGACCAACCCACCCAGCAATCAGCGCCCCCAGGCCGCTGATCCGACCGCCACGCCCACCCGAGCTCCGGCACGCCCACCCGAGCTCCGGCACGCCCACCCGAGCTCCGGCACGCCCACCCGAGCTCCGGCACGCCCAACCGCCCCAGGCGAGCCAGGTGCTCCGGCGACGTGCGTTCCGCGGCCCGGCCGGCCACGCCCCGGCGCCAACCCCTGACAGTTCCGCGCCCGAAGCGCCGGGGACGGAACGCCGACGCAGCGCGCCGGACGGGAACAAGTCCGAGATGCTGCTCGATTTTCAGCCGCAGATCGGGAAGTTCAAGCTCGTCGACGGGCGGGCCGAGCTGGTCGGCAAGGTGTTGCTGAAGGGCGGGTCGCTGCCCGAGGCGGTCCGTCTGCTGCCTCGTGGGGTACAACGCGTGTCCGGTCCTGGCCGCGGCCGACGAGGACAAGGCCGCCCAGATCATGCGCGAGCACACCGAGCACACACGCACGGCGTACCACGAGCTCCAGTCCGGCGGCGGGGCGCCGATCCAGCCCGCCCCGGAGAAGAAGCCCGCGACCCGCGGAGATCCGCTCCGGCGGCCTACACCCCCAGGAACCGACCACGCTCGCCGCCCCGTACAACCTGCGCACCGACCTGCGCACCGACCGCGATCCCGGTGTCGGAGTTCTCGCTGGCGTTGTTCTGCTCGATCCGGTGCTCCGCCACACGGCGTACGGCGTGTGGTCAGAGGTTGTGGGCTCGGGTCAGGAGGTAGTGGCGTTCTACCTGGTTGGTGGCGAGGGCGGCGGCGGTGAGGTAGGCGGCTCGGGCTTCGGTTGGGTTGCCGGTGGATTCCAGGAGGTGGGCTCGTACGGCGGTGGCTCGGTGTTGGAGGAGAGGGTCTTGGGTGAGCTGGTGGTTCTTGTCCAGGTCGTCGAGGAGGGCGAGGGCTCGATGGGGGCCGAAGGCCTTGGAGACCGCGACGACCCGGCTCAGGCGGACCGGCGCGGTGGGGGCCAGGCGCTCCAGCCAGAGGTAGAGCGCGGCGATCTGCGGCCAGTCGGTCGCGTCGGCCGAGGGCGCTTGGGCGTGCACGGCGGCGATCGCGGCTTGGAGCTGGTACGGGCCGACCTGGTTCTGGGCCCAGGCTGCTTCGATCAGCGCGACGCCTTCGGTGATCGCCGTCTGGTCCCAGCGCGAACGGTCCTGGTCTTCGAGCTGGATCAGGTGGTTGTCGTCGTCGGCCCGCGTCGCGTCGCGGGAGGTCGTCAGCAGCATCAGCGCCAGCAGGCCGGTGACCTCGGCGTCGTCGGGCAGCAGGCCGTGCAGCATGCGGGTGAGGCGGATCGCTTCCTGGGTGAGGTCGGCGCGGGCCAGCTGTTCGCCTGACGTGGCGGTGTAGCCCTCGTTGAAGATCAGGTAGAGGACATGCATGACGGCCGCGATCCGCTCGTCCTGCGCGTCGGTCGGCGCGCTGAACCGCGCGCCGGTTTCCTTGAGCGTCTGCTTGGCGCGGCTGATCCGGGTCGACATCGAGCGCTCGGCAGCGCCGTACGCGTGGGCGATCTCGGCCGTCGTCAGGCCGCCGACGGCGCGCAGGGTCAGGGCGACCTGAGACGGCGGGGAGAGCGCCGGGTGGCAGCAGAGGAAGAGCAGCAGGAGGCTGTCGTCCTGGTCGGCGACCCACGGCGCCGAGCCGGCCGGGTCGCCGTCGGCCGCAGCCGCCCGGTCGGCCTGAACCTGCACGTGAACGGCGGCCTGGGCCGCTTCCTGCTCGCGGCGCCGGTCGGCCTGGGCCGCTTCCTGCTCGCGGCGCCGGTCGGCCTGCTCGGAGCGCAGCAGGTCGACCATCCGCCGGTACGCGACCCGGATCAGCCAGCTCCGCGGATCGTCCGGTACGCCGTCGACCGGCCAGCGCCGGGACGCGACCAGCAGCGCCTCCTGGGTCGCGTCCTCGGCCTCGGCGAAGCGGCTGAAGCGGCGTACGAGAGCGCCCAGTACCTGCGGCGCCTCGGCGCGCAGCAGCTCCTCGAGCTCCATCTCAGCCGGCGAAGTCGTCGCCCATGATCGGCCGGATCTCCATCGGCTCGCCGAGCACGTCGACCATCCGCTTCACGATGTCGGTCGCCCGCTCCAGGCTCACGCAGTCGATCACCGCGAAGCTCGCCAGCACCTCCTTGAGCTCCGCGAACGGCCCGTCGGTCGCCACCACGCCCGCTCCGGTCTTCCGCACGGTCGTCGAGACCACCGGGTGCCCGAGGCCCTCGCTGGTGACGAACTCGCCGGTCTCCCGGAGCTCCTTCTCGAACACCTGGTACGCCGCGAACGCCGCGAGCGCCTCCTCCGACGGCACGTCCGCCGTCGCGCCGTCCCAGCTGTCGGCCGGGGTGTAGCTCAGTACCAGAAACTTCATCGGGTCCTCCGGTTCAGCTGTACGGCGTACAGGGTGGTCCAGGTGAAGGCCACGACCCCATTCAAGGCGATCTGCAGGCTCGACTCGGTCGGCGACATGGGCAGCAGCATCACCAGCGCGACGAACCCGTGGCCGATCGCCGCCTTGGTCGCGCGGCGCCGGACCGCGTCGACGACCAGGACGATGCAGGCGACCGCGAGCGCGGTGAACGCGACGACCGCACCGATCGAGTGGACGACGCTGTGCCAGGACATCGCGACCGCGCCGTCGGGCGCGCCGGTCGGGAAGCCGTACTGCGGGTCCATCGGGAACAGGCCCGCGAGCACGAGCCCGGCGCCGAAGATGCCGAGGAAGAGCGGCACCGCGCGGCGGCCGGTGCCGTCGGTGATCAGCCTGCGGCGGGCGACGGCGAGCGCGATCACGCCCAGGCCGGTGAGTACGAAACTGATCATTTGGATCCAGCCGAGTGATCCAGTGGCCAGCTGACTGATCGGGTGGACCCGCAGGTCGAAGCCGTCGCGGGTCAGCATCTGGGCGATCGCGACGGCGTAGAAGAACGGCCCGGCGATGGCGGCGGCGGTCAGCAGTTGGGCCGGTCGGGTGGCGGTGAGAGTGGTCATCAGGTGCTCCTCGGGTCGGTCGGTCACCGCTACCTCGCTGCCGCCCGACCTGCTTCAACATCTCTCAGATGTGATCCACATCACACGAGCTGAGATGTTGAAGCGTCCCCGGCAGCTCCGAGGTGGCCGTGAGTGCGCAGGAGCCGCGCACCAGACCCGGAGGAGAACCAAGATGACCGAGAACCACACCCCGCCCGCCCCGACCGCCGGCCTGCACGCCCTCGACCGCCTGGTCGGCGAGTGGACCGTCACCGGAGGCGCCGAGGGCGTCGTCCGGTACGAGTGGATGGAAGGCCGCTACTTCCTGCTGCAGACCGTGGAGCTGGAGCAGTACGGACAGCAGGCGAAGGGCCTGGAGATCATCGGCAACCTCCGCCCGTTCGGCGAACCGCCCAGCGCGGACGTCCACTCCCGCTTCTACGACTCGACCGGCAACACCCTCGACTACACCTACGAACTGGACGGCGACAAGCTCACCATCTGGGGCGGCCCGAAGGGCAGCCCGGCGTACTTCGAAGGCACCTTCACCGACCACGATCGCGTGATGTCAGGCAACTGGATCTACCCCGGCGGAGGCGGCTACGAGTCCACGATGACCCGGCGCTAGCCGATCTCGGCCCACTCCATCCCACGCTCCAGGAACTCCGCCCGGTACTCCCGGTGCTCACCCCGCAGCGCCTGGCAGGTGACCCCGACCAGATCCGCCAGCGTGCCCTCTTCGCAGGGCCGCACGTAGTCGGAGCACGCCTCCCAGACGAACCCTTCGTCGCCTGACTCCGCGACCAGGAACGCGCCGCCACCGTCGATCGCGAACGGCAGACCGTCCACGCCCGCTTGCTCCCGGCACCAGCTGCGGGCGAACGGCGCCTCCTCGGGGACTCGCTGCAACGGGAGGAACTGCCAGAAGCGTGGGAACAGGTACAGCGGCCGATCACCGCGCTGCCAGGTGATGCCGTCGTGCCAGCTGTAGAGCTGTTCGGCGGCGGTTGCCGGAGCGATGCCGAGCAGGTCGAACGTGGACCGGATCTCCTCCGGCGAGGCGCCTACGTTGAGTTGGCGCTTCGCCGGCGGGTGGACGGCGAGCAGGCGGTCGAGCTCCGCCAGCCGGTCGGCCAGCGGGCTCGGTACGACGGTCAGGCCGGGCCCGGGGTGGTGAGGGCCGGGCCGGCCGGCTTTTCCTGGAGGCCGACGATGAAGCCCAGGCCCCAGGAGACGTGCATGGTGGCGATGACGCCGGGGAGCCAGAAGAGCGCCTTCCAGGGCAGATAGCGGCCTTCCATGGCGGAGCCGGCGATGACGGCGAGGGCGTAGCCGAGTGGGATGACGAAGCCCAGGTCGAGGATCGGGCTGCCGACGATCAGGCCGACGATGCCGAGGATGGTGCCGACGGCGAGCAGGCCGACGGCGACCGGCGGGGCCAGATAGCGCTTGTTGGCGGTCTCCGGGTGCCGGCGGATCACCTCGCGGCGCCACTGGCCGGTGTGGAAGAACTGCTTCGCGACGGCCGACAGCGACGAGCGCGGCCGGTACGTCACCGACAGGTCGGGGCTGAACCAGATCAGCCCGCCGGTCTTGCGGATCCGGTAGTTCAGCTCCCAGTCCTGGGCGCGGTGCATCGACTCGTCGAAGCCGCCGACGCGTTCCAGCGCCGTCCGCTTGAAGACCCCGAGGTACACGGTGTCGGCCGGTCCGGCCTTGCCGCCCTGGTGGAACGTCGACGCGCCGAGCCCGAGCCGCGACCGGTAGGCACACGCGACGGCCATCTCGAACGGCGTGCGGCCCTCGGCGGCCATCACGCCGCCGACGTTGTCCGCGCCGCTCTCCTCCAGCACCTCGACCGCGCGGGTGATGTACCCCTGGGTCAGTACGCCGTGCCCGTCGACCCGGACGACGATGTCGTGCCGGGCGTGCGCGATCCCGACGTTCAGCCCGGCCGGCGTCTTGCCGGTCGGGTTCGGGACGATGGTGATCCGCTGGTCGCTCGCGGCCAGCCGGTCGGCGATCTCCTGCGTCCGGTCCTTGCTCGGGCCGATCGCGAGCACGACCTCCAACTCGCCGGGATACTCCTGGTCGAGAACGCGGCCGACCGCCTCCTCGAGGTGGCGTTCCTCGTTCAGCACGGGCATCACGACGGAGACCGGGGGCCAGTTGGACAGCATCTTCAGGTCAGGCCTTACAGACTTGTGCGACGTCGTCGACGTCGGTGGATGGCTTGGTCGGGGTCTTGCTGGGCTTCTTGCTGGGAGACACGCTACTCGGTGTGTCCGACTTCTTACCGTCCCCGTCGTCGGACCCCTTGTCCAGGGCCTCGGACTTGCTGACCGCCTCGGCGACCTTCGTCCGGATCAGGCCGAAGTCGGGGTCACCGGTCTTGATCAGCGGTGGGACCGGCGAGAAGGATGACACCGGAAGCTTCTTGGAGTCCAGCGCGAGGTCGGTGAAGGTCCCGAGCTCACCCGACGGGATGTTGGTCTGGACCACCTCTTTGCTGGCCGACGCGATGCCCTGGAACTTGGTCAGCACCTTCTGCGGCGACAGCTGGTTGAGCATCGCGGTCATCACGCACTTCTGCCGGGTCATCCGCTCGTAGTCGCTGGCCCCGGCCCGGGACCGGGCGAACCACATCGCGTGGTACCCGTCGAGGTGCTGGTCCTTGCCGGGTTTGATGTAGCCCTTGATCGGCCCGCCGATCCCGCCGATCGGTACCTTCTTGCCGACGTCGACGGTGATCCCGCCGACCGCGTCGAGCAGGTGCTGGAAGCCGGCGATGTCGATCAGCACGTAGTAGTTGACCTTCAGCCCGGTCAGTCCCTCGACCGCCTGCTGGGTCGCGACCAGGCCGGGCTCCTTGACGCCCGGGAAGTGCTGCTTGTGCCCCATCGCCCAGGTGTAGACGCCGTTCAGGTAGCAGTCGTGGCCGCACCCGTCCCACTCGAAACCGTTCGGGAACTGCTTGGCCATCTCGGTCCCCTCCGGGAACGGCACCTTCGCCATGTTCCGCGGCAGGCCGATCAGCACGGTCCGCCCGGTCTCGGCGTCGATGCTGGCCAGCGTCAGACTGTCCGGCCGTACGCCGATCCGGTTGGCCCCGGAGTCCCCGCCGAGCAGCAGCACGTTGTAGCGGCCCTTGTCCGCCTTGGACTTCTCCCCGTTGCCGAACACGCTGGCCACGAAGTCGCGCTGCGCCGACACGATCGTCGAGCTCCAGATCAGCACGGTCATCACCAGCACCACCAGTACGCCGTCCACGATGCTCGCGGTCAGCCGGTGGTTGCGTTCCAAGGTCAGCGGCCGGCCGAGCCGGTAGGCGTCGACGAACAGCGCGGCCCACCCGATCGCCAGCAGGATCAGCAGAATCTGCACGATCCGCAGCGTGGTCGGCGACACGATGAGGTTGATCGTCCCGGACCGCCAGACCAGCGACAGCAGCACCAGGAACACGACGACCGCGACGATTCCCGCGATCACCCGCCAGGCCGCCCGCCCGGCTTTCTTGCTGCCCGCGACGATCTGCGCCGAGCCGGGCAGCACCAGCGTCATCAGCAGCAGCGCCAGCGCCCGCTTGAAACGGACCGGCTCACTGAGATTCCGCAGCTCCGGCTTCTCCGGCCGCATCACATCCACCTCCTGTTCCCCCCAGGGTCACTTCGTACGACGTACGGGGCAGGGGGATGGTTCGAGCTGGGCGGATTCCGAGTCGGAGAGTAACAGCCCGAAAGCGCCACGAAGGCGCCGACCTGCGGGGGTCGACGCCTTCGTAACGTAGGTCTCAGCGCAGCCCGTACGCGTCCAGCACGGTCACCTCGACGGCGTTGCCGGCGGAGTCGGTCGCCTTGGCCCGCAAGGAGATCGCGGCTCCCGGCGGTGTCGCGGCGATCGCGAGGAAGCCGTTGCGTTGCGTGACAACGGTCGCTCTCTGCCACGTCTTGCCCTGGTCCCCGGAGAGCTCGACGACCGGCTTGCCCAGCTTGCCGACCGTCGCTCCCGGCTGTGGCGTCACGGTGAACGGGAGCCGCGTGACCGGCGTCCGCCGGACGTCGTTGGCCGCGTCGACCGCCGGCTGGTAGCCGATCGACCACAGCGGCAGGTTCTCCCCCTGCTCGCTCGTCGTGTCCGAGTCGAAGGTCCAGACCGCCTTCACCTGCGTCGATCGGCGCGCGGCCGCGTTCCGGACGACCTCACTCTCCAACCGGTACGACGCCCGGCCGGGCTCGACCTCCACACCACGCCCGATGTTCCCGGGACTGGTCGTCTCGGCCACCAGGCGACCGTCGCGGTACAGCCTGGTCGCGGCCTCGGTGTCCATTCCCCATCCCGAGTGGCCGGCCGCGTCGTCGTACAAGCCGAAGCGGGCGGAGAAGAGGTCGCCGTACCGGGCCGCCGAGCCTTCCCGCACCGACGGCGCGAGCACCGCGTTGTTCCAGGGCGTCACGTACCGCCGGCCGGGCTCGGCCGTCCGGCTGATCGTCCCGTTCTGCGCGGTGACCAGGGCGCTGTCCATCCCGGCACCGTCGCGCTCCTGGAACTGCTCGGACACTTCGGCGCCGGGCTCGACGTACTCGGTCACCGTGCGGTGTCCCGTCCCGGCGAACCCCTTGCTCCAGTGGCCCCGCATCTCCGGGGCCAGCACGGTCGTCGACTTGCTGGTGGTGTTCCCGGGGCCGGTCGTGGACAGGCGGGACTCGAACGGGACCAGGCTCCGTGGCTGCACGACGCGGTCGAACCCGGTGAAGAACACGCCGCGGACGGTGTTCATCGTGGTGTAGGTGACCGGCGTCTCCGCGAAGTCCCCGGTGCTGCCGGGCACCGCCCACTGGGTCATCAGGCTCGAGGTCACCTCGCCGGCCGCGACCGCCGGGCCGAGCTGTGCGGCGTACAGCGAACCGAGCGTGTCGGCCGGGTAATCGAACCACAGAGCCGATCCGTCGTCGGCGCGACGGGTGAAGTACAGCGCGGCCATCGACGAGGCGACCGCGGGATCGTCGACCCGGACGTCGAACGGCCGGGCCTGGCGGGCATCTAGCGCGACCGTCGTGGCGGCGGTCAGGTCCAGGAACGGCTGGACCAGGATGCTCGTCGTCGTGCCGGTCGGGATGAAGCTGACCACGACGTACCGGCCCGGCGGGAGGTCGACGGTGGCCTCGCCGGTGCCGACGTCGACGGCGCCGTTGACGGTTCCGTCCAGGGCGGCGACGGTGGTTCGCGCGCCGGGCGCGAGCGCGCCGGTCCGATCGAGATGCCTGAGGGTCAGCGGGACGGTGGCCTGCTGGAAGCGGCGGGTGAGTGCGCCGGGGGTCGCGGTCGGGTCGATCCGCTGCCCGGCCTGCCGTCCGGGGAGCTCGGTCCGGAACGCTTGCCGGGGTTCGGCGTACGCCGGTGTGGGGTCTTGCGGGGGTTCGGCGTACGCCGATGTGGGGTGCGGTGCGGCGGTGGCCGTCGTACCGGTGAGTGGGAGGAGGGCGAGGGCGAGCAGAACGATCAGTCGTTGTCGTGAACGCATACCCAGAGGTGTCCGCCGGGCCGGTGGATGGTTGCCGGTGCGGAGGGAAACCCCTGCACCCGCCCCCGGATCGGCAGGTTTGACGCGTTCGTGATGGTTTCGGTGGCCGGTCTTCGGATACGAAGAGTTCCAGGGCCACTACGCCCTGTCCGCAACCGCCCAGTGCGCGGACACCTGTGAGGACAAAGGATCACCGCCCATGAAACTCGTCCGTTCCGTTCTCGTTTCTGCTCTCGCCTGCAGCGCTGTGCTGCTCGGTGGCAGCCAGGCCCACGCCGTGGAGGTCGCCGAACCGGCGGCAGCACCGGCGAAGGCCGCCGCTCCCGGTGCCGACTACACCGGCATCGCGGCGCTCAGCAACTGTTCCGCCTCCCTGGTCCGGTACGCCGAGTCCGTCGGCACCGACAAGGCGATGGTGCTCACCAACGGCCACTGCTACGAGGGAGGTTTCCTCAACCCCGGCACCGTTCTGGTGAACCGCGCGTCGACGCGGTCGATCACGCTGCTGCGCCCGAACGCGAGCAACGCCGGCACCGTCCGCGCCTCGCGGATCCTTTACGGCACGATGACCAAGACCGACATGATCGTGTACGAGGTGAACGAGACCTACAACGCGATCAAGACCCGGCTGAACGTGACGCCGCTGACGCTGGCCAAGCAGGGCCCGGCCAACGGCGCCGGGATGGCGGTCGTGTCGGGGTACTGGAAGCGCATCTACACCTGCTCGGTGCAGGCCACGATCCCCACGCTGCGTGAGGGCGACTGGACCTGGAAGAGCTCGATCAAGTACCTGCAGCCGGGTTGCGAGACGATCGGCGGTACGTCGGGCTCGCCGATCGTGAGCACCAGCACCGGTCAGGTGATCGGCGTCAACAACACCGGCAACGAGGACGGCGCCCGCTGCACGGTGAACAACCCGTGCGAGGTGGATGCGAACGGCAACGTCACGGTCGACCAGGGGGCGGCGTACGGGCAGCAGACCTGGTGGCTCTACACCTGCCTGACCGCGAGCCGCACGATCGACCTGAACAAGTCGGGCTGCCAGCTGGCGAAGCCCGCTCGCCGCTAGTGGTCGCCGGGACTCGCCGGTAGGCGTTTGCCGTACGAGGGGTGACGCGCGCCACATGCGTGGGTAAGGTGCCGACGCATGGCAGTCGACTCGTCAACCCCTCGTACGGCCGAACCGAACCGCTGGCAGAGCCCGATCGGGGTGAAACCCCGGCTGGTCGCGGCCAGCGCGCTGATGCTGTTCCTGGAGCTCGCGCTGATCCGCTGGACCGGCTCCAACGTGGTCCACCTCAGCTACTTCTCCAACTTCGTGCTGCTCGGCTCGTTCCTCGGGATCGGGATCGGGATCCTGCGGGCCGGGAAGGCGAAGCGGCTGCCGTACTACTCCCCGATCATGCTCGGGCTGCTGGTCCTGGTGATCGCCTGGAAACCGGTGACCGTCAACCGGTCCGGCGACAGCGTCATCTACTTCACCAGCCTGGACACCACCGGACCGCCGGTCTGGGTGATCCTGCCGATCATCTTCGTCGCCGCGGCCGTCATCCTGGCCGGCCCGGCCGAGCTGGTCGGCCGCTGCTTCACCGAGCTGCCGCGGCTGACGGCGTACCGGTACGACCTGATCGGCAGCCTGACCGGGATCGTCACGTTCACGCTGCTGTCTTTCCTCGGCGCGCCGCCGATCTGGTGGGGGCTGCTCGTCACCGTCGGGTTCCTGGCGCTGATGGTGCCGGGCAAGAAGGCGACCGCGGCCGCTCTGAGCGGCGCGCTGGTGGCGACACCGCTGCTGGTGATGCTCGGCGTGCTGCTGCACGAGTCGACCCGGCCGGACAACAGCTGGTCGCCGTACTACAAGGTGCAGACCTCCTCCTCGACGTACGAGGGCACGCCGCTGCTGACGATCAAGGTGAACGGCGTCCCGCACCAGCAGGCGATCCCGGCCGAGAAGCGGCTGCAGTGGGAGCCGCAGTACGGGCTGCCGTACGAGCGGGCCGCGAAGAAGAACCCGGAGAACGTGCTGATCATCGGCGCCGGCTCCGGCACCGACGTGGCCGTTGCCCTGCGCAACGGCGCCAAGCACGTCGACGCGGTCGAGATCGACCCGAAGCTGCGCGACATCGGCCGCGAGCAGCACCCGGACCACCCGTACCAGGACCCGCGGGTCAGCTCGCACATCGACGACGGGCGCGCGTTCCTGTCGCGGACCGACAAGAAGTACGACCTGATCCTGCTGGCGCTGCCGGACTCGCTGACGCTGGTCAACGGCGCGAGCTCGCTGCGGCTGGAGAGCTACCTGTTCACCGAGCAGGCGTTCAAGAGCGCGCAGGAGCATCTCGCGCCGGGCGGCGCGTTCGCGATGTACAACTACTACCGCGAGACCTGGCTGATCGACCGGCTCGCGTCGACGGCGCAGAAGGCGTTCGGGCACAAGCCGTGCGTCGACAAGGTCGGCGACGACCTGCAGCAGGCCGTCGTCACGGTCGGGCTGACGCCGGCCGACCAGACCTGCGGCGCGGAGTGGGCGGGCGCGACCTCGACGACTCCCCCGCCGGCGACCGACAACCGGCCGTTCCTGTACCTGTTCACGGACCGGATCCCGTCGCTGTACCTGGTGACGCTCGGCCTGATCCTGGTCGCCGGACTGATCGGGGTGGGGATCGCGGGCGGCGGTTCGTCGTACCGGCGGATGCGTCCGTACACCGACCTGTTCCTGCTCGGCGCGGGCTTCATGCTGCTGGAGACGAAGTCGATCACCGGTTTCGCGCTGCTCTTCGGCACCACCTGGGTCGTCAACGCGATCGTCTTCGCCGGCGTCCTGGTCGCCGTGCTGGCGGCCGTCGAAGTCACCAGACGCTTCAAAACGCCACCCCTGAAGACGATGTACGTCGTCCTCTTCGGCGGCCTGCTGCTGAGCTGGATCTTCCCCGACAGCTGGCTCCTGAGCATGCCGCTCGGCCTGCGCGCGGTGGTCGCGGTCCTGATCGCGTTCCTCCCGATCTTCGCCGCGAACGTCATCTTCGCCAAACGCTTCACCGACACCGCCGACAGCACCGCGAGCTTCGGCGCCAACCTGCTGGGCGCCCTGCTCGGCGGCTGCCTCGAGTACGCCGCCCTGCTGATCGGCTTCGACGGGCTGATCATCATCGCGGCGCTGCTGTACGTCGGAGCGTTCCTGCTGCGACCGAAATCCGTTGCCGGGGTGGGTTCCTGACGCCTAGGTTCTGATGTCTGGGTCCCTCCGGACCTCCGCGGACGACGACGGAGGTTCTGCGATGGACGACCTGACCGAGTACTACCGGCGGCGCGCCCGCGAGTACGACGCGGTGTACGCGAAGCCCGAACGCCAGGACGACCTCCGCCGGCTGCGGTCGGCGGTGGTCGAGCTGGTGGGCGGGCTGCGCGTGCTCGAGGTCGCCGCCGGGACCGGGTACTGGACCGAGGTGATGGCGCCCGCCGCGCGGTCGGTGCTGGCGACCGACCTGGCCGAGGAGACGCTCGCGGTGGCGCGCGAGCGGTCGTACGACGGGGACGTGGCGTTCCAGGCGCTCGATGTCGCGGAGCTCGACGGGCTCGGCGGGGAGTACGACCTGGTCTTCGCCGGGTTCTTCTGGTCGCACGTGCCGCGGGCCGAGGCGGTCGACTTCGTGCGGCGGCTCGGGCGGCGGGCGCCTCGGGTGGTGCTCGTCGACAACCTGTACGTCGAGGGCAGCAGTACGCCGATCCGCTCGGTCGGTGACGACACCTTTCAGACGCGGCGGCTGGCCGACGGGTCGGCGTACGAGGTGCTGAAGAACTTCCCGCGGGACGGGAACGTCGAAGCGGACCTCCGGGCGCTGGGCTCGGAGGTCCGCTTCGAGACGTTCGGGTACTACTGGATCGCGACCTACTTCGGCGGCGGGGCCGGGTAGTCCGGGTCCACGCCGTCGGTCTCAGCGGGCGGAGCCGGGTAGTCGGGGTCCACGCCGTCGGTCTCGGCCGGCGGCGCCGGGTAGTCCGGGTCGACGCCGTCGGAGATCGGGTCCGGCGGGGACGGCTGGGGGGCCGGGTAGTCGGGGTCGACGCCGTCGTTGCCGGTGCCGGGGCCGCCGTGCGGGTGGTAGCCGCGGGGTTCGTCGGCGGGCGGGACCGGGTAGTCCGGGTCGACGCCGTTCTGACCGAAGGTCGGGAACGTGTTGGCCTGGGTCGGAGGGTTGTTCGGGCCGGGTTGAGCCATGGTTGCCTTTCTCGCGCGGCGGCGGCGGACGGTGTCGACGACGATCAGCACGATGCCGATCAGGAAGAGCAGGACGAACGAGCCGATCGCCAGCAGCACCGACCCCACCAGCGAGGCGAGGGCGAGCTTCGGGCCGGCGTAGAAGGTGCCGCCGGTGTCCGCGGTGTCGCAGGCGACCACGACCTCCTGGGCCGGGACCTTGCGGACCGACTGCGCGACGACGTACCAGGTGTCGCCGTTCAGCGTGATCTGCTGGGACCCCTTCACCCGTTCCAGCGGGATGTCGGCGCCGGAGGCATCTTTCGCGGTACAGGGCGGGATCAGCGCCGGGACCGTCGAGTACACGGTCAGCCCGTCCGCGGTCAGCTGCACAGTCCCACCGTCGACCCGCGTCGGGGCCTTCGGCAGGTTCTGCACCAGGCGGACCACGAAGATCCCGCTCAGCACGATCCCGAGGACGAAGCAACCGACTGCGATCCACGTCAGTGTCCGCTTCGGCGCCACAGGTCCCCCGGAGTAGCTCGTCATACCCGCACGCTAACCCGCCGGAGGATCCCGTCAGGCCAATCTGCCCGAAAGGGCGACGGACCGGTGCGGGGCAGCGGACCCGGCGCGGGGCAACGGACCCGGCGCGGGGCAGCGCACCCGGCGCGGGGCAGCGCACCCGGTGCAGGGCAGCGCACCCGGTGCAGGGCAGCGCACCCGGTGCAGGGCAGCGCACCCGGTGCAGGGCAGCGCACCCGGTGCAGGGCAGCGCACCCGGCGCGGGGCAGCGCACCCGGTGCGTCCGTAGGGTGCGGAGCGTGGAGCGAATCCTGCGTTGGGTGAGCGAGCAGACCGGCAGCGGCGTCGACACGGTGACCCCGTTGCGCGGCGGCTGGACGTCCGAGATGCGCCGCGTCCGGCTCGTCGACGGGCGGGAGGTCGTGGTCCGCTCGTTCGTGACCGAGTTCTTCCGCCGGCACGCGGAAGGTCTGCTCGACCGCGAGGCCGGGATGCTCCGCGCCCTCGCCGACGTCGGCAGCGTCCCGGCGCCGCGGCTGCTGGCGGTCGACTCCACCGGCTCGTCCGGCGAGGCGCCGTCCCTCGTCATGTCGTTGCTGCCCGGCGCCGTCGATGTCCACACCGACCGCTCGACCGAGCTCGCCCGGCAACTCGTCGCGATCCACCGCGTCCAGATCGATCCCCGGCCGCGCGATTTCCAGGTCTGGGTCGTCCCCGGCCAGGTCCGCGTGCCCGAGGCAACCAACCGTCCCGAGGTCTGGGCCCGCGCCGTCGAGGTCGTCGCGCGCGAACTTCCGCCGTACGACGGGGTGCTGCTGCATCGGGACTTCCATCCCGGCAACGTGCTGTTCGACGGCGACCAGGTCAGCGGCGTCGTCGACTGGGTCGAGACCTCCTGGGGACCGGCCGACCTGGATGTCGCGCACTGCTCGACGGCACTGGCCCTGCTGCACGGACCGAAGGTCGGCCTGCGCTTCGCCGACCACTACGTCGCCGCCGGCGGGCAGCTGTCCGAAGAGCTCCGGCACTGGCAGGTCCTCGACGCGCTCGGCTTCGCCCCGGACGCCGAGAAGGTCGCGGGCCCGTGGCGCGATCTCGGGCGCACCGACCTGACGCCCGGCGTACTGCAGGATCGGCTCGAGACCTGGCTGCAGCAGGTGCTCTAGGGAACGCCGAGCAGCCGAAGCCCCGCGGCAGTGGCCGCGGCGGCGACCACGACCAGCACGAACGGCGCTCGGCGCCAGGCGAGAACGCCACCGACCAGCACGCCGACAGGTCGCGCGATTCCCGCGTACGTGTGCCCGACGGTGAACGTGGCCGTGGCAACCAGCGCCGCGAGCAGGACGACCGCGGCGGTGGAGAGCAGCTGCCGCGTCCGCTCGGAGAGCTCGAAGCGGGCGCGCATCAGCGGACCGGCGAACCGCAGCGAGAAGGTGCCTGCGGCAAGGATCAGGATCGCGACGAGGATCAGGGGTTGGTTCATCAGACGGGTTCCAGGGTTCTGATCGGGCGGTGGAAGAGCAGACCGGCGAGCGCCAGCAGCACCGGCAACCCGGCCGGCAGGAACGGCGTCGCCGCGAGTGCGACGACCGAGCCGACCAGCGCCGCCGTACGAGTCGCTTTGTCCTTCAGCGCGGGCAGCACCAGCGCCAGCAGGACGGCGGGGAACGCCGCGTCCAGCCCGAACGCGTCGGTGTCCGTGATCACCGACCCGGCCAGCGCGCCGACCAGCACCCCGGCGTTCCAGCTGATGAAGATCCCGATCCCGCACAGCCAGTACGCCGCGCGCTTGTGCCGAAGCTCCTCCTGGCCGAGCGCGAACGCGACGTTCTCGTCGGTCATCAGGTGGCTTCCGGCCACCCGGCGCCAGCCGCCGCCGAGCACGTCGCTGACCGCGAGCCCGAACGCGACGTGCCGGCTGTTGACCAGCAGCCCGGCGATGGTGGCCGCGACCGGCGAGCCGCCGGCCGCGACGATCCCGACGAACAGGAACTGCGACGCGCCCGCGAACACCAGCAGCGACATCGCGACCGGCACCCACAGGCTCAGTCCCCCACCGACGCTGATCGCGCCGTACGAGAGCCCCACGACGCTGTCGGCCAGGCAGACCAGTGCGATGTCTCGGGCCAGGCCCGGGTCGAGTGTTCGCCAGATCGAACGCATGGGTTTTATGATGAACAGAGCGTACGACGTTCGTCAAGTCGAACGCATGGACCGATGGAGCGAACACTCTTGGAGCGAACACTGTTGGACGCCAAGGCACCACTCGACGTGATCGCGGGCTCGTTGCGCCGCGAACGGGCCCGGACCGGACTGTCGCTGAGCGAGGTCGCCAAACGGGCCGGTGTCGCCAAGTCCACGCTGTCGCAGCTGGAGTCCGGCACCGGCAACCCGAGCGTCGAGACGCTCTGGGCGCTGTGCGTCGCGCTGGAGATCCAGTTCGGCGACCTGATCGACCCGCCGCGGCCGAAGGTGCAGGTGATCCGGGCCAACGAGGGCCCGGCGATCCGGTCCGAGAAGGCCGACTACAGCGCGACCCTGGTCGCCTCCTGCCCGCCCAACGCGCGCCGCGACCTCTACCGGCTGACGATCGATCCCGGCCCGGGCCGCAAGTCCGAGCCGCACATGCCGGGCACGATCGAGCACGTCGTCCTGAGTACCGGCCGGGCCCTGGTCGGCCTCGCCACCGAACCGGTCGAGCTCAACCCGGGCGACTACATCGCCTACCCGGGTGACCTCCCGCACGTGTTCCGCGCGCTGGAACCGAACACGACCGCCGTGCTGGTGTCGGAAACGTCGTAGAACTCAGACCTTCCGGCCGACGGCGCCGACGATGCACTCCTCGACCTGGTTCAGCGGCTTGAGCCGTGGGCCGTCCGGCCACCAGTCGTCGCAGAGCACCAGGCCCGGGTCGACCAGCTCCTGGCCGGGGAAGAACTCCATCAGTTCCTTGCGGGTGCGGAACCTGCCGCTGCCCATCGGGCTGTGGATGAACTTCTCCTCCATCCGCTGGGCGACCTCGGTGTGCTCCGGAGTCTCCGGGTCGAAGAAGTGCGAGATCGCCGTGTACGACCCGGGGACCACCGCGTCGACGTACTTCTGCATGATCTGCGCACCTTCGGTGCCGATGTAGTGGTGCAGCGTGCCGGCCTGCATCACGGCGATCGGCTGGCTGAAGTCGAGGAACTCACGCACCTCGGGCTTGCTCAGCACCTCGTCCGGCTCGAAGATGTCGGCGCTGATGAACAGCGTGTTCTCGTTCTCCTCGAGCAGCGCGCGGCCGTGCGCGAGCACCACCGGATCGTTGTCGATGTAGAGCACCTTGGCGTTGGGCTGGATCCGCTGCACGACCTGGTGGGTGTTCTCGGCGGTCGGCAGACCGGATCCGCAGTCCAGGTACTGCGTGATCCCCGCCTGGCCGGCCAGGAACCGGCACGAGCGGATCAGGAAGTTCCGGTTCGACCAGGCCAGGTCCTGGGCCTGCGGCGCGGCGGCCTGGACCCCACGCAGCACCTCGCGGTCGACCTCGAAGTTGTCCTTGCCACCCAGGAAGGCGTCGTACACCCGGGCGATACTGGCCCTGGTGGTGTCCACACCCACCGGGACGGAACTCGGAGCCTTGGTGACATCGGACATGCGGCGACCTCACTCGGGGAGATTCGGCTGAAGTTCCCAGCCTATCCACATCGGAGCGGAAATATCACGCCCAGTAGCGGGTCCGGACTCCCCATCGGCGGACCGGACGTGCAAAGATCGGCGGGCACGTCGCGGGAGAGTCGACTGGGGAGGATCGCGGTGACCGAGGAGCAGGGCGCACTGGGCGGTCCGACCGCCCTGCGGATCATGCTCGGGGCCCACCTGCGCCGGATGCGCGAGGAGGCCGGGATCAGCCGCGGTGACGCGGGCTGGGCGATCCGTGGGTCGGAGTCGAAGATCAGCCGGCTCGAGCTCGGCAAGGTCGGCTTCAAGCCGCGCGACGTCGACGACCTGCTGACGCTGTACCGGATGCACGACGCCGAGGAGCGCGAACGGCTGCTCGAGCTCGCCCAGCAGGCGAACAACCCCGGCTGGTGGCAGCGCTACGACGACCTCACCCCGAACTGGTTCCACCCCTACCTCGGCCTCGAGGTCGCCGCGGACATGATCCGTACCTTCGAGTCGCAGTTCGTCCCGGGCCTGCTGCAGACCGCCGGGTACGCCCGCGCCGTCACGCAACTCGGCCACAGCGAGGCGCCGCTGCCGCCGGCCGAGGTCGAACGACTGGTCACGTTGCGGGTCGAGCGGCAAGCCGTGCTGACCCGCGGACTGCGACCGCTGCGGCTGTGGGCCGTTGTCGACGAGTCGGTCCTGCGCCGCGGCGTCGGCGAGCCCGGCGTACTGCGGGAGCAGCTCGAGCACCTGCTGGAGGTCTCGCGGCGGCCCAACGTCACGCTGCAGGTCATCCCGTTCGACAAGGGCCTGTACGCCGCGACCGGCGGCGCCTTCAGCATCCTTCGCTTCGCCGAGGCCGATCTGCCCGACGTCGTCTACATCGAGCACCTCACCAGCGCCGTCTACCTGGACAAGCGCGAGGACCTCGACAAGTACGTGATCACGATGGACGCCCTGTCGGTCGCCGCCGGCACGCCGCGCGAGACCGAGGAGCTCCTGAAGGACATCATCAAGACCACCGCGTAGTCCCTTGCTCAGAACGAGAAGGCGGCGCGGACCGCTTCCACCCGGTGCTTGACGTTGGACAGGAAGCTCTTCGGGACCGACCGGTCGGTGAACTGCGGCAGCGCCTCGCACTCCTGGTGCCCCGGGGCCAGGTGGACGGTCATCACGCGGGTCAGACGGGTGCCTTCGGCAACGGGTTCGAAGAGGTAGTCGACCTGGGCGCCGACGCCGCGCCAGCCGTACCGGTCGGTGGTGACGGTCCACCGCCGGCCCCACTCGGCGCGGCTGACCGTCCAGGTCGCCGAGAACATCTCGTCACCGCTCGCCAGCACCTGCGTGACCTGGTCGCCGGCCACCGCGCAGCGGTCGGTGACGCCGGTCGTGTGCACGACCAGCGGATGGGTGCGCAGCACGTTGCGCGGCATGGTCAGGAAGAAGTACGTGTCCTGCGGGTCCCGCCCGACGACCACCTGGTCGCGGGCCCGGATCACGCCCCCACTCGTCGGCCCCGGCATCCCAGCGACTCTACTGACGCGGGTCGGCCCCAGGAACCAGGTGAACGGCGGCTTAACTCATTCTTACTCCGACGACGTGTGGTGGTCGGTTCTGGTGAAGAAGTCACTCGGATCGGCCGTCGGCCGGGGAGTTGTCTCCAGCCAGGCGGCGAAGGTCTCCGGCTGCCGGCGTTCGAGCTCGTCGAGGTAGCTGAGCCGGGTCGCGGTGATCGCGATCCGCTCGTCCGCGGTCGCCGCCGACTCCAGTGCCGTGCTGCTCAGGCACCAGGCCAGGCAGAGCTCCTCGTCGGAGTACTGCTCGATCGTCGAGGCCGGGGTCCACAGATGCTTCACGACGTACGGCGAAGTCGCCGCGACCGCGACGGCCAGCGCGATCGTCGTCCAGCCGGCGGTCACGACGTACCCGCAGAGGGCGAGCGCGAGCGCGCCGGAGCGCAGCGACCACTTGGCGACCTGGCGCGCGACCTGGCGGGCCGGCCGTCCGTCGGCGAGACCGGCGCTGAGGTAGACCGAGCCGACCGTGCCCGCGCCCATCACGAACGTCATCAGACAGGTGGTCGGGCTGATCAGCAGGACGGCGGCGCCGGCACCGGCCAGCAGCAGGAACCCGACCACGGCCGTCCAGACGATCCGATAGCGCCGCCCACCGAAGAACCCCGTAGCCGCCATCTCTACCTCCTTCTCCCCAGTCAAGTGCCCACACCAGGTGTGGTCAATCCATGACGCCGAGTGTCGGAGAACAGGCTCAGGAAATCGGGGGCTCGGACCGCCGGGCCGGGTGCAGGCACGCCCACGGCCTGGGCGACCTCGACCCGGGCGAGTTCGGCCCGAACCAGGCGTCCAGTACGACGTCCTCACCGCTCGCCTCGACCTGCTCGGCCGGCTCGCGCTCGACCAGCCGCAGCAGCGCGATCAGCCGCCAGGCCGGTTCCCCCGTGATTTTCATTGCCCCGGGCCCCCTCTCTGGGGTCTATCGGGGAACGGGGCCCGAACGTTTCACCCGGGGTCCACCTGGTGGCCCGGGAGCTGTCGCCACTCGTCCTCGCGGATCGCGAACACCAGGTCGTCGATCCACTCCCCCTTGAAGATCGCGGCGTGCACGAGATGCGCCTCCTGGTGCATCCCGAGCCGGGTCGCGAGCTGCGTCGAGGCGGTGTTGCCGTCGATGATCAGCGCGTAGATACGGTGCAGCTTCAGCTCCTCGAAGCCGATCCTGAGCATGGCGTCAGCGGCCTCGGCGGCCAGTCCACGACCGTGGTACGCCGTGTTCAGCGCGTAACCGAGCTCGCCCTGGCGGTCGGTCTCACTGGCCCACTTGAGCAGGACCTCACCGATCACGGTCCTGGTCTCGCGCAGCTCGATCGCGAGCACGAGCCACTGCCCGGGCTCGGTCAGCTCGCCCTGGCCGAGCTTCACCTCGAGGGCCGCCTCGACCTGCGCGCGGTCGCGAACCGGCCACGGGACGTAGCGGACGACGTCGGGGTCGGAGTGGAAGGCGAGCAGGTCGTCGAGGTCCTCGCGCCGATGCGGGCGCAGATCCAGCCGCTCGGTCCGGATCGGGTAGTCGAGACGCATCGGCGGGTCCTCTCGTGGGTGAAGGCGCCAGGCTAATGCGCTCCCCGGCTCACCCCCGCCGCATTCTCCTCCCGCCCGCCTCAGCTCACCTGGGAGCTGTCGGTGGGCGGCGCTATGGTCGAGGACATGACCAGCTACCGCGAGTACCGAGCCCCCAAAGGCCTGGAGCCGCTGGTGGCCTGCCTGTGGGAGAGCGAGCCGGTACGAGGGAAGACGACGCGGGTGATTCCGGACGGGTGCGTGGATCTGGTGTGGCTCGGGAGTGAGCCGGGGCTTGTTGTGGCTGGGCCGGACACCGGTCCCTGGATCGCCGAGGCAAGCACCGCTGCGCCTGGGGCCAGCGGGCCGGGCGGCGCCGGGCCAGGCGAGACCACGTGTGCGATCCGGCTTCGGCCGGGAGCTGCGGGGGCGGTCCTCGGTCTGCCCGCCGCCGAGCTGCGCGACGCTCGGGTGCGAATCGACCTGGTCTGGGGCGCCGCCGGGCGCGACCTCACCGAAGCCCTCCAAACCGCCGCCCCCGCCCAGCGCCTCCGCGTACTGACTGAAACTGTCCTCCAGCGCCGCGCGACCCCAGACCCCCTCGCGGTGGCCGCCGCCCGACGCCTCGCCGAACCGGACACGAAGGTCTCCGCCGCGGCCGCCGACCTCGGCATCAGCGAGCGCCAGCTCAACCGCCGCCTCCAGCACGCCGTCGGCTACGGCCCGAAGATGCTCGCCCGGGTCGCCCGCCTCCGCCGCCTGATCGCCCAACCGGGTGACGCCCCGCTCGCGACCCGCGCCTTCGCCGCCGGCTACGCGAGCCAGGCCCACATGAGTGACGAAGTACGCCGGTTGACAGGCCTGACTCCCGGCCAGTTCCTGAAGGACGCCACCCTTACCGCAGCCTGAAGCACGTCCATTTCCTGAAAGACCCGCCATCCGCGCGCGGCCTAGCGTCGTATACATGACCGACCTCGACGCAGCCGAACAGTTCGTCCTCGCCAACGCGCGGCTGATCGACCGGCACCGGCTCGCCGTGCTGCTGCACGGCACCCCGGCCGGCCAGGTCGTCGACGCGCTCATCGCCTACCGAACCGGCGACGGCGGCTTCGGGCACGCGCTCGAACCCGACGTCCGCTGCCCGGGCAGCCAGACCTCCGCCGTGCTGCACGCCCTCGACGTCCTCGCAGCGATCGACGCGCTCGACCACCCGCTGGTCGGCGAGATCGGCGACTGGCTGACCACGATCACCAACCCCGACGGCGGCGTACCGACCGTCCTGCCGAGTGCGGACGGCTTCCCGCGCGCCCCGTGGATGGTCCCGGCGCCGGAGAGCGGCTTCCTCACCTACGCGATCGCCGGCAGGCTCTGGCAGGCCGGTTCGACCCACGCCTGGTTGCCCAAGGCAACCGAATGGTGCTGGAGGTCGCTGGAGCAGGCCGACGGCGTCGGCGGGTACACGGTGAAGTTCGCCCTCGACTTCCTGGACGCCGTACCGGACCCCGCCCGCGCCGCCGCGGCGATCGAGCGCTTCCGCCCGGCCCTCGACGCCACCGGCAGCCTCGCCGTCGAGGGCGGCACGGAGAACGAGAAGATCACGCCGATCACGCTCTCGCCCCACCCCGGTACGCCGAGCCGCGCGCTGTTCACCGCCGACCAGCTCGACGCCGACCTCGACCGCCTCGCGGCCGGCCAGCACGACGACGGCGGCTGGGACGTCGACTACCTGAACTGGTCCCCCGGCCAGGCCCTCGACTGGCGCGGCATCGCCACCGTCCAGGCGCTCACCACGCTCCAGGCGAACAAGCGCCTCTGACCCGAACAGCTCCGTACGCTGCTGGACATGCCCACGACCATCCGCCGCGCAGTTCCCGCCGACGCCGAGCTCGTCCGCACCCTGATCGGCGAGATCGCCGATCACCAGGACGAGGGCCAGTACGTCACCGTCACCGCCGCCCGCTGGCGCGAGCTCCTCGCCGACGACACCGTCACCGTCCTCCTCGCCGAGCAGGACGGCGAACCGGCCGGCTACGTCTCCGCCGTACGCCGCCTGCATCTGTGGTCCGGCGGCGACGTCCTGGCCCTGGACGACCTGTACGTCCGCGAACAGCACCGCAGCGCGGGCCTCGGCCGCCTCCTGATGCTCGAACTCGCCCGCCAAGCGGACGGCCTCACCATCACCTGGGGCATGCGCGTCGAGAACGAGGCCGCCCAGCGCTTCTACGCCCGCCTCGGCGCCACCCTCAAAACCAAGGTCCTCGCCGCCTGGCCCGCCAGCGCCTACACGCCTCAGCTCTAGAACAGCCGAGCGCCCACCGGCTCCTCCAGCTCCAGCAACAGCTGCTTGCGCCGCAGCCCTCCGGCGTACCCGGTGAGCTTTCCGCCCTTCCCGACCACCCGGTGACACGGCAGCACCACACACAACGGATTCCGCCCGACCGCCTGCCCGACGTCCCGAGCCAGCGCCTTGTCCCCCAACCGCTCGGCCAACTCGCCGTACGTCGTGGTCTCGCCGTACGGAATCTCAGCCAGCAGCCCCCACACCCGCCGCTGGAAAGCGTCGCCGAGCAGCCTGATCGGCACCTCGAACGACCTCCGCTCGCCCGCCAGGTACTCCCGCACCTCCGCAGCGGCCTGCGTCAGCAAGTCATCGCCCTCGACGCGCTCCCCGAGAAGCACCTCCGGCCGCGGCCAGTGGTTCGGGAAGTAGACCCCCACCAGCGCCTCCCCGGAGGCGACCAAGGTCAGGTCCCCCAGGCTGGTGCCGATCACGGTGTGCCGGTTGTTCATCGCAGTTCCTCTCGCCGGTTGCACCGATGAAACGGGCCAGCGGGCCAACGTGTGAGGCGTCACCCTCAGTACACGCCCCGGTGAGGTGGTCGAGGTCACCGAAACCCGCGGCCGGTGTGACGGTGTGCCGCCACTAAGGTGGAGGGCGCCATCTTCTTGGCACCCTGCACGTTGGCACACTGGGAGCGGAGTACACGGTGACAGACCCGACCATCATCTACACCCACACTGACGAGGCGCCGGCGCTGGCGACGTACTCGTTCCTGCCGGTGATCCAGGCGTACGCCGGGCAGGCCGGGGTCGCCGTCGAGACCCGGGACATCTCGCTGGCGGGTCGGATCGTGGCGCTGTTCCCGGACTTCCTGACCGCGGAGCAGCAGACCCCGGACGCGCTGGCCGAGCTCGGTGAGCTGGCCAAGACGCCCGAGGCGAACATCATCAAGCTGCCGAACGTGTCGGCCTCGATCCCGCAGCTGAAGGCCGCGATCGCGGAGCTGCAGAGCCAGGGCTACGCGCTGCCGGACTACCCGGACGAGCCGAAGACCGACGCCGACAAGGACGTCCAGGCCCGCTACGACAAGGTCAAGGGCTCCGCGGTGAACCCGGTGCTGCGCGAGGGCAACTCCGACCGCCGCGCGCCCGCCTCGGTGAAGAACTACGCCAAGACCCACCCGCACCGGATGGGCGCCTGGACCGCCGACTCCAAGACCAACGTCGCGACGATGGGCGCCGACGACTTCCGCTCGACGGAGAAGTCGGTCGTGATCCCCGCCGACGGCACGCTGCGGATCGAGCTGGCCGGCGACGACGGGACCACGACGGTGCTGCGCGAGTCGGTCCCGGTGCTGGCCGGTGAGGTCGTCGACGCGTCGGTGATGCACGTCGCGCCGCTGCGCGAGTTCCTCACCGCGCAGGTCGCCAAGGCCAAGGCCGAGGACGTGCTGTTCTCGGTGCACCTGAAGGCCACCATGATGAAGGTCTCCGACCCGATCGTGTTCGGCCACGTGGTGCGCGCCTTCTTCCCGAACACCTTCGCCCAGTACGGCGACGTCCTGGCCAAGGCCGGCCTGACCCCGAACGACGGCCTCGGCGGCATCCTCAACGGCCTGGCGGGGCTCCCGCAGGGCGACGAGATCAAGGCCTCCTTCGACGCCGAGCTCGCGGCCGGCCCGGCGCTGGCGATGGTCGACTCCGACAAGGGCATCACCAACCTGCACGTCCCCTCGGACGTGATCGTCGACGCGTCGATGCCGGCGATGATCCGTACGTCGGGCCACATGTGGGGTCCGGACGGCCAGGAGCACGACACCCTCGCCGTACTGCCGGACAGCAGCTACGCCGGGATCTACCAGGTCGTGCTCGACGACTGCCGCGCCAACGGTGCTTTCGACCCGGCGACGATGGGCTCGGTCCCGAACGTCGGTCTGATGGCGCAGAAGGCCGAGGAGTACGGCAGCCACGACAAGACCTTCGAGATCGCCACCACCGGGACCGTCCGGCTGGTCGACGCCGACGGCAACGCCGTCCTGGAGCAGGCCGTGTCGGCCGGTGACATCTTCCGCGCCTGCCAGACCAAGGACGCGCCGATCCGCGACTGGGTCAAGCTGGCCGTCACCCGGGCCCGGGCGACCGGCGACCCGGCGGTGTTCTGGCTGGACGAGACCCGCGCCCACGACGCGCAGATCATTGCCAAGGTCAACGAGTACCTGGGCGAGCACGACACCGACGGCCTGGAGCTGAAGATCCTGGCGCCGGTGGACGCGATCAAGCTGTCGCTGGAGCGGATCCGCCGCGGTGAGAACACCATCTCGGTGACCGGCAACGTGCTGCGCGACTACCTGACCGACCTGTTCCCGATCCTCGAGCTGGGCACCAGCGCGAAGATGCTGTCCGTCGTACCGCTGATGGCCGGTGGTGGGCTGTTCGAGACCGGCGCGGGCGGTTCGGCACCGAAGCACGTGCAGCAGTTCGCGAAGGAGAACTACCTGCGCTGGGACAGCCTGGGCGAGTTCTTCGCGCTGGCCGCGAGCTTCGAGCACCTGGCCCAGACCACCGGGAACGCCCGGGCGCAGATCCTGGCCGACACCCTGGACCGGGCGACCGCGACGTTCCTGAACGAGGACAAGTCGCCGACCCGCCGCGTCGGTGGCATCGACAACCGCGGCAGCCACTTCTACCTGTCGCTGTACTGGGCGCAGGAGCTGGCCAAGCAGACCGACGACGCGGAGCTGGCCAAGGCCTTCGCCGGGGTCGCCGAGACGCTGGCGGGCAACGAGCAGACCATCGTCGAGGAGCTGCTCGCGGTCCAGGGCAGCCCGGTCGAGCTGGGCGGCTACTACCAGCCGAACCCGGAGCTCGCCGCCGCCGCGATGCGGCCGTCCAAGACCTGGAACGACGCGCTCGCTTCCCTGTCCTGACGCAAGCCGAAGGGGGCGCTCACCCGGCCGGGTGAGCGCCCCTTCGTCGTACTGCATGGTTCCTCTGGGATCAGCCGCGCGCCAGCCTGCGCCGCGCGAGCTCGGCCAGCAGCGCGGCTGCTTCCGGTACGACGGAGTCGTCGAACGCTGCGAACGGCGAGTGGTTCGCCGGAGCGTTGTCCCAGTCGTCGGTGGCCGCCGCACCGAGATGCAGGAACGCGCCCGGCACCTCGGCCAGCACGTAGGCCATGTCCTCGGCCGGCATCGTCGGGTGCGCGTACTCGTGAAAGCGTTCGGCTCCGAACAGGTCGACGACGGCGTCCCGGGCCAGCGCGAACTCCTCGGCGTCGTTGTTCACCACCGGGTAGCCGGGCGTGAAGGTCACCTCCGCGGTCAGCCCGTGCGCCGCGGCGACGTGCTCGGCCAGCTGCCGAGCCGCTCGTTCCACCTTCTCCATGGTCGCGGCCGAGAACGCCCGCACGGTGGCGTCCAGGGTCGCTTCGGCCGGAATGATGTTCGACGTCGTCCCGGCGACCAGGCGCCCGACCGACACCACCACCGGGTCGAAGACGTCGAACTGCCGCGTGACCATCGTCTGCAAGCCCAGTACGATCTCCGCCGCCACCGGGACGGGGTCCTGGCCGCGGTGCGGGAGCGAGCCGTGCGTGCCGGCACCGAGAACCCGGATCTCCAACTGGCCGACCGCGGCCATCAGCGGCCCGGCCTTGCCGCGCCAGTGCCCGCGCGGCGTCTCGGTGGACTGCACGTGCAGCCCGTACGCCGCGACGACCCGCTGGCCGGCCGCGTCGAGCACACCCTCCTCGATCATCAGCCGCGCGCCGGCGTAGCCCTCTTCACCCGGCTGGAACATGAAGACCACGTCCCCGGCGAGCTGGTCACGCTGGGCGTGCAGGACCTTGGCGGCGCCGACCAGGGCCGCGGTGTGCAGATCATGGCCGCAGGCATGCATCCGGCCCTGGTGCCGGGAGGCGTACGGGAGGTCGAGCCGCTCGGTCAGCGGAAGGGCGTCCATGTCGCCACGGAGCAGGACCGCCGGGCCGTCGCCGGCACCGCGCAGGACCGCGGTGACCGAGCTCAGCTTGCCGCCCAGCGTGATCTCGAGGTCGAGATCACGCAGTGCCGCGAGGACGAGCGCCTGCGTGTTCGGCAGCTCGAGCCCCAGCTCCGGTGCCTGGTGCAGCGCCCGGCGCAGGTCGATCAGTTCGTTGCGGAAGTGCTCAGCCAGCTCGGTGGTACTCACCCGTCCACGGTAACGGGGACGGGTGAGGTTTCCCTGACAGCTGAGCGGCAGGTCCGGCGAGTTCCTGCCGCGTCAGCCACCTCGTGTTCGCCGTACTCAGTGCTCGTGACTCAGTGCTCGTGACTCAATGCTCGTGACTCAGTGTTCGTGCTGGTACTCGTGCACGGTCATTTCCTTCAGCTCGTACGCCGGGGTCTTGACCTTGTTCTGGGAGGCACCGCCACCGACGTCACCGCCGCCGAACTGGATGTTGGCCCAGTTGTTCTGGGTGGTCAGCGTGGTCCGGCTGTTGTCGCGGTTGATGTCGGCCGACGCGGTGTCGCTGGTGTCGCCGTCGCAGTTCCAGTCGATGCCGAGGTTGGCCGCGCCCGAGGTCCGGGTGGTGTTGTTCGGGCACTTCCACTTGGTCTTCCAGCTCGCCGCGGCGCTGCCGAGGCCGGTCGACTCCTTCAGGCTGGACTCGTTCAGCGACGGCGGAGCGAAGTTCGAGTAGCTGAACCAGGCCGGCCCGCTGGTCCGCGGCACACCGTCGAACTGGAAGTGGTAGTTCATCACGCTCAGGTAGTTCGGCTTGTAGTTCACGTGGTCGGTGCCGCCGTGCTTGAGGCCGAGGTCGTGCCCGAGCTCGTGGATGAAGGTGCCGACGTTCATGTTCTCGGTGACGGTCCACTGGCACTTCGGGCCCATCGTCACGATGAAGGTGTCGTTCGGGATCGCGAAGGCGTTGCCGCTGCTGCAGGTGTTGTCGTAGTCGTCGGCCCAGAGCATGTAGTGGAAGACGGCCTTGCGGGCGGAGGCGAAGTTCGTCGCCTTGATCGCGTCGGTCTGCGACTCGGCGGGCTGCAGGTTGCTGTCGTAGGGCACCTGGTTGCCGCCGCCGAGGTTGTACGCCGTACCGCGGGCCGAGCCGGCGTCGAGGTGGATCCGGATGCCGGTGCTGCCGTCGGGGTTGCTGACCGGCGCGGACGCGAAGGTCTGCACGATCCGGTCGAGGGCGGCGGTGCTCGCGAGCCGGCCCTCCATGTAGTCCATCTCGACGAACAGGTCCTTCTTGTTCGGCGTCGCGCCCATCGCGGGCAGGTTCACGTCGACGACGCCGTCACCGTTGGCGTCGTACCCGTTGGTCTCCCAGGCGTCGGGCAGGGAGTCGCCGTCGGTGTCGGTGGCGGCCGGGGCCTTCACCTGCGGTACGGCGGCCGCGCCCTCGGGGGCGACGGCGGCGACGGCGCCACCGGCCGCGGCGGCGACCAGGGCGAACGAACTCAGGGTGGCGAGCACGAGGGGGCGTGGGCGGAAAGTCATCGGTTCTCCTCGGTCCAGTCAGCGGCGGGAGCAGGCTCCCTCTCACGGGCCGCACGACAGTTGCTGGATACAACTTTCCGCAGCATGTATCCAATCGACCACTCAGCGCAATGGGGATAACCCGAAACTTTTCGTTTTCGCCACCTCTTGGTGTGCGGGTTGTCACCCATCGTGAGCAGGGCCACGCTGAGCCAGGTCACCGTGAAGTTGGGCAGGTCCGCATTCTCCGGAGCGAGTGGGTAAAATCGGGCCCACGTACTGGGGGCGTCCAGAGACCGGCGCCTCGGCTCCCTGCTCACGCGTGGAGAGACGAGAATGACCGAACAGGCCGGCGCTTACGGCGAGCTGGCGATGAATCTGCACGACCGGGTCGGGGTCCTGGCCACGGTCGAGTCCGTCCTGGAGTTCGCCGTCGAGGTGCTGCCCTACGACCACGCGTCGGTGCTGCTGATGCACCGGCAGCAGGCGAAGACCGTGGCCGCGACCGACGACCTGGTCACGGCCGCGGACCAGCTGCAGCTGGATCTCGGCGAAGGGCCGAGCCTGCTGGCAATCAGCGACCACGAGGACGTGCTCGTCGAGGACACGATGACCGACACCCGGTGGCCGCGCTGGGCGCCGACCGCGGTCGCGAACGGGATCCGCAGCGCGCTCTCGATCCGGCTGCACACGGCGCACTCGACCAGCGGCGTGCTGAACCTGGTCTCGGCGTCGCCGTACCGGTTCGCCGAGGGCGACCGCGAGGCCGCCCGGCTGCTGGCACTGCACGCGTCGATCGCGATCGCCTCGGCCCGGCTGGAGGTCTCGCTGCACGAGGCGATCGACTCCCGCAAGGAGGTCGGCCAGGCCGTCGGGCGGCTGATGGAGCGCTACCAGCTCGACCCGGTACAGGCGTTCGGCGTCCTGAAACGCTACTCGCAGGACCGCAACCAGCGGCTGAACTCGGTCGCCCTGCACGTCGTCGAGCGC
This sequence comes from Kribbella sp. NPDC104740, assembly GCF_055583505.1. Lineage (NCBI taxonomy): Bacteria > Bacillati > Actinomycetota > Actinomycetes > Propionibacteriales > Kribbellaceae > Kribbella > Kribbella sp. NPDC104740. The sequence continues at coordinate 1,220,674 of NZ_JBVJNV010000001.1, read as the reverse complement.
GGCGCGCTGCCGGACTAGCGGCGCGCTGCCGGACTAGCGCGGCATGCTGGACCAGCGCGGCATGCTGGACTAGCGCAGCATGCCGCCGGGGTGGCTAGGTGGCCGGCACCAGCGCCCGTTGCCGGGTCGGCCACTGCACCACCAGCACCGCACCGAGCACGACCGCGCCGCCGAGAACCTGTGGAACGGTGAGGTTCTCGGCGAAGATCGTTGCCGCAAGCAACACCGTGACCACGGGTTCGAGCGTGGACAGGATCGACGCCGCGGACGGCCCGACCCGGGCCATCCCGGCGAAGAACGCGAGGATCGCAGCCACGGTACTGATCACGGCGATCGCGACCAGCCAGACCCAACCGCTGGGCGCGAAGCCGAGCTTCGGCCCACCCCGTACGACGGACGCGAGCGCGAACGTGCAGGCCGCGCCGGTGCAGACGAGAGACGAGAGGGCCACGGGCGGAATCCCGGCGCCGGCAGGCCGATCGCCGCGTGCGGCACTCGCGGCGGCACCAGCAGGCCGGTCGCCCCCGGCGACGCTTGCGGCCTTCTCGACGGACGCGGCCATCTCGACGGACGCGGCCATCGCGCCGCTCGCGGCGGACGCGGCAGACCCGGCGGACCCGGCGTTCGCGACGGACGCGACGTTCGCGACGGACGCGGCGTTCGCGACGGACGCGGCGGACGCGGCGGACGCGGCGGACGCGGCGTTCGCGGCCTTCGCGCCGCTCACGGCCTTCGCGACGTTCGCGGCCTTCGCGACGTTCGCGGCCTTCGCGACGTTCGCGGCCTTCGCGACGTTCGCGACGTTCGCGACGGACGCGGCCCCCGCGCCATTCGCGGCACTCGCGGCGGACGCGACCCCCGCGCCGCTCGCGCCATTCACGGCGGACGCGGCCTCCGCGCCGCTCGCGCCGGTCGCGGCGCCCACACGGTCTCCGACCAAGATGTACACGGTGTAGGCAACAGCCGCGCCGAAGCCCATCGCAGCCCCCAGCGGATCGAGCGTCCCCGACGCCGCCCCGCCCAGGACCAGCGCCGTACCCACCGAGGCCAGCACGAGCGCGGCGATCCTGCGGCGCGACGCCCGCTCGCGGCCGAGCAGGATCGCGCCGACCGTCACCAGCGCCGGGTACGCGTACAGGATCAGGGCGAGCAGCGAGGCGTCGATCCGGCCGAGCGCGCCGAAGAACAGGCCGGACTGCGTCGCGTACCCGATCCCGCCCATCGCGAGCCCGGCCACGAGCGACCGGCGCGGGACGCCGCGCAGCGCGCCCGTCGTACCGGCGACGACCAGCAGGAGCACCGCGGCGATCGCGAAGCGCACCAGCAGCAGGTCGCCGACATCGACGCCGGCGTCGTACGCGAGCTTGCCGAAGATCGCCATCGCGCCGAAGCAGGCGGCGGACAGGAGGCAGAGGAGAGGACCCACGCGACGATGCTGACAGCGCTCAACCGTTCACGTCCATCTCACGTTTCTGCATGACACCGAGTAGATTTACTGCACGATGCTCGATCTTCGCCGCCTTCGCCTGCTCCGCGAGCTGCACGCCCGCGGAACGATGCACGGCGCCGCCCGCGCACTCGGCTACACGCCCAGCGCGATCTCCCAGCAGCTGGCGGTGCTCGAGCGCGAGGCCGGCTCCAAGCTGCTCGAACGGACCGGTCGCACTGTCCGGCTCACCGACGCCGGCCAGGCGCTGGTCCGGCACGCGGCGGTGCTGCTCGACGGTCTGGAAGCGGCCGAGGCCGAGGTCGCCGCGATCGCCGCGGGGCACCCGGCGGGCGTCGTCCGGGTGTCGGCGTTCCAGTCGGCGTTCCTGCGCATCGTCGCGCCCGCGGTCGCGGCGCTCGGCGCCAGCCATCCGGGCATCCGCGTCGAGGTGACCGAGGCCGAGGTCGAGGAGTCGATCCCGGCCCTGCGGCTGCGCCAGCTCGACGCCGTCGTCGGCGACGAGTACGCCGGCCAGCCGCGGCCGGTGCACAGCGATCTGACTCGCGAGTCGCTCGTCCACGAGCAGGTCCGGCTGGTCCTGCCCGAGTCGCATCCCCAAGCAGGCAACGCGAAAGTACGGATGACCGACCTCGCCGGAGAACGCTGGGCCGCGTGCCAGCCCGGTACCGGACACCGCAACATGCAGATCCGCGCGTGCCGCGATCTCGGCCACTTCGAGCCCGATCTGCGCTACGCCTCCGACGACTTCCTGATCCTGGTCGAGATGGTCCGTACGGCGGGCGCCTGCGCCCTGCTGCCCGACCTCGTGCTCGGGTACGGCGTACCGGGTGTCGCCGTTCGGCCGCTCGCCGAGGGACCGATCGACCGCGAGGTCTTCCTGCTCACGCGCGCGACCCGGACGCCGGCGGTCGAGGCCGTGGCCGCGGCACTGCACGAGGCCGCGCTCGCCTGACCTTCGCGCTGACAGACTGGCCCGCATGACGGATACGACGATGAGTGTCGGGGACGGCGACAAGGACCTCAGCGAACGTCTCTCCGCGGGGCTGGACGAGGTGAACTTCCCGGCGACCGGGACCACTGCCGGCGACCAGGGCGAGCTCTCGGTCAAGGTGGTCGACGACGCCGGCGAACTCGTCGGCGGCCTGACCGCGTGGACGTGGGGCGGCCTGCTCGGGATCGAGATGCTCTGGGTCCGCGCCGACAGCCGCCAGGACGGCTGGGGCAGCAAACTGCTGGTCGCCGCGGAGGAGGAAGCGCGGCGCCGCGGCTGCGACCGCGCGTGCGTCTCCTCGTTCACCTTCCAGGCGCCCGGGTTCTACCAACGCCACGGCTACGAGGAGACCGGCCGCACTCTCGGCATCCCCGGTGGCGCCGAGGACGTGCACTTCTTCAAGCGGCTGACCTGATCCGGATCCGATGATTCCTGAGCCGGCTGTGCTGGATCACCAGGCCAGGTAAAACCGAGATCCTATACGATCTAGTATTTTCCGAATTAATTCCCTACTCTCCTGTCGTCCGCCCACGACAGACAGGGGATCACTGTGCTCACAGTGGATCTTTCCCGCAGCCGCCGGCTCGTGCCGGCCCTGCTGGGGTTGGTACTTCTCGCCGCGACGCTCGGCGCACCCGGCGCCCAGGCCGACGCGACGACCGACCAGACGAACCTCGCCCTCGGCCGTACGGCGAGCCAGAGCTCGGAGTACGAGACCGCCGCTCCGGCCGCCCGCGCGGTCGACGGCAACCGCGACGGCGGGTTCTGGAACGGCTCGCTGACCCACACCGCCGAGCAGGACGAGGCCTGGTGGCAGGTCGACCTGGAGGCGCGCCGGCAGATCGGCGGCGTCGCGATCTACAACCGGACCGACTGCTGCGTCGCCCGGCTGGCCGACTTCTACGTGCTGGTCTCGAACAGCCCGTTCACCTCGAACTCGCTGGAGGAGACCCGGCGCCAGCCGGGTGTCACCGCGATCCACGTCGACCGGGTCGCGATGAAGGTCGAGGTCCCGGTCGGCCGGCAGGGCCGATACGTCCGGATCCAGCTCGCCGGTCACAACCCGCTCGCACTGGCCGAGGTCGAGGTCCGCAGCGCGGCGCCGGCCAAGCCGTCGCCGTACCGGAACCTGGCGCTCGCCGCGAAGACCTCCCAGTCCAGCGTCGCCGACGGCGGCGCGTCGACGCGCGCGCAGGACGGCAACACCAACGGCGCCTGGAGCGGCAGCTCGCTGAGCAACACCACGAGCGAGAAAACCCCTTGGTGGCAAGCCGATCTCGGGACGTCGAAGCGGCTCACCTCGGTGCGCGTCTTCAACCGCACCGACTGCTGCACCGACCGGCTGCGCGACTTCTACGTGCTCACGTCGGACCGGCCGTTCGCCTCGACCGACCTGCAGCGCACGCTGCGGCAGCAGGGCGTGACCGCGACTCGCGTCCGCAACATCGGCGCCGACAAGAGCATCGACCTGCGCGGGACCGCGCGCTACGTGCGGATCCAGTCGGCACTGACCGGCTACCTGACGCTCGCCGAGGTGCAGATCTTCGGCACCGAGCCGCTGACCCAGCCGAACGTCGCCGAACACATCCGGACCAACCAGTTCGGCATGTTCATCCACTACGGGCCCGGCACGTACACCAACGAGCAGTGGGCGACGCCCGGCACCTCGCCGAGCGTCTTCAACCCGACCGCGCTCGACACCGACCAGTGGGCCGCGGCGGCGAAGAGCGCCGGCATGTCGTACGGCGTACTGACCACCAAGCACCACGACGGGTTCGCGCTCTGGGACACCGCCTCGAACACCTATGACGTTGCCTCCAGCCCCTATCAGGGTGATGTCGTGCGCCAGTACGCCGACTCGTTCCGCAAGGCCGGGCTGGGCGTCGGGCTGTACTACTCGATCTGGGACCGGACCAACGGCGAGACGCCGGAGCTGGTGATCAACCAGCTGCGCGAGCTGCTCACGCAGTACGGGTTCGTGAACCAGCTGTGGTTCGACGCGTGGACCTACGTGCCGGGCTACCAGAAGATCCCGTTCGAACAGGTCCGGGACTTCGTGCGGAACGTGTCGCCGGGGACGGTGATCGTGAACAACGACAAGAACGACACGATCGCGACCTCGGACGTGCTGGAGTACGAGGACGGGCGGCCGCCGGCCGGGATCGCCGAGCCGGTGCAGATGTCGGACATGATCAGCACCAGCAACTGGGACTGGTTCAACACCGACGAGTCGCTGCCGCCGCGGACCACCGAGGACATCGTGGCCGAGGAGACCTACCAGCGGGAGCACGGCTACCAGTACCTGCTGAACGTCGGCCCGGGCAAGGACGGGCGGATGGCGAAGGTCTACACCGACCGGCTGGCGGAGGTCGGCGCCGCGCTGCGTTGACACGAGACGACCTGATGGTCATGATCTATTACTGTCACTGATTATGACCATCAGGTCTGTCGTTCGAACGGAGCTCGCCGTGACCACACCGTCCGTCGTCCCCACCCGGTTCCGGCTGGTGCCGATGCGGCCGCGCGACCCGGGCGAGCCCGGCCGGACCGCGTCTTCGCTGGAGCTGTTCTTCGACCTGGTCTTCGTGGTCGCGGTGAGCATCGCGGCGTCGGAGTTCCACCACACGCTCAGCGAGGGGCACGTCGTCGACGGGCTGCTCAACTACGGGCTGGTGTTCTTCAGCATCTGGTGGGCCTGGATGAACTTCACCTGGTTCGCGACATCGTTCGCCACCGACGACTGGCTGTACCGGGTGCTCACCTTCGTGCAGATGGGCGGCGTGCTCGTCCTGGCGGCCGGGATCGGCCCGGCGTTCGCCGAGGGCGACTACCACGTGATGGTCTTCAGCTACGTCGTGATGCGGATCGCGATGGTCGCCCAGTGGCTGCGCGCCTCCCGCAACCCGGATCCGCTGCGTACGACGACCCGCATCTACGCCGCCGGCATCGTCTTCACCCAGGTCTTCTGGCTGCTCCAGCTGACCCTCTCCGGCCCGGCCCACGCCGTAGCCCTGCTGGTCCTGATCGCCGCCGAACTGGCCATCCCGGTCGTCGCCGAGAAGGGCGGCGTCACCCCGTGGCACCCCCACCACATCACCGAACGCTACGGCCTCTTCGCCCTGATCCTGCTCGGCGAGAGCCTGCTCGGCTCGGCCAACGCGATCATCGAGGCCCTGCACGACGACGTGGCCCTGGGCCCGCTGATCTCGGTCTCGGTGCTCACCCTGGTCGTCACCGCCGCCCTGTGGTGGATCTACTTCTGGCCTCCGCACCACAAGTCGATCACCACCTTCGCGAACTCGGTCCGCTACGGCTACGTCCACTACTTCGTCTTCGCCGCCGCCGGCGCCTTCTCGGCCGGCATCGAGGTCACCATCGACGCCCTCACCGGCCACACCGAGCTGAGCAGCATCGCCGCCTCCTTCACGGTGACCATTCCGATCGCCGTCTTCGTCCTCGGCATCTGGCTGATCGCCGTCCGCCGGTACGCCGACCGCGTGGTCAACACCGTGATCCCCGCGGCCGTCGTACTCGTCCTCCTGGACCCGATCCTCCCGATCCCCTTCGCCCTGACCGCCATCGTCCTGGCGTTGGTGATCGCAGTCCTGGTCCTGCGTCCAGCGAAAGAACAGCACACCTGAGCAGGTAGCTGGAGGAGACTGCCCGCGGGGTCCCCGCGGCCAGTCCATCCTCCGCCCGCGCCGGTGGTTCCTGCGGCCGGGTTCCCCAGACAACCGGTCCCCCGGACGGCAGAGAGCCCGCCGCGATCTGCATGCGAGCAGCGCACTGGCGGCCCGCTGTTAGAACAGTTGCAGACCTGAGCCTCGCCCGCCTCCGCCGCGGTGGAGCTGGTTGCGGCGTGCAGCAAGCAGTTGGCGCCGGGGCAGCGGCCGCGCGGAGTGGTGCCGGTGCGCGGCCGCTGGGCTTGGTCGTACACCCAACTGAGTGAGGTCAGCTGGTTTTGGCGGCCCGGAGGATCAGGTCGGCGACCTCGGCCGGGTGGGAGGCGAAGACGGCGTGGGAGGCGCCTTCGATGGAGACCACTTCGCCCTTGGCGCGTTCGGCCATGAAGTGGTGGGCGGCGGCCGGGATGTTGCGGTCGGCCTCGGCGATCAGGAAGAAGCTCTGGATCTCCGTCCAGGCCTGGTCGCCGACGGCCGGCTCGTTCAGCGCGGCGGCGGTGATCGGGCGCTGGGTCGCCGCCATCAGGCGGGCCTGCTCCTCCGAGACGTCGGCGACGAACTGGTGGTGGTAGAGCTCCGGCGCGACGTACATGTCCTGGTTGCCGTCCGGCAGCGGTACCGGGCGCAGGGTCTCGCCGAGCGTGCTGCCGGGGAACATCCCGGACAGGCTCGCGCCGCTCTCGCCTTCCACCGGCGCGAACGCGGAGACGTACACGAGCGCGGAGACGTTGCCGGCGCCCGCCGCGGCCTTGCTGATCACCATCCCGCCGTACGAGTGCCCGACCAGGACGACCGGGCCGTCGATCGTGTTGATCAGCGCCCTGACCTGCGCCGCGTCGTACGCGACCGAGCGCAGCGGGTTCGGGGCCGCGATCACGCGGTGGCCCTCGGACTGGAGGCGGTCGGCGACCGGCCCCCAGCCGCCGGACTCGGCGAACGCCCCGTGCACCAGTACGACGGTCGGCTTGTTGCTGTCAGCCATTTCGGTCCTTTCAGGACTTGATGAAGTCGAGGATCTCGGCGTTGATCACGTCGGCGTGCGTGGTCGGCATCCCGTGCGGGAAGCCCGGGAACGACTTCAGCGTCCCGTTCTGCAGCAGCTTCACGGTCAGCGGCGCGGAGTCGGCGTACGGAACGACCTGGTCGTCCTCGCCGTGCAGCACCAGCGTCGGCACGCTGATCTTCGGCAGGTCCTCGGTGAAGTCGGTCTCGGAGAACACCCCGATCCCCTCGTAGTGCGCGTTCGCGCCGCCCTCCATGCCCTGGCGCCACCAGTTGCGGACCAGCGCCTCGCGCTTCTCCACACCGTCCCGGTTGAAGCCGTAGAAGGGGCCGGAGGCAACGGCCAGGTAGAACTCGGAGCGGTTCGCGGCGAGCTGGGCGCGGAAGTCGTCGAAGACGCTGATCGGCGTACCGCCCGGGTTCGCCTCGGTCTGCAGCATCAGCGGCGGGATCGCCGACATCAGCACCGCCTTGGCGACCCGCGACTCACCGTGCCGGGCCAGGTAGCGGACGACCTCGCCGCCGCCGGTCGAGTGACCGATGTGGACGGCGTCCTGCAGGTCCAGGTGCGCGGTCACCGCGGCCAGGTCGTCGGCGTAGTGGTCCATGTCGTGACCGGTCGCCACCTGCTCGGACCGGCCGTGGCCGCGGCGGTCGTGCGCGACGACCCGGTAGCCCTGGCTGACGAAGAACAGCATCTGGGTGTCCCAGTCGTCCGACGACAGCGGCCAGCCGTGGCTGAAGACGAGCGGCTGACCGGATCCCCAGTCCTTGTAGAAGATCTCGTTGCCGTCAGCACCGGTGATCATGGGCATGGTCTTTCTCCGTTCGGTTTGATCGGCGGTCACCGGCCGGGTCGGCGGGTGACCAATCGCAGCGACTCGACTGCGATCGCTGCGATGAATGCGGTCATCAGGACGGCGAGTACGCCGGTCGCCACGCGCCAGCCCGGCATCGCCTCGATCTCCAGCCACTCCTCGGTCCACGCCACCGCGGCGGCGAAGGGGAAGGTGAACGACCAGAACCCGAGCGAGAAATGCAGCCGGCGGTAGCGCGGCAGCATCGCGACCTGGACCAGGACGAGCAGTACGCCGACGCCCGCGGTCGCCTCCGCGACCGCGTCGACGACCCGGCCGTTCAGCGCGAACCACGCGATCCCGGCGACCGCGGGCGGCGCGACGAGGATCGCGGTGGTCGGCAGCAGCGGGTCGGCGAGCGGCGCGTGGAAGGCGAGCCGGAGGACGAGGATCGCGGTCATGATGACGGTGAAGAACATCCCGACGCCGAACAGCCCCCAGGCCAGGCCGCGGAAGCCGACACCGGCCGCGGCGCTGGCGCCGACGAGTCCGGGGGCGACGGTCGGGAGCAGGTAGCCGGGGTGCATCGACTCGAAGTCGAGCTGGCCCTCGAACCAGGACGCGAGGCGCCAGGCGGCGAAGACGGTCGAGACGAGCAGCGCGAGCACGAAGAAGACGCGCCCGGCGGCGAGCGAGTAGGTCGCGAGGTCACCGGCGAGCAGCATGGCGGTGACGGGGGCGAGCGAGGCGAGGGAGCCTTGCGCGGGGTGGTGGAGCTGCTGCGCGAGCGAGGTCGAGCTGCGGGCACCTCGTACGGCGTGCGCGACGATCAGCCAGCACCAGGCGACCGCGGCGATCCCCCAGAACGCCTGCGGTACGGCGCGCGGTAGTCCGAGAGCAGGCGCCGCGTTGGTCCACACCTCGGCGAGCCCTGCCAGGCCGAACCCGATGGCGAAGGTGTTGAGCGGCAGCCGCTCCGGACCGGCTCCGCCGGGCACGTGCCCCCGGGCCGGCCCACCCGCCTCCCTGCCTGCTTCGCGCCCGTCTGCTTCGCGCCCGCCCGCGTCATGCCTGCCTGCTTCGCGCCCGCTTTCCACCCGCCCACCGCCGGGCCGATGGCCGCCCGGCTGATCAGCTCCCCCGTTGTCCTCAGCCGGGGTGGTCGCTGTGTGCGGGGTGGTCACTGGTCCTCCGTCGGTCGGTGCTCGAGCGAGAACCATGCTCGGCCGACCCGCCCGGATCAGGGCCCGTCAGATGACCTGTCCGGCGACGGTTCCGGATGACGGACCTGTTTGCGGTACTGCGACGGCAGCATCCCGAGCGCGGCCCGGAACGCCTGGCCGAACGCCGAGTCGGAGCGGTAGCCGACCTCCCGGGCGACCCGCGAGACCGAGTGGTCCGAGCCCGCGAGCAGCTCGGCGGCCGCCATCATCCGGATCCCGGTCAGCAGCGCGGCGACCGTCGTACCGGTCCGGGCGTTGAAGCGGCGCAGGAACGTCGCCCGCGACATCGCGGCCTCGACCGCGAGCCGGTCGATCGTCCAGGCCTCCCCCGGCCGGTCGACGACGGCGCAGATCGCCTTGCCGAGGACGTCGTCGCCGATCGCCGTCCACAGCGCGGGGCTCTCCGGCGGCTGGCCCGACCGGCTGCGCAGCGCCATCGCGAGCAGCGCGTCGAGCAGCGACGACACGATCACCTCGGTGCCGGGCCCGTCGTACGCCGCCTCGCCGCGGAGGATCTCGGCCAGCGCCTGCGCCGGCTGGTCGAGCGCGACGTGCACGACCCGCGGCATCAGCCGGAACAGCAGCGCCCCGGCGCCGTCGTCGACGCGGTAGTGCCCGCAGAACAGGTCGAGCTCGGGCTCGGCGTCCGTCGTCCGGCGGACCCGGAACGACGGGCCGGCCGTCTCGGCGAACTCCAGGCAACGGTCGGATCTCGTGGCGACCAGGTGCGCGTCACCCTGCGGGAGCAGCAGCAGGTCGCCGGCCTCCAGGTCGACCGAGAAGTCCGCGGAGCTGACCGTGCACGAGCCCGCGAGCACGAGGTGGAACGGCACCAGCCCGGGCGCGGCCGGCGGGTGGTCGATCGCGAACCCGCCGGCGATCAGGCAGCGGACGTCGACCTCGCCCCGAACGCGGGCGAGCCGGACCAGCCGGCTCACGCTGTCCACGAACGGCCCCCGCTCCGCGCGGTCCCGGACCCCAGCCCGCCGGGCGCCGCTGAACCGATCCCGTCGAGAATCGAACCGCTCGGGCGTGGCCGGGATGTGCGCACCGGCGCGATGCTGTGCGCGTGGACGCGACCCCCTCCGAGCAGCGACACGATCCGTCCTTCCTGCTCCCGACCACCAGGGCCACGAGCTTAGTCACCTGAATGGACTATCCCAAACACCTGCCACCAGGCGCCGTGGACCGGGCGGAGCGGCTGATCGGCCGCGAGCACGACCTCGGCACGGTCCGGGCGTACTTCGATGATGCCGGAGTCCGCGGGGGCGCCCTGCTGGTGGTGGGTGAGGCCGGGGTCGGCAAGAGCGCGCTGCTCGAGGAGTTCGCCGCCGGTACGCCGAGCCGCGTGCTGCGCGCGGCCGGCGCCCAGTTCGAGGCCGAGTTCAGCTACTCGGCGCTCAACCAGCTGCTGTTCCCGCTCGGCGACGAGCTCGAGTCGCTGAGTCCGGCGCACCGTACGGCGCTGCGCTGCGCGCTCGGTTTCGAGGTCGGCCCGGTCCCCGACCGGCTCGTCGTCTCCAACGCCGCGCTGCTCTGGCTGCGCGCGGTCGCGGCCGAGACGCCGCTGGTGATCCTGCTCGACGACCTGCAGTGGGTCGACCGCGCCAGCGCCGAGGTGCTCGCGTTCGTCGCGCGGCGGCTGGTCGGCAGCCCGATCGTCGTCCTGGCCGCCTGCCGGCCCGAGGAGCGCGGCTTCTTCCACAACGCCGGTCTGCCCGAGCTGGTGTTGCCGCCGCTCAGCGCCCCGGCCGCCCGCGCGCTGGTCGACCTGCACTTCCCGGAGCTGGCTCCCGCCGTACGGCAGCGCCTGCTGGAGGAGGCGGCCGGCAACCCGCTGGCGCTGCTGGAGCTGCCGTCCGCACTCGACAGCGACCAGCGGGCCGACTTCACGACGCTGCCGGAGGTCCTGCCGCTGACCGAGCGGCTGCAGGTGATGTTCACCGCGCGGGTCCGCAACCTGCCCGAGCGCTGCCGGCTGATGATGCTGCTGGGCGCACTCGGCGGCGGCCTCGAGCTGACCCGCTTGGAGACGGCCTGCGGAGACGCCTGCGACCTCGACGACCTCGCCCCGGCGGAGGAGCAGCGGCTGGTCCAGCTGAGCCCGACCCGGCTGACCTTCCGGCACCCGCTGATCGGTGCGGCGGTCGTCGCCGCGTCCTCCGAACGCGACCGCCGCTGGGCCCACGGCCGGCTCGCCGGCGTCGCCCGTACGCCGGAACGCCGCGTCTGGCACCTGGCCGGCTCCGCCGTCGGCCCGGACCCCGAGATCGCCACCCAGCTCGACGAGGCCGCCCGCGCCCTGGTCCGCCAGGGCGAGGTCATCGGCGCCATCGCCGCGCTGACCCGGGCTGCCGAGCTGAGCGCCGACCCGACCTGCTCCAGCAGCCGGCTCGCCCAGGCCGCCTACCTGGGCGCCGAGGCCGGCGGCGAGCTGGCCACCGCGAGCCGGCTGCTCGACTACGCCCGGAAGTCCGGCGCCCTCGCCGCACACTCGTTGCCTGCGGCATCGGCTGCGGCGCACCTGCTGGTCAACGCCGACGGCGACGTACCGACCGCGCACCGGCTGCTGGCGGGCGCGATCGCGGCCGGCGACCACGGCTTCGCCGCCGGGGACGCCGACCTGATCGAGGCGCTGCAGAACCTGCTCCTGATCAGCTGGTACGACGGCACCGAGCGCGCCTGGCAGACCTTCCACGCCCTGGTCGACCGTCTCGTCCCGGAGCCGCCACCGCTGCTGCGGGTGAACGCGACCGTGTTCGCCGACCCCGCCCGCGCGACCGCCGAGGACGTCGCCGTACTGGACACGCTGATCGACACCGTCGACGACGAGGAGGACCCGACCCAACTGGTCCGGGTCGCCAGCGCCGCCATGTTCGCCGACCGGCTGCCGCGGCTGCGGCGCGCGGAGCGGGAGTTCGTCCGCTCCCGGCGCGACGGCAGAGGGCCGGTCCGCCGCCACATCGGCGCGCTGCTGCATCTCGGGATCGACGGCTTCGTCGCCGGGCGCTGGACCGAGGCCGCGGAGTACGCCGACGAGGGCATGGCGCTCTGCGCCGAGCACCAGCTCCGGTTCTTCGACTGGTACTTCCACTGGGTGCACGCGCTGGTCGCAGCCGGCCGCGGCGAGACCGGGGCAGTGCACCGGCTGACCGATGACCTGAACGGCTGGGCCGTCGCGCACCAGGCCACCGGCATCACCTACTTCGCCTCGCAGGCGCGAGCGCTCTGCGACGTCGGCGCGGGCGACTACGAGTCGGCGTACCGGCACGCGGCGCGCGTCAGCAGGCCGGGCGAGCTGACCAGGTATCGCCCGACGGCGCTGTGGTCCGGGCTGGACCTGGTCGAGGCCGGGCTGCACAGCGGGCACCGCGCTGAGGCCGCTGCTCACGCTGAGGTCATGGGGTCGCTGGGCAGGCTGTCACCGCGCGTGGAGTTGCTGAGCAGAGCTGCGGCGGCGCTGACCGCTGACGACGAGCGGACGCGGGAGCTGTTCGAGCTGGCGCTGTCCGGGCCGGAGCTGGAGCAGTGGCCGTTCGACCTGGCCCGCGTGCGACTCGTGTACGGCGAACGCCTGCGGCGGCTGCGGGACACCAGCGCCGCCCGCGACCAGCTGACGCTCGCGTACGACGTACTGGCTGGGCTCGGTGCTGACCCGTGGCGGGACCGGGCGGCAGCCGAGCTGCGGGCGACCGGCATGACGCGGCACTCGGGCGCGGACGCGCAGGCGCCGCTGACCCCGCAGGAGCGCGAGATCGCCGAGCTGGCGAGCAGCGGGCTGACCAACAAGCAGATCGGGCAGCAGCTGTTCATCTCGCACCGGACGGTCGGCGACCACCTCTACAAGATCTTCCCCAAGCTCGGGATCACCTCCCGGGCGGCCCTGCGGGCGGCGCTCACGGCGTACGACCAAACCCGGCCAGTCATCTGACAGATGTTGAACAGCACCGATCAGCGCGACGATGAGGGCATGAGCGCGGACATCCACTGGCCGCCCGGCTGGGGACCGGACTGCGCGGACAGCTTCGTGGACCACCAACGGGTGCTGGCCGCACCGATCCAGATCGTCTTCGCGTGCCTGCTCGACGTCGAACGCTGGCCGGTCTGGCAGCTCGACGTCCAGAACGTCCAGCTCGTCGACGCTGTCGCCGTCGGCTGCCGCTTCGTGGTCTCCACCCACCGGCACACCCTCGACGGCATCGTCGGCGAGCTGGACGCACCGCACCGCTTCGGCTGGGCCGCGGTCAGCGACGAGCTGAGCTTCTACCAGTCCTGGCTGCTGCTGGACGAGCCCGGCGGCGGGACCCGGGTCGTGCTCCAGGAATCCGCGCGCGGACCGGCGGCGCTGCTGCGGCGTACGGACCGCTCGATCGTGACCCAGAGGCACCTCGACGCCTTGTAGGGTGCTGCCAACTCTGGACCGAGGAGGCAGCGGTGGACGGCGAACGCCGCGACGAGGGCACCGACCTGGGCGTGCTGGCCGGCCGGTTGCTGTTCTCCGTCCAGGGCGAGCTGTTCCGCCGCCTGCACCAGGCCGGCTTCGACGACATCGCACCTCGCCACGGCGCCGTCCTCGCCTATCTCCGCGCCGACGGCATCCGCGCCACCGAGCTGGCCCGCCGGTCGGGCCAGCACAAGCAGGTGGTCGGCAAGAACGTCGACGAGCTCGAGGCCCTCGGCTACGTCGAGCGCCGGCCCGACCCCGCCGACCGGCGGGCCAAGCTCGTCGTCCCGACCGCCCGCGGCCGCGCCGAGATGCAGGCCGCCGACGCGATCATGGCCGAGATCGGCGAGCGGCACCGCGACGCGCTGGGCTCCCGCGAGTACGCCCGCTTCCTCGCGACGTTCCGCAAGGTCGTCGCGAACCAGCGCGACCAGCGCTGAGTCGAGGCGCCCCCGCTCACCCTCGCCCCCCTGGCTCACCCTCGCCCTGGCTCACCCGAGGCGCTCCCGCACCTTCGGCGCGACCTCCTCGCCGAACCTCCGGGCCTGCTCCCGCGCATCTCCTTCGGGCCACAGCACGAACCCGTCGAACCCGTCCTCCGCGAACCGGGTCAACACGTCCACCCAGTCCTGCACCCCACCTCGCACCGGCGCATCCCCGTGCACCTGCACGCCTTTCGCGCCCTCGCCCGTGACCGTCCCCACCACCTGCGCGAACCGCCGGATCCCCTTGGGGTTGCGCCCGGCCTCCACCGCCGCCCGATCGACGATCTGGTTGCCCTCGGCCCATTTCTCGTACGGCAGGTACGACGGGATCGGCGCCGCCCACCCGTCCGCGACCTTCCCGGTCAGCGCCAGGCTGCGCTTGCCCTGCGACCCCAGCCAGATCTCGACGCCGTTGGCTGCAGGCTCCTGCCCGGCCAGCCCGCGGACGCCGTACCAGTCCCCCGACGCCGTGACCTTCCCCGGCCGCCACAACGCCCGCAGCAACGCGATCGCCTCCTCCTGCGCGGCCAACGCCTCCGCCGGCGACTTCCGCTCGACCCCCATCGAGGTGATCGCGTCCCAGTACCCACCGGCGCCGAGCCCGAGCTGGAACCGCCCACCCGACACCAGACTCAACGAGCTGGCCACCCGCGCGAGCTGCGCCGCCGGCCGCAACGGCAGGTTCGCCACGTCGGGGAAGAACCCGATCCGCTCGGTGTGCGCGATCAGGTCCCCGATCACGACGAACGCGTCGAGATACTCCGCGACGTACGGATGGTCCTGTACCCCGATCAGGTCCAGCCCGGCGTCCTCGGCCGTCGCCGCCACCGCCCGAACCCGCGTGACGTCCACCGAGGGCTCCACCGCAACCCCGAACAGCACACCCATCATCCACTCCTTTGGTCACCAATCAAGATAGTCACGATTGATGACCAAATCAACCGGCCGCCCCGCGAAGGGACGGCCGGCTGATCCTCAGAACGGGAAGACGAACCAGTAGAAGGTGGCCGACGCCGAGGCGCCGGAGCTGTCGGTCACCTTCACGGTCGGGCGGTAGTTGCCCTGGCTGGTCGGCGTTCCGGAGACGAGACCGGTGGACGGGTTGACGGACAGACCACCCGGAAGGCCGGTCGCGGTGAACGTGTTGCCGCCGCGCCCTCCGGTCGCCGTGAGCTGCAGACTGGCCAGCTTGCCCTTGACCGAGGTCTGCGCGCCGGGAGTGGCCAGCTTCAGCGTGCTCGGACCGCCGCCACCGGTGACAGTGAGCCGGTACGTCGCCTGGCCCGTCATCGCGCCGCGAGTCGCGGTGACGGTGATCGCGTAGTCGCCCGCCGGCGTACCGGCGGTTGTGCTGACGGTGAGCTGCGAGCTGCCGCCGAGATCGACCGCGCTCGGGCTGAACGCGGCCGTCGCGCCGGTCGGCAGACCGCTCGCGGCGAGCGTGATGTCGCCGGCCGGCGGGGTGCCGCCGCCGATCTGCTCGTTGGCCCAGTCGCCCATCACGCCCCAGAGCTTGCCGTGCGCGTTGTACGACGCGCAGTCGGTGCGCAGCCAGGAGAAGACGCCGTACACCTTGCCGTTGTGCACGTACGGGCCGCCGCTGTCGCCCTGGCACAGGTGCGGCCGGCCGGCGTCGCCGTACCCGTTGCAGAACATGTAGCGGTCGTCGAAATGACCGGCGAACGCGTTGCAGTTCTGGCCGTCCACGGTGGGCAGAGCGGCCTCGTACAGCTTGGTGTTGCGCTGGGCGTCCTGCGCGTCGGACTTGCCGTAGCCGATCGCCGTGCCGAGCGTCCCGAGCGGCAGGTTGTCGCTCGACCGCGCAACCGTCGGGTAGGCCATACCGGCCGGGGTCGGGATGTCGGTCGTGGTGGTGATCACCGCGACGTCCCACCCGGTTCGCCAGCCGTCGTTCGCGTTGTAGTTGGGATGCGTGAGGTAATCGGCGATCTCGATCCGGACGCCCTTGCTGGTGTCCGCGAGGTCATCGCGGCCGTAGACCAGGTACTTCGGGTCACCCGCGGCGAACTTGCAGTGCGCGGCGATCAGAACCTTGCGCTTGGCAACGACCGTACCGGTGCAGGACTGCTCGGTCGGGCGGGCGCCGCCGGTCCGGTGCTGCGAGATGATGTAGGGGTACTTGGCAACCGTCGTCGGCTGACCGCCGACGACCGCCGGGCCGGCGAAGCCCGTGGCGGCCGACACCTTCACCGTCGTGCTCACCGCGTTGCCGGCCTGGACCGATCCCGACGACGGGTCGGCGCTGACCACGAAGTCGCCGGTCGGCGGCGGGGTGTCCGCGTTCGGCACGTACAGCAGCCGGTTCGGCGTGCCCTGGCGGATCCCGGTCATCTTGCCCGTGGTCGCGTTGTCGACGATCCACTGCTTCAGCTGCGCCGGCGTCGCGTTCGGCTGGTCGTGCAGGCGCAACGCGACCGCACCGGCGACGTGCGGCGCCGCCATCGACGTACCGGACAACTGGCCGTACGACGAATCCGACGAGTTCACCGACGAGTTGATGTTGCTGCCCGGCGCGAACAGGTCGGTGCACGGGCCGTCGTTGGAGTCCGAGGCGCGACCGTCGGAGCTGGTCGCGTTCGCCGTCCGGATCCCGGTCTCGACGCGGCCACCAGGCCCGTAGTCGCAGGCATTGCCGCCGTTGTTGCCGGTGATCAGCGCCCAGTGCACGCCGTTCGCGATCGCGCCCTTGATCGCGTCCACGCCGATCGACGGGTTGTCGGCGTACACGCTGAGGTTGGCGACGGCCGGCTTCTTCGCGTTCTGGGCCAGCCAGTCGGCGGCCGCGACGATGTCGACGTCCTGACCGCTGGACTGGCAGTTCAGGATCCGCACCGACCACAGGTTCGCCTTCTTCGCCACCCCCCGGGTCTTGCCGGCCGCGATCCCGGCGACGTGCGTGCCGTGGCTCTTCACCCGGTCGCAGTCCTCGCCGTTGGTCGGCGGCTCGACGAAGTCCGCGGCGTACTTGGCCCGGCCCTCGAACTCCTGGTGGGAGTAGCGGATGCCGGTGTCGACCACGTAGATGTTGACGCCGGCGCCGCCGTGCGCGGGATAGGCGTACTTCTTGTCCAGCGGCTGGTTGCGCTGGTCGATCCGGTCCAGGCCCCAGTTCGGCGGGTTGTCCTGGGTGTCGGCCGCGTGCGCCGTACCGGACTGGACGACGGCCTCGACGGCCGGGTCGGCGGCCAGCCGCCGGGCCTGCCGGTCGGACAGGTTCTTCAGCACGAACCCGTTCATCACCTTGGCGAACGTGTACTTCACGTCGCCGCCGTACCGGGCGGACAGGTCCGGGGCGAGCGCGGCGGAACGGGTCGCGCCCGGCTTCAGCTTGACCAGGTAGACGCCGGCGACCGGCTGCTTCGCCGACCGGTCGACGACGCCTTCGGGCTCGGCGGCCTGGCCGGGCAGTGCGGTGGCCACCGTGACGGCGAGCGTGACGGCCAGCAGACCTGCGGATCTTCGCGAGAAGCGCATCAGTGCTACCTCCTTGGGCGGGATGCCCCGGTGGGTCGCCGGGACAGCAGGAAGGTAGCCAGCGCGCGGCGGGCCCGGGCCGAAAACTGTTCGGTCGTCGTACGACTCGTTCGGGGCCGGCGTTTGCGCAGGTCAGAGGCCCTTGGTGTGAACAGATTTACGGGGTTTTGGGAGCCTTCACCACAGCCAGCGGACGCCGACCGTCCCCGATCTGACCTGCGGGACGACCAGCGACGTGGTCCCCGACCCGCCCAGCCACAGGTCGCCGACCAGCCGGTCGGGCCCGTCGGCCCCGGTGCGTTCGTACCGGCGGATCCAGGCCGGCTGCCGGCCGAGGAACCGCAGCTGCAGAGTGTAGAGGCCGCCGGGCCGGGTGAAGTGCCGGTAGAAGTGGTCGAGTGGCTGACTCACCGGCAGCCGCAGCTCGTAGTCGACGACCGTGTGCTCCCCCACCCGCAGCGGCCGGTCGAACAGGAACTCGGCAACGAACTGCCGCGTCGTCAGGTCGCACCGCACCCGCCCCCGCCGCCCGAACGCCACCCCGACCAGCTCCGGCACGAGATCCTCCGGGTCTTCGAGCTCGTGGTAGACCACGCACCGGTCGACGTCCTCGACCGCCGCCTCGGCAACCAGCCGAACCCGCTGCCGCCGGATCTCCTTGTCCTCGTCCACCACCAGCACGTCGTTCGTGCTCAGGTACGCCAACCGCCCGTCCGGCGGCGCGTCCAGCTCCGTCAGCAACGCCTCCGTCGACGGCCACAACTTCCACCGATCCAGCGTCCCCGGCGGATGCCCCAACCACCGCCCCCGCGGCCGCCGCCCACCGAGCAGCGCCACCAGCCCACACTCCGGCACCCCGAGGATCTCCTCCAACTTGCCCAGAGCAACCAACGAGGCCCCCCGCTCCGGCCGGCTCCGCCCCCGCCGCCAGTACGACAACGCCGTCGGACTCACCGAAACCCCCGCCAGCTCCAGCCGCTCCGAAAGCTCCCGCAACGAAAGCCCCGAAGCCGCGATCGCCACATCCAACGCCGCCTCGAACGGCCCCGACCGCAACAACCCGGCCAACTCCCGCCTGGCACCCACCACGCCGCCTCCCGCAGTAGCCCTCCGCCGAGTCTGAAGGACAGACGCCACCGAGGGAACGGCTCAGCGCCCCCGGTGACCGCGACGCGCCCGTCTCACTCCCGTGGTCACCACAAGGGCGAATAGTTGACGCAACAGGCACTTCCGTCTCGCGGCCCGGTGCTCGCCCCGGCGTTCCTGCGCGGCGACGCGCTGGACCACTTCACTCAGGGGTTCACCGACCGCCCGCTGGAACTGCTGGCCGAGGAGCGTGAGCTGATCGCCGCGCTCCGGCGTACCGGTGAAAGCCCGGGGTCAGCGGACGACGGGGAGGTCGCCGGTGTTGTCGGCGTCGAGGGCGGCCGGGGAGTCCGGAGCCTTCGGGTGGTGCTCGGCCTCGTCGAGGGCGATCTCCTCGCGGAAGACCCACTTGCGGTAGGACCAGAAGCGGAACAGCGTGCCAAGACCCAGGCCGATCACGTTCGCGGAGATGTTGTCGGCGAGCGCGGTGTGCAGGTCCAGCACGTAGCGGGAGAAGCCGAGGCAGCCGGCCGAGATCAGCAGGCCGATGCCGTTCAGCACGAAGAACAGCACGTACTCGCGGTGCAGCCCGGTGCGCTCGCGGTGCCGCCAGGTCCAGTGCCGGTTGCCCAGGTACGTCGCGACGGTGGCGACCGTGACCGAGATGAACTTCGCCGTCACCGGCCGGTCGTGCAGCATCCCGTCACCGTGCGTCCCGAACACGACCAGCGGGTTGTCGAACACCAGCCAGTTGTAGATCGGCAGGTCGACGACCATGCCGAGCAGACCGACCAGCCCGAACTTGGCCACTTCGTGCACCAGGTGCTCGACCTGGCGGTACAGCGTGGTGAAGATCTTCAACGGACCAGTGGACTCTCTGTGAACGGGCGATCGCGGGGCACCTTTCACGGTACCCGGCCGAGGGGCCGACACGAAAATCGCCCGCGCGCCGCAGTGGCCGCCTCGCGCCGGGTGATGTAAGCGGGCCCGACGGCAACGACTAGGCTCAGGCGGGTGAAGTTCGAGCGAAAAGACCTCCCGGTCGGGACTCCCGTGGTGGGCATGGTCGGCGGCGGGCAGCTGGCCCGGATGACGCAGGAGTCGGCGGTCGCGCTGGGCATCCAGCTCCGGGTGCTGGCCGAGGGCCCGGCCGTGTCGGCGGCGCAGGCGGTGGCCGACGCCCCGGTCGGCGACTACCGCGACCCGGCCACGGTCAAGGCGTTCGCCGCCGAGGCCGACGTGGTCACCTTCGACCACGAGCACGTGCCGACCGAGCTGCTCCGTGAGCTGGAGGCGGCCGGCGTCGCCGTACGGCCCGGTCCGGACGCGCTCGTGCACGCTCAGGACAAGGCGGTGATGCGGCAGCGGCTGGACACCATCGACGCGCCCGCACCGGCGCACCAGGTCGTTGCCTCGCCCGCCGACGTCGAGGACTTCGCCAAGCGCGTCGGCGGCTTCCCGATCATCCTCAAGACCACCCGCGGCGGGTACGACGGCAAGGGCGTCTGGGTCGTCGACGGCCCGGACGACGCCGCGGTGGCGCAGGCGTTCGGTTCCGGCGTACCGATCCTGGCCGAGGAGAAGGTCGACTTCGTCCGCGAGCTGTCCGCGATCGTCGCCCGCAGCCCGCACGGCCAGGCCGTCGCCTACCCGGTCGTCGAGTCGGTCCAGAAGGACGGCATCTGTGTCGAGGTGACCGCGCCCGCGCCGGGGCTGGACCCCGACAAGGCCGCCCAGGCCCAGCAGACCGCGCTGCGGATCGCCGGTGAGCTCGGTGTCGTCGGCATCCTCGCCGTCGAGATGTTCGAGGCCCGCGACGGGCGGCTGCTGGTCAACGAGCTCGCGATGCGCCCGCACAACACCGGCCACTGGTCGATCGAGGGCGCCGTCACCAGCCAGTTCGAGAACCACCTCCGCGCCGTGCTGGACCTGCCGCTGGGCTCCCCGGCCGCGCGGGCGCCGTACACGGTGATGGTGAACGTGCTCGGCGGCGACCCAGACGTCACAGCGGACATGCACTATGCGCTCCTCCACTGCATGGCGCGCGACCCGGGGCTGAAGGTGCACTTCTACGGCAAGTCCGTGAAGCCGGGCCGCAAGGTCGGGCACGTCACGGCGTACGGCGACGACCTCGACGAGGTCCGCGAACGCGCGCGGCACGCCGCGGCGTACCTGACCGGCACGATCGACGAGTGAGGAACCGGCCATGAGCGTGGGCATCGTGATGGGATCGGACTCCGACTGGCCGGTGATGAAGGCCGCCGCGGAGGTCTGCGCCGAGTTCGGCGTGCCGTTCGAGGCGGACGTGATCTCCGCGCACCGGATGCCGGTGGAGATGATCGAGTACGGGCGGGCGGCGCACGGGCGCGGCCTGAAGGTGCTGATCGCCGGCGCCGGCGGCGCGGCGCACCTGCCGGGCATGCTGGCCGCGGTGACGCCGCTGCCGGTGGTCGGCGTACCGGTGCCGCTGAAGTACCTGGACGGGATGGACTCGCTGCTCTCGATCGTGCAGATGCCGGCCGGCGTCCCGGTCGCGACGGTCTCGATAGGCAACGCCCGCAACGCGGGGCTGCTCGCCGTACGGATCCTGGCCGCGCACGACCCGGAGCTGCTGAAGAAGATGACCGACTTCCAGGACTCGCTGGCCGACCTCGCCCGCGCCAAGGGCGCTGCGGTGCGTGACGGAGCCGACGAGCTGCGTTAAACCGCACCCCAGACGGTTTTCCACACCCTCGGGGCGGGTAGCCGTGAGATCCCAACCATTGTCGTCTAAGGTCGTCGATCGTGACTCCGCCCGCAGAACCGGATACTGAGCGCATCCCGGTCCGTTACTGGATCTGGCTGCTCGGTGCCGCTGTGTCGCTTCTCGGCGACATCACGATGACGTTCGCCATCGGCTGGTCGGCCAGCCACTACGGCGGGCAGATCGCCGGCCTGGTGCTGCTGCTCGCGGCGGCCCCGCGGGCCGCGCTGCTGCTGATCGGCGGCGCGATCGGCGACCGGTTCGGTGCTCCGCGGGTGCTGCTGGTGAGCTGTACGGCGATGTTCGTGCTGACCGCGGTCCTCGTCCCCGTGACGATCGCGATCGACGAACCGGTCTGGCTGCTGCTCGGCACCGCGCTGCTGGTCGGTGTGATCGACGCGTTCTTCCTGCCGTCGTCCCGCTCGATGCCGCGACTGCTGGTCCCGGCCGCGCAGATTCCCCGGGCGATGGCCAGCTTCCAGGTCACCGGGATGGTCTTCGCCGTGATCGGTGCGGCCGTCGGTGGCGCGCTGGTCGCCTGGGCCGGGCTGACCGCCGCGGCCGGGTTCGACGCGCTGACCTTCGCGGTGATGATCGTGGTGCTGATCGTGATGGGCAAGGCGATCGCGCCGCCGCCGAAGATGACGACGGGGATGTTCCGCTCGATCGCCGAGGGCCTCAAGGTCGCGCTCGGGCGGCCGCTGACGCGGACCCTGCTGGTCACGATGACGCTCGCGGCCGGCCTGCTGATGCCGATGGACGCGCTGCTGCTGCCACTGCTGGCCCGTGACCACGGCTGGGACGCCGGGCGCGCCTCGCTGCTGATCGCGGTCCGCAGCCTCGGGGTCGGGCTGATCGCGCTGCGGATCCTGATGCGCGGGGCGTTCCAGCGCCCGGGCCTGGTGGCCGCGGTGGGTCTGCTGCTGGCCTCGATCGGGTTCCTCGGGCTCGCCTTCCTCGACCCGCTGCCGCTGACGATGGCCGCGGCGATCATCAGCGGTCTCGGCGTCGGCACCTTCACCGGGCACCTGCTGCCGCTGCTGATGAACTCGGTCGAGAAGGAGTACCAGTCCCGGCTGCAGTCGGTCGTCGTCCTGTGTCAGAGCCTGGCGCTGGTCGTCATGAACCCGCTGCTCGGTTTCTTCACCGACCTCGACGGGATCGGCATCACCGGGGTCCTGCTGGGCATCAGCGTCCTGACCGCACTGATCGGGTTCTTCGCGCTGACCCGCCCGGTGATGCGCGACGCCACCGTCGCCTGAGTACTACGGCTTGCCGGGCGCCCGGTAGGTCCAGCCCGCCTCGCGCCACTTGGCCGAGTCCAGCACCAGCCGCGCGTCCAGCATCACAGGCGCCGCGACGACGTCCTTCAGCTCGACCGGGTCGAGCGCGCGGAACTCCGGCCACTCGGTCAGGTGCAGCACCAGGTGCGCGCCCTCGCAGGCCTCGATCGCCGAGGCGGCGTACCGGAGGGTCGGGCGCACGCGTCGCGCGTTCTCCATCGCCTCCGGGTCGTACACGGTCACCGTCGCGCCGTGCAGCTGGATGCGGCCCGCCACGTCGAGCGCGGGCGAGTCCCGTACGTCGTCCGTACCGGCCTTGAACGCGGCGCCGAGCACCGTCACGTTGCGGCCGACCCACTCGGCGCCGAGCAGCTCGTGGGTGACGTCGACGATCCGGGCGCGGCGCCGGTAGTTGATGTCGTCGACCTCGCGCAGCAGCGTGATGACCTCCTCGACCCCGAGCTCACCGGCCCGGGCCATGAACGCGCGCAGGTCCTTGGGCAGGCAGCCACCGCCGTACCCGGGTCCGGCGTTGAGCATCCCGCGGCCGATCCGCTTGTCGAAACCGAGCGCGTCGGCGAGCTGGGTGACGTCGGCGCCGGTCGCGTCGGCCATCTCCGACAGCGCGTTGATGAACGAGATCTTCGTGGCCAGGAAGGCGTTCGCGCCGCCCTTGACCAGCTCGGCGGTCGGCAGGTTGCAGACCACGACCGGCGTGCCCTCGGCGATCGGGGTCGCGAACACCTGCCGCAGCGTCTGCTCGGCGCCGTCCGTCTGTACGCCGAACACCAGCCGGTCCGGGTGCAGCGTGTCGTCGACACCGTGCGCCTCGCGCAGGAACTCCGGCTGCCAGGCGATCTCGACGCCGGTCCCGGCCGGAGCCTCGGTGTGGAAACGCTGCTCGACGAGCTTCGACGTACCGACCGGGACGGTCGACCGCCCGACGACCAGCGTCGGCCGGGTCAGCAGCGGGGCGAGCATGTCGACGACCGAGTTCACCTGGGCCAGGTCGGCGGCGTCGCTGCCCTCGGTCTGCGGCGTCCCCACGCAGATGAAGTGCACGTCGGCCCAGTCGGCGATCTCGCGGTAGTCCTTGGTGAAGCGCAGCCGCCCCGACTCCACGTGCTTCTTCAGCAACGGGTCGAGCCCCGGCTCGTACAGCGGGGCCTTGCCGTCGTTGAGCAGCTTCAGCCGGTGCTCGTCGATCTCGACGCCGATCACGTCGAAGCCGAACTCGGCCATTCCGGCGGCGGTGTTGGCCCCGAGGTAGTTGGTCCCGATCACCGCGATCCGCAGCGAGCCGGTGGGCGTCTCAGTCATGCGGGCGACTCTACCGAGGCGGGTTTCCGGCCGGTGAACGGCTCTGGTCGGCCGCAAGTACCTCCGGGTGCGCCGTACGTCACTTTCCGGTGCCGGGAGGTCGTCGTCCGGGGCGATCCGTCGTAGATTGCAACTCGTGAGTAACTCATTCGACCTGTACGCGCTGTCCGAGGAGCACGAGGCGATCCGGGCGGCGGTCCGCGACGTCTGCGACGCCAAGGTGGCCCCGCACGCCGGGGACGTCGACGAGCTCGCCGAGTTCCCGAAGGCGTCGTACGACGCGCTGAAGGCCTCGGACTTCCACGCCCCGCACATCCCGGAGGCCTACGGCGGCGCCGGTGCGGACGCGCTGGCCACGGTGATCGTGATCGAGGAGGTGGCCCGCGCCTGCGCGTCCACCTCGCTGATCCCGGCGGTGAACAAGCTCGGCTCGCTGCCGCTGCTGCTGTCGGCGTCCGAGGAGGTCAAGCAGGCCTACCTGCCGCCGGTCGCGGCCGGCGACGCGATGTTCTCGTACTGCCTGTCCGAGCCGGAGGCCGGCTCGGACGCGGTGTCGATGAAGACCCGCGCGGTCGCCGACGGCGACGACTTCGTGCTGAACGGCGTGAAGCGCTGGATCACCAACGCCGGGGTGAGTGACTACTACACCGTCTTCGCGGTGACCGACCCCGACGCCCGCTCGAAGGGCATCTCGGCGTTCGTGGTCGAGAAGGCCGACGAGGGCGTCTCGTTCGGCGCGCCGGAGAAGAAGCTCGGCATCAAGGGCTCGCCGACCCGCGAGGTGTACTTCGACAACGTCCGGATCCCGGCGTCCCGGATGATCGGCGAACCCGGCACCGGCTTCGGTACGGCGATGGCGACCCTCGACCACACCCGGGTCACGATCGCCGCCCAGGCCCTCGGCATCGCCCAGGGCGCGCTCGACTACGCACTCGGCTACGTCAAGGAGCGCAAGCAGTTCGGCAAGGCGATCGCGGAGTTCCAGGGCCTGCAGTTCATGCTCGCCGACATGGGCATGAAGCTCGAGGCCGCCCGCCAGCTCACCTACGCCGCCGCCGCCCGCTCCGAACGGAATGCTCCTGACCTCACATACTTCGGCGCCGCCGCCAAGTGCTTCGCCTCCGACGTCGCGATGGCCGTCACCACCGACGCCGTCCAACTCCTCGGCGGCTACGGCTACACCCACGACTACCCGGTCGAACGCATGATGCGCGACGCGAAGATCACGCAGATCTACGAGGGCACCAACCAGGTCCAGCGCATCGTGATGGCCCGCCAACTTCTGAAGGGGCTGACCTAAAGGACACCGCCTCCGGCGGCGACAGCTTCTTTTGGCGCCTTCGGCGCGTGGGGCAGCACGGTCCGCCAGCGCCGATCCGCAGCCAGTTCGCGGTGATGCGGTGTCGCCGGCGGCGGATCTGACTGCACCGGCCGTTGCCGTATGCGCGTCATCCGGCGGCGCAAATACAGTCGATCGATCTGGGCTTCGAGCCTGGGCACCACCGGCGATTGACACGCGATGAGCCGCACTGCAGGTGCAGCCTGTCTTGCGACGGTAGGTCCAGCGCATCATCATGGCCCGCCAGCTGCTGAAGGCTCTTGGCTGAGCCGTCGCCATATCAGGCAGCGGTCGACCAACAGCGCAGCCCCAGGCGCAATGTCGCTGGCCTGACAACGCAGCTCGCGAGAGATCCACCAGCCGGCGGGTCCTCGGCCGAGACGGCGTTGGCGAGGTAGATCGAGCCGGTGCCGGAGGCGTCGACGATGAAGAAAGTCGGGCAGTCGTCGCCGGACTTCAGCACCTCGACGACTTCGCCTCGCACGTCGACGCAGTACTCAAGGAACCAGTCCGCATCACCTGAATCGACCATGCCGTCGTCATCCGCATCTAGTCCACCGTTCAGCTTTCTCGGCGGTAGCTCAAGCAGACGAGGAATGCCTGAGCCAGTGCAGCTGTGCAGTTGATGAAGGAGATCAGACTATTAGCATCATGCCGAGGTTCAAATCAAGCAGCGGCGTCAACGAAGACCTCGCGGAATTCGCCGTGGATGCTTGTCAGGACTGACGAGCTTGAATTCATGGCCGAGTTCCTTCATCTCGGCGTCTGATTCACCATCCGATCCGTCATAGATCGTCTGTAGTAGGTCTTTGGTGACTTGGTCCATGACGATCACGCAGCCACGAGGCAACGTCAGTTGATGCTTCTTCACACGGAGGTATCTCGTCATCTTCTCAATAAAAACGGCGCGATCATCGCCGACCGCCGGCGTCGCCCAGACGAGCAGGTATGCGTCGCTCTTCGAGTGGCCGAGCGCTACGGTGAGACTGTGCTCGCGGCTGCCCGAATCGATGCTCAGCAACTTGTCAGTCGCCCGAAGTAGATCGCTCTGCGTTCTGGTCGAGCAAGACAACAATGTGGCTCCGACGCTCAGCCACGCCTCGACCTCGCGCTCCTGTAGCAGTCTCGCGAGTGGCTTCATCGGGGAGTGCTGAAGTTCCGGTTTCGGCGCGGCTGTCGGCGAGAAGCCCCGGTCGTACCAGAACCACGCGTCCAACGGATCGGTACGGCTGGTGATGAGCCCCCTCCGTTGCCGACGACGTCTGTCGATATCGGCCGTCCGTGCCCGCTTGACGAAGCTCAGTTCCTCGCTGACCCGATGCGGATCGGGCTCGACGTAAAGACCCGCCTCAAGAAAGTACAGGAAGTAGTCGAGCTCGTCGACGGCGGTGTAGAACATGGTCACCTCGGGATTGCGCCGCCGTCGGACATACAGCAGGAAGGCCGCAGAAGGTTCGGCGAGTTCGGTGATCAGATCGAGATCGTGAAGCGAAACCGTCCACGGAATCTCCGTCGGCTTCAGTAGACCGACCAGAACCAGGTCGACTGTCGTCGTCGCAATCCCGGACAGGTCGTCGAGGCTGACCGCCACCGTGTGTATCTCACGAACTTCGGGGAGATCCACCCACTCGCCACTCCGCAGCCGGAAGCCGCGATCCCGCTGCAGGGCCCTCTTCAGTCGACCGGCTTGGTCGGCAGCCGCCGTAACGATCCGTGTCAGATCGCCGCGCAGTCGCCGAGTCTCACCGGCTCGGGCTCTGGGGGTGAGCGCGACTGCCTTTGCCTCGACCACGAACGCGACATCGTCCATTACGACGAGCAGATCGCCCTCGACCATCTTTGAGTAGGCTGCGGGCGCTCCTGCGGACTCCGCCTCTGTCGACGGCACGAAGTACTCGAAGCCGTTCCACACCTTGGCCTGCGGCAGAACGCGGCGGAAACACTGTGCGGTCCGGCGCTCAAGGACCTTGCCGCGGTGCGACTGATAGGTCTCCCAGGCGTGCGTGGACTTGAGCACCTGTTCGAGGTTTTCACGGACGGCCGGGAGGATGAGTGCCTCGTGCACCACCATCATGCGGCCCTCTCCAGTGGTTAGGAGTGGGTGTGTCCGGAGGGGATTGTTTCCACTCGTGAACTCGCGGGCCGCAGTCACGGGAGTCCAGTCGTCGATCGTCAGCCGGAACTGCGTCGCGACCGCAGCAATAGTTTCGATGTCGACTCCGCTGCGCTCTGCGACGGAGGCTTGGTCAACAGTGACCTCCAGTTCACCCGGCTCCCACGCGGCATCCCAGAGGGTCTTGAGTTCAGTGCGTCTCTGCTCGGTCAGGGGTATCGCGGACCGCCGAGCAGCATCCATCTCGCTGAGGCAAGTTTCCAGCCGTCTGTTCATCCCGTCGACTTGGAGCGAGTGAATTGCCTTCAGAGTCGCGATCGCGGCCGAGGCGTCGAACCCGACTGCCGCCGACAGAGCCGAGCTGACCGCCGGCGAGCCGAACAGGTCTGCCAGTGTCTCCTCGACCATCTCCGGGTACGAGGAATTTCGCAGCCAGATCTCGCGGCCTCGGGAGGCGGCTTGGATCTTTGCCATGACATCCGGTTGCTCCGCGATCATCGCGGCGACGAATTCCTCCGCCGTGGCCAACTCCATCACCGCGGTCGCCCGGGACCCGAGGTCCTCGAGAATTGGCGAGATCGGAGCATAGTCATCCGTCGTCCAGCTGGAGCGATCGGCAAAAGCGATCAGCGTCAAGAGTTCGGTTTGGGCCGCGCCTCCGTCGGTGCCGGGTCTCGTCTCCTCCCTGCCGACACTCCACGGTAGACAGCTGAGACGGGCGCCTTCGCACAATCTGAATCTATTGTGCTGCCGAGCGATATCTGCGATCCCGTTCACGGCGGCAGTAAGCCGCTGATCGGCCGCAGAGAGTGGATCAGCCGTCTCGACGAGTTCCTTGACCTTCTCGGCGAGGCCGTGGAGTGACTGCAGGATTGTCGAGACATGGTGATCCAATCGCTGCTCGGCAACCGGTCTGCGCCGCCGCTCGCTCCGTCGGCGCCGCTGCGCCTTACTTCTCGCCATGGAGGCACCCAACCAGGCGACACCGACAGTTCTCAGGCGCCGTCCCAGGACTCGTGGCGAATAGGCCTCAACACGCAGCCCTACGCTGTGGACGGGTCCGCTTGCGGACAAGCCAGGCAGATTGGCGCCGACGCACAACCCGCCCCGAGCACCCACCACCCGTTCATCCGCTCTGCCAGATGCACTCGGCACAGTGCGGCCGGCAGCTCAAAGCCCTGCGCGCGGGTGGTGGCGCCCGGCCGTCCGTTAGAAGTCCGAACGGACCGTCGTTACCGCATCCGCGATCGGGCCGTGGTGGAGGGGGCCGTGGCCGGGGAGTAGGAGGTCGGCGTCCAGGGCTTCCAGAGGGGTGAGCGCGGACAGGAGCTCGGCGCGGGACGCGTGGGCGAACATCGCGGGGAGCAGCTGTGGGCCGGTGGTCGGTGACAGCGGGTGGCCGGTGACCAGGGCGTCGCCGGTGATGACGGCGCCGGCGGCGGGGAGGTGGAAGGCGGTGTGGCCTGAGGTGTGGCCGTGGGTGGGGACGGGGACGGGGGCGCCGGGGAGGTCCAGGGCACCAGCACCCGCACCAGCAGCTCCAGCACCCGCACCAGCAGCTCCAGCTCCATCACCGGCTCCGGCTCCGGCTCCGGCTCCGGCTCCGGCTCCGGCTCCGGCTCCGGCATCAGCATCAGCATCAGCACCGGCACCGGCACCAGGGAAGGCCTGTGCGTGCGGGGCGGTGACGTCTTGGGTGGCGCCGTTGCGGAGGATGTGGACGGCCCATGGGAGGACCCGTGGGCGCCAGATGTTCTTCAGCAGGGTCGGCGGGGTGAGCTGCTCCAGGTAGTCGCGGTGGGCGTGGGCGACCTCGGTCGGGTCGAAGTACGCGGGGGTGCCGTAGCGGGTGTGGAACGGGTTCACGGCGCCGAGGTGGTCGACGTGGGCGTGGGTGACGAGGATTGCGCGGACGTCTTCGGGGCGGCGGCCGATCGACCGGATCGACTCCTCGACGTCGTTCAAGTCGCCGGGGTAGCCGCCGTCGACCAGGGTCAGGTCGGTGCCGTCGCGGAGGAGGATCCAGTTGACGGCGGAGCCGCGGACCAGGAAGACGTTCTCGGCTGCTTCGACCACTCGGTTGTCGCTCACCCGTTCAAACTAGCGCTCAGGGCTTGCGGGCGACCGCGCAGTACAAGAAGTTGCCATCGGCGTCGATCTCGGGGGCGTCGGGATCCGGTGCACCGGGCGGGTTCCAGTCCGATAGCCGGACCAGGCCCGGGCTGAGCACCTCGAGGTCGCCGAACAGGGTGAGGATCTCGGCGGGCGTGCGGAACCGCAGGCCGGGGAAGCTCGGGCCGAGCTGCTCCTCGAACGCGTCGGCGAGCTCCGCGGCCGGGCTGCCGTCGCGCGGGTTGCAGGCGTGGCTGATCGCGACGTACGAGCCGGACGGCAGGTGGTCCAGGTACTCCGCCTGGATCTTCCGCGCGTCGTCGAGGTCCGGGACGTGGTGCAGCACCAGGGCCTCGATCAGGGCGATCGGGCGGCTGTCGTCGAAGCCGACCACGACGGCCTCGTCGACCAGCACCTGGCGCGGGCGGGTCAGGTCGGCGGCGACGAACGCGGTGTAGTCGTTGTCGACCAGCAGCGCCCGGCCGTGCGCGATCACCGACGGGTCGATGTCGACGTACACGACCCTGGCCCGCGGCCGGACGGCCTGGGCGACCTGGTGGAGGTTCTCCTCGGTCGGAAGACCAGCGCCGAGGTCGACGAACTGGCCGACCTGCTGCTCACCGGCCAGCCATCTGACCACCCGCCGCAGCCAGCGCCGGTTCTCCCGGGCCCAGAGCGGCAGGTCCGGCACGACCTCGAGGAGCTGACGGTAGAGCTCCCGGTCGGCCTCGTAGTTGTCCTTGCCGCCGAGCAGCAGGTCGTAGACGCGCGCATTGCTGGGTCTGCTCACGTCGACGAGCGGCGGCTCGTCCACCCCGTCGCCGGCTGGCTCGATCATCCCCGAAACCCCTTCACTTCTTGGCCTTGCGGTCAGTCCTCCGAGGCTAGCGCGAAGGGGTGGGGCAACCCGGGGCAGATCACGGGGCATCCCGGGGCAGATCGCAGGGCAGATCAGGACGAATTCGGGGCAGATCCGGGGCAGATCGGGGCAGATCAGCGCCGGTCGTTGTCGTCGGAGCTGAACAGGGTCTCCGAGTCCGGCTCCTCGGCCGGCCGCTGGGAGCGGATCCGCTGGTGCTCCGGCGGCGCCTCGTCGTCCAGGTACCCGTCGCCGGGCTTGCCGTCCGGGCCGCCGAAGAGCAGGTCGGACATCTTCAGGTGCATCATCTCGACGTGCGGTACGTCGGGCAGCACCACGTGCCCGCCCTCGCTGGCCGACTGGATCTGCAGCGTGCCGCAGCCGAGCATCCGGTCGATCAGGCCGTGCTCGTAGGAGACGTCATTGATCCGCATCAGCGGGATGTCGCGGCCGGTCCGGGTCAGGATGCCGTGCCGGGTGATCAGGCGCCGGTTGGTCAGCGTGTACGTCGAGAAGAACCAGTTCAGGAACGGCTTGGCGCCGAACACGATCAGCACCAGCAACCCGACCACGCCGATCGCGATCCGGGCCGGGGTCTGCAGGCTGCCGGCCGGCACGATCGCGGCCAGGAACCCGCCGCCGGCCGCCACCACGAGCAGCAGGAAGACCGGGAAGATCAGTGCCTTCCAGTGCGTCCGGGTGTCGACGACGACGTACTCGTCCTCACCCAACAACTTCGCCGAGATCGCCATGAGATCAGTCAATCACGAGACGAGCGCCACCGGACCGGCGAAATGATTTAATGCTTTACAGAATGCATACAGTGCGCCAGTATGCGCCGGGGGGCTACCTGTTAAGGAGTCAGTTCTGATGGCCATCTTGTCGGTCCTCGACCGGGAGCACAGCGTCGCACCCCCGGGCTACAGCCGCTGGCTGATCCCGCCGGCCGCGCTCGCGGTCCACCTGTGCATCGGGCAGGCCTACGCCACCTCGGTCTACAAGACGTCGATGGTGAAGCACTTCGACGCCAGCCAGACCTCGATCGGCGTCATCTTCAGCATCGCGATCGTGATGCTCGGCCTGTCCGCCGCGATCGGCGGCACCTGGGTGGAGCGCAACGGCCCGCGCAAGGCGATGTTCGTCTCGGCCTGCTTCTGGGCGGCCGGCTTCGGAGTCGGTGCCCTGGGCATCGGAACCGGCCAGCTCTGGCTGGTCTACCTCGGGTACGGCGTGATCGGCGGCATCGGCCTCGGAATCGGCTACATCTCGCCGGTCTCGACGCTGATCAAGTGGTTCCCCGACCGCCCGGGCCTGGCCACCGGCCTGGCGATCATGGGCTTCGGCGGCGGCGCGCTGGTCGCCAGCCCGCTGTCGCGCCAGCTGCTCAGCCTGTACGACGACGGCTACGACCCGAACAACTCCGCGTCGGTGGCCGGCGGCGGTGCGCTGGTCGCGCTGTTCCTGACGCTCGGCATCGGCTACTTCGTGATCATGATGTTCGGCGTCTTCAACATCCGGGTCCCGGCCGAGGGCTGGAAGCCGGACGGTTTCGATCCGTCGACGGTCAAGCAGAAGGCGCTCGTCACCACGGCGAACGTGTCGGCCGCGAACGCGATCAAGACCCCGCAGTTCTGGCTGCTGTGGGTGGTGCTGCTCTGCAACGTCACCGCCGGGATCGGCATCCTCGAGCAGGCCAGCCCGATGATCCAGGACTTCTTCCGCGGCGCGGACGGCAAGTCCTCGGTCGCGGTCGCCGCGGCCGCCGGGTTCGTCGGCGTGCTCTCGATCTTCAACATGGCCGGCCGATTCGGCTGGTCGACCACGTCGGACCTGATCGGCCGCAAGCCGATCTACGCGCTGTACCTCGGCGTCGGGATCGTCGCCTACGCGCTGCTGGCCACGGTCGGCCACAACAGCACCGCGCTGTTCGTCCTGCTGGCCGCGGTCATCCTGTCCTTCTACGGCGGCGGTTTCGCCACCGCACCGGCGTACCTGCGGGATCTCTTCGGCACGTACCAGGTCGGCGCGATCCACGGCCGGCTGCTGACCGCATGGTCGCTGGCCGGGGTCTTCGGGCCGCTCATCATCAACGGCTTCCTGGACCGCGAGGGCAAGCCGGGCACGCTGACCGAGACGGCGTACCGCCCGGCGCTGTTCACGATGGTCGGCGTGCTGGCGATCGGTTTCGTCGCCAACCTGCTGATCCGCCCGGTCGCCGCCAAGTTCCACGAGCCGTCCAGCACCGAGTCCGCGGAGGCGGCCAAATGAACCAGACTCCTCGCCTAGTCCTGTCCTGGCTGCTGGTCACGATCCTGCTCGGCTACGGCGTCGTGCAGACGCTGATCACCGCGGCGAAGCTGTTCACCCACTAGTTCGTAGATGTGTCACGTCCCCGGCGGCCAGCGCGTGCTGGCCGTCGGCGGCGTCGACGAGCAGGCGGCCGTCGGTGTCGAGCCCGGTCGCCGTCCCCTCCAGGAACTTCCCGTCCGGCAGCTCGACCCGGACCGGCCGGCCGATCGTTGCCGACAGCCCCTGATAGTCGGGCAGGATGACCGCGGGGTCCCCCGCCGCGTCCACCCACTCCCGGTACCGCGCCTCCAGGTCCCGCAGTACGGCGGCCAGCACCGTCACCCGGTCGGTCGTCGCGGCGCCTTCCAGCGCCAGTGAGGTCGCCGCCGGGTGCGGCCGCTCGTCGGCGCGCAGCGTGACGTTCAGTCCCATCCCGACGATCGCCGCCGGCCCGTCGACCCGCTCGAGCAGGATGCCGGCGAGCTTCCGGTCCTCGACCAGTACGTCGTTCGGCCACTTCACCTGTGCCGGAACCTCGGCAACCCGCCGTACGGCGGAGGCGACGGCCAGCGAGACCAGCAGCCCCAGCCACGGCCAGCGGACAGCCGGTACCGCATCAGGGCGCAGCAGGACCGACGTCAGCAGCGCAGAGCGCGGCGGAGTGGTCCAGGTCCTCCCCAGCCGCCCTCGTCCGGACGACTGGTACTCCGCTGTCGCCACCAGACCCTCAGGAGCTCCGGTACGTGCAGCGGCGGCCAGGACGGCGTTGGTGGACGGCGTCTCGGCCAGTACGTCGATCTGCGTCCACAAGCCACCAGGACGCACCAAGCGCGCCCGCAGGAACTTCTCGTCCAGCGGAGGGCGCTCCAGGTCTCCGAACATCAGCCGGTGTTCTGCAGGCCGGCGGCAACGCCCGAGACGGTCAGCAGCAGCAGCCGTCGTGTGCGCACGATCTGCTCCTCGTCGAGGGAGTCGTCGGTGCGCAGGGTCCGCAGCGCTCGCAGCTGCAGGTAGCTGAGCGCGTCGACGTACGGGTTGCGCAGCTCGACCGCGCGGCCGAGCACCCGGCGTCCGGCCAGCAGCCGGTCGCCGCCGAGCACCTTGAGCACCCACTCGGTGGTCAGAGCGTGCTCGTCGAGCATCAGCTGGGACAGGTCTTCCCGGTCGCCCAGCTCCAGGTAGCGGCCGAGGATGCGCCGGTCGGTCTTGGCCAGCGACATCTCCGCGTTCTCCAGCATCACCTGGAACAGCGGCCAGTTCTTGTTCGCGTCCTGCAGCTTGGCGACGTCGCCGACCGCCTCCAGTGCGGAGCCCAGGCCGTACCAGCCCGGCGCGTTGACGCGGGCCTGCGACCAGGCGAATACCCACGGGATCGCCCGCAGGTCCTCCAGCGACGACACCGCCACGCCACGGCGAGCAGGGCGCGAGCCGAGCGGCAGCTGGCCGAGCTCCTCCAGCGGGGTGACCCGGCCGAACCACTCGGCGAACCCGTCGGCCTTCACCAGCCGGTGGTACGCCGTCTTGGCCGCCTCGTCCAGCACCTTCTCCACCTCGCCGAACCGGTCAGCGGCCTCAGCGGCCCGCTCCTCGATCGCCGGGGTGGACGCCAGCAGCGTGGCGGCGGTGACCTGCTCGATGTGCCGCTGGGCGATCGCTGCGTTGCCGTACCGGGCCGGGATCGCTTCGCCCTGCTCGGTCAGCTTGAACCGGCCCGCCACCGAGCCAGGCGCCTGCGCCAGTACGGCGCGGTTGGCGGGGCCGCCGCCACGGCCGAGCGCGCCGCCGCGGCCGTGGAACAGGGTCAGCCGGATGGCGTTGCGCTGGGCCCAGGCGGTGATCCGCGCCTGTGCGTCGTACAGGGCCAGGGTCGCCGAGACCGGGCCGACGTCCTTGGCGGAGTCGGAGTACCCGAGCATGACCTCGAAGCGCCGGTCGTTCGCCGTCAGGCGGTGCCGGACCCGGGTCAGCTGGATCGCGTTGTCCAGCACCTCGACCGAGTTCTGCAGGTCCTCACCGGTCTCGAACAGCGGTACGACGTCCAGCTCGATCGGGCGGCCGTCCAGCGCCGCGTCGGCCAGCTCGTAGACCGCGGCCAGGTCGCCGGCGTTGCGGGTGAACGACACGACGTACCGGCGGCAGGCCTCGGGGCCGAAGCGCTGCTGGATCTGGCCGATCACCCGGAGGGTGGCCAGCACCTCCTCGGTCTGGTCGGACAGCTCGCCGCCGCCGAGGACCTCCTCCAGCGCCTTCGCGTGCACGGAGGAGTGCTGCCGGACCTCCAGCTCGGCCAGGTGGAAGCCGAACGAGCTCACCTGCCAGATGAGCTGCTGCAACTGCCCGTACGCCTGGCGGGGAGCACCTGCTGTCACCAGTGAGTCCTGCAGGACCTTCAGCTCGTGCAGGAAGTCAGCGGCCCGCGGGTAGCCGAAGTCGGCGTCGCGACCACGAGTAGCGGCCAGGCGGCGCGCTGCCAACAGCAGGAGCTGCCGGTGCGGCTCAGCGGGCGAGCGGGTCTCGATGTCGGCGATCAGCTCCGGGTTGACCGCCCGGGCGTCCTCCAGAATCCGGCGTACCGGGGCGGACGGCGGGGTGGTCGCCGCGTCCAGCGTCAGCGAGCGGCCGAGCTCGTCGGTGGCCTGCTCCAGCGCGCGCAGCACGTGGTCGGCCTGGATCTGCATCGCCTCGCGGGTGATCGCGGCGGTGACGTTCGGGTTGCCGTCGCGGTCGCCGCCGATCCAGGAACCGAGCCGGACGAACGGCGCGACCGCCGGCGGGCGGGTACCCGCAGCGTCCCCGGCCAGCGCGTCGTCGAGGCGGCGGTAGACGTTGCCGACGACATCGAACAGGGTCTCCTCGAAGACCGCCATCGCCGAGCGCACCTCGTCCAGCGGCGTCGGCCGGCTGGTCCGCAGCTGCGACGTGCGCCAGAGGATGTCGACCTGCTCGACCAGGCTGCGGCGGTTCTCGGCCAGCTCGGCGTCACCGGCGCGCGGGTCGTTGCGCTCCTCCAGCAGCGAGGAGATGCGGCGGATCGTCGCCAGTACGGCGCGGCGGCGGGCCTCGGTCGGGTGCGCGGTCAGGACCGGGCGGAACTCCAGCCCGTTGAGGAGGGCGCGGGCCTGCTGCTCGCCGGCGTCCACGGAGATCTGCTCGACGGCCTGGGCCAGCTCGGACACCGCCGGCGCGTCGCCGGAGCGGTCGCGCTCGCGCAGGACGCGGGCGCGGTGCAGCTCCTCGCTGAGGTTCGTCAGGTGGAAGTAGCAGGTGAACGCGCGGGCGACGTCCTCGGCGCGCTCGTGCGGCCAGGTCGCGACCAGCTGCTCGGCCGCCTCGCCGTCCCCGGCGATGGTCAGCTCCCGCAGTTTCTCGACGTCGTCGAGCAGCGGCTGCCCGGCGTACTCGACCAGGATCCGGCCCAGGATCTCGCCGAGCAGGCGGACGTCACCCCGCAGTTCCTCGGGGACTTCGAAACGTGCGCGGGTACGGGTGCGGGCGTTCGCCTGACTGCCGGTCTCGGTCACGTTCGCCCACGATATCTGTGGCCGCGCTCTCTCGCCTCATGGTCCGGCCAGTGAACGCAGATCGTGACCGAGCGTGCTGGTGGTACGACGGACAGCTCAGACCGAGCCGAACCCTCCGCCGACCACCTGAGAGACCACCTGGGCGAGCTCCGCGGGAGTCCGGTCGGTGCCGTCGACGACGAGCATCCGGGCGCAGGCCTCGGTCATCGAGGCGAGCATCTCGGCCAGGACCGGCAGGTTCGCGTCCGGCGCGGTGACGCCCGGCAGCGACTGCACGAGCGTCAGCCGCAGGCCCTCGACCAGGAACGCGCGGGCGGCCCGCACGCGGTCGGCGACGGCCGGCGCCGCGCCGTACTGGGCTCCGAAGACGATCCGCCAGGAGTGCGGGTTCTTCGCGGCGGTCTCCAGGAACGCGGTCAGGCCCTCCAGCACGTGCTCCTGCGGCGTACCGACGGTCGGGTCGGCCGGCAGCGCGGCCATGATCGAGAGCACCAGGTGCTGCTCCTCGCGGGCCAGCAGCGCGAGCAGCAGCTCGTCGCGGTTCGCGAAGGACGCGTAGACCACCGGCTTGGTCACCCCGGCGGCGTCGGCGACCGACTGCATCGTCGTCCCGGCGTACCCGCGCTCGGAGAAGACTTCCAGGGCGGCCTCGAGGATCATCGGCCGCCGGCGTTCCGGGCCGAGGTGCGCGGCCCGGCGGCGAGGTTCCGCAACCGGCTCGTCGGGGCTGACCACTTGACAAACCTACCAGGTCGTAGGAAATTCCTACGGTCTGGTAGGAAGTCGCCACGGGGAGGTCTGCTTGACCGAACGTGGCGGTGCGCACTGGCTGGAGGCCGGTGACTGGTCCGGGCTCGAACTGGGTGAACTCGCCCGGCTGGTGGACCGGACGTCGGAACGGGAGCTTCGGCATCGACTCATCGGGGGTGTGCGAGAGATCGCGTTGCGCGAGATCTTTCGCCGGATGCCGGAGTACCTCCGACCCGCCCGGGCCACCGGGTTCGACGCCGTCGTCACCTGGCAGATCACCGGCGCCGCCGGCGGCGTCCACGGCGAGGGCGTCGACGAGTACCACCTGAGGATCACCGACGGCCGCTGCGCACTGATCCCCGCCCCGGCCACCCCGCCCGACATCTCGGTCCGCACCGACCCGGCCACCCTGCTGAGAATCGTCACCGGCAACGAGGACCCGGTCACAGCGGTGCTGAAGCAACGCCTCTCGGTCCGAGGCGACCTGGCGCTGGCCGCCCGCCTGACGAAGATCTTCGCCGTCGGCCCCCACTGACCCCCAGGCGGCATTCACCCCAGCAAGTACCGACCACCGCCCCGCGCACATCACCGTCTCACCCTCCACCCCAGCCGCGGATTTCCTTCCCTTTCTTTCTCTTTCTTTCCCCCCACCCACCACTGCGTCGGACATCACAGGCGCAACACCTACTAGCCAGTTAGGCTGCCGGTTTATGGGAGAGACCGTGAACATCCACACCACCGCCGGGAAGCTCGCGGACCTGGAGCAGCGGCT
This sequence comes from Kribbella sp. NPDC104740, assembly GCF_055583505.1. Classification (NCBI taxonomy): domain Bacteria; kingdom Bacillati; phylum Actinomycetota; class Actinomycetes; order Propionibacteriales; family Kribbellaceae; genus Kribbella; species Kribbella sp. NPDC104740. The sequence goes on along the minus strand of NZ_JBVJNV010000001.1, from coordinate 1,182,917 downwards.
GGACGAAGCCGTGCACGCCGGGTCCGAGCGGGCGGTGGAGAAGCAGCACGCGCGGGGCAAGAAGACGGCCCGGGAGCGGATCGCGCTGCTGCTCGACGAGGGATCGTTCTCCGAGCTCGACGAGTTCGCCCGGCACCGCTCGACGGCCTTCGGCCTGGACGCCAACCGCCCGTACGGCGATGGCGTGGTGACCGGATTCGGCACCATCGACGGCCGCCAGGTCTGCGTGTTCGCCCAGGACTTCACCGTGTTCGGCGGCTCGCTGGGTGAGGTGTTCGGCGAGAAGATCGTCAAGGTGATGGACCTGGCGATGAAGATCGGCTGCCCGCTGATCGGCATCAACGACTCCGGCGGCGCCCGGATCCAGGAAGGCGTCGTCTCGCTCGGCCTGTACGGCGAGATCTTCCGCCGCAACGTCCGGGCCTCCGGCGTGATCCCGCAGATCTCCCTGATCATGGGCCCGTGCGCCGGCGGCGCCGTCTACTCCCCGGCGGTCACCGACTTCACCGTGATGGTCGACGAGTCGTCGTACATGTTCATCACCGGCCCGGACGTGATCAAGACCGTCACCGGTGAGGACGTCACCCAGGAGGAGCTCGGAGGCGCCCGGACGCACAACACCAAGTCCGGTAACGCGCACTACCTGGGCAGCGACGAGGAGGACGCGGTCGACTGGGTGAAGGCCCTGGTCGCGCACCTGCCGCAGAACAACCTGGAGGACCCGCCGGCGTACGACTTCGCCGCCGACCTCGAGGTCAGCGACATCGACGCCGCGCTGGACACGCTGATCCCGGACTCGCCGAACCAGCCGTACGACATGCACACGGTGATCGAGGCGGTCGTCGACGAGGGCGACTTCCTGGAGGTGCAGGCGCTGTTCGCGCCGAACCTGATCGTCGGCTTCGGCCGCGTCGAGGGCCGCCCGGTCGGCGTGGTCGCGAACCAGCCGCTGCAGTTCGCCGGCACCCTCGACATCGACGCCTCCGAGAAGGCCGCCCGGTTCGTCCGCACCTGCGACGCGTTCAACCTGCCGATCCTGACCTTCGTCGACGTCCCCGGCTTCCTGCCCGGCACCGACCAGGAGTGGAACGGCATCATCCGCCGCGGCGCCAAACTGATCTACGCGTACGCCGAGGCGACCGTCCCGATGATCACCGTGATCACCCGCAAGGCGTACGGCGGCGCGTACGACGTGATGGGCTCCAAGCACCTCGGCGCCGACATGAACATCGCCTGGCCGACCGCCCAGATCGCCGTGATGGGCGCCCAGGGCGCCGTCAACATCCTGCACCGCCGCGAACTCGCCGGCGCCGACGACGTCGAGTCGCGCCGCCAGCAGCTGATCACGGAGTACGAGGACCACCTCGCCAACCCGTACATCGCGGCGGAACGCGGCTACATCGACGCGGTGATCAAGCCGAGCGAGACCCGCGCCGAGATCATCCGCGCGCTGCGCCTGCTCCGCACCAAGCGCGACACCCTGCCCCCGAAGAAGCACGGCAACATCCCCCTCTGACGGGAGCCCTCCGATGACCGACACCTCCAACTCCCTGGGCGCTGCGGACGCTTCGCACGCGCCCGCCGACTCGCAGTCCGCCGCTGACTCGCTGTCGGCCGCTGACTCGCCGTCCGCCGCTGATTCCCCGTCCGCCGCGAGCACCCCCGTCCTCCGCGTCGTCAAAGGCGACCCCTCCCCCGAGGAACTCGCCGCCCTGCTCGCCGTGGTCTCCGCCCGCGCCGCCGCCCCCGCCCCCGAGCCCGACACCGAACGAGCCAGCGACTGGGCGACGTACTGGCGCCACGCCAAACGCCCGCTCCACCCAGGCCCCGGCCGGTGGCGCGCCAGCGCACACCCGTAACCGCGCGGGCGAGCCCCGAACGTCAGCGGCGCGTGGGTCGGCACCTGAGCGGCGCATGGGCCGGCGACTGCAGCTCGGGCACGGGCGGGCCGGCGGGAGCGCCGTCTATCCAGCGGCTTCAGCTACGGCCGTCGGGCTCGTTCGTCGCCGCGCGCCCGCTTTCGGGCGGGCGGGTGTTCGGGCTCGGCTGGTTGGGCTTGGGGCTTGCCGAGGCGGTGGGAACGCCGCCTGACCGGCGGCTTCAGCTGCGGCCGTCGGGCTCGTTCCTCGCCGCGCGCCCGCCTTCGGGCGGGCGGGTGTTCGGGCTCGGCTGGTTGGGCTTGGTGCTTGCGGGGCCGGCGGCTGGGGCTATGCCCTGGTCGTACGTGAGGCCTCCGAAGTCTGCCATCTGGGTGAAGAACTGCTCCGCCGTGCGGACCTTCTCGATGGCGACTGCGGCTAGCTCCTGGCCGCGTTGGGCGCCGGCGCTTCGGGCGGTGGGGATGTCGGTGAGGCTCGCGAAGCCCTCGGCGAGGGTGCGGGCGAGGTCGGTGCGGAGGGCGGCTTCTCGGCGGGGGTCCTGGAGGAGGGCGGGGAGTTGGGTTCGGGCGATGATCAGGGTCGCCAGCGCCTCCGGCCTGCGGGACGCCGACTCGCGAGCACCTGCTCGCAGTACGTCGACAGCCCGCAGATCCTCGAACTCCGCCGCGAGCTCCGCGGCGAACATCCCGGCCGCGCTCGTCCAGCCGGGGTACGACGGCAGCATCGGCTCCGGCCCGGCGGCCACCGCGCGCGCCAGCGGCTCGGCGAGCTCGGGCGGCAGCACGTGGGAGACCAGGCCGCGCAGCTCCGCCTGGGTGAGGGCCTCGATGAAGCCCTCCTCCGCGGGGTCCTGCTCGTCGCGGTCGAGGTCGCGGATCCGGTCGTCGAGAGTCCAGTCGGCCGGCGCCGTCAGGTGCCCGAACTCGTGCGCGGCGGTCTTGAGCGCGCGCCAGCAGGTTTGCGCGAACTTCGGGTCGGACAGCGCGCCCGGCCCTTCGGCGTACAGGCGTCGGAGCGGCTCCACGACCAGCGGGCGGCTGAGCAGCAACCGGCCGTCCGCGGTCGCCTGGCCCCTGACGTCGTTCTCGCGATCGGCCGGCAGGTAGTCGATCCGGCCGTTCCAGAGGGTCGCCTCGGCCTGGTAGTTGCTGACCACGTCAGCGGCGATCCGGTCCCACAGGCCGTCGAAGCCGGGGACCTCACTGGCCGGGTCGCGGCGCATCACTGCCGTTCGATCCGCTCCAGCACTCTGAGCAGCGCCGCGTTCATCTCCAGCGCCGCGTCCCGCTCGGCGTCGGTCGGCGCCGCGGCCGCAATCCGGGCGACCTCGGCGATCCCGGCCTGGACGTGCACGCACTGCTCAGTCGCCGTACCGGCGGGAACCTGCCGAGCGCGCAGCATCGCCTCGAACGCCTGGCCGACAGCCTCGCTCTGCGGCGCGGTCGCCTCCAGGAGCATCCGCTCGGTGGCCTCCAGGTACCGAAACGCCTTCCCCGGGTCGTCCTCCACCGTCGCCGCCAGCCCGCGCAACCGCTCCACACCGGCCTTGAAGGCAGTGACGTCGTCGGCCACGCCGACCACCTGCGCCCGCTCGGCGGCGAACTCCTCGAATCGCATGCGAGCAGGATTCCACCTCGACCCGCGCGCCACCAGGTGGCGCGTCGGCGCGCGTCCGTCAACACTGGGCCCATGGCCAAGTACGAGGTGAACCCGGCGGCGGTCGAGTACGCGCGGAAGCTGATCGAGGGTCGGCAGTACGTGCTGGACAGCGATTGGGGCTCGGTGCAACCAGACGCCGAGGCCCAGAACGACTACCTGGCCAAGCACGGCTGGGACGAGTACGGCGCCTGGCACCTCGGCCTCACCGACGGCGCGAACGAGGAGACGAAGGCACGGCACGCGTTCGTGTACGGCGATTTCCGGCGCATCCACCGGACCGGGCTGATCGCGTGCGTGTACCGGGCGGCGGAGTGGCGGCACAAGAAGGTCGAGCTGGCCGCGCACGAGTTGCTGCAGCTGCTGGACGCGAAGGCGGGGATCGAGTGAAGCGGCTTGCTGGGGTGGTTTCGGCCGGGATGCTGCTGGGCGGGATGGTCGCCGCACCGGCTTCAGCTGCTGCGGCGCCGGGCGCGCCGGCTTCGGCTGCTGCGGAGCGGGTGTCTGCGCGGACAACGGGCCTTGGGCAACTGATTGACCTGGTGGCGCAGCGGATCGAGGTCGGTGATCTCGTGGCCGCCTCGAAGTTCGGGACCGGTAAGCCGATCGACGACCCGGCCCGCGAGCAGGTCGTGCTCGACCAGGCCCGTGCCTCGGCGGTGCAGCTCGGGATCGACCCCGAGGAGACGGCGACCTTCTTCCGCGACCAGATCGAGGCGAGCAAGGTCGTCCAGCGCGGCTTGTTCGCGCGCTGGACCGCGCATCCGGCTGAAGCGCCGACGAAGCGCCCGGACCTTGAGGAGATCCGGGCGACGCTCGACAAGCTGACCACCGAGCTGCTGCAGGCGTTACGCAGTACGACGTACGTCCGGCACGCCGGGGTGCGCTGCGTGGTGGAGTTGACCACCAGCAGCATCACCACCGGCTTCGCGCACCGGCTGGATCGCCTGCACACGCAGGCTTTCAGCGGCGCCGTCGGGCACGTCTGCAGCTAGCTCTTGCGGAAGCGCACCAGCGGGTAGACCGGGATGCCGGGGCCGCCGCGGAGTGGGCCTTCGAACGTGGTCGCGCCGTCGAGGACGAGGCCGTGCTCGGCGCCGCGGGTGACCAGGTGGGAGAGGGCGTCGCCGGAGCGGGTGTCATTCGGTGAACGCCCGGCGGCGTAGCGGCTGGCTTCGGACTTCTCGGTGGTGGTGATGAAGACCCCGCCGGGCCGCAGGACGCGGGCGACCTCGGCGATCACGCCCTCGGTGTCGTCGAGCAGGTGCAGCAGCCAGATCGCCACCACCGCGTCGCACCGGCGATCGGCGACCGGCAGCCGCGCGACATCAGCCGCCGCCACGTGCCCGGGGAGGCGGTACTTCGCATGCTTGAGCATCGCGGGCGACAGGTCGACACCGTGCACGAGATTGCCCAAGGCAACAAGCTCCGCGCCGACGATCCCGGTGCCGACAGCCAGCTCCAGCACCCGTCCAGTACCTGAGGGAATCAAGCGGTGGACTGCTTCCGCGGCCGCTCGCGCTCGGGGTTCGCCGCCTCGGGTTTCGTCGTAGATGGCGGCTTCGGCTTCGTCGTACGCGAAGTGGGGGTCCTGCCACAGGGACGGCCACGGGATGCCGACCTCGGTGAGCATGCGGCGGAGCAGCGGCAGGGAGAGGCCGACGACGTTGTGGTAGTCGCCTTCGATGGCGGTCACGAAGGGGCCGCCGAAGCCGTCGACGGTGAAGGAACCGGCGACGACGAGCGGTTCGCCGGTGGCGACGTACGCGTCGATCTCTTCGTCGGTGAGGTCGGCGAACTGCACGACTGTGGAGGCCAGCTCGCGGAGCTCCTGCTTGCTGTTGGTGTCGAAGAGGCAGTGCCCGGTGTGCAGTACGCCGGACCGGCCGCGCATCATCCGGAGGCGTTCGCGGGCGATCTCCGGCGTACCGGGCTTGCCGTACGCGACGCCGTCGATCTCCAGGACGGAGTCGCAGCCGAGGACCGTCGCGTGGTCGTCGAGGGTCGCGACGACCGCTCGGGCCTTCAAACACGCCAGCAACCGCGCCAGCTCGCCAGGGCTCTCCGCGGTGACGTTGTCCTCGTCGACACCGGAGACGATGACTTCAGGCTCGACTCCCGCGTTGCGCAGCGTCTTGAGGCGAGCCGGCGACTGCGACGCCAGCACGAAGCGCGGACGCTCCCCCGTGTGCCCGTTCACAGGCGGGCGAGCGCGCGGCGCAGCGGGTCGAGGCCGATCGAGCCCAGGTCCAGCGCTTCCCGGTGGAAGGCACGCAGGTCGAACGCGGCACCTCGCCGCGCCCGCACCTCCTCGCGGGCCTGCAGCCAGATCCGCTCACCGACCTTGTACGACGGCGCCTGCCCCGGCCAGCCGAGGTACCGGTTCAGCTCCGAGCGCAGGAACTCGGTCTCCATCCGCGAGTACGCGCGCAGGAACTCGAACCCGAGCTCGGCGTTCCAGCGCTCGCCGGGCCGGAACCCGAGCGGGTTGTCGCGCGGGATCTCCAGCTCCAGATGCATCCCGATGTCCACGATCACCCGCGCCGCGCGGAACCCCTGCGCGTCCAGCATGCCGAGCCGGGCGCCCGGCTCCTCCAGGTATCCCAGCTCTTCCATCAGCCGCTCGGCGTACAGGGCCCAGCCTTCGCCGTGACCGGAGACCCAGCAGCCGATCCGCTGCCAGCGGTTCAGCGTCTCGCCGCGCAGCATCGTCTGCGCGACCTGCAGGTGATGCCCGGGGACGCCTTCGTGGTAGACCGTCGTCACCTCGCGCCAGGTGGCGAAGTCCTCGATACCGGCCGGGACCGCCCACCACATCCGGCCGGGCCGGGTGGTCAGGTCCTCGCTCGGGGCGGTGTAGTAGATCGACCCGTCGGAGGTCGGCGCGATCATGCACTCGATCCGCCGGATCTGCTCGGGGATGTCGAAGTGCTCGCCGCCGAGCTCGGCGACGGCGGCGTCGGCGAGCTGCTGCATCCAGTCCCGGAAGGCTTCCTTGCCGTGGATCTGGCGGGCCGGGTCGTTGTCGAGCAGCTCGGCGGCCGCGGCGATGCTCTTGTCGCCACCGTTCAGCGACGCGGCGATGGTCTGCATCTCGGCGTCGATCCGGGCCAGCTCCTGCCAGCCCCAGGCGTAGGTCTCGTCGAGGTCGACGGCCGCACCGAGGAAGTTGCGCGAGGCAAGCTCGTAGATGTCCCGGCCGACCGCGTCCCGGGCCCGGCCCTGCGGGACCACCTCGGCGGTCAGCCACTGGCCGAACTCGTCGTAGGCCTTGCGCGCCGACCCGGCGGCGGCCTCGACCGATGCCTTGACCGCGCCCTCGGGCGCCCGCGCGGCCAGCCCGGCGAAGAAGTCGTCACTCTCGGCGCCGGTCCAGCTGGCGATCCGGGTGGCCAGGTCGTTCAGCTGCCGTACGGCGGACACCCGGCCCTGGCCGGCCTGGTCGAGCACGGTCTCGCGGAACCCGTCGAGCGTCGTCCCGACCTGGTTGAGCCGGATCGCGATCCGCTCCCAGTCCTCGGCCGAGGCGGTCGGCATCAGGTCGAACACCTGCCGGATCTCGGCCGGGATCGAGGTCAGCGCGTTCAGCTGCGACTGCGGTACGCCGGCCTCGAGGTTCTCCACCTCGAGCCCGAGCCGTTCCACGAAGGCGTCCTGCGCGACCTCCTCGCGCGGGCTGCCGGGCTGCAGAGCACGCGCCTCGGCGAGCGCCCGCCGGTGCAGCTCGAGCAGGCCGTCGAACCCGTTCGGCGAGTAGTCGGGCAGTTCGTGGTCGTGCCCCTCGACCCCCATGAAGGTCGCCGCGGTCGGCATCAGCTCGAGGTACTGCTCGAGGAACCGCTCGGAGACCTGGTCGATCGGGCTGTTCGGTGTGGTCGCGTCCGTCACGGCTCCGACCCTACCTGCCGCACGACCGGCGACTCCGTCATTTACCGCAGGCCTGTGGGTAACCTCAGGCACCGACAGTCCAGGAGGGCCGAATGCCGCAGTACCTCGACGGAGTCCGGCTGCTGCACCACCGCGAGCAGCAGACCACCACCGACGCCACGCTGACCTTCGCCGTGGGCGCTCGCGACGAGACGCTGCCGACGGTCGGCGTCGCGCACGCGCTGGAGCACCTGGTGATGAGCACGGTCCGCCGGCTGCCGATCCAGATCGACGCGACCGTCACCACCACGGTCACCAGCTTCGTCGCCTCCGGTACGCCGGAACGCGTCGGCGAGTTCCTGACCGGCGTCTGCGCGGCCCTGGCCAACCCGCCGGTCGAGCGGCTGGAGGTAGAGGCCGGCGTACTGGCTGCTGAGGACAGCTGGGTCACACACCCGATGGCTGCTCTCCTCTACTTCGTCCGGTACGGCGCCCGCGGCGCTGGGCTCGACTGGCTGGACGGGCCTGGTCCGGACGGCCTCACAGCCGACCAGGTGAACGCCTTCGCCCGGCGGTGGTTCACCGCCGACAACGCGGTCCTGCAGATCACCGGACCGATCCCTGCTGACCTCGAGCTCCCCCTGCCCGCCGGCAGCCGACCTCAGCACCAGCACTACCCCGCCAGGCAGTTCGCCGGCCCGGCGGTCGTCGGCATCGGCATCCCCGGTGCCGCCGTGCTGCTGTCGCTGCCCAACAGCGACGCGGCCCGGACCGCCGCACTGGCGACCGACGTGCTGCAGCAGCGCATCGAGGAGAGCGCCCGGCACGGCGGAGGCCACAGTTACGTGGTCGACCACGACTCGGTGCCGCAGCCGGACGGCACGACCGACTGGGTCCTGTACGCCGAAGCCCGCGAAGGCGCCGAGCAGGAGGTGGCCCAGGCCGTCGTCGAGTCCCTCACCGGCCTGGCCGCCAACGGCCCGTCCGAGGAGGAGCTGCAGCTGGCGCTGGCCCGCTTCGAGGAGGAGCGCGCGACCACCGACGCCGAGCTGGGCGCCGAGTTCAACGTGCTGCGCCGGGAGCTGTTCGGCGAGCCCGCGGCCGAGCCGCTCGACCCGGAGCAGGTGCGGGCGGTCCGGCCGGACGACCTGGCCGCCGTACTGCGTGCGGCGCTGCCGACGGCCATCGGGTACGCGGCGGAGCACGCGGTCGAGCAGTGGACCAAGCACGGGTTCACCGAGGTGTCGCTGTGCCCGGTCGGCGAGGAGCTGCCTGCTGGTGAGGAGTTCCGGCCGCCGCGGATGGCGCGGCTGTTCGTGCGGGAGGCGCGGGAGACGGCGCTCGTGGTGACGCCGGACGAGCTGGCGGTCCGCGAGGAGGACGGCGTGCACCGCGTGCGGTGGGACGAAGTCGCCGGCGTGATGCGGGCCGGCGACGGGACCACGGTGGTGTTCGGGACGGGCGGGTGCGTGATCCTGGTGTCCGGCGACCTCTACCGCGGCGGCCAGAAGGTCGTCGCGGAGCTGGAACGCCGGGTCGACCGCTCGCTGTGGTTCAAGGAGTCGCGCTTCAAAGCCGAGGAGGACTAGGGCTCGAGTCCTGCCGGCGCGGTTTGGCGCCAGGAGTCGAGCACGATGTCGTAGAGCTCGTCCGCACCTTCGAGGGCGCCTAGCCGCGCGCGGACCCACGCCGAGCCGGCCTCGTGCGGCGGGACCCAGAACTTGTCCGGCTCGGCCGCGATCAGCTCGTCGCGCTCCAGCCGTGGGCAGCGGACCGCGAACGAGGTCTGGTCGTCCGGCACGGTCAGGAACATCCGCCCGGCGACGTCGAACGTCGGGTGGTTCCACCGCTGCTTCTCCACGGTCTCCGGCAGCGACAGCGCGACCCGGCGTACGTCGTCGGCGTTCAGCACGTCCAACTCCCCCAACAAGACAACAGGATGGTCCCCGACATCGAGGGGACCATCCTGCCGTACGCCGGGGACACTCAGCGGTTCTTGACCGGCCCCGGGATCAGCAGGGCGACGAACGCGCCGACCGCGACCACCGCGGCCCCCACCCAGACCGCGGGGACCAGCCCGTCGACGTACCGGGCGGGTGACTCGTAGCCGCCGGCGGAGGCGAAGACCGAGGCGAGCACTGCGACGCCCATCGCGACGCCGACCTCGCGAACCGTGTTGTTGGTCCCCGACGCGACGCCCCGGTCGTTCTCGGCCGCGGCGCCCATCACCACGCTCGCGGTCGGCGCGAAGGTCAGGCCCATCCCGACGCCGGCCAGCACGAACGGTACGACGTACGCGCTGTAGGTGACGTCGACCGTGGTGACCACAGCCATCCAGCCCAGCGCCACCGCGAGCAGCGCCTGTCCGCCGGCGATCAGCACTCGCGCCCCGACCCGGTCGACGATCAGTCCGGCGATCGGTGCGACCACCATCGGCGCGGCGGTCCAGGGCAGCGTCCGCAGCCCGGAGTCGAGCGGCGAGTAGCCCTGCACGACCTGGAAGAACTGCGCGAGCAGGAACACCGCGCCGAACACGCCCAGCGAGAAGGTGAACGACGTCGTGTTGACGACGCTGATCGCGCGGATCCGGAACAGCCGCAGCGGCAGCATCGGCGCCGGCGTCCGGCTCTCCCAGACCACGAACGCGATCAGGAGCGCGACGCCACCGACCAGCGCGCCGAGCACCGGTCCGGACGTCCAGCCGTCGTCAGCACCGTGGACGACACCCCACACGACGCCGAGCAGACCGGCCGCCGAGAGCACCAGCCCGGCCACGTCGAAGCGCCGGCTGCCGCCGTACGACTCGGTCAGGACACGGGCGACGAACGGCAGCGCGAGCACGCCGATCGGGACGTTCAGCCAGAAGATCCACTGCCAGTTCAGCCCGTCGACGACCGCGCCGCCGACCACCGGCCCGACCGCGACGCCGAGCCCGGAGATGCCACCCCAGATCCCGATCGCGGCACTGCGCATCCTCTCCGGTACGGCGGCCGACAGCAGCGTCAGCGACAGCGGCATCACCGCGGCCGCACCGACGCCCTGGATCGCGCGGGCGCCGATCAGCATCCACGGCTCGGTCGCCAGCGCGCAGGCCGCCGACGCGAACGTGAACAGCGCCAGCCCGGCCAGGAAGATCCGGCGCCGGCCGAGCCGGTCGCCGATCGCCGAGGCGGTCAGCAGCAGCGCCGCGAAGGACAGCGTGTAGGCGTTCACGAACCACTGCAGGTCGGTCAGCGAGGCGCCCAGATCCTGCTTGATCACCGGCAGCGCGGTGGTCACCACGAGGTTGTCGAGCGTGACCATGAAGACGGGAATGCCGACCACGGCGAGCACCGCGCCGAGCGGTCGGGCGGTGCGGACCCCGGGATCGAGGACGGTCGATGTCATAGCGCGCATCCTTTGTTGTTATCGACTGATAACAAGGAAGGTATGCATTGACTGATAACATGTCAAGCGACGAGTGGAGGACCCGATGACCAGAACCAGGCTGACCGCGGCCGAGCGCGGCGAAGAGGTGCTGCAGGCCGCCATCACGGCCTTCGGCGAGTCCGGGTACGCCGGGACGAAGACCGACGAGATCGCCCGGCTGGCCGGCGTCTCGCAGCCCTACGTGATCCGCCTGTTCGGCACCAAGCAGCAGCTGTTCCTGGCCACGCTGGAGCGGGTCTGCGACGAGATCGAGCAGGCGTTCCGGATGGCCGCCGAGCGCAAGTCCGACCTGGAGTCGCTCGGCGACGCGTTCAACCAGCTGCTCGTACGCCGTGAGCTGCTCGTGGTCCTGCTGCACGGTTTCGCGGCGAGCGCGGAGCCGGCCATCGGCGAGGCGTCGCGGGAGCGCTTCGGCGGGATCTACCGGCTCGTCCGCGACCTGACCGACTCGTCGCCGGAGGAGACACGCGAGTTCATGGCCACCGGCATGCTGCTGACGGTGATGGCCGCCATGCAGGTCGTCGGGCCGAACCCGGTCGCCTGCACGTGGGCCACCGACCTGCTGGAGAACCTCTAGTCGTTCACCGACTGGCCGGAGGCGAACCAAACCGCCGCTGTCGCGGCCGCGAGCGCTGCGACGGTGACGATCAACGAGCCGGGCACACCTGCGCCGCGGACGACGGAGGCGCCGATCGCGACCAGCGGCGCGAGCAGCACCGCGATGCTCGTCGGCAGCAACCACCTGCGCAGCGAGCGGCGTCCGACCTTCGCGTACGACGGCAGCTGCGCGGCGTACGCCGATGCCAGGTGGAGCAGGAGGAGGCCGAGCGCGGTGACCACCGTCGACCAGCCGACCTCCACTGGCGCTCTGAACAACCAGCCGACCAGTACGACGAGCAGGAACAGCAGCGCGGCGGCTGAGTCGGGCAGGACCAAGCAGACCAGCAGCAAGGCGCCCGCGGCGATCGACACCGCGTCCATCTGGTCCCACGGCTGCAGCGCTGGGACCAGCAGGGCGATCAACCCACCCAGTGCGATCAGCAGCCGGGCAACCAGAGGCCCGCGCCCGAACGCCCGCAGCTCCCCGAGCCAGCGCGTCAACCGATCAGCGATGCTCACAACCGACCCCCTCCACAATCGACGAGCACCACAAAGGTTTTGGGGCCGCCCGGTCTGGACTGAGGAGGGAGGGAGCGCAGCGACCGACCGACGAGGGAAGACCGGGCGAGAAAGCCCCAAAACCCGCGGCGACGAAGTCGACGCCAAAGACATAGCTCATGAGCGCATCCTCGGCGCCGACGCGACGCGTGCTGCATCCCGCAGCACCTCGTCCAACGTCCCAGCGCCCCGCCACCGCACAGTAGGCACTCCCAGATCCCCCAGCCGGTCCAGCTCGCGGCGCCGCTCCAGCAACCGCAGCCGCCAGGCCAGCGGCCACGCCTGCGAGTCGTGCTGCTCCAGGTCGATCACGTCCGCCACGTCGTCCGGCAGCGTGTCCACAGCGATCACCGTGCACCCGGAGTGCACCAGCGTCACCACATCCCCGAGCACAGCCGGCCGCAGCAGCGGGCTCAGCACCAGCACCAGGCTGTCCGCACGAATCCGGTGCCGCCGAGCCAGCGCCTGCTCGTCCTGCTGCCGGCCCTTCTGGTCAGCGTGCACCAGCACATCCAGGATCCGCCGCAAGTGCGCCCGCCCGCTGCCCGCGCGCACACCGCCGACCGCCGTACCGGTGTCGACCAGGCGCACCCGGTCGCCGTGCCGCAGGTAGTGCTCAGCGATCGACGCGGCAGCGCGCACAGCCGTGTCCAGGCTGCTGGAGCGCCCGTCGATGCCCTCGCTGATCCCGACGTCGCCACCGGTGTCCAGCAGGATGACGACCTCGGTGTCCCGGTCGGACCAGGTCGACGTGACGTGCAGCTCCTGGGTCCGCGCCGACACCGACCAGTTGATCCGCCGCAGCCGGTCGCCGGTCCGGAACGGCCTGACTCCCGAGAGCTCGGTCCCTTCACCCGGCCGCCGCGACCGGTGCAGCCCGACCAGACCAGCAGGCCGCGGTACGGCGTCGACTGCCTCGAAGCCCTCCCGGAGCGGCAGCGTCGTCACGGTCAGCGCCGCAGCATCCGGCAGCTGCACCCGGTACGACCCCAGGTCCGACGTGGCGATCACCCGCGGCCGCTCCAACCGCCGCAGCCCCCACCGCTCGGACCGTACGCCGACCTCGACCTCAACGGTCCCGTCGGCCGCCGACTCGGCCACCGCGGCCTGCGGCGGGTCGTACCGGAACCACTGCGTCCGCGGCACCGCCGCAACCACCAGGTCGATGTCCGGGTCGACAGCACCCGGCACCAGCACCCGGTACGTCGTCGCCTGCCCCTCGAACAGCACGTCCGCGTCCAGCTCGGTCGCCACCTGCGGAACGCTCCGCGGCCGGAAGAACCGTCCCCAGACCGCGACGAACCCCAGCGGCATCCCGAGCACGGCCAGGTCCGGCCTGCGCGCGACGACCGCGACCAGCAGCAGCCCGGCGGCCACGCAGACCACCCGGACCTGCGCGTGGGTCGGCCGCCAGGTCACTGCCGGGCGCCCACGACGGTCGGCGGCGCCGGCACCTGCGTCAGCACAGCCCGTACGACGCTCGCGCCGGTCACCTCGTGCAGCCACAGCTCCGGCCGCACAGTGATCCGGTGTGCCAGCGCAGCGACCGCGACAGCCTTCACGTCCTCCGGTACGACGTAGTCGCGGCCCTGGATCACGGCGTACGACCTGGCGGTCAGCAGCAGCGCCAGCGAGCCACGCGGTGACGCACCGACGAGCACCTGCGAGTCCCGGCGGGTAGCGGCGGCCAGCTCCACGCAGTACCGGCCGACGGTGTCGTCGACGGTCACCGTCTCGACAGCGCGCTGCGCGGCGAGCAGACCGGCCGCGTCGGTGACCGCCTCGACGTGCTGGTCCTCCTGACGCCGTGCCATCCGGCGCTGGAGCACCTGCCACTCCTCGTCGGCGCTGGGGTAGCCGAAGCCGATCCGCAGCATGAAGCGGTCGAGCTGGGCCTCCGGCAACGGGTAAGTGCCCTCGTACTCGACCGGGTTCGCCGTGGCCAGCACGTGGAACGGCGCCGGCAGCGGGAAAGTCTGGCCCTCGACGGTGACCTGGTGCTCCTGCATCGACTCCAGCAGCGCGGCCTGGGTCTTCGGCGGCGTCCGGTTGATCTCGTCGGCGAGCAGCAGCCCGGTGAAGATCGGTCCGGGCCGGAAGACGAACTCGCCGTTCTTCTGGTCGTACACGAAGGCGCCGGTGACGTCGGAGGGCAGCAGGTCCGGGGTGAACTGGACGCGCCGGAACTCCAGCCCGAGCGCCTGTGCGAACGACCGCGCGGCCAGCGTCTTGGCCAGGCCCGGGTAGTCCTCGAGCAGCACGTGCCCGCCGGCCAGGACCCCGGCCAGCACCAGCTCGAGCGCCTCGGCCTTGCCGACCACGGCCTCGCCGACCCGCTCCAGCACCCGCCGGCTCAGCTCCGACACGTCGCCCGGGCTCAGTTCCCGATCAGTCACGGTTCCTCACAGCTTCTCGATGGTCTGGACAGCCTGCTCGATCTCGGCGAACGACGCCGTGCCCGGCCCGGTCCCGGTGATCAGGTTCCACAGCTGGTCGCCGACCAGCGCGCGGGCGCGGTCGGGCTCCTGCTGCGGGTCGATGCCGTGCCGGTGCACCAGCCGGTCGGTGGTCAGCTCCAGCAGCAGCGGCCGGACCCGCCGGGCGAACGTCAGCGACCCGTCACCGCCGCGGCGCTCGCGTCCGGACTCCTGCACCCAGGTGGCCAGGAACTGGGTCCGGTTGTCGTTGCTGCGGCTGCGTAGCTCGGCCCACTTCTCGTCGAACCGCGACGGCCAGGTGGTCTCGACGAGCTGCGGGAACACCAACCGGAGCGCCACCGAGACGAAGGCGATCGCCAACGCCAGCCCGACGAACCACATCGGGCGCGGCGCCGTACCAGCCAGCCCGAACCCCGCGATCGCCAGCAGCGCGGCGACGATGCAGATCAACAGGTGCCTCAGCAGCACGCTGTTGAAGGACCGCAGCTTCTCCTTCATCGCGCCGCCACCGCAGCCGCCAGCTCCTCGCGCAGGCTGAGCAGCGCCGCTCTCGCCTGCGTACGAGCCTCTTCCGTCGACCCGTGCGTCGAGTAGCGGGCCTCCCGGTACAGCTGAGCAAGCCGCAGCAGCTCAGGCTCCGAGATCCCGCCAACGCCAAGCACCCGCACGGTGAACTCCGCCGGCGTCTCCGACGGCTCCCGAGCGACACCAGCTGATGCGGCAGCCTCCTCCAGGGCGACCCAGCACGCGATCACCGCGTCGGTCGCCGTACCGGAGTCCACAGCCGACAGCCCCGACTCCACAGCCTCGGCAAGCCGGTCCACCTTCACCCGCTCCCAGTCGGTGTCGTCGTCCTCGCCGTGCGGCAGCTCGACCTTCCGCAGGATCCGGTAGACCACCCGCAGCAGGAAGAGCACCAGCAGCACCCCGGCGGCGTACACGAGTGCCGTCCAGAGCGCCTTGAGCCACTCCGGCATCTCGATCGGCTTGATGTCCTTCGGCGTCGGCTGCCCGCTCGGCGTCGGTGCCACCACCGACTGGCTGCTGTTGAACGTCGGCGGCGTCCGCGGCGCCGCGGTACGGGTGCTCTCGCTCACCGGCTGCACGCTCCCGCCGGCCGACGCGAACACGACCAGCACCACAGCCCCGACGCCCAGCACGAGGGCAGCAACGACTGCCACCACACTGCGTCGCGTCGGCTGCATCCCGGAAGACTAACCGCGAATCAGAAGCCTGTGTCGAGCCAGGGGAGGCGCTTTCCGAGGAATGCCCGGGAAGTTGCAGCAAGTGCCCCTTCGGTGCGCTCCTCGACCAGTCCGGCCGCTCCCAGCAGCTCCAGCGACGGCTTGCCGAGGTAGACCGCACCCAGCTCCCGGACGTCGACCAGTACGTCGGCCGGCCGGTTGGTCTGCTCGCAGGTCGCTCCAGCGGGTCCGCCGACCAGGTGCCAGTGCCCGGCGTTCCAGGACAGGAAGTCGTCGCTGACACCCAGTACGACGTCCAGCTCCTCGGCGTACGTGCGGCCGGCCAGGGCCTTGCCGACATCGGCCAGCCGCACCCAGAGCCCGTCCGCCGTGACCGGCTTCGGCGCTCGCGGGTCGACGAGCAGGGACAGCAGCGGGTCGTCCGACGGCAGCTGCTCGTACGTCGTCTCGCTCAGCAGGTCCTGGTTGAGCAGGAACTGCCAGAGCGCGGCATGCGAGGCCAGGTCGCGGGCGTGCACGCGGGAGACGTCGACGAAGCCCTTGGTGGTCCGGCGGGTCCGGAAGTGCGCGTAGCCGGTCACCTCTCCGTCGACCGAGGCGAGCACGCAGCGCAGCGGTGAGGCGCCGCTGGTGTTGGTCACCACGTTCTCGCCGCCGACATAGGACTCCCAGCGGGCGTCGTGGTGGAACATGCCCGGGCGGCCGAGCGCCTCATCGTTGTGGATCCGCGTCGTCACCGGGCGGGCCTCCACCGGGTCGGCGTACCGGACGCGGACCTTGTCGGCGCCTGCGACCGGGCGGAGCGCCCGGGAGGCCTTCGGCACGGTGATCTGCTGGTGGTCCGAGCCCAGGCCGTAGCCGAAGCGGCCGTAGATCACCGGCTCGCTGGCGGTCAGTACGGCGACCGGCTCGACGCCGGTCTCGTGCAGCTCGGTGAGCTGGGCGCGCATCAGGTCGCGCAGGATGCCGCGACGGGTGTGCGTCGGGCTGACGCAGACCATGCTCACCCCGGCGACCGGCAGCTGTCCGCCCGGCACGCTCATCGTCATCCCGAACGACGCGGTGTGCCCGGTGAGCTCCTTGTCGTCCCACGCGACGATGCTCCGCGCCGGCTCCCACATCTTCTGCTCGGCGAGCAGCTGCGCGTCGCTCCAGGGCTCCGCGAACCCCAGGTTCAGCAGCTTGACCAGCTCGCCCCACTCACCCTCGTACCGCCCGATGGAGTTCGTCATGGCCCTTGCCTACCAGACTCACCCGTCCACTGCCCCCGACTTTCGGGAGCAGTGGACGGGGAGCACTCACAGCGTGATCGACCAGTTCGTCAGCGTGCCGGTGTCACCCGGCCCGTTGTCGCCGATGCGGAGCGTCCAGGTGCCTGCGGCGTTCTCGGTCGTCGGGACCGAGTACGTCTTGCTGCTGGGCAGCGGGTGGCAGCTGCTGCCGCCGTAGCGCTGCAGGTAGTACCAGCGGCCGCTCGGCGAGACCAGGCTGATGTTGAGGTCCTCCAGGCAGCTGTGGTTGCCCTCGACCGTCACCTTGATCGGGCTGGTCGCCCGGCCCGTCGCCGTCGACCGCACTGCGCTGACAGCCGTCTGGTAGTCCCGGATCGGGTAGTCGGTGCCGTTGCTGAACGTGCGCCCGCCGCTGCTACCCGGCTGCGTCCGTGCCGACACCGCCGCACTCTGCGGCGACTTGTTGCCCGCAGCGTCCTTCGCCTGCACGGTGAACGAGTACGCCGTGTCGGCCGCGAGGCCGCTGACCGTGGCCGACGTACCGGCGACCGTCGTCGCCAGGGTGCTGCCGTTGAAGACGTCGTACCCCGTGACCCCGACGTTGTCGCTGGCTGCGTCCCAGGCGAGCGAGACCGAGCTGCTCGTCGTACCGGTGGACCGGACGTTGCCCGGCGCGGTCGGCGCCTGCGTGTCGTCCGGGTCGCCCGGCCCACCGTCGCCGACCAGCAGCGTGAGGTTCCACTGGGCCAGCGCTTCGTTGACTGGCTGGAAGATCGAGTTGTCGTCGTTCGCGACGCAGCTGGAGTTGCCACCGGAGTGCAGCCCGACCGCCTTGTCGCCGCGCAGCCAGGCGCCGCCGGAGTCGCCACCCTGCGAGCAGGCGTCGGTGGTGGTCAGTCCGTCGATCACCACGTTGCCGTAGTCGATCGACTGGTTCACCGCGCGCACCTTGCCGCACTCGAACTTCGGCGCGGTGTTGCCGGAGTGGCAGACCGTCTCACCGACGATCGCCTCGGCCGAACCGGTGACGGTGATCGCCGGCTGACCCCAGGTGTTCACCGCCGCGGAGATGTTCCAGCCGGGCTCGGTGACCGCGACCACGCCCATGTCGCCCTCACGGGCGTTGATGCTCCGGCTGCCGCCGACGTTCGACGTCCCGAGCTTGTTCTGCTGCCCGCTCGCGCCGTACGCCGCCTGGTTGGCGTCGTTCGTGCAGTGCCCCGCGGTCAGGAAGTGCTTGTTGCCCTGGGCATCGGTCGCCGGGAAGCCGACCGAGCAGTTGCTCTCGCTGCCCGGCCACCACGGATCGCCGGGATGCACGTCGCCCGCCTGCTGGCGGAAGTTCGTCGTGGTCCGGACGACCTGCACGCCGTCGCCGAGGCCCTTCAGCGCGCCGTACGCGCCGCGCGCCTTGACCACGACCTTGTTCGAGACCGGGTCGATCCCCCAGCTCTGCAGGCCCGCGGACCGGTCGGCCCGCGCGATCTTGTCGACCTGGGCGAGCAGAGCGTCCAGCTCGGCCTGACTGCGCGCCACCAGCTTCGGCGTCGCGCCGGCCCGGCGGACGCGATCGGCCGCGGCCGCGTCGGTCACCGCGACGTGCAACCTGCCGTCGTCAGCGATCCACCGCCCCGCCAGATCCGATGCCTTGGGCAACTGCTCGGAGACTTGCTGGGGGCTGACCTGCTGCGGGCCGGCCGGCGAGGGCTGCGCCGCCCTGGCCGGCCCGCCGATCGCGATCAGACCGGCCACCAGGCCCACGACCGCGGACCCACCGATCACCATTGTCCTGCGCCGTTTCATGGATTCGCTCCTTGTTCACTCGGGAGGGGTGGCCCGACCCTAGGAGCGAACAACGGCGACCGACATCGCCCAGATCCCTTTCACACTTAACAAAACGCGCTTCCACAGTTCACAGCTGGAAGCGGAAACCGTACCGGCCGGGGCCGAAGTTGAGGGCCACACCGTGCACCGAGGAACTGGGGTCGATCGCCCGCACCTGCTCGGCATCGTCGTCCAGCTGGGCGTACTGCTCGCACCACAGCGGCGGCTGCTCGAAGGAGATCTCCAGGACGTACTCGCGCACCGGCAGCCGGAACTTGCGCTCGTAGTTGTCGGCCGGCGGGTACGGCGGGGAGTTGACCAGCTCGTGCTCGGTGATCACCGTCTCGCCCTTGCGGAGTGGGCGATCGAAGAGCAGCTCGGCGACCAGCAGACCGTCGCCCGGGCGCGAGACGACGCGGCCGAGGTGGCAGTGCCGCAGCGGGCGGATCGCCGGGAGCGGGCGGTCGTGCTCGTCGAGGTGCATGATCACGACCCAGCGGTCGGGGCCGTCGGCCTCCGCGCGCAGGACCTGGCGCGAGTGGTACGACAGCTCGCCGCCGTCCGCGCCGACGTACACGTGATCGTGCTGGCTGATCCGGGTCAGGCGCTCGTCCCAGCGGATGTCGACCTCGCTGACCGCGTCCTCGACCGGGTCGGGCTCGGGCCAGTACGCCGCGACCTCGGACGACGGGACCGTGCTCAGCCAGCGACCGCGGCGGCGCGGTGGGCCGAGCGACGACGAGAGGGTGCCGGCGGGGACCTCCAGTACGGACTCCAGCAGCCCGACGGCGAGCAGCGAGTCGCGGCGCTCCGGTCGGGAGCGGCCGGACTGCCAGTAGCTGAGCGTCGCGAGGCTGACGGTCACGCCCTGGGCGCGCAGACGGTCGCGAATCCGCTCCAGGCCGAGGCCGCGCGCCCGGATCGCCGCGCGCAGCACGCCGGCGAAGTCGTCGTCCGCTGCCTCCGACCGGTCCGGCACCGCGCCTCCTCGAGTCCCCCTCGGAGGCTAGCCCGCGCCCGCCGCCGCGGGGAAGCGCGTGGCGAGCGTGACCGGATTAACAGTTAACAGCCGATTTCCCGGCCAGGCGCGAAATTTCCCGCCCTGACGGGAAACTCTTCCGCGTCAACCTCTGGACTGATGAAAACCGTTTTCATATACTCGGCGCATGGCCGCCCATCGGAAGACCCCGCTGTCCTTGCTCGTAGGGCTCTCGACGACCCTTCGCGGGCCGGTCCTGCAAGCCGTCACCGACCCGACCACCGTCGCGATCGTCGTCGATCAGGACGAGCTGCGCAGCCGCGGCGTCCTGACCTGGCAGGTGCTCGACGCCGGCGGCGCGATCGACTCCGGCGAGTTCACCGTCGGCGACGACTGCGGCGCCTGCCAGCTGATCGAGTCGCTGCTCCCGCTCCTGGAGACGCTGGTCGCGCGCGCCCACTGGCAACACATCGTGCTCGCGACACCGCCCGCAATGGAGGCCCGGCCGCTCGCGAGCGCGCTGGTCGCGACGATGCCGGAGATCGAGGTCGACACCGTCACCTGCGTCGTCGACGCCGTACTGCTGGTCGAGCAGCTGTCCGGCGACGAGCTCCTCGACGAGCGCGGCCTCGCCCTCGGGCCGCCGGACCGGCGCAACGTGGCCGAGCTGACCGCCCGCCAGATCGAGTACGCCGACGTCTGCGTGCTCGCGAACGCGCACCGCAGCCAGGTCCCCGAGCGGCTGCACAACCTGCTGCTCCACCTGAACCCGCGCACCACCGTCGTACCGGCGGATCCGGCCGGCGTACCGGCTGCTGCCGTCGCGCGAACGGGCCGGTTCGACTTCGCTGCTGCTGAGGCCTGGGCGGGTGAGATCGCCGACGGCGACCGGCTCCAGCCCAGCGGCGACGGGGTCACCACGGTGCTGTGGCGCTCCACGCGGCCGCTGCATCCGGCGCGGCTGAACGACGCTCTGGAGGACATCGTCAACGGGGTGGTCCGGAGTCGGGGCGTCGTGTGGCTGGCCAACCGGCCGACTCAGCGGGTGCGCTGGGAGTCGGCGGGTTACAGCGCCTCGCTGGGGACGCTCGGCGAGTGGTCGGACACCAACCACCTCGCCGAGTGCACGGTGGTCGCCACGGGTGTGGGCCTGGATCCCGCGCGCCTGCAGTCCGTCCTGGATGCCTGCCTGCTCACCGAGTCGGAGCTGGCGACGCTGGACTGGCAGACGCTGGAGGACCCGTTCGCTGGTGTCCTGTAGACCCCGCTGACGCTCAGCGGGGTGCTGTAGAACCCCGCTGACGCTCAGCGGGGTGCTGTAGAACCCCGCGGACGCTCAGCGGGGTGCTGTAGAACCCCGCGGACGCTCAGCGGGGTGCTGTAGAACCCCGCTGACGCTCAGGTGGTCGCGCGCGGGTGCCTCACCCTCTGACGACGCCCAAGTGGTCCGCGGCGACCTGGTGCAGGTGGTCGATGTCGGAGGAAACCGTCGCGTAGCTGTACCCCTCGCTCAGCCGACGCTTGGCCGAGGGCCCGTCGTTGGTGTGGATGCCGGCGGCAACACCAGCCGCCGCGGCAGCCTGGGCGATCCGCTCGATCGCGGCCTCGAACGGCTCCGCGACGTCCGGGTCGCCCGGGAACTTGCCGCCGATCGCCAGACACAGGTCGGACGGACCGACGTAGATCCCGTCCAGCCCCGGCGTCGCACAGATCGCCTCGACGTTGGCCAGCGCGCTCGCGGTCTCGATCATCGCCAGGACGACGGTCGTCGCGTCGGACTCGGCGGGGACCGGACCGATGCGCTGCCCGGCCCGGGTCGGCCCGAACGACCGGATCCCGCTCGGCGGGTACTTCGCCGCCCGGACGGCGTACGCCGCGTCCTCGGCGGTGTCGATCAGCGGCACGATCACCCCGGTCGCTCCGGCGTCGAGCGCCCGCCCGATCGGCGTCGCGTTGTTCGCCTCGACCCGAACCAGCCCGACCGTCGCGGCAGCGCCGTCGCCTCGCCGTCCGGCCCCCGCGGCGTCGATCGCCAGCAACCCGTCCAGGATCCCCCGCGTGCTCAACAGCCCGTGCTGCCCGTCGAGCACCACGTAGTCGTACCCGACGCTCGCGATCCGTTCGGTCGACGGCGGCGAGTCCAGCACCACCCAGTAGCCGACGAGCGATTCACGGGCACGAAGACGCGCAGCGAAGTTGGTCACGCGACCGTTCTACCCGATCCCCGCCACTACCCGAGCAGCGGCAGCCGCCCGGCGTACTCACCGAGCATCTCCTGGTCGGCCGCGGTCAGCGGCTCCCGGCCGGTCCCCTTGAGCACGTACGTCGTCGTGTCCCACCCGATCACGTCCCACGCCTCCGGCCCGAACAGCCCGTCGAGCGTCCGCGCGGTCACCTGCAGCCCCTCCGGATCAGGCTCCGGCGCGCCGACCAGGTCCACGGTGAGATCCAGGTGGTGCACGGTTGCCTCCAGCACCAGCGTCGCGACGAAGTCCTTCGCCGCCAGCACGTGCCCCTGCGTCTCGACCCGCTTGCCCTTGTCCGCGACCCCGAGCGCCGCCGCCCGCACCGCCGCCTCCGACAGCTCCCGCCACTGCGCGACCAGCTGCACCGAAGGCCGTTCGTACGCCGAGGCAACCACCTGCACGAACCGCGAGTCCCCGTCCGCGCCCGGCGGGAAGTCCTTCCAGTACGACACGAAGTCCCGGTCCGGATCCAGCACCGACGGCGACGCGAACGCCGTCAGCGCCCGCTGCGCGTCGTACAGCAGATGCACGAGCAACGGCCCGACCGCCATCCCCGGGCAGCGTGTCGGCCGCGCGAAGTCCGCGTCCGACAGTCCCTGCACGACCTCGGTCACCCGCCCGTAGGCCCGCCCCAACGTCCCAGCCGGCCACAACGGCAACGCCCCACGCTCAGGAGCCTTCATACTCCGAGCGTAAAACCGGTCCGGTCCCGATCCAACCTTCGCGACCAATACCGGCCACGTCCGGTACCGGCGACGGTCAGACCGGCGGGACCCCGTGCCGTTTGGTGCTGAAGTGCCGGTCCTTGGTCTGCGCCGCCGCCAGCCGCGCGATCAGGTCCTCGCGCAGGTTCTCCGGCTCCACGATCGCGTCGATCACCAGGTCGGCGGCCAGCCGCAGGATGTCGATGTCGGTCTCGTACTCCTCGCGCAGCTTCGCGACGTACTCGACCCGCTCGGACTCCTGCGCGATCTCCTGGATCTTGTTGTAGTAGACCGCGTTGATCGCCGCCTCCGGACCCATCACCGCGATCTTCGCGGTCGGCAGCGCGATGCACGCGTCCGGCGAGAAGCCCGGCCCGCACATCGCGTACAGCCCGGCGCCGTACGCCTTCCGGACGATCACCGACACCGTCGGCACCGTCGCCTCCGACACCGCGGTGATCATCTTCGCGCCGTGCCGGATGATCCCGGCCCGCTCGACCTCGGACCCGATCATGAACCCGGGCACGTCGCACAGGTACACCAGCGGCACGTTGAACGCGTCGCACAACCAGATGAACCGGGCCGCCTTGTCCGCGGAGTCGACGAACAGCACGCCGCCCTTCACGGCCGGCTGGTTCGCCACGATCCCGACCACCTGACCGGCGAGCAGGCCGAAGCCCGTCACCAGCTCCGGCGCGTACGCCGGCTTGAGCTCGAAGAACGTGTCCGCGTCGAGCAGCGCGTCGATCACGTCGTGGATGTCGAAGCCGACCGACTCCTCGGCCGGCACCAGGTCACGCGTGAAGTCCCGCCCCGGCGCGGAGGCGTCGTACGACGGCGGCCGGACCTGCCACGAACCGGGCAGGTACGAGAAGTACTGCTTGGCCAGCTCGATCGCCTCGGTGTCATCGCTCGCCAGCAGGTCGCCGCAGCCGGACACCGACGTGTGCATCCGGGCGCCGCCCATCTCCTCCAGCGTCACCTTCTCGCCGACGACCATCTCGGCCATCCGCGGCGACCCCAGGTACATCGAGGCGTTGCCGTCGACCATGATCACCAGGTCGCAGAACGCCGGGATGTAGGCGCCACCGGCCGCGGACGGGCCGAACAGGCAGCAGATCTGCGGCACCTTGCCGGACAGCGCGACCTGGTTGTGGAAGATCCGGCCCGCGCCGCGGCGGCCTGGGAACAGGTCGACCTGGTCGGTGATCCGGGCGCCCGCGGAGTCGATCAGCCAGAAGATCGGCAGCTCGTCGCGGAGCGCGATCTCGGTGATCCGGACGATCTTCTCGACCGTCCGGGCACCCCACGACCCGGCTTTCACGGTCGGGTCGTTGGCAACCAGCAGCGCCGGCCGCCCGTCGACCAGCGCCCGCCCGGTGACGACACCGTCCGCGGGCAGGCCCGGGTTCAGCGCGTTGGCCAGCTGCGCGTCCTCGACGAAGCTGCCCTCGTCGACGAGCAGGGCGATCCGGTCCCGTACGTAGAGCTTGTTCTGGGAGTCGAGCTTGGCCTTGGCCTTCTCCGGCGGTGCCAGGGTCGCTTCCCGCGCGACCTTGACCTCTGTCCAGTGATCCCGGGTCATGTCCTCATCATTCCACTGGGAGCCCGAGGCCCCGCGCGATCAGCATCCGCTGCACCTCGGACGTGCCTTCCCCGATCTCGAGGATCTTGGCGTCACGGTAGAACCGCGTCACCGGGTACTCCTCCATGAAGCCGTAGCCGCCGAAGACCTGCGTCGCGATCCGGGTCGCGGTCACCGCGGCCTCGCTCGCGTACAGCTTCGCGACCGCCGCGGCCTGCTTGAACTCCTGGTACGGCGCTCCGGCGTCCTTCAGCGCGGCCGCCCGGTACACGAGCAGCTCGGCGGCGTCGGCCATCACCTTCAGGTCGGAGATCTGGAACGCCACGCCCTGCTTCTGCCCGATCGGTACGCCGAACGTCTTGCGCTCCCCGGCGTACTGGACCGACATCTCCAGGCAGGCCTTGATGCAGCCCAGCGCGACCGCGCCGATCGCGACCCGGCCGTCGTCGAGGGTCGCCAGGAACTGCGCGAAGCCGCGGCCGCGCTCGCCGAGCAGGTTCTCCTTCGGGACCCGGCAGCCCGCGAACGACAGCGGGTGCGTGTCCGAGGCGTGCCAGCCGAGCTTGTCGTACTGCGCCTCGGCGACGAAGCCCGGCGTACCGGCCGGGACGATGATCGTGGAGATCTCCGGGCGCCCGTCGGGGCGCTCGCCGGTGCGGGCGGTGACGGTGACGACCGACGTGATCGCGGAGCCGGAGTTGGTGATGAACTGCTTGCTGCCGTCGATCACCCACTCGTCACCGTCGAGCACCGCGCGGGTCTTGGTCGCGCCGGCGTCCGAGCCGGACTCGGGCTCGGTCAGGCCGAACCCGGCCAGCGTGCGACCGGCGACCAGGTCCGGCAGCCAGGTCTGCTTCTGCTCGTCGGTGCCGTAGGTGAGGATCGGGTTGATCCCGAGCCCGACCGCCGCCTCGAGCGTGATGCCCATCGACTGGTCGGCGCGGGAGATCTCCTCGATCGCCACGCACAGGCTGGTGAAGTCGGCGCCGGCACCGCCGTACTCCTCCGGCGCGGTCAGCCCGAACAGGCCGAGCTTGCCCATCTTCTGCACGGTCTCGACCGGGAAGTGGTGCTTGCGATCCCACTCGGCGGCGTACGGCGTGATCTCGGCCTGCGCGAAGTCGCGCACGCTGGCGCGGAACTCGCGGTGCTCCTCGGACAACTCGTACGACATGCCAGGCTCCTTGTGATTGACGCTTACGTAAACGTAAAGCACAGTGGGTGGTGTGCACAATGTCCGGGTGAGCACCGACACCTCGACCTGGTCGATCGCCGACCTGGCCGCCGAGTACGACGTCACCCTGCGCACGATCCGCTTCTACGAGGACCGCGGCCTGCTCACCCCCGAACGCCGCGGCACCACCCGCGTCTACCACCCCCGCGACCGCGTCCGCCTCGGCCTGATCCTGCGCGGCAAACGCCTCGGCTTCTCCCTCGACGAGATCGCCACCATCGTCGACATGTACGACGCCGAACCCGGCGAGGAAGGCCAACTCGTCTACCTCCTCGACCAGATCGCCGTCCGCCGAGCCGACCTCGAACAACGCCGCCGCGACCTCGACGAAACCCTCGCCGACCTCGCCGAGGTCGAGGCCCGCTGCCAGGCGGACCTGCGGAAGCTGCGAGACAAGCACCAGTAACAGCATCAATCGCCACCGAAGTGCAGCCTGCCAGTAGGTGCGATCGCCAGCGTGCCAGGAAATGCACGGCCTAATGCGTGCACCGCGCCCCCTTCAACAGTCCGGCACGAAGTGCATCGATCGGTGCGACTGCATTCGCTCCCGCCGAGTCAGCCGACGGTCGAGTTACGGCCGCTCGCCGGAGTTGTGATTGCGTCTGAAGCGTCTGTTGGCGCAACAGATGCAACCCGAAGTGGACACAACTTTGTCTTGCTGCGAAGCATCGAGCAAGACGTCCAGGAGCGCATCACGGGCCAACTGAGCGAAAAGCTTGCCTTACAGCACGATCCACCTGTTGTAACGGATTGTGAGCATGGCGCGATATCTGGCGCGAGTAGTGAGACAAGGAGCCAGCGACCGACAAGGTTCGACGGCCCCGCCCCACCGATCTGAAGTCCGAGGCAGCAGCGTGAAACTCACGACCCTAACCATCAAGAACTTCCAATGCTTCGGCCCGCAGCCGACAACTGTCGGCTTGGACGAGTTGACCTACCTCCTCGGTCCGAACGGGGCCGGCAAGACGGCGGTACTCCATGCCCTGGCACGAATGTTCGCGGTGGATTCAACTCTCCGTGGGGTGCGACAAAGCGACTTCCATGTGCCTCACAGCACCGCCGAAGGCTTGGCCATGGTCGATGATGCAGACTCGGGGTCAGAAGCGCTGTGGATCGAGGCGGAATTCATCCTGCCGGAGGTGGACGAGGACAGCGTCGATCTGCAGCCCGCAGTACCTCAGTTCCTCTCTCAAATGAGGCTGGAATCTGTGGGTGGGCAGATGGTGATCCGCATTCGGCTGACGGCGGAGACCGCCGCGGACGGCGAGGTCGACGAGCGGCTGGAGTTCGTACTGGCTCGTGATGAGGATGGCGTTCCGACCAAATGTCAACCGGTCGATGCTTACGCTCGGCGACGCATTCAACTCCACTACCTTCCTGCTCGCCGCAACCCGAGCGAGCAGGTCTCATACGCTTCGGGGTCACTGCTTGGCAATGCGCTGCGAGCGGCCAACTGGCAGGCCGAGAGCGAGAAGATCCGCTTGTGGAACCTCGACATCACGAGCGTCATGTCCAAGAACTCGGCGATCACCGCCATCGGCGAACACCTGGCGAAGAACTGGGCTCAGCTCCACAAAGGCCATCACTACGCATCGCCCTCGATCAGCTTCGGTCGCAGCGACCTCGACCTGCTACTTCGTCAGTTGACCGTCAATTTCGCGCCGAGCCATCATGGGCCGCCGTCGTCGATGGAAATGCTCAGTGACGGTCAGCAGTCTCTGCTGTACCTGACTACTGTCCTGAGCTTGCACCAAGTGGGCAGGGCACTGCTCTCGAAGGCGCCGCCGGGATTCAGCGAGGAGAAGTTCCGGCCCGCTGTCTTCACGATGCTCGCGGTGGAGGAACCAGAGAACAGTCTCTCTCCCTTTCACCTGGGCCGCGTTCTCGACCTGCTCAGGGCGAGCGCCCGAGAGCCGGACTGTCAGGCGATCATCGCGACCCACTCGCCGGCTGTGGTGCGGCGGGTCATGCCGGAGCACATCAGGTTTCTTCGTCTGACTGAACAGCGCACCGCACGCGTCAGCGTGGTGACTCTGCCGGCTGACGAGAACGAGGCACACAAGTATGTGCAGCAGGCTGTTGCGGCATACCCCGAGTTGTATTTCGCGCGCTTGGTGGTGCTCGGAGAAGGAGCGAGTGAAGAGGTCTTTCTCCCACGGCTGTTCAGTTCCAGCGGGACCAGTATCGACGAGAACTCGGTCGCTGTCGTGCCTTTGGGCGGGCGTCACGTCAATCACATGTGGCGTCTGCTCAACAGCTTGAGCATCCCGCACATCACGCTGCTTGACCTTGACCGATGTCGCTTCGGCGGAGGCTGGGGACGCGTTCGGACGGCCCTGAAGAACCTCCAGGAATTCTCGTCTGACCCAGGGATGCCAGAGATCGTGAGGCACACCAAGCACACCGATCTTCCCTCCTGGCGGGAGAGGGGCCTCCCGGCCGCTGACGAAGACAACAGTTGGCTGCAGCACTTGGAAGCCGCGGGTGTCTTCTTCTCTGCTCCGCTGGATCTGGATTTCCTACTCCTTCGCCATTTCCCAGGGGCGTACCCAGATGGAAGCGAGGCGCTCGAAGGCGACACAAACGTGGACACCGATGCCGGTGACCTGCCAGACGTCATCGATGAGACGGACAGCCGGGAGGCCACTGACAAGGTTCACGCCCAGGTCCTGGGAAAGAAGAGGCTCAAGCCGGAGGGCATCTACAGTGCGGCCGAGCTTGAGCTGTTCCCCCGATACCGGTCGCTCTTTCAGTTGGGCAGCAAACCGTCGGCGCATCTTGTCGCCTTGTCGAAACTCGATGACGCCGCCTTGCTTGCCGATCTGCCCGGCGTGATGCACCGACTCGTAGCCAGAGCCTCGGTTCTGCTGTCAAAGCACGGTGAGTAAGGATGGTTGACGCTGGCTGGATGGCCGACTCAGTCAGTCCCGTGAACACCAATCACACGTCGGCGCCCATCGACGACACGAGTCAACGACTCTGGTTGCCCAGCCGGGGAATCACGCTGGAGCCGCTCGGACTGCGAGCGGTCACGACGCTGGAAAGAAACGTCGCTGTACTGGCCGGGCCTGGCGCAGGCAAGACCGAGCTCCTTGCACAGCGGGCCGACTTCCTGTTCACGACGGGCGCGTGCTCGTATCCAAGGCGGATCGTTGCGATCTCGTTCAAGGTCGACGCTGCCACCAACTTGCGCGAGCGCGTGACGGCGCGATGCACCCCGGCCAGCGCGTCCCGGTTTGACAGCTTCACCTTCCATGCCTTCGCTCGCCAGATCGTCGCGCGGCATCGACCTCACGTCGCCAATCGTGTTCCCCCGGACTTCCGGGTCGGGATCAACCGATCTGCGCGCGAGTTGCATTATGACGATCTTCTACCTCTCGCACTCGAAGTGGTGGCCAAGGACCCGTCCGCACGGCGAGTCGTCAGGCAGTCCTACGCGTTCGCGTTTTTCGACGAGTTCCAGGACTGTACAGCCGAGCAGTTCGAGCTTCTGTGCATGCTGTTCGCGGAAACGGACATCCGGACTACCGCGGTCGGCGACCCCAAGCAACGGATCATGGGGTTCGCCCGCGCGCTGGGCACAGCTCTCACCGACTACCGGCAGGCATTCGACGCAGAGGTATGCCCGATCTACCTGAACCACAGATCTCGGCTTCGACTGCGACGGGTTCAGAACGCACTTGTCCGGGTCATGGACGTTCGTGCAGCTGTGGTGGACAGCGAACTCCGGACGCCTGACTCGCTGCCTACCGGGCCCGACTTCGACGGCGAAGTCGGAGTGTGGAGATTTCCCGATGCTTCAGCCGAGGCGGCTGAGCTGGCACGATGGATCCAGCGCGACGTCTCCAGCGGGATCGAGCCACACCAGATCGCAGTGATCGTCTCCCGTACCCCGGGCGCGTACTGCGAGGAGCTTGTCGCTCTCCTGAGAGCGGCCGGCATTGCCTGTCGCGACGAACAGAAACATCAGGACGTGCTCGCGGAACCCGCCGGAGCTCTCATCCTCGACGTGACCCGTCTACTAGTCCTGAAGCATGCACCCGCAGAGTACGTCCGACTCACGGCGTTCATGACACGCAACTGTGTCGACGAGAAGCAAGCTGAACGGCGCCGCCGTCGATTGGATCGCTTTCTTGACGAGACTCGACACGCCCTCACAACTGGCAAGGTAGATCTCATGGTCCGCGCGCAGTTGGAATCGACCATCTACGACTTCCTGAAGGTTTGTGAGCGCCAGTACTTGTCGCGGCTGTCCACTGAGTATGCGGACAGCGAGGCACTGACGCTGGTCGCCAAGCAGGCCATCGATTCCGTGTTCGAGGCCATCGAGCAGACCACATCTCTTGAAGCCGCGATGGCACGGTTATCGCCTCTGGACGCCGTGCGGCTGCTGAGTGTCCACAAGTCCAAGGGGCTTGAGTTCGAGCATGTGTACTTCGTTGGTGTCGAGAACGAAACCTTCTTCAACCCGGTCGAAGAAGAGCGCCCCAACTTCTTTGTCGGCATCTCGCGGGCGCGATCGCGACTGGTCCTTACCGCCGCCGACTCTCGTGCCTTGCCGGCGGCTCCGACGAAGCGATGGAAGCTGCGTCGCACCGAACATCGCGAGTTCCTCGACTATGCGCGGAGTGAGTGCAACATTTGGCCTGCAGGACAGCAGCGCTGACTCGGCGAACCGATCCAGTCAGGTGTCCTATACAGTCGAAAGGCTCTCGAGAGCTTTCGCGATCCGCCGCGCGCGGGTCTCCGGCTTCTTGGCGTCCAGTACGGCGTTCACGTGCTCGCGTCGGTGCGAGTAGCTGAGCCGGTCGAAGGTCTCCCGGAGGCCGGCCTCGGCGAGGGCGGTGGCGAGGTCGGGTGGGACGTCGACGGTGCGTTCGGCGGTGTCGCGGGTGACGGTGACCGTGACGGTGTCGCCGGGGGACTTGCCGAGCGTCGTACGGATGCTCTTGAGGACGCCGAGCGCTTGGCAGCCGCCCATCGAGACGATCGAGCCCTGGTACGGGATGGTGTCGAAGGTCGCCTGGACGGGGATGCGGGCGCCGCCGCCGAGGGCGGTGAGTACCTCGGCGGGGATCTCGACGTACGCGCCGCCGCCTTCGGCGTCCTGGATCACTGCGTCGAAGGTCTCCATGGGCTCACACCTTCTCGGGCTTGGACAGCTTGCTGGGCCACCAGATGTGGCGGCCGATGTCGTGGGAGAGGGCGGGGACCAGGAGGGAGCGGACGACTGTCGTGTCGAGGAGGACGCCGAAGGCGACCATGAAGGCGATTTGGGCGAGGAAGAGGATCGGGAGGACGGCCAGGGCGGAGAAGGTGGCGGCGAGGACCACGCCGGCCGAGGTGATGACGCCGCCGGTGACGGCCAGGCCGACCAGGATGCCGGGTCTGGTGCCGTGCTCGATGGATTCCTCGCGGACCCGGGTCATCAGGAAGATCGAGTAGTCGATGCCCAGGGCGACCAGGAAGACGAAGGCGTAGAGCGGGATCGACGGGTCGGCGCCGGGGAAGTCGAAGACGTGGTTGAAGAACAGGGCGCTGACTCCGACGGTGGCGCCGAACGAGAGGACGTTGCAGACCACCAGGAGCAGGGCGGCCGCGACCGAGCGGAGCAGGAGCATCAGGACGACGAAGATGACCGCGAGGATGGTCGGGATGATCACTCGCAGGTCGCGCTTGCTGGAGTCGAGGACGTCCAGGTTGATCGCGGTGTTGCCGCCGACCAGGATCTCGGGGCTGACCGTGTCCAGCTCGGTGCGCAGGTGCTCGACGACCTTGGTGGCCTCGGGTGAGTCGGCGGCGACCTTCAGGGTGGCCTGGACCAGAACCTTGCCGTCGACAACCTTCGGCGGCATCCCCGGGGCGACCGAGGCCGACGCGGTGGCGACGCCGTCGACCTTCATCGCGGTCTGGACGACCTGCGCCGACTGGTCCAGCGGGGTGAGGATCTGCACCGGCGTACCGGCGCCGGCGTCGAAGTGCTTGGCCAGCTCTTCCTGACCGGTGACCGACTCGACCTTGTCCAGGAACAGCTCCTCCTGGGAGATGCCGGAGGCCTTGAACGTCGGCAGGAACGCACCGCAGATCAGCAGCGCCAGCGCGCTCAGCGCCCACACCTTGCGTGGGCTGCGGCCGACCAGGCCGGAGACGCGGCCCCAGAGTTTGCGGCCGCCGACCTGGTCGCGGGCGTGCACGTGGTCGACGCGCGGGATCGACGGCCAGAAGATCCGCCGGCCGAAGGCGAGCAGCAGCGCGGGCAGGAACGTCATCGCGGAGATCAGCGCGCCCGCGATGCCGATGGCACCGACCGGGCCGAGGCCCTTGGTGCTGCCGAGCTCGGACAGCAGCAGGCAGAGCAGGCCGAGGATGACAGTCGCGGCGCTGGCTGCGATCGGTTCGATCGAGGCCCGCCAAGCGACCTTCATCGCCTCGAACTTGTTGTCGAAGTCGTGCAGCTCCTCCTTGTAGCGGGAGACGAGCAGGAGTGAGTAGTCGGTGGCGGCGCCGACGACGAGGATGAACAGGATGCCCTGGCTCTGGCCGTTCAGCTCGATCACGTCGGCTTTGGCCAGCGGGTAGACGACGAGCGCGGCCAGGGCGAGGCCGAAGACCGCTGTCAGCAGTACGGCGATCGGCAGCACCGGGCTGCGGTAGACGATCAGCAGGATGATGAACACGACGGCCAGCGCGACGCCGAGCAGGATGCCGTCGATGCCGCCGAAGGCGACCACGAAGTCGGCGAACACGCCACCAGGGCCGGTCACGTAGACCTGCAGGCCGGTCGGGGTGAGCGAGTCCTTGATCTCGGCCCGCATCTTGTCGGCGACCGCGAACAGCACGGTCTCGCCTTCGGTGACGACCTCGTCGGCCTGGTCGCCGTTCAGTTCGACGGTGACGAGCAGCGCCTTCTTGTCCTCGGACGGGATCACCGTCTTGACCGGCGCGGCGAGGTACTCGCCGAGGGTCTTGCCGTTGCCGAGGTCGAGCTTGGGGATCTGGGCGAGGAACTCGTTGGTTTTCGCAACGTCTTCGGGGGTGATGCCGCTGTCGCGCTCGATCAGGACGAAGTACGGGAGTGCTTTGGAGTCGACGAACTTGGCCGACTGGTCGGCGACCAGCGTGGACTCGGCCCGCTTGGGCAGGAAGTTCGCGTTGTCGTTCTCCTGTACTTCGCTGAGGCGGCCGACGGTCGGGCCGCCGAGCGAGCCGACGAGCAGCCAGCCGATCAGTACGGCGGCGATCGCCGCGCGCCAGGCCCAGCGGCCGCCCTTGCGAGGCGCGGCGTGCTCGGCGTGGTGCTGCTCACCGCGATGTGCGCCGTGCCCGGCGCCCTGGCCGTTGTCCCCCGTGCTGTCCTGCTGGTTCACCCGTGATTCCCCTCATCGGTCCCGCGCCGGCTACCTGACGGGCACAGTACCCAGCCGCGGGGATCACATCTCTCACCCCCCACCGGCGCGTGTGCGGAGGCCGTTTCGGCGGCGTAACAACGAGATGACCGCTCGGAAACACCCCGGTCATAGCGTCCTGGCCTAATCAGTGGGGTCGAACGATCGGAGACGAACCATGACGCTCGAGGCAGGGCCGGACACGGTCGGCGCGGCAGAAGGAACGGGCGTGGTCGGGACCGTCGAGGCGCCGCGGCGGGGGCGCTGGATCGACGTCTGGGACCCGGAGGACGCCGCGTTCTGGGCCGCGAAGGGCCGCCGGGTCGCGCGGCGCAACCTGTGGCCGTCGATCTTCGCGGAGTTCCTCGGCTTCTCGGTGTGGCAGTTGTGGAGCATCGTCGTGGTGTCGCTGCCGGCCGCCGGGTTCGGCTACAGCACCGACCAGATGTTCTGGCTGGTCGCGCTGCCCAGTCTGGTCGGCGCGACGCTGCGGCTGCCGTACACGTTCGCCGTGCCGAAGTTCGGCGGGCGGAACTGGACGATCGTCTCGGCGTTGCTGCTGCTGATCCCGACCTGCGGTCTCGCGTACTTCGTGAGCAAACCGGACACGCCGTTCTGGGTCCTCGCGCTGGTCGCCGCCACAGCGGGCGCAGGCGGCGGCAACTTCGCCAGCTCGATGACCAACATCTCCTTCTTCTTCCCCGAGCGGGACAAGGGCTTCGCGCTCGGACTGAACGCCGCCGGCGGCAACCTCGGCGTCGCGGTCGTGCAGCTCGTCGTACCAGCGGTGATCGTGATCGGCGCGGGACTTTCGCTGGAGCGGGCCGGGCTGATCTGGCTGCCGCTGATCGTGCTCGCGGTGGTGCTGGGCTGGAAGGTGATGGACAACCTGTCCGCCGCGACGTCGTCGTTCCGGGCCTCGGTCGCGGCCGCGAAACGGCCGCACACCTGGGTGATCTCGTTCCTCTACATCGGGACGTTCGGCTCGTTCATCGGGTTCTCGGCGGCCTTCCCGCTGCTGATCAAGACAACGTTCCCCGAGGTCGCGGGCGTGCAGCTGGCCTTCCTCGGCGCGCTGGTCGGGTCGGTGTCGCGGCCGTTCGGCGGCAAGCTCGCCGACGTGGTCGGCGGCGCCCGGGTGACCGTGGCGGCGTTCGTGGTGATGGGCGCCGGCATCCTGTCCGCGGTCGTCGCGCTGAACGCCGGGAGCTTCGCCGGGTTCCTGGTCAGCTTCCTGGTGCTGTTCGTGGCCAGCGGCGCGGGCAACGGTTCGACGTACCGGATGATCCCGGCGGTGTTCCGTTCGACGACGCGGGAC
Source organism: Kribbella sp. NPDC104740 (assembly GCF_055583505.1). NCBI lineage: Bacteria > Bacillati > Actinomycetota > Actinomycetes > Propionibacteriales > Kribbellaceae > Kribbella > Kribbella sp. NPDC104740. The sequence continues at coordinate 1,148,777 of NZ_JBVJNV010000001.1, read as the reverse complement.
GTCGATGGGAGTGTCGACCTGGTCCGGGCCCGGCGCGAGGCGGCGGCGTGCATCGGGATCGCCTCCGCGGTCGGCGCGTACGGCGGGTTCCTGGTGCCGCGCGGATTCGCGATGTCGAGCGGAGCGTACGGCTCGCTGGTCCCGGCGCTGTACTGCTTCTGCGGCTTCTACGTCGTCTGCCTGCTGGTCACGTACGCGTGCTACCTGCGCAAGGGCGGACCGCTCAGCGGGGTGCGCGTGTGACGGCCACCCACTGCCCGTACTGCGCGCTGCAGTGCGCCATGACGCTGTCGCCGGCGCCGGTGACTGTCACGCCGCGGGCGTTTCCCACCAACCGTGGCGGGCTGTGCCGGAAGGGCTGGACCTCGGCCTCGGTTCTGACGACGCCGGACCGGCTGACGACGCCGCTGGTGCGGGTGGACGGCGTACTGGTCGAGACGAGCTGGGACCACGCGCTGGATGTCGTCGCCGAGCGGATCAGGGCGCTGCAGTCGGCGTACGGGAACGACTCGGTGGCGGTGTTCGGTGGTGGTGGGCTGACGAACGAGAAGGCGTACGCGCTGGGCAAGTTCGCGCGGGTTGCGCTGCGGACCGCGAACGTGGACTACAACGGGCGGTTCTGCATGTCGTCGGCGGCTGCCGCGACGAACCGGTCGCTCGGCGTGGACCGGGGCCTGCCGTTCCCGCTGACGGATCTGGGTGGTGCTGCGGCGATCCTGCTGGTGGGGAGCAACCTGGCCGACACAATGCCGCCGGCGGTGGCGCACCTGGAGGCTGCACGGGAGGCGGGTGGGCTGCTGGTGGTGGACCCGCGGCGGTCGGCTACTGCTCAGCTCGATGGCGCGCTGCATCTGCAGGCGACCCCTGGTACGGATCTGGCGCTGGTACTGGCGCTGACTCACGTCGTACTGCAGGAGGGGCTGGCGGATACGGCGTACCTGACTGAGCGGACCGACGACCCGGAGGGGCTCTACCGGTCGACAGCGGCTTGGTGGCCGGAGCGGGCCGAGCGGGTGACCGGCGTACCGGCTGGGGTGATTCGGCAGGCGGCGCGGGTGCTGGCTGCTGCTGCGCCCATGCACGGTGGCGCTGGGGCGTTCGTGCTGACCGGGCGTGGGGCTGAGCAGCACAGCAAGGGCACTGACACGGTCACGGCCTGCATCAACCTGGCGCTGGCGCTTGGCCTGCCTGGGCGGGTTGGTAGCGGCTACGGCTGCATCACCGGGCAGGGCAATGGGCAGGGCGGGCGGGAGCACGGGCAGAAGGCGGATCAGCTGCCGGGCTACCGGAGCATTGCTGATCCTGCTGCTCGGGAGCATGTGGCTGGGGTGTGGGGTGTCGAGCCCTCGTCGTTGCCGGGCGCTGGGAAGAGTGCTGTTGAGCTGATCAACGCGCTGGGGACTGCTGGCGGGCCGCGGGCGTTGCTGGTGCACGGGAGCAACCTGCTGGTGTCTGCTCCGCGGCTGGCGTCGGTGCGGGAGCGGCTGGCGTCGCTGGACCTGCTGGTCGTTGCCGACGTCGTACCGTCCGAGACGGCGTTGCTGGCGGACGTGGTGTTCCCGGTCACGCAGTGGGCCGAGGAGGACGGCACCATGACGTCGCTGGAGGGGCGGGTGCTGCGGCGGCGGGCTGCTGTTGAGGCGCCGGGTGACGTGCGGAGTGACCTGGCGGTGTTCGCTGGGTTGGCTGAGCGGTTGGGCTGCTCTGCTGCGTTTCCTGTGGAGCCTGAGGAGGTGTTCGAGGAGCTGCGGCTGGCCAGTGCTGGTGGAGTTGCGGACTACTCGGGGATCTCGTGGGAGCGGCTGGACGCCGGCGAGGCGTTGTACTGGCCGGTGCCTGATCAGGGGCACCCGGGGACGCCGCGCCTGTTCGGTGAGCGCTTCGGTACGCGGGACGGCCGCGCTCGTATCGTCGCCGTCGACCACCAACCGGTGGCGGACGACCTGCGCGGGGACGCACCGCTCTACCTGATCACCGGGCGGCTGCTGCAGCACTACCAGAGCGGGGCGCAGACGCGGCGGGTGCCGGAGTTGCTGGAGGCGGAGCCGGAGGTGTTCGCGGAGGTCCATCCGCGGGTGGCTGCTGCGCTGGGGGTCGTCGACGGCGGACTGCTGCGGTTGCGGACTGCGCGGGGATCGCTGGTGTGTCCGGCGCGGGTGACGCTCGACGTACGGCCGGACACGATCTTCGTGCCGTTCCACTTCCCCGGGGTGAACGAGCTGACCAACGACGCGCTCGACCCGGTGTCGCGGATGCCTGAGTTCAAGGCGTGTGCGGTGGAGGCGACTGCGGTCGGCCGGGCGGAGGTGTCGGCATGAGGGTGGTGATCGTCGGCGCTGGGATGGCGGGGACTCGGCTGGCTGAGCTGCTGGGGTCGCACGAGGTGACGCTGCTGGGGGACGAGCCGTACTACCAGCGGCATCGGTTGACCGAGTACGTCGCTGGGCGGGCTGAGCTGGTGACCGGTGGGGCGTACGCGGCTGCTGTGCGGGTGGACCGGGGTGCTCGGGTCGTGGTGGACAGCGCTGGTGCTGAGCACTCGTACGACCGGCTGGTGTTTGCGACCGGAGCTGCGGCGGTCGGTGGGTACGGGTTGCGGACGGCAACGGATGCCCGGCGGGTGGTCGAGGAGGCGGCTGGGGCCCGGCGGGCTGTGGTGCTGGGCGGTGGGGTGCTGGGGGTCGAGACGGCTTGTGCGCTGCGCGAGCGTGGTGCGGCGGTGACGCTGGTGCACGACGGCGAGACGTTGCTGGTGCCCGGTACGGCGGGGCGCTTGGTCACGCGGATGGTGCGGCGGCTGGGGATCGAGGTGGTGCTGCAGGCGCGGGTGCAGGCGACCGAGACGCGGGACGGGCGGTTCCGGGCGCTGCAGCTGGCGAGTGGGCAGGTGGTGTTCGGGGATCTGTTGGTGACCGCTTGCGGCGTGCAGCCGCGGGTGGAGCTGGCTGCGGCCGCTGGGTTGGCGATCGGGGCCGCGGGTGGAATTGCTGTTGATGCGTCGCTGATGACCGCGGATCCGGTGGTGCATGCGATCGGGGATTGCGCTGAGGTCGACGGGGTGGTGTCCGGGACCGTGGGGGCGGCCTGGGATCAGGCTCAGGTGCTGGCGGACGTGCTGGACGGGCGGCCGGCGCGGGAGTTGGCGCCGGAGGTATTGCGGCTGACCGCCGGCGGGCTGGACGTGCTGGTGCTCGGGGACGACAGCCGAGTGGCGGGCGGCGAGAGCGCGCCCGTCGTCGTACAGCTTGCGGATGACGGGCGGTACGTGCGGGCGGTGCTGGTCGACGGCGTCGTTCGGGCGGCGGTGGCGGTGAACGCGCCGGAGGTCGCGGCCGAGCTGGTGCTGCTGGCGGACCGGCGGACGGCCGTCGTCCCGGAGATGTTGCTGGAGGCAACGGAAGCGCCGCGGCGGAAGGCGCCGGTGTGCCGGTGCAACGGGGTGACGCGGGCCGTCATCGAGGCGGCGTGGAAGGACGGTGCCGACAGCGTCGACGGCATCGCGGCACGGACCAGAGCGACCACCGGGTGCGGCAGTTGCACCGGCGCGGTGGGTGAGCTTCTCGAGCGGCTTCGGCGCGGGGAGACCGCGGAGAGCCCGACCAGGAGGGTAACGATGAAAGAGCTCGAGCAGGCGAAACACCTGGTGGTCGTCGGTGGCGGCATGGTCGCGCACCGGCTGGTCGAGGCGCTGCGGTCGCGGGACAGCGGGGTCGAGTGGAAGGTCACTGTGCTCGCGGAGGAGCCGCGGCTGCCGTACGACCGGGTGGCGCTGACCAGCTATTTCTCCGGGCGGGATCCGCAGGATCTGAGTCTGGGCGAGGCGGAGCTGTGGGACGACCCTGCGGTGACGCTGCGGAAAGGCGTTGCTGTTGCTGCGCTCGATGTCGCGGGGAAGACCGTGCGGACGACGCGGGGTGAGGTGGTCGCGTACGACGAGCTGGTGCTGGCGACCGGGTCGAGTGCGTTCGTGCCGCCGGTGAAGAACAGTGATGCGCAGGGGTGCTTCGTCTACCGGACGATCGATGATGTGGCGGCGTTGCGGACGTACGTCGAGAGGTTGCGGACGGAACGCGAGCAGGTTCACGGTGTTGTCGTCGGTGGTGGTCTGCTCGGGCTCGAAGCAGCCGGAGCTCTGCGTGCGCTTGGTGCCTCTACAGAGGTTGTCGAGTTCGCTCCTCGGTTGATGCCTCTGCAGGTGGACGAAGGTGGCGGCGCCGCGCTCGCCCGGTTGATCCGCGGGCTGGATGTCGGGGTGCAGACCGCGACGCAGGTGACGCGGGTGAAGACCACCTCGCAGGGTTCCGCGCGGGCGATGGCTGTTGCCGACGGTCCGGACCTGCCGGCCGACGTGGTGGTGTTCGCGACCGGCGTACGGCCTCGGGACGAGCTGGCGCGGGCTGCTGGACTCGCGGTGGGAGAACGTGGTGGGGTCGTCGTCGACGACTCGTGCCGGACGTCGGTGCCGGGCGTCTGGGCGATCGGCGAGGTCGCGTGCATCGAGGGCCGGGTGTGGGGATTGGTTGCCCCCGGCTACGCGATGGCCGAGATCGTCGCCGACCGGCTGCTCGGGGGCGCGGCGACGTTCCCGGGCGCCGACTCCTCGACCAAGCTGAAGCTGCTCGGGGTCGACGTCGCGAGCTTCGGTGACGCGTTCGCGACCACTGAGGGCGCGCTCGACATCGTGTACGCCGACCCGGTCGCGGGCGTCTACAAGAAGCTCGTGCTGTCCGACGACGCGCGCACGCTGCTCGGCGGGATCCTGGTCGGCGACGCGTCGGCGTACGCCGCGCTGCGGCCGATGGTCGGCCGCGAGCTCGGCGCCGACCCGGCGTCGTACCTGCTGCCCGAAGGTGCGCAGCCGGTCAAGCTGGAGCTGCCCGACGACGCGCCGGTCTGCTCCTGCAACAACGTTGCCGCGGGCACCATTCGCTGCGCGGTCCGGGACGAGGGCTGCGGCGACCTGAAGGCGCTGTGCGCCCGGACGAAGGCCGGCACGAGCTGCGGGTCCTGCCTGCCGATCGTGAAGAACCTGCTGAACACCGAGCTCGCCGCGGCCGGTGTCGAGGTCGGCAAGGCGCTCTGCGAGCACTTCGCGCTGTCCCGCGCCGAGCTGTTCGACGTCGTCCGGGTGACCGGGCTGCGCACGTTCAGCGAGATCGTCGACCGGCACGGCAGCGGCCGCGGCTGCGACATCTGCAAACCCGTCGTCGCGTCGATCCTGGCCAGCCTCGACCCGGGCAGCCACGTGCTGGACGGCGAACGCGCGACGCTGCAGGACACCAACGACCACGTGATGGCCAACATCCAGAAGGACGGCACCTACTCGGTCGTCCCGCGGATCCCCGGCGGCGAGGTCACCCCCGAAGGGCTGATCGCGATCGGTGAGGTCGCCCGCGACTTCGGGCTCTACACCAAGATCACCGGCGGGCAGCGGGTCGACCTGTTCGGTGCTCGGATCGAGCAGCTGCCGGCGATCTGGGCCCGGCTCGTCGACGCCGGGTTCGAGTCCGGGCACGCCTACGGCAAGGCGCTGCGGACCGTGAAGTCGTGCGTCGGGTCGACCTGGTGCCGGTACGGCGTCCAGGACTCGGTCGGGATGGCGATCGCGCTGGAACTGCGCTACCGCGGGCTGCGGTCGCCGCACAAGCTCAAGCTCGGCGTCTCCGGGTGCGCGCGGGAGTGCGCGGAGGCGCGCGGCAAGGACGTGGGCGTCATCGCGACCGAGTCCGGCTGGAACCTGTACGTCGGCGGCAACGGGGGCATGACACCCCGGCACGCACAACTGCTCGCCTCCGATCTCACCGACGAACAGTTGCTGCAGGCCATCGACCGGTTCCTGATGTACTACATCCGGACCGGCGACCGGCTGCAACGCACGGCCGTCTGGATGCAGGAGATCGACGGCGGGCTGGAGCACGTGCGGTCCGTCGTACTGGAGGACAGTCTGGGGATCGCGGCCGATCTCGACGCGGCGATGGCCGCGCACGTCGACTCCTACGTCGACGAGTGGCGCGCGACGCTCGACGACCCGGCGAAGCTGGCCCGGTTCGTGTCGTTCGTGAATGCGCCGGACCAGCCGGACGCCGATCTGCGGTACGTGGTCGAACGCAGCCAGCCCCGGCCGGCGACGCCGGCCGAGCGAGGCAAACTGGAGCCGGTGCTGCTGGCCGGCCCCCGACTGGAGGTACGCCGATGATGATGGTCTGCTCGTACGACGAACTGCTGCCCGAACGCGGCGTCGCCGCGCTGCTGGACGGGCGCCAGATCGCGCTGTTCCGCACCCACACCGGCGAGGTGTTTGCCCTGGGCAACCAGGACCCGTTCAGCGGCGCCAACGTGCTGTCCCGCGGGATCGTCGGCAGCCGCGGCGACGTGCCGACGGTGGCGTCACCGATGTTCAAGCAGGTCTTCGACCTGCGGACGGGGGTGTGTCTGGACGACCCGGGGGTGGGGGTGACGGCGTACGCCGTGGAGGTGCGCGACGGGCTGGTGCTGGTGGGGGCGGCTGCGGCCGGGCTGGGCGAGGCCGGGATGGGCGGCGCCGCGCTGGCCGAGGCCGGGATGGGCGGCGCCGCGCTGGGTGAGGCCAGGCTGGGCGGGGTCGGGGCGGGTGAGCCCGGGCGGGATGGGGCCGGGCCGGACGGGCTGGGCGAGGCCGGGCTTGGTGCGGGGCCAACTGCTGGTGCGGCCGGGGCTGGTGCGGCGCCGGCTGCTGGTGGGGCTCGGTGAAGGCCAAGCCGGGGCCGCTCAGCGGGTGCACGGTGGCGGTGACCGCGCACCGGCGGGCCGACGACCTGATCGCGTCGTTCGAGCGGCGCGGGGCGAAGGTGCTGCACGCGCCGACGCTGCAGATCGTGCCGGCGCCCGACGACCAGGCGCTGATCGAGGCGACCCGGCGGGTGATCGCGAACCCGCCGGACGACGTCGTGGTGACGACCGCCGTGGGGTTCCGCGGCTGGGTCGAGGCGGCGGACACCGCCGGGCTCGCGGCCGATCTGCTCGGGACGCTGGAGCAGTCCCGGATCCTGGCGCGGGGGCCGAAGGCGCGCGGGGCGATCCGGGCCGCGGGGCTGGTGGAGCACTGGTCGGCGCGGTCGGAAACGACCGCCGAGGTGGTCGAGTGGCTGCGCGAGCAGGGCGTCGAGGGGCGCAAGATCGTCGTACAGCTGCATGGGCTGTCGGAGCCCGGGCTGCAGGACGAGCTGCGGCAGGCCGGGGCTTCGGTGCGGGGGTTGGAGGTGTACCGGTGGGGGCCGGCGCCGGATCCGGTGGCTGTCGAGCGGCTGATCGGGCAGATCGTCGGCGGGGGTGTGGATGCGATCGTCCACACCTCGGCGCCGGCTGCGCAGGCGCTGCTGGATGCGGCGGCCGAGCTGGGGCAGTACGACGCGTTGCTGCGGATGCTGCGGAGCGGGCGGGTGCTGAACGGGTGCGTCGGGCCGGTGACGGCGGCGCCGTTCGTGGCGCTCGGGTTGGAGCCGCTGGTGCCGGATCGGTATCGATTGGGGGCGTTGATCCGGAGCGTCACCGATCGGCTGACCGACGCGAACGCGCGGTCGATCGAGACGAGCTTCGGGCCGCTGGTGATTCGCGGTGGGGCCGCGGTGCTCGACGGCGTGGTGCTGCCGCTGGGGCCGGGGCCTCGGGCGGTGCTGTCGGCGCTGGTCGAAGCGGGTGGGGATGTGGTGTCGCGGCCGGATCTGCTGGCGGTGCTTCCGGGGGCGGAGGACGTGCACGCGGTGGAGGTGACGGTGAACCGGCTGCGGACTGCTGTTGGGCGGCCGGAGCTGGTGCGGACCGTCGTGCGGCGGGGGTATCGGTTGGCGGTGGGGCCGGCGTGAGCGACCTGGTGGCGGCGCACGGTACGGCGTACGGGATGAGCGATCCCGTGGCGGCGGCGCACGGTACGGCGTACGGGATGAGCGATCCCGTGGCGGCGGCGCACGGTACGGCGTACGGGGTGAGCGATCTGGTGCCGACGCCGAGCGGTACGGCGTACGGGATGAGCGATCTGGTGGCGGCGGCGAGCGGTACGGCGTACGGGCGGAGGCTCGGATGAGCGACCTGGTGGCGGCGGCGCACGGGACGGCGGATCGGCGCGGGATTCGGGTTGTGCACGACCTCGTGCGGGAGATCGCTGGGCAGCGGACGGGGGTGCCGGTGTCGTTGGGGTTCGTGGATGTGGATCATCCGGCGCTGTCCGGGGTGGTTGATCGGGTGGTGGGTGACGGGGCTCGGGCTGTGGTGGTGCCGTTGCTGCTGAGCTCGGGGTATCACGTGTGCCGGGATGTTGCGGGAGAGGTTGCGCGGTATCCGGGGGCGGTGGCGGCGGCTGGGGCGTTGGGGCCGGATGTGGTGCTGGCGGAGATCCTGGCTGATCGGGTGCGGGAGTTACCGGCGGCTGATCGGGTGGTGCTGGCGGCTGCGGGGTCTTCGGATCCGCGGGCGTTGGCGGATTGTTCGGTGGTCGCTGCGGAGCTTTCGTTGGTGCTGGGAGTGCCGGTGGAGGTGGGGTATGTGTCGGGGGCTGGGGAGCGGCTGGCCTCGGTGCTCGCGCGGGTGAGCGGGCGGGTGGCGGTGGCGACGTACTTGCTGGCACCTGGGTACTTCGCTGACCGGGTCGTGGCGATCGCTGGGCGGGCGAGTCGGCCGTTGGGGGCTGATCCGCGGCTGGCTGAGTTGGCATTGCGGCGGTACGACGAGGTGGAGGGCCTAGGCTTCGGACGTGGGGATCTTCGACAAGTTCAAGCGCCGGCCGGCTGAGGACGCGCCCGCGGACGCTGCGGCCGCGCCCGCGAACGCCGTGCCCGCGAACGCCGTGCCCGCGAACGCCCCCGCCGTGCCGCAGAGCGCGTCGGCCCAGCCCGCTGCCTCACCGGTCGACGGGCAGCAGGCGGTCGAGGACCTCCGCGAGCAGGTCGAGCTCTGGGTCCGTCCCGGCTTCCTCACCCGCGCCGAGGTGCTCGAGTACGCGCGCGAGTTCCGCGACGACGACGAGATGCCGGTCGACGACCAGCAGCTCGAAGCCCTCGTCGACAACGTCTGGAACAGCCGGCTCGCCGACGAGGCGAACTGGCCCTCCCACACCGACGCCGACCGCGTCGCCGCCGCCTTCGCCGAGCTCGACGCGAACGGCGTCGTCGCCCGGATGAACTTCACCTGCTGCCAGACCTGCGGCGTCACCGAGATCGACGACGAACGCCCCACCGACCGCCCCTCCAGCGGCTACGTCTTCTTCCACCAGCAGGACGCCGAGCGCCTGGCCGACGACCCTGCCCACCTGTTCCTCGCCTACGGCACCCTCGACCCCGAAAAGGGCCGCGTAGCCGAGCAGGACCAAGCCGTAGGCGAACAGATCCGCACGACTCTCCTGGCCCACCACCTCCCCGTCGAGTGGAACGGCTCCTCCACCCAACGCATCGCCATCGGCCCCCTCAACTGGCAACGCCGCCTGCCGCGAAGCTCGTGACCTGGCGGGTGGATAACTTCCGGGCATGAAGTACTGCTGCGGCTACGCATACTCGTGCCCGGTCCGGGATGCGGTGGCGTGCTACGCGCACGGCGGGTCCGACCCGTGCTGCGGCCTCGAGCAGTCACACGAGTGCCTGCGAGACATGTACGGCAGCGAGGACGGCGTGAAGTTCGGCGACGGCTTCTTCTGCCGCCGGTGCGGCAACTACGAGCTGGTCGGCATCGCCCACGCGGTGGGCGAGGAACCCGGCTTCCCGCGCAAGTACCCGCCGGGCTGGTCCCCCGAGGACGCGAAGGACGGCCCGGCGATCTTCCTCGTCGAGGACGTCTTCGACCTGCCCTCGCGAGGCGGGTTGCTGGTAGCCGGCCGCCTGTACGGCGGAGTGGTGGCCGCTGGGACGACGCTGTTCACCTACAACCGCCAGCCGGTCCGCGTGATCGGGATCGAGCTGGTCCCGGGCAGAACCGACGACGCGCTGACACTGCTCGTCGAACGCGCGGAGCAGCCACGCGTCGTACCGCGGATGTACTTGCGGAGCTGAACGAAGGGGCCGACCTGACCTATGAGCGAGTCCGGGATCCGCCATGTGCTGCTGGATGCCGACGGGGTCCTGCAGGATCTCCCCGGCGGCTGGTACGCAGCGATGGAGCCGTACGTCGGAGCGCGGGCTCGTGAATTCCTGCACCGGACGTGGAACGACGAACTGCCGATGCTTGCCGGGCACGGCGACTATCTGCCGGTCCTCGCGGCCACGTTGCGCGAGTACGGCGTACGCACTCCTGCCGCCGAGGTGTACGCCGCCGTCTGGACGAACATCGTGGTGATCGAGGAGTCGATCGAGATCGTCGGAGCGTTGCGGCGGCACGGCTACGGCGTTCACCTCGCGACGAACCAGGAGTGCTACCGGGGCGCCCACATGCGGACAGTGCTCGGGTACGACGACCTGTTCGACGTGAGCTGCTACTCCTACGACCTCGGTGTCGCCAAGCCCGATCCCGAGTTCTTCACCCGGGCGGCGCACCAGATCGGCGCCGACCCCCACACGGTCCTGTTCATCGACGACACTGCCTCCAACGTGGACGGCGCCAGAGCCGCGGGGATGATCGCCGAACAGTGGGACTTCACCCGAGGTCACGACGTCCTTCGCGCTCACTTGGCATGGCACGGCGTCACGATCAACACCTGAAGGGGTGATCGCGGCTGAGTGTCGATCTAGGCGGTTGCCGTTCGTGTAGGGAGTAAACCAACGAGAACGAGGTGGCGGTCATGGAGGTCTTGCTGAGTGGGCTGGGGATTCCGGAGTCTCCGCGGTGGCACGACGGGCGGTTGTGGTTCGCGAACTGGATCGCGCAGGAGATCGTCGCGGTCGCGCCGGACGGGACGGCTGAGCGGTGGCCGGCGGCGAGTGAGCGGTTGATGGGCTGGTCGATCGACTGGCTGCCGGACGGGACGCTGCTCACGACGGGTGATCGGTTGCGCCGGCAGCAGGGGGACGGGAGCTTCGCGACGTACGCCGAGCAGCAGGCGAACGAGATCGTGGTCGATGCGCGGGGCAACGCCTACGTGAACGGGGCGGACTTCGACTTCGCCGGTGGGGAGGCGCCGAAGCCGGGGTACATCAAGTTGGTGACGCCCGCGGGTGAGGTCAGGGAAGTTGCGCAGGACATCCAGTTTCCGAACGGGATGGTGATCTCGCCGGACGGCTCCACCCTGGTGATCTCGGAGTCGTTCGCCGGGCGGCTGACCGCGTTCGACATCGCGGCCGACGGCGGGCTCGGGAACCGGCGGGTGTTCGCGGACGGGCTCGGGCCGGATGGGATCTGCCAGGACGTCGAGGGCGCGATCTGGGTCGCGACCGGAGGGTCCGACGTCGTACGGGTCGCTGAAGGTGGTGAGGTGTTGCAGCTGGTCGAGCTGTCGGAGGACAAGGCGCCGTTCGCGATCGCGCTGGGCGGGGACGATCGCCGCACGCTCTGCATCCTGCGCGCCGAGTGGCGGCCGGGCGACAGCATCACCGACAACCTCGACCGGCTGACCAACGGGCCGCGCACCGGCGAGATCGTCACGCTGCGCGTCGACGTACCGGGCACCGGCCGGCCCTGAGCAACACCGGACCGGCCGCCCTGAGCGACGCTGCCGACCTGCCTCCCTGACCGGTACCGGACAGCCGAGCGACCGCCCGTCGCGCCGATCGGACCGCTCGGCGGTGTCGGGTCGCCCGTGCGCCCAACCTTCGCTACTGTCCGGTGAACGGGGGTCGACCGGGAGCGAGGAGCCCATGGCAGACACCAGGTCAACACCGCACCGTTTCAACCTGCCCACCAAGAACCTGCCCGCGCCGCAGGTCCGCGACCTGCCCGAGCCGCCGTCGAACACCTGGCGGATCGTCGGACCGGGCATGGTCGGCGCCGGGGTCGGACTGGCGTCCGGCGAGTTCATCCTGTGGCCGTACATCTCGTCGCAGGTCGGCCTGGTCTTCCTCTGGGGCGCGGTCGTCGGCGTCGCGATCCAGTGGTTCCTGAACATGGAGATCGAGCGCTACACGCTGGCCACCGGCGAGACCGCGCTGACCGGCTTCAACCGGTACGGCAAGCACTGGGGCCTGTTCTTCGCGATCATGACGTACTTCGCGAACCTCTGGCCGGGCTGGGCCACCAGCTCGGCGTCGATGCTGACCTATCTCTTCGGCGCCGGTGACCCGCGCTGGATCGCGATCGGCATCCTGGTCGTGATCGGCCTGATCCTCACCCTCGCGCCGGTCGTCTACGTGATGCTGGAACGGTTGATCTTCGTCAAGATCGCGGCGGTCGCCCTGCTCGTCGTCCTGGCGCTGATCTTCGCGATCCGCGGCAAGACCTACAGCGCGCTCGGCGACGCGGTCACCAACCCGCAGTTCCCGGTCGACCAGCTCGGCTTCGCGCTGATGATGGGCGCGATCGCGTACGCCGGGGCCGGCGGCGGCCAGAACCTGTGCCAGAGCAACTGGATCCGCGACAAGGGTTTCGGGATGGGCGTGCACGTCCCGCGGCTGACCTCGCCGGTGACCGGTGAGAAGGAAGCCGACCCGAACGCCAACGGCTACACCTTCCCGCCCGACGAGCAGAACCTGGCCCGCTGGAAGCGCTGGTGGAAGTTCGCGAACCTCGAGCAGGCGCTCACCTTCGTGCTGATCACCGTGCTGACGATCATGTTCACGTCGATGCTCGCGCACGCCACGCTGTTCGGTGACGCGTCGGTGAAGAACAACATCAGCTTCCTGAAGATCGAGGGCGTCAACCTGCAGTCGCTGGTCGGCGGCTGGTTCGGCTACCTGTTCTGGGCGATCGGCGCGTTCAGCCTGTTCGCGGCCGCGGCCGGCATCGTCGACTACACCTCGCGGCTGGCCTCGGACATGATCAAGGCCCGCTACCTGCGCGAGTCCAAGGTGACCGAGTCCAAGCTGTACTTCTGGCTGGTCTGGGGTCTGGTTGCCTTCGGCATCATCGTGTTGCTGGCCGGGCTGGACCAGCCGCTGGTGCTGCTGGTGATCTCGGCCTGTACGGCGGGCACGATGATGTTCGTGTACTCCGGGCTGCTGTGGTGGATGAACTCGCGCGCGCTGCCGGCCCCGATCCGGATCAGCGCGGTGCGCACCGCGGTCCTGGCCTTCGCGTTCCTGGCCTTCGGGGCGCTGGCCGCGTTCACGATCATCGACCAGGTGAAGAAGAACTTCTGAGGGGGAGCCGGTGGGGTTGTTCGGACCGAAGAAGGTCAGCAAGTGGGGACTCGCGGACGCGATGGCGGCGGGTATCGCGTCCCGCCGCGACCTCACCCACCTGTACCTGATGTACGAGGCCGGCGGCACCGTCTCGGTGAAGTGGGAGGCACCGAGCGGTGACCGCAAGCAGCAGTTCCGGATCACCGGCGGCAACGTCGCCGGTGACGCGTGCCCGCACTGCGCCGTCCTGATCGCGGTCGACCGGCTGGAGACCGCGATCGGGCTCGACGACGGGCGGATCGAGCGGATCAACCGCGAGTACGAGTCGACGGTCCGGAGCGGGATGCTGCCGTGCCCCGCGTTCGGGCGGCCGCCGTCGATCGACACGCCCTTCGGTGCGATGCCGCTGATGCTCGGCGGGCCGTCGTGGATGGCCGAGGTCCACGTCGGCAACGGGGATCCGCACACTCCGGCCGACTGCACCGACCACGCGCGCCGGTGAACGACTTCCTCCAGCGGATGGTGGTGACCCAGCTCCTGGGTGAGGCGGAACGGCTGCACGCGGCGTACGAGACCGGTGGGCGGGTGGCCGATCTGTCCGCAGCTGTCAGCGCGTTCGAGCAGGCGCTGGAGCTTGCGGACGAGGCGGACACCCGGAGCGCTGCACTGAACGGGCTCGGTACGTCGTACTGGTCGCAGGCTGAGCGATCCGGTCGGGTCGACGAGGCGGATCGGGCGATCGGGCTCTTCCGGGAGGCCACCGCTCAGCTCGACGAGGGCGTGCCTGCCGCGTTCGCCTTCGGTGTGCGCCCGGCCTTCGAGTCCAACCTCGCGGGCGCGCTGCGCTTCCGCTGGCGGCTCACCGGCGCCGAGCAGGACCTCACGGACTCGATCACCGCCGTCCGCAACGCCTTGGCAGCCACCGACCTCGACGACAAGCGCCGCCCGAACCGCCTGTCCAACCTCGGCGAGGGCTTGCTCTCCCGGCATCTCCAACTCGGCGACTCGTCGGCTCTGGCCGAGGCGATCACCGTCTTCCAGGAAGCCCTCGACACCGCCCGCCCGCGCAGCGACGCCCGCGCCTTCGCCGGTGCGAACCTCGCCGAAGCGTTACGTCGCCAGTACCTGTCGACGCACTCCCGCGACCCCGCCGTCCTCGACCGCGCGATCGACCTCGCCCGCTCGACACTGGCCGCGACCCCACCCGACCGGCTCCTGCACCCGCGCTTCCAGTCCAACCTCGCGGTGCTCCTGATCACCCGCTACCACGCGACCCACAGCCCCGCGGACCTCGCCGAGGCGACGACGCTCGCCGAGCAGGCCGTCGCCACAACCCCAGCGGGTCATCCCAACCGTGTCGAACGCCTGTCGGTCCTCACCGGCATCAAGCAGGCGCAGTTCGTCCGTACGTCGGGCCTGCTGCGCGCCGACCTCCGCCGCACGAGGAGCGCAGGGGCGGACGGAGCGGGAGCGGGCCGGGGAGCTGCCGGACGGCTGGCCGGGCGACTCGGGCTGTCCAAGCAGCGCCGTCAGCTCGACGACTTCGTCGCCGCGACCGCCGAAGCCGTCGCGGCCGGTCCCGACGGCTACCGCCGCTCGGAGGCCCTGCTCTCGCACGGCGCAGCCCTCGCGTTCCAGAGCGAGATCACCAACGACCGGAAGACCGGCGCCGCCGCCCTCTCGGTCCTCCGCCAGCTCGCCGCCGACCCGACCGCGACGGTCCACAACCGGATCGAGGCCGCCACCCTCGCCGCCTTCAGCTTGCTTGCCCAAAGCAACAACGCCGACATCGCGGGCGCCGCCGAATCGCTCCGGCTGGCCGTCGAGCTGCTCCCCCAGACCGCCCCACGCCGCCTCCCGTACGCCGACCGCGAGCACCAGCTGGCCGGCTTCTCCGGCCTGGCCGGGCATGCCGCCGCCTGCGAGATCGCCCTCGGCCGCCCGGACCGCGCCGTGGAGCTCCTGGAAACCGGCCGCGGCGTCCTCCTCAGCCAGGCCCTCGACACCCGCACCGAGCTCACCGACCTGCACGAACGCCACCCCGCGCTGGCCGCCCGTTTCGAGGATCTCCGCTCGGCTCTGGACCGCCCAGCGGCTACCGGTTTCCTCGACCAACCCGCCGGCGATCACCTCTCCGGCGAGGCCCGCCACGCACTCTCCGACGAGTGGGACCAGCTCCTCGCGACCATCCGTCAGCAAGCAGGCTGCGAGACCTTCCTCCGCCCACCGACCATCGACGAACTGCTGCCTGCCGGCGCCCAGGGTCCGGTGGCGATCGTCAACACCAGCGTCCTGCGCTGCGACGCCCTGATCGTCGCCGACGGCCGAGTCACCCTCGTCGAGCTCCCCGAGTTGCACCACGCCGATCTCACCGCCCGCGCCGAAGCCTTCCGGGCTGCGGTCCTGCAGAGGGACGACGCAACCGTCCAGGAAACCCTGACCTGGTTGGCGAAAGTCGTCACCGACCCAGTGCTCGCCGCGGCGGGCCTGCACCTGCCGGGGCCCGACCTCCCCCGCCTGTGGTGGATCCCCACCGGCCCACTCACCACGCTCCCTCTCCACGCAGCCGGCCCGCCCGACGGCCCGAGCGTCCTCGACCGCGTCATCTCGTCGTACGCCCCGACCGTCCGCAGCCTCACCGACGCCCGCCGTACGACCTCGGACACCCCAGGCTCACCCCTGATCGTCAGTGTCCCCGCCGCCCCCGGCACACCCCCACTCCCCCGCGTCCGCGAGGAAACCAGCGAGCTCAGCACCCGCTTCCCCGCCGCCCTCGTACTGGCCGACGACCAAGCAACCCGCCGCCGAGTGCTGGACGCGTTGCCGAACCACCGCTGGGCCCACTTCGCCTGCCACGCCGTCAGCTCGGCCGACGCCGCGACCGGCCAACTCCTCCTCCAGGACCACGCTTCCGACCCGCTGACCGTCGCTGACCTCGCCCGCCTCAGGCTCAACGACGCAGAGGTCGCCTACTTGTCGGCCTGCGACACCAGCGTCTCCCGCGGCGACCTCGCCGACGAGGCCCTCCACATCACCGGCGCCTTCCAGATGGCCGGCTTCAGCCACGTCATCGGCACCCTCTGGCCGGTCGGCGACCAAACCGCCCGCACCGTCGCCGACCACTACTACTCCGCCCAACGCACCACCGACCCCGCGACCGCCCTCCACACCGCCGTACAAGCAGTCCGTACGACGTACCCGAGCCGTCCCGCCGTGTGGGCGCCGTTCGTCCACGCCGGAGCATGATCCGGCGAACAGGGGAAGATGACTTCGTGACCGAGACCCCGGAACCCGCCCACCCAGAGCGCCCCCAGCCGGACGAGGACCCCCGCGGAGCCGTCGAACTGCTCCTCGGCGCGCTGGCCGGTTCGACGCTGCTCCCGTTCGTCCAGGCGATCGCCACCAAGGCCGGTGAGGACGTCTACACCAAGATCCGCGACAGGCTGTCGCGGAGGCACCGCCGGCAGGCGAAGGCGGCCCTGCGCGCGCGAGGTACGGTCACCATCGCCGACGAGCAGTCCCGCCTGCTCCTGCAGCTCCCGTCGACGATGACGACCTCGATGGCCGCCCGCCTGAGCGCTGTCCAGATCCCGCCGACCCGCGACGGCTGGTTCCTGGTCCACTGGAACCACAGCACCGCCGAGTGGCAGACGCACCCCTGCGCCCCGCCCTCCCCCGACGACGTCATCGAGGCAGGGCAGGACGAGCAGTAGGTCAGTCCTTGATCTCGCAGATCGCGGCGCCGGCCGCGACCGTCGCGCCGACCTCCGCGGCCAGGCCGGTGATCGTGCCCGACTTGTGAGCGTTCAAGGGCTGTTCCATCTTCATCGCCTCGAGGACGACGATCAGGTCGCCCTCGGAGACCGTGGCGCCTTCCTCGACGGCGATCTTGACGATCGTGCCCTGCATGGGCGACGTGAGCGAGTCACCCGAGGCGGCTGACTTCCCGCCACCGCCGGAGCGCTTGGCCGGCTTCTTCTTGGCGGTGCCGGCGGCAGCAGCGGAAGCACCGAGCCCGGCCGGAAGCACGACCTCCAGGCGCTTGCCGCCGACCTCGACGGTGACCTTCTCGCGCTCGCCGGCTTCAGGAGATTCAGCACCACCCTCGTACGGCGTGAGCTGGTTGTCGTACTCCGTCTCGATCCAGCGGGTGTGCACGGCGAACCCGTCGTCGCCGACGAACGCGGGATCGCTGACCACCGCCGCGTGGAACGGGATCACCGTCGGCATTCCCTCGACGACGAACTCCTTCAGCGCCCGCCGCGACCGCTCCAGCGCCTGCGTCCGGTCCCGCCCGGTGACGATCAGCTTCGCCACCAGCGAGTCGAAAGCGCCCGGCACCGTCTCGCCCTCGTCGTACCCGCCGTCCAGCCGTACGCCGGGACCCGACGGCGGGTGCCACCGCGTCAGCGTCCCCGGTGCGGGCAGGAAGCCGCGCCCACCGTCCTCGGCGTTGATCCGGAACTCGATCGAGTGCCCGGAGACCTCCGGGTCGTCGTACCCGAGCTCCTCGCCGTCGGCGATCCGGAACATCTCGCGGACCAGGTCGAGGCCGGTGACCTCCTCGGAGACCGGGTGCTCGACCTGCAGGCGGGTGTTCACCTCGAGGAACGAGATCAGCCCGTCCTGCCCGACCAGGAACTCGCACGTCCCGGCACCGACGTACCCGGCCTCGCGGAGGATCTTCTTCGACGAGTCGTACAGCAAGGCCAGCTGCTCGTCGGACAGGAACGGCGCCGGCGCCTCCTCGACCAGCTTCTGGTAGCGGCGCTGCAGCGAGCAGTCGCGCGTCGACACCACCACGACGTTGCCGTGGGCATCGGCCAGGCACTGGGTCTCGACGTGCCGCGGCTTGTCCAGGTACCGCTCGACGAAGCACTCGCCGCGGCCGAACGCGCTGATCGCCTCGCGGGTCGCGGACTCGAACAGCTCCGGCACCTCTTCCAGCGTCCGCGCGACCTTCATCCCGCGGCCACCACCGCCGTACGCCGCCTTGATCGCGATCGGCAGCCCGAACTCCTGCGCGAAGGCAACGACCTCGTCGGCTCCTGCGACCGGGTCCGGCGTACCGGGAACCTGCGGCGCGCCGACCTTCTCGGCGATGTGCCGGGCCTTGACCTTGTCGCCGAGCGAGTCGATCGCGGACGGCGGCGGGCCGATCCAGATCAGCCCGGCGTCCAGCACGGCCTGGGCGAACTCGGCGTTCTCGGCCAGGAAGCCGTACCCCGGGTGCACGGCGTCGGCGCCGGAGCGGGCCGCGACGTCCAGGATCTTGGCGATGTTCAGGTACGAGTCGGCCGGCGTGGCGCCGTCGAGCGAGTAGGCCTCGTCGGCGAGCCGGACGAACAGCGCGTCGCGGTCCGGCTCGGCGTACACGGCGACGCTGCCCAGCCCGGCGTCGGCGGCGGCGCGCACGACCCGGACGGCGATCTCGCCCCGGTTGGCGACCAGGACCTTGGTGATCTTGCGGCTGTCTGGCACAGCTCAGCTCCCTTCGGCGTCGCCTGAGTGTAGGACGAAGTTACTCACCGGGAGGGCGGTTTGTGCCTCACACCACGGCCCCGGCCCGGGCGAACCGCCTGCCCGGGCCGGGACTGTCTGCGGACTGGTCGCAGGGTCCAGCTGATGGACGCGTCAGCGTGGTGCCGGCGGTGTGGTGGGCTCGTCGACCCACTGGTACGCCGGGGACAGGTGCGTCGACCAGGTGTCGAGCAGCCGGGTCAGCCGCGGATCGCCCGCGACGGCGAGCAACTGGTCGCTGTCGATCGGCGCCGAACCACCGGAAGCGTCACCGAAGATCGCCAGCCGCAGCCCGAGTCCGTGGTGGTCCAGGGTCAGCATCGCGGTCCGGCTTCCGGCCGGCCTCAGGACGATCACCCCGTTCTCCGTCGTCTGCGTCTGCCGCTCGCTCGGCCGGCGCGCCATCGCCAGCCCACCGGAGCCGAGCCGCTCCACCCGGCACCCGTCGTTGTCGGGCTCGACCCGGACGGTCCCCTTGTCGAGCGGGACCTGCGGGACGCACCGCGTCCCGGGGCCGGGGAAGTCCGCCATCGGGCCGGAAAACTCGAAGGTGACCGGGTACGTCGATCCACCGGCCCGGACCGTCATGTTGCCCTTGCCGGTGTCCGTGGATCCGGCCTCGACGGCACCGAACCCGTCCGGCAGCAGCACCGACAGCGTCTCCGCGGCGTACCCGAGGAACTCGTCGTACCCGAGGACCTCAGGGATCGGCCGCACCGTGGTCATCGGCGCGACCGGCGGTTCGGACTGGACCAGAGGAACCACGGTCACCGTCGCCGCGACCACCGCGGCCGTGGACAGCACCGCTGCGGCACCGACCAGCGCCCGGCGCCGCCGGACCGTCCGGGGGCCTTCGGCAAGCACCGCCGGGACCAGGTCGGGCATCGGCTCCAGACCGTCGAGCGACCGGGCCAGCTCCTGCTTCATGTCGAGCGTCATCTCTCCTCCTGAGAACTAGTTGGCGGACAGGGCCGGGAACTCGTCGCCGAGCCGGGCGCGCAACAGCCCCAGCGCGCGGGACGCGTGCGACTTCACCGTGCCCGGACTGCATCCGAGGACGTCGGCCGTCTGCTCGATGCTGAGGTCCTCCCAGTACCGCAGGACGACCACGGCCCGGCCCCGGCGCGGCAGCTCGGCGAGAGCGGCCATCAGCGTCATCCGCAGCTCGACCGAGCTCTCCGCCCGGGCGGCGTCGGGCTTGTGGAACCAGTCCAGCTCGCGCCGCCGGCGCCGCTCACCGTCGATGTAGGTGCGGACCATCGTCTTGCGCGCGTAGGCGTCGACGTTGTCCGCGCGCCGGACCGACGGCCAGGCGCGGTACAGCTTCAGCAGGGTGGCCTGGACCAGGTCCTGGGCGCCGTCCCGGTTGCCGACGAACAGGTAGGCCTGCTGGAACAGGCGCTGCTGCCGTGCGGCCGCGTACTGCGCGAACTCCTCGTCTCGTCGCATCCACCGTCTCCTCTCGTCACACCCTGACAAGAGCACGCCCGCCGGGAGAAGGTTCAAACCGCGGCCGGCCGCCGTACGATCTCGGGTGACGACGCTGTCACCCGAATCGTGAGGAGTGCGGATGTCCCTGCTCGAGCCGCTGGCCGGAACCGTTCCCGCTGTCTGGGAGAAGCTCGACGATCGGTGGAACGGGCCGCTCGGTGACAAACACCTCGAGCGGCTGTGGACGGGCGGGCGCTGGCTGGAGGGGCCGGTCTACTCGCCGCAGGGCCGGTTCGTGCTGTTCAGCGACATCCCGAACGACCGGATCCTGCGCTGGGACGAGACGTCGTACCAGGTCTCGGCGTACCGGGAGCCGGCCGGGAACACCAACGGGCACACCCGCGACCAGGAGGGCCGGCTGGTCAGCTGCGAGCACGGCAACCGCCGGGTCACCCGGACGGAGCACGACGGGTCGGTCAAGGTCCTTGCCGACGGCTACGAAGGGCACCGGCTGAACAGCCCGAACGACGTGGTGGTGCGGCCGGACGGTTCGGTCTGGTTCACCGACCCGGCGTACGGGATCGACAGTGACTACGAAGGACACCGCGCGGAGATCGAGACCGAGGGCTGCCATGTCTACCGGATCGCCCCGGACGGCGCGATCACCAAGGTCGCCGACGACTTCAACCGCCCGAACGGGCTGGTCTTCTCCGCCGACGGCTCGAAGCTGTACATCTCCGACACCGAGGAGGCCACCATCCGGGTCTTCGACGTGACCAGCGACGGTACGGCGCTGAGCGGCGGCGACGTGTTCGCCGAGTGCGGCAACGGCGCCTTCGACGGCATCCGCCTCGACACCGCCGGCCGGGTCTGGGGAGCGGCCGCCGACGGCGTCCACGTGTACGACGCCGACGCCACGCTGCTCGGCAAGCTGCTCGTCCCCGAGATCGTCTCGAACCTGTGCTTCGGCGGCGCCAAGCGCAACCGGCTGTTCCTGACCGCGACGACCTCGCTGTACTCCCTCTACGTGAACGCCAACGGCGGCCCCGAGGCGTACGACGGCCGTGACTGACTTCGGCGCCGTCCTCCGGGTGCACCGGCACGCGGCGGACCTGACGCAGGAGCAGCTCGCTCACGCCGCCGGGGTGAGCGTCGAGGCCGTCCGCACGCTGGAGAACGGCCGCCGGCGGTACCCACGCGCCCAGACGGTAGAGCTGCTGGCGAAGGGGCTCAACCTGGCCCCGGAGGACGAGGCCGAGCTGGCCGAGTACGCGCGGCGCCCGTCCGCAGCGGGCCGCCGCAGCCTGCCCGAGCGCGTCCCGGACTTCACCGGACGCCGGGAGCAGGTCGATCAGCTGCGCGATCTCCTGGTCGCGGGGAGCACCGGCCCGGGCGTCGTGGTGATCTCCGCGATCGCCGGGATGGGTGGCGTCGGCAAGACCGCGCTGGCTGTCCACGTCGCGCACGAGCTGGCCGCGCACTACCCGGACGGCGTACTGGTGGTGAACCTGCGCGGCTTTGGCCCGGACGAACCGCTGCCGGTCGAGGACGCGCTGGCCAGCTTGATGGAGCAGGCCGGGGCCGAGCCGAGCGACCAGCCCGAGTCGGCCGACCAGCTGGCTGCTCGATTCCGCAGCGTGCTGGCTGGGCGGCGTACGTTGCTGCTGCTGGACAACGCGGCGGACGTCGCGCAGGTGAAGCCGCTGCTGCCCGGCTCGGAGACCTGCGCGGTCATGGTGACCAGCAGGCGTCTGCTGACCAGCCTGCCCGGCAGCCGGCTGCTGAAGCTCGACGTACTGGCTGAGGCGGAGGCGGTCGCGCTGCTGACAGAGACCGCTGGAGCCGACCGGGTGTCCGCTGAGCCGGAGGCGCTGCGCGAGCTGGCCCGGCTGTGTGGCTACCTGCCGTTGGCGCTCCGGATCACCGGCACTCACCTGGCGACCGACGCTGGGCTCAGCGTGGCGCAGCTGGCCGCTCGCCTGTCCGACGAGCGGGCTCGCCTCGACCAGCTCTCCAGCGACGACTTGGACGTCCGGGCGACGATGGCACTGTCGCTGGCCCGGCTGGTCGAGGTGGAGCCGTCGGCCAGGGCGGTGTTCACGTTGCTGGGCGCCTATCGCGGTGACGTGCTCGACCTGCTCGTTGCGGCTCGCCTGGTGGAGCACGCACCGGAGGAGGTCGAGGAGGTGCTGGAGAAGCTCGTCGACCTGCACCTGCTGGAGACGGTCGGGCCTCAGCGCTACAGCTTGCACGACCTCGTACGGGCCTACGCGAGAGAGCTGGCGGTCGCCGAGCTGACCACCGCCGAGCACGACGCCGCTCAGCTCAGGATTCTCGAGTGGTACCAAGCGGTGAGTCTGCGGCGACGGCTGCAGGTGTTCGGCCTCGGCAAGCTGGCCCGCGAGCTCGCCGATCCCGCGCTGACCGAGCTGGCCGCGGGGCTCGACGTACCGCAGCTCGACGACTGGTTGCAGACCGAGTTCCCCGAGCTGCTCGCCGCGGTCCGGCGGGCGGTGGACGACGCACCGCAGGTGGCACGACCGGTCGCCTCGATCGCGATGGGGCTGGAGATGTACCTGAGCGACCGCCGGCGCTACCTCGACTGTCTGGCCCTGTACGACGCCGCCGGGACGGCGATCCGCCGCGCCGGCGACCAGGTCGGGCAGTCGCTGACCTTCTACGACTGGGCGACCACACTGGCCGAGCTCGGCGACTTCGAGGCGG
Source organism: Kribbella sp. NPDC104740 (assembly GCF_055583505.1). NCBI lineage: Bacteria > Bacillati > Actinomycetota > Actinomycetes > Propionibacteriales > Kribbellaceae > Kribbella > Kribbella sp. NPDC104740. Next base: position 1,125,933 of record NZ_JBVJNV010000001.1, on the reverse strand, counting down.
CGGCAGTGCGGATGCGGGAGGCGCTCGACGCCGAGCCGACAGCTCGGCACCTGAACCACGAGCTGCACTGCCGGATCTACCTGGCCGCCTACCTCGGCCGGCTCGGGCGCCACGAGGAGGCGTTCCCGGAGGCTGAGCGGGGGCTCGCGCTGGCTGGGGAGTTCGGCGCGGAGATCCCGATCGCCGAGGCGCACCTGGTGCTGGGCACGCTGTACGGCGAGGTGCAGCGCTACGCCGAGCAGGACGAGCAGTTCCGGACCGCCGCGGAGCTGGTTCGGCGTACGGAGGACGTGCGGGCGGCGCGGCACTGGATCCTGTACCGGATCGGCGTCGCCTACCGGCAGTCGGAGCGGTCCGCTGAGGCTGTCGCCTACCTGCGGGAGTGCCTGGCGGTCGACGAGGAGGAGTACGACGAGCTGGAGCGGATGGAGACGCTGCAGGAGCTCGGGCGCAACGAGCTGGCGCTGGGCGAGGCGGCGCAGGCGGCAGCGCATCTGAGCGCTGCGCTGGAGGTCGCCGTACGGAACGAGAACCTGTTGATGGAGGCCCGGACCCGGCAGTACCTCGGGGAGGCGCTGGCCGGGCTCGGTCGTGATGCGGAGGCCCGGGCCGAGTGGGAGCGGGCGCTGGGACTGGCGCGTTCCAGCGGTCTGCGGGAGGCGGCGGAGCTGGAGGCGCTGCTCGGTAGTGTTGCCGACCCGCGGGGTTGACAGGTGATTCTCAGGGTTTGGTTGTAGCTTTCCCCCAGCGTTGGCCCGTTCCCAGGTGAGGAGTGCGATGTCCAAGAAGACCCACCAGCAGCAGCTCGCGGCGCGGAAAGCGCAGCGGCAGGCGGAGCGGGCGGCCGAGCGGAGCAAGCAGCGGCGGATGGTGGGGATCACCATCGCGGCGATCGTGTCCGTGGTCGTGGTGATCGTCGGCGTCGTGCTGATCGCCGCGAACACCGGTACCAAGGAGACCCCGGCGGCCGGTGACACCCCGTCGGCCGACCCGTCGTCGCTGCCGTCGGAGGCCGGCCCGGGCAACAAGCCGGCGTCGATCCCGACCGCGCTGGCGGCGCCGCTGAAGCGGCCGACGCCGCTGCCCGCCGAGGTCGACTGCAGCTACACCAAGGGCGGCCCGGCGGCGAAGAAGGTGAACGCGCCCGCGAACGGCAAGGTCAAGGCCAGCGGCACCACCGCGGTGACGCTGAAGACCAGCGTCGGCAACCTGGGCCTGACCCTGGACAGCGCGCTCGCGCCCTGCACGGTGAACAGCTTCGTCAGCCTGGTCAACCAGAAGTACTTCGACAACACGATCTGCCACCGCCTCACCGTCGGCCAGGGCCTGCAGGTCCTGCAGTGCGGCGACCCGGGCGGCGACGGCCGCGGCGGCCCCGGCTACAGCTTCAAGGACGAGGTCTTCCCCGAGCTGAAGTACGGCCGCGGCACCCTCGCGATGGCCAACTCCGGCCCGAACACCAACGGCAGCCAGTTCTTCATCGTGTACGGCGACGGCTCCGGCCTCGACCCGGCCTACACCGCCTTCGGCACCCTCGACACCGCCGGCCTGACCGCGGTCGACAAGGTCGCCAACGCCGGCGTGAAGCCCGTCGAAGGCGGTACACCGGGCGACGGCGCCCCCGCCACCGAGGTCCGCATCACCGCAGCCAGCACCGACTCGAAGAACTAGCCCACCGATGCCCGACCCGACCCCCGCGGCGCTCGGCAACGAGCCCACGGGGTTCTCGTTCGCGGCGTACGGCGAGCTGCGGCTGCACGCGTGGGCCAGGGCGGCGTACGCCGCGGGGGCGGATCGGGATCTGTTCATCCTGGTCGCGAACCAGGCGGCGGCGCTCGGGTTGTCGGCGTTCGACGGGCGGACGCAGGGGTTGCAGTGGCACCCGGCGGGGGTGGTCGACGGGTGGACCACGCCGCAGCGGGAGAACCTCGTTCTCCAGTGCGGGTTCCAGGCTGATGTCGAGCTGCCGCTGCAGTCGGCGGGGCTGGTGCTGCAGCAAGCCGTTGACCGGGTCGGGGTGCTGGAGCTGGAGCGGCTCGACGTACGGGTCGGGTGGAAGGTCGCGGACCCGATGCGGTTCGTGGACGGGCGGGACTGGTTCGAGTTCAGCGATCCGGCGGGGGCCGTGCCTGCGCGGCTCAGCTGGTCCGGTGCGGTGGCCGACGTCGAGCCGTGGCTCGGGGGAACGGTGGCGTTCGACCGAGCCACGGAGGACGGGTGGATCGTCACCCTGCGGTCGTCGTCGCTCGACTTCCTCGGGTGGGTGGCCGGTGTACTGGCCTGGGCCTCGCCCGACCAGGAGAGCCTGGTCGGGTTCGGCTTCGGACGTCAGGCCAGCTTGTCGTAGCGGCCGCGGGGCCAGGCCAGGAGTGCGTCGATCTGGACCATGCCGGCCTGCTCCAGGAGCTGGACCGGGCCGTCGGCGAAGTGGAAGAGGCCGGTGGCGGGGTCGCGGACCTCGGACCAGGCTCGGGCCGAGTAGGCCTTCATGACCGCGGTGTAGCGCGGGTCGTGGGTGACCGAGTCGAGGATCAGCAGGTTCTTGAACCAGATCGCGTTGAAGCGGGTGGGCTGCTTCCAGAGGCGGTCCTCGCTGCCGTAGAAGGCCAGCGACGCGTTCGCTAGCGCCTTGGCCTCGGTCAGGTAGCGCTTCTGGCCGGTGGCCTTGTAGAGCAGGGTTCCGGCGCCGAGCATCACGCCCTGGTTGTAGCTCCACTGGGTCTTCTCGACCGTGCCGGCCAGGTCGATGTGGTCCCAGTACAGGCCGTTCGGCGCGAGCATGCAGCTGCGCGCCCATTCGTACATCTTCTGCGCCCAGGTCAGGTACGACCGGTCCCGCGTCAGCAGGTACAGGTGCGCGCCGAGCTCCGCGCCGGGCCCGTTGGAGATCGTGTTGCGGTCCTGGCTCCACGGCGCCTGGGTCCAGTAGACGCCGCCCGCGCACGGGTGCGCCGGGTCGGTGTCCCAGCCGTGCACGACGAGCGCGAAGATCTCCTTCGCCCGCGCCAGCGACGCCTTGTCGTGGGTGCGCTGGTAGTGCTGGATCAGGTTCAGCCCGATCCACTCGTTGTCGTCGTAGAACTTGTCGCCGCCCTGGCCGAGCGGCGGCCGCAGGTACGAGTCGTAGCCCTTCGGCGTCGTCTCCGCGTTCCAGTACGGCTTGTACCCGTCGAGCCGGCGCTCCGCCTCGGCCGCGGCCTTGCGCCCCGAGCCGGGGATCCCCGCGAGGTTCTCCGCCGCGACCGCGCCCTGCGAGTACGGCCAGACGTAGGAGTACGGGTTCTGCTGCTCGTTCGGGTACTCCTCCAGGAGCAGCCCAGGTCCGGCCGAGAAGTACTTGTTCAACGCCTGGTACGACGAGTTGGCGCGCGCCGCCGCGCTGCCGCCGCCCTGCGCACCGCTCTGTGCACCGCCCTGCGCACCGCTCTGTGCACCGCTCTGCTCCCCGGCCGGCGCGGCCTCGGCCCCGGGCGCGTGCAGCGCGCCGACCACCGCCACCGCCAGCAACCCGGCGAGGACCCTAGTTGATATACCAATTCTTCCGCGCATCGAGCACTCCTTCACGGGCGGCTGACATCGATGTCACGTTCTAACCGGCGGCAGCGCGCAGCGTCAAGGGCTCACCACTTGGTATGTCAACCAGCGAAGACGAACCAAGCCGACTTCAGATGCAGGTTCGCCCGCACCTGATCCCCGGTGAACGCCCGCGTCCCGGCCGCGCCGGTCGCGACCACCCGGGTCACCCGGCCGCCGTCCGGCCCGAGCCCGGTCCGCCGGCTGATCGAGACGCCCTTCAGCTTCCCGACGCCGAACGCCGCCTGCAGCTGCGCGGCGGTCCGCGTCGTCGTCCAGGTGACGTTCGGGTTCTTGTTGCCCGGGTACGCGTCCCAGCTGTCCGCCTTGGCCAGCTGGTACGCGACCGTGCCGGCCGTCGTCGCGCCGCCGTTCGAGGACGAGAACTCCGCGATGATCGGCGTGTTCCGGTACAGCCGGATCTGCCCGGCCGTCGCCGCGATCGCCGCGTTCGTGGACGTCTTCTCCGAGGAGTACCCGCCGTACACCTGGCAGGAGATCGTGTCGCACAGGTCGTACACCCGGCTCCCCGCGCGCTTGCGGTGGTACGCCGCATAGGTGCGCGCGGCAACGGACTGCGCCTGCAGCGCGGCCGGCCGCCAGCTGGTGATCGCCTCGCGCGGCACCACACCCCGCAGGTAGGTCTCCATCGGCAGCACGTTGACCGTGTCGAGGTGCGCGCCGCCGACATCGGCAGCCCGCAGCGCGCCGCGGTACTTGGCCTGCGCCCCACTCGGCAGCACCAGCCCGATCACTGCCGGGCCCTCGAACTGCGCCGTACCGGACAGCGTCCGCCACAGCGACCAGGTCCGCTTCTTCGCGTCGAACGACCGGACCTGCGTCCCGTGCTCGCCGTGCGGATCGATCGACCACTGGTTCCGAGTCGTTGCCACCGGCAACGTGTAGACGGTGTTCGTCTTCAGGTCGCGCAGCTTCAGCCCGCTCACCGAGTGCACCCGGACGCCGTCGGTGGTGTCGGCGGTGATCCGGATCCGGACCGTCCCGGTGGCCTTGCCGACCGCCGTACCGGGGTAGTAGAAGTCGAGGATCTGCTTGACGTTCTTCCCGGCCAGGGCCGCGCCCTGCGCGCCGTACTGCGACATGCCGCGGCCGTGGCCGAAGCCGCGGCCGGTGATCGTCTGGGTCGCCTCGGCGTCGAACGGGTCGATGTCCTGGGCAACCGCCAGCCCGCTCGGCAGCACGGCCAGCACGAGGCCGGCGGCAACGACCCGCCTCACGAGACGTAGACCTTCTGGGTGCGGGTGCTCGCGGTCAGCTTGCCGTGCTGGAACCGTTGCTGCTGGCCACCGTTCACGGCGTACGTCCCGGAGGTCGGCAGCCCGAGCCGCGAACCCTCCGCGCCGAGCGAGCCGTACTTGCGGGAGATCAGCCCGGCGACCGGGTACATCCCGGTCTTCGGCGACCAGTACAGCGCGCCGTTGCGGAACGTCTGCAGCCGGCTGCCGCTCACCCGGCCGTTGCGCTGCTCGGCGGTCGGCATCCCGAGGAACCCGTCCGGCCCGATCCGCCGGTACTGCGCCTTGAAGCCGCCGCGCACCGACCACGCGCCGGTGCGCGCCGACCAGTAGATGTCGAGGGCACCGAAGTACGTCGCCCGCCCGGTCTTCGTCGGGTGCTCACCCCAGAAAGGTTGCCCGATCGCCCGATAGCCACCGTGCTCCTGCGCGCGCCGGTAGATCTCGGTCGAGATGCTCTTGCCCATCAGCGCGTTCACCCGTTGCCGCAGCCAACCGAGTTTGGAGTACAGGTTCTTGCCCGGGCACGCGGTCGCCTTGGTGTCGCGGTGCCCGGAGACGGTGCCGAGCTTGCTGCCGTCGAGGATCACCGTGCTCAGCGGGGAACGGTAGTTCGCGTCCAGCTTCCAGGCCACCACCCGGGCGGTCATCTCCATCATCTGCGCGGTCGGCGCGACCTTCTCGAAGTTGCCGATCAGCGAGACCCCGAAGGAGTTCGCGTTGAACGAGCCGGTGTGCGCGCCGAGCACCGGCAGCTGCATCCCGCCGTACCGGCCCTCCCAGGCCCGGCCGAACTTGTCGACCAGGAAGTTGTAGCCCAGGTCGCACCAGCCGCGGCTCTTCACGTGGTACGTGTACATGCCGCGGATCATCGCCGGGACCTGCGCGCTGGTGTAGTTGTTGGTGTCCGCGGTGTGGTGCACGAACGCGGCCTGCACGGTGCTGGTGTACTTCGGCTTCGCGCACGCGGCACCGTTGTGCGAGCGCAGCTTCTCGTCGGCACCCCAGCCGGGCCGCCCGACGATCCGCGGCATCGCGTACGGCGCGCGGCTGCCCTCGGGCTCGATCGGCTGCTCCGGCGTGGTCGGCGGATCGTTGTCCGCGGCCCGGATCCCGGGCTGGATCAGCACCACCTTGGAGTCCGGCACCGGCGTCCCGTCGGTGGTGGTCACCGCGGCCTCGACGCCGTCCGCCGTACCGACCCAGGTCGGTTCGGTCCCGGAGCGTTGCTTGCCCTCGGCACCGTCCGGGCCGTGCTCGTCCTCGACCTCGAGCCGCTCCCAGACCGCCCAGACCCCGTTGCGCTGGACCCGGACCTTGGCCACGATGTCGGCCGAGCTCTTCCGGGCCGGCCAGGTCACGCCGACCATGCCGAACGGCTGCGTCTGCGCCGACGTACTGGCCATCTTGGTGCCCTGGACCTGCGACAGCGGCAGCTCCCGGTACGACGGCTCGACCTCGTACGCCGAACGCGGCGCGGCCTCGGCCGGTGCCGGGTCGCTCCAGGGGACGTGCGGCACGAAGAGTGCGAGCCCGGTCACCGCGGTGAGGGCCAGTCGCACGGGGGTGGTGATACGCATCGGAGAGCCTCCGGCAGATCTGTGCGCTGATGAGCAGCTGTGACCGATTATGCGCAAGGAGTCACCGGAACCCCGGGATTGCGGTCACCCTGCGTGGCGCGCCGAGGACACGTTCTAGACTGGCTTCGGAAATCGAAGTGAGGGATGTGGATGCGCGACCAGCTCCGGCTCGAGGATCTGTCCTGCCCGCTGTCGGCCACCGCGCGGCACGTCGGCGAGTGGTGGACGCTGCTGATCCTGCACGACGCCTTCGACGGGTTCACCCGCTTCGACGAGTTCCAGCGCAACCTGAAGATCTCGTCGAGCATGCTGACCACGCGACTCAAGTCGCTGGTCGACGACGGGCTGCTGGAGCGCCGGCCGTACCAGGAGCGTCCGGTGCGGCACGAGTACGTGCTGACCGAGCTCGGGCAGTCGCTGCGGCCGGTCATCCTGACCCTGGCCGCGTGGGGCAACGAGCGGCTCGCACCGGCCGAGCGGACGATGATCCTGGTCGACTCCGAGACCGGCGAGGAGGTCGAGCCGGTACTGGTCGACCGGGCCACCGGGGAGCCGGTTTCCGGGCCGCGGTACGTGTTCACAGCCGGCCCGGCGGCGAGCCCCGCGATGCGGGAGCGCTATCTGGATCGGTGACCAATTCTTTTTTCGGCGAATTGGTACGACTCGGTAGGCTCGACGGAAAGTACCTCTTTCCAGGCACGTCGAGGAAGGCACGTCATGGAACTCATTCTGCTGATCGCGGTGGTCGTGATCGCAGTGCTGGCCTACCGCTCCTACCGCCGGACCCAGCTGCAGACCAAGCAGCGTGACGAAGTGACCTCGGCCGAGCTGGAGTCGGTCAAGCGGACCGCCGACGAGGACATCACCCGGTTCGGCGAGGAGTTGCAGGACCTCGACCTGGACATGGTCGGCAAGGACCTCGGCGACGGCGCCCGCCAGGACTACCAGCGCGCCCTCGACTCCTACGAGTCGGCCAAGCAGTCCCTCAGCCAGGTGACCGCGGCCGACCAGATCAAGCACGTGATCGAGATCCTCGAGGACGGCCGGTACGCGATGGCCTGCGTCCGCGCCCGGGTGAACGACCAGCCGCTGCCGCAGCGCCGCCCGTCCTGCTTCTTCAACCCGCAGCACGGCCCGTCGGTCGAGGACGTGACCTGGGCCCCGGCCGGTGGCGCCCCGCGTGAGGTCCCGGCCTGCGCCGCGGACGCCGAGCGCGTGCGCGCCGGCGCCGACCCGGACATCCGCAAGGTGATGGTCGGCCCGCAGCAGGTCCCGTACTGGCAGGCCGGCCCGGCGTACGCGCCGTACGCGCAGGGCATGTTCGGTGCGCTCGGCGGTGTGATGACCGGTATGTTCATCGGCACCATGCTGGGCGGCATGTTCGCCGGCGGTGGCTACGGCGACTACGCCGCGGGCTACGACGCCGGCCAGGCCGACGCCGGTGACGGCGGGGGCGGCGACGACTTCAACTTCGGCGACGACGCCGGCGGCGACATGGGCGGCGGGGACATGGGCGGCGGCGACTTCGGCGACTTCGGCGGTTTCGACTTCTGAGCTCTGGTTCGACTCGAACGGACGGCCCCCGGGATCGCTCCCCGGGGGCCGTTCTCGTGCTAGCTGGGAATGTGCTGCCGCCTGATCGTTGCTGACGGCATCTTTTCCGTACGGCGGCCGGCCGCGAGCAGGATGCCGGCGGTGAGGGCGAGCCAGAGGTAGGCGTTGCCGAAGACCTGCTCGAGCATGTTCCAGTGCAGCTCGCGGTCGCCGCGGCGCGGGACCCACCAGATCGGCGCGAGCATCATCAGCCCGAACCAGGTCGCCGCGGTCGGGACGGGGAACCGACGCCCGACCCGCGTTCCGGTGAGCAGCGCGACGCCGAGCGGGATCATCCAGACCCAGTGGTGACTCCACGACACCGGCGAGCAGAGCAGGCTGATCATGCCGGTCACCGCGGCCGCGCCGAGGCGCTCACCGCGCAGCCACAGGGCGCGGGTCAGCCAGAGGCCGGCGACGACCGTCAGCAGGACCAGCGCCTTCCAGGCCAGGCCACCGCCCTCGGGGTCGCCGGTGATGCGGATCAGGAAGCCGTTCCAGGACTGGTTGCCCGCATAGGCCAGGGCGCCGATCCGGCCGGTGTCGGCGAGCAGCTTGGTCGAGTACTCCCAGGCCGCGGTGGGGGCGAGCAGGAACCCGGTCAGGACGGTCGCCGCGAAGGCGGCCGACGCGTGGGCGAGGGCGCGCCACTGCCGGGTCACGACGAGCAGGCCGAGGAACACGAGCGGGGTGAGCTTGATGCCGGCGGCGATGCCGAGCCAGATGCCGCGGCGACGACGGCGGACCTCCAGTACGTCGTACAGGATCAGGGCGCAGAGGATCAGGTTGATCTGGCCGTACGACAGCGTCTCGCGGACCGGCTCGATCAGCAGCGAGGCGGCGGTGACCGCGAGCAGCGCGGCCGGGCCCCAGCCCTGCGCGGCCGGCAGGCGGCGCAGGCAGAGCCGCCAGATCACCGCCAGCGCGACCAGCGAGGCCGCGATCGAGACGCCGTACGCGACCGGCCACGGCATCACCGCCACCGGCACCATCACCAGCGCGCCGAACAGCGGGTAGGTGAACGGCATCGTGATGTCGCGCATCCGGGCGGCGTACAGCGACGACGGGTCGTCGAGCACCATCGAACCACCCAGCCGGTAGACCTTCAGGTCCGCGCCGGTGTGGTCCCAGACGAACGGCAGAAGGATGCCGACGGCAACACAAACAGCCACGGTCAGCCACCAGCGGCGCTTGACCGGGTCCCCCAGGATCCCCGTACTCACCCGCCGAGCGTGCCAGGCCGGGAGGGTCAGACCGGGCTAGACCGGCTGGCAGCTTGATGTCACGGCGTGTCGGGAACTTTTCACCGTCCGTACGACGAGCAGCGCGGCAGCCAGAGTCGCCGCTATCAGATAGGCGTTTCCGGCCACTTGTTGCCCGATCGTCCAATCCAGCTCGCGGTTCTCGTGGTTCGGCGGCCACCAGATCGGGGCGATCGCGAAGACCGCGGTCCAGAGGATGCCCACGGCAACCTTTGCTCCGGTTCCGAGAGGTTGCACGAGGGCCACGCCGAGCGGGATGCACCAGACCCAGTGGTGGCTCCAGGAGACCGGCGAGCAGAGCAGGCTGATCAAGCCGGTGACTGCCGTCGCTGCGAGACGGTCACCGCGAAGCCAGAGGACGCGGCAGAAGTACAGGCCGGCCAGCGCGGTCAGCGCGACGAGGGCGAGCCAGATCGGGCCGCCGCCGTCGAGATCGCCCTGGACGCGAACCAGGAAACCGTTCCAGGACTGGTTGCTGGCGAAGGCCAGGCCGCCGACCCGCGTGGCGTCGGAGACGAGTGAGGTCCAGTACTCCGTCGCGGCTTTCGGTGTGACGGCGAAGCCGAGCAGGACGGTCGCGGCGAATCCGGCGGTCGCGTAGGCGAGGGCCTTCCACTGGCGGGTGACGGCCAGCAGCCCGAGGAAGACCAGCGGCGTGAGCTTGATGCCGGCGGCGACGCCGATCCAGATCCCTCTGAGCTGGTGCTTGGTGTTGAGGGCGTCGTACAGGATCAGGGCGCAGAGCAACAGGTTGACCTGGCCGAAGCCGAGAGTCTCCCGGACCGGTTCGAGAAGCAGCGAGGCGGCAACGACCCCGAACATCGCTGCCGGGGGCAACGTGATGCAGAGCCGCCAGACGGCGACCAGGGCAACAATCGTGACGATCGTCCAGACCACCGTTGCCACCGGCCACGGCATCAGCGCGAACGGAACCATCACCACGGCCGCGAACGGCGGGTAGGTGAAAGGCAGCGGGGTGCCGCCGAGGCGTACGTCGTACAGGGCCTTCGGGTGCTGGAGCAGGGTCTCGCCGCCGAGCCGGTAGACCTTGAGGTCGACCATCGCGTGCCGCCAGAGCAGCGGGAGAACGATGCACGCGGCAACCCCCACGACCAGAGCCGCCGCCCACCGCCAGTTCCCCCGCACGGCGGAGACGATACGCCAACCTTGCTGCAGCGTTGATGAGAGCCTTCTCAGAATCGGTTCATTGGGGACTCATGGTGGCCCGGCAGTGTTCTGGGTATGGCAGACCACGAGGCGTTGGAGCTCCTGACCGGGGTGACCGCGGGCGAGATCCTCGGCGCCGCCGTCGAGGCGGGCGGCGGGGAGCTGCTGTCGTGGCGCTCCACTGAAGTGGCCCACGGCAACAACTCCGCCACCGTCGCGTACCGTACGACGATCCGCTGGGCGCACGGCGAGACCGAGGAGATCCTCGGCGCCACGGCCGGCGGGGAGATCCCCGCGGGCGCGACGGTGGTCGGGGCTGACGACAGCCACACCGTGGGTGTCTGGCGGGCGGCGCACGATCCTTCTCTTCCTGGTCTTCGTGGCGCTCTCGACCCTGCTGGTGTCTCCGCGCTCTTCAACCGCTGCGGCCTCGGCGACCACCCGGTCTCGCTGAAGCTCCGCGCCTACCGACCGCTCCGGCGCGCCGTCGTGGAAGCGTGGACGCCGACCGGTCGCCTGTTCCTCAAGGTCGTCCCGCCCGCGCAAGGCGAAGCGCTCCACAGCCGCCACCGCCTGCTCACCAACGCCGGCGTCCCCTCCCCGCGCAGCCTCGGCTGGACCGACGACGGCCTCGTCGTCCTCGAGTCCCTCCCCGGCCGCACCCTCCGCTCAGCCCTGCGATCCGGGCCCGTGGCAACCAACCCGGCCGCCATCACCGCCCTGCTCGACCGCCTCCCGACCGAGCTTCTCGACAACCCCCGCCGAACCTCCTGGCTCGACCGTACGCCGTACTACGCCCGCTCGATCGGCAACGTCCTCCCCGACCTGGCCACGTGGACCTCCGACCTCGCCACGTCGATCGTTGCCGAGAGCACCGTCGGCCCCACCGTCCCCGTCCACGGCGACCTGTACGAGGCCCAGCTCCACGTCGACCACACCGGCGCCATCGTCGGCCTGCTCGACATGGACACAGCCGGCCCCGGCGACCGCTTGGACGACCTGGCCTGCATGCTCGGGCATCTCGCCGTACTGGCCCAGGTCCTCCCCCAGCACGCCGCGGCGATCAATGCCCTGACCGCCCGTTCCCTCACCACCTTCGACACCCAGACCGACCCCGGCCAACTCCGCCTGCGAACCGCCGCGGTCGTCCTCTCCCTCGCCACCGGCCCGCACCGAGTGCAGGACCCCGGCTGGCAACAAACCACCCGGCAGCGCGTCGCCCTGGCCGAAAGCTGGTACGACGCCGCCCACCGGGCCACCCGAGTAACCCACGATGAAAGGAACCACCATGTCAGCCACGCGTAAATGGGCCGTAGTAGGCACCGCCGCCGCCATCTCCGCCATCGGCATCGGCACCGCCGCGTACGCCGCCCCCGCAGACCTGAACGACCCCGCAAAGGCCACCCCGACCCCCACCCTCACCCAGGACACCCCCACCCAACCGACCGCCGCCGCCCCCGCAGCCCAGTCCGCCGACACCCCCGGCGAAACCGCCAGCACCAACACCCCCGGCGAACCGGCCTCCGCCGACACCCCCGGCGAAACCGCCAGCACCAACACCCCCGGCGAACCGGCCTCCGCCAACACCCCCGGCGACACCGCCTCCGCCAACACCCCAGCCGGCGCCACCTCGGCCAACACCCCCGGCGACACGAACTCGGTCAACACCCCGAACGACACCAACTCCACCAACACCGCCAACTCGGCGAACACCCCCGGCGACACCAACTCGGCAAACTCCCCGAGCTGACCCACCCGCAACCTCCCGTGCCCGGCCCGGCCCCCTCCGGCCCGGGCACGGGCGCGCAGGAACGGTGCAAGTACTGAGAGACACACCCGCGACCACCGCCCAACCAACAACCTCAGCCACAGCGGACAACCACCGAAGCCAAAGGTGTGCAGGGCAATGGCCCACCCCAAGGTGACGCCTGCTGACTTCTCGCCCGAACAGCGCGCCTGTACTTGGCAAGCAACGGAGGCAGGCGAGAAGTGCACAGGCGGCACCTACCCGCACCCAACCGCAAACCCGTAGCCGGCGCCGCGAGGCCCGAACCACCCGCACCCGACCTACGTACGCCAACCCCAGCCGGTCAGTTCCTCAAATGCAACCGCCGCGCAGCCTCAGCAATAGACCCGGTAACCGACGGATACACCGTGAACGCCTGTGCCACCTGATCAACCGTCAGCCGCCCAGCGACAGCCAGCGAGATCGGATGAATCAGCTCCGAAGCCCGCGGCGCCACCACAACCCCACCCACGACAATCCCCGTGTTAGGCAAGCAGAACAGCTTCACGAACCCATCCCGCACACCCTGCATCTTCGCCCGCGCATTGTCCGCCAGCGGCACCTTCGCGACCATCGCCGTACTCCCACCAGCATCCAGCGTCGCCTGCGTCAGCCCCACCGTAGCGATCTCCGGCGCCGTGAAAACGTTCGACGAAACCGTCGACTGATCCAGCGGCGCAACAGCGTCACCCAAAGCGTGCGACATAGCGATCCGCCCCTGCATCGCCGCCACCGACGCGAGCATCAGCACCCCCGTGCAGTCACCGGCGGCATAGACCCCACGGCTAGAAGTCCGCGACACCCGATCGACCGAAATGAACCCCCCGTCGTCGAGCGACACGCCCGACTCGACAAGTCCCATGTTCTCCGTGTTCGGCAGCGATCCAACCGCCAGCAGCGCATGCGACCCATGCACCGTCCGCCCGTCCGTGAGCGTCACGACGACGCCGTCGCCCTGCCGCTTCACCGACTCCGCGCGCGACCGACCAAGCACCGTCAACCCCCGCCGCCGGAAAACGTCTTCCAAGACCGCGGCAGCATCAGCGTCCTCACCGGGCAGCACCCGATCCCGCGAGGACACGAGCACGACCTCGCTCCCCAGCGCGTCGTACGCACTGGCGAACTCCGCGCCCGTCACACCCGACCCGACCACGATCAACTTCTCCGGCAGCTCCTGGAGCTCGTACACCTGCTCCCAGGTCAGAATCCGCTCCCCGTCAGGCTCAGATCCAGGCAGGATCCGCGGCCGCGCCCCCGTGGCGACCAGTACGACGTCCGCCTCCAGGCGCTCGTCGCCGACGACAACCGTCTCCGGCCCGTCCAGGCTCCCCCGCCCGTGGATCAGCCGGATCTTCTCGTCCGCGAGCCGCCGGGCAATGCCGTCCGACTGCGCCGCGGCGAGCGCCTTGACCCGGCTGTTGACCACGTTGAACTCGACGCTGACCGAGTTGGCCGGGTCGTCGTCGCCGTCGTCGACCCGCAGGCCCAGCTCGCCGGCCTCCTCCACCTCGGTCATCACCTCCGCGGTGGCGATCAGAGTCTTGCTGGGGACGCAGTCGGTGAGCACGGCCGACCCGCCGATCCCGTCGGAATCGACAACCGTCACCTCCGCTCCCAGCTGGGCGGCCGCACTCGCCGCTTCGTACCCGCCAGGACCGCCACCGATGATCACAACTCGCGCCACGAGAGGCCATTGTTCCGTATCCTGTGATCTCGTGACCCTGTACGCCGCGTTTGCGTCGAATCTGGACCCGAATCTGATGGCCGATCGGTGCCCGTACTCGCCTCTGCGCGGGACCGGGTGGATCGTCGGCTGGCGCCTCACCTTCGGTGGGGAGGAGCTCGGCTGGGAGGGTTCGATGGCCACTGTCGTCGAGGACCCGGCCGACCCGACCAACCAGGTCTTCGTCGCCCTGTACGACGTCAGCCCGAAGGACGTCGAGCGGCTGGACGAGTGGGAGTGGATCGACCAGGGCGTCTACCGCAAGATCCAGGTCCGGGTCCAGACCCTCGACGGCACCCAGCTGGCCTGGATGTACGTCCTGAACGCCTACGAGGGCGGCCTCCCGTCGGCCCGCTACCTGGGCATCCTGGCGGAGGCCGCGGAGGCAGCAGGCGCCCCGGACGACTACGTAGCGGACATCCGCGCGAGACCCTGCCAGTCCTCAGGTCACTGACGTACCGGGCGGTATCGTGCGGTGGTGACCGTCAACGATGCCGTTCTGATCCGTACTGCTGCTGAGGCCTGGCTGGCCGAGGACCCCGACGCGGACACCCGCGCCGAGCTCCAGGCGCTGCTGGACGCCGGGGAAGACGCCGAGCTGGCCGATCGGTTCTCCGGGAAGCTGGAGTTCGGTACGGCGGGCCTGCGCGGCGCTGTGGGCGCCGGGCCGAACCGGATGAACCGGGTGGTCGTGATCCGCGCCGCCGCGGGCCTGGCGGCGTACCTGAAGGCGAACGGGCTCACCAACGGCCCGGTGCTGATCGGGTACGACGCGCGCCACAAGTCCGACGTGTTCGCGCAGGACACCGCCGCGGTGATCCGGGGCGCGGGGCTCGACGCCGTGCTGCTCGACCGCCCGACGCCGACGCCCGTCGTCGCGTTCGGGATCCCGCACCTGAAGGCGGTCGCGGGGGTTGTGGTGACCGCGTCCCACAACCCGCCGCAGGACAACGGCTACAAGGTGTACCTCGGCGACGGCTCCCAGATCGTTCCGCCCGCGGACCACGAGATCGCCGCGGCCATCGATGCGGTCGGCGCGCTCGCCGAGGTCCCGCGCGGCGACGACTGGCAGACCGCCGGCGACGACCTGCTCGACGCCTACCTGTCCCGGATCGCCACCCTCGTCCCCGGCGACGCGCCGCGCGACCTCAAGGTCGCCTACACCCCGCTGCACGGCGTCGGCCGCCTGCTTGTCGAGGACGCCGTACGCCGGGCCGGCTTCGCCGCGCCGGCCGTCGTCGCGACGCAGGCCGACCCGGACCCGGACTTCCCGACCGTCGCCTTCCCGAACCCGGAGGAACCCGGCGCGATCGACGCGGCGCTGGAGCTCGCACGCGCCGAGGGCGCCGACATCGCGGTCGCGAACGACCCCGACGCGGATCGTTGCGCGGTCGCCGTACCGGATCCGGCGGCCGACGGTGGCTGGCGGATGCTGCGCGGTGACGAGCTCGGCGCGCTGCTCGGCGAGTTCCTCCTGTCGGGCGGGCCGAACGGGGTCGCCGCGTGCTCGATCGTGTCGTCGTCGCTGCTGGGCAAGATCGCGGCGTCGTACGGCGTGCGTTACGAGGACACGCTGACCGGCTTCAAGTGGATCGGCCGGGTGCCGGAGCTGGTCTTCGGGTACGAGGAAGCGCTCGGCTACTGCGTCGATCCGGCCGCGGTGAAGGACAAGGACGGCATCTCGACCCTCGTCCGCGTGCTCGAGCTCGCGGCCCGCGCGAAGGCCGACGGGCGCACGCTGCTCGACCTGCTGGACGATCTCGCGAAGAAGTACGGGCTGCACGCGACCGACCAGCTCTCCGCGCGGGTCGAGGACCTGAGCCTGATCGCCGCCGCGATGGATCGCCTGCGCGCGACCCCGCCGACGTCGCTCGGCGGCCACACCGTCGACCGCGTCGACGACCTGAGCGAGGGCAGCGCGCACCTGCCCCCGACGGACGGCCTGCGCTACACGCTCTCCGAGGGCGCGCGCGTCGTCGTCCGCCCGTCCGGCACCGAGCCGAAGCTCAAGTGCTACCTCGAGGTCGTCATCCCGGTCACACAGGACGATGTCCCAGCAGCTCGTACGAAAGCAGCCGAAGAGCTCGCCGCGATCAAGCAGGACCTGGCAGCAGCCGCCGGAATCTGAGCGAGCGCAGCGAAGCGCCCGGGACCGCAGGCCCAGCCAGCACCTGAGCGAGCGCAGCGAAGCGCCCGGGACCGCAGGCCCAGCCAGCACCTGAGCGAGCGCAGCGAAGCGTTCGGGGCGCCGGCTCATCCGCCCCACCACGCAAGCCGAAGGGCCCCTCGCAGAGGGGCCCTTCGGCTTGCGTGTTCAGTTTCAGGGAGCACCTGGCGGGAGACTCCCTGGGGACTAGCGAACCGCGGCGGCTTCCTGCTCGGCCTGCTCGGAGCGCAGCGAGCTCTGCAGCGACGAGTGCAGGATCCGCAGCGTGCTGGTGGACTGCATCAGCGCGTCGCGCTCGTCGGGGTTGCGGTTGGCCAGCGCGGTGATGTCGTTGATGCTCGCCTCGATCCGGGCGATCCGGTCGGCGACGGTGCCTTCCTGGCTGCTGGCGCGGCGGATCGCCTCGGACGTGACCGTCCAGACGTCCTCCTTGTCGTTGGTACGGCGCGACAGGTCGACCATCTGGCCGAGCGCGGCGAGATCGCTGTCGATCTGGCTCCGCTCGACCGGCACCGTGATGCCCGCGGTCGACTGACGGAGCCGGGTGACATGCCCGGACAGCTCCGACCAGCTGCACTTACCGCTCTTGATCTTGTCCAGCACCTTGGTGTACTCGGTGTTGAACTCGTCGTAGTTCACTGTCCTTGACTCCTGCCGTTCGACGTTCGACCCAGACTCTAAGGCGTGCGGACCCGAAACACGGTAACCACACGATCGCAGATCGTGCACGTGTCGGCAAAACGCGAAGGCGCCCGGAGAGCCAACGCTCTCCGGGCGCCTTCGTTACGTGTCTTTACCGAACCGAATCCGCCGGTGGTCAGGCGATCCGGGTCGCCGGGGCCGACCAGGTCTGGCAGCTGCCCGGGTGGGTGTTCTTGCCGTTGCCGGTGAAGCCGGCCAGCGACCAGAAGTTGTGGTTGGTCCACGAGCCGTGGTCACGCGGGCCGCCCGGCATGTCGCCGGAGTGCGAGACGACGTACTTCCACTCGGTCAGTAGACCGCCGCTCATCGGGTAGTACGCCTTGTTGGCGCCGATGTAGGCCGAGCCGAGGCAGGACGCCTGCAGCTCACGGCGGCGGCTCTCGGCCAGCGCCGCGTCGTACGTCATGTGGCTCGAGCGCCAGAACGAGGCCGTGATGATGCCGGTCATGCTCTGCACGTGGTGGCCGTACTCGTGCGCGATCGTGTTGGTCGCGTAGGCGACGGTGTACGTCGGGTTCTGCGCGTACCAGGTGACCAGCTGACGCCACGGGATGTAGATGGTGCCGCCGCCGGTGGTGCAGTAGAACGAGACCCAGCCGGTGACCTGGCCGCAGCTGGTCTTGACCGTGTTGTAGCCGTGCACGACCAGGCCGGGCTTGACGTCCCAGCGCGCGCCCATCCGCCACAGGTTCGGCTTCCAGGCGGCGTACAGGCAGCGGACGAGCTCGGACTCGAAGTACCGGACGTTCGCCTCGGTGTTCAGCGCGACGTTCGGCCGCTTGCACTTCGACGCCGCGATGTTGCCGGTGCCGTAGAGCTTGTTGTTCTTGACCGCCTTCAGCGCGCTGGCGGCGTTCCAGCCGGCGTCGCGGCCGGAGTCGGGCACGATCAGCGGGGTGTCGATCTCGCCCGGCGTCGGCCGGACCGCGGTGGCCCCGGACGGCGAGGACTGCGCCGCCTGGGCGTTCGGCATCGCGAGCACCGCGCAGCTGGCCAGGGCGACGGCGCCGGCCAGGACGCGCAGCTTCTTGCTGGAGAGATAGTTCATGCGCTCCACTCTCGAAAACTGGGGGGACATACCGGAGACATCCTGGATCACCCAGAGGTTCACCCCGGCCTGAACACGGGGTCCGACGCAGGATCCCGGCGTGAAGTTCCCCTCATTTGTCCGCTTCCTGCCACTGCGTCAGCCCGTGGCTGCGCTGGGTCAGCGGTTGCCGAGGCGTCCGCCGAGGAAGCGGAGCTGCTCGGGCAGCATCCGGCGCCAGTAGCCGGCGGTGTGCGTGCCGGGCTGGATACCGCCTTCCGCACTCAGGTCGTCGCGCAGCTCGCGGACGGCATCGGCGAACGGGTCGTCCCGGCCACAATCGATGCGTAAGGCAACATTTTCCAGCTGTCCGGCCTCGATCTCGTACGCCGCGAAGTCGGCGACGCCGTCGAACGCACCGGGAGCAGTGTCGCCCACGGTCGCCCACAGGGCCGGGCTCAGCGCCCCGGCGGCGACGACCTGGCGCCCGCTCTCGCGATCCCCGCCGCCCTGCTGACCGTTCTCATGATCCCCGCCGCCCTGCCGACCGCTCTCCCGCGCCGCGAGCAGCGCGCCGTACCCGCCCATCGACCACCCGAGGACGCCGTACCGGTCGACCAGCAGGCCGCGTTTCGCCAGCAGGGGAAGGAGTTCCGCGGTCAGCATCCGCTGCGGGTCCTCGCCGGTGGAGCGCCGGTGCCAGTACGAGTCGCGGCCGCCGTCGACGGTCGCGAGCGCGAACGGCGGCGTACCGGACCGGACGGTCTTGGTGAGGTACCGGTCGATGCGGAGATCGTTGAGCGCGGAGGTGTGGTCGCCGCCGCGACCGTGCAGGACGAGCACGACCGGGAGGGCTGCGTCAGGGCGCCGGCCGTGCGGGTAGACGACCGACCAGCCGACCGTCGTACGCCGTGCGGCGGAGTCGAAGGTGCCGCTGATCACCGGTCCGGCAGGGACGTCGGGGACCACACCGTCGTCGCCGGTGAGGCCGAGTGCGGTGTGGACGCGGGCCCGGCCCGGGAGGACGCCGGTCTCCAGGCCGCCGATCCCGGCAGCACCGAGACCCGCGAGCGAGAGCAGAACGCGGCGCCGGGTCAGTCGTGAAGTCACACGAGATCGGACGCCACGAAACGCGGTGGGGTTCGTGGCCGGTCGCCGCTGGGCTCTAGCGGAGCAGTCGCCGCGCGAGTTCTAGCGGAGGATCTGGGCGATCACCGCAACGACCACCAGTACGCCGGCGATCGCCAGTTCCGGGACGGCCCAGGTCGTGACGACCTCGCCCTCGGCGGTGGCGGCGTGCCGCTCGCGGTGGTTGTCGATCCGGTCGACGACGAACTCGGCGCGGCTGATCGAGTTCTCGGCGCCGAGCTTGCGGCCGCCGACGCGGCTCTTGCGCAGGTCCTTCATCACCAGCTGGACGCCGGGGCAGCGGATCCGGCCGGCGCTGGTGTGCACGCGCAGGATGTCGGTGACGTCGGCGTCCTCGATCCGGTGCCACGGGACGTGGTGGTCGCGGATGTGGTTGCGGATCAGCAGGCCGTCGGGACGCAGCGTGACCGAGGGACGCACCAGGCCGACGTACGCGACGACCATCAGCAGGCCGATCAGCGCGGCGACCAGCAGACCGCCCGTCGTCCGCCACTCCAGCACGATGTCGAGCAGCCCGGCCAGGCCGATCACCATCACCACGACGCCGGTGATGCGGTTCGACTGGGACAGGTACTGCTCGTTCTCGGACACCTTCGGTTTCACCCGGACAAGGTAGCCGCTCGGGCCCAGCCGAACGAGCGGAGGCTACACGGACGGGGATCGTCCGGGTACGGCGTTAGCGTGCTGTGCATGAGCGAACACGACAGCGACACCCCGTGGGAGCCGCCGATCGCCGGTACCGAGGTCGAGCACCTGCTCGGCGCGCTGAACCGGCTCCGGACGACGTTCCGGTTCAAGGCCGACGGCCTGGACTCCGAGGGCCTGAACCAGCGGATCGGCAAGTCCTCGCTGAGCCTCGGCGGGCTGCTGAAGCACCTGGCGCTGCACGAGGACTACACGACCCGGGTCAAACTCCAGGGCGGCAAGGTCGGGTCGCCGTGGGAGGAACTGGCCCCGGACGGCGACGACTGGGAGTTCGAGACCGCGGCGCAGGACTCGCCCGAGCAGCTGTACGCGCTCTGGGACGACGCCGTCGCACGATCGCGTCAGGTCGTCGCGGAGGCGCTGGCGAACGGCGGGCTCGACCAGGACGCGCACGTCTCGTGGCCGGACGGCCGGCATGCGAGTCTGCGCCGCCTGCTGTTCGACCAGGTGGAGGAGTACGGCCGGCACACCGGCCACGCCGACCTGCTCCGCGAAGCCGTCGACGGCCGGACCGGCGAGGACCCGCCCGACGGCTGGCGTCCGAGCTCAGGTACTTACAAATTCTGAGTAAGACCTGCGACCACACAGGTGTCAGAGGTAAGCCCTAGACTCGGAGAGGTGACGACTACCGACAGCTCCCCCGGCGCAGGGGTGGACAGCCTCGCCGACGTGACCTCGTCCGAGGACCGGTTGCGCCGGTTCCTGCTCGGTCTGCCGGGTGTCGACCAGGTCGGCGCCGAGGCGCGGGCGGCGACGCTGAGCACCCGGTCGATCAAGACCACCGCGAAGGCGTACGCGCTCGACCTGGCGATCCAGATGATCGACCTGACCACGCTGGAGGGCCAGGACACCCCGGGCAAGGTCCGGGCGCTGTGCGCGAAGGCGCGCCGCCCCGACCCGGCCGACCCGACCGCGCCGCAGGTCGCCGCGGTCTGCGTCTACCCCGACCTGGTCGCCACCGCGAAGTACGAGCTGAAGGGCTCCGGGATCAACGTCGCCAGCGTCGCGACGGCCTTCCCGAGCGGCCGGTCCAGCCTGGCGATCAAGATCCAGGACACCAAGGACGCGGTCGCCTCCGGTGCCGACGAGGTCGACATGGTGATCGACCGCGGTGCGTTCCTGTCCGGCCGGTACGGGCTGGTCTTCGACGAGATCGCCGCGATCCGCGAGGCGGCCGGCGACGCGCACCTGAAGGTGATCCTGGAGACCGGCGAGCTGGTCACCTACGACAACGTACGGCGCGCGTCCTGGCTGGCGATGCTGGCCGGCGCCGACTTCATCAAGACCTCCACCGGCAAGGTCTCCCCGGCGGCGACGCTGCCGGTGACGCTGGTGATGCTGGAGGCGGTCCGCGACTACCACGAGGCGACCGGGCTGCACATCGGCGTCAAGCCGGCGGGTGGTATCCGGACGGCGAAGGACGCGATCAAGTACCTGGTCACCGTCAACGAGACGGCCGGACCGGACTGGCTGGACCCGGAGCTGTTCCGCTTCGGGGCGTCCAGCCTGCTGAACGACCTGCTGATGCAACGCACCAAGCTGGCCACCGGGCACTACCCCGGCCCCGACTACTTCACGCTGGACTGAGGCATGAGCAGATTCGAGTACGCCCCCGCGCCGGAGTCGCGCGCGATCGTCGACATCAAGTCGTCGTACGGGTTGTTCGTCAACGGCGCCTTCACCGAGGCGACCGACGGCAAGCCGTTCAAGACCGTCAGCCCGGCGTCGGAGGAGGTGCTGGCCGAGGTCAGCGAGGCCGGCCCGGCCGACGTCGACAAGGCCGTCCGCGCCGCCCGGCGCGCGTACGAGAAGGTCTGGGGCCCGATGGCGGGCCGCGACCGCGCGAAGTACCTGTTCCGGATCGCCCGGCTGATCCAGGAGCGGTCCCGCGAGCTGGCCGTGCTGGAGTCGCTGGACAACGGCAAGCCGATCCGCGAGTCCCGCGACGTCGACCTGCCGCTGGTGGCCGCGCACTTCTTCTACTACGCCGGCTGGGCCGACAAGCTCGAGTACGCCGGGGCCGGCGCCGACCCGCGGCCGCTCGGTGTCGCCGCGCAGGTGATCCCGTGGAACTTCCCGCTGATGATGCTGGCCTGGAAGATCGCGCCGGCGCTCGCGGCCGGCAACACCGTCGTACTGAAGCCGGCTGAGACGACCCCGCTGACGGCGCTGGCGTTCGCGGAGATCTGCCAGCAGGCCGACCTGCCGCCGGGCGTGGTGAACATCATCACCGGCGCCGGCCGGACCGGGCAGGCGCTGGTCGAGCACGAGGGCGTCGACAAGGTCGCGTTCACCGGCTCGACCGCGGTCGGGCGGGCGATCGCCCGCTCGGTGGCGGGCACCGACAAGAAGGTGACGCTGGAGCTCGGCGGCAAGGCCGCCAACATCGTCTTCGAGGACGCGCCGATCGACCAGACCGTCGAGGGCATCGTCAACGGCATCTTCTTCAACCAGGGCCACGTCTGCTGCGCCGGTTCGCGGCTGCTCGTCCAGGAGAGCGTGTACGACGAGGTCCTGGCCCGGCTGAAGCGCCGGATGGGCACGCTGCGGGTCGGCGACCCGCTGGACAAGAACACCGACATCGGCGCGATCAACTCCGCCGAGCAGCTGGCCCGGATCCGCGAGCTGTCGCAGATCGGCGAGGACGAAGGCGCCGAGCGCTGGTCGCCCGAGTGCGAGCTGCCCACGCAGGGGTTCTGGTTCCCGCCGACCGTCTTCACCGGCGTCTCCCAGGCACACCGGATCGCCCGCGAGGAGATCTTCGGGCCGGTGCTGTCGGTGCTCACCTTCCGCACCCCGGCCGAGGCCGTCGAGAAGGCCAACAACACGCCGTTCGGGCTGTCCGCGGGCGTCTGGACCGACAAGGGCTCCCGGATCCTGTGGATGGCCGACCAGCTGCGCGCCGGCGTGGTCTGGGCGAACACGTTCAACCGCTTCGACCCGTCCTCGCCGTTCGGCGGGTACAAGGAGTCGGGCTACGGCCGCGAGGGCGGCCGCCACGGTCTGGAGGCCTACCTTGCCCACTAAGTCCGACGCGCGGCTGGACGTGCGCAAGACCTACAAGCTGTACGTCGGCGGCGCCTTCCCGCGCAGCGAGTCGGGCCGGTCGTACGTGGTGAACGATGCCAAGGGCAAGTTCCTCGCCAACGCCTCGCAGGCCTCCCGCAAGGACGCCCGGGACGCGGTCGTCGCGGCCCGCAAGGCGTTCGGCGGCTGGTCCGGGCGGACGGCGTACAACCGCGGTCAGGTGCTGTACCGGATCGCCGAGGTGATGGAGGGCCGGCACGACCAGTTCAGCGCCGAGGTCGCCGCCGCCGAAGGGGTCTCGGTCGCCAAGGCCCGCCCGCTCGTCGACGCCGCCATCGACCGCTGGGTCTGGTACGCCGGCTGGGCCGACAAACTCGCCCAGGTCGTCGGCTCCAGCAACCCGGTGGCCGGCCCGTACTTCGACTTCTCGGTGCCCGAGGCAACAGGTGTCGTCGCGCTGCTGGCGCCGCAGGACTCCAGCCTGCTGGGCCTGACCAGCGTCCTCGCGCCGGCGATCGTCTCCGGCAACACCGCGGTCGTCGTCACGTCGTACGAGCGCCCGATCCCCGCGATCACCCTCGGCGAGGTGATGGCCACGTCCGACGTACCGGGCGGGGTGGTCAACATCCTCACCGGCTCGGCGTCGGAGATCGGCCCGTGGCTCGCGTCCCACCTGGACGTCAACGCCATCGACCTCTGCGGCATCGAGGACCCCGAAGAGGCCCGCGACCTCGAGGCGGCGAGCGCCGAAAACCTCAAGCGAGTCCGCCGCCCCGCGGAAGAGGACTGGCAGGAGTCTCCGGGCCTGTCGCGCCTGACGCAGTACCTGGAACTGAAGACGGTCTGGCACCCGATCGGGGTCTGACCACCAACGGCCGGGGTTGTGGACAAAGCCCCGGCCGCGCAGGCCCTCCCTTGTAAACTCAACAAGGAAGGGCAGATGGCGGCGTCAGTCGGGCCGACGCGCAACGGCTAGCAGCGACCCGCCCGCCGGCAACGGCAGTCCTGCTTTGATCAGCACGTTCTCCAGCTGCATCGCCTTGTAGCAAACGGCGTTGAGTGGGGCCGCCATGCCTAGTTCGCCTTCTACGTCGGCGGACTGTTTCTTCGTGAGGCGGGCGGCCATCATCGCGGGGAGCAGAACGGAGACGAAGGACGTGATCCTGACCGGCTCGAAGCCGGCGTCCTGGAGCTCCTGGGTGAGGTCGCGGCGGGTGTAGCGCTTGACGTGGTGGGCGGCGACGTCGGCGGCGCTCCACAGCCACTGGTGCTGGGGGACGGTGATCAGGACACCGCCGCCGGGGCGGACCGCCTGGAACATGCCCTTCAGTACCGCGGGGGCCTCCTCGACGTGCTCGATCACGTCGAAGGCGCCCGCGACGTCGAACTCCTTCTCGTACGGGTTCTGCGTCGCGTCGAGCTGCCGCAGTTCGATGCCGGCGGGCATCCGGACGCGCGCGTTGACCAGGCCCTCCTCGAACAGCTCGGTGCCGACGAGGTGCCAGTCGGGGTGGAGCTGGCGCACCCGGTCGAGCACGTACGCGTTCCCGCAACCGAGCTCGAGGAACGAGCGGGCGTGCGGGAAGTACTTGTCCAGCGCCCAGTTGATCAGGTCGCTGCGCCCGCGGTACCAGAAGCTGTTGGCCTCCAGTGCGAAGAGCTTCTCGAAGATCGCCGGGTCGTACCCGCCACTCGCCATGCTGCAACCTATGCCCCCACGGCCGTGCGCGGGAAGGGTTTCGGACAAGTCCATCCGGTAACTGCGGTGCGGTGAAGCTGGACGGCGCTTTAAGGTCAGCGCATGATCTTTGCTGCGAAGCCGAAACCTGGGGATCGGGTTGCCGTGGTCTCTCCGTCGAGCGGGTTGCCGGGGCTGTTTCCGGCGCCGTACGAGCTGGGGCTCGAGCGGCTTCGCGGGTTCGGGCTGGAGCCCGTGGAGTATCCGACGACCCGGAGGATGGGGAGCTCGGCGGTCGAGCGGGCCGCGGATCTGCAGGCGGCTTGGGCGGATCCGTCGATTCGGGCGGTGTTCGCGAGTATCGGCGGGGATGACCAGATCACGGTGCTGAAGCATCTCGATCCGGAGGTGTTCCGGGCTGATCCGAAGCCGTTCTTCGGGTACTCCGACAACACGAACCTGCTGAACTTCCTTTACTCGTTGGGCATTCCGGCGTTTCACGGCGGCAGTGTGATGGTGCAGCTCGGGCGGGGTGGAGCAATGCACCCGGACACCGAAAAATCGATGCGTGCGGCAATCTTTTCGTCGGGGGCGTTCGAGCTGACGGCCGCGGCAGGGTGGACCGATCGCGATCGGGACTGGGGTGATCCGGCGACGTTCGAGTCCGCGCCGGAGTTGTCGCCGGGGACCGGGTGGCAGTGGTCTGGACCATCAACGCCGGTGAGTGGACGGCTGTGGGGTGGGTGCTTGGAGATCCTCGACTGGCAGCTCGCGGTGGGGCGGTGGATGTTGCCGAGCGATCAGTACTCCGGGGTGCTGTTCCTGGAGACGAGTGAGGAGATGCCGTCGGCGACTCAGGTTCATCGGATTCTGCGGAACCTGGGCGAGCGTGGGTTGCTGGAGCGGTTCGAGGCGGTGCTGTGGGCGCGGCCGAAGGCGTGGGAGCTCGGTCATCAGCTGTCGCGCGAGGAGTCGGAGGCGTTCGTTGCCGAGCAGTACGACGTCGCGCGCAGCACGGTCGCGGCGTACAACGAGGATGCGGTGTTCGTGAGCGGGCTGGACATCGGGCACACGGATCCGCAGCAGGTCCTTCCGTACGGCGGGTTGGCCGAGCTGGATCCGGCAGCGGGCCGGATCACCGTGACGTACTAGCCGCCGGTCCGGCAGCGGGCCGCCTCAGCGGATCTCCGTGCGGGTGAGCGCCGGATTGGGGTCGGGGTAGCACTTCACCGGGGACTTGATCGTGACGAACTTCCACTTGATCGTCGCCTGGAGATCGAGCCCGGGGTTGTCGAAGCTCGAGCCCTGCAGCTTCGTCTCGACGACCCCCGATCGCCCGGCCTTCAGGTGCACGGTGAGCTGCGGCAGCTTGTACGACGCCCCGCCGGCGATCGGGCCGGCGACGCGCAGCGTGGCGACCCCACCAGCGGCCTGGATGCTCGGGGTCGAGTTGAGCCCGGAGCCGCCGGAGAGCCAGGCCGACACGTACTGCGCGTTGGCCGGGATCGGGATCCGCAACGAGAGGTCGCGGACCTCCTTCAGCTTGAAGCCCTTCACCTCGCCGGGGAGCGAGCCGGGCTTCAGGTCGACCACGACGTAGAAGTGCGCGCCGGGCCGGACGACGGTGGGCGCCTTGGCCTCGGCGCCCTGGCGGAGCGAGAGTTGATGCTGGCCGAACTTGGTGTCGGCCCGGCAGGCGTAGCTGACCGCCGAGCCCGCGGCTGAGGCGGGGAGGGGTACCAGGACGAGTCCCATAACCATCACGGGAGCCAGAAACTTCCGCAGAGTAGTCATACGATTACTCTAAGCAGCCATCTGCCGGGTTGGCGCCTGCCGTCTCAGCCAGTGAGCGTCAGCGTCCGGCCAGGTACCAGGCGCCCACGGCGGCGGCCGCGAAGACGACGGGCACGAGCACCACCAGCAGAAGACCTCTGAGGAACCTGCCTCGGCGGCGAGGTGCAACAGGAACCTCAGACGAACTACCAAGGGTTGTGTTGATCTCATCCTGCTGGCCGACCGTCGTACGCAAGGACGCGAGCAGCGGCGCCTCCTGCTCCAACCGGTAGGCCTCCGCTTCCAGGCGTTCGGCGAGCGTGTGCGCCTGCGCCCAGCGGTCGCCGACGCGGTAGGCCAGCGCGCGCCTCAGCAGCTCGTCGACCTGGCCGACCGCGTCGTGCAGCAGCGGCTGCAGGCTCGGCGGGTCCTGGTCGGGGTCGCGGCCGACGACATCGGTGATCGATGAGGCCACGAACGGCGCGCGCCCGGTCAGCAGCGCGTACGTGACCGCGCCGACGGCGTACACGTCAGCCCGCTCGTCGAAGCCACCGTCACCTCGCCCCTGCTCGGGGGCCATGTACGACGGCGTACCGACCGCCTCCGTCAGCCCGGACGCCTCTGCGGCCCGCTTCGCCAACCCCAGGTCCGCGAGCACGATCCGGTGCGTCCCACCGCCGGACTCGCTCCCACGCGCGTAGCCGTCCGCCGAACCGTCCGAGCCCCCGCCCGAAGGCCGCAGCAGCAAGTTCGCCGGGGTGATGTCCCGGTGCACCACACCCTCCGCATGCAGCGCCGCGACGGCGTGCGCGAGATCGGCGCCCCACCACAGCGCGTCGGCGGGGTCGAGCGGGCCGGCGGCCAGTACGTCGGCCAGCGTCCCGCCGCTCACGTAGTCCATGACGAAGTACGGCCGGCCGTCGTCGAGGGCGCCGAGGTCGAAGACGCGGACCACGCGGTCGCTGGCGATCCGCCGCATCAGCCGCGCCTCGGACAGGAACCGCTCGCGGACGTCGGCCCGGGACGCCCAGTTGTCGGCCAGCACCTTCACCGCGACGTCGACGTCCAGGTCGTCGTCGTACCCGCGCCAGACCGTCGCGAAGGCACCCGCGCCGATCTTCGACTGCAGGCGGTACCTCCCGATGGCATCCATCGAGACTATTGTCGGTGACAGAGAGGATCATGGCGAACACCCCTGGGGGAGCATGAACGACGAGTTGGAGGCGTTGGCGGTGCGGGCCGCGGGTGGGGACGAGGCCGCGCTGCCGGAGCTGCTGCAGGCGATCCGGCCGCAGGTGCAGCGGCGGGTGGCCAAGTTCCTGCCGTTCCGGGAGGACGCCGAGGAGGCCGCGCAGGACACGCTGCTGACGGTCGCCACCAAGATCCACACGTTCAAGGGGACCGGCACGTTCGCGGGCTGGCTGACGATCGTCGCCACGAACCAGGCCCGGCAGACCTACCGGACGCTGAAGCGGCGGTCGGTCGAGCAGTCGGCGGAGGTCCTGCCGGAGTCGGTGGACCCGCGGACGACGTCGGTGATCGCCGGTTCGCGTCTCGACCTGCTGGAGGCGCTGGAGCAGCTCGAGTCGAACCACCCGCAGCTCGTTCAACCGCTCGTACTGCGCGACCTGGGCGCGCTGACGTACGCCGAGATCGCGGAGGAGCTCCAGGTCCCGCTCGGCACGGTCAAAGCGCGCATCCACCAAGCCCGCAAGGAAGTCGCCCAGCGTCTCACCATCCGCTGACCGGCGGACACGCCCGCCCTGCAGTCGAGGGTCGTCTGCGGGTAGACCTTTCAAGTACCGGCCACCGATCGGGGGCCGGTACTTGAAAGGTTGTCGGTGAGGCCTGTCAGGTGTCAGCGGGCCTTGAACTGACGGGCGCCCGGGTCGATCGTCGTCTGCTGGGTCACCGGCTGGGCCGTGACGCCCATCCACTTCTGCAGGATCGAGGTCGCCTCGGTGCGCTGCGCGGCCGGCAGGCCGCTGATGTTCGAGCCGTGGTTGCCGCCGGGCTGCGTGTACCAGTGCGAGTCGCGCGTGCCTGGCCCGGGCGCGAACTTCTCCGCGCTCCACGGGTCGTTCTCGCCGTACACGAACAGCATCCGCCGGCCCTGCGTCTTCAGCCACAGGTCCACGTCGAGCATCGCGAACGGCTCGTGCCGCGGCTCGATCGCGTCCGGTACGGCGGCCGGTGCGTCGCCCGCCTCGCGGTAGTGCAGCAGGCCCTTGAGCCAGGTGGTCTTCGAGGCGACGTCGGGCCAGTTCAGCTGCTGGGTGGCCTGGAAGTAGTACGGCAGGAAGCCGGCCGTGCCCTCGTCGGAGTAGAAGGACCAGCCGGAGATCTGGTCGATGAAGTCGAACAGCTGCTGGTCGGTGGCGGCCGCCGTACCGGGGACGGACGGGCAGCTCGCCTGGGTGCTGTACTGCCAGAACGCGAACGGGGTGTCCAGGACCGCAGCCTCGAGCGCGCGGTCGGCCGAGCCGAACGTGCTCTCGTAGGTCAGGCCGTTCGCCGCGGCGTACTCCTTCAGCTTAGCCAGCATCGCGGGACGGCGGAGCAGGGTGTTGCGCTGCATGTTGCGCAGGGCGGTGTTGCACGCCGGGTCAGTCCCGGCCTGCTGGATGAACGCGACGTACGTGTCGGCCTTGTTGAACACGTCCTGCGGCGCGACGTACGCGACGGTGGCGTCGACGTCGTTCGGGTAGAACCGGCGGTGGTACACCGACGTCATGCCGCCCTTGGAGGCACCGGTCGAGACCCATTTCCCGGCGTACAGGGCCTTCTTGAACGCCTGGACGATCCGGTGGTGGTCGCTCGCGGCCTGCCAGATGTTCAGCTTCGACCAGTCCTGGCTCGCGGGCGTCGAGGAGTTGAAGAAGCGCTGCTCGACGTTCAGCTGGTTGCCGTCGACGAGCCGGGTCGGCTCGGCGGTGAACGCGCCGCCGACCCCGCCGTACCCGGTGGTGTGCAGGACGGTCGGGCGGGCGAAATCCCGGTGCCACAGGGTGATCCGCTGCTCGAACTTCTCACCGTTCGGTTTCCGGTGGTCGGCGGGCTGCGTGTACTTCAGCACGAAGAACGGCTTCCCGCTGACCACGCTGCTGCTCTCGATCCGCAGGCCCGGGATGGTCGCGAGCCGGGCCGCGACGTCGTCCACGGGCGCTGCGGCAGCAGGCGTCAGCGACGTTCCGATCAGGGCCGCGACGAGCACGGCGACAACACTGGCAACGAACCGGCGCATGACGGCTCCTCTGTTGGGGGCGAGCCCAAAGCCTAAGCCGGATCGGCTTCCCCGGGGAGAGGTTCGTCCACAGCCAAACGCCCGCTTCAGCCCCGCAGCCAGTACTTCAGACCCTCAGCCCAATACGTCAGGCCCGCGGCCCGAGCGGGTCCTCCTCCGCCGGCGGCGTCGGCGCCCGCCGGGTGTCGTTGGTCAGCGAGCGTTCCGGCAGCCACAGCACGAACGTGCTGCCGACCCCGACCTCGGAGTACAGCGAGACCGATCCCCCGTGCGACTCGACGATCTGCCGGACGATGGCCAGGCCGAGGCCGGCTCGGCGCTGGCCGGTGGAGGGCACGGTGGCGGGCGACTGGCGTTGGCCGGAGCGGAAGAAACGGTCGAAGACGCGGTCGGCGTCTTCCTCGGCGATACCGGGGCCTTCGTCGCGGACGGCGATCCAGGCCCAGCCGTTGCGGCTGCCGACGGCCAGGACGAGCTCGCTGCCGCCGCGGGCGAGGCGAACTGCGTTGGAGAGAAGATTGTCGACGGCTCGGCGCAACGCCGAGGCGTCACCAGCCGCGATCGGCCCCGGCGACAGCCGTCGTACGAGCCGGATCTCGCGGTCCGCGGCGAGCAGCGCGTACTCCTCGGCGGCCTCCCCCGCGATCCCGGCCAGATCCACGTCGGCGTCGACGAACGCCGGCGACGAGCGCCGCGCGGACGCGAGCAGGTCCTCGACCAGCCGTGTCATCCGCTGGATCGCCCGGGAGACGATCGCGGTCGCCTGCGCGCGGTCCTCCGGGGGCGTGTCGTCATGGGCCAGGACAGCGTCGACGTTGGCCTGGATCACCGCGAGCGGGTTGCGCAGCTCGTGCGACGCGTCGTCGACGAGCTGCCGTTGCGCGACGAACGCCGACTCCAGCCGGACCAGCATGTCGTCGACCGTGTCGGCCAGGTTGCGCAGCTCGTCGCGCGGCCCGTCCAGCGCGATCCGGCGGGACAGGTCGGTCGCCGAGATGTCCTGCGCGGTCGCGGTGATCGCCCGGACCGGCCGCAGCGCGCGCCCGGACAGCCACCACCCGGTCCCGAGGCTGACCAGGAACAGCACGCCCATCCCCGCCGCCGAGTAGTTCCGCATCGTCTGCAGGGTCTGGTAGTTCACCGCCGACTGGATGCTGGAGATCTCCGCGGCCTGGATGACGTAACCGGGCTTGAGCTTGATCTCCCCGTCGTGCTCGTAGGTGACCTTCTTGACCGTGATCGGGTCCAGCGGCTTGGGATCCAGGTACGCCGACAGCGCGAAGTACAGGCCGCCGAGCAGCAGCGCCGACAGCGCGATCAGCACCGCGGAGTACGTCACCGTGAGCCGGAACCGGATCGTCTGCGCCCAGCTGGGCAGCGACTGCGGAATCTTCATGTCTCACCTCTGAGCCGGTAGCCCCGGCCGATCACCGTTTCCAGCAAGGGATCCTCGCCCTCCTGGGTGAGCTTGCGCCGCAGGGTTCCGACGGTCACGCGGACGCTCTGCGTGAACGGGTCGGCGTTCTCGTCCCAGACGTGCTCGAGCAGCTCCTCGGCCGACACCACGTGGCCCGGCCGCGACATCAGGTATCGCAGTACGCCGAACTCCTTCAGCGTCAGCGGAAGCTCGCGCCCGGCCCTGGTCGCCAGGTGCCGCGCCGAGTCCAGCACCAGGTCGCCGACGTGCAACTGGGTCGACCCGTTCGTCACGTCGCGCCGCAGCAGGGCGCGGATGCGCGCCAGCAGCTCGACCAGCGCGAACGGCTTGGTCAGGTAGTCGTCGGCGCCCTCGTCGAGGCCGCGGACCCGGTCGGCCAGCGAGGCGCGCGCGGTCAGCATCAGCACCCGCAGCTCGCGCCCGGACGCGACCTCGATCTCGCCGCGGCGGACCGCCCGGCACAGGTCGAGACCGTTGGTGTCCGGCAGCGTGATGTCCAGGATCGCCAGGTCGTACGCCGTGGTCGCGAGCTTCTCGACCGCCTCGGCGCCGGTCAGCGCCGTGTCGACGGCGTAGCCGGCCCGGCCGAGTCCCGAGCGCAGCGCGCTGACCAGGCCTTCTTCGTCCTCCACCACCAGTAGTCGCACAGCCCAACCGTAGCGGCGGTCGCGGCGTGCTCAGGGATGCGCTTTCGGTGCGCTTTCGCTCCGCTTTCCGGCCGTTTTCGTGGCCGGGTGATGAATTGGTCGCACGATCCGATCAAAGGAGTGCCAGATGAACTTCCCCGGAAAGCGTGTCCTGCTCGGCAGCGCGGTCGCCGTCGCGGCCCTCGGCGTCGGTGGTTTCGCGTACGCCGCCGGCAACGACCCGGCGCCGTCGCAGGGGTACGTGACCGTCGAGGACGGCGCGACCACCCCGTCGGCCGATCCGAGCACGGGTCCCGGCCAGGGCAACAGCGCCCAGCCGCGCGACGGCAAGGACTGCCCCGAGAAGAGCGGCGGCCAGGCCCAGCCGTCGCAGCCTGAGCAGAGCCAGGCCAACCCCCAGGGCAACGCATGACCGCAGTACTCGAGCGGGCCCTCTTCGAGGTGAAGCGGGTCGTGGTCGGCCAGGACCACCTGGTGGAGCGGATGATGGTGGGCCTGCTGGCCCGCGGTCACTGCCTGCTCGAAGGTGTTCCCGGCGTCGCGAAGACGCTCGCCGTCCGGACGCTGGCGGAGGTGATCGGCGGCCGGTTCGCCCGGCTGCAGTTCACCCCCGACCTGGTCCCCGGTGACATCGTCGGGACCCGGATCTGGCGGCCGTCGGCGGAGGGGTTCGACACCGAGCTCGGTCCGGTCTTCGCGCACCTGGTGCTGGCCGACGAGATCAACCGGGCCCCGGCCAAGGTCCAGTCGGCGCTGCTGGAGGCGATGGCCGAGCAGCAGGTCAGCATCGGCGGCGTCAGCTACCCGCTGCCGGAGCCGTTCCTGGTGCTGGCCACCCAGAACCCGATCGAGTCCGAGGGCGTCTACGCGCTGCCGGAGGCACAGCGGGACCGGTTCCTGCTGAAGATCACCGTCGACTACCCGACGCCGCTGGAGGAGCTCACGATCCTGCAGCGGATGAGCTCGCACCGGCCGCACGCGAACGCCGTACTGACGCCCGACCTGGTCCGTGAGCTGCAGGAGGCCACCGAGGACGTCTTCGTGCACAACGCCGTCGCCGAGTACGTCGTACGGCTGGTGCACGCGACGCGGCAGCCGCAGCAGTACGGGATCAACGATCTCGGCGGCGTGCTGGAGTTCGGGGTGAGCCCGCGGGCGACCCTTGGGCTGGTCGCAGCCGGGCGGGCGCTGGCGCTGCTGCGCGGGCGGGACTACGTGCTGCCGGCCGACGTGTACGACGTCGCACACGACGTGATGGCGCACCGGCTGGTGCTGACCTTCGACGCGCTCGCGGACGGGGTCGACCCGCGCGCGGTGGTGTCGCGGGTGCTGCACGCGGTCGAGCAGCCGCACGTCGTACCGGCGGACGACGGGCCCGGGATCAACACCGCGCCGGGCTACGACGTGAGTGGCGCGGCATGACCAGCCGATCACCGGAGCCTGCTCCCGACCTGCTGGCCGGGCGGGAGCGGGCGCTGCGGTCGCTGGAACTGTCCGTCAAGCGGAAGCTGGAAGGCTTCGTGCACGGCGAGATCACCGGGTTGCGCAGCGGTCCGGGCAGCGAGCCGAACGAGGCGCGGCCCTACCAGGCCGGGCAGGACGACGTCCGGCGGATGGACTGGAACGTCACCGCCCGCTCGCTCGAACCGCACGTCCGGGCGCCGCTGGCCGAGCGCGAGCTGGAGACCTGGGCGCTGATCGACGCGTCGGCCAGCATGGACTTCGGTACGGCGCTGAGCGAGAAGCGCGACCTCGCGATCGCGGTGGTCGGAGCGGTCGGTCTGCTGGCCGACCGGCCCGGCAACACCCTCGGCGTCCGGGTGGCCCTGGGCAACCAGGTCCACAGGATCCCCGCCGCCGGTGGATCGGCCGCACTTCGCCGGACCTTCCGGACGTTGTTGTCGTTGCCCAGAGCAACACCAGGCGAGCATCCGGAGACAGATCTCGCCACCGCCGTCACCAGACTCGACCGAGAACACCCCAGACCAGGTCTCCGTGTGGTGGTCTCCGATTTTCACAGTACTGATTGGGGAGACGCGCTCAGGAGATTGAGCGCCCGGCACGAGGTGATCGCCGTCGAGGTGCTCGATCCTCGCGAGCTGGAGCTTCCCGAGGTCGGTCTGCTGACGGTCGTCGACCCCGAGACCGGGCAGCGGCGCGAGATCCAGACGTCCAGCAAGCGGCTGCGACGCCGGTACGCCGAGGCGATGCAGGAGCACCGGCAACAGACCACGCAGGCGATCCGCGCGTCCGGTGCCGCGCACCTCGTCCTGCGCACCGACACCGACTGGGTGCGCGACGTCGCCGCCTTCGCCGCCGCCCGGAAGCGGGCCGCGGCCCGCCGTACCCCTCGAGGGAGGACCGGTACCCGATGAGATTCGAGCAACCCCTGTGGCTGTGGCTGCTGCTGGTCGCCGCGGCGCTGGTCGTCGCGTACGTGGTCGCCCAGCGCCGCCGCAGCCGGTACGCCGTCCGCTTCGCGACGCTGCCGATGCTGGACAAGGTCGCGCCGAAGCGCCCCGGCTGGCGGCGGCACGCGCCGGCGTTCGCCTTCCTGGCCGCGATCGTCGTGCTGACGATCGCGATCGCCCGCCCGGTCACCGACGTCCGCGTCCCGCGCGAACGCGCGACCGTCGTGGTCGCGATGGACGTCAGCAACTCGATGGCCGCCACCGACGTCTCCCCCGACCGGTTCTCGGTCGCCAAGGAGGCCGCGACCCAGTTCGTCCGCGACCTGCCCGAGCAGTTCAACGTCGGCCTGGTCTCGTTCGCCCGGACCGCGACCGTGGTCGCGCCGCCGAGCACCAACCACCAGGCCACCGTCGACGCGATCGAGCAGCTCACGCTGACCGACAGCACGGCGATCGGCGAGGCCGTCCTGACCAGCCTGCAAGCGGTTCGCTCGCTGGACAGCCAGGCCGCCGAGGACCTGCCGCCGGCCCGGATCGTGCTGCTGTCCGACGGCGGCAACACCGCCGGGCGCCCGATCGACGAAGCCGCCCAGGAGGCGACGCAGGCCGGCGTACCGGTCTCGACGATCGCGTACGGCACCCCGGACGGCACCATCGACCTCGAAGGCCGGCCGGTGCCGGTCCCCGCCGACACCGAGTCCCTGCAGGGGCTGGCCGAGGCGACCAGCGGTTCCTTCTACGCCGCCGAGAGCGACCAGGAGCTGCGCGACGTCTACTCCGACCTCCAGTCGTCGATCGGCTGGACCACCGAGGAACGCGAGATCACCAACCTGGTGGCGGGAATCGCCCTGGCCGCGGCGCTGCTGGCCGGGCTGGCGTCGCTGCTGTGGTTCTCGCGGCTCCCGTGAGCACCAAGGAGCATCTGTGAGTCCTCATCTGGGTCATCCGTTCCGCGGGCCGCACTACCAGCCCGGCCCGCCGCCCGCCGTACCGCCGCCGGCCGACCGGTCCGGCGTCCCGTTCCCCGTCACCCCGGCCTCCGCCCCGCCGGCTCCCCCCTCTCCGGCTGCGGCACCTCAGGCCGGGGTGACGGCTCCACCTGCTCGCGTACGGCGTACCGGCCGCACGCTCGCCGCCGGGATCGCGCTGTCGATCCTGGCCGGCGGGCTGGCCGGGGCGGTGACCGGGAACTGGGGTGACGACAACCCGCCGGCCGCGACCGCACAGTTGCCGCAGGCATCGGCTCCGTCGGCCGCCGCGGGCGGCGGGTCGATCGCGTCGGCGGCCGCGAGCGTGCTGCCCGGCGTGGTGTCGGTCCGGGCCGGCCGGGCCACCGGCTCCGGTTTCGCGATCGATGCCGAAGGTCACGTGGTGACGAACGCGCACGTGGTGGAAGGAGCCCGCGCTGTCTCGATCGTGCTGTCGAACGGGCGGACGCTGGACACCGAGATCATCGGCGTCGACGCGGACAACGACCTGGCGGTCCTGCAGGTCTCCGGGAACGCGGCGGGCTCGGGACTGCGGTCGCTCCCGCTCGGCCGGTCCGCGGAGCTGAAGGTCGGCGACCCGGTGCTCGCCGTCGGGTCGCCGCTCGGGCTGGAGGGCACGGTGACGGCCGGGATCGTCAGCGCGGTGAACCGCCAGGCCCGGTTCGGCGACAGCGGCGCGCGGCAGACCGCGATCCAGACCGACGCGGCGATCAACCCGGGCAACTCCGGCGGCCCGCTGGTCAACGCGGCCGGTCAGGTGGTCGGCGTGAACACGGCGATCGCGACGCTCGGTACGTCCAGCCGGTCGGGCAACATCGGGATCGGTTTCGCGATCCCGGTCGACCGGATGACCACGATCGTGCGTGGCCTGATCGACTGATTCACTGAACACCTCGGCCCGCCGCGACTTTCCATGCCACGCGGCGGGCCGAGGCCTGTCTCAGTGCTGGTACGGCGGCTGCCGGTAGATCGAGCCGGGCGCCCAGAACGGGCCGATCTCGTAGTACTCGTAGACGCCGGTGAAGTAGTCCGGCGAGTCGGTCAGCTCCGGGTCGTAGCCCGGACCGCCGGCGACCTTCTGCTGGTCGCGGTCGATCACCACCTGGTCCTCGTCGACCGACCCGACGAGCTCGACCGGGATCAGCCGGGACTCCTTGCCGAGCCCGAGGAACCCGCCGTCGACCACCTCGAGCAGCCGCACCTTCGCCTCGTCGTGGTCGAGGAACAAGCCGTCGACCTTGCCGATCTTCTCCCCGGCCGCGTCGACAACGGTCCGGCCGCGGATGTCGTCGGCCGGATCGGCCAGAACCAGGTCCGTCGAGCCCAGCTTCACCAGGGCCACCTGCTGCTCAGTCATCGTCGTACTCCCTTCCGGCCCTCTGGTAGCCGGAAGCCGCCACGGTCAAACGGTCGCTTGCAGCACACCGGAGCCGGTCAGGCCCGGCTGACCAGTCCGTGCTGGATCAGGTGCCGGAGTACGGCGGCTGAGCCGGCCCGGGCGAAGTCCTCCGGACCCTGCGAACGGACGACGAGCGCGCAGCTGTAGCCGAGCCTCTCGACCCGGTGCGCGAAGGCCGCCCGGAGCGCCGTGTGCAGCTCCACGCTGTCGGTGACGAAGTCGCCCGTGACGAGCACGAGCTCCGGGCCGGCCAGGGCAGCAACCGCACCGGCGGCCTCGCCCAACGCCGTACCGGCCGCGGTCAAGGCGGCAGTCACCCGCGGGTCGCTCTCCCGGGCGAGGGCCAGCGCGTCGTCCCGGCCGAGCCGGGGATCACCGACCGCGGTACGGACGGCAGCGAGGATCGCGCTGGTCGACGCCACGTCGTCCAGCTCGGCGGAGCCGACCACCATCCGGCCGAGGGCGCCGTCACCGGACGGCCCGCCGACGACGCCACCGTTGGCGAACAACGCGCTGCGGACCCGGTCGCCGACCGACACCACGGCGAAGGTCGGCATCCCGATCGCCGACCCGAACCACTCCTCGGCCTGGGCCAGCGCGTGGACGTCGTTCGCCACCACGACCACGTCGTCCGGCAGCTCCGACCGCAACCGCTGCGGAAAGGCCACGTCGCGCCACCCGAGCTGCCCCGACCGGACCCGTTCGTCGCCGACGACCCCGTCGAGGACGACGCCGATGCCGCCGACGTTCGCCATCGCGTCGCCGAGCGAGGTCCGCAGCCCGCGAACCAGCCGGCCGACGGCCACGGCGACGGTCTCCGGCGTGGAGCCCGGCAGGCCGTACTCCGTTCGGTGCAGAACGCCGGCACGCAGGCTGGTCAGGGTCGCAACCAGCCGGCCGGGCTGGACCGCGATCCCCAGCGCCAGCAGGCTTTCCGGCACCACCCGCAGCGCGCGGGCGGGCCGGCCGGGCGCGGCCGGCGCAACCGTCCGGTCCTCGGCGAGGGTGACGAGGCCGTGATCCATCAACGTGGTCACGGCCTTCGTCACCGACGCGGGGGACAGCTGCAACTGCCGGGTGACGTCGATCCGCGCGATCGGGCCCCGGGTCAGGATCCGGACCAGCACGTTCACCGCCGTCGGCGAGTCCAGCGCGAGCGGTTTGCGCACCTCTTTGGCCGTCACCCGGTCCGCCCGGTCGGTCCCGTCAGCCCTGCGCGGCCAGCGTCTCCTTGGTCTTGTCGGTCACCTTGGTCCAGAAGTCGTCGCCGGCGTTGCTGGTGAAGTACGACTCGAACAGCGGCTTCAGCGTCGACTCGACCGCGGTCCCGTTGCTGAACGGTTTCGACAGCTGGATCTGGCCGGCCTTCTCCATCGCGGTGAAGACGCTCAGGTCCACGCCCTTGGCCTGCTCGGACGCGGCCAGCGCGTCCATCGCCTTGCCGTTGGACGGGAAGAACGAGGCGTTGTACGCGGCGGCCTTGGTCTGGCAGGCCTCCGACTCCTGGTAAGCGATCCACTTCCAGGTAGCCTCCTTGTTCTTGCCCTTGGCCCACACGACATTACCGTTGGCGTTGCCGAAGGCCCCGCGGGTCTTCCCGTCCTTGCCGAGCGGCGACGGCGCGATCCCCGTCTTCAGCCCCGGCAGCTTCGCGAACGTCGCCGCCTCCCAGGATCCTCCCACGGTCATCGCCACCTTGCCGCTGCCGAGCTGCTCGCTGTCGGACACGGTGAAGGTGCCGAGCTTCGGCGAGTACCCCTTGTCGACCATCGAGGTGACCCAGCGCATCGTGCTCACGAACCGCGGGTCGCCGTACTGGAACTGGGTCGGCCAGGACTCCGGCTCGGCCATCGTCCAGCCGGTCGCCGCCGCGAACGGGAACCACGAGGTCTGCCCGCGGAAGTCGTTGGCGGCCAGCATGCCGATCCCGTAGACCGCCACGTGCGCCTTGTCGAAACCGGGCGCGTCGCCGCGGACCCCGTTGCGGTCGACGGTCAGGTGCGCCGCGAGCTTCTCCGCCGTACCGCCGTCGCTCGGGTCGAAGGTCATCGACTGCACCTGCGCCTCGGTGATCCCGGCCTTGGCCAGCAGCGCCTTGTTGTAGTAGATGCCGGAGGTGGCCCAGTCCATCGGCAGCCCGTACAGCTTGCCGTCCTTGCCCTTCCAGGCGTCGGTGCCGATCGTGATGCCCTTCAGGTCGAAGCCGTCCTCGGCGACGTGGTCGTCGAGCGGCTCGAGCTGGCCCTGGTCGACGTACGACGGGAAGTACTGGACGCTGTTCATGAAGCCGTCCGGCGCGTTGCCGCCGACGAACCCGGCGGTCAGCTTGGTGAAGTAGTCGTCGGTGCTGTACTGCGAGATCTTCACCGTCACGTCCGGGTTCTTCGCCTGGAAGTCCGGGACGCACTGCTGGTACGCCTCGGCCTGGACCGGGTCCCAGGTCCACCAGTTGACCGTGGCGGCGCCGCCGGCCGCGTCGTCCGAGGACGAGCAGGCCGCAAGACTCGCGGTGAGGACGGCGGCCGCGGCAACGGCCACCCAGCGTGTGGACTTCATGGGGTTCTCCAGGGGTGAAGGGGGTGTTACTTGATGCCGCCGAACTGGATGGAGTTGACGATCCGCCGGCCGAAGACCATGAACAGCACCAGCATCGGCAGCGCGGACACCAAGGTGGCGGCCATCAGGCCGGCCCAGTCGGGCATCGACTGGGGTGAGGCCTGCTTGAAGACGGCCAGCGCCACGGTCAGTGGCCGGACGCTGTCGTCGGTGGTGACCAGCAGCGGCCAGAAGTAGTCGTTCCACAGACCGATGAAGCCGAGGATCGACAGCGTCGTGACCGGGCCGGACGACATCGGCAGGATGATCCGGAACAGGATCCGCACCGGCCCGGCGCCGTCGATGATCGCGGCCTCCTCGACCTCGGTGCTGAGCCCGATCATGAACTGCCGCAGGAAGAAGATGTTGAACGCCGAGAACAGCGCCCCGGGCAGGATCATCCCGCCGAAGGTGTTCAGCAGCCCGAGGTCCTTGATCAGCACGTAGTTCGGCAGCAGCGTCAGGATGCCGGGGATCATCAGCGCGGTCAGCAGGACCGCGAACACCGCGTCCCGGCCGCGCCACCGCAGCCGGGCGAAGGCGTACGCCGCGAGCACCGAGAAGAACACGATCAGCGCGGTCGAGACCGCCGCGTAGACGACCGAGTTCAGCACCGAGTGCGCGAGGTCGATCGCCGCGCCGGAGCCGCCCTGGGCCAGCGCCTCGGCGCGCGAGGAGAAGCCGAGGACCCGGCCGAACGCACCCCAGGTGAAGCCCACCGGGAGCGGTGAGGACGGGTCGGTGATCAGGTTCAGGTTGTTGGACAGCGCCGTGCGCAGCATCCAGTAGAACGGGAAGATCGTCACCAGCAGCACCAGCGCGATGTACAGCCAGGCGAAGGTCCGGCCGACCGGAAGGCGGCGGCGTGAGGTCTGCGTCGTCATGGCCAACGGCTCCTAGTTCGTGTCCGACTCGTTGGCCCGCAGCAGCCGCAGCTGGACGAACGTGATGGCGAGCAGGATGACGAACAGCGCCAGCGACATGGTCGCCGCGTAGCCGAAGTCGAACTGCCCGAACGCCTTGTCGTAGATGTAGATCTGCAGCATGTTCGTCGCGCCGGCCGGGCCGCCCTTGGTGGTCACCTGGACGATGTCGAAGACCTGGAACGAGCCGATCACGGTGAGCACCGCGACCAGCGCGAGGATCGGCCGCAGCAGCGGCAGGGTCAGGTACCGCAGCGTCGCGAGCTCGCCGGCCCCGTCGAGCCGACCGGCCTCGTAGACCGACGGCGGGATCGTCTGCAGCCCGGCGAAGATGATGATCGCGTTGTAGCCCATCGACTTCCAGACGCTGATGAACGCGACCGTCGGCACCGCCCAGCCGTGCGACCCGAGGAACAGGATCGGGTGGTCGATCAGCTTGGTCAGCGCGAGGTTCACGATGCCCAGCTGCGGGTCGAGCATCCAGGACCAGACCGTGCCGGCGACGACGCCGGAGACCAGGAACGGCAGGATGATCAGCCCGCGGACGACCGTCGAGGCGCCGAGCCGGTGCAGCACGACCGCGGTGAGCACCGAGAAGAACAACCCGATCACCACCGCCAGCGCGACGAAGTACACCGTCACCAGCAGCGACTTCCAGAACATCTCGTCGTGCGCCAGGTGCCGCAGGTTGGCCAGACCGGTCCAGCGGGCCGGCGTCAGCACCTTGAAGCTGGTGAAGCTCAGGTAGATGCCGCGCAGCGTCGGGTACGCCGCGAAGACCACGAACCCCAGCACCGCCGGGGCGATCAGGATCCACGCGAGCCGCGCGTCGTACCGGTGCGCCGGTGATCCACGCCGCTGATCGAGTGTCGCCATCTACCTGCCCATCGACTATTATTTTGCTCGGTGAAAAAATTGCCTGAACACCGGGCGGTTGTCAAGCCGGGCGCCGGGGACCCGGGTGGAGGGATCGTAGAAATGTCCATACAGTTCCGCTGTGACTCCATTCCCGGCCCAGCGACGGGTTCCTAACGTGCGAGACATGGCCCCTTCCAGCGCTCCGGCGCCTGCGTCGACGCGGCTGGACGAGCACCAGCGGCCGCCGCGGCTGCGGCTGGTCCCGGCCGATCCGCTGGTCACCTTCGAGGGCGACGAGCACGTCAGCACGTACGACGCCACGCTGCAGACCGGCTGGGTCGAGCTGGCGGGCGGTCCGTCGTACGCGATCCGCCGGATCGGTGTCGCGCACTGGGCGACGGCCACCGCGGCGATGCACTTCTCCGCGGACGGCGGCAGCCTGGCGGTCGGTCTCGCGGTGGCGGCGCCGTTGCCCGGCGTACGGCTGCAGCTGATCGACGAGATCGCGGGGCGGGTCGAGCGGCAGTGGCTCGCCGACCTCACTCCGGACGAGCCGCTCGTCGACCACGTCTCCGCGCCGCACGACGACCTCAGCGCCTTCCGGCTGACCGCGTTCGCCGGCGGTGCCGAGCTGATCACCGCGCACCTGACCGGCTGAATAAGCTGGCGGGGTGCTCATCCCCGACGGCTTCCCCGGCCAGCGCATCCAGGTGCTGCCGCGGCCGCTGGTCCGGCGGATGCGCTCCGAGCCGATCACCGAACGCCTGCTCGTCACCGACGCGGGCTACTTCCCACGCGCCGCCGGGCACGGTCGCAGCCGCCCGGACGGTACGCCGGAGTCGATCGTCATCATCTGCACCGAGGGTTCCGGCCAGGTCTCGGCCGACGGAGTCACGGCCCACGTCGCGGCGGGAGAGGCAGCGGTCATCCCCGAAGGAATGCCGCACAGCTACCAGGCCGACGAGCACGACCCGTGGTCGATCTGGTGGCTGCACGTCTGCGGTCCGGACGCCGCCGCGCTGGTCGACGCCGTCCGTGGGCCGGAGCGGGCCCTCACGCTGAAGCTCCGCGACGTCTACACCGCCTCGGGGCTCGTCGACCGGATTCTGTCCAGCCTGGAGCGCGACGAGACCGCGGGCAGCCTGATCCCGGCGGCCGGCGCCGCGTGGCACCTGCTGGCCCAGCTGACCGCCGACCGGCTGCTCGGCCAGGCGCCGAGTCACGACCGGATCGAGCTGGTGCAGCAACATCTGCGGCAGCACCTGGCGACCCGGCAGAGCGTCGCCGAGCTCGCCCGGCTGGCCGGGCTGAGCACGTCGCACTTCTCCGCGTTGTTCAAGCAGTCCACCGGGATGGGCGTGATCGAGTACCTGCGCCGGCTGCGGAACGCACGGGCGCGGGAGCTGCTGATCACCACCGCTCTGTCGGTCGGTGAGATCGCCACCGCGGTCGGCTACACCGATCCGCTGTACTTCTCCCGCCAGTTCCACGCGGTCAACGGGGTCAGCCCGAGCACGTTCCGGGCCGGGGCCTAGGGCGTGCCTCCCAGGTCCTCGACGACCAGGTCGTTGGCGGACCTGATGACCGGGTAGGTCAGCGCGGGCTCCAGCTCGGCCCGTGCCACCCCACGGACCCGGATCACCGCGGACTCACCCGGCAGCAGCGTCACCAGCATCTCGTCGGCCTCGGCCGCCGGCGCCACCCGGTCCGCCAGGACCGCGAGGTCCCGCACGAACCTCCGCGCAGTGACGGTCAGCTCCACCGCGTCGTCGACGTCCGCGGCCGTGATGTCGAGCTCGGCCGGCCTGTACGCGAAGTCCTTGTCCTCCACGAAGTACCAGAACGCACGGTCGCCCTCGGACGTCTCCGCCACCAGCAGCTCGCGCGCCGGGTCGCCCGGCTCAGCCACCTCGACCAGCGCCCGCGCAGCCGCCAGGCCGTCGGTCGACAGCTTCACCGACTGCTCGGCGAGGACGGTGCCGTCGCGGTCGATCCGCCGTACCCGGACGTCGGTCGCCCAGTCCGCGCCGGAGTCGTCAACGGTGACCACGGCCAGGCCGGCCGGGCCGGGCTGGAAGGTGAGCAGCCGGGGACGGTAGGCGTCCCTGAGCGCGTACCAGGCCGGCTTCAGCCGCTCGTCGCCGTCGACGACCGCCCACGACACGACCGGCCAGCAGTCGTTGAGCTGCCAGATGATCGCACCCATGTTCAGCGGCTGCAGCGAGCGGAAGTACTCGATGCCGAGCTGGAAGGCACGCGCCTGGTTGAGCTGCATCGCCCAGTGCCAGTCGTCGAACCGTTCCGGCAGCTCGAAGTGCGGAGCCAGCCCGCGCTCGAGCTTGCCGTTGCCGTCGCCGGCCTTCTGGTGGTTCAGCATCGCGGGCGAGTCGGGCGCGAGGACGTCATCGTGGACCGCGCGGGTCAGCGTCGACATCGTCATCGGTCCCTGCCAACCGAACTCGGCGACGAACCGCGCCGGGTAGTCGCGGTAGACGGTGTAGTCCTTCTCGTTCCACGCGTCCCAGAGGTGCACGAGCCCCTTCGACGAGTCGTTGTAGAACACCTCCGGGCTGCCGGAGTACGGACTGCCCGGCCAGTAGTAGCGCGCCGGGTCGACGTCGGCCACCGCCTTCGGCAGCGTCTCCAGGTAGTACGTGCTGCCCCAGCCGCGACCGGCGACGCGGCCCTTCCAGTCCCAGTCCTCGAAACCCCAGCCGAGCCAGTTCTCGTTGTTGCCGTTCCACAGCGCGAGACTCGGGTGGCTCATCAGCCGCTCGACGTTGTCGCGGGCCTCGGCATCGATCTCGGCCATCATCTCGGGCGTCTCGGGGTACGGCGCGACCGCGAACAGGAAGTCCTGCCAGACCAGCAGACCGGTCTCGTCGCAGGCCTGGTAGAACTCGTCGCTCTCGTAGACGCCACCACCCCAGACCCGGACCAGGTTCACGTTCGCGCGCAGCGCCTGGTCGAGCCGGCGGTCGATCCGGGCCCGGTCGACGCGCGGCAGGAAGCAGTCGTCGGGGATCCAGTTCACGCCGCGGACGGGAATCGGCCGGCCGTTGACGACGAAGACGAACGGGATGCCGTCGGCGTCCGGGACCGTGTCCACCTCGAGGCTGCGGAAGCCGATCTTCCTGGTCCAGGTGTCCACGCGCTGGGCCAGCTCGACCTCCAGCTCGTAGAGCGGCTGCTCGCCGTACCCGACCGGCCACCACAGTTCGGGATCGGGGACGGTCAGCTCCAGGTGCGCTGTGCCGTTGGCCGTGTGGGCGGTGGCCTCCATGCCGGCGACGCGCGCCGTCACGGCCTGGTCGGCCCCGACGACCTCGACGTCGACGATCACCTGACCCTTGCCGTCGGCAACCGTCACCTGCGGCCGGACGGCGCCGAGTCGCGCATCCGCCCACTGCTCCAGGCGCACCGACCGCCAGATCCCGGAGGTGACCAGCACCGGTCCCCAGTCCCAGCCGAAGTTGCAGGCCATCTTCCGGATGTGGGTGTGCGGCGAGTAGACGTCCGGCCAGTCGTCGGCGTACGCCTGCTCGGACGGGCCCCAGGGCGAGGCGAACTCGACGACGAGCTCATTGTCGCCGTCCAGGAGCAGGCCGGAGACGTCGAACCGGTACCGGCGGTGCATGTTCGCCGTACTCGCGATCTCGTGGCCGTTGAGCTCGATCCGCGCGAGGGTGTCGAGCCCGTCGAAGACCAGGTCGCTGTTGGCGGCCGTCGTGGCCGTGAACCGGCAGCGGTACCGCCAGGCCTGCCGGCCGATCCAGTCCAGCCGCTGCTCGTTCTCGTCGAGGTACGGATCCGGGACCAGCCCGGCCGCCAGCAGGTCGGTCGTCACCGTCCCCGGCACCGCAGCCGCCACCGGCAGCGCGCCGCGGACCTCCTCCGGAATCCGCCCCGGCTCAACCGCCTCGAGCACCCACCCGTCATTGAGTTCCTGCTTCGCCATGGCAGTCACCCTACATTTATTTCCCCGGGAACATAATTCAGTCTTCAGCCTGCGGGACCGGGCTGGTCAGACGGTTGCCGGCAGCACACCGGAGACAGGTGCGGGGCCTGGGTCGCAGTCGAGGTGGCGGCTCACCCAGTCGTCGAGGTCGCAGGCTGCTTCCGCTGGATCGTCCATCAGGTGCTCACGCCACCAGTCGCCGACCTCCGGGCAGGACGTACGCCGTACAGCCTCCTCCGACCACCCGAGAGCGGCGGCGATCTGCTGCCAACTGCTCCCCCGGAGCCTGGCGAGCGCCACCACCGACTCCACGTACCGGTCAGCCGCCTGCAGCACCGCGCGGGCCG
Source organism: Kribbella sp. NPDC104740 (assembly GCF_055583505.1). Classification (NCBI taxonomy): domain Bacteria; kingdom Bacillati; phylum Actinomycetota; class Actinomycetes; order Propionibacteriales; family Kribbellaceae; genus Kribbella; species Kribbella sp. NPDC104740. The sequence continues at coordinate 1,080,956 of NZ_JBVJNV010000001.1, read as the reverse complement.
CGACGAGCTCCTCACCGCCGGCCGGGACCGCAGCGCCCGCGGTCTCGGCGAGCTGGCACGCCTCGTACGACAACGCGACGCGAGCGACGGCCTCTTCCATCTCTCGAGCATCGGTGCTACCGCCGACCGGCACAATGCGCGATTCCCGCAGCCAGCCTCTGTTGCTGCCTTAGGCTGAGCCCATGCGCTACGACCTGGAGGACCTGCGGCTCTTCGTCCACGTCGTGACTGAAGGGTCCATCACCGCAGGCGCCCGGCGGATGCACCTGAGTCTCCCGTCGGCCAGCGCCCGGGTCCGCGCACTGGAGGCGCAGGCCGGTCTGCCTCTGTTGATCCGCGAACGCAGAGGCGTTCGCCCTACCCCCGCTGGGAGCTCCCTCGCTCGCCATGCGGAGGCCGTGCTCGCCGAGACCGTCCGGCTGGACAACGCGATCGCCAGCTACACCGCTGCCCCGCGGCGGCCCGTCGTACTGGTTGCCGGTGCGTCCGGGATGCACCGGATCGTCCCGCTCGCGCTGACCACGTTCCTGCGGGCCTACCCCGAGTACGACGTCTCCGTGTCGGAGCAGCGGACGCCGGAGAGCCTGCGGATGCTCGCCGACGGCGAGGCCGACCTGGGAATCGTGCTGCACGACGAGGCCGAGGACACCGACCTCCGGCTCGAACCGCTCAGCGAGGACCACCTGGTGGTGATCGGCCAGGCCGGCGGCATCCTCAGCGGGCGCACCGGGATGACGTACCGCGAGGCGGCCGAGCACCCGATGGTCGGCGTCTCCCTGGACTCGTCGCTGCGCCAGTGGATCGACCGCCACCTCCCAGCGAACGCACCCGCCCCCCGCTACCGCACGCTGGTCCCCGACCTGCACACCCTGATCGCGCTGGCGACGTCCGGCGCCGGGCTGGCCATCACCCCGCGCCGGGCCGTCACAGCGAGCCCGGAGCTCGACATCTGCCCACTGACCGACCCTTGGTCGCTACGCCGCCACCTGCTGGCCCACGGCACCCGCCGCCCAGCCTCCCGCCGGGCAACCGACGCACTGGCCGACCACATCCGAGCCACTGCCGACTGACTTCAGGTACGGCGTACTGCCAGCCCGTCGATCTGGTTGGTCATCGACACGTCCCGAGTGGTCAGCTGGACCGTCCCCGACAGAAACGTCGCCGGCGTCGGCAGCGCGATCACAGCCTGGTACTCGGTGGTCGCCTTGTTCAGGTTCACCGTGCCCACCGACTTGCCGCCGTAGTAGACCTGCAGCGTGCCGCAGGTCTGGCAGCGGGTCGCGATCAGGTACAGCCGCTTGGCCTGCACCGTGCGGGTCAGCGAGATGCCCTTCGCACCGCCGCTGGTCACCGTGCCCAGGTAGTAGACGCCGTTCGCACCGCGCGACCAGCCCGCCGACGCGGTCAGCGCGCGGTCGTCCATCGGCCGCGAGAAGCACCGCTCGGCGGTCCAGCCCGACACCGTGCCGAAGACGTCGCGCGCCCGCACCGACATGCAATATTCGTTGCCTGCAGCAACATTCAGCGTGATCGAGGTCGCCTTGGTCGCGGAAGCGGCGTTGACGTAGGCACCGAAGTTCCCCAGGTACGTCGCGGTCCGGTAGCGCACGTCGTACGAGCCGACGCCACTGGAGTCGGTCGCGGCGTAGGACAGGCTGACCGACGCGGCCTTGGTGAGCTCGAAAGCGCCCGAGGTGAACGCGACCGTCGGCGCCACCGCATCGACGTTCAGGTACCGGATCGCCACCGTTGCCCGCCCACCCGGCTCGACCGCGCGCACCTGGAAGACGTGGGTGCCGGAGGCCACCCCGGTCTTCGTGTACGGCGAGGTGCAGGCCGTCGCGGGCGCGCTGTCGAGCTGGCAGGTGACCGTCGGCGAGGCCATCCCGGTGGTGTCGAACGGAATCGACAGGCTCGGGCCGTTGATGGTCGCGGTCGGCTTGATCGCGACGCGCGGGCCCTGCCAGAACGCCGTCCCGAGCATTTCGTCCCAGGGCCGCTGGAACACCGTGACGGCAGTGCCCGGCCGGCCGGTCGCATCGACCGAAACGACGTGCAGCGCGTTGCCACCGTGAGGCACCGACTGGTTCAGCAGCAGCTTGGTCGCGTCCGGTGACCAGGCGACCGAGTTCAGTTTCAGGGCCCCGGCGGCGCCGAGCTTGGGCGTACCACCGGCGATCGGGATCACGGCCGGGGCCGCGCCGCTGGCGTACGCGATCCAGCGCCCGTCAGGCGAGACGGCCGGGTAGGTGGCCTGCTCGGTCCCGGCGATACTGCTCAGCACCGCGCCGTTCGCCCGTGCCTGGACGCGCTGCAGGAGTCCCTGGAACTGGTCTTTCACGAGGATGGTCTGGTTGTCCGGCAGCCAGGTCGGCATCAGCAGGTGACACCCGATCCGGACCGGCGTACCACCGGTCGCCGCGACCATGTCGACGCAGGAACTGCTGTCCGGCTGCAGACGCTCGTAGGCGATCCGGGTACCGTCCGGTGACCAGGCCATCCGAATGATCCCGGTGGAACCGCCGACCAGCTGCACCGGGACTGCCCCCGGGACGTCGGTCCGCACCCGCCACAGGCTCTCCTGCCCCCTGGCGAAGGCGATCTCCCGTCCGTCGGGCGACGGCGCGATCTCGTGGCCGATCACGTGTGTCAGTCCGTCGACGGCCAGCGGCAGGACCTCGGTGCCGCCCGGGACGCCGACCTGCGCCGCGTACGTCCGGGTGTTCCCGGTCTCCAGCCGGATGGTGTTGGTCAGGCCGATCACTTCCCGGGTGGGTGCGGGCGCGATCGGCGTACTGGCCGGACCTTCGCCCTCCGCACTCACCGCGGCGACCGAGTAGGTCGCGCCCTCGATCCGTTCGACCTGCGACCAGGCGACCTCACCGGTCAGGGTGCTGGTGCCCCAGGTCGGGTAGCTGGTCTCGGTTCCGTTCACCGAACGACGGACGACGAAGCCCGTCACCCCTTCGGCTTCGGCAGGCCGCTGCCACCGAAGCTCCACCCCGGTGAACGTCCCCACGGCTGCGACACCCGACGGCACCGAAGGCACCGCCTCCGCCGTCGCGTGGGCCGGCACCCCGGCTCCGAGCGCTGCCGCGCCCACCGCGAGTGCCACCACAGAACGCATCAACGACCGCACGCTTCCCCCAGCAGGTGTTCGGACCCGCCCACGCGCGCCTCACCGGCCTATCGTTGCCCCCGGCCCGTTCGTTACACCTTTGCAGCCAGCTGCAAAGGCTGTCAGCGGGCGGACCAGAGCAGGACGCTCCCGATCGCCAGGCAGATCACGGCCACCACACCGAAGAAGATCGGCCCGCTGTAGTCGGTTCCCCAGTCCGCCGCCTGCATCCGGTGCGGGTCGGAGCGGTCGTAGACCACGTCGATGGTCTGACCCACCTCGGCGTCGAAGAAGTTGGAGGTCTCCTCCTCGACCGTCTCGCCGGTCTTCGTCACGTACCGGACGGTGATGTGCTCGGTCCTGCCGCCGAACCTGTCCAGTACGACGCCCGGCACGACCTCCCCGCGCTCGCGCAGCCCCCGCAGGTCGTCGGCCTGGGCCGCACCGATCACCCCGAAGACCACGGCGAGCAGCAGCATCGCGCCGCCCTCGTACCGGGTCTTCCACCGGCTCACGAGTGCCGCCCGCGGCGGTAGAACTGGGTGAAGGCGTAGCCGAGCAGGCCGACGCCGAGGGCACCGGCGAGGCCGGGGAGGACGTAGTCGAAGCCGTAGTCGGCGGCCTGCATGCGCTTCGGGTCCTGGGGGTCGTAGACGACGTCGATGGTTGCACCGGTGGTGGCCTCGTCATAGTTGCGGGTGCCGTCCTCGACGGTCTCGCCGGACTTGGTGACGTAGCGGACGTCGAGCTTGGGGTGTTTGCCGGACGACACGTGGACGACGGTGGCCGGGACCACCTCGCCGCGGTGCTGGAGGTAGTAGGTGTCGCGGGCGATCCAGAAGCCGAAGGCGAACACCGCCAGGGCGAACGCGAGGGTGATCAGGCCGTCGGGGTCCCAGTGCCAGCGGCGGCGACTGCGCTCCCGGTGGACCCGCCGGGCCGCGACGCGACGGGACCGCCGGGCGGCTTTCGCCCGGCGAGTCGCTGCGGTGGCGCGTCGGCTCATCGGTCCTCACCGGTTGGGTCCGTGCTGGGACGTCCCGACCGGTGGGGGCGTTCCCTAGGGCTTGGTGAGGAGCGGGCGGGTTCCCTCGAGGACGGCAGCGTAGCGGGCACGGATCGTCGCGGCCTCGGAGTCGTCGAGGATCGAGGACTCCGGCTTGCCGACGGCAACCGACCAGGTCGGCGGCGTGTCAGCGCCCGACAGCGCCCAGGCAGCCTGCCGGGCAGCGCCGAGCGCGACGTACTCGCCCGGCTCCGGCAGCACCACCGGCGCACCCAGCAGCGCAGGCGCCAACGCCTGTACGGCGCGCGAGCGCGCAGCACCGCCCAGCAGCAGCACCCGCTCGACCGGAAGCCCCTGCGCCCGCAGCGCGTCGACAGCATCCGCCAGACCGCACAGCATGCCCTCGACAGCGGCGCGGGCCATCGTGGCGGGCTGCATGGTCGCCCGGGTCAGGCCGTAGAGCAGGCCGGTCGAGTGCGGGAGGTCAGGGGTGCGCTCGCCGTCCAGGTATGGGAGGAGGACCAAGCCGTTGCTCCCGGACGAGTTGAGAGCCGCCTCGTCGAGCTCGGAGAGCTCCAGGCCGAGCAGGGAGGCGGTGGCGGACATGACTCGGGCAGCGTTCAGCGTGCAGACCAGGGGCAGGTAGCCGCCGGTCGCGTCGGCGAAGCCTGCGACGAAGCCGCTGGGGTCGGCGGTTGGCGTCGTGCTGGTGGCGAAGGCCGTGCCGCTGGTGCCGAGAGAGACAGCAACGTCACCGGGCTGCAGGTCCAGCCCGAGAGCGGCAGCCATGTTGTCGCCGGTGCCAGCGGCGATCAGCGCACCAGCTGCGGTCTCGCCGACCACCTCTCGCGGCCCAGCCACCCGCGGCAGCTGCAGCGAGCGCCCGAAGGCGCGCTCGACCAGGTCGGGCCGGTACGAGTTGGTCGCCGGCGACCACCAGCCGGTACCTGAGGCGTCGCCGCGATCAGTGGTGAGGTCAGCGATCCCCGAGCGACCAGCGGCGAGCTGGTGCGTCAGCCAGTCGTGCGGCAGCGCCACAGCGGCAGCACGCGCAGCAGCCTCCGGTGCGGCCGACTGCACCCAGCGCAGCTTCGTCACCGTGAAGCTGGGCACCGGCAGCGAGCCGATCGCCTCGGCCCACGCCTCAGCGCCGCCCAGCTCGGTCACCAGCTCAGCAGTGGCGTCGGCGGAGCTGGTGTCGTTCCACAGCACCGCCGGGTGCACCGTCTCGCCGGCCTCGTCGAGCAGCACCATCCCGTGCTGCTGCCCACCGACCGACAGCGCCTGTACGCCGTCCAGCAGGCCGTCCGACGCGATCCGCCAGGCCTGGAGCCACTCGGCGGGGTCGACCTGGGTGGCGTCGGGGTGCGGCGCACGCCCTTCGCGCAGCACCTCTCCGGTCGCGGCGTCGCAGACCACGACCTTGGTGGCCTGGGTGGAGCAGTCGACACCGGCGACCAGTTGCGGCTGTGTCATCAGACGGAGTTCCTCTCGGCGGCAGGCAACAGGCGGAGTACCTCACGGGCCAGGTCGGTGGTGGTCACCAGCGTGCTGACCAGTCCCGACCGGACCGCTGCGACGACCGCGGGAGCCCGGTGCGCGCCGGCCGCCAGTGCGACCCGCTCGGCTGGGCGGCGCAACTGGTCGATCGACACCGCGATGATCATCTGCTCCAGCGGTGACGCGACCAGTTTGCCGTCCACGTCCAGCAGATGCCCACTCACCTCGGCGACGGCGCCGCCCGCGACCCCTGCATCGCGCACCGCTTCCGACACTGCGTCCCACACCGTGGAGCAACCGGAGCGCCAGGCACCGATCGCCACCACGGAGATGTCGAGCCCGTCAGCCATCGCGAGCGTGTCGGCGATCCCCGGCTGCCGGCGCAGCGCGGTCACGGCGGCGACGTCGTCCACGACGAGCGGCGCGTGCACCGCGTACGCCGTACCGCCGGCAAGCTCTGCAGCCCGCCGGGCCAGGTCAACCGTCGTACCGCCACCAGCTGGTGAGTGCAGCGACCCGGCCATCTGGATCACCGTGCAGGACGGCAGCGCGTCGAAGTGGTCGACCATGGAGTCCACCGCCCGGCTCCACGTCAGCCCGAGCAGGTCGCCCGCACGGACCAGTGGCATCACCGTCCGGGCAGCAGCCTCCGCGACCTGCGCCCTGACCTGCTCAGCCGACCCGGTAGCGGTCGTCGCCACACAGCGCGGGATGCCCAACGCTGTCGCCAGCTGCTCGGACAGCACCCGGTCGACCGGCGACGGGCTCTTGATCTGGATCTGCACGATCCCCCGCTCCCGGGCCGCCTCCAGCAGCCGGGCGATCTTGAACCGGCTCAGGTCGAACTGCTTGGCGATGTCCACCTTGGAGGTGTTGTCCAGGTAGTACCGCCGGGCCACGTCGGCCAGCAGCTCGTCGTCGTCCTCGCCCCCCTCCCCGCTCATCCGGCCAGGTCCTCCAGCGTCGCGCGAGCGCCCCGCTCGTGCAGCGACGCCAGCGACGCCTTGTACGCCGTGACGAAGCGCTCGTCGTCCACCAGGTCACCGAACAGGTCCCTGTCGGAGACGAACACCAGCGGGTCCTGCTGGTTGTGCTGGGCGCGCTCGACGAGCTTGTCGCGCAGCCGGTCGACCACCTCGATCGGCTGGCCCTGCTCGTCCACGCCCTCGGCGTACCGGGCCCAGGAGGCCACCACCAGCGCCGACCGCTCTACACCGCGACCAGCAGCCAGCTGCTCGCGGATGACCGGCACCAGCCACTTCGGGATCCGGTCGGAGCTCTCCGCGCACAGCCGGGCCAGGGTGTCCCGCACCTCCGGGTTGGCGAACCGCTCGATCAGCTGGTGCTTGTACTGCTCCAGGTCCACCCCTGGTACGTCGGGCAGCGTCGGCTGGCCCTCCTCGGTCATGTAGCCGAGCAGGAAGTCGACGAACAGCTTGTCCTGGCACACCTCGTGCGCGTACCGGTAGCCGGCCAGGTACCCCAGGTAGCACAGCGCCTGGTGCGAGGCGTTGAGCAGCCGCAGCTTCATCAGCTCGTACGGCTCGACGTCCTCGACCACCTGCACGCCGACCTCCTCGTACGCCGGCCGCTCACCGCCGAAGTCGTCCTCCAGCACCCACTGCGTGAACGGCTCGCACACCACCGGCCAGCCGTCCTCGATCCCGAACCGCTCGGCCAGCGCCGCGCGGTCCTCGTCGGCGGTGACCGGCGTGATCCGGTCGACCATGCAGTTCGGGAACCGCACCTCGGCGCCGATCCAGTCGGCCAGGTCGGCGTCGCGCAGCCGGGCGAACGCGGTCAGCATCTTCTTCGCGACGTGCCCGTTGCCCGGGATGTTGTCGCAGGACATCACCGTGAACGGCTTCGTCCCCGCCGCCCGGTGCCGGGCCAGCGCCTCGACGATCAGGCCGAACGCCGTACCAGGAGTGGCACCCGGTACCAGGTCCGCGGCCAGACCCGGGTCGGACGCGTCGAGCTCACCGGTCACCTGGTTGACGTGGTACCCGCCCTCGGTGATGGTCAGCGACACGATCCGGGTCGCCGGGTCGGTCATCCGGGCCAGCACCGCCTCCGGGTCGTCCGGCGCGAACAGGTAGTCCACGATCGAGCCGATCACCCGCGGCTCCAGCGTCCCGTCCGGGTGCTTGACCACCAGCGTGTAGAGGCAGTCCTGGGCGGCCATCACGTCGGCCATCCGCCGGTCCTGCGGCAGCACGCCGACGCCGCAGATCCCCCAGTCCAGCGCCTTGCCCTCGCCCATCAGGCGGTCCAGGTACATCGCCTGGTGCGCCCGATGGAAGCCGCCGACCCCGAAGTGCACGATGCCCGGGCGGACCGCCGTACGGTCGTACGCCGGGACGCCGACCCGCGGGTCGAGCGCGGACAACGCGGCGGAACTGAGCTTCTGCAAGGTCACTTGACGGCTCCCAGCGACAGGCCCTGGACCAGCTTGTCCTGGGCGGCGAAGCCGGCGATCAGGACGGGCAGCGACACCACCAGCGAGGCCGCGCAGACCTTGGCCAGGAACAGCCCCTGGCTGGTGACGAAGCCGGTCAGGAACACCGGTGCGGTCTGGGCCACCGTACCTGTCAGGACCCGGGCGAAGAGCAGCTCGTTCCAGCTGAAGATGAAGCAGATCAGCGCCGCCGACGCGATCCCCGGGGTGACCACCGGAGCGACCACGGAGCGCAACGTCCGGAGCAGCCCGGCGCCGTCCACCGAGGCCGCCTCGAGGATCTCCACCGGCACCTCGGCCAGGAAGCTGCGCAGCATCCAGACCGCGATCGGCAGGTTCATCGAGGTGTAGAGCACGATCAGCAGCCAGATGTTGTCCAGCAGCCCGGTGAACTGCGCGAACAGGTAGATCGGCAGCAGCCCGGCCACCACCGGCAGCATCTTGGTGGACAGGAAGAAGAACATCACGTCGGTCCACTTCCTGACCGGCTTGATCGACAGCGCGTACGCCGCCGGGAAGGCGAGCAGGATGACCAGGACCGTGGACAGGATGCTCGCGGTCAGCGAGTTCGCGATCGACGGCCACGGGCCGCTGTCGAAGAACGACCGGTAGCCGTCCAGCGTGAGCGGCGCGGCGAGGTCGGGCGGGTTCTTGGCCGCGTCCTCCTCGGCGTGGAACGAGGTCAGCGCCATCCACAGCACCGGCAGCACGAACAGCGTGCCGACGATCCAGGCCAGGCCGCTGAGCACGACCCCGCCACCGCGGTTGCGTTTGCCGGTCACGATCGTCACGGTGTTGCTCATCGGCCCTCCTCCTTGAACAGCGACGAGACCGACCGCAGGGCGAACGTCGCGATGATGATCGTGCCGATCACCACGATCACGCCCGCGGCCGAGGCCCGGCCGTAGTCGTGCGCGGTGTAGAAGGTCTGGTAGATCGTGTACGGCAGGTTCGCCGTCCCGAGCCCGCCGGACGTGATGGTGAAGACCGCGTCGAAGTTCTGCACGACGTAGATCGAGCCGAGCAGCGCGCTCAGTTCGAGGTACTGGCGCAGGTGCGGCAGCGTCATGTAGCGGAAGATGTCCCACTGGCTGGCGCCGTCGATCCCGGCCGCCTCGATCACGTCCAGCGGCCGGCTCTGCAGCCCGGCCAGCAGGATCAGCATCATGAACGGCGTCCACTGCCAGACCAGCGCGAAGATCACCGACCACAGCGGCTGGTTGCTGATCCAGTCCGGCTGCGGCGCGTTGTCGCCGAAGATCCAGGTCAGCAGGCCGTTGAACAGCCCGTACTCCGGGTTGTAGAGCGCGTGCTTCCACAGCAGCGCGGCCGCGACCGGTACGACCAGGAACGGCGTGATCATCATCGTCCGGACGATCCCGCGGCCGCGGAACCTCCGGTCCAGCAGCAACGCGATCACCAGCCCGAGGACCAGGCTGATCAGCACGACGGCCGCGGTCAGCAGGATCGTCACCAGGATCGCCTGCCGGGTGTTCGCGTCGGTGAGCACGCGGCGGAAGTTGTCGATCCCGGCGAAGCCGCGCTCGTCGGGGTAGTAGGCGTTCCAGTCCATGAACGAGGTGATGATCGTGACCACGAACGGCAGCTGGGTCACCACGATCATGAAGATCAGGGCCGGCAGCAACGGTGCCCGGCGGGCCCAGTCGCCGGTCTTGCGCAGCATCGTGGACTGGCCGCCCGGCGGCTTGTTGGCGGCGTGCCGGCCGCTGGTGCGTGCCTCGGTGTCGACACTCATGACGGCTTCCTCACTTCGCTTCTCGGGAGCGGTAGCGCTCCGCCACGTCGTCCGCGAGCTCCTGGCCGCGTTTCAGCGCCTCGTCGACGCTCATCCGCCCGGCGATCGCCGAGCTGACGTCCTGGCTGACCTGCGTCCCGAGATCGGGGAACTCGGGGATGTCGACGAACTGGATCCCGATCGCCGGCCGCGGCTGCACACCCGGGTTGCGCGGGTCGGCCGCCTCGATCGCCTGCTTGGTCGGCTCGGCGAACGCGCCCGCCTCCTTCACGTACTCCGGGTTGGTGTACGTCGACGCGCGCTTGCCCGCCGGGACGCGGGACCAGCCGAGCTCCTTGCCGACCAGTTCCTCGTACTGCTTGCTGGACGCCCAGGAGATGAACTTCCAGGCGTTGTCCTTCTTCTTGCTGGCCTCCTGGATGCTCCAGGACCACGCGTACAGCCAGCCGGAGCTGTCGGTCTTGACGACCGGCGCCGGGGCGTAGCCCATCTTGCCCTTGACCGGTGAGTTGGGCGCTTCGAGCGAACCCGCGGCCGAGGTCGCGTCGTACCACATCGCGACGTTGCCCTGGACGAGGTTGTTCAGGCACTCGGTGAAGCCGGCCTGCGGCGCGCCGAGCTCGCCGTGGTTGCGGACCAGGTCGACGTAGAACTTGGTCGCCTCGGTGAACTCCGGGGCGTTCACCTGCGCCTGCCAGTCGTCGGTGAACCAGGTGCCGCCGAAGGTGTTCACGACGGTGGTCAGCGGCGCGAACAGCTGACCCCAGCCCGGCTGGCCGCGCAGGCAGATGCCGCGCATCCCCGGCTGGGCGTTGTCGACCTTGGCCGCGATGTCCGCGACCTGCTGCCAGGTCGGCTTCGCGGGCATCGTCACGCCCTTGGACTCCAGGATGTCCTTGCGGTACATCAGGAACGACGACTCGCCGTAGAACGGTTCGCCGTACACCTTGCCGTCGGCGCCGCTCAGCGACTCGGTCATCGGCTTCAGGACGTCGTCCTGGTTGAAGTTCGGGTCGTTGGCGATGTAGTCCGACAGCGGCGCGATCCACTTGCTGGTCGCGTAGATCGGGATCTCGAAGTTGCTCAGCGAGGCCACGTCGTACTGGCCGGCCTGGCTGGAGAACTCCTGGCTGATCTTGTCCCGGACGTCGTTCTCGGGCAGCACGGTGTAGTTGACCTTGATCCCGGTCTGCTTGGTGAAGTTGTCGGCGGTGAGCTTCTGCAGGTCGACCATCTGCGGGTTGTTCACCATCAGCACGTTGATGCTGTCCGCACCGCCACCACCGGCCCCACCACCCCAGCCGGCGCACCCACCAGCCGTCGTCACCAGGACGAGGGCGAGCGCGGCCGCCCCCACCCGCTTCCGCTGTTCCAGCACGAGCTGCTCCTTCACATCCGGGGACTCGCTCATCTGAGCAGGGCGTTGCTCAAACTAGAGTGAAGCGTTTGCGCGGGGAGGTGTCAAGAGTTCGCGGAGCATGAGAGCAGCCCCGCGCTCAGATGAGCACGGGGTTCCGGGGAGGTTCGTCTACTGCTGCTCGGCCCGCGCGGCCGCCGCGGCTCGGCGGGTCTCCTCGACGCCTTCGAAGTACGCCCGCTCGAGCCGGGCGACGCCGAAGGGCACCAGGATCACCGGCGAGATCGGGAACACCCCGAACTCCGGCACGTCGGCCACCAGCGTCAGGAGAATCGCGAACGCGGTCAGGCTCAGCAGCACGACCCACCCGTAGCGCGTCAGCAGGTGGTCGCCGTCGCCGCACAAGGGCCGGCGGGTGACGGTCGCGGCCGCGAACAGCACACAGGTCGCGACGGCGACGATCTCCAGCAGCACCGCGGCCCACGCCCGGCTGCCGTCCCAGATGCCGTCGACGCTGAACATCCACACCGCCTTTGCGGCGACGAGTGCCGCGACGACGCCGTACGCGAGCGTGCCCGGGCGGGTCAGCATCAGTGGTCTCCTGTCTGGACGGATCGATGGTGACATCGCCGGTTGGATGCCTGGTGTTACCCGAGAGTTCCCGATGGCGGAGAATGGCTCGCGTGAGTGCGCGTGTAGTCCTGCTGGCCGGGCCGTCCGGGACCGGGAAGTCCCATCTGGCCGAGCTGGTCGGGTTGCCGGTCGTCCGGCTCGACGACTTCTACCGGGACGGGGACGACGCGGCGATGCCGCGGTCGCCGCTCGGGATCGTCGACTGGGACGACCCCGCTTCCTGGGACGCCAACCGCGCGGTCGACGCGCTGGAAGCGCTGTGCACGAACGGGTCAGCCGAGCTGCCGGCGTACGACATCCGGGCCAACGCGACCGTCGGGCACCACCGGCTGAGCACCGCCGGGCAGCCGCTGATCGTTGCCGAGGGCATCTTTGCCGACCAGATCGTCGGCGAGCTGAAGACCCGCGGCCTGCTGGCGGCCGCGATCTGCGTGCGGCACCACCGGATCGTCACGTTCCTGCGTCGGTTCCAGCGCGACCTGCGCGAGCACCGCAAACCGCCGTTCACCCTGCTGCGCCGTGGATTGCTGCTCCTGAAGGACGACCCCCGAGTCGTCAAGCGCTGCCTCGACGCCGGCTGCGAACCGCTGCACCCGAAGGCCGCCCGTCGCCGCATCGCCGACCTGCTCGCCACCGCCAGAACCAGTTAACCGCAGCCGCTCACCGCGACGTCCAGCTGACCGCCGGGCCGCGGCCGCCCCCAACGCTGTACCTCAAGCAGTCCGGTGCCCGAAAGACGGGGCAGTCAGCACCGCCGACGCATCCGCCGCGGCCGACTGCACCAACGCCCGGATCCGCTCCGCCGCCTGATCAGCCAGCGTGAACTCCGTCCCCGCAACCCCCAGCGCACCCAGCACCTCGCCGTTGCGATGGAACACCGGCGCCGCCACCGACCGCAGCTGACCGCCATCCAGCCGTACGACGGCACCTGCCGCCCCCGAGAAGATCGCCTGCCCGAACGCCGTCTGCTCCATCGCGGTCGTCAGCCCGGGCCGCACCGGGATCCCGAACGGGTCCAGCGACTCGGCCGCGTCGACCACCACCAACTGGTCGCCGTACGGCTGCGCGAAGTGCGCGCTGAGGCCGGTCGACGTCCGCAGCGACTCCAGCGCCGCGCGAACGACCTTGCGCCACGGCGCATCGGCGAGCGTCGCCGCGGCGATGCCGAGGAAGCGCGGCCCGATCCGGTACGTGCTGTCGGGTTCGGCCACGGCGAACCCCTGGCCGACCAGGTGCTGCAGCAACCGGTAGACAGTGGCCTTGGGCAGGTCGGTCCGGGCCGCTAGATCCACGATCCGGTGGCTGCCGCCGTGCTCGGACAGCGCCACCAGCACATCCAGCACCTTGACCGCCGCTGCCCGCGGCGATTCCACCGAACCACTGTCGCTCGTCATGATCACAGGTTATTGTAAGCAACCAACGTTTCATCAGATGAAACCCAAGTTTCATTTATGAGGAGGATTGCGGCGTTGAGGAACCTCCAACCACCCCTGACCCGCCGGCGGCTGCTGACCACCGCCGCCGTCGGCGTCCCGCTGCTCGGCATGCCCTCGCTGCTGGCCGGCTGCGGGACGGCCGAACCGGCCGGTTCCGGACGCCGGATCCGGGTGTCGCAATCGGTCGACCCGACGACGCTCGACCCGCAGAAGCAGGGCGGGATGACGACGATGAACGTCCTGATCAACCTGTTCGACACGCTCACCGCGCGGGACGTGCACAACCAGCTGGTCCCCCGCCTGGCGACGAGCTGGACGCCGGTCGACGACCACCACTGGCGGTTCGTGCTGCGGCGCGGCGTCACCTTCCACAACGGTGAGGCGTTCGACGCCAAGACCGTGAAGTTCAGCATCGAGCGCCTGCTCGACCCGAAGACCCAGTCGCCGATCGTCGAGCTGCGCTACGTCACCGGCGTCCGCGTCGTCGACGACTACACGGTCGACTTCGTGCTCGACCAGCCCGACCCGGTGCTGCCGGCCAAGCTGTCGCTGTTCGGCGGCGTGATGGTTCCGCCGAAGTACCTGGCCGACGTCGGCGACGAGAAGTTCGCCGCCGCGCCGGTCGGCACCGGCCCGTTCCGGTTCGAGAGCTGGAAGCGCGGTGTCGGCATCCGGATGCGCGCTTTCGACAAGCACTGGGAGAGCAGACCGGCGTACGACGAGCTGGAGATCCAGACCATCCAGAACCCGGCCTCCGCGCTGGCCGCGCTGCAGAGCGACGAGGTCGACCTCGTCACCGGGCTCGTCCCCGACGCGGCCCTGCAGCTCGAGGGCTACAAGGGCGTCCGGGTCAGCTCGTTCCCCGGGCTGCGGATGTCGTACCTGTCGCTGGACACCACCGACCCGGCGTTCGCCGACGTCCGCGTACGCCGGGCGCTCAACCACGCGATGGACGTCCCGCTGCTGGTCAAGGCGACCCTGAACGGCCACGGCCGCGAGGTGCCGACGATGATCCCGCGGGAGTCGTTCGGTTTCGATCCCGCGATCGCGCCGTACCGGCGGGACCTCGACCTGGCCCGCGGGCTGCTCACCCAGGCCGGTCACCCGAAGGGGTTGTCCACCACGCTCACCGCGTCCAGCACCGACGCGACCACCGCGCAGGCGATCTCCGGGCTGCTGACGAAGGTCGGCATCCAGGCGAAGGTCTCGCTGCTCGACCCGTCGACGTACTCGAAGCGACTGACCAGCGACAACCGCAAGGCGCTCGGCCCGATGTATCTGGCCGCCACCACCGGCTGGACGCTCGACGGTTCCAGCCCGGTGCAGTCCAACGTCCGTACCGGCCGCCGGCAGAGCCGCTGGTCGAACCCGCAGGCCGACCGGCTGATCGACCAGGAGGAGAACTCGATCCGCCCGGCCGACCGCCAGAAGGCCTTCAGCTCCCTGCAGCGCCTGCTCTCCCAGGAGGCCCCCTTCGTGTTCCTCTACCAAGCCGACACCATCGTCATCTCGAACGACCGGGTGCGCTGGACGCCGAACGTGATCGGCCACCTCGCCCTGCAGAGCGCGGTGCGCGATGACTGACCTGATCGCGTCAACGGCTCCGGCCGTACGCCGTACCGGCCGGAACCGGACCCTCAGCCTCGGCCGGACCGTGCTCGGCAAGATCGTCTCGTCGCTGATCGTGCTGCTGGTGGTCGCGACCGTCGCGTTCCTGCTGGTCCGGATCTCCGGCGACCCGCTGGCGCTGCTGCTGCCGCCGGACGCCACCAAGGAGCAGGCCGACCAGCTCGCCGCCGAGCTCGGCCTCAACCAGTCCCTGTTCGCCCAGTACGTCGACTACCTCGGCGGCCTGGTCCAGGGCGACCTCGGCCGGTCGATCTTCTTCGACCAGCCGGTCGTCTCGCTGATCGGTGAACGCCTCCCGGCCACCGCCCTGCTGGCCGTCTCGGCGCTCGTGCTGTCGCTGCTGATCTCGTTGCCCGCGGGCATCCTCGCCAGCGTCCACCGCGGCCGGATCACCGACACGATCATCAGCGGGATCGTGCTGATCGGGCAGTCCACCCCGGCGTTCTGGGTCGGCATCGTGTTCATCCTGCTGTTCGCCGTCCGGCTGCACGCGTTGCCGGCCGCGGGGTACGGCAGCGTCGCCCACCTCGTGCTGCCGACCGTCACACTGTCGATCTACTCGATCGCGGTGGTCGCCCGGGTCCTGCGGACCTCGCTCGCCGAGGAGCTGTCCGCCGACTACATCCGTACGGCGACCGCGAAGGGCCTCACCCGCGGCCAGGTCGTGCTCGGCCACGGGCTGCGCAACGCCTCGCTGCCGGTCGTCACGGTGGTCGGGCTGGAGCTCGGATCCCTGCTGGGCGGCGCGATCCTGACCGAGCAGGTCTTCTCCTGGCCGGGGATCGGCCGGCTCACGGTCGAGGCGATCGCCAACCGCGACTTCCCGCTGGTCCAGGGCGCGGTGCTGTTCTTCGCGCTGGTCTTCGTCGTGGTGAACCTGCTCGTCGACCTGTCCTACACGCTGCTCGACCCGAGAGTGAGGCTCGGCCGATGATCGTTCGCGTACTCCGGGGCCGGCTGGCCCTGCCCGCGCTGATCCTGCTGGCCCTGGTCGTGCTGTGCGCGATCCTGGCGCCGGTGGTCGCGCCCGACGACCCCAACGCCCAGGACCTGCTGACCCGGCTGAGCCCGCCGGGCAGCGCCCACCTGCTGGGCACCGACAACCTCGGTCGCGACGTGCTCAGCCGGCTGATCTACGGCGCCCGCATCTCGCTGTTCGTCGGGCTCGCGGTCGCGCTGATCTCCGGCACGATCGGCGCGGTGATCGGGATCGTCGCCGGGTACCGCGGCGGCTGGGCCGACCGGGTGCTGATGCGGCTGGCCGACGTCCAGCTCGCGTTCCCGTCGATCCTGCTCGCGCTGGCCGTGGTCGCGTTCCTGGGCAACGGCCTGTGGGTGGTGATCATCGTGCTCGGTGTCACCAACTGGGTTTCCTACGCCCGAGTGACCCGGTCCAGCGTGCTGTCGCTGCGCGAACGCGACTTCGTCCTGGAGGCCCGCGCGATCGGCGTCGGTCCGGCCACGATCATGCGCCGGCACCTGCTGCCGAACGTGTTCGCGCCGCTGATCACGATCGCCGCGCTGAACGTCGCCTCGGCGATCGTGGTCGAGTCGGCGCTGAGCTTCCTCGGCCTCGGCGTACCGGCCGAGATCCCGACCTGGGGCTCGATGCTGGCCGACGGCCAGCTCTACCTCGGGACCTCGTGGTGGATCGCGGTCTTCCCGGGGCTGGCGCTGATGCTGACCGCGCTGTCCATCAACATCACCGGCGACGCGATCCGCGACGCCGTCGACCCGAGGGCGTACCGCCGATGAGCGCACCGAACCCGACCGTCGAGCCGGAGGCGAAGCTGTGAGCGCACCGATCCTGTCCGTCGACGACCTGCGCGTCGACTTCGCCCTGCCCGGCCGGACCGTGCACGCGGTCCGCGGCATCTCCTTCGAGCTGCGGGCCGGCCGGACGCTGGCCATCGTCGGCGAGTCCGGCAGCGGCAAGTCGGCCACCGCCTGCAGCGTCCTGCGGCTCAACCCCGAGCCGCCCGCGGCGTACCCGTCCGGCAAGATCCGGTACGACGGCCAGGACCTGCTGAAGCTGCCCGAACCCGAGCTGCGCAAGGTCCGCGGCGAGCAGATCGCGATGGTCTTCCAGGACCCGATGTCCAGCCTCAACCCGGTCCGCCGGATCGGCGCGCAGATCGCCGAGGTGCTCAGCCGGCACCGCGGCGGCCGCGGGTCCCGGTACCGCGCCGAGGTGATCGCCGCCCTGGAGTCCGCGGGGATCGACGACCCCGAACGCCGCGCCGCGCAGTACCCGCACCAGCTCTCCGGCGGCCTGCGGCAGCGCGCGATGATCGCGATGGCGCTGGTCGCCGGGCCGCGGCTGCTGATCGCCGACGAGCCGACGACGGCACTGGACGTCACGGTCCAGGCGCAGATCCTCGACGTACTGGCCGAGCTGCAGCAGGAGCGGCAGATGGCGCTGCTGCTGATCACGCACGACCTCGGCGTGGTGGCGAACATGGCCGACGACGTCCTGGTGATGCGGGCCGGCGAGGTGGTCGAGAGCGGCGACGTCCTCTCGATCCTGACCGATCCGCAGCACCCCTACACCCAGCAGCTGCTGGCCGCCACGCCCCGACTGCGCGAGGAGACCCCGGCATGACCGAACAGCGGGTACTGCTCAGCACCTCCCAGCTGTGCAAGGAGTACGACGTCCGCGGCCGCGCGCCAGTGGTTGCCGTGGACAACGTTTCGCTCGAGCTGCGGAGCGGTGAGACGCTCGCGGTGGTCGGCGAGTCCGGGTCGGGCAAGACCACGCTGGCCCGGATGATGCTCGGGCTGCTGCCGCCGACCTCCGGTCGCGTCGAGGTCGGCGGTCGGGATCTCTTCTCTCTGCCGCCGGGCGAGCTCCGGGCGCTGCGGCGGGATCTGCAGGTGGTGCTGCAGGACCCGTTCTCCAGCATGAATCCGCGGATGCGCGTGGTCGACATCGTGGCCGAACCTCTGGTGACGCACGAGCCAGGGCTTCGTGGGCGGCGTGGGCGGGCCGAGCGGGAGGCGCAGGTCGCCTCGCTGCTGACCGCCGTCGGGCTGGAGACGGACGTCGCCTCCCGGTACCCGCACGAGTTCTCCGGTGGCCAGAGGCAACGGATCTCGATCGCGCGGGCGCTGGCGTTGCGGCCCGAGGTGATCGTGCTCGACGAGCCGACGAGCGCGCTGGACGTGTCGGTGCAGGCTCAGGTGCTGGATCTGCTGTCGTCGCTGCAGCGGGAGTTCAACCTGAGCTACGTGTTCGTGTCGCACAACCTGGCGGTGGTGCGGAAGCTCGCCGACCGGGTCGCGGTGATGCGCGGTGGAGCAGTGGTCGAGAGCGGGCCGGTGGCGACGGTGTTCGACAGCCCGTCCGATCCGTACACGCGTGCGCTGCTGGACGCCGTACTCGAGCCGGACCCGCGGCGCGCAAGGCGACGGCGAGCCTTGGACGTCGCGTGAGCGCGGCCGGGTCGCGCGGCAACTCCGCGAACGGCGTGGGCTCACTGGCCGGACAGGCGGGACAGCACCAGACCGGCGCCGCCGAGCAGCGCGACGTCGTCCGCGGCGGTGTCCGCGGCGACCACCCGCGGGCGCTCGGCGAACTCGGCCCAGTCGCTGACCGCACGCAGCCGTTCCTCGATCCGGCCGAGGAACTCGCCGCCACCGACCGCCGCGTCGCCGTGCACGATGTAGAGCCCGGGCGCGAGCAGGTGCTGGACCGAGGACAGGCCGACGGCGAGGTTGTCGGCGTACTCGGCCATCAGGCGGCGCGCTCCGGTGTTCTCGCGGGCGGCGGCGATCAGATCGCCCACGCCGGTGATCTCGCCGAGACCGCGGACCGTCGCCTCCTGGCGCAACCAGGTCGAGGTGGCGATCGTCTTCCAGCACCCGAGGTTCCCGCACGAGCAGCGCCGGCCGCCGACCGCGACCGTGATGTGCGCGCCGCTGCGGCCACCGAGCGGCGCGATCACCTGCCCCTCGTGCAGCAGCCCGACGCCGAGCGTGTCCCCCGTCGCGACCGAGGCGAACGACGCCCGCCCGGCGCCCTGGCCGAACCAGCGGTCGCCGAGCACCTGCAGGCGGGCCCGGTGGTCCACGAACACCGGGCAGCCGAGCAGCCGGTTCAGCGACGCGGCGATCGGGTAGCCGGTGAAGCCCGGCCGGTCGTCGATCCGCCGCAGCACCCCGGTGGTGTGGTCGACCAGACCGGCGCTGGCCACGCCGACACCGCACGGATCGCTGCCGGCCAGGCAGCCTTCCACCGTGTCCTGCAGAGCCGCCCGCAGTACGCCGGGGTCGTCGGTCGCCGGGAACTCCTGCTCGGCACGCCGGACGATCCGGCCCGCCGAACTGACCAGCGCCACCCGCACCGACCCGGCCAGCAGCTCGACGCTGCCGATCAGGGTCTCAGTCGCCGGCGCGCTGTCGCCGCGGTCGAGCGCCGCGTTCTCGGCGCCGACCGGCTGCAAGTGCCGGTTGCCGCGGGGCAGATCGACCATCGTTCCATCCTGCCTGAGCACTCGGGCCCGGGTCGGCGCCCGACCTCGGGTCCGTCCGATCGGAGATCGTTGCGATGACTGTACGACACCTGGCCACGCTCACCCGCGGAGTCGTCCGGGCCCTGGCCGCGGACGGCGCCGTCGCTGTCCTGCCGATCGGTGCGGTGGAGCAGCACGGCGACCACCTGCCGCTCGGGACGGACTTCCTGCTGGTGGAGGCGGTTCTCGACCGGGCGCTGGAGCAACTGGCTGACGACAGTACGACGTGGGTCCGGCTGCCGACGATGACCTTCGGACACAGCCCGCATCACCTGTTCGCGGCCGCAGTGAGTCTGCGGCCGGCGACGTTGTCCGACGTACTGGCTGATGTGCTGGCGTCGCTGGCGCAGAGCGGGTTCCGGCGGATCGTGATCGTCAACGGGCACGGCGGCAACGACGAGCTGGTTCGGCTGGCGGTGAAGGCGCACTCGCTGCAGGCGGAGGGGACGGCGGCTGCCTGCTCGTACTGGTCGCTGATCGCGGAGACGACCGCGGAGGCGGCGGCGGTCGAGCGGCCGGATCGCACGCCCGGTCACGCCGGCTGGTTCGAGACCTCGCTGATGCTGGCCGTCCATCCGGAGCTCGTCGCCGACGATCGCCCCTTCCAGCCTGCTGATCCGCCGCCGCTGTTCAACCGAAGCCCTGCGCCCGGCCTGACTGTCGAGCGGTCCGGCGAGTGGCCGCGCGTCGGCGGAGTCACCGACGACGCCGCCGAAGCGACCGCCGAGACCGGGCGGCTGCTGCTCGGCCGCCGCGTCGCCGGGCTGGTCGCCGCCCTGCGCGGGCTCGACGAAGCCACCACTTCCCACCCACTGACCGAAAGAGGTCCTCAGGCATGATCATCACCGGCATCGACGTCCAGGTCGTCAACCTGCCGCTGACCAGTCCGTTTCGCAGCTCGTTCGAGACCAAGACCGGCGAGACCCGGACCGTCGTCCGGATCACCACCGACGACGGCCAGGTCGGCTGGGGCGAGACGATGTGGGGCGCGCCGGTCGCGCGGCTCACCGAGCAGCTGGCCGCGTCGCTGATCGGCAAGAGCCCGTTCGCGCTGGAGGAGTTCCACGCCACGCACCGGATGGTCCCGTTCTTCTACGGCTACATCGGGTACGCCGCCCTGGCCGGTCTCGACGTCGCCTGCTGGGACCTGATGGGCAAGATCACCGGCCGTCCGCTGACCGACCTGATCGGCGGGCGGGTCCGCGACACCGTCCCGATCACCGCGCTGATCACCCGCGCCGACGCGCCCGGCGCGAGCGACGCCGACCTGCCCGGAGCGCTCGCCGAGTTCGCCGCGAAGGTGGTCGCCGAGGGCGGCTTCACCGCCGTGAAGCTGAAGGGCACGAAGGACGTCGACGGCGACGTACGGATCATGCGGGCGCTGCGCACCGCGCTGCCCGAGGCCGAGCTGCGGGTCGACCCGAACGCCGCCTGGAGCGTGCCGGAGTCGATCCGGGCCGGGCTGCGGCTGGAGGAGCTCGACCTGGAGTACCTGGAGGACCCGTGCTGGGGCATCGACGGGATGGCCCAGGTGCGGGAGAAGATCCGGATCCCGCTCTGCACGAACATGTGCGTGGTCGCCTTCGAGGACTTCGCACCGGCGATGCGGCTCGGCGCGGTCGACGTGATCCACGGCGACGTCTACAAGTGGGGCGGGATCAAGGCCACCAAGGACCTGGCCGCGCACTGCGAGACCTTCGGGCTCGGGATGAACCTGCACAGCGGCGGTGAGCTCGGCATCGCGACCGCGGCGCACCTGGCCGTCGTCGCGTCGACGCCGGTGCTGAACCGGGCGATCGACAGCATGTACTACCTGCACGACGACGACATCATCGACCCGATTCCGTTGCGGGACGGGCGGTTGACGGTGCCGGACGGTCCTGGGCTCGGGGTGAAGGTCGACGAGGACAAGCTGGCGCACTACGCCGCGCTGAACGCGCGCGAAGGTGACCTGGTCAAGTGATGCCGGTGATCGAGGAGCTGCTCACCGAGGCGCGGCGGCGCAGGGTGTTCTCGGCTGCTACGTGGTCGGTGGGCTCTGCTTCTGAGACGTTCAGCCGAGGTTTGGTCGGTACGACGGCGTGGGCCTTGGAGGCGCCCGTCGGCGAGGACAGCCGGTGGGACCTTGCCTCGGTCACCAAACCGATCGTGGCGATGGCCGTGCTCTCGCTGGTCGAGGACGGCGTGCTCACACTCGACGACACGATCGCCGACCACCTGCCGGAGTACGCCGGGACGGACAAGGCCGGGATCCGGATCCGTGAGCTGCTCGCGCACACCTCGGGGATCCCCGGGCAGCAGCCACTCTGGCGATGGGCGCGGACTCGGGACGAGTTGCTGGCCGCGATCCGTGCGCTGCCGTTGCTCGGGCCGCCCGGCGCGCAGGTCGCGTACAGCTCGCAGGGGTTCATCCTGCTCGGGCTGATCGCCGAGGCCGCTGCCGAGGCGACGCTCGACGTGCTGGTCGCCGAGCGGGTGACGCGGCCGGCCGGGATGCTCGGCGCTGCGTACGGCGTACCGGATCGTGCGCTGGCGGTGGCGACCGAGGACGATCCGTGGCGCGGCCGCGTCGTGCAGGGTGAGGTCCACGACGAGAACGCGGTGGTGCTCGGTGCACCGGCCGGGCATGCCGGCCTGTTCGGCACGCTCGCGGATCTGGAGGCTCTCGGCCGGACGCTGTGCGCACGGGGGTGCGGCGCTGCCGGACGGGTGCTGTCTGAGGCCGGGTACGCCGCGATGATCGCGCCGCGGACCGATCACCTGACGCTCCGGCGCACGCTGGGCTGGCAGGGCGTCGACCCGGTCGACTCGGTCGCCGGGGACCTGATCGGGCCGCGCGGCTACGGGCACCTCGGCTTCACCGGGACCTCGCTGTGGGTGGACCCGGACCGCGGGGCGTACGTCGTACTGCTGACCAACCGGGTGCACCCGACCCGGCAGAACCCGGCGATCGGGCGGGTCCGCCGGGCGGTGAACAACGCGGGGTTCGCCCTCGCGAGCCGGTGAAACCCCCACGCGTCCGGTGACACGCCGGTCACGGCGGGTTTCGTCGTCCGGTGGTTGCTTGGCGTTCACCTTCGTCTGGTGGGCTTCCTGCGAGGATCCCCTGAACTGGCGGAGGAGTTGTGAGGCGGACTGCGCCGGGCGTGGCCGTACTGGTCGTCTGCGCCGTGCTGGCGTTACCCGGGTGCGCGGGCGGTGACGCGGGAGCCGTCACCACCGAGACAGGCACCAACAACGCCGCCGCGCCGGCCGCGCCGAGCGCGCCCCCGACGCCGGCCGCGCCGAAGAGCGCGCTGGCCGGGCTGATCGTCGTACCGAGCGGGTACGGCGCCGACGGACGCGAGCCGAGCGGGCCGTTCACGCTGCCGTCGTTCGTCGCGACCATCTCCGGCGTCCCCGCCGAGGACCGCGCGCTGCTGCTCAACGCGAGCTTCAAGGACGGCTACCAGGCGGTGCGGGTCAGCCCGGACCGCGAGAAGCAGTACACGATCCGCCTGTTCCGGACCGGCTCGAAGCGCAAGGCCCAGGACCTGCGCACCGGCTTCTGGAGCCAGGAGACCTTCACCGCCAAGTTCTCCGTCCCGGGTGTGCCCGACGTCCGCACCGGCCGCCGGGTCGGCCCCAACGGCGTCCCCGACGAGGCCGAGGCGGTCGCCCAGGCCTCGTTCGTCACCGGCAACCTGCTCGCCCAGATCACCGTCCGCCAGACCGGCCCGATCACCGGCAACCTCCAGCCCGACACCACGCTGGTGACCGCCCTGGCGAAGCAGCAATACAAGCGCCTCACCTCCAAGTCCGGCTGAGTCGCTCAGCCGCTACCCTCGCCCGGGCGCGCAGGCGATGTCCCCGCCCGTGGCCGCTGTCTAGCGTCGAGGGATGAGCCCAAGGATCGGCGCGATCGCCTGGCTGGCCGGCGCCCTGCAGTTCTTCGTCGTGATGATCGTCGTCCAGCTCGCCTGGACCACGCCGTACAGCTGGGCGGACAACAACATCAGCGACCTCGGCAACGTGCACTGTGGCGATTTCGGCGGTCGGCCGATCTGCTCACCGCTGCACGGCCTGATGAACGCGTCGTTCGTCCTCGGCGGCCTGCTGATCGTCTGCGGTGTCGTTCTGACCCGCGCAGCCTGGCCGCGCGGCGTCGCCTCGACGCTGACCCGAGTGTTGCTCGTGGCAACAGGTGTCGGCTGGGCGATCGCCGGTCTGGCCCCGGCCGACGTGAACGAGGACCTGCACGTCCTCGGCGGCGCGGTCGTCATCTTCCTGGCCGGCAACCTCGCTCTCCTCCTCACCGCGGCACTCCGCCCCGGCAGCGCGATCAGCCGAGCGCGCTGGTACGGCGTCACGCTCGGTCTCCTCGGCCTGGTCGCGATGGTGCTGCACTTCGGCGGCCACGGGCTCGGGTTGGGTGTCGGCGGGATGGAGCGGGTGACCGCGTACGGCGTACCGGTCTGGCTGATGATCGCCGGTGGGCTGCTCATCCGGAGGCCCGCAGGTAGTGCGCCCAGTACCCACGCCACGGGCCGTAGCGTTCGGCGAGCTGGATGACGTCCGCCTCGTCGACGGCTCGTCCGTACACCCGCGCGGCTGCGCGGAGGAACTCCTTCTCGGTCGGCACCTCGTCGGTCCGGCCCAGCCCGCGAATCATCACGAACGTCGCCGACCACGGCCCGATTCCCGGCAGCGCCAGCAGCTGCTCCTTGGCGTCGTCGTACGGCGCCGTCCGCAACTCCAGCTCGGACAGCTCCAACCAGCGCCGCGCAGCTCCCTGCAGGTACCCGGCCTTCCGGACGTTCCCGATCACGTCGGCGAGATCGTCGATCCCCGCTACCTGCTCGGCATCAGGAAACGCCGGATACTCGACGCCGTCGACCTCGATCACCGTCCCCGCCTGCCGGATCAAGGCCGCTTTCGCCTGCACCGCAACACTTCTCGGCGTGCGCTGCGACAGGATCGCCCACGCGACGTTCTCCCACGGCGAGCTGAACTTCACCTGGTGGTACCCGTACAACCGCTCCACCACGACCTTGAAGTCGTCGTCCGCGAGCGCGTAGAACTCCCCCAGCTCGTCGTCCAGGCTGAGGTAGAACCGGATCCGGTCCAGCGCCGCCTCGACCACCACGTCATC
Source organism: Kribbella sp. NPDC104740 (assembly GCF_055583505.1). NCBI lineage: Bacteria > Bacillati > Actinomycetota > Actinomycetes > Propionibacteriales > Kribbellaceae > Kribbella > Kribbella sp. NPDC104740. The sequence continues at coordinate 1,056,421 of NZ_JBVJNV010000001.1, read as the reverse complement.
CCGCGCACCACGCAGCCTGACATCCACCCCGGCACCAGCCCCCGAAACCTCCGCCAGCACCGTCTCCCCAGCGACCCGCAGCGCCTTCACCAACCGCCCTGCGCCGATCTGCTGCTCCCCAGCAGTCGGCGAAAATCCCCCCACGAACCGCAACGACAACCCGAAGTCGAACGGTGCGGCCGCGGTCAACTGATGCGCAGAACCCGTCATGCACCCCACTCTGCCGGACCCCACCGACTGTTTTGCGGCGTCACCAGCGGCGGCCGCCTGCACCGCGGCGCCCACAGCGCGGCGGAGGTGAGACCCAGCGCGGTGGTGCAGGCGGGCGACGCGCCCTACTCCGCCTTCTCTCGCCGGCAGCGGCGGGACGTTCCAACCACGTGATCCGGCGGGGCAGCGGCGACCAGCCCCCAGCGATCAGCCGGTGATGCGGTCGATGATCAACGCCTGCGCGGCATACGCCGTACCGATCTCCACCGCACCATCCAGCGACTCCAGCGCGCGCTCGAAGCGTGCAGTGTCATCGGCGTGCAGCGTGAGGAGCGGCTGGCCTTCGGTCACCTCGTCACCCGGCTTGGCATGCAGCTCGATGCCGGCGACCGGCGAGACCGGGTCTTCCTTGCGCGCCCGGCCCGCGCCCAGACGCCAGGCTGCGACGCCGACGGCCAGGGCGTCCAGCCGACTCAGTACGCCGGTCGACTCCGCCTTCACCACGTGCTGCTCCGGCGCGACCGGCAGCTCGGCGTCCGGGTCGCCGTCCTGCGCTGCGATCATCCGCCGCCACACGTCCATCGCCGTACCGTCGCGCAGCTTCTCCGCTGGGTCGACATCCGTGACGCCAGCAGCCGCGAGCATCTCCGCCGCCAGCGCGACGGTCAGCTCGACGACATCCGCCGGGCCACCACCCGCGAGGACCTCCAGTGACTCGCGCACCTCGAGCGCGTTGCCCGCGGTCAGGCCGAGCGGTGTCGACATGTCGGTCAGCAGCGCGACCGTCCTCACCCCGGCATCCGTGCCCAGGGCAACCATCGTCTCGGCCAGCTCGCGCGCGTCGGCGAGGTCCTTCATGAACGCGCCCGTCCCGACCTTCACGTCGAGCACCAGCGCGCCGGTCCCCTCGGCGATCTTCTTGCTCATGATCGAGCTGGCGATCAGCGGGATCGCCTCGACCGTCCCCGTCACGTCGCGCAGCGCGTACAGCTTCTTGTCGGCCGGCGCCAGCCCGTCGCCCGCCGCGCAGATCACCGCGCCGACGTCCTCGAGCTGGTTCATCATCTCGGCGTTCGACAGCGCCGCCCGCCAGCCGGGGATCGACTCCAGCTTGTCGAGCGTCCCGCCGGTGTGGCCGAGGCCGCGCCCGGACAGCTGCGGTACGGCGACGCCGCAGGCCGCGACCAAGGGGGCCAGCGGCAACGTGATCTTGTCGCCGACGCCGCCGGTGGAGTGCTTGTCGGCGGTCGGCCGGGACAGCTTCGCGAAGTCCATCCGCTCGCCGGAGGCGATCATCGCGGCGGTCCAGCGGGCGATCTCGCGGCGCGTCATCCCGTTCAGCAGGATCGCCATCGCCAGCGAGGACATCTGCTCGTCGGCGACCGCGCCGTGGGTGTAGGCGTCGATCACCCAGTCGATCTGCCCGTCGCTCAGCTCCCCGCGATCGCGCTTGGTCCGGATCACGTCCACGGCGTCGAACGACATCATTCCTCCAGGTTCTCGGGCCCGAAGGCCTCCGGCAGCAGCTCGCTCAGCGGCCGGCTACCGGTCTTCGATTCGAGCAGCAGGTTCGGCCCGCCGTGCTCGTGCAGCAGCTGCCGGCACCGCCCGCAGGGGGTCAGCAGCTCCTCGTTGTGGTCGACACAGGTGAAGGCGACGAGCCGCCCGCCGCCGGTCGAGTGCAGCTCGGAGACCACGCCGCACTCGGCACAGAGCGTCAGCCCGTACGACGCGTTCTCGACGTTGCACCCGGCAACGATCCGCCCGTCGTCGACCAAGGCGGCCGCCCCCACCGGAAAGCCGGAGTACGGCGCGTACGCCCGCCGCATCGCTTGCACAGCAGCCGCATGCAGAGCGACCCAGTCGACCTCCCGTCCCCGCCCTGCGGGCGGGGACGGGAGGGAAGAAGAGGGGGAACCCGAGGCCGGCTCCGGGCTACTCGGTGACGTAGGGCTCACCATCCGCCTTCGGTGCTCTCACTCGCCCGACCAGCCCGGCCACCGCGATCACCGTCGCCAGGTACGGCGCCATCAGCAGCAGCTCGCCGGGGATCGGGGTCTGGATGATCTGCAGCTGCGACTGCAGCTGGGTCGCGAAGCCGAAGAACAGCGCCGCGACCATCGCGCCGATCGGGTGCCAGCGGCCCATGATCAGCGCGGCCAGCGCGATGAAGCCGTTGCCCGCGGTCATCTCCTTGGAGAACGAACCGGCGTACCCGACGGTGAAGAACGCACCGCCGAGCCCCGCGAGCACGCCCGCCCACAGCACAGCGGAGTACCGGACGCGCTTCACGCGGATCCCCACGGTGTCGGCGGCCTTCGGGTGCTCGCCGACCGCGCGCACCCGCAGGCCCCAGCGGGTCTGGAAGAGCACGAACGTGACGACGGCGACCGCCAGATAGGTCAGGTAGACCAGGATCGTCTGGTTGAACAGGATCGGCCCGATGAACGGGATGTCACCGAGCCCCGGGATCTTGACCGCCGAGAGCACGCTCGGGGTGTTCAGGTTCTCCGCGTCCTCCTGCAGGAACTGGTCGAACAGATACCCGGTGATACCGGAGGCGAACACCACCAGCACGACGCCGAGCACGACCTGGTTCACCAGGTACTTGATCGAGAAGATCGCCAGCAGCCAGGCCATCAGTACGCCGCTCACCGCGGCCGCGATCAACGCCGCCGCCGCGCTGCCCGTCGTACTGGACACGACGGCTGCCGTGAACGCGCCGACCAGGAACTGGCCCTCGATCGCGATGTTGATGACACCGGCCCGCTCGCACAGCACACCGGCCAGTGCGCCGAGGACCAGCGGGGTCGCGAAGTTCAGCGTGCCCTGGAACTGGTTCGCCAGCGGGAACGTCTTGCCCGCCGCCGCCCAGCACAGGAACGCGCCGATGAAGCAGATCCCCAGCACGACGGCCAGCCAGCCCGAGTACTTCTGCGGCACCCGGCGGACGATGTAGGCGCCCGCGGCAACCAGTCCGAGCACGCCCAGGAAGATCGCCACCGGCTGGGCCGGTACGCCGAGCAGGTTGTTCTGCAGGTCGCCCGAGACCAGCTGGAAGGTGGCCTTGCCGCTGTTGGTGAAGATCGCCAGCCCGAAGCCGATCAGCGCGAAGACGACCATCAGGCCGCCGACGCGCAGCCGCCGGATCCGGTCGGCCGGAGCCTCGATCGCGGCCGGTGCGGGGTCGCGCACCACGTCCTGCACAGAGGAGCTCATCCGTTCCAGCCTTTCGCGAGGACGGCGCCGATCCCGCGTTCCTTGGGCAGGAAGCGGAAGACCGAGCGGACCAGTGCCGGGGCCGCGACGAACAGCACGATCACGGCCTGCAGGACGGTGGTCAGGGTCAGCGGGGTCTGGGTCTGCAGCTGCATCTGCAGGCCGCCGGCGTTCAGCGCGCCGAAGAGCAGGCCGGCCAGGACGGTGCCGAGCGGCGTACCGCGGCCGAGCAGCGCGACGGTGATCGCGTCGAAGCCGATCGACGCGGCGACGCCGTCGGTCAGCGGCAGGTCGGTGCCGAGCACCTGCTGGGTGCCGGCCAGACCGGCCAGCGCGCCGGCGACGACCATCGCGACCAGGTACGCCCGGCCGACGGACATGCCCGCCGTCCGGGACGCGTCGGCGTTGGCGCCGACCGCGCGCAGCTCGAAGCCGATCGTCGAGCGGTTCAGCAGCCACCAGACGAAGACCGCGGCCAGCAGCGCGAGCAGGAACCCGACGTGCAGCCGGGTGTCACCCATCTGCGGGTACTGCGCGTTCGCGTCGACGATCGGGCTGATCGGGTCCTCGCGGCCGGGCCGCTTGAAGGCCGTTGTGGTCAGCAACCACTGCAGCAGGTAGATCGCGACGTAGTTGAGCATGATCGTCACGATCACCTCGTGCGCGCCGGTCCGGGCCTTCAGCAGCCCGACGACACCGCCCCAGATCGCGCCGCCGATCAGGCCGGCCACGATCGCGAGCACCAGGTGCAGGACCGGCGGCAGGTGCCAGGCGAAGCCGACGTACGCCGCCAGGATCGCGCCGATGATCAGCTGCCCCTGGGCGCCGATGTTGAACAGACCGGTTCGGAACGCCAGCGAGACCGCGAGGCCGCCGCAGATCAGCGGCGTGGCCTGGGTCAGCGACTCGGCGATCGGGTTCATCCCGCCGAGCGCGCCGACCGCGAGCGCCTTGTACGCCTCGCCGACCGCGGTCACCGCGGCCGACAGGGTGTCCAGCGGCGCGGCGCCGAAGTACCCGACGGCGGCCTTCACCTCGTCGTCGCCGACGATGATCAGGATCGCGCCGACGACCAGCGCCAGCACGATCGCGCTCAGCGAGACCAGGCCCTGGACCGCCCAGGACGGCAGCCCACTGGTCGCGGGCTCCTTCACCGGGCTCGCGGGCGCCGGCGTCTGCTCCGGCTCGGTGGTCGTGTCGTTGCTCATCTAGATGGTTCCCAACGTCGTCGGGTGCTCGGTCGCCTCGGCCTCGGCCTCACGTTTGCTGGCGCCGGCCATCATCAGGCCCAGCTCGTCGCGGGGCGTGTCGGACGGTACGACGCCGACCACCTTGCCGCGGTACATCACCGCGACCCGGTCGGCCAGCGCGGCGATCTCGTCCAGCTCGGTGGACACGATCAGCACCGCCGTGCCCTGGTCGCGCTCGCGCACGATCCGGGTGTGCAGGAACTCGATCGAGCCGACGTCGACGCCGCGGGTCGGCTGCGAGGCGACCAGCAGCTTCAGCGGCCGGGACAGCTCCCGGGCCAGCACCACCTTCTGCTGGTTGCCGCCGGACAGCGACGAGACCGGCAGGTCCGCGCCCTGGGTGCGGATGTCGAACTCCTCGATCCGGGCGTGCGCGTTCTTCTCGATCTCGTCGGTGCGCAGCGACAGCCCGCGGCCGAACGGCTCGTTGCGGAACAGGTCGAGGACCAGGTTCTCGGCGACCGTGAACGGCCCGACGAAACCGTCGTGGCCGCGGTCCTCCGGCACGTAGCCGATGCCGGCGTCGAGCCGGTCCCGGGTGCTGCGGCCGGTCAGGTCGACGCCGTCCACGGAGATCTTGCCGGCCGCGATCGGGGTCAGCCCGAGCAACGCCTCGGCGAGCTCGGTCTGACCGTTGCCCTGGACACCGGCCACGGCGAGGATCTCGCCGGCCCGGACCTCCAGGTCGACCGCGTCGACGGCGGTGAAGCCACGCTCGTCGATCACGGTCAGGCCCTCGACGGTGAGCACCGGGGCGCCCGGCTGGGCCGGCTCCTTGTCCACCACCAGGTCGACCGCGCGGCCGACCATCAGCTCGGCCAGCTCCTCCTCGGACGCCGACGGCTCGGCGCTGCCGACCACCTTGCCCCGGCGGATCACGGTGATCTTGTCCGCGATCGCCTTGACCTCCTTGAGCTTGTGGGTGATGAAGACGATCGAGGTGCCGTTCTCCTTCAGCTGCCGCATCACCGCGATCAGCTCGTCGATCTCGGCCGGGGTCAGCACGGCCGTCGGCTCGTCGAGGATCAGCACCTTGGCGTCGTTGGTGAGCGCCTTGATGATCTCGACCCGCTGCTGCACCCCGACCGGGATGTCCTCGACCAGCGCCTCGGGATCGACCTCGAAGCCGTACCGGTCGGACAGCTCGCTGACCAGCGCGTGCGCCTTCTTGCGGTCCAGTACGCCGGCCGCGCGGGTGTTCTCGCGGCCGAGCATGATGTTCTCGGCGACGGTGAAGACCGGGACCAGCATGAAGTGCTGGTGCACCATGCCGATGCCGTGGCTGATCGCGTCGCTGGGCGAGGTGATCGCGACCTTCCGGCCGTCGATCACGATCTCGCCGGAGTCGGGCTGCAGCAGCCCGTAGAGCATGTTCATCAGGGTCGACTTGCCGGCCCCGTTCTCACCGAGCAGGCAGTGGATCTCGCCCGGTTCGATGACCAGGTCGATGTGGTCGTTGGCGACCAGCGAGCCGAAGCTCTTGGTCAGGCCGGACAGCTCGAGATGCATGCGGGCAGCCTCTCCTCAGACGGCGAGCCAGGAAGGCGACCCCCGGTGGGGTTCCGCCTTCCTGGCTCGCACCGTACTACGTGGTACAGCCGTCGGTCAGGAGGCCTTCGGCTGGGCCTTCGACGCGACCGGGACCTTGCCGCTGATGATGTCGGCCTTCAGCGTCTCCAGCTCGGTCTTCAGCTCGGCCGGGACCTTGCTGTCGAACTCGTGGAACGGCGCCAGCGACGTACCGCCGTTGTCCAGGGTGCCGATGAACTGGCTGTTGTCGAACTTGTTGTCGACCACCGAGGTGACCGCGTCCTGGACGGCGACGTCCATGCCCTTCTTGACGCTGGTGATCAGCACCGAGCAGTACTCCGCGGCGCTCTCGCAGCCGTCGGTGTCGACCCAGATCGCGTTCACCTTGCCGTTGCTGGCCTTGGCCGCCTGCAGACCGCCCAGACCGGACGGGCCGGCCACCGGGAAGATGATGTCGGCGCCCTGGGTGATCAGGTTCTGCGCGGTATTCTGGCCCTTGGCCTTGTCCTCGAAGTCACCGGTGAACAGACCGGACTGCTTGGCGTCGTCCCAGCCGAGCACCTGGACGTTCTTGCCCTTGGCCTGGTTGTAGTAGCGCACGCCCTCGGCGAAACCGTCCATGAAGATGGTCACCGGCGGGATCTTGATGCCGCCGAAGGTGCCGACCTTGCCCGAGGTGGACATCGCGGCGGCCAGGTAGCCGGCCTGGAAGCTGGACTGCGCGGTGTTGAAGCCGAGCGGCTTGACGTTGGCGATCGGCTTGGCCGGGGCCGAGTCGACGATCGCGAACTTGATGTCGGGGTTGGCCGCGGCCGCCTTGTCGGTGGCGTCCTCGAGCTTGAACCCGACCGCGACGATGACCTTGCAGCCGGCCTGGACCATCGCGGTCATGTTGGTCGGGTAGTCGTTGTCCGACTTCGACTCGGCCTTGACCTCGGTCAGACCCTTCTCCTTGACCGCGGCCTGGAGGCCGGCGTACGAGGTCTGGTTGAACGACTTGTCGTCGAACCCACCCGAGTCGGAGACCATGCAGGCCTTGAAGTCCTTGTTGGCGCTGCCGCCGGCCGAGTCCTCGGTCGGCTTGCTGCCACACGCGGCGACGGCGAGCGTCACCGCGCCCACGATCGCCAGTCCCCGCACGTACTTCTTCACCGGACGTCTCCTTCGTCGAACCGATTGCTTTGTGCGCGGCACGCCTTCCCCAGCGTGCCGCATCCGCAGACTATAGGGGCCGCTCCCGCATTCTTTGAACGTCAAGACGGCCTCGATACCGGAAAGTGACCGGCACTTTCGTCACAACTCCGCAACTTCTCCCGATCGGTCACGGAGTGCAGGTTCGCTGTCACCGAGCGCCTTCGCGCCGTGTCGGCGCGATCAGAATCGGTCACGCTGGGTAGCCGCGGTGGCGGCCCTCGCGGGCCGGTCGTCACCGGGTGAGATGATCGCCCGATGGGAAACTCGCGCCACCTGTTGCTGTCCGAGGTCGGGGCTCGCGTCGAGGAGGTGCGGGAGGAGGCCGTCGCGCTGCGGCGGGACCTGCACGCGCACCCGGAGCTCGGCTGGCACGAGGTGCGCACGACCGAGGTGATCAGGCAACGACTTGTCGACGCCGGCCTGTCCCCGCAGGTGCTGCCGACCGGGACCGGGCTGATCTGCGACATCGGGTCGGGCGACAGCTGCGTGGCGCTGCGCGCGGACATCGACGCGCTGCCGGTGCCGGACGGCGTACCGAACCCCTGGCGCTCCACGATCGACGGCGTCGCGCACGCCTGCGGCCACGACATCCACACGTCGGCGCTGGTCGGTGCGGCGCTGGTGCTGGCCGGGATGGCGCGCGACGGTCTGCTCGACCGGCGGGTGCGGCTGATCTTCCAGCCCGCCGAGGAGGTGATGCCCGGCGGCGCGTTAGGTGTGATCGCCGCCGGCGGCCTGGACGGCGTACGGCGGATCTACGGGCTGCACTGCGACCCGCGGCTGCAGGTCGGCCAGGTCGGGCTGCGCGTCGGCGCGCTGACGGCCGCGGCTGACCGGATCCTGGTTCGGCTCACCGGGCCCGGCGGGCACACGTCGCGGCCGCACCTGACCGGGGACCTGGTCTACGCGCTGGCGACGCTCGTCACCGAGCTCCCCGCTGCACTGTCCCGCCGCGTCGACCCGCGGGCGGGGATGTCGCTGGTCTGGGGGCGCATCACGTCCGGTTCGGCGGCGAACGCGATCCCGGCGCGTGGCGAGGCCGAGGGCACGCTGCGCTGCCTCGACGTGAACGCGTGGCGGCTCGCCGCCGAGCTGATCCCGGGGCTCGCGGAACAGCTGGTCGCGCCGTACGGCGTACAGGTGGACACCGAGGTCACGCACGGCGTGCCGCCGGTGATGAACGATGCCGCGGCTATCGAGGTGTTCCGGTCTGCTGTCGAGCAGACGTTGGGGTCGGATGCGTTGGCGCAGACCGATCAGAGCCTGGGTGGCGAGGACTTCGCGTGGTACCTCGAGCATGTGCCGGGGGCGATGGCTCGGCTCGGGGTGCGGCCGGTTGGTCAGGACAGCGCTGCGGATCTGCACACGCCGGGGTTCGATCCGTCCGAGGACGCGATCGACCTCGGGACGAAGATCCTGGTGTCCTCGGCGCTGCTCGACTAGAACGCGTCGGTGGGGACGTAGACGCCCCACACCTCCCGCAGCGCGTTGCAGACCTCGCCGACCGTCGCGCGGGCCTTCAGCGCCTCCTTCATCGGGTACAGGCAGTTGTCGTTGCCCCGGGCAGCGTTCTGCAGCTCGGCGAGCGCCTTGTCGACGGCCGCCTGGTCGCGCTCGGCGCGCAGCTTCGCCAGCCGCGCGACCTGCTGCGCCTCGATCGCCGGGTCGACGCGGAGCGGCTCGTACGGCTCCTCCTCGGCGGCCTGGAACTTGTTGAGCCCGACAACGACCCGTTCCCCGCTGTCGATCTCCAGCGCGATCTTGTACGCCGACCGCTCGATCTCCTGCTTCTGGAAACCCTTCTCGATCGCGGCCACGGCCCCGCCGTACTCCTCGACCTGCTCCATCAGCTCCCGCGCCGCGGCCTCGACCTCGTCGGTCAGCGCCTCCACGACGTACGAGCCGGCGAACGGGTCGACGGTCGCGGTCACGTCGGTCTCGTACGCGAGCACCTGCTGCGTCCGCAGCGCCAGCCGCGCCGCCTTCTCGGTGGGCAGCGCGATCGCCTCGTCGTACGAGTTGGTGTGCAAGGACTGCGTGCCACCCAGTACGGCGGCCAGCCCCTGAACCGCGACCCGCACCAGGTTCACCTCAGGCTGCTGCGCCGTCAGCTGCACCCCCGCGGTCTGCGTGTGGAACCGCAGCATCAGCGACTTCGGGTTCTTCGCCCCGAACTCGTCCCGCATCACCTGCGCCCAGATCCGCCGCGCCGCCCGGAACTTCGCGACCTCCTCCAGCAGCGTCGTCCGCGCCACGAAGAAGAACGACAACCGCGGCGCGAACGCGTCGACATCGAGCCCCGCCGCGACGGCGGCCCGCACGTACTCGATCCCGTCGGCCAGCGTGAACGCGATCTCCTGCGCAGGCGTCGCCCCCGCCTCGGCCATGTGGTACCCGGAGATCGAGATCGTGTTCCACCGCGGCAGCTCGGCCTGGCAGTACCCGAAGATGTCACTGATCAGCCGCAGCGACTCCTTCGGCGGGTAGATGTAGGTCCCCCGCGCGATGTACTCCTTCAGCACGTCGTTCTGAATCGTCCCCGTCAGCTTGTCGCCACTGACCCCCTGCTCCTCGGCGACCAACTGGTAGAGCAACAGCAGCACGGACCCCGGCGCGTTGATCGTCATCGAGGTGGAAACCTGATCCAACGGAATCTGATCGAACAGAATCCGCATGTCATCGATCGAGTCGATCGCGACGCCGACCTTGCCCACTTCCCCGTGCGCCAACTCGGCATCGGAGTCGTACCCCATCTGCGTCGGCAGATCAAAGGCCACCGACAACCCCATCGTCCCCGCGTCGATCAACTGGTGATACCGCTGATTCGACTCCTTCGCCGTCCCGAACCCGGCGTACTGCCGCATCGTCCACGGCCGCTGCGTGTACATCGTCGGGTAGACCCCCCGCGTGAACGGGTACTCCCCCGGCTCTCCGAGCTTCTCCGCCGGATCGAACCCGTCGAGCGGCCCATACACAGCCTTGAAGTCCGACCCGGACTCGGTCTGATGGCTCATCCCCTTACGGTAAGCCGCCCAGTGCGCTGACTGGTACGCCGTACGTGGTGAGATCGAGCACGCAGGGTGAGCGGAGTCTCAACGCTGCGCCCGACGTACTGGTCATTCGAGCAGGAGGTCCTCGGCAAGCTCGGCGAGACTCTCACCACCCGCAACGACGTAGTCAGCCCGGTTGAACACCCCGGTCCAGCCCTCGGCGCCCGGCGCCTTGAGGACGGTCTGCAGTTCCGCGATCAGCATCCGAGCGTTGACGTCGGAAGCACCCCCCAGCCGCTCGAGCGCACGCCTGGCGACCCCCGGGTAATCCGGGACAGCACGTACACCGTCCGGCAGACGAACCCCGTCGAACACGTAGCCCCTGAACTCCACGTCAGCGAACGACGCCGCGGAGAAGTCCACCGCCCGCATCGGGCCGGCTTGATGCTTACCCGGGAGCGTGCGCCCGTCGAACAGGACACCCTCCAGGACGCCGCCGAACACACAGTTCTCGACATCGGTCTGGCGAAACTCTGCCCCGGACAGCCGCGACCCGACGAACGTGCACCCGGACAGCCGACAGCCGGAGACCAACGCGCCCCGCAGATCAGCTCCGTCGAACGAGACGTCGACCCAGGCGTTCGAACGACCATCGTCCCAGGTACCCAGTGCAGCATCCCGCAGATCGGCGCCGGCGAACGAACACTCGTTGACCACGCTGTCCCACAGGCGCCAGTCCCGGCATGCCCCGTCCCGAAAGACGCAGTTCTCGATACTCGTACCGAAGAACCTCAGGCCGATCAGTCGGGCGTAGCTCAGATCCAACGACTCCCACCGGGCGTCCCGCACCCGAGTGACCCCGTCGACCTCCTCAGCACGCAGCCGCCCCACGCTGATGTCCCGCAGGACCTGCGGATCCGGCGCCGGAAGCCCCCGAAGATCCACCCGCCCCTCGAACTCGTGCAGCCCATCAGGCCGGCGACCACCGAGCAACCACTTCAGCACACCAGCAGCGAGCTCACGACCATCCGTCGACGCCCACCGCCGCCGAAGCCCAGCAGAACCACTCATTCGGTGAACAGCCCTATCCCGTATCCAAAGGGATCACTGTAATGATCCAGATGCTTCTGAAACTGCGCCGAGGTAGTCGGGGGCCAGCGGGCCCCGTACCGCGCCGTTGTACGGGTCCCGCGTCAGGTCTGCATCAGCCCGGCTCGACCCGCGCGATCTCCTCAGCCCACGTCTCTGACAGCTCCATCCAGTACGTCTGCCCGGAGGCCCGCGCCGACTTCACGATCTTCGTGACGAGTTCCTCCGGAGTCGCGAACCCGCGCCCCTCAAGGTCCGTCCAGACGCGCCGCAACTCGCCGAGACACTCCCGCGGATCTCTCTCCATGAAGGGCCACAACGGGACGAACCCCGAAGCCTCGAGCGAGACATGAGGCTCGCTCTCCACCCCGACACCGATCTCGCCGTCGGGCATGATCCCGATCCACGCGCCGTCACCGCGGTAGATCAAGGGCCGCCATCCAGCCACAGGGCGCGTACTCAACTAGACATCCCCTCTGATGAAGTCAATCGGACGCTCGGCTCTGGCGGCCGACTGCGGCCAGCTGTGCGCCAAGACCTCCAGGTCTACGACGAGAGAGACCACGTCACCCGAGCTGCTCCGGCCGAGCCAGACGGGGTAGACGCCGTCGCCCAGGCCGCACTCGAAGATCAGCATTCCGATGGGGAGGTCGGGTGGGGTGATGATCTCGGCCTCCTTGCCGTCGAAGTCGTCCAGGAGATCTTCGAGGGCTCGATCGTGCAGCCAGAGCCGACGGAGGAAGTTGAGTCCGGATGCGTCCGCGAGACAGCCGAGGCCTGCGTCGACGCTGAAGCCGGGGAGGGACTTGGCTTCTTCGGTTGGAGCCTTCTGGTCTGGGCGCAGGCCGAGTTCCCAGTGCTGGGGCTGATCGAGGCCCGAGTCCGCTCTCACCGCTGCCACCTTTCGGAGCGGCGCAGGGATCCGTGGGTCCGGGGATTCGGGCCAGTGGGCGACGCTGATCGAGATCCGCCAGGGGCCGGGCGCTACGACAGCTGTCAGCGGCTGCTCACCGTCCGAGACCCATCGGGCCGGATCGCGGACGACGATCCGTCCGCTCGGGAACACGAGCTCTCCGACATCGACCACGTCGAGGCGCGACGTCAGGCCGTTCTCCCACTCGTGCCGGGCGCCATGGGCGAAGAGCCGAGCGACATCCGGTGCTGCCAACGTCATGCTGCAGTCTCCTCGGTGCATCAGGTCACGCTGAGCCCCGGCGGCGTACGGCGACCGCTCGGTGACGCCCGGTGTTCGGCTCGCCGCTACCGGCGATCGTTTGGTGGTTACCGGGAAGTCACCCCGTGGCCGGGACAGCGTCGCCAGGGGATCGGGCTTCGGTCACGGAGGCGTCGCCGAGGGTTCACCGGCGGGCGGGAACCTTCGAGGCGTGCGCATCGTGATGGTCGCTGAGTCCTTCCTGCCGCAGATCAATGGCGTGGCGAACACGGTTCGTCATGTCGCCGACCGGTTGCTCGAGCGCGGGCACGAGCTGCTGATCATTGCCGCCGGCCCCGGGCCGGACACCTACCACGGGGTGCGGGTGCTCCGGGCGCGGAGCTTCGGGATCCCGGGGTACAAGGAGTTCCCGGTCGGGTTGCCCGACCCGGGGATCGAGCGGGCGATGGCCGAGTTCCGGCCGGAGCTGGTGCATCTGGCGTCGCCGTTCATCCTGGGTGCGTACGGGCTGCGGGCCGCGCGGCGGCTCGGGCTGCCGACGGTCGCGATCTTCCAGACCGACATCGCCGGGTTCGCCCGCCAGTACCCGTGGTTCGCGAAGACCGACCGGGCCGTGTGGGCCTGGCTACGGCGGACGCATTCGCGGGTCGACCGGACGCTGGCGCCGTCGTCGGCGGCGATGGCGCAGCTGGTGCAGGCCGGCGTACCGCGGGTTCAGCACTGGGGTCGCGGCGTGAACCTGGATCTGTTCGATCCGGGCCATCGCGACGAGGCCTGGCGGCGCGAGGTCTCTCCCGAGGGCAAGCCGATCGTCGGGTACGTCGGGCGCCTGGCCGCGGAGAAGAAGGTCCGGCGGCTCGCCGAGCTGGCCGAGCTCGACTGCCAGGTGGTGGTCGTGGGCGACGGGCCGGATCGCGCCTCGCTGGAGCAGAAGTTGCCGCAAGCAACCTTCCTGGGGATGCGGCGGGGTGCCGAGCTGGCGTCGATCTTCGCCGGGCTGGACGTGTTCGTGCACACCGGCGAGCACGAGACGTTCTGCCAGACGATCCAGGAGGCGCAGGCCTCCGGAGTGGCTGTGGTCGGCCCGGCCGCGGGTGGGCCGCTGGATCTGATCCACCCGGGTGAGAACGGGTTGCTGTTCGAGCCGGGGCAGCCGGGGTCGTTGAAGGACGCGGTCGCGTTCGTGCTGGACAACCCGGACGCCCGCGACTCGATGGCGGCGCACGGCCTGCGGCGCGTGCAGACGCGGACCTGGCCGGCGGTGGTCGACGACCTTGTCGACCGGCATTACGCGGAAGTGCTCGCGGCCCACCAGCCGGGGACGCAGCTCGGCGACGTGGCGGCGCCTGGCGCGGCAGCGGCGGCCGGTCGGCGTACGGCGCGGGACCGGCGGGTCGCATGACCCTGCTCACGCCGTACGGCGAACAACCACGCGCCGGCCTGCGGATCGCCCAGCTGGCGAACTTCGTCGGCCCGACCTCCGGCGGGATGCGGACCGCGATCGAGCACCTCGGCCAGGGCTACGTCGAGGCCGGCGCCGAACGCATCCTGATCACGCCGGGCGAGCGCGACAGCGTGACCCGGACCGAGCACGGCACGATCGTGAAGATGAAGGCGCCGAAGGTCGGCGGCGGCTACCGGCTGATCACCGACCCCTGGCGGGTGATCGAGACACTGGAGCGCTTCGAGCCGACGACGGTCGAGATCTCCGACAAGTCGACGCTGCTCCCGGTCGCGCGCTGGGCGAAGAAGAACGACATCGGGTCGGTGCTGTTCAGCCACGAGCGCCTCGACGCGATGCTGTCGCTGCGAACGGCTCGCCCCGCGCGGCCGGCCCGGCGTACGGGTGATGTCCTGCGCCCGAACTGGTGGAGCGCCGAGCCCAAGCCGGTCCTGCGCGGCGGCGAGCCCGGCCAGTACCGCCAGCTCGGCGTCGCCGCAGGTGTCGGCGCGCTCTACAAGCTCCTCGGTCGCACGTACGACGCGGTGGTGGTCACGAGCCGGTACGCCGCCGCCGAGTTCGACGAGGTCACCACTCCGCTGATCCGGATCCCGCTCGGCGTCGACCTGGAGACCTTCCACCCCTCGCGCGCCGAACCCGTCGACGACGGACTGCTCAAACTCGTTCACGCAGGCCGCCTTTCGCGCGAGAAGAGCCCCCATCTCGCCGTCGCGACCGCCGCGGAGCTGCACCGCCGCGGCGTACCGCTGCGGATGGACGTGTACGGTTCCGGCCCGCACCTCGACGAGCTGATCGCGATCGCCGGCAACGCGCCGATCCACTTCCACGGCTACGTCGACGGCCGGACGACGCTCGCCCGGCATCTCGCCGAGGCGGACATCGCGCTGTCGGTCTGCCCAGGCGAGACCTTCGGCCTGGCCGTGCTCGAAGCGCTCGCCGCCGGTACGCCGGTGGTCACGGCGAACACCGGCGGCGCCCGCGAGCTGGTCGACGAGACCTGCGGGCGTTGGGCCCCGGCCGACCCGCGAGCGCTTGCGGACGCCGTACAGGAACTGATCACGGTCCCCGGCCGCAGAGCCGCGGCCCGCGCCCGGGCCGAGCTCTACGACTGGGACTCGTGCGTTCAGCACATGCTCAAGCTGCACACGCAACTCACGCAGGACCGACTGGCCGCTTAGGTCAGGTGGTCGAAGTCTCCGCGGACCCACGCAGCGTGCCGGTCCGCGGAGAACCGGACGACCTGCTTGGCGTTCACCGGGATCGAACCGCCGAAGTTCCCGTACAACCGGTCGTACGCGAACTCGTCCAGCGCCTTCGCGACCCGGTCCACGACCGCGCCGGACAACGGGATCCGGTTCGGGTACGAGCGCATGAAGCTCACCGACGTACGGTCCGGGTTGGCGAACACGGTGTCCCCGGCAAGGATCACACCCTTGCCCTCGGCCCCCTCCGCCCAGTGCACCACCGCACTGCCGGGGAAGTGCCCGCCCGGCTGGATCAGCGTGACGCCCGGCAGCAGGTCGAGCGTGCCCGACCAGGTCTGGATCGCCGGGTCCTGCCGCGCGACCCACTCGGCGTCCGCCTCGGACACGTACACCGGTACGCCGCCCAGCCGCTTGCTCCACTCCACCTGGACGCCGAACATGTGCGGGTGGCTGGCGATGATCGCCTTCACCTCGCCGAGCGCGGCCACCGCCTCGACGGCCGCGTCGTCCAGGAACCCGATCGGGTCCCAGAGCAGGTTGCCCTCGCTCGTGCTCACCAGCATCGACTGCTGCCCGATCCCCGCGCCGGGCTCCGAGGTGATCCCGTGCAGCCCGGGCTCGACCTCCTCGAGCTTCACCGTGTACCCCGCCGCGGCCAGCTCCTCCAGCGTCGTCCAGTGCTGGCCGTCGGCCGGCACCCACTGCCGCTCGTCGGCGCAGATCGCGCAGACCCCGACCTGCTCGCTGTGCTCGACCGCGCAGGTCGCACAGATCCAGAAGTTCATCGTCCGTCCCCTCTCGTGGTGTCCCGCTGCCGACACTAGGCGCGCAAAGGGCAACGGAAGAGGGCCAATCGCGGCGGGATCTGCTGGGCAGATCGGGCGAAATCACCCGACTCAGTGAGCCCGATCACTACCCGCGACACCCGGGAGATCGATGTCACATGAGGACCGTCGGGAAAGGGTTCGGCACAGCGATAGCATCAGAAACGGTCTGGTTCCCTTCCGGGCCGAGCCGATCGCGGCCGCTGCTGAGTCCCCCGCCCCCGGAGTCGCGTCCCCCGGCTCTCGGTCTGTCGTCCGATCGGAGGATCGGTTTGCCCAGCAAACCAGCCGGCACCCTGTACCGCGGCCGCGAGGGCATGTGGTCGTGGGTGGCGCACCGGATCACCGGCGTCGGGATCTTCTTCTTCCTGCTGGTGCACGTGCTCGACACCGCGCTGGTCCGGGTCTCCCCGGAGGCGTACAACGAGGTGATCGGCACCTACAAGAACCCGATCGTCGGCCTGATGGAGGTCGGACTGGTCGCCGCGATCCTGTTCCACGCCTTCAACGGCATCCGGCTGATCCTGGTCGACTTCTGGGCCAAGGGCCCGCGCTACCAGCGCCAGCTGATGATCGGCGTCGGCGTCGTCTGGGTGGTCCTGTTCGTGCCGTTCGTGATCCGGCACCTGACCCACGTCTTCGGAGGCTGAGATGACCGACATCGCCCAGCCCCGCTCCTCCAGCCGGGCCCGCTCGCTCAAGGGCGGCGGCCGCAACCGCTCCGGCCAGACCAACTTCGAGCTGTACGGCTGGCTGTTCATGCGGCTGTCCGGCCTCGCCCTGGTCGTGCTGGTGCTCGGCCACCTGTTCACCAACCTGATGCTCGGCGACGGCATCAACGCGCTCGACTTCGGTTTCGTGGCCGGCAAGTGGGCCAACCCGCTGTGGCAGGTCTGGGACCTGCTGATGCTGTGGCTGGCGATGCTGCACGGCACCAACGGGATGCGCACGATCATCAACGACTACGCCGAGAAGGACCAGACCAGGTTCTGGCTGAAGGCCCTGCTGATCACCGCCTCGATCGTGATCGTCGTACTCGGCACCCTGGTCATCTTCACCTTCGACCCCTGCCTGGACCCGCACAGCACGCTGTCGGTCTGCAAGTAAGGACACTTCTCAGATGCAACGGCATCAGTACGACGTAGTGATCGTGGGCGCCGGCGGCGCCGGGATGCGGGCCGCGCTGGAGTCCAGCAAGCGCACCCGGACCGCCGTCCTCACCAAGCTCTACCCGACCCGGTCGCACACCGGCGCGGCCCAGGGCGGCATGTGCGCCGCGCTGGCCAACGTCGAGGAGGACAACTGGGAGTGGCACACCTTCGACACCGTCAAGGGCGGTGACTTCCTGGTCGACCAGGACGCCGCCGAGGTGATGTGCCGCGAGGCCGTCGACGCCGTCCTCGACCTGGAGAAGATGGGCCTGCCGTTCAACCGGACGGCCGAGGGCAAGATCGACCAGCGCTTCTTCGGCGGCCACACCCGCAACCACGGCGAGGCCGTCGTACGCCGGTCCTGCTTCGCGGCGGACCGCACCGGCCACATGATCCTGCAGACGCTGTACCAGCAGTGCATCAAGCAGAACGTCGAGTTCTTCAACGAGTTCTACGTGCTCGACCTGCTGATGGTCGGCGGCCGCTCGACCGGGGTCGTGGCCTACGAGCTGGCCACCGGTGAGCTGCACATCTTCTCGGCCAAGTCGGTCATCTTCGCCTCCGGCGGCTTCGGCAAGGTCTTCCGGACGACGTCCAACGCGCACACGCTCACCGGCGACGGCATGGGCATCGTGTGGCGCAAGGGGCTGCCGCTGGAGGACATGGAGTTCTTCCAGTTCCACCCGACCGGCCTCGCCGGGCTCGGCGTACTGCTGTCGGAGGCCGCCCGCGGTGAGGGCGGAATCCTGCGCAACAAGGACAACGAGCGCTTCATGGAGCGCTACGCGCCGACCGTGAAGGACCTCGCGCCGCGTGACATGGTCGCCCGCGCGATGGCGAACGAAGTACGGGAAGGCCGCGGCTGCGGGCCCGACGGCGCGTACGTGATGCTCGACCTGACCCACCTCGAGCCCGCGCACATCGACGCCAAGCTGCCCGACATCACCGAGTTCGCCCGGACCTACCTCGGCGTCGAGCCGTACACCGAGCAGATCCCGGTCTTCCCGACCGCGCACTACGCGATGGGCGGCATCCCGACCAACATCCGCGGCGAGGCGCTGGCCAACAACGACGACGTCATCCCCGGCCTGTACGCCGCCGGCGAGGTCGCCTGCGTGTCCGTGCACGGCGCGAACCGGCTCGGGACCAACTCGCTGCTCGACATCAACGTCTTCGGGCGGCGCGCGGGCATCGCGGCCGCGGAGTACGCCGAGACGGCCGAGTTCGAGGAGCTCCCGGAGGCGCCGGAGCAGTTCGTCGTCGACCTCGTCGAAGGGCTGCGCGACGCGACCGGCTCCGAGCGCGTGGCCGCGATCCGGTCCGACCTGCAGGCGACGATGGACCTGAACGCGCAGGTGTACCGGACCGAAGGCTCGCTGAAGCAGGCGCTGGTCGACATCGAGGCGCTGAAGACGCGGTTCGCGAACGTCGCCGTACAGGACAAGGGCAAGCGGTTCAACACCGATCTGCTCGAAGCCGTCGAGCTGGGCTTCCTGATCGACCTGGCCGAAGTCCTGGTCGTGTCGGCGCTGGAGCGCAAGGAGTCCCGCGGCGGGCACTTCCGCGAGGACTACGACAAGCGCGACGACGTGAACTTCATGCGGCACACCATGGCCTACCGCGAGGTCGATGCCGACGGCAACACCAACATCAGGCTGGACTACAAGCCGGTCGTCCAGACTCGCTACAAGCCGATGGAGCGCAAGTACTGATGGACGTCAAGGTCAAGATCCTCCGGTACAACCCGGAGGTCACCGAGGAGTCCGAGTGGATCACCTACTCGGTCACCCTGCAGCCGACGGACCGGGTGCTCGACGCGCTGCACAAGATCAAGTGGGAGCAGGACGGCACCCTCACCTTCCGCCGCTCCTGCGCGCACGGCGTCTGCGGCTCCGACGCGATGCGGATCAACGGCCGCAACCGGCTCGCCTGCAAGACCCTGATCAAGGACCTGAACCCCGACAAGGAGATCACCGTCGAGCCGATCAAGGGGCTCGCGGTCCTCAAGGACCTCGTCGTCGACATGGAACCGTTCTTCGACGCGTACCGCTCGGTGATGCCGTTCCTGGTGACGAGCGGGCACGAGCCGACCCGCGAGCGCATCCAGTCCCAGGCCGACCGGGACCGTTTCGACGACACCACCAAGTGCATTCTCTGCGCGGCCTGCACGACGTCGTGCCCGGTGTTCTGGTCGGACGGCCAGTACTTCGGCCCCCAGGCGATCGTCGGCGCCCACCGCTTTATCTTCGACAGCCGCGACGAGGGCACCGAGCAGCGCCTGGAGATCCTGAACGACAAGGAAGGCGTCTGGCGGTGCCGGACGACGTTCAACTGCACGGATGCTTGTCCGCGAGGGATCGAGGTCACGAAGGCGATCCAGGAAGTCAAGCGAGCCTTGATCTTCCGTCGGGTCTGAGGCTCTGAAGCTTCCAGCCGTGCAGCAGCCGCCGCGCTTGCCGTTCCATCCGACGACAGGAGGCGGTCGGCCGCTGACGACCGCACGTACCTGCACCCGGTCGGCGGCGACGTAGCTACCGCAGCCCAGCCGTGGACTGACCGAACGCTCGTCGTTCCAGCCGACGGCGCCTCGTCGGCCCGCGAAGGCGGGCCCGTCGGCTGCGGCTGGTACCTGCACCCCTCGCCTGGCTCCCTCAGGCATGCCGCGGGCGCCGGGGAGGGCTGAGTTATCCGACTCCCGGCTCTAGCCAGCGGCTGGGCCTGTGGGGCTGGCACTGGATGGTCTATGCCGGGATGAGGGCGACGGCCACGGCCACCACCCACCAACGTCGGAGCAGCGGGCTGCTTCACGCTCAGAGGGTCATCGACGGGCAGCTAAGCAGGTAGTTGGACGGTGGTGGGCGTCGACGCGGCCGGGCGGCGGGAGATACACGCTTGGCCGGCGCCGAGGGACCGGCACTGGCGGGGACTGGGCTGTTGGCGATGGTGGTTGGGCGGCGGTCACCGGCCAGGCGACACCCAGCACTGATCAACGCCGGGATCGCGGGGAGTTTCACGCTCAACGGTGCGTCATCAGGCGGGGATGTAGGTGGTTGGTCAGTGGTGGGTGTCGACGTGGTTGGGTGGCGGGAGCACGCGCGGAGGTTGGGACGAGCACTGGGCTGATCAGCTCCACGTGGCTGGAGGTGGAACTCGTCGTGCACACCGCGTGAGGGCTGAGCTGTCCGACACTCGACTGCAGCCGGCGGGAGCGGTGGGCTAGTGGTGGGCGGTCACCGCGGCTGGGCTCTGGACGGTGGTGGTTGATCGACGGTCGCAGGGGTGGGCGGACATCCAGCACTCACCAACTTCGGGATCGCGGGGGTGTTGCACGCTCAGAGGAGCGTCGGCGGGTGGCGAGTCGAGTGGTTGGTGAGTGGTGGGTGTCCGCGCGGTCAGCGAATGGCTGCTGGGCCCGAGCTCCTCTCGCGCACCCTCGAGGTGCACACCAGCCGTCGCCTGCAGGTCGACCACCCCTGCCGCTGGATGGAACGCTGGGCGTGGTGGTTGGACACAGCTGGGTGCGGAAGCTCGTTTCCGGCGCGCCGCGGGCCGTTGCACGTTTGTGAGGTTTACGTGGGCGCCACCTGGTGACTATGTCTTGTTGGGTACAGACATGTCGCCCGCAGTAGCTTGATGGGGAAGGTGCTTCCCGTGGTCACCATGTTCGAGGCTCCGCAGGTTTCTGTCGATCAGCCGGCCGCGCCGTACGCGGCGGTGTACGCGCTGCTGGATCGGCCGCGGCGGCACTGGCTGCGGTTGCGGCGGCGGTGGGTTGCCGAGGTTGTGGTCGGGGCGGCGGCGCTGGCGCTGGCTGTTGCGGCGTTCGTGGCGGCTCACAGGTTCTAGCAAGAGACAGAGTTCGACGGCCGGTGCCCTGACGGGGTGCCGGCCGTTTTGTTGCTGTGGGCCACCGGGTGAGTGACACGAACATCTCAGCGAACACACAGGCGCATGTCGACAGTCAGCTGACAGCGGACTGACACCAGCGACGTTTTTGCTGGAGGTGTTCCGCAGGATTCGTTGACAGAAGGAGTGACATGTACCGCAAGCGTGTAGCAGTCATCCTGGCCGGTGGGCTCGCCGTCGCGGGGTTCGGGATGGTCAGCCCGGCGAGCGCGACCCCGGACGCGCCGGCCGCGGGGAACGTGCGGATGTGGGAGGACCCGGACTACACCGGCAGCCAGTACGTGACCGCGACGCCGGACAACTGCCCGGACGGGTGTGACATCGACGGCTGGGACGGCGACAACGAGATCTCGTCGGTGCGCAACGAGACGGCCTGCAAGATCCGGCTGTACGCCGACGACAACTTCGCCGGGCGCTCGGTGGACCTGGCCGCGAACACGAACTACCCGAACCTGGAGCAGGTCGGCTTCGACAACGACGCGGAGAGCTTCCAGTTCGTCTGCTGACGCTGTGTCACGCGCGCCCGGGGACCGCGGGGTTCCCGGGCGCCGTGGCGTGTGGGTGCCATGGCCAGACTGGTCAGCACTCTTCGTTGAGGCGACGGGGATCGCAGGGCTAAAACTTTGTGACCGCTCACTGAAAAGTGAGCTTCCCCTGCCGAAGGACCGCCCCCATGCCCCGTGCGTCACTTGCCGTACTGACGACCCTCGCGGTCCTTGGTACTGCCGTCGTGTCAGTGCCTCCAGCCGCTGCCGCTCCCCCGGCTCATCAGTCGACCGCGGCTCCTGACACCGCCGCCCCGAAGCGCTACATCGTCACCCTGCGCGACCCAGCAGCCGCCTCGTACGTCGGCGGTGTCGCAGGCAAAGCCCGCACCGCTCCTCGGCAGGGCGAGGGCCTCAAGGCCGGCTCCGCCCCGGTCAAGGCGTACCGCGACTACCTCCGCGCCCGCCAGCAGACGGCCGCGGCCTCCGTCGGCAGCAGCGTGATCTCGTCGTACTCGGCGGCCCTCAACGGCTTCACCAGCAAGCTGTCCGCCGTACAGGCCGAGCAGCTTCGTACCGACCCGTCGGTGCAGTCCGTCGTCGAGGATGTCCTGCGCAAACCCCTCGCGGCCCCCTCCACCGACTACCTCGGGCTGAGCGGCGACGCCGGCGTGTGGGCGACCAACGGCGGCGTCGGCAAGGCCGGGCAGGGCGTCGTGGTCGGTGTCGTCGACACCGGCATCGCGCCCGAGAACCCCGCGTTCGCCGGAGCCCCGCTCGGCACGACCGCAGGCGCGGAGCCGTACCTGGACGGCAGCACGATCACCTACCGCAAGGCCGATGGCGGCACCTTCACGGGAGCCTGTACGACGGGCGTCCAGTTCACCGCCGCCAACTGCACCACCAAGCTGATCTCGGCGCGCTACTTCGTCGCCAACTTCGGCGCCGGCAACATCGGCAACCCCACGACCGGCGAGTACCTGTCGCCGCGGGACGGTTCCGAGCACGGCTCGCACACCAGCAGCACCGCGGCCGGTGCGCACGACGTCGAGGCCGACCTCGGCGGCGTACCGATGGGCCGGATCTCCGGCGTCTCGCCGGCGGCGAAGGTCGCGGCGTACAAGGCGTGCTGGAGCGGGCCGATCGCCGGGCCGGACGACGACGGCTGCGCGACCGGTGACTTGCTCGCCGCGATCGACGCGGCGGTCGCCGACAACGTCGACGTCATCAACTACTCGATCGGGATGGCCTCGGGCGCCGAGAGCACGGACTCCGTGGTCGACGAGGCGTTCCGGAACGCGGCCGCGAGCGGGATCTTCGTCGCCGCGGCCGGTGGCAACGCCGGTCCGGGCAGCTCGACGATCGACAACGCGTCGCCGTGGATCACGACCGCCGCGGCGAGCACGATCCCGACCTGGACCGCGACCGTGCGGGTAGGCGACGGGACGGACCTGCTCGGCGCCTCGGTTTCGTTGCCCAGCGCACCGGTCAGCGGTTCGCTGGTCGCGGCCTCGGCGGCCGGTACGGCGACCGCTTCGCAGCCGTCGATGTGCGGACCGGGGACGCTCGACCCGGCGAAGGTCGCGGGGAAGCTGGTGCTGTGCGAGCGCGGGATCGTCGACCGGCTGGCCAAGTCGGCCGAGGTCAAGCGCGCCGGAGGCATCGGGATGGTCCTGGTGAACCCCACACCTGACTCGGTCGATCTCGACGCGCACACGCTGCCGACCGTGCAGGTCGATGCCGATGCGTACGACGTACTGACTGCTTACGCGGCCGGTGATGCGCCGACCGCGACGTTGGTCGGCGGGAACCCGCTGCACCTGCCCGAGCCGGCCGCGCCGCAGATCGCCGGGTTCTCCTCGCGCGGTCCGGTGACCGCGGACGGCGGCGACCTGATCAAGCCCGACCTGGCGGCGCCCGGGGTCGGGATCCTCGCTGCCGCGGCGAACGCGGCGGGCCAGCGGCCGGAGTACGCGTTCCTGTCGGGGACGTCGATGGCGTCGCCGCACGTTGCCGGACTGGCCGCGCTGTACCTCGGGCTGCACCCGGCCGCGACGCCGGCCGAGATCAAGTCGGCGCTGATGACGACGACCCGGCCGACGGTCGGCGCCGCCGCCGGCGATGTGTTTGCTGAGGGCAACGGTCAGGTGGATCCGACGCGCTATCTGAAGCCGGGACTGCTGTACCTGAACGGTCCTGACGACTGGACGGCGTACATTGCCGCAATCCACGGCGATGCCTCAGCTCCGGACCCGTCGGACCTGAACCTGGCGTCGATCGGCGTCGGTGCGCTGGCCGGTCGGCAGACGGTGACGCGGACCGTGACGTCGACCGCGCCGGGGACGTTCGTGGCCGACCCGGTCTCGATCCCTGGTGTCACGACGGTCGTGGAGCCGTCGACGCTGAGCTTCACCGCGGCCGGGCAGTCGAAGAGCTTCCAGGTGACATTCACGCGGACGACCGCGCCGCTCGACGAGTACGCGACCGGGCTGCTGACGTGGCGCAGCGGCGACCAGACCGTACGCAGCGCTGTTGCTGTGCGACCTGTTGCGCTGGTGACTCCTGCTGAGGTGACTGGCACGGGTAGTACCGGCACCACGACGCTGACTGTGGCCGGTGGCGACGTACAGGACGTACCGCTGGCTGTGACTGGGCTCAGCCGCGGGCAGAGCGTCACTGGCTCGGGCACTGTCGGCTCAGCTCCGCAGAGCCAGGTAGTGGAGGTCCCTGCCGGTACTACGCACGCCCGCTTCGTGCTGGGTACCCAGACGCCTGGTGCTGACCTCGACCTGTCGGTGTACCGGTTCAACGAGTACGGCGACAAGCAGCTGGTCGCACGGGCCGCTACGCCGTCCGCTGGTGAGCAGCTGGACCTAGACGACCCCCGCGACGGGCTGTACGTCGTCGAGGTCAGCTTCTACGCCGGGAGCGGTCCGCTGGGCTTCAGCCTGACCAGCTTCGTGCTGAATGAGTCTGCGGGGTCGTTCAAGGCTGACCCGTCCACCGTGTCGCTGGAGATCGGTAGTCGTACGCCGGTTGCGCTGTCCTGGAAGGGGTTGCAGCCGGGCGGGCAGTACCTGGGCCGGGTGAGCTTCGGCGACAGCGGGCGTACGTCGTACGTGGTGGTGACCAGTGACCCGCGGACCGGACCGCCTGGTGGCGGGTCTGGTGCGCAGGCGACGGTGAAGCCGGAGTACGCGCTGGCCGGTCGGCCGGTGGCTGTGGTCGCCAGTGGGCTGGCGCCGGCCACTAGCTACCAGATCCTGCTGAAGGGAAAGGTGCTCGGCAGCGGGCGGACCAGCGAGGACGGACGGGTCGGCCAGCTGGTCACCCTGCCAACTGGGCTGGCCGCTGGGCAGGTGACGGTGGAGGTGCGTGCTGGTGGGAAGACGGTGCGGGACACGCTGACCGTGACGCCGGTGGTGCTGCGCGGACTGGCGGGCGACGACCGGCAGGCGTTCGACGGGAACCCGTTCGTCGCGCTGGTGGGTGCGCTGAGCGGCAAGGGCTCGGTGCGAGTCACCATCAAGGGCCGTACGAGCGTGTACCTCGACCAGACGATGCCTGTCGACAGCGGGACGTTCCCGGCGATCGACTGGTCGTCCGCACGCGTGGAGACGCGCGCCGAGAAGCTCACGGCGACTCTGACCGTGCAGCTCGACCGCGGGCAGGCCGGCCAGAGCAAGACGGTCAGCTGGACGCCGGTGGCCGGAGCGGCGAGCTCTGCTTCGATCGCCAAGTCCGATGGGAAGGCGAAGGTGAGCTTCGTCAACCACGGCGAGCGGACGATCTTCCCGACCCTGCGCTACAAGCTGACCAGCGGCGACGTCGTCTTCGCGACACTGCAGGCCGACCCGGAACAGGCGCTGACGCGCTCGTACGACGTGACCGGGGTCGACCGGCTCGACCTGGTGCTCGACGGCGCTGCTGTGGCGACGTACCGGAACCTGGACAAGAGCCGACTGACCGGTCGACCTGCGATGGCTGAGCCGTTCTGGGCGACGTTCCACCGCGGGAGTGGGCAGCAACTGCAGCTGACGCTGACGAACCGGCCGGCGGGGTACAGCGGGCTGTTCTCGCTGCTGGTCGGGCAGGGCACGGGCACCTACACCGGCCCGAAGGAGCTGTACGCCGAGGACATCCCGGTCGTGTACAGCCCCGAGGAGAAGGCGCCGGTGTCGCGCACGCTGAACGTTCCGGCCGGCCAGCCGCTGTGGGCGACCGCCTTCTACGAGGTGGTCAGGCCGGACATCCAGTACCTCGCCGTACGGTCGCTGCTCGCGACGCCGCTCACGTCTGCTGACCTGGCGCCGGTACGTGGCGGCTCGACCTTCTCGGTCGACGCCGCACCTTCGCCGGCGCCCACGGGCAGCACCGTGTCGGTGACCGCCGCGGGCCTCGCGCCGAACGAGCCGTGGACGGTGTGGATGGGCATCCTGCCTGTCGCGCACGGCCGCGCTTCTAGCGCCGGGCGGATGCAGGCGTTCGTGCAGATCCCGCTGCTGCACGGCTCGACGCTGGCGGTTCACGTCACCGGCCAGAGCCTGACCCGATCAGGCGAAACCACGATCCACACTCCGCGGTAACCCCGCCGGGCGCCCCGGAGAGTTGCACCTCTCCGGGGCGCTCACGGGTGCATGCGCGCACCCTTCAGGATCTTGTCCACCACGTTCTTCGGCCCGTGCACCGCGATCCCGACCAGGTCGAGCTGGTCCCGCGCCACGGCCTTCACCGCCGCCCGGTTGTCCCGGTCGTTGCCCGTAGCAAACAGATCCGCGGTGAACACCGAGTGGAGGATGCCTCGCCCGAGCACCCGCCCGTGTGACACCGCCATCTGCTCCTTCGCCCCCTCGAACACCAGCACCGGCTGCCGGAACATCGGCAGGTACTCGGTCCCGTCCCCATCGACGTACGGCAACCCCAGCAACTCCGGCTCCGCCTTGGCCAACCCGGACACCAAGAACGCCGTCACGTTCAAGCGTTGCCAGGTCGCCAGATCGTCCCGCAGGAGCACGGCGATCTTGGTATCGAATCTGATCTCGTCATCCACAGCTCCCAATCTCCCCGCCGAGCCGCCTCCGAGGCTTGTACGTTCCTTGCATGAATCACGTCTACCTCGTCCGGCACGGCGAAGCCGGATCACCACAGATCGACCACGAAGGGTGGTGGGGAACCATGCGAGATCTGGCGCCGCTCACGCCGCGCGGTGTTGAGCAGGCGAAGGCTGCCGGGCAAGCGCTGCGCACGTCCGGCGCCGACCGCATCGTCACCTCTCCCCTGACCCGCGCGATGCACACCGCGACGCTGATCGCCGCGGAGACCGGGCTGCCGGTCACTGCTGTTGAACTAGACCTCCGCGAGTGGCAGCCCGACTCGACGCAGTCCTGGCGGAACTACGCGGACATCCAGGCGCTCAGCGGAGACTTTCACCGGTGTGAGGGCGAGTGGCCGCCGGGTGAGACCCGACGGTGGGAGCCGCTGTCCTCGCTACGGTCTCGAGCGGTCGCCGCGTTGCAGCGGCAGGCCGGTTCGACGCCGTTCATCGCTGTCACGCACAACATGCTGATTCAGGCGGTGACGGGCTTGGACGACGTCGAGCACTGCGGCGTCCACCGACTCGAGGTCAGCAGTACGGCGGATTGCTTGTGACTGCTGTGGCGACGCGCAAATACAGGTTGAAGAGGCGGTAGGGGTGGGGCATTTCGCCTTCGGTGGTGACGGTGCGGTCGTCGGTTTTGTGGACGCCGGGGATGGCTTGGAGGTGGGAAGCGACTGAGGCGGACTGCCAGCGGACCGTGAGCTGGTGGATGGGCTTGGAGGGGCCCGGGTGATTACCCTCCGCGGCGGCGGGGGCGGGGGCGGGCCCGGTGGGGAGAGTGGTGAGGGCTGTTCGGATGGTTTGTTCGATGCCTGCGCGGGAATCAGCGACGGGGACCAGCTGGGCGGCGAAGCGGTCTTTTGCTTGTTTCACCGGGTAGGTGTGGATCTCCGGGGCCCACTGGGTCGCCTCGATGCAGGCCGTGTTGTCGCCGGTCAGGGCTGCGACGGGAACGCCGTACGACGTGGCGGTGGCGTGGAGGAGGCCTATTTCGCCGCAGGGGCGGTCGTCGAGCCAGATGTCTTCGATTTCGTGGCCCATGAAGCTGTGGCTGAGGACGCCCAGGGTGCCGGCTCGGGAGTGGAAGCCGATGCAGACGACGGCGTCGAAGTCGGGGGTCAGGCCCTCGATCATGCCCATGGGTTTGGGGCGGCCCTTGATGAGGAGGGCGCGGGGGTCGAGCAGGTCGGGGAGGAGGTTGCGCATGGGGCCGTGGGCGTCGTTGACCAGCACGTACGTCGCGCCGGCGGCGTAGGCGCCGCGGACGGCGGCGTTCACGTCCTCGGTCATCAGGGCGCGGCCGCGTTCGTAGTCGCGGCCGGGTGGCTGGACGTCCTCCGCGTCGACCAGGCCGGTGATGCCTTCCATGTCCGCGCTGATGTACACCTTCACCCGTTACCCACCCTTTTCCTCGGACCTCGTCATCCGTCCACGCTTCTCGAGTGCAGACACTCGATCGGTGGTCGGTACTTGGTTGACGCAACCGCGGCCGGAACAGTTGGTCGTACGCCGCTCGCCTCCGCGGCGGAGCCGGGCCACCTCTGCTCGTGCTGCGTCAGCAGGCAAGCGTAGTGTTCTGAAGGGTGAGCGCGAGGGCGCAGGTACGAGCCTGGCGACCGGGACTGAACGGTGTCGTCGAGGTGCTGCACGCCTACTTCCCGTCGCACGCCTATCCGAGCCACACGCACGACGCCTGGACCGTGCTGCTCGTCGACGAAGGGGTCGTACGGTACGACCTGGACCATCGCGAGCACGACCAGAGCCGGACGCAGGTCTCGCTGCTGCCGCCGAACGTGCCGCACGACGGGCGGTCGGTGCGGCCGGAGGGGTTCCGGAAGCGGGTGCTGTACCTGGAGCCCGACCGCCTCGGCACCGATCTGACCGGAGCCGCTGTCGACCAGCCGGAGTTGCTCGACCCGGTACTCCGGCGGCGCATCGAGCAGCTGCACGGCGTACTGGCTGTCGGGCAGGAGCCGCTGGAGGCGGAGAGCCGGCTGACGCTGATCGAGGAGCGGCTACGGCAGTACTTGCGTCGCCAGACTCCACCGGCTCGGCTCAAGGACCCAGGTGTGGCCAGCGACCTCAGGGACCTGCTGGACGCGCGGCTGCCGACCGGTGTCTCTCTCGACGAGGCCTCGAAGCTGGTGCATGCGCACCCGGCCCACCTGGTGAGGGCGTTCAGCCGCGAGTACGGCATGCCGCCGCACCGCTACCTCACCGGGCGCCGCGTCGATCTGGCCCGCCGCTACCTGCTGGAGGGCCGCCCGGCCGCCGAGGTGGCGACGCTGGCCGGGTTCTACGACCAGTCGCACCTGACGCGGCACTTCCGCCGCATGCTCGGCGTCACCCCGAGCGCCTTCGCCAAGCCCTGACGGCTCGCCTCGCTCCCGCTCGCGCCCACTTGCCCGCGGCCGTACGACGTCCGCGAGCTACAGCGCGTCGACCTTCGCGGGCGACTCCGCCTTCGCGCCCTTGTACGCGCGAGCACCCCACGTCCCGAGCAGCCCGGCGATTCCCAGGTTCACCACGATCAGCACCGTGTGCGCCACGTAGTACCCGGTCGGCCGGTCCTCGGTCGCGGCGAGGTTCTTGATGAAGGTCACGTAGGTGACCACGTTCCAGACCGCGATGGCGAGCAGGACGAGTGCGTGCTTGCGTTCCAGTTTCACCCTGCCAGTGTGCACGTAGGGGGCGGCCGCGCCTCACTCGGCCGCCCCGCGAGGGGCGAGCTCTCCACGTGAGTTCGACCCTGCGCGACCGAATGACTCCAGAGCAAGCAAAAGAAGCTACCGGCGGGTCACTTCAAGGGTTTACCTCTGCGCGAGGTCGGTTCCCCCGCGGTCGACCGTCCGCAGCAGCTGCGTCCGGTTCGCGACGCCGAAGCGCCGGTAGAGCCGCGTCAGCTGCGACTCGACCGCCTTCACGCTCAGGTACAGCGCGGCCGCGATCTCCCGGTTGGTCGACCCGTCGCGGACCATCGCGACGATCTGCAGCTCGTTGTCGGTCAGCTCCGAGGGCTGACGGCTGCGACTCGGTACGTCGAGCCGCGCGAGCTCGGTCTCCGCGACCTCGCGCCAGGCCGGCGCGCCGTACTGCTCGAACTGCTCGATCGCGTCCAGGAACGCCGTCCGCGCGACCGAACGCCGCCGCGCCTGCCGCGCGACCCGCCCGCGAGTCAGCTCGCAGCGGGCCAGATCCAAGGGATAAACCCGGTCCCCAGCGGTCGCGATCGTCTTCTCCAGCAGGTCGAGCGCCGCCGCCGGATCACCCTGCTTGGCGATCAGCAGCGCCTCGGAGCGCGCCAGCCCGACCCGAACCACATCGCGGTCGAGCGTGTCCGCGCGGTCCCGGATGTCGGCGATCAGCGCCGCCGCGTCGTCCAGCCGGCCGGAGGCGACCAGCGCCTCGGCGTAGTCCGCGTGCCACGGGATCACGGCCGGGTCGTACGGCATCGCCGCCTCGCCCGACTCGGCGATCGCGTCGAACGCCTCGACGGCCCGCTGCGGATCCCCGACCAGTACGCCGACCAGCCCGACCGCCGACAGCGCCGGCCCGGTCCACTCGTCGTTCCCGATCACGCGCACCGCCTCGAGCGACGCCTCGGCCATCTCGCGCGCCATCGCCGCGGTCCCGCCGGCCCACTCGGCGCGGGCGGCGATCACCATGCCGACCTCGGGCTCGTCGCCCAGGTCCTGCATCAGCTGGAGGCACTCGTGCCCGGCCGCGAGCGCGTCGGCCCCGCGGCCGCTGCGCTCGTAGATCGCGGTCGCCGAGATCAGGATCCCGGCCAGCCAGCGCACCGCGCCGCCGACCCGGACCTCCTCGACGAGCGTGCTGATGCCGTCGATCGCGGCCGCGTTGTTGCCGCGGAACAGCTCGCGCATCGCGGCCATCTGCCGCGCGTGCACGACGCTCTTGGTCAGCGGCAGCCCGATCGCCAGCGCACCGGCCTGGTCGAGCAGCCGGTCGGACATCTGCCCGCCGCCGACCGCGATCTCGACCGGGTGCGCGGCACTCAGCGCGTCGACCAGCGCCTCGGTGTCGCCGCAGCGACGGGCCAGCTCCTCGGCGACCCGTGCGTCCTCGCGGGCGTCGTCGAGCCGGCGGTCGAAGTACGCGCTGTGGCTGCGCATGATCCGGACCTGCGCCTCGAGCCGGTCGTTGCCCTGGGCGGCCTCGAACGCCTCGGCGAGCAGCTCGATCCGGTGCTCGCGCTCGGGCCAGGCGGCGTCGACGAGCAGCAGCAGCGCCGGCACCTTCACCTCGGCGTGGCTGGCAGCCTGTACGGCGAGCCGCGCCATCTCCGCCGACTCCACCAGGTGTCCAGCCGCCGCAGCGTCGTCAGCAGCGCGGGTCAGTCGTCGCGCCCGGTCGTCGGGCGAGTCCGCCGGGGTCCTGTCAGCAGCGAGCCGCCAGAGCGTCGCGGCGGCGCCCAGCGCCCCACGAGCGCCTGCGGTCGTCCCCGCCTCCTCCAGCGCGGCAGCTAGGTCCGCGTCGGCCTCCTGGGTCGCCAGGGCCCGGTGAGTGGCGTTCTCGACCGGCTCCTCGACCACAGCGGCCAGCCGGGCGTGCGCCTGCCGGCGCGCGGCGGACGTCGCCTCGGCGTACACGAACTCGCGGAGCAGCGGGTGGTTGAACCGGAGCCGCTCCGACGACACGTCGATCAGCCCGAGCGCCTCGGCCTCAGCGAGCTCCAGGTCGACCGGGCGACCGATCGACGCGGCCAGCTGGGAGGTGGTCGGGCGCGGCGAGGAGGCGGCGTGCAGCAGCAGCTCGTGCGTCGCTGGGCTCAGGTCGGCCAGACGATCACCGAGCAGGGTCTTCAGCCGCGACGACACCGGCAACGGGTCGTTCGGCGAGACGCCCTGCGGGTGCCGCAGTACGGCGCGGCCCAGCTCGAGCGCCATGAACGGGTTACCCGCGCTGGCCGCGTAAATGCGCCGGGCGGTCCGCACCGGGAGCGGGCTGGACAGGCGGTTGCGCAGCAGAGCCAGTACGTCGGGCTCAGCCAGCGGCGGGACCTCCAACTGCAGCACTGGCTCCGGGCAGGCCTCAGCCATCACCGGGAGGTCGCCGTCGGCCACCTGCTCGGTGGCGAGCATGTGCACGCCATCGGTCAACCGGCGGGCGCAGAAGGTCAGTACTTCGAGACTGGACGGGTCGACCCACTGGATGTCGTCGACAACGAGCAGCACCGGCCCGGACGCCGCCAGGCGGCGCAGTACGTGCAGCACGGCCAGCCGCACAGCCAACTCGTCCCGGACGGTGTCCGGTGCGCTGGCCTTGAGCAGCGCGACCTCCAGCGGCTGCCGCAGGTGGTCGGGCAGCACCTGCCAGGCCAGCTCGAGCTGGTTGGACAGCAGGTCCAGGAGCGTGACGTACGGCAGTCCGGCCTCGCTCTGGGACGGCGCGGCGCTCAGCACCCGCCAGCCGGAGCGGGCCCGGTCGGCGACCAGCGCCCGGCCGAGCGCGGACTTGCCGATACCGGTCGGGCCGTAGAGCAGCACGGAGCCACTGGTCTCGAGCTGCGTCCGCGCACGCTCGACCAGTCCGGCGCGCCCGACCAGCTCGTCGTCAGTCATCGATCAACATTCTCCCCGAAGGATTACATTCGCGGACATCACAGTCGAGTGCCACTGGACACGGCGAGTGTCACACACGGATATCCGGACGCCATCCCCTCGTTACCCATCTGTTCACGCCTGACCCCGTTCGGCGCCGCACAAACGTCCGGCGTGTCGCCCGGGAGCACGCCAAAATTTCCTGTTTCGCCGCCCACCCCGTCATCCGAGAAAAGCCCGCAGCAGCGCGGCCGTCCCGGCCAGGTGCAACTGCATCGCGTCCCGCGCCGCCGCCGGGTCGCCGGCCAGGATCGCGTCGACGACCTGCTGGTGCTGCTCGTCGGAGTGCACGATGTTGCGCTCCAGCAGCGGGATCGCGTCGAGCAGCGCGTTCAGCCGCATCCGGACGTCGGCGACCGCGGAGGTCAGCGACGGCGAGCCGCTGACCTCGGCGATCGCGAGGTGCAGCCGTGAGTCCATCCGCCGGTAGTCGGTCAGCTTGGCGGCCGCGGTGTCGGCCAGGCAGCGGGTCAGGTGCTCCTGTTCCTCGCTGCTGAGCGACCGGGACGCCGCCGCGTCGGCCGCGCCGATCTCCAGCGCGGCGCGCAGGACGAGAGCATCGTCGAGTCCGTCACCGAGTTCCCTGACCAGCTTCTTCGCGCCGACCCGGCGCGGGCGGGGCAGGCGCGTGTTGACGAACGTCCCGCCGTACCGGCCGCGGCGGGACTCGACGTACCCGGCCTCGGTGAGCGCGCGGATCGCCTCCCGCAGCGTGACGCGGGAGACGTTCAGCCGCGCGGCGAGGTCGCGTTCGGACGGCAGCCGCTCGCCCGGCGCGACGACGCCGAGCTTGATCGACTGCAGCAGCCGCTCGACGGTCTCCTCGAACGGGTTGCCCGTCCGCACCGGCCGGAACAGCGCTTCCCCGGCCCGCGCCTCCTCGACCACACCGCCACCTCTCCCCGTACTGGTGAGCACAGCCTAGAGCGGTGTCACGTACGAGCCCGAGATGCCGCCGTCGACCAGGAACGTGTTGGCGGTGACGAACGACGAGTCGTCGGAGGCCAGGAACGCGACCGCGGCCGCGATCTCCTCGGGCTCGCCGAAACGGCCCATCGGGACGTGCACGAGCCGCCGCTGCGCGCGCTCGGGGTCGGCCGCGAACAGCTCCTGCAGCAGCGGCGTGTTCACCGGGCCGGGGCACAGAGCGTTCACCCGGATCCCCTGCCGGGCGAACTCGACGCCCAGCTCGCGGCTCATCGCCAGCACGCCGCCCTTCGACGCGGAGTACGAGATCTGCGAGGTCGCCGCGCCCATCACCGCGACGAACGACGCGGTGTTGATGATCGAGCCCTTGCCCTGGCGCCGCATGTACGGGATCGCGGCCTTGCAGCACAGGTAGACCGAGGTCAGATTGACCTCCTGCACCTTGCGCCACGCCTCCAGGCCGGTGTCCAGGATCGACGCGTCCTCGGGCGGCGAGATCCCCGCGTTGTTGAAGGCGATGTCGACCGAACCGTAGGTGTCGAAGGCCTGCTGGAACAGGTTGTCCACCGCGGCCGCGTCGGTGACGTCGGTCGGGACGAACAGCCCGCCGACCTCGTCGGCGGCGGTCTTTCCGGCCACCGGGTCGAGGTCGCCGATCACGATCTTGGCGCCTTCGGCCGCGAGCCGCCGTACGCTCGCCAGGCCGATGCCGCTGGCGCCGCCGGTGACGACCGCGACGCGGCCCTCCAGACGGTGCGCGTTGACTTCGGTCATAGGTCAGTCCTCCGTGGAGATGAAGATGTTCTTGGTCTCGGTGAACGCGGCCAGCGCGTCCGGACCGAGCTCGCGACCGAGCCCGGACTGCTTGAAGCCGCCGAACGGCGTCGAGTAGCGCACCGACGAGTGCGAGTTGACCGACAGGTTGCCGGCCTCGATCCCGCGGCTGACCCGCAGCGCGCGGCCGACGTCCCGGGTCCAGATCGAGCCCGACAGCCCGTACGCCGAGTCGTTGGCGCGCCGGATCGCGTCGGCCTCGTCGTCGAACGGGACCACCACGACGACCGGCCCGAAGATCTCCTCGGTCAGCGCGGGCGCGTCATCGGCGAGCCCGGTCAGCACGGTCGGCGGGAACCAGTACCCCGGCCCGTCGGGCGCCGAGCCACGGAACGCGACCGCAGCGGGGTCGACGTACGACGCCACCCGCTCGAGCTGCCGCGCGGAGATCAACGGACCCATCTCCGTCGAAGCGTCGCTCGGATCGCCCACCCGCACGCCCTGCACCGCGGGCTCCAGCAGCTCCAGGAACCGGTCGTGCACCGACCGCTCGACCAGGATCCGCGACCGCGCACAGCAGTCCTGCCCGGCGTTGTCGAACACCCCGTACGGCGCCTGCGCCGCAGCCTTGTCCAGGTCGGCGTCGGCGAACACCACGTTCGCGGACTTGCCGCCGAGCTCCAGTGTCACCCGCTTCACCTGGTCCGCGCACCCGGCCATCACCTGCTTGCCGACGCCGGTCGAGCCGGTGAAGACCACCTTGCGGACGGCGGGATGCGTGACGAACCGCTGCCCGACCACCTTTCCCGCACCCGGCACGATCTCCAGCACGCCCGGCGGGATCCCCGCCTCCAGCGCCAGCTCGCCGAGCCGGAGCGCCGTGAGCGGCGTCAGCTCGGCCGGCTTCAGGACGACGGTGTTGCCAGCGGCGAGCGCCGGCGCGAAGCCCCAGCCCGCGATCGGCATCGGGAAGTTCCACGGCACGATCACCCCAACCACGCCGAGCGGCTCGGCCATCGTCAGATCGATGCCTCCGGCAACGGGAATCTGCCGGCCGAAGAGCCGTTCGGGCGCGGCCGCGTAGTAGTGCAGGACGTCGCGGACGTTGCCCGCCTCCCAGCGCGCGTTGCCGATCGTGTGGCCGGCGTTCTCGACCTCCAGCGCGGCCAGGTTCTCCAGGTCGGCGTCGACCGCGTCCGCGAACCGGCGCAGCAACCGGCCGCGATCCGCCGGCGCGACCGCGCGCCAGCTGGTGAAGGCCGCGGCCGCGCGGGCGATCGCGGCGTCGGTCTGCTCGACCGACGCCAGCTCGACCGTGCGAACCACCTTCTCGGTCGCCGGGTTGATCACGTCGTACGTCACGTGGTTCGTCTCCTCGATGCTTCGGCGACCAGCGCGCTGAACAGCCGCAGGTCGTCGGGGTTCTCCTCGGGGTGCCACTGCACGCCGAGCGCGAAATCGTGGCCGTTCACCTCGGCCGCCTCGACCGTGCCGTCGCTCGCGCGGGCCGTCACGTGCAGCGCGGGAGCGACGGTGTCGAGCGCCTGGTGGTGGTAGCAGTGCACGCTGGTCCGGTCGCCGAACAGCTCCGCGGTCAGCGAACCGGGGTCGATCTTCACGTCCGTACGCCCGAAGATCGCCGGCGACGGGCGGTGCTCGTCGTGGCCGACCGCCTCCGGCAGGTGCTGCTGCAGCGTGCCGCCGAGCGTGACGTTGAGCATCTGCAGCCCGCGGCAGATCGCGAGCAGCGGGAGATCCTGGTCGAGCGCGGCGCGGATCAGGATCGCCTCGTGGGCGTCGCGGCCGGGCCGGGTGTCGACGGTCTCCGAGTGCGGCACAGCGCCGTACGACGTGGGGTCGACGTCGCAACCGCCCGCGATCACCAGCCCGTCGAGGATGTCGAGGATCGACGGATCGGTGCCGACCGGCGGGAGCAGGATCGGCGTGCCGCCGGCCGCGACGACGGCGTCGAGGTAGACGCGCGGCAGCAGCGCGGCGTCGCGTTCCCACACACCCCAGATCGTCGGCTCGAGGTAGGTGGTGATGCCGATCCGGGGCCTAGAGCCGTTCGAAGCCACGGACGCGCTCCCAGTCGGTGACGGCGGCGTCGTACGCGTCCAGCTCGACGCGGGCCGCGTTCTGGTAGTGGTCGACCATCTCGTCGCCGAACGCCTCGCGGGCGATCTTCGACCCGCCGAACAGCGCCGCTGCCTCGCGCAGCGTCGTCGGGACGTGCGGTTTGTCGCTGGTGTAGGCGTTTCCGGCCAGCAGCGGCTCGAGCTCCAGCTCGTTCTCGATGCCGTACAGGCCGGAGGCGATCAGCGCCGCGACGGCCAGGTACGGGTTCACGTCGCCGCCGGGCAGGCGGTTCTCGACGCGCAGCGACTGGCCGTGGCCGACGACGCGGAGCGCGCAGGTGCGGTTGTCGAGACCCCACGCGACCGCGGTCGGCGCGAAGCTGCCGGGCTGGAAACGCTTGTACGAGTTGATGTTCGGCGCGAGCAGGTACGTGAGCTCGGGCAGGCAGGCGAGCTGGCCGGCGATGAACTGCTCCATCAGCTCGCTGAACCCGTGCTCACGGTCGCCGGCGAGCACCGGATCGCCGTCGGTGCTGCGGAAGGACAGGTGGATGTGGCACGAGTTGCCCTCGCGTTCGTCGTACTTGGCCATGAACGTGAGGCTCTTGCCGTGCTTGACCGCGATCTCCTTCGCGCCGGTCTTGTAGATCGAGTGGTTGTCGCAGGTCTTCAGCGCCTCGTCGTACCGGAAGGCGATCTCCTGCTGGCCGAGGTTGCACTCGCCCTTGGCCGACTCGACGTACAGGCCCGCGCCCTCCATCGCGTTGCGGATGTCGCGCAGCAGCGGCTCGATCCGCGCGGTGCCGAGCAGCGAGTAGTCGACGTTGTACTGGTTGGCCGGGTCGAGGTCCTTGTACGTCTTGGACCAGGCCTGCTCGAACGTGTCGTTGAAGACGATGAACTCGAGCTCGGTCCCCACGTACGCCGACAGGCCGCGCTCGGCGAGCCGGTCGAGCTGCGCCTTCAGGATCTGCCGCGGGCTGGCCGGCATCGGCTTGCCGTCGAGCCACTGCACGTCGCAGAGCACCAGCGCCGTCCCCTCCAGCCAGGGCAGCAGCCGGAGCGTGTCGAGGTCGGGTGCCATCAGCAGGTCGCCGTACCCGCGCTCCCACGACGACATCTCGTAGCCGTCGACGGTGTTCATGTCGACGTCGACGGCGAGCAGGTAGTTGCAGCCCTCGGTGCCGTGCTGCAGCACCTCCTCCAGGAAGTAGCGCGCACCGCAGCGCTTGCCCTGCAACCGGCCCTGCATGTCGGTGATCGCTACCAGGACGGTGTCGACCACCCCCTCGGCCACCAGGTCCCGCAGTTGCTGCACGGTCAGCTTGCCGGTGGTTGGGGCCACGGTCTCTCCCGGGTTCTATTGGTCTGCGGTCAGTCCATTGACGCAAGCCACCGGGCCGATGTCAATGCACGCGATCCCTTGACAGTGCCGGCCGGCGCGAGGAACCTCGGGTCCATTCCTAGTGGTATGCCCGTAGACCATTGGAGCCACGATGAGCCGGAAGACCTCACGCGTCGACTACCAGCAGGTGGGCAAGGAGTACCTGGAGCAACGCCAGCTGCGCCGGGGCGCGGCCGGCTGGGTGCTGCTGGCCGGGCTCGGGGTCGCCTACGTCATCTCCGGCGACTTCGCCGGCTGGAACTTCGGGCTGGCCGAGGGCGGCTGGGGCGGCCTGCTGATCGCGACCGTGCTGATGGCGACGATGTACACCTGCATGGTGTTCGGGCTGGCCGAGCTGGCCTCGGCGATCCCGGTCGCCGGCGCGGGGTACGGGTTCGCCCGGCGGGCGCTCGGGCCGTTGGGCGGGTTCGCGACCGGGACGGCGATCCTGATCGAGTACGCGATCGCGCCGGCCGCGATCGCGACCTTCATCGGCGGCTACATCGAGGCGCTCGGGTTGTTCGGGCTGACGTCGAGCTGGCCGGTGTACCTGGGCTGCTACGTGATCTTCATCGGCATCCACCTGTACGGCGTCGGCGAGGCGCTGCGGCTGACTCTCGGTATCACCGTGGTCGCTGTCGTCGCGCTGGTCGTGTTCGTGATCGCGATGGTCCCGCAGTTCGACGCCGACAAGCTCTTCGACATCGTCCCGAACGACGCTGCCGGGGCCAGTGAGTTCATCCCGTTCGGGTACGCCGGGGTGCTGGCCGCGCTGGTGTACGGGATCTGGTTCTTCCTCGCTGTCGAGGGCGTCCCGCTGGCCGCCGAGGAGGCGCGTGACCCGGTCCGCGACATGCCGCGCGGCATCATCACCGCGATGGGCATCCTGCTCGTCTTCGCCGCCCTGATGCTCGTCTTCACCGCCGGCGGCGCGGGCTCGTCGGTCGTCGCCGACTCGGACAACCCGCTGCCGTTGGCCTTGCGGACAGCTCTCGGCGGTGACCCCTGGGTCGCCGACTTCGTCAACTACGTCGGCCTGGCAGGCTTGGTGGCGAGCTTCTTCTCCATCGTCTACGCCTACTCCCGCCAGCTCTTCGCCCTCTCCCGCGCCGGCTACCTGCCGCGCTTCCTGTCCGTCACCGGCAAGCGCAAGACGCCGTACCTGGCCCTGCTCGTCCCCGGCGCCATCGGCTTCCTGCTCGCCGCCATCACCCAGGACGGCGC
This sequence comes from Kribbella sp. NPDC104740, assembly GCF_055583505.1. Classification (NCBI taxonomy): domain Bacteria; kingdom Bacillati; phylum Actinomycetota; class Actinomycetes; order Propionibacteriales; family Kribbellaceae; genus Kribbella; species Kribbella sp. NPDC104740. The sequence continues at coordinate 1,017,626 of NZ_JBVJNV010000001.1, read as the reverse complement.
CCTCCTGATCAACATCGCGGTCTTCGGCGCGACGGTCTCCTACGTCCTGATGACGCTGTCCCACATCGTCCTGCGCGTCCGCGAACCGAACCTGGAACGCCCGTACCGCACCCCCGGTGGCACCGTCACCACCGGCATCGCCCTCACCCTCGCGGTCATCGCCGTCGTAGCCACCTTCTTCGTCGACAAGCTCGCCGCCGCCATCACCGCCGCGATCTTCCTCGCCGCCATCGCCTACTTCTGGCTCTACAGCCGCCACCACCTGGTCGCCTCAGCCCCCGAGGAGGAGTTCGCCGCCATCCAGCAAGCCGAGTCGGAGCTGCAGTAGCCGTACGGCGCAGTACTGCCGTGGCACTGGTGGGTCTTCGGAAACCGCGGAACCGTGCTGAAAATCGGGTGATTCGGCCGCACCGCCCAAGTGGCCCGATCTGGAGGAGCGCGTCATGCGATCTTTCGTCAACCGTCCCCGCGCGTTCGCCGTACTGCTGGCTGGTGCTGCGCTCGCGTTCAGTCCGCTCGGTGGTCAGGCGAACGCGAAGTTGCCGGCCGACGCCACCGGGAACCCGTGTTTCAGTCCGGCGGAGTCGACGTCGGCGCGTGGTGGTCAGGAGGCTGACCACCGGGAGCTGAGCGTCGCCGAGCAGAAGGCCATCGACGCGCGGACCGCGGAGCTGGTCGCGGCCAAGCGGGCCCGGGGGCTCGCGCCGGCGCCCGGGAAGCTGGCCGCGGCGAACGTGCCGGTGTACGTCCACGTCATGCGCAGCAGCACCGGCGCCGGTGACGTGACCAACGCGCAGATCACCCAGCAGATCGCCGAGATGAACCAGAACTTCGCCGGCGGCGAGTCCAGCGCGGCGGCGAACACCGGGTTCACCTTCTCGCTGGCCGGGACCTACCGGTACAACAACAACACCTGGCACCGCGACGGCCAGAGCACGACGTACCGGTCGCAGACCCGCAAGGGCGGCAAGAACGCGCTCAACATCTGGCTGGTCAACTTCTCCTACCTCGGGATCGCGACCTTCCCGTGGGACTACTCGAGCAACCCGTCGATCGACGGCATCCGGGTGCAGTACAGCTCGCTGCCCGGCGGCTCCTCGACGAACTTCAACCTCGGCAAGACCGCGACGCACGAGGCCGGGCACTGGTTCGGGCTCTACCACACCTTCCAGGGCGGCTGTACGTCGACGAACGACTCCGTCGCCGACACCCCGGCGCAGGGCAGCGCGAGCAGCGGCTGCCCGACCGGCCGGAACTCCTGCTCGCTGCCGGGCAACGACCCGATCCACAACTACATGGACTACTCCTACGACTCCTGCTACAACCAATTCACCCCGGGGCAGAGCTCCCGGATCAGCAGCATGTGGACGGCGTACCGCGCCTGATACCACCTGAACCGTGGTCCGGTCCTCTGCCCTGGCCGGGACCGGCCCCGGCAGGTTGTCCGCGTGGTGTTTGGACTGGAGGTTGTCTAGAGTGCCGCCGATGCGTGTGCTCCTGACGGCGTGCGCGACCACCGTGATGCTGGTGGCCGGCCCGCTCACAGCGACTGCCGCCGCCCAGGGCTCCCGGAGCCCGGTCGGCGGCGCCCAGCTGACCGCGGAGTCGACCGTCGTCACGGCGGGCGCCAAGCCGCCCACGGTGCAGGCAGGCTCGTACGTCGTCGCCGACCTCGACACCGGGACCGTGCTCGCCGCCAAGGCGCCGCATGCCAAGTTGCGCCCGGCGAGCACGCTCAAGACGCTGACCGCGCTGGTGCTGCTGCCGCGGCTGAACAAGGCCGACGTTGTGGTCGGGTCGGACGGCGACGCGGGCATCGAGGGCAGCAAGGTCGGCGTGTACCCCGGCCTGCGGTACTCCGTGGACCTGCTGTTCCAGGGCATGTTCCTGGCGTCCGGCAACGACGCGGTGCACGCGCTGGCCGAGCACGACGCCGGCGGGACGGCCGCGACGATCCAGCGGATGAACAAGAAGGCCGCGGAGATCGGCGCGCTCGACACGCACGTGACGGACCCGACCGGGCTGGACTCCGACGGGCAGGTGTCGTCGGCGTACGACCTGGCGCTGTTCGCGCAGGCCGGGCTGGGGCGGCCGGACTTCGCGAAGTACGCATCGACGAAGTACACGAACTTCCCGCTGGCCAAGGCCGGCACGTACCAGGTCGCGAACCAGAACAAGCTGCTGTTCAACTACGACGGCGCGCTCGGGGTCAAGACCGGCTACACGACGCTGGCCCGGAACACGTTCATCGGTGCGGCCCGCCGCAACGGCCACACACTGGTCGTCACGTTGATGAACTCACCGCACGGCATCACCGAGGACGCGACCAGGCTGCTCGACTGGTCGTTCGATCACTACACCGCGCTGAGCCCGATCGGCACGCTGGTCAAACCGGCGACCGCGGCGAAGACCGGGCCGAACATCTCGAAGAAGTCCGCCGCCGGTACGCCGCTGCCGAAGCGCACCCGCGCGGTCACGATGCCCGGCCTGGCCGTGCAGACCCTCGCACTGCGGGTCCCGTCCTGGGCGTACGCCGCCCCGCTGTTCCTGCTTCTCGCGCTCTTCCTGCGCAGGCCCAGAGCGCTCCGCATCCACAACCGCAAGAGCAAGGCCCGACGGCACTAACGCCGGAGAGACTTGGCTGCCCTGGCCAGCTGGACGGTGATGGCTGTGGCGGTGACGCCGAGCAGCGCTCCGGCGGCGACAGCGACCGAGTCGGCCTTGCGCGCCGGGATCGGGACGACCTTGAACTTCTTCCCGGGCGGCCCCGGGAGCAGCCCGTTCTCGTCCGGCTCCGGGTTCGTCGAGCCGTTCGTCCGCCGCCGCGGTACCGGCTGCCCGGTCTCGAACGGCATCGCGGCGCGGGCCGCTTCCTCCGCCTCGCCGGTGTGCCAGCGGTGGTCGAGCGTGGCTTCCTTCGTCCAGGCCGCGATCAGCATGATCACCCGGGTCATCAGGTAGATCCAGACCAGCAGCGCCAGCGGCAGCGCGAGCGCGCCGTACGCCGCGTTGTTGCCGATCACGTTCTTCACGTACGCGTTGCCGAGCTTCTGCGCCGCGAAGAACACGATCCCGCCGGCCAGCGCGGCGATCAGCGCGACCTTGCGGGGCAGGATGATCCGCGGCATCGCGGTCTGCAGGTACAGGAACAGCACCGCGCCGGCCGCGATCCCGACCACGACGCTGATCGTGCCGAGCCCCCAGTCGGCCAGCCAGGTGCCGTCCAGGTCGACCCAGCCGACGATCTTCTTCGACAGCCCGGACAGCACCGACGAGGCGAGCGTGGCCAGGATGCCGATCAGGCCGAGCCCCATCAGGGCGCCGAGATCCTCGACCTTCAGCTTGACCGCGTTCCCGGGCTGGTCGTCCAGCTCGTGCATCGACCGGATCGAGGCGCGCAACGAGTCGATCCAGCCCAGCCCGGTGAGCAGCAGCGAGACGCCGGAGATCAGCCCGATGGTGCCGGCGTTGGCGATCAGCGAGTCGATGTCGATCTGGTCGCCGATCCCGGGCAGGTTCTTGGCCAGCGCCTTCTTCATCACGTCGATCGCGCTCGGCGGCAGCAGCTTGCCGACGACGGCCGCGGCCAGCACGATCAGCGGGAACATCGACAGGAAGCCGAAGAAGCTCGTTGCCCCGGCCAACCGGTTGCCGCGGCGGTCGCCGTACCGCTTCCAGGCCCGCCACAGCTGCGTGCGGCTGAACCGCGCCCAGACCGCCTTGCCCCGTTCCTTGACGCCCATTGCTCTCCTGTACCCCGACCACCAGCCCGTACGCCGTACAGCCTGGCAGGTGCCTCAGCCCTTGAGCGGGAAGGCGCGCTGCGGGCGCCAGACGCCGTCGGCGCCGTGCTCGTACCGGCTGAAGGCCGCGACGTCGAACGCGCAGTCGTAGTCGGTGAGCGTCTCGTAGGCCCGGTCCAGCGACTCCTTGTCGAGGTCGTGGGCGACCGTGACGTGCGGGTGGTACGGGAACCGCAGGTCGACCGTGAGCGGCCCGGAGCGGACCTGCGACTGCAGCACCTCGCAGGACGAGATGCCCTCGGCGACCATCACGAACACCACCGGCGAGATCGGCCGGAAGGTGCCGGTGCCGCGCAACCGGATCCGGAAGCTCGGGAACCGGGCGGCCAGCTCACGCAGGTGCTCGTCGATCCGCGGCAGGTCCTCGTCGGCCACCTCGGTCGGCGGCAGCAGCGTGACGTGGGTCGGGATCGAGGAGGCCATCGGGTCCCCGAAGTCGGCCCGGTACTTCTGCAGCTCCGAGCCGAAGGGTTCGGCGATCGGAACCGCGACACCGATCGTCGCCATCAGGGCATCGCGGAGGGGACGACGGCTGCAGACATACCCCGATTCTGACACCGTCCCGGGTCGGTCCCGTACCCGGGGACGGTGTCGGATTCCTCATACCGGAACCCTGACCGGTCATAGACTCCGAGCTATGACCTCACGGCACGCGGTGATCGTTCCCGGCGGCCAGTACGGCCCGCACGCGCCTCTGCTGATGTTCAGCGCCGACGCAGCCGAACGCCGGGGCGCCACACTCCACCCGGTGGAGTGGAAGGACCGCGAGAAGGCCCTGGAGCTCACCGAGGCCCAACTGGAGGCCTGGGTGATCGGCCAGGTCTCCCCGCACCTACCACTCGGCGCCGCAGGCTCAGGCCTGCTACTGATCGGCAAGTCCCTCGGCACCCACGCAGCAGCACTAGCTGCCGAGCGCGGCCACCCAGCGGTCTGGCTGACCCCGCTGCTGACCTACCCCCAGGTGCGCGCAGCACTGGAGCGCTCCCGCTCGCCGTTCCTGCTGGTCGGCGGCACCGCCGACCCCCTGTGGGACGGCGACTTGGCGCGCCAGCTCACGCCGTACGTGCTGGAGGTGCCCGAAGCCGACCACGGCATGTACGTCCCGGGCCCGCTCGCCGCGTCCACCGCCGTACTCGGTGAAGTCGCTACTGCCGTCGAGAACTTCCTCGACGAGGTCATCTGGCACTAGGTCATTCAGCTCTGCTGGTAGTTCACCGCGGCGAGGCCGCAAGGTGCATGGAGATGCAGGTAGTAAGCGCCTTCGCCATAGGGCTCCAGGTCGGCCCCGGCGACCAGGCCGAGGTAGTCCATCGACTGCCCGCAATCGGGACAGTCGACGTACTCGTAGTCCTGGATCCAGTCCGGGAAGCCGCCAAGAGTCGATCCGCCCTGGTCCCAAGCGCCGGCCTGGAAGGGCGACGGGCGCGGCTCCCCCACGGCAGGTCTCCGCATCGGCGGATCTTCCGGTCCGGAGATGTCCGGGAGGTAGCTGGGACGACTGTTCCCCTCCCACCACTCCGGCTCGGCCCCGGGTGCGACCCGGAAGAACAGCGGGGAGTAACAAGCACAGAAATAGCAGGTGTCGATCCGCAGTCGCCCGGACCACCCCGTGCGCGCCAGGACCTCACGCACCGCGGCGTCACCGGTGTCGAAGTCGGCGATCCTCCACAGCGGCGAGGCACACAGCCGACAGGCCTGGCCGGCGGTCGGGGGCGGCGTCTCGTCCATCACCAACTGGTACGCCGTGGGAGAACACAACTCCCGGCGTACACCGTCGTGATCGATCACCCACCCCGCCGTACGGGCGTAGCCCAGTGCGTCGACGTGCAGGCGATCGGCCCCAGGCGGCGGATGCTCCTGCCAGCGCCGCAGAGCAGCCTCGGCCTCCGGGCCGGGCGCGTGCGCGACGATCAGCAGCAACCAGTTGAGTTCGTCCGTCCGCGCACCGGAGTCAACCGCCTCGACAACACGGCGGACGACCTCCACCCCGGCAGCGCGATACAGACTCGGCGGCCACAACACCCCGGCGTCGAACAAAGCCCCCGTCCACTCCGCCAGCCGCACCGGACTGGCAGCGGCGATCTCGACCAGCTCCTCCAGCGCACTCTCGTCACCTGCACCGGCCGCCCGCACCTGCTCCTCGATCACTCCCGCATGCTAATCGGCCCCACCGGCACCGTCCGAGCCGTCGCCAACCGCTCTGTTCTTAGGCCGTGGTCGCCGGGTCTCCGTCGACGGCGGCCTTCAGCTTGGGGACCAGTTGGTCGAGGACGATCGGGAGGCTGAGGACCGAGACGAAGCTCGTCGCGCCGTACAGGGGGTCGTCGTAGTTCTCTTCGACGAAGACGTCGCGGCCCTGGGTGCGGACCGGGAGGTTCTTGTAGAGCGGGTCGGCCTGGAGTTTCGCGGTGCCGCCCTTGGTGGGGAACCAGACGAGCGCCTGCTGGTCGAGGAGTTTGATTCGTTCGGCGCTGATGTTCGCGCCGAACTTGTCGCCGATCAGGCTGTCCAGGCCGCTCGGGAGGGTGAAGCCGAGGTCGGTGAGCAGGCGGGAGCGTGGGTCCTGGCTGCCGTAGATGAAGTAGCCCTCGTACGGCGTCGCCATCAGGGCCGGCTTGCCCTGGAACTCGGGGTGCTCGGAGCGGACCTTCGCGAAGCGGTCCTCGATACCCTTGACCAGCTCGTCGGCCTGCTTCGGCTTGCCGACCGCCTGGCCGACGGTGCGGGCCGCGTCCTGCCAGGCGACGCCGTAGTCCGGCAGGCCGGGCGGCTGGGCGACCGTCGGCGCGATCGCGGTCAGCTTCTTGTAGTCGTCGGCGGTGATACCGGAGTACAGGCCGATGATCAGGTCCGGGCGGAGCGCGGCGATCTGCTCGAACTGGATCCCGTCCTTGTCCTTCAGCACGGTCGGCAGCGGCCGGTCGCCGAGCTTGTCCTTGGCCCACGGGAACAGCGCGCCGGGCTTCTCGCCGAACCACTCGGTGGTCCCGACCGGTACGACGTCCAGCGCGAGCAGGGCGTCCTGCTCGATCAGCCCGACCGAGACGACCCTCTGCGGCGCGGCCTTGATCTCGGCGGTGCCGAACTTGTTCTTGATCGAGACCGGGAACGCGCCCGCCTCGGAGCCGGCCGAGCTGCCCTCGCCGGACGCGGCCGGTTCCTCGGCACCGGAGCCGCAAGCGGTCAGGACGAACGGAACGACAGCCAGCAGCGCCAGCGGCCGGAGGATCGAGCGCATCACTACCTCACAAGGGATTAGGTTTCCCTTACCTTACTCAATCCCTGTGGTACTTCGTGACCGTGCTGTCCTGCTTCACCTTGTCCGCCGCGGCCTGCACACGCGCCGTCCACTCGTCGACACGGAACGCACCCGAGAGGAACTGCCCGGTCAGCTGCCCGGCCGCCGTGCCGAGCGCCGGGTACCAGTCGGCGAAGTACCAGCGGATCACCTGATCCCCCGCCGCCGTCAGCAGGTCCCGCGCCGAGCGCAGCGCCGTTCCGATCTCCTGACCGTCCGCAGCACCCCGTACGACGGTCAGCCGGTTGGTCTCCTTGGTCACCTGCCCGGCGACCTCGCGCGACAGCATCGCCCGCAGGTACTCGACGCCACCCGGCTCGTTCGGCCCCTTGGCCGGCACCAGCAGCGGCGACCCGGGCTCGACGTGCACGCCGCGCGGCAGCGCCGGCGACCCGTCCAGCGGCGGCAGCCCGAACACGGTCAGCCCGAAGCCGTCCGGAATCACCGGCTTCATCTCGTTCTCGAGCCAGTTCCCGCACGGCAGCAGGCCGGCCTTCGACTGCATCAGCCGGGTCTGTGAGCCGGTGTGGTCGAGCTCGGAGGTCCCGGTCGCGATCAGCCCGCGCCGGGCCAGCTCACCGAACGCGGTGATCGCGCGGGTGACGCTCGGGTCCTTCCAGGCGCCGTCCTCGAGGTTGTCGATCCGCTTGGCGACGTCGTGGCCGCCGGTCTTCACGGCCAGCGTCAGCACCGCCTCGAACACGTAGTACGGGTGCACCCCGGCGTACGTGAACGGGCCGAGCCCGGCGGCGCGCATCTCGGCGCCCAGCGCGAGCAGCTCGGGCCAGGTGCGCGGCAGGTCCCAGCCGCGCTGCTGGAAGAGGCGGGCGGAGTACCAGAGGCCGTAGACGTCGACCAGGTAGTTCAGCGAGCGCAGCGAGCCGTCGTACCGGCCGGAGTCGAGCAGGCCGGGCAGTACGACGTCCTGGACCTTCGCGTCCTTGTTCTCCCAGGAGGGGGCGGTCAGCAACGGCCCGAGGTCGGTCAACTGCCCGTCGGCGACCAGGCGGCTGACAGTCAGCGCCTTGTCACCGGTGTTCAGTACGACGTCCGGCGGGCTCCCAGCCGCGAACCGCGACTGCAGCAGGTCCCGCAGCTGCTTGGTGGGCGTCACAGTGACCGCTGCCTGCTGGTACTTGGCCCGGTACTGCGGAGCGCCGAAGCCACCGAACTCCTCGGAGACGACCACCTCGACCGGCCGGTCGGCGACCACCCCGAACGGGTTGTCCTTGGTCCGGGCCGGCCCGGTGGGCTTCTCGGAGCTGCAACCAGCAAGCAGGGCGCTCGCGAGAGCGCCCTGCAAGACCGTACGCCGTGTCAGCACGCCCGCAGGCTACTTCACGCCTCCGGCGGTGACCGAGACCTGCAGCTGACGCTGGAAGATGATGTAGACGACCAGCACCGGCGCCACCGTGATCACCACGGCCGCGAACAGCGCACCGAAGTCGACCGCGTAGCCGGCCTGCGACGCGAACGACGCCATGCCCTGGGAGAGCACGTAGTTGTTCGAGTCGGTGTTCAGCGCCACCGGGAGCAGGAACTGGTTCCACAGGCCGAGGAAGTTGAAGATCGCGACCGAGGCCATGCCCGGCTTCGCCATCGGCAGCATCACCGAGAAGAACGTCCGCCACTCGCCGGCGCCGTCGATCTGCGCCGCCTCGTAGATCTCGTGCGGCAGCGACTTGAAGAAGCTGTGCAGGAAGAACACGGTGAACGGCAGCGCGAACGCGACGTAGGTGATGATCAGGCCCGGCAGCGTGTTCAGCAGGGCCAGGTTCTTCAGCACGAAGAACAGCGGCACGATCGCCAGGAAGACCGGGAAGGTCAGACCGGCCAGCATACTGTAGTAGATCAGCCGGTTGCCGGGGAAGGTGAACCGGGCCAGCACGTAGGCGCACATCGCGCCCAGGATCATCACCAGCACCAGCGCGCTGCCGACGACGATCACGGTGTTCGCGAAGTAGCGGCCGATCCCGGCCGTCGTCCAGGCGTTGGCGTAGTTCTCGAACCGCAGCCCGCTCGGCAGTGACAGCGGGTTGCCGAGGACCTCCTGCGTCGTCTTGAACGACGACAGCACGGTCCACAGCAGCGGCAGGATCACCAGCAGCGACCACAGGATCAGCGCGACGTGGGCGGTGACGGCCACCCCCCGGCCTTCCGGGGCCCGCTGCCTGGGCGCGCGATCGGCCACGACGGCGCGGTCGGCGGTGGTTGTCGTCATCGGCTTACCTTCTTCTTCGGCTCACGTCCGCCGGTCAGGGCGTTCACGGTGAAGACCAGCAGCGCGAACAGCATCGTCACCGCGGCCAGGATCACCCCCATCGCCGTCGAGTACCCGAACTGCCCCTTGGTGAAGGCCGTCGTGAACAGCTGCTGCGGCATCACCAGCGTCGAGTTCTGCGGTCCACCGCCCGGGTTCAGCGCCTGCATGTAGACGAAGGCGTCGAGGGCGGCGATCCCGAGGTAGACGTACGCCGTCTGCACGTTGTCGCGGATCAGCGGCACGGTGATCGACACCGCGCTGCGGAACCGGCCGGCACCGTCGATCCGGGCCGCCTCGAACACCTCGGGGTCGATGCCCCGGATGGCGGCGATGAACAGCACCATGTAGAAACCGACGGCACCCCAGATCATCACGAACATCGAGGCCGGCATCGCCGTCCGGGCGTCGCCGAGCCAGGCGTAGTTCTCGAACCCGTGCAGCCCGATCTTGTTCAGGACGGCGTCCAGGATGCCCGAGCTCGGGGTGAACACCTGCGCCCAGATCAGGCCGATCACGATCGCCGGGATGACGTACGGGAAGAACGAGATGATCCGGTAGAAGCCGGAGTTGCGCAGTCCGCGGACGGTCCCGGTGCCGGAGCCGCCGATCGTGACCAGGGTGGCCAGGGTCAGCGACAGCACGATCGTCACCAGCGGTACGACGACCGCGAGCAGGACGTTGTTGCGGACGGCTTTCAGGAAGATGTCGTCGTGGAACAGCCGGACGTAGTTGTCGAAGCCGACGAAGTTCATCCCCGAGCTGAACCCCGACCAGTCGGTCAGCGAGTACCACAGCGCCTGGACGAACGGCGACACCACGAAGACCACGAACACCACCAGCGGCAGGCCGAGGAACACGACCATGAAGCTGACCCGGTCGAAGGTCAGCGGCCGGCGGCGCCGGGTGGCGGACCGCTTGGGTCCGCCTCCCGGCACGGCCTCTTGCTGCACGGTCACTTGGTGACCGGGATCTTCTTGACGGAGCTGTCGTTCCGTACCTTGTCGGTGATCTGCTGCAGGCCCTTGGTCAGGCCCGCCGCGTCCAGCTGGCCGGACAGGAACGAGTTCCAGACCACCAGCTGGTCGGTGTTCATGCCGTACAGGCCGAAGACCTGGTAGTCGAAGACGTTGGTGCCGGCGGCGTCCAGCATCTGGGTCTGCGACTGCAGCGCGGTCGAGCCGAAGCCGTCGGCGGGCACCAGGCCCTTGACGATGGTCGGCGCGAGCCGGGTCTTGGCGAAGTTGGTCGCCGCCTCCTTCGACAGCATCGCCCGCAGCAGCTCCTTGCCGCCGGCAACGTTCTTGCCCTTGGCCGGGACGATGAACGGCTCACCGGCCGCGCTGCGCAGCGACTCGTAGGGCAGCTTCGGGCTGGCGGTCAGGGTCGGCTCCGGGACGCCCTTCATGTTGAAGCCCGCCTTGGTGGCCTTCTTCATCTCGTTCTCGATCCACGAGCCCGAGGGGTAGAGGATGGCCTGCTGGTCGTTGCTCCACTTGGCCTGCGCGGCGGTGAACTGGGTGCCGGCGCCGCCGGGTACGAAGTACCCGTTCTTGACCATCGTCTCCAGGGCCTTGAAGATCCCCTGGAACTGCGGCATCGACCAGCAGCCCTCCTTGAGGTTCTCCAGCGCCAGCCGGACCTCGTCGCCACCCTCCTTGATGGCGCCGTCGACGGCCATCGTGTGGTAGTAGGTGGCGGCTTCCTTGCCCCAGACGAACAGGTACTTGCCCTTGGCCTTGGCCTTGGCGCCCAGGTCGAGCAGCTCGTCGTAGGTCTTCGGCGGGGTCCAGCCGTTCTCCTGGAACAGGCTGTCGGAGTACCAGATGCCGTACAGGGTGAGCACGTAGTTCATCGCGACGAACTTGCCGTCGAACGTGCCCGGCACCTTGGCGCTCGGGTACAGGGTGTCGGCGATCTTGGTGCCCTCGTAGTTGTTGGCCTCGAAGACGTCGTCGAGCGTCGACAGCTGGTCCAGGATCGTGTTGAAGCCGATCTGGTTGGCGCCGGAGTTGTCGATCAGGTCCGGCGGGTTGCCACCGACGAAGCGCGGCTGCAGCTGCTGCGCGATCTGGGTGGACGGCGCGACCTTGAAGGTCGAGCCGGCGAACTTCTTCTGCGCGATGTCGGCCGCGAACTGCACGTAGTCGTAGCCGTAACCACCGTTGAAGATGACCGCGTCGACGGTCGCCTTGTCCGCCATCCCGAACGGGTTGTCGGCGGTCTTCTCGCCACCACCGGTGGAGCCGCCGTCGTCACTGCCGCTGCCGGCGCAGGCGGCCAGAAGCGTGCTGCCGCCGGTGGCCAGCAGGGTGCCGACCGCCGCGCGCTGCAGGAACAGCCGCCGCGACAGTTTGTTGGGAGTACTCATGGTCCCGCCTTCCGAGAGTGTTTCAGGCAGTACGACGGATCCGGCCGGCGTACTTTGCTTCCAGGGCGTGGTTGTGGTCGTCGCCGCCGGGAATGTTCGCGGACAGGTAGACCGGAGGAGTTTCACCTGCTTCGGCGAGCCGGCGCAGCACCTCTGCCACCAGCATCTGCGCGATCAGCGCCGCGGTGATGGACGACACGGCGCAGACCTTGCCGAAACCTGGCAGTTCGAGCACCGAGTCGCCGTACGGCGCGTGGTTGTCGAGCACCACGTCGGCGAAGTCGATCAGCTTCTTGCCCGACGGGTGCCGCGATTCGACGCCGGCCGTGTGCTGCAGCGACGTGATCGCGATCAGGGGGTGACCGTGCTCCTTGACGACACTGGCCAGCTCGACGATCGAGCCGTTCACGCCGGAGTTGGAGGCGATCACGAACAGGTCGTTCTTCTGCGCGGCGCTCAGCTCGTACAGCCGGCGCGAGATCGACGGGTCGCGCTCGAGCTCACCACTGCGCAGCACCTCGATCGGCTCGCCGCCGATCAGGACCAGGTCGCGCAGCGCGAGCCGGTTGGTCGCGATCAGGCCGCCGGCCCGGCCGGCGATCTCCATCGCGAGCGCCTCGGAGTGCCCGGACCCGAAGGCCTGGATGACTCCGTCGTTGCGCAGCGAGCTGACGAACAGCTCCGCCGCGTCCTGGATCGGGCCGTCGATCTGCTCGGTGACCGCGGCCAGGATCGGTGTCAGCGTGTGAACATACGACTGCGCACTGACGCCACCGGTGTCGTTGCCCGTTCCCGCGTGTGCGCCCGTGCTGCCGTCCGTCGTACTGGCCATCAGAGGCCCCGCCCCTCCACTAATGTGTTCGCCGCGACACACCTGGTGCCGACAAGTGCGCAAGTTTGCGGTTTGCTGGACAGAACTTTTCTCACCTGGCAGCTAAAGTCAAGGCTCATCTCACTCTTCCCTCCAGATCGGGACCGTTGCGTGACCTTGCACGTTATTGTCCATTAACGGCTCTGATTGAGCAGTTTGGAGCACCGCCTATGTCCGTCGAGTACGCTCTCCCGGAACCACAGGACACAGTGGTCCTGCGACCTGACACCACACTGGTCCTAGGCGGCGACCTCGGCGGGACCTCCACCCGGATCGTGATCGCGGACCACAACGGCAACGTAGTCGGTCGCGGGGCTGCCGCGGGCGGAAATCCGACCAGCCACCCCGCGAGTGCCGCGGCGAACTTCGGGCAGGCGATCCGGCAGGCGCTGACGGGCCTCGATCCGGCCGCCGTGCAGGCCGCGGTGATCGGCGCCGCGGGGGGTTCCGCGCTGTCGAAACCCGAGGTCGCGGCGCAGTTCGACGCCGCCTGGTCGGGCGCCGGCCTGGTCTGCGTGCCGCGCTACATCGGCGACCTGGAGGTCGCGTTCGCCTCCGGTACGCCGGAAGCCGACGGCGCCGTGCTGATCGCGGGCACCGGCAGCGCGGCCGGCCTGGTCCGCGACCACCGGCTGGTCCGGACCGCCGACGGCCACGGCTGGCTGCTCGGCGACGACGGCTCGGGCTTCTGGCTCGGCCGCGAGGCGATGCGCAGTCTGTTGCGCGCGATCGACCAGGGCGAACCGATCGGCGGCCTCGGCGAGGCCGTCGTCCAGGCTGTCCTGCCGGGCTGGGATCCGGGCGACGTCGCGGAGCGTGAAGGCTACGACCTGCTCCGTGACGACCTGATCCGCACCGTGAACTCGCGGCCGCCGGTCCTGCTGGCCGAGCTGGCGCGGACGGTGGTGGCGGCGTACGACCAGAACGACAAGACCGCGCACGCGCTGGTGAAACGCGCAGCCGAACTGCTCACAGAAACGGTCAGCCGGCTGAGGACAACGTCGGACAACGGGCCTTTGGTGCTCACCGGCAGTGTCGCGGGCGAGTCGTCACCGGTCGGGAAGTTGTTGCGGCAGAGCATCCGCGACCACTTCGACGGCGAGGTGCTGACGGCGCACGACGGCGTCGGGGGTGCCACCTGGCTGGCGCTGGGGGCGCTGGACCCGGCGCTGGCGACGCGCGAGAACCACACCCGGCTGGTCGCTCCGAGAGACTGAGCGCCCCGGCGGGTGGTGCAATGATGAAGCACGTGACCGCACTCACCCGCGAGGCGACCAGAGTCACTCCCCGGCGCTGCGTCCAGTGGCTGGTCGACCTGCTGTCCGTGATGCTCGTGGCCGCGCTGCTCGCGGTCGGCGCCCTGTTCGCGGTCGTCTGGCTCGGCGGCCGGGGGCGCACGGTCGGGTACGGCGTTGCCGGCACCTACATCGGCGCGATCGTCGTCCTGCAGGTCGTCAACGAGATCGTGCTGCCCCGCCGTACCGGCGGCCGGACGCTCGGCATGCTGGCGCTCGGGCTGCGGACGGTGACGCTGGAAGGCACGCTGCCGAGCTGGACCCAGTTCTTCGTGCGGTACCTGCTCTGGGTGGTCGACGGCCTGTTCTGGGGGCTGACCGGTTTCGTCGTGATCTGCTGCACGCCGTTGCGGCAGCGGGTCGGCGACCTGGCCGCCCGGACCGTCGTGGTCCGGGCCTCAGCTCACCAGCCGGTTCTCCCAGGCCCAGACGGCGAGCTCGGTGCGGTTGCGCAGCCCGAGCTTCCGCTGGGCGCTGGCCAGGTGGGACTTGACGGTCGACAGTGACAGCGTCAGCTCGTCGGTGATCTCGCTGTTCATCCGGCCGCGGGCGACCGCGCGGACCACGTCGGCCTCACGCTCGGTCAGCGGGTGGGCCGCGGGCGCGTCCGGAGCGGCCGCCTGCGTGAACCGCTCGAGCAGCCGCGCGGTGACCGACGGCGAGACCATCGACTCCCCGTCCGCCGCCGCCCGGACCGCCTCGACCAGCAGCCGCGGGCCGGCGTCCTTCACCAGGAACCCGCAGGCCCCCGCGCGCAGCGCGGCGTACACGTTCTCGTCGACGTCGTAGGTCGTCACCACGACCACCCGCAACGGCTCAGCGACGCCCGGGCCGGCGAGCAGCTTCGTCGCCTGGATGCCGTCGATCAGCGGCATCCGGATGTCCATCAGCACCACGTCCGGCCGCAGCTCCCGCGCCCGCCGGACCGCCTCCTCGCCGTCGGCGGCCTCGGCGACCACCTCGAGGCCGGGCTCGGACTCCAGGATCAGCCGGAAGCCGGTCCGGACCATCGCCTGGTCGTCGGCCAGCAGCACCCGTACGGCCATCATCGTCTCCTTCGCCGGTCCGGCGTCACCGGTAGAGGTGGTCGGCCGGCAGCGTCGCCCGCACCCGCCACTGCCCGTCCGGGCCGGCGCCGGACGACAACGTACCGCCGACGGCCTGCGCGCGTTCGGCCATCCCCACCAGCCCGTACCCGTCGCCTCGCTCGGCGTTCGCCGGTACGGCGTTGACGACCGTGAGCTCCAGCGCCGCGGTCAGCCCCTTGCGGCGCAGCCCGGCCGACACCTCGATCGGCGACCCCGGTACGGCGTACCGGCGGGCGTTGGTGACCGCCTCGAGGACGATCCGGTGCGCCGCGACGATGATTGCCGGTGACAACGACATGCTGTCGAGCTCGGCGTTCGCGGTCAGCCGGACCCGTGGATCGTTGCCACAGGCCTCCTTCAGCTCGGCGCGCAACACCGGGTGCAGCGGGTCGTCACCGGCCCGGGTGCGGCTCGCCTCCGGCTCCTCGGCGCGCAGCATGCCGACCAGCCTGCGCATCGCGCTCAGGGCTTCGCTCCCGGCCTGCTCGATCTGCGGGTAGGCGCCGGGCCGCTCGTCGCGCCGGGCGGCGGCGACCTGTGCGCCCTGGGCGAGGACCACGATCCCGGTCACGTGGTGGGCGACGAAGTCGTGCAGCTCGCGGGCCAGCGCGAGCCGCTCGGACTCCCGCGCGCCGGCCAGTTCCGCGTCGTACCGGCTGTCGGCGTCGCGCAGGACGAGGCCGGTCGCCACGCCGGCGCCCCACAGCAGCGCGGCCGGTAGGGCGAGCAGGGCCCAGGGCGAGTCGAGACCGAACCGAAGCGGCGCCGCGACGGTCGCGGCGATTCCGACGAGTACGACGAGCGGCGCGACCGACCGCGACGGGAGCTGGTGGCAGACCGCGCCGCACAACAGCGCCAGCGCCAGCGCCTCGGCCAAGGGCGACTGGGCCTGCACGGCGGCGCCGGCCCAGGCCGCGAGGCCGCTGCCGACGCTGACCACCAGCGACGCGGAAGCGACCACGACGGTCAGCAGCACGAGCCGGTCGAAGTGGCGCCGCAGTACGGCGACCACCGCGGCGCCGATCCCGATCGCCGGCGTGATCGCGGTGAACGAGGCGGCGAGAAATCCACCGGGCGGCGCCGGGTGCAGGAGAGTGATCGCGAGGTCGGCCGCGGAGAGCAGCGCGAGAGCCACGATCTCCGCGACCAGCGGCGCCCGCCGGCGGTGGGCGGCGGGCGCCCGCCGAGTGTGAACGGCGGCGCCGTCCGGTGCCCGCCGAGTGTGGGCGGCGGCACCGTCCGGCGCCTGCCCGGATCCACGGGCGCCGCGAGGACTCGTCATGGTTCCAGCATGCCTTCCCGGACGCGGTCCGCACCTCGGCCCGACGGCTGGACCGGGCCCCGGCCGAAAGGACGAGGTGCCACCGCCGATCCGGCCGTTCGGCCGTGCCGCGCCCGCCGCACGCGGAAATACGTTCGGCCGAGAAGGTTCGTCCACCGTGAGGAAGGCCAGGGTATGAGACGCCTACGAGCAGGACTCGCCGCCGCGACGTCGATCTCGTTGCTCGCCGTACTGTTTCCGCTGACATCCGATGCCGCTCCCGACCTGTCCGGGTACACCGGGCAGAAGCTGACCTGGGGTGCGTGCACGTTCAAGGCCGAGGTCCCGGTCGAGTGCGCGCAACTGACCGTGCCCCGGAACTGGTCGGCGCCGGACGCCGGCCAGGACCTGAAGGTGTCGGTCAGCCGGGTCGCCGCGACCGGCGCCAAGGACGACTACCAAGGGATCCTGCTGACCAACCCGGGCGGGCCCGGCGGTCAGGGCACCGGGCTGGCCGCCGATCTGGCGAAGCTGCAGCCGTCGCTGAACGCGCGGTACGACGTACTGGGGATGGATCCCCGGGGCACCGGGCAGCAGGGCGCCGCCGGTCAGGCCGGGCTCGGCATCACCTGCCAGGTGCCGACCGGTCGCCTGCCCAAGGGCCCGCTCGACGCGCGGGACCGGTCGCCGAAGAGCATCGCCGATCACCAGCAGACGCCGAAGGCGATCGCCGAGGCCTGCCAGAGCGTCGCCGAGGCGCCGTACATCACGACCTGGCAGACCGCGCACGACATGGACCTGCTGCGACAGTTGCTCAAGGCCCCTGTTCTGAACTACGTCGGGTACTCGTACGGGACCTGGCTGGGCGCCAAGTACGCGTCGTTGTTCCCGGCAACCACCGGGCGGGTCGTGCTCGACTCCAGCGTCGACTTCCAGGGCCGGCTGCAGGCGGACTTCGAGGACTTCCCGCGGATGGGCCAGCGGCAGGCCGAGGACGTCTTCCTGCCGTGGCTGACCCGGACGATGCCCGGCGTGTTCGGCACCACGACCGCGCAGGCCGAGGCCGCCATCGCCGCCGGCCGGAGCAAGGCCGCGGGGCTCGGGATCAGCCCGGACAACTACGACGCGCTGCTGATCGGCAACGGCAGCGAGCTCGGCTGGCTGCTGCGCCTGCTGGTGTTCAGCTTGGTGATCGAGGGCGACTCGGCCGGCGCGCAGAAGCTCGCCGCTCTGCCGGCCGGGCTGCGGAGCAGCGTGGACGCGGTGTCGCGGGAGCGGTTCGGCGTCACCGCGGCGAAGCTGACCACGGCCGCCGTGGCGAAGGCCGACCTCGGCCAGGCGACGCCGGACTACCAGCAGCTGCCGATCACCCGGTACGCCGTGGCCTGCGGCGACCAGCCGACCAAGTCGACGCAGTGGTACAAGAAGCTGAGCGACGTCCAGGGCCGCAAGTACCCGGCGTACGGCTGGCAGTACGGGCTCGGCGAGGTCTGCGGTCCCTGGACGGACGCGCCGCGGCAGACGCTGCCGGAGCTGCCGAAGGCGGTCCGGGACCACGTGCTCGTCGTGCAGGGTGAGTTCGACCCGCAGACGTCGTACGAGCAAGCGATGAGCGCGGTCCGCAAGGCGCCGGGCGTGGACGTGCTGCGGGTCGACGACGCGGCGTTCCACGGGCAGTACGGGTTACAGGGGAACCCGTGTGTCGACGGTGTCGTGAACACGTACCTGCTGTTCGGGTCGAAGAGCACCAACAGCCTGTGCCCATCGGTGCCGCTGCCGGGTGAGGACAAGGTGTTCCCGGTCCGCGGGCCGGTCGACAAGTACGTCGGCGCCGGTCGCGCGGGGGCGCTGAAGGCCGTCGACAGCCCGCTGCGGCTCAAGCTGTCGGACGAGATCTCCACGGTGAACCGTCTGGCCACCCGCTGATCCACGGACGACAACCGGCCCCGGACCGCTCTGGTCCGGGGCCGGTCGCGGCCGGGCGGAGGTCCGCCCAGCTCCGGGCCGGCTAGTCGGCGGAGATCAGGCGGACCTCGACCGCGGAGAACGCCGCCTCGGGGATGCGGGCGGCGATCTCCTCGGCCCGGGCCGGCGAGGCGACGTCGACGATGAAGACGCCGGCGAGCTGCTCCTTCGCCTCGGAGTACGGGCCGTCGGTGGTCGCGCGGACGCCCTCGCGGACGCGGACGACCTTGCCCTTCGCCGGCGCCTCCAGCGGACTGGCGGAGACGAGCTCGCCGGAGGTGTCGAGCTCGGTGAGCAGGTCGTCGAGCTGCTTGGCGAGTGCGTCGCGGGCGGTCCTCGGCAGCGCGATGCCCTCCTCGGTGTGCAGGAACGACGGGTGACCCCAGGTCTTGGGGTTGCTGTGGATCAGCAGCAGGTACTTCACGGGACTTCCTCTCGTCGGAACGGATCTTCGCAGCAGAGGTCGGAGGCGCGCGACAGTCGTCGACATTTCGCCTCTTCGGGCAGCCAGGGCCGAAATGTCGAGTCCGCGGGCACGATCGCGACGTACCGTCCGAAGAGGAGCCGAGAGGAACGGACGTGCGGTGATGGAACGGAGCGAGTTGCGACTGCCCGGCGGACGGGTGCTCCGGGTGTACGACACGCACCCGGGCGACGAGCGCCGGGTCCCGGTGGTCTGGCACCACGGCACACCCAACCTCGGCGTCCCGCCGGTGCCGTTGCTCGAGGCCTCGGAGTGGCTGGGGCTGCGCTGGATCTCGTTCGACCGGCCCGGGTACGGCGGATCGACGGTCGCGCCGGGCCGCACGATGCGGTCGGTGGCCCGCGACGTCGAGGCGGTCGCGGACGCGCTCGGGCTCGGGCGGTTCGCGACGATGGGGTACTCCGGGGGCGGGTCGTACGCGCTGGGGTGCGCGGCGGTGCTCGGTGAGCGGGTGCAGGCGGTCGCGAGCCTGGCCGGGATCGCGCCGTACGGCGTACCGGGGCTGGACTGGTTCGGCGGGATGATCCCGTCGGGGGTCACCGCGCTGGAGGCCGCGCGGAGCGGGCGCGAGGCGCGGGAGGCGGTCGACGGGGACGACTACGACCCGGAGTTCGCTGCTGTCGATCTGGCGCTCTTCGACGGGCCGTGGTCGTGGCTCGGCGAGGTCGCGGGGCCGGCGGCGCTCACCGCGGGGCCGTACGGCGCGATCGACGACGACGTGTCGTACCTGCTGCCGTGGGGGTGCGATCCGGCCGACATCACCGCGCCGGCGCTGCTGCTGCACGGCAGGATCGACCGGATCATCCCGCCTGCGCACGGCGACTGGCTGGCCACGCACATTCCGTGCGCCGAGCTCGACCAGTACGGCGCGGACAGCCACATCTCGATCCTCCGGCACGCGGAGTCGGCCCTCGACTGGCTGCGTGATCGGGCGGACGGCCCGACCTCCTACCCGCTGGGCTGAGGCCGGCCGCCTCGACTGAAACGCATGCCGGGCGGGTACCGAGCGCGGGATGAGGCGTGGTGAGGTGGTGGCCGGACGGTACCGGGTGGGTGATCCCCTCGGGCGTGGCGGCATGGGCGAGGTGTTCCGGGCGACCGACGAGCTGCTCGGCCGGGACGTCGCGGTCAAGCTGCTGCTGCCGGCGCGGCGTGAGCCGGAGATGGCCGCGCGCTTCCACCGCGAGGCCCGGGCAGCGGCGTCGCTGTCCGACCCGCACGTCGTCGCGGCGTACGACTTCGGCCCGTACGACGACGGCTTCTTCCTGGTGATGGAGCTCGTCGAGGGACGGACGGTCGCGGTGGAACTGCGGCAGCACGGCCCGTTCGGGCCCGACCGCGCGCTCGGCGTGGTCCGGCAGGCCGCAGCGGGCCTGGCCGCGGCGCACCGCAACGACATCGTGCACCGGGACGTGAAACCGCAGAACCTGCTGGTCACCGACGACGGCACGGTGAAGGTCACCGACTTCGGTATCGCGCGGTTCCTCGCCGACACCACCACCACGATGACCGCGACCGGCCAGGTGCTCGGAACGAGCCACTTCCTGGCGCCGGAACGTGCCCAGGGACTGCCGGCCGGCAAGGCGTCGGACGTGTACGCGTTGGGGTGCGTGCTCTACCAGCTCGTGACCGGGCACCCGCCGTTCCAGGGCGATCAGCCGGCCAGCGTGATGTACCAGCACGTGAGCACGGCGCCGACCCCACCGAGCGACCTGCGGCCTCACCTGGCCGGCCCGTTCGAGCAGCTGCTGATGAGCATGCTCGCGAAGGACCCCGCCGATCGGCCCACCGCGGCGCAGATCGCAGCCGGTACGACGATCACCGGTACGACGCCGGTCCGCGGGTCGACCGCACAGCTGCCCAGTGGCAAGGCGAAGGGCGGCGTCGGCTGGTGGTCGCGGGGGCGGCTGATCGGTGGCGGCGCCGCACTCGCGCTCCTCGCCGCGGCGGGCACCGGTGTCGTCCTGGACCAGCGCGACCGCCGGCTGCCGGAGACCGCCGAGCTGACGCCGTCTTCGGTCCCCCGCACTACGCCGGTGGCGCCGCCCGCGTCGGTGAAACCGACCTCGACGCGGCCGACCTCGAACCGCCCGACGACCCGGCCGACCTCGAACCGGGTGGCCACGACGCAGAAGCCGGTCGCCGAGCCGCCCGCGCCACCGGGGCACGCCAAATCGGGCAAACCCGACAAGCCCGGTCAGGGCAAGTCGAAGGGCAAGAACCCGAAGAAGCCCTAGGGCTATTCCAAGCAACAGCTTGACATCGTCTTGCGCCTGCCGCATATTCCAAGCATGTCTTTGGAATCCGGGCAGGACCCGCGCCGCCGCCGGTTGCTGGACGACCCCCTCGCCATCCGCGCGATGGCCCATCCGGTGCGCCTCGACCTGCAGGCGCTGCTCGGCCGCGAAGGCCCGCTGACCGCGGCCGACGCAGCGCGGAAGCTGGGGATCAGCCAGGCGCTCGCCTCGCACCACCTCCGGCAGCTGGCGAAGTACGACTTCGTCGAGCCCGCCCAGGGCAAGGACAACCGCGAGCGGCCGTGGCGACTCGTCTCCACCTCGCAGTCGTGGCGCGGCGCGCGGCTCACGACGGAAGGCGCGGCAGCTGCCGACGTACTGGAGCAGCTGATCGCCGAGCGCGCGGTGAGCAACCTGGTCGACTGGCAGCAGCGGCGGCCGCAGGAAGCAGAGGTGCTCGTCGAGAACTCCGGCATCGGGCACAGCTCCGTCTACCTCACCGGCGAGGAGCTGGCCGAGCTGGAGGAGCAGGTGGCCGCACTGATCCAGCGGTACGTCGACGAGCGGCCGATCGACGACAAGTCCACCCGGCCGCCCGGCAGCCGATTGATCGACATCACCCGCATCGTCAGCGTGCTCCCGGAGGAGTCCCCGGCGACCGAGGAGGACGCATGAGAGACCTGTGGGCCGTTCTAGCCCGCCGCCGGGACTACCGGCTCGTGCTGAGCGCCGGACTGATCTCCCTCACCGGCGACTGGGTACTACGCACCGGCCTCGCCTTCCACGTCTACACGCTCACCGGCTCGACCCTGGCGTCCGGCGGCCTGCTGCTGGCGTCCTTCGTGCCACTGGTCGTGCTGGGCTCGCTGGCGGGAGTGTTCGTCGACCGCTGGGACCGCCGGCGCACGATGATCGTGGTCAACCTGCTGCATGCGCTCGTGCTACTCCCCCTGCTCCTCGTCAAGGACGAGAGCGGCCTCTGGGTGATCTACGTGATCGTGCTCGCGCAGAGCTGCCTGCAGCAGTTCTTCCGGCCCGCGGAGCAGTCGCTGGTCCCCCACCTGGTCGACCAGCAGCAGCTGGTCACAGCCAACGCGTTGAACAGCCAGAGCAACGACATCGCCCGGCTGACCGGCGCAGCGCTCGGCGGCGTACTGGCGGCTGCGGGCGGGATGCCGCTGCTCGCAGCGGTCGACGCGGCGACCTACTTGCTGGCCATGGGCTTGCTGATCGGCGTGAAGCACCGGGCGGTCGCCGTCGTACGTGAGCGGACGTCCGGCGCGGTGCAGCGGCTGAAGGCCGAGTGGGTCGACGGGCTGCGGATCTGCCTGAGCAGCAAGGCGATGCGGATCGTGTTCGTGTTCGGCCTGGTCACCGGCGTCGGCGAGGGTGCGATGAGCACGCTGTTCGCGCCGTTCGTCAGCGCCGAGCTGGGCGGCGACGGTACGGCGTACGGGTTGATCGTGTCGGCGCAGGCGGTCGGCGGGATCGCGGGCGGACTGGTCGCTGCGGCGGTCGGTGCACGGTTCGCGGCGGCGAAGCTCTGGGGCATCGGCGCGGTGCTGTTCGGGCTGATCGACCTGGCGCTGTTCTGCTACCCCTTGTTCTACAAGGGATTGACGCCCGCGTACGTGCTGATGATCGCGGTCGGGCTGCCCGGCGCGTTCGTCGTCGCCGCGTCGATGACAGTGGTGCAGCGGCTCACCGACGACGCCTCGCGCGGCCGCGTCTTCGGCGCGCTCTTCGCGGCCGAAGGCCTGGCCGTGCTGGTCGGGATCGTTGCCTCCGGCGTGCTCGGCGAGGTCGTCGGCATCATCCCGGTGCTGATCTTCCAGGGCCTCGGCTTCACCGTGGGAGGGCTGGTGGTTCTGGCCAGGAGCAACGTCCTGGAGCAGAAGGCACCAGCCCCCGCACTCGTCTAGCCGGCGTCCTCGACGGCGACCTGGTGCACGCGGACGCGAGCGACCCGGCGGCCGTCCATCTCGGTGACGGTGATGTTGTAGCCGTCGACCGATCCCTCGTCGCCGACCGCGGGCACCCGGCCGAGCTGGGCGGCGAGGAAGCCGGCGACCGTCTCGTACGGGCCGTCCGGCAGCTCGACGCCGGTCTCGTCGGCGAAGTCGTCGAGGTTCAGCAGGCCGTCGACCTCGACGTCACCGCTGCGCAGGCGGGTGGTCTCGCCCGCCTCCTCGTCGTACTCGTCCTTGATGTCGCCGATCAGCTCCTCGACCAGGTCCTCGAGCGTGACGATGCCGGCGGTGCCGCCGTACTCGTCGAGCACGATCGCCAGGTGCGTCGAGCGCCGGCGCATCTCGGTCAGCGTCGGCAGCAGCTTCGCGGTGTCGGGCAGCATCAGCACGTCGCGGGCCAGATCGCCGACCCGGACCGACCGGGACGCGACCGCCGGGTCGAACAGGTCGCGCACGTGCACGAACCCGACGATGTCGTCGGCCGAGCCGTTCATCACCGGGTAGCGCGAGTGCGGCCGCTCGGCGGCGAACTTCACCGCCTTGTACGCCGGCATCTCGGCGTCGACGAAGTCCACCTC
The DNA here is from genome assembly GCF_055583505.1 of Kribbella sp. NPDC104740. Classification (NCBI taxonomy): domain Bacteria; kingdom Bacillati; phylum Actinomycetota; class Actinomycetes; order Propionibacteriales; family Kribbellaceae; genus Kribbella; species Kribbella sp. NPDC104740. Next base: position 994,145 of record NZ_JBVJNV010000001.1, on the reverse strand, counting down.
GGTGCGCGGCAGCATCAGCTCGCGCAGCTGCCGGCCGCCGGCCTCGAAGACGTCGTCGACGATCCGGCGCTCCTCCTCGCCGAGCGACTCGTGCGCCGACACCAGGTCGCGCAGCTCCTCGTCGCTCATCACCTCACGGTTGGCGTTCGGGTCGCCGCCGAGCGCGCGGACGACCAGGTCGGTGGACCGCGACAGCAGCCAGATCACCGGCCGGACGGCCGAGGCGATCCGGTCGACCAGCGGGGCCAGGCCGAGTGCGAACAGCTCGGCGCGCTGCAGCGCGAGCCGTTTGGCCGCCAGCTCCCCGATCACGATCGACACGTAGGAGATGGCCACCGTGATCAGGACCAGGGCGACGGTGCTCGCGACGGACTCGGGCAGGCCGAGGTCCTGCAGGTGCGGCGCCAGCCCGTCGGCCAGTGTCGCGCCACCGAAGGCGGCGGACAGGAAGCCCATCAGGGTGACGCCGATCTGCACGGCGGACAGGAAGCGGTTCGGGTTCGCGGCCACCCGGGCGACGGTCTCGCCGCGCCGGCCTCGGGTGGCGATCGACTTGATCTGGCTCTCCCGCAGGGAGACCAGGGCCATCTCGGCGGCGGCGAAGACGCCGCCGATCAGCACGAAGACGAAGATCAAAACGATGTTGAGCAGGGTCTCGTTCATGGGCTGGGGGTTCCTAGCGTCCTCTCCGGCACGGGAGAGGACGCGGAAGTAGGGCGACGTCCATCGATCAAGAGTAGCGGCGCCGGGGATCGCGATGCATGTTCAATTCTGTTGGTTTATGATCATTCGCATGACGATGCGTGGCGCGCGCCGCACTGACACCAAGCTGTCCGACGGCCGGGACCTGATCTACTACGACCCCGCCGACGCCCCCGCCCGGGTGCCGCTGGCCGACACCCGCGGCCTGGCCGCACCCAAGCCGCAGGTCGACCTGCGGACCGATCCGCTGACCGGCGACGTGATCACCTTCGCCACCCACCGCAACACCCGGACCTACCTGCCGCCGGCCGACCAGTGCCCGCTGGACGCCAGTACGCCGGACAACCCGACCGAGATCCCCGACCACGACTACAACGTGGCCGTCTTCGCGAACCGGTTCCCGTCGTTCGCCGGTCCCGGCCGGACCGAGGTGGTCTGCTTCACCAGCGACCACGACAAGTCGTTCACCGACCTGTCGCACGGCCAGGCCCGCCTGGTCGTCGAGGCCTGGGCCGACCGGGTCGCCGAGCTGAGCGCCCGCGACGACGTCGAGTACGTCTTCCCGTTCGAGAACCGCGGCCGCGAGATCGGCGTCACCCTCAGCCACCCGCACGGCCAGATCTACGCCTACCCGTTCCTGCCGCCGCGGATCCGGACCCTGATGGCCCGCGCCCGCGAGCACTTCGAGGCCACCGGCGGCAACCTGTTCGCCGACATCCTGGCCGCCGAGCGCAAGGAAGGCACCCGGGTCGTCGCCGAGAACGGCACCTGGACCGCGTTCGTCCCCGAGGCCGCCCGCTGGCCCGTCGAGGTGCACCTCTACCCGCACCGCCAGGTCGCCGACATCAGCGAGCTGACCGAGACCGAGCGCGACGACTTCGTCCAGCTCTACCTCGACGTCCTGCGCCGCTTCGACGGACTGTACGACGACCGCCTGCCCTACATCGCCGCCTGGCACGCCGCTCCGGTCCGCGCCGACCGCGAGCTCGGCTACCTGCACCTGGAGCTGCTGTCGATCCGCCGGGCCGCGGACAAGATCAAGTACCTGGCCGGCTCGGAGTCGGGGATGGGTGCTTTCATCTCCGACACCCGTCCGGAAGACGTGGCTGAGACCCTCCGTAAGGTCGGCGCATGAGTACGTTCGACGAGGTCTTCGGTACGACGCCCGACGGCGCCTGGCGGGCGCCCGGCCGGGTGAACCTGATCGGTGAGCACACCGACTACAACGACGGCCTGGTGCTGCCGATCGCGCTGCCGAACCAGATCTCGGTGACCGCGTCGGCGCGCGAGGACGGCGTCGTCGCGGTCTCGTCGAACGGGCAGAAGGGTGTGACCGAGTTCGCGCTCGACTCGCTCGCGCCGGGCTCGGTCAGCGACTGGGCGACGTACCCGGCGGGCATGGCCTGGGTGCTGCGCGAGGCCGGCTACGAGATCGGCGGCGCGAACCTGCTGTTCGACTCCGACCTGCCGACCGGCGCCGGGCTGTCGTCGTCGGCCGCGCTGCTGTGCGCGACCGGCGTCGCACTGCTCGGTCTGCGCGGCATCGAGGTCGACCCGGCGGAGGTCGCGCGGCTCGCGCAGAAGGCCGAGAACTCCTACGTCGGGGCGCCGGTCGGGCTGATGGACCAGATGGCGTCGATGTGCTGCACCGCCGGGCACGCGCTGTACTTCGACATCCGGGCGATGTCGACCGAGCAGATCCCGTTCGACCCCGAGGCCGACGGGCTGACGCTGCTGGTGATCGACGTGAAGGCGCCGCACCGGCACGTCGACGGCGAGTACGCCGCCCGGCGCAAGAGCTGCGAGAACGCGGCCGCGGCGCTCGGCGTACCGGCGTTGCGGTCGATCGCTCTGGCTGACCTGGACGAGGCGCTCGGGAAGCTGACCGACGACGTGGACCGCCGCCGGGTTCGGCACGTGGTGACCGAGATCGACCGGGTCGAGCAGGCGGTCGCGCTGATGCACGCGGGACGGCTCCGCGACGTCGGCCCGCTGTTCACCGCGTCGCACGCGTCGCTGCGGGACGACTTCGAGATCACCGTGCCGGAGCTGGACGTCGCGGTCGACACCGCGCTGGCCGCGGGCGCTGTCGGTGCGCGGATGACCGGCGGCGGCTTCGGCGGCTGCATCATCGCGCTGGTCGAAACCGCCAAGGCGGACGAGACCTTCGCCGCGATCGAGAAGGCCTTCGAGGAGCACGGCTTCCACGCTCCGACCTCGCTGGCGGCCACCCCGTCGCCGGGAGCCTCCAAGCTCTAAGCGCCGGCCAGCACCAGTTCGCAGCCGGTGTCCCGCATCGACTTGCGGGCCGCCGGCGTGAGGCCGGTGTCGGTGACGACGACGTCGAGGTCGTTCCAGGTCGCGAACGTGCTCAGGCCGACCGTGCCCCACTTGGTGTGGTCGGCCACCAGCACGACCTCGCGGCTGGCGGCGATGAAGGACCGGTTGGTCTCGGCCTCCATCAGGTTCGGCGTACTGAGTCCGTGCTCGGCGTCGACGCCGTGGGCGCCGAGGAACAGCATGTCCAGGTGCAGCGACTGCAGCGCGGCGGTCGCGATCGGGCCGACCAGCGCGTCCGACGGCGTCCGGATCCCACCGATCAGCACGACGGTCCGGTCCGAGCGGCCGTTGCCGTGGAACACGTCGGCGATCCGCGCCGAGTTCGTCACGACGGTCAGGTTCTCGACGCGCAGCAGCTGACGGGCGAGCGCGTACGTCGTCGTACCGGCGCCGATGCCGATCGCGCTGTCCGGCTGCACACGGCGAGCGGCCTCCGCAGCGATCGCTTGCTTGGCCCCCGACTCCTGCGTCAGCTTCGCGTCGAACCCGGGCTCGTGCGCGCTGCGCAGCCCGACCGACGTCGCGCCGCCGTGCACCTTGTGCAGCAGGCCGCTGGAGTCGAGCGCGTCCAGGTCGCGGCGGATCGTCATGTCCGAGACGCCGAACCGGTCGACCAGCTCGGCGACCGTGACCGCGCCCCGGCTGTTGACCTCGGCAACGATCGTGGCCTGGCGCTGGGCAGCCAGCTGACCGCCCCGGCCGCGGGTCGGTTCGGCGTTTCCGGCAGCGTTCACAGGCACAGACTACGGTCTGCGACGCCCCGGCGCAGTGGGAAAGTGTTGGTTTCCGTGCTTGTGGACCGAAATGGCGTTGCCTGCCGGGCGTTGTGCGCGTCACGCTTCGGGGATGCGATTCCCCGACGACGTCCCGGTGCTCACCGACTCCCTGGTCACGTTGCGCGCCCACACGACGGCCGACATCGGCCCGGCGTACGAGACCTGCCAGGACCCGGAGATGCAGCGCTGGACGACCATCCCGGTGCCGTACCTGCAGGAGCACGCCGTCGCGTACCTGACCGAACAGATCCCGGGCTACTGGGCCGACGGATCGTCGTACGCGTGGGCGATCGAGTACGACGGCCGGTACGCCGGCACCGTCGACCTGCGCGACCGCGAGGGCGGCGTCGGCGAGATCGGGTTCGCGATCTCACCGTGGGCCCGCGGCAACGGCGTGATGACGCGCGCGGTCAAGCTCGCGGTCCGCTACGCCTTCGACGAGATCGGCTGGCAGCGGGTGGTCTGGCGCGCGTACGTCGGCAACTGGGGTTCGCGCCGGGTCGCGTGGAAGGCCGGCTTCCGGTCGCTGGTGACGCTGCCGCAGGAAGGCCTGCAACGCGGCGTACGGCGGGACGAGTGGGTCGCGTCGGTGACCCGCGACGACGAGCTCGAGCCGCAGGGGCACTGGTGGCCGATCCCGGTGGTCGAGGGCAACGGAGTGCGGCTGCGTCCGCTCGGGCCTCAGGACGCGGAGCGAGTGATGGCCGCGTGCAACGACGAGCGAACTGCTAGGTGGCTGGCCGGTCTGCCTTCGCCGTACACGCTGGAGGACGCGCACACGTTCATCGAGGGGCGGATCGCGTGGGCCGCCGACGGTGACGGGGTCTCGTGGGCGATCGCCGACCCGGAGACCGACGAACTGCTCGGCAACATCAGCGCCTTCGACCTGCGCGGGCGGATCGACCCGACGGTCGGCGAGATCGGGTACTGGGCGCACCCTGACGCGCGGGGGCGCGGGGTGATGTCGGCCGCGGTCGGGCTGGCGGTCCGGCACGCGTTCACGCCGCTCGACGACGGCGGGCTCGGCCGGCGGCGGCTCGTCCTGTACGCCGCGGCGCCGAACGCTGCGTCGGCGCACGTGGCCGAGGTCAACGGTTTCGTCCGGACCGGGCTGCAACGCGCCGCGAGCCCGCGGCGGGACGGGACGTACGACGACCTGATCTCGTTCGACCTGCTCGCCGCTGAACACCCGGACTACCGGAAACTCTTGGAAAACGTCGCGGATTGAGCGAGTCGTCCACAGTGTGAGGCGGATTTGTTCGACTGGCGACACCGTTCCCCTCGCCGTCCGGCGCTCGGGCTGCTTGAATCGACAGGTGAGAGATCGTGAGGAGCTCGTCCGCCGCTGGCAGGCGGGGTGGTCGGTGTCGCGGGGCTGGACCAAGGTCGAGGACGACAACGACGGGATCTTGACCGTGCGCGCGGGTGAGGACAACCGCGCCATGGAGTACGTCGTGCTCGACGCGGACGACAAACCGGAGCGGGTCGAACGGGCCGCCGAGCTCGCGCTCGCCGCGCCCGGTGGCCGCGGCGCCGGCTGGATCACGCTGGCCACCGACGACCGGGAAGCCCGCGTCGACCAGTTCGAGGAGCTCGGGCTGGAGGTGCAGCGCGAGCAGGACTGGCTGATGACCATCCAGCTGTCCGAGCAACCGGCGCTGCAGCTCAACGACCGGTACACGCTGCACACCGAAGTCGAGTCCGACCTGATCGTCTGCCGCGCCACCGTGCACGGCGGCGTGGTGTCGAGCGGCCGGATGGCGGTGGTCGGCGAGGACGCCGTCGCCGACCGGATCGAGACCGACCCCCAGCACCGGCGGCGCGGCCTCGGCAGCGCGGTGATGGCGTCCCTGGTCGAGACCGCCGCGGCCCAGGGCGCCAAACGCGGCATCCTGATCGCGTCGATCGACGGTCTGCGTCTCTACCGCAGCCTCGGCTGGAAGGTCGTCGCCGACATCGTCATCGCCCGCTGCTGAGTGCGCCGGCTCGGGTTCGACCCGAGGAACAGCTCACCCAGGCGGTCGGCGGCGCCGACAAGGCCGTCGCCAGGCGAAGAACGCGCTCCGGCAGGCGAAGGCCGCGCTGAAGCAGGCCAAGGCGACACCGGGCCCTGCCTGCGTGCTCCTTCTTCACCGAGCGTGCAAGCGTTGGCATCCGAGCTGTGGGTGGATTCCGCTGGACTTCACGGCGATCGCCTCGGGGACGCGGTTGGCGCGCTCGAACAGGTTGTGCTCGACCAGGGCGTCGTCCAGCGAGCGGCCGCTGAGGCCGGGCCGGATCGGCGCACTGCCGCCGTCGCCGGTGAAGGTGTGGTCGGAAAAATAGACCCGCAGGATGTGCAGGCCGTTGGTCGAGGCCGTGGGTTTGTCCACAGCCCCGCAGCTAGGCGCCTTCGTGCGCTGCCTCGACGGTTGCCTGAAGGGCGTCTTCGGTCGGCGTGGGGCGCAGGCCGAAGGCCTCTTCGGCTTGCGTGGAGTCGAGCACGAACGGTTCGCGGAACTGGTACTGCAGTTCGCGGATCTCCTTGGCCTGGGGGTTGAACAACCCACCCAGCCAGAGCACCGCGGCCGGCATCTCCGTCACGCGCGCTGCGGGCAGGCCGACCATCCGCGCGGCGTCCGCTGCGAGGTCGCGGATCGAGACCGGCGGTGCGGTCGGCACCAACCAGGTTCGGCCCCACGCGTTCTCGTCGTCGGCGACCGCGACGAGCGTTCGCGCGACGTCGTCGACCGCCGTCCAGCTGTGCACCGCGTCGATGTCCGCCGGTACGGCGACCCGCCGGCCCTCGAGGACGCCGGGCAGCACGCCGACGGTGAAGAACGACACCGCGCCCGCGCCCAGGTAGTCCGAGCCGCGGACCTCCGCCGTACGGATTCGCCCGGCTCGATGCGCCGCGAGCGCTTCGGCCCAGACCTTCGCGCGGACCTCGCCCTTGGTCGAGTTCGGGCGGTCCGGGTCCTGCTCGCGGATCGGGCCGTCGGGGGCGCCGTACGGGTAGAGGTTTCCGGTGGTGACGAGCAGCGCGCCGGTCTTCTCGGCCGCGGTGATCAGCGACGTGCCGAGCTTCGGCCAGTCCGAGATCCATTGCGGGTAAGGCGGACCGCCACAACTCAGTAACGTGCTCGCGCCGTCGGCGATCGCGCTCAGCGCCGCCGGGTCGGAGGCGTCCGCGGCGACCTTGGTGAGTGCTGGGTGTTCGGGTCCGCTCCCCCGGCGGGTCACGAGCTTGACCTGCTCGCCCCGGTCGAGCAGCAGCCGCGCGACCGCCGTACCGACCGGGCCCGCTCCGACGACAACGTGCATGATCGCGCTCCCCAGATAGTGGACCAGGCCTGAACGGTAGTACGTCAAAGGTCTGTAAGAGCCCGAACGTCCTTCGTCACAAGGGCTCGTCGGCGCTGACGATCTCCGCTACGTTGCCTCGGGTGTCCAACACTCAGTACGACGAATTCCCGGATCACCAAGGTCGCCGGCGCGCGAAACGACGAGGAGTCGCCGGACCTGTGCTCGCGGCACTCGTCGTCCTCGGACTGGTCGCCGGTGGCGGGTGGTACTTCACCCGCGACGGTGGAACCGCCCCGACCAGCCAGGACGAGCCGCTGACCGTCGTCACCGACACCCCGCCCACGGACGTCGAGGAGCTCACGCCTCCGCCGAGCCCGACGCCCACCCCTTCGCCTTCCGCGACGCCGAGCAAGACGCCGTCGAAGACACCCAGCGCGACGCCGACGCCGACCCGGTCGACCACTGCGCCGAGCCGCGGCACCACGCGCACCCCGAAGCCGACCGCCCGGCCGACCAAGCCGTCGCCGCGGCCGAGCCACACCAGTACGCCGAAGCCGACCACGACGAAGCCGGCGCCGACCGGCGGCTCGATGGAGACGCAGGTCCTGCAGCTCACCAACAACGAGCGTCAGAAGGCCGGCTGCGGACCGCTGCGGACCAACAGCGCGCTGGCCCGCGCGGCCGAGGACCACGCCGCCGACATGGTCGACAACCACTACTTCGACCACAACAGCCAGGACGGCCGCAGCCCGTTCGACCGGATGAAGTCGGCCGGGTTCAAGGGTGGCTCGATGGCCGAGAACATCGCCGTCGGCTACAGCTCCGCGGCCGCGGTGGTGAAGGGCTGGATGAACAGCGAGGGCCACCGCAAGAACATGCTCAACTGCAGCTACACGATGATCGGCATCGGCTACGACAGCGGCCAGGTCAAGCCCGACTGGGGCAACGGTTCGTGGGTGCAGGACTTCGGTGGCTGACGCAGAAAGTACAGGGTCTGTTAAGAAGGTTCGAACGCTTGTAACAGTGGCCTTGCTGATCGGTTAAGGTCACTGTTCGGTAACCAGGGGGGCCTGGCACTGCACCGCGGGGAACGACGGACTCGGTACGAACGAAACGAAGAGGATTCGCCCACCCATGACGGACTCGCCAACCCCTGGGCGACACCGGAGCAGAAGAGCAGCGCGCAAACGCAGCCGAGGCCTGATCGGCCCGGTCGTGAGTGCCCTGTCGGTGTTGCTGGCCATCGGACCCGTGGTCTACCTGATGTCGCACCGCGACGGCTCGGACGTCGCCGACGGGACCAAGGTCCTGAACGTCTCCGAGGACAACTCCGGCCCCGCCGCCGTCGACGACACCTCCGGCTCGGACCAGCCCGGCAAGCCGCTGGTCACCGTCACCAAGACCCTGCCGAACGGCGTCACCACCACGATCGCCCCGACCGGTACGCCGGTGCTGGGCTCGGCGGAGTCGACCACCACGTCGACCACGCCCGGTACGCCGGGCAGCACGGTCAGCACCCCGGGCGGCGTCGTCACGGTGACCGTCGACCCGACCGGTAAGCCGACCACCACCGGCGAGACGCTGAAGCCGAAGCCGTCGGTCACCAAGACGACGACCAAGACCCCGCGGCCGCCGACGACGACCCAGTCGACGCCGGACGACCCGCCGCCGCCCCCGTCCGACGGTGGCGGTACCAGCGCGATCGAGCGCGACGTGCTCGACCTCACCAACGCCGCGCGCCGCAACCAGGGCTGCCGCCCCCTGCAGCTCGACGACAGCCTGGTCGAGGCTGCCGGCCGGCACGCGTCCGACATGGTCCGCCGGCACTACATGGACCACACCAACCCCGACGGCCAGGGCCCGGGCGACCGGATCTCCGCCGCCGGCTTCCACGGCAACAGCTGGGGCGAGAACATCGCCGCCGGCTACGACACCGCGCAGCGCGTGTTCGCCGCCTGGATGAACAGCGACGGGCACCGGGCCAACATCCTGAACTGCAAGTTCAACCGGATCGGCATCGGGTACGACGACGGCCAGGTCAAGCAGCAGTGGGGCCCGGGCAGCTGGGTCCAGGACTTCGGCCGGGTCAGCAACTGATCCGGCGCTTGTCGAGCGCGACACGCGTCGGCGAGTTTGTCAGGACAATGTTTTGTCGCAGGCCCACCGTGGTGCGGGTGCAGTTTGTCGAACAGCAACAGCCGCCGGCCGCTTGGCCGGTGAACGCAGCGGGTAGATCCGTCCTTGCACTTCACTGGGCGCCCCTCACAGGCGCCCCGGTGAGACGAATGAGGCACGTCTTGGGGGCGACCGTGAAGGGAACACGCAGGTAATGTCAGAGCCCGGAGCCACCGCTCGGCGCCGGCGCAGCAGAAGGGCCGCCCCGCAACCGTCGCGGGTCCGCCGTCCGCTGATCGCCATCGCATCCGTGATCCTGGTGATCACCCCGATCTCCTGGATCCTCCTGCACCAGCCGCAGAGCGACCAGGCCGACGCGTCCGTCCCGTACGTCACCCGCGACGACGACACGTACATCACGGCGTCGACCGATCCGGTCGTCGACACGACGGACGCGCCGCCCACCGCTGCGCCTTCTACGCCGCCCACGCCGGGTCAGACCCCGACTCCGGGGGTGACGCCGACGCCAGGAGAGACACCCGGTACGCCGGGGAGCGGGCCGACGGTGACGCCGACCGACAGCCCGACCGGCGGTCCCACCGACCCGCCGACGGCCGGCACCACCACCGCTCCGCCGCCGAGCAGCGAGACCGAGAACCCACGCCCGACGAAGAAGCCCACCCAGACGCCCTCGGACGACCCGACGACGCCGGAACCGCCGAAGGACCCTGGGGACCAGAGCGATGCCGAGCGCGAACTGTTCAGCTACATCGACAGCGCCCGGCAGGAGCGCGGCTGCGCTCCCCTGGACAACAACAGCAACCTCGACCACGGCGCCGGCAGTGAGGCACAGGACCGCGCCGAGGGCGGCAACTTGACGTCGACCGGTAGCTCCAAGGGCTCCACCGGCGGCTCGGACATGAGCGCCAAGGCGGCCTTCGACAAGCTCAAGACCGAGAACTCGGGCACGATCTTCAACTGCGGTCTGACCGAGCTCGGTGTCGGACGGTTCCGGTACGAGTACTGCACGCTGCAGGTGCTGGCCTGTCTGAACAAAGCCAACCGTGTCGGCTGGGTCGTCGACTTCGACTAGGTGAGACCATGGGGCAAGGTGCTTGAGTCGGCAACGATCTGAACCGCCGGCTCAGGCTTCCACCGAACCGTGGGAGGCCGGATGTCCGGGGAGCGCGACGATCTGGAACCGGCCCGGCCTGCGTTGTTCGGGATTCCACCGGACGCGCTGGCCGACGAGCGGCCCGACAACCGTCCTGGTGAGGCCAGGCGGATGGGGCTGAGCCGGCACACCGAGGAGGGCGCCGTACTGGCGTTCGCCTCGTCGCTCGACCGGGCCAAACCAGGCCACCGGATGGTGGCCTGGCTGCTGCTGGTGATGTTCAGCGCCCCGGCGCTGTACACCCTGATCACGTTGCTTTAACGCTGCGCGATCTCCTTCTGCAGGTTCTCGTCGAGCGCCTGCAGGAACTGCTCGGTGGTCAGCCACTCCTGGTCGGGGCCGATCAGCCGGGCCAGGTCCTTGGTCATCTGGCCCTGCTCGACCGTGCGGACGCAGACCTGCTCGAGGGTTTCGGCGAAGCCGTTCACGTCCGGCGTACCGTCGAGCGTGCCGCGGTGCCTGAGCCCGCCGGTCCAGGCGAAGATCGACGCGATCGGGTTCGTCGAGGTGGGTTCGCCGCGCTGGTGCCGGCGGTAGTGCCGGGTGACCGTCCCGTGCGCAGCCTCGGCCTCGACGGTCTTGCCGTCGGGCGTCATCAGCACCGACGTCATCAGCCCGAGCGAGCCGAACCCCTGCGCCACCGTGTCGGACTGTACGTCGCCGTCGTAGTTCTTGCAGGCCCAGACGTACCCGCCCTCCCAGCGCAGCGACGACGCGACCATGTCGTCGATCAGCCGGTGCTGGTAGCTCAGCCCGCGGCGCTCGAACTCCGCCTTGAACTCGGTCTCGTAGACCGACTCGAAGATGTCCTTGAAAGCGCCGTCGTACGCCTTGAGCACGGTGTTCTTGGTGGACAGGTAGACCGGGTAGTCGCGCCGCAGCCCGTACGCGAACGACGCCCGGGCGAAGTCCTCGATCGACTTGTGGAAGTTGTACATGCCCAGCGCGACCCCGCCGTCGGGGCCGTAGTTCGCGACCACGTGCTGGATCGGCTCGGAGCCGTCCTCGGGCGTGAACGTGATGGTCAGCTCGCCCGCGCCCGGCACGGTGAAGTTGGCCGCCTTGTACTGGTCGCCGTGCGCGTGCCGGCCGATCACGATCGGCTTGGTCCAGCCCGGCACCAGCCGCGGCACGTTCCGGATGATGATCGGCTCCCGGAACACCACGCCGCCGAGCAGGTTCCGGATCGTCCCGTTCGGCGAGGCCCACATCTCGCGCAGCCCGAACTCGGCCACCCGCGCCTCGTCCGGCGTGATCGTCGCGCACTTCACGCCGGCGCCGTACCGCTTGATCGCCTCGGCGGCGTCGATCGTCACCTGGTCGCCGGTGGCGTCCCGGTGCTCGATCCCGAGGTCGTAGTAAGCCAGGTCCACGTCCAGGTACGGGTGGATCAGCCGCTCTTTCACGAACCGCCAGATGATCCGGGTCATCTCGTCCCCGTCGAGCTCGACCACCGGGGTCTGCACCTTGATCCGCCGCATCCGCACTCCAATTATCTTGACATCAAGACATCTATCTCGACATCAAGATAACCCCTCGCTCCGGGGAACACCACACCGGCTACCCGATCGCGTGGTCCTTCCAGAACTGGGTGAGGTCCTTCGTGGTCGCCGCCTGGGCCGCCGCCTTGAACGCCTGCGGCGTCGCGACGCCGTACCAGTTGGCCTTCGTGTACGCCTTGAGCATCGCGGCCATCGGCTTGGTGCCGAGGGTGCGTTCGAGGTCGTGCAGCATGCAGGCGCCGTACGAGTAGACGTACGCCGACCAGCCGGGGACCGTCTTCCAGTGGCCCATGTCGCTGGTGATCAGGTGGTCGAGTTTCCCGGGCCAGCAGTCGGGCTGGTTGTCGCCGGTGTGGATGTAGCTGGCGTAGACCGCGAACGACTCGTCCAGCCACGGATCGGCGTACTCGTTGTTGCCGACGATGCCGTAGAACCACTGGTGGGCGAGCTCGTGCACGACCGGCCCCTCCTCGTTCGGCGGCGCGATCAGCAGCACGAGACCGGGGTACTCCATGCCGTAGAAGGACTCCCAGTTGTCGTTCAGGACCAGGTCGACCTCGCCGTACGGGTAGGTGCCGAAGCGGCGGCCGAAGTCGTCGATCGCTGCCGCTGCGCGGGTCTGCGCGTCCTTGACCGCTGCGGCGGTGACGACGTCGGTCCAGGCTGTGCGGATGGTGATGCCGCCCGGGGACTTGGTCGTCGCTTGCTTGAAGGGCCCGGCGGCCCAGGCGAAATCCCTGACCTGCTTGGCTTTCGAGATCGTCGTCGTACGGCGATCGGCTGCGACGGTGCCGGTCGCGGGGACGGTCAGGCCAGCGGGGTGGTCGAGGCGGACGGTGAAGTCGGCGGCGAGCGTGTAGTAGCTCTCGCCGATGCCGACGTCGGGCTCGAGGTGCCAGCCGGCCTGGTCGCGGACGGCGAGCACCGGGAGCGCGTTGCCGAAGAAGCTGTACTTGCCCGAGCGGCCGAAGCGCTCGGCGCGTTGGGGTGCGGTCAGGGTGAGGTCGAAGGCGACGGTTGAACGCTGGCCCGGCCGGAGGGGCTTCGTCAGCGTGATCTTCTGCGCTGTGCAGTTCACCGTCGGCGCTGCCGCGGCGCCGCCCTCGAAGCGGCTGAGCTTGACCGGCGCCTTGCAGCCGTCCCAGGTGTTGCCCCAGAGCCGCAGGTAGACCTCCCGCAGCGGGCTGTCGCCGGTGTTGGTGAACGAGATCTTCTCCCGCCCGGTCCAGGTCACGCCGGTCGCGTTCGCGGTGAGGCGGACGTCGTACGACGCCTGGCCCGGTGTCCGGGCGGCGGTCAGCTCCCGGCCGTCCGCGGTGGTCGGCTCTCGGCCGTCCGCGGTGTGGTTGCTTACGGCAACCGCGGTGTGGTTGCTTACGGCAACCGCCGTGGGCGCGGTCAGGCCGGCCAGCACCAGTCCCAGCAGCACGATTCGTCGCACGATGACTCCCCAGGGTCAGCAGGTGCGATCGAGGCTACCGAGTCAGGGGTGCGGGATCGGGACCTTCGGGCAGCCATTCCGCGACGTCGAAAGCGTCGCCGACCGCGACCACGCCCGGCGTCAGCACCGCCGCCTTCATGCCGAAGCTCACCCCACCGCCGTACGCCGGTTCCCGCCGGTACTTGGCCAGCGTGCGCGTCGGCTCCGGGCCGCTCTTGCGGCCGGTCGCCTGGTCGACGGTCGGCACCGCGCAGCGGATCGCGCGGGCGGCGTACCCGAGCTCCAGCGCGCCGGCGGTCGCGCGCAACACCTGGTCCTCGGTGTGCGGCTCGGTCCAGCCGGAGACCACGAGGTTCGGGCGGAAGCGGTTCATCGGGATCGGCTCGCCGCCGGACTCGACGATCCGCGCGTTCAGCTCGTCGAGCGACGCCAGCGAGGTGATCAGCAGCGCGTGCGCGTCGCCGAAGCCGGTCTGCCCGGCGTGCACGCCCCAGCCCGGACGCTCGTGCTCCGGCGTGACGCGGACCAGCGACGCGGGCTTGCCGAGGCGCTCGGTGAACCAGGCGTCGGCCGCCGGGTCCTGGACGACGCCCGCGCCGAACCACTTGGCGAACAGGCTGACGTCGCGGCGCTTCCCGTCGTACGCGACCTCGATCTCGAGGTCCGGTGAGGTGCCGTCGGACAGGCGCAGGCCGTGCCCGTCGATCACCTCGACGCGCAGCGGCGCCATCGCGGGGAGGCTGCGCTGGCTGTAGAAGGCGCCGTCCGGGCCGACGAGCATGAAGCTGCGATCGTGCTGGAGGCCGGTGGCGCCGATCTCGGCCTGGTCGACGGAGACGCCGGCCAGCCCCTTCACCGGGTAGTAGGTCAGCGCGGAGATTCGGACGTCGGCCACTGGCCCACAGTAATCGGCGCCCGGGCTCTTCGGTGCCGAAGCTGACTTTTCATTGTCCAGTTAGCCGAAAGTTCCGGAGGGAGCGGCCGGGGAGACGAAGGTCTCGCCGTCGGTCAGCGGCTCGGCCTTGCCTGCGAGCTCATTGAGCGGGAGTACGTCGTACGGCGGTTGCGCGCGACGGCCGACGGCGGTCAGGTCGGGCACGGGCTGCCGGGAGGCGACGAGGACGACGTTGCCGAACGCCTTGCCGCGCAGCACCTTCTTCTCGGCGAGCACCACGCCGTCACCGAACGCTTCCCTTGCTGTGGCCGCCACTCGTCGTACGAACCCCAGGCCTGCGGAGCCGTCGATCAGGTTCTGCACCAGCACACCACCCGGCCGCAGCACGCGAACGCACTCCGCGGCGAACTCCCGCGTCACCAGATTCTCCGGCACCGCTTCCTTCACGAACGCGTCCACCACCAGCAGATCCACCGAGTCCTCATAAACGCCGGCGATCCCAGCCCGCCCGGTCTCCGGCCGCACCTTGATCCCCGACCGCTTCGGCAACGGCAGCGCCTCCCGCACGAACTCGGTCAGATCCTCATCCGGCTCCAACACGATCTGCCGCGACCGAGGCCGCGTCACCGCAACGTACCGAGCCAACGACAACCCGGCACCCCCGACATGCAGCACCGAAATCGGCTGCCTCCGCGCCGCCACAGCATCGACGACGTCCCCGATCCGCCGCATGTACTCAAACGCAAGATGAGAGGGATCAGCCAAATCCACCTGCGACTGCAACGACCCATCCACCCGCACCACAAACGTCCCATCCGCCACGGCCTCCACAGACGCCGTCCCGGATCCCACCAACCGCTCCATTCCTCCATCCTCCCAGGCGAAAGGCGAACACCCACCACTGATCAAGCCGCCGCGAGCCGAGCGACGCACGCTCAGAGGCGCTGCTGGACGGGCGTTCGGAGGAGGTTAGTCAGTGGTGGTGTCCGCCTGGCGTCGCCCATCACCCACCAACCCGCCGTCGTGGCGGCCCGCAAGCACGGCGGTCCCGGCGGACGAGCCGCCGGGCGTTGTTGGTGGGTGGTGGGCGACGGGCGAGAAGCCGGCCGACCGCTTCGCCCCGCAGCGCGGGGCGCCCGGCACCACCCCGCCTCGCGGCTCCGTTCGCGCGCGCCGCCTCGCGGCCCCAGGCACCCGCCGCAGCCCGCAACTCCGGCCGCGCTTCACCACCCACCAACCACCCGCGTCGACGTGCTGCGGGCGCGGGCGGTCCAGCAGATGGGCCGCCGAGCTCCTTTGGTGGGTGGTGGACGACGGCCGCGCTCCCGGCCACCGGCGCCGTTGGTCGGCGTCGGCGACGAGCCGACCGCTTCGCCCCCGCGGCGCCGGCCGCCCGGCACGCCCCGCCTCACGTCTCCGGTAACGCGCGCCGCCTCGCGGCTCCAACCGCCCGCCCCCTTCGCCCCGCAGCTCCGGGCACCTAGACACCGCCCCGCCTCGCGACCCGGGCACCTCGCCACCACCCCGGCTCGCGGCCTTGGGCGCGCGCCCCCGCCTCGCGACCCCAGGCGCGCGCCCCCGCCTCGCGACCCCAGGGGCGCGCCCCGCGGCTCCGCCCGCCCCGCAGCTCCGGGCACCCCGCGCCGGCGAGACGTCGTCCGGTGTCGCGGACGGCGAGGACCTTTTGCCACGCAGCCGCGCCACTGAAGTCACCGCCCTCGCCCGGCCCCGCTTCGCAGTTTCGGCACCACGCCTTGCCCGAGGCTGGCGGACACCACCACTGATCAATGAGCCAGGAGCAGCGCGGCGCACGCTCAGACGCGCTGCCGGCCGGCCGTGCGTTGGGGGTTGGTGAGTGGTGCATGTCCGCGCGGGGCGTGCCCAACCATCCACCCGCGCCGGCGGCAGCATGCCACTCGCGAACCGGCGCAAAGCCGGGCACGACGAAGCGTCGGGGACTTCGGCAAGGTCGTGCCGCAGGCGCGGCGGTCCCGGCAGTTGGGCCGCCGGGCGCCCCTGGTGCGTGGTGGGCGACGCCCACCACTGATCAACCACTCGCCGCCCAGGCGGCGCACGCTCGAAGTGCCGCTGATTAGTGCGGCCAAAGCGAGTTAGTCAGTGGTGGGTGTCCGCCGGGGCGCTCCACCACCCGCCAACCCGCTGCGGGGGTGTGCCGCAGGTGTGAGTGGTCCGGCGGATGGGCCGCCGGGCACCGTTTGGTGGATGGTGGGTATCCTCCGGGCCGCGCTCCACCGCCCACCAACCCCAGGCCTGCCGGCGTACCGCAGGCACGGCGGCGGGGGAGATGGTCCGCCGGGCGCCGTTGGTGGGTGGTGACGACGGCGAGGAGCCGACCGCTTCGCCCCGCAGCGCCGACCGCCCGGGCACTGCCCCGTCTTGCGCGGCGTGGCCGGCGGACCTGCACCACTGATCAACCACCCGCGAACCGAGCGGCGCACGCTCAGAGGCCCTGTTGGACGGCCCTGCGGACGGGGTTAGTCAGTGGTGGGTGTCCGGCGGCGCGCTCCACCACCCACTAACCACCACCGTCGGCTGGCCGCAGGCGTATTCGGTCCGGCGGGTGGGCCGCAGGGCGGCGTCGTTGGGCGACGGGCGGGCTCGCCGAGCGCCCGGCCGGGTGACCGCGGCGCGGGAGCGCGGGAGCCCCGCAGGCGTG
This sequence comes from Kribbella sp. NPDC104740, assembly GCF_055583505.1. Lineage (NCBI taxonomy): Bacteria > Bacillati > Actinomycetota > Actinomycetes > Propionibacteriales > Kribbellaceae > Kribbella > Kribbella sp. NPDC104740. The sequence continues at coordinate 977,238 of NZ_JBVJNV010000001.1, read as the reverse complement.
AGTGGTCCGGCAGACGGGCGACGTTGGTGGGTGGCGGGCGACGGGCGGGCTCCCGGACCGTCGGCCGACGGCGGCGCGGGAGCCCGGGGAGCGGGAGCCCCGCAGCCCGCAGCCCGGGAGCCCGGAGCGCCGGCGCACGGGCGCACGGGCGCCCGTGGCTCGGTTACTCCGTCGTGGCCGCTATGGCGATGTCAGCATTGTCGGAGAAGAGGCCGTCGATGCCGGTTTTGCGGTAGGTGGCGATTTCGGCGAAGAGGTTGCCGGAGTCGCTGGCGACTGTGGAGGTGCGGAGGTTCGCCGGGAGGAAGGAGTTCTCGACACGGAAGGTGTAGGGGTGGACGACGAGGCCGGCTTTGTGGGCGTCTTGGACGAGGGTGGTGGGGCGGCCCAGGTTGCCGCTCGCGTCTAGGGGGATGACCTGGTCCTTGGACGGGCCGACGCCGTCGGCGTAGGTGGCTACCTCGCGGAGGCCGCGGGCGGAGACGACGTCGGCGTAGGTGCGCTTGTCGCCGGCGACGACGAAGTCGTACGGCGCGCCCGCGGAGCTGGTGAGCTGGACGAGTGGGACGCGGAGCTGCTTGTCGAGGGACTTCAGGTTCGCTACCTCGAAGGACTGGACGAAGACCTTGGCGTCGGAGCGGTTCAGGTTGTTGCGGTTCAGGACCTTGACCAGTTCCGGCTCGAGGGCGAGGCCCTGCTGCTGGAAGTACGTCGGGTGCTTGGTCTCGGGGTAGATCCCGATCGGGCGGTTCAGTTCGCGGGAGAGTCGCTTGGTGAGGTCGATGACCTCCTGCAGCGTCGGGATCTGGTAGCGGCCGTTGAAGACCGTGTTGTGCTGGCGGATCGCCGGGATCCGCTCGGTGGCGCGGAGCGTCTTCAGCTCCTTCAGCGTGAAGTCCTCGGTGAACCAGCCGGTCAGCGCGACGCCGTCGAGCATCTTCGTCTTGCGCCGGTTGGTGAACTCCGGGTGCTGCGCGACGTCGGTGGTGCCGCCGATCTCGGGCTCGTGCCGGGTGACCAGGACGTGGTCCTTCGTGGTCACCAGGTCGGGCTCGATGTAGTCCGCGCCCATCCGCGCCGCCAGCTCGTACGACGCCAGCGTGTGCTCGGGCCGGTAGCCGGACGCACCGCGGTGCCCGACGACCACGAAGTCGTCGTGCTTACCGGACGCCGAGGCGGCGCCGGAATCGGCGGCCACGGCGCCGGACGCGGCGAGGGAGTCGGTGGCCACGGCACCGGACGCGGCGCGGGAGTCAGACGCCGCGCGCGAGTCGGTGGCCGAACCGGACACCTGCGGGACGACCAGCGCGGCGCCGACGGTCAGCGCCGAGGCGCCGATCGCGACGAACTGCCGGGACAGCTTCATCGAGGTTCTCCTCGCTGCTCAGGGGAATTGCGCAAACGATCAAGCCGCCCGGCATCCACCGAGCGGCCGCCCCGGGTCGCCCCGGCGACCGCCCGGTGAACGATCCCCGTCCTTGCCGGTGAACAACTGGTCACCTACCCGAGCAGTACGCCGTACCGAGCACACCCGGTCACCGCCTCTCACGAGGTGGTACGGATCACCGGCCCCACCGTCGCCACGCAGCGCGCGGGTTGCTAGCGTCCGAAGTACAGCCAGTCGAGTTCCCAAGGAGCGTGTCGTGAGCACTACCCCCGTGAAGGTGGCCGTCACCGGCGCCGCCGGTCAGATCGGTTACAGCCTGCTGTTCCGGATCGCCAGTGGTGCGCTGCTGGGCCCGGACACCCCGGTCGAGCTGCGGCTGCTGGAGATCACCCCGGCGCTGAAGGCGCTGGAGGGGGTCGTGATGGAGCTCGACGACAGCGCGTTCCCGACGCTGGCCGGCGTGGAGATCGGCGACGACCCGAACGTCATCTTCGACGGTGCGAACGTCGCGCTGCTGGTCGGCGCCCGCCCGCGGACCAAGGGCATGGAGCGCGGTGACCTGCTCGAGGCCAACGGTGCGATCTTCACCGGCCAGGGCAAGGCGCTGAACGACCACGCCGCCGACGACATCCGGATCACCGTCACCGGCAACCCGGCCAACACCAACGCGCTGATCGCGAAGAGCAACGCCCCGGACATCCCGGCCGAGCGGTTCTCCGCGCTGACCCGCCTGGACCACAACCGCGCGCTGGCGCAGCTGGCCCAGAAGACCGGCACGCACGTGACGGACCTGAAGAAGCTGACGATCTGGGGCAACCACAGCGCCACGCAGTACCCGGACATCTTCCACGCCGAGGTCGGCGGCAAGAACGCGGCCGAGGTCGTCAACGACCAGGCCTGGCTGGAGAACGACTTCATCCCGACCGTGCAGAAGCGCGGCGCGGCGATCATCGAGGCCCGCGGCGCGTCGTCCGCGGCGTCCGCGGCGGCGGCGACGATCGACCACACCCGGGACTGGCTGCGCGGTTCGGCCGACGGTGACTGGCTGTCGATGGCGGTCGTGTCCGACGGCTCGTACGGCGTACCGGAGGGCCTGGTCTCGTCGTTCCCGGTGACCACCAAGGACGGCAACTGGGAGATCGTCCAGGGCCTGGAGGTCAACGACTTCTCCCGCGGCCGGATCGACGCGAGCACCGCCGAGCTCGGCGAGGAGCGCGACGCGGTGAAGGCGCTCGGCCTGATCGGCTGACCCACGCATTCAACCGAAGGCCCCCGGGGTGTTCCCCGGGGGCCTTCGCCGTTCCCTACCGCAACAGGTACGCGTTGAGCACGGTCTGCGCGGCCGTGTTCCCGTCCCGGTCGACCACCAGCGACTTCAGCGACACCGTCGATCCCGCCGGGGTCTTGAAGATCGCCTTGTACTTGCCCTTCCCCGCCGGTACGACGCTCGCCCGCTGCCAGGTCTTCCCGCCGTCACCCGACACCTGCACGACGACCGACTTTGCCGTCGTCACTTTCGCACCGGCAGCGCTGGTCACCGCGAGGTCGAGCACGCTGACCGGCAGCCGCTTCACCGCGTTCCGCTCGTCGACCCGCGGCATGAACCGGACGGCCTTCATCGGCAGCAGTTCCGCCGCACCGGTCTGCTGGGAGCTGAACGTCCAGACCCCTTCCATCCGGTTGGCCAGCTGCAGCATCGGCCGGTCCTGCACGATCTCCACCCGGTACGACGACCGCCCGGCCGGCAGGTCGTCCAGCCAGAGCTGCCCGGGCACCGGCGACTCGCCGTGCAGTTTCCCGTTGCGGAACACCTTGGTGCTGCTGCCCGGCCCGAACTCGTCGGACATCCCGTCGTGCCCGTCGCCGTCCCCGTTCGGGAACACGAACAGGTCCATCAGGTTGCCCTCGCGGTAGGACCCGCCGCCGGCGACGTCGATGGTCGCGGCTGCCGCGCCCCAGCGTTCGCCGTACGACGCTCCCGGCCGGTACTTCCTGTCGGTGAACGAGTACGAGAGCGGGAACTTGTAGAACTCCCCGTCCTCGACGAACGTGTTGACCTGGGCCGCCCAGGTGACGTCCTTGGCGTCGATCAAGTGCGTGACGCGGCTCGGCGCGCTGTGCGGGAACGGCCATCCGGACGCGCTCGCGAACATCCCCGGCAGTGTCCCGAACCGCTCGTCGAAGACCTGCTGCCCGGCGTGGTCCGCGGTGTAGAGCGTCGCCAGCTTGGTCAGCTCGTGGTCGCGCACCGTCCGCTGGTAGCCGGTGAAGTAGCTCCCGGTCCGCCCCTGCATCAGGTCGTAGGTGTACGGCGTGTCCCGGAAGTCGCCGTTCTTGCCGGGAACGCCCCAGCGCGACGCCGCGAACGACCGCATCTCGTCCGCCGGTGCCGACGGGCCCATCGAGCCGACGAAGAGCTGGCCGAGCTCGGTCGCGAAGTTCGAGTTGCCCTGCACGAACCCTTCGATCGCGCGTTCGTAGCCGATCTCGACCCGCCCGAGCCGGGCGTCGGAGCGCGGCAGCGTGATCTTGATCGGCCCGGCCTTGCGGGCGTCGACCGCGACCGTGGTCGCCTTGCCGACGACGAGCCGCGGCCAGACCAGCTGGTAGACGCGGCCGCCGGTGTCCATCAGGTTGCCGTCGACGAAGTACTCGCCCTTGGGCAGCCGCAGCTTCGCGGTGCCCTGCGCGTCGGTGATCACCTCGACGAACCGGACGCCGTCGAGGCCGAGGATCGTCGTGTAGTTCACCTCGGCGCCCTGGCCGTCCGGGCCGAGGTGCTTGACCGTGACGTCGTAGCTCTCGACCTCCTTCTCGACCGCCAGCGGGACGCTCAGGCTGGTCCCGCCGCCGGTGGCGACCAGGCGGCCGGCGTACTGGCCGTCGGGGCCCTGGTGGCGGGTGTCGGAGGTGACGGCGACCGACGCGGTGCCGCCCGCGGGGACGGTGACCTTGCTCGCCGCGAGCTTGAACGCGCCGGACGGTTTGCCGTCCGGTCCGGTCGCGGTGAGCTGCAGCTGGAGCGTGACGGGCGTCTTGCCGAGGTTGCGCAGGGCAACCTGCTTGATGACCGGCTTGTCGTCGGTGTGCGGCCAGAGCGCCTTGCCGAACGAGATGCTGCCCGGCGTCGCCGTCAGCCACTGGGTGATCGCCTGGCCGGCGTCGACCCGCCCGGCGCCCTGCTGGAACACGGTCTGCCCGGCGATCTCCTTCGCCGACCCCATCACGACCGGCTTGAGCTCGGCCGCCTTCCAGGTCGGGTGCTGCTGCGCGAGCAGCGCGGCCGTCCCGGCGACGTGCGGGGTCGCCATCGACGTACCGGAGAGCTTCATGTACTGCGTACCGACCGGATCACCGATGTCGGCGCCCTTGGCCCGGGCCGCGACGATGTCCACGCCCGGGCCGGTGACGTCGGGTTTGATCGCGCCGTCGCCGACCCGCGGACCGCGGCTGGAGAACTCCGCGAGCTGGTCGGACTTGTCGACCGCGCCGACGGTCAGCGCCGCGTCGGCGCTGCCCGGCGAGGAGATCGAGCCCTCACCCGGCCCTTCGTTGCCTGCAGCAACGATGAACAGGGTGCCGGTCTGCGCGGTGAGCTTGTTGATCGCGGCCTCGATCGGGTCGATCTCCGGGGTGTCCGGGCCGCCGATGCTGAAGTTGACGACCTTGGCCTTCTGCTCGACCGCGGCCCACTGCAGCCCGGCCAGCATCGCCGAGTCGGTACAGCCGCCGCCGCCGTCGCAGACCTTGCCGTCGAGCAGCGTCGCGTCCGGCGCGACGCCCTTGTACTTGCCTTGCGAGGCCGCACCGGAGCCGGCCACCGTCGACGCGACGTGCGTGCCGTGCCCGAACTGGTCACCCGCCGGGTCGGTGGTGAAGTTCTTGGTGGCGCCGATCCGGCCCTTGAAGTCCGGGTGCGCCGGGTCGATGCCGGTGTCCAGGATCGCGACCTTGACGCCCTTGCCGGTGAACCCGGCCTGCCAGGCCTTCGGCGCACCGATCTGCGGGACCGACCGGTCGAGCAGCACCTTGCGCTTGGCGTCCAGCCAGACGTGCTCGATCCCGGCGGCGTCCCGGGTCTGCCCGGTCACCTGCCGGAGAAACTGCCCGGCCGCCTTCTTGTCGACCGTGACCGCGGTCGCGCCGATCGCCGGCAACTCCTTGGCGACTGTTGCTGATGACAACTTCTTCACGGATCGGCCGCGAGTCGCGACGATCAGCGGGATCGTCGCGGACCGCTGGTCGTCGTACCCCATCTCCAGCAGCCCGGACACGTCGAACAGCCGCCGGTCGAGCTTGCCCGCCGTCACCACCGAGCTGACGTCGAGCGGAAGCACCGTCAGCCGGCCGTGCGACCGCTGCAGCTTGAACACCACCTTGTCGCGGCCCGGACCGGGCGCGACGGAGACCTTCCGCAGATCCCCGCCGCGCACCGTCACCCTGTCCCCCGTGACCAGCGTGACGAGCTGGTCCTTCACCGGCTTCGCCGTGGGCTGCGCGCCGGGCTCAGGCGCGGTGTGCGCCTGCGCCCCAGGCCCTTGCACCAAACCGATCGCGAGCGCTCCGGTCAGCACACCGGTTGCGACTGTCAACCATTTCCTGCCGTGCTCCATCTCCTGATCTCCCCTCCGTCGGTGACCACACGGGTACGACGCGTGCCCGCCGGAAAAAGATGCTCCGGATCTCGAGCCCTGCCCTTTCGGACAGGTTCAGCGGATCGTCCAGGCCCCGATCACGGTCTGGACGCCGTCGGGGTCGGTGGTGAAGTTCTTGCGCTGGGCAACCTGTCCGGTGAGGTCGGGGTGGGTGCTGTCGAGGCGGCCGGCGGCGATCAGGGGCGGGCGTCGGAGGGGATGACGAGGCGCTTGCCGCGGGAGTTCTGGGTGCTGCGAACCTCATACGTACTCCCGTCGTCCACGCGGCTCAGGGCGGAGCCGCTGTGCCCGGTCAGACGCACCGGGGACGACGAAAGGTTGGTCAGCCGCGCGGGACGATCAGGCCGAGCACGAGGATCGCGGCGCCCGCGCCGAGCAGCAGGCCGGTGTCGAACATCCGGCCGCGGACGTGCAGCAGCCCGGCCTGGTCGTCGGTCAGCACCGCGCGCAGCAGCCCGGCGAGCACGACACTGCCGGAGACGGTGAGGATGCCGTTGAACCAGTTGTAGAAGGTCAGCATCACCAGACCGACCAGGCCTGCCAACAGGACGACAGCCAACGGCCACTCGCTGCGCCGAGGTTCGGTCGCGGCCGCCATCACGGAGCTCCGGGGAGAGCGAGGGCGGTCGCGGTCGCCGCGTGGGCGGTGGCGATCGCCGCGTGGGCGGTCGCGGGCGCGGTGCCGCGGGGAGCGGGCGCGGGCGCGGCGCCGCCGGGCGCGGCCGCCGTGCTGCCGGACGATGGCGCGGTACCGCGGGGAGCCAGCGAGGTCATGCGGTGGCTGCTTCGGCTGCTTCCACCACGTTGCTGAGCAGCATCGCGCGGGTCATCGGGCCGATGCCGCCGGGCATCGGGGCGATCCACGCGGCGGCCTCGCGGGCGGCCGGGGCGATGTCGCCGACGATCTTGCCCTCGGCGCTGCGGCTGGTGCCGACGTCGAGGAGGACCGCGCCGGGCTTCACCATGTCGGCGGTGATCAGGCCGGCCGAGCCCGCCGCGGCGATGACGATGTCGCCGGTGCGGACCACCGACGCGAGGTCCTTGGTGCCGGTGTGGCACTGGGTGACGGTCGCGTTCTCCGACTTGCGCGTGAACAGCAGCCCCATCGGGCGCCCGGCGGTCACCCCGCGCCCGACCACGACGACGTGCGCGCCGGCGATCGGTACGTCGTACCGGCGGAGGATCTCGACGCAGCCCTTCGGCGTACAGGGCAGCGGTCCGTCCTGGCCGAGGACCAGCTTGCCGAGGCTCATCGGGTGCAGCCCGTCGGCGTCCTTGAGCGGGTCGATCAGCCCGAGGATCTCGTTGGTGTCGACGTGCTTGGGCAGCGGCAGCTGCACGATGAACCCGGTGCAGGCCGGGTTCTCGTTCAGCTCGCGCACCTTCGCCGCGATCTCGTCCTGGGTCGCGGTGTCCGGCAACTCGACCTCGATCGAGGAGATCCCGACCGCCGCGCAGTCCCGGTGCTTCCCGGCGACGTACGCCCGGCTGCCCGGGTCGTCCCCGACCAGGACCGTCCCCAGCCCGGGCACGACGCCCTGCTCGGCGAGCTTGGCCACCCGGACCTTCAGCTCGTCCTTGATCGCCGCCGCCGTCGCCTTGCCATCCAAAATCTGAGCCGTCACAACACCGGAGTCTGCCACGCCTCCCACTCACCCCACGCGCCACCCGACACCAACCGCCGACAACTACTTGAACCCACCGCAGCCCCCCGCCCACCACGATCCGCCCACACCCACCACCACGCCTCCAGTCCCCACAGCAAGTACCAGCCCCCGCTGCCCTCCCACCCCTCTCTCCATCCCCCACCCCCCCGGCTCCTCATCACCCCCACACCCCCCCCACCACCTCAACCACCCACCGCGCGTCCCCTCGAAAGGCGCCACCGGGCGAGGTGAACCCCGATGGGCTCGCCAGGCTGGACCCGCCTCAGGGGGACCCCGGGTGGGTGCGTCTCAGGCAGGCGCGAGCCCGCCCCTGGGGCACCCGGCACACCCGGGCGGGCGCCACTCGGGTGTGCACACCTCGGCCGAGCCGACCCGCGAGCTGGCACCTGGGCGGGACGACCCCCAGGTCGGGTGGAGCACGGATGGGGTGACGCGCGGATGGGGCGCCCCGGCCCGCCGATCTCGCGAGCTGTCGCGCGATCGGCTCCACCAGGTGAGGTGAACCACAATCCTGACCGATCGGTTGAATACTGGCCGATCGGTCAGGCAAGCTGATTGACATGGCAGGCAGCACTCCCGCGCGTGAGCGCACCCGGCGTGAGATCGAGCAGCAGGCGGTCGCGCTGTTCGCGAGCAAGGGGTACAGCGCGACTTCCCTGCAGGACATCGCCACCGCCGCGGGGTGCTCCAAGGCGACCGTGCTCTACCACTTCAACGGCAAGGCCGCCGTACTGGCTGCTGCGCTGGAGCCGTCGAAGCAGGCGCTGAAGGTCGTGATCGCCGAGGCCGAGCAGTTGCCCGCGGACGAGGCCCAGGAGTTGGCGATCGTGCGGTTCAGCGAGCTCGCGGTCGGGGCTCGTGGGCTGATCGCCGTGCTGTCCGACATCCTGCCGACGATGGACGGGATGCCCGAGTTCGCCGAGTTGATCAGCGAGGGCATCCGGCTCACCGAGATCATGGCCGGCCAGAGTCACGACCAGCTGGAGCTGGACGTGGCGAAGTTCGCCGTCAACGGGTTGCTGGGCGAGTGCCGGCACCCGGGAGAGCGCTCCGACGCGGAGCTGCTCGAGCTGTGCAACACCGCTCTGCGCCGGCTGCTCCGTCCGCCGGCGACCAGCGAACCGGCCCTCGGCGCCACCTCGCCGGCGACCGGAGCCTGATTCCCCTGCCCGCCCGGACCATCCGAAACGGACGTACTGACTGATGGCGAATCTCCTGTACCGGCTCGGCCGGTTCTCCTACCAGCGGCGGCGGCTCGTCGCCTCGCTCTGGGCGCTGGTGCTGGTCCTGCTCGGGGTCGGCGCGCTGACCCTGGGCGGCCAGACCGCGAACACGTTCTCGATCCCGGGCACCGAGTCGCAGCGCGCGCTCGACGCGCTGGCCAAGGACATGCCGGCCGCCAGCGGCGCGTCGTCGAGCGTCGTGGTGAAGGCCCCGGCGGGCAAGACGCTGATGGACCCGGCGGTCAAGGCCGCGGTCGGGGTCACCGTCGCGAAGGTCGCGAAGGTGCCCGAGGTGGTCGGCGCCGTTGACCCGTACACCGCGCGGGCGATCAGCCCGGACGGGACCACCGGGCTGATCCAGGTGCAGTTCGCGAAGTCCGCCGACCAGCTCTCCGAGGAGAGCACCAAGGCGTACGACGGACTGGACGCGCTCAGCACCGGCGACCTGCGGGTTGTCCCGGGCGGTGCGGTGGTCGGCGGGCCGCCGGAGATCGGCAGCACCGAGGTGATCGGTGTCGCGATCGCCGCGGTCATCCTGGTGATCACCTTCGGCTCGCTGGTCGCCGCGGGCATGACGTTGCTGACGGCACTGATCGGCGTACTGGCCGGGATGGCCGGCCTGTTCCTGGTCACCGCGTTCACCGAGGTCTCCTCGACCGCCCCGATCCTGGCGCTGATGCTCGGCCTGGCCGTCGGGATCGACTACGCGCTGTTCATCAGCTCGCGGCACCGGTCGCAGCTCGCCGAGGGGATGGACCCCGAGGAGTCGGTGGCGCGCGCCACGGCGACCGCCGGTTCGGCCGTGCTGTTCGCCGGCGCGACCGTCGTGATCGCGCTGGCCGGGCTGAGCCTGGTCGGCGTACCGTTCCTGACCGCGATGGGCCTGGCCGCGGCCGCGACCGTGCTGACCGCCGTACTGGTCGCTCTGACGCTGCTGCCGGCGATGCTCGGCTTCGTCGGCAAGCGGGTGCTGCCGCGCAAGCTGCGCCACCACGGCGCGCACGCCGCCGAGCCGGTCGAGGTCAAGGAGGGCTTCGGTTTCCGCTGGGCCCGGCTGGTGACCCGCTTCCGCGTCCCGATCGTTGCCCTGGGCATCCTCGGGCTCGGTGCGCTGGCGCTGCCGGTGCAGGACATGCGGCTGGCGATGCCGGACGGCGCGACCGCCGCGGAGAACACCAACCAGCGGATCGCGTACGACCTGTCCGCGGCGGCCTTCGGCCCCGGCTCGAACGGACCGCTCGTGGTGGTCGTGAAGACGCCGAACGCGCAGCAGTCCGAGGCGCTGGTCGGTCAGGTGCTCGGGCTGACCAAGAACTTCGAGGACATCGTCGCGGCCCAGCCCGGCCCGGCCAGTCAGGACGGTGCGACCCGGCTGATCAGCGTGATCCCGGCCAGCGGGCCCGCGAGCGAGCAGACCGCCGACCTGGTCGGTGACCTGCGCGACTCGCTGAAGCCGCTGTCGGTGAACGGCGCGGACGTCTCGATCACCGGCAACACGGCGATCGGGGTGGACGTGTCGCAGAAGCTGACCGACGCGCTGCCGACGTACCTGCTGGTCGTGATCGGGTTGTCGTTCCTGCTGCTCCTGCTGGCGTTCCGGTCGATCCTGGTGCCGCTGAAGGCGACGCTGGGCTTCCTGCTGACGATCGGCGCGACGTTCGGGATCACCGTCGGGGTGTTCCAGCTCGGCTGGGGCGCGGCGCTGTTCGGGGTGGACTCCCCGGGCCCGCTGGTCAGCTTCCTGCCGATCATCATGATGGGCATCCTGTTCGGGCTGGCGATGGACTACGAGGTGTTCATCGTGTCCCGGGTCCGGGAGGAGTTCGTGCACGGCAAGCACGCGACCCAGGCGACGATCGCCGGCGTCGGGCACGGCGCCCGGGTGGTGACCGCGGCCGCGCTGATCATGGCGGCGGTGTTCGCGGGCTTCATCCTGGTGCACGACCCGATCATCAAGACGATCGGCTTCGGGCTGACCGTCGGCGTGCTGATCGACGCGTTCGTGGTCCGGATGACGATCGTCCCGGCGGTGCTGTCGCTGCTCGGCGACCGGGCCTGGTGGTTCCCGAAGTGGCTGGACCGGATCACCCCGAAGGTCGACATCGAGGGCGAGTCGCTGCGCGTCGACGAGCCGAAGGACAAGGAGCTCGTCGAAGCCTGACGAGGCCGGGCGCGCCGTGGGTCGACTGCGGCGCGACCGGTACGGCGGGAGCCTGATCGAGCAGGGCGTGGCCGACCCGGCCACGCCCTAGTCTCGGGCCATGGCCGACCTGCCCGAGGACCTGCGGATCCTGCTCAGCGACGACCGTCCGTACCTGCATCTGTTCGGGCCGGACGCGCCCTGGCCGTTCCCGGACGGCTGGCTGGAGGACACCCGGGCGCGGGCGACCGCCCTGGTCCGCGACCCGGCCTTCGAGCGCTTCACGCTCACCGGCAAGCTCGCCCGCTCGTACCTGCGCGAGGACGCACCGGTGCTGGCGGCAACGTTCCACGACCTCAACGCCCTGCTCTACGCACCGCTCAGCATCGCCAGCGGCCCCGGCGCGAACCAGCTGTCGCTGCTGATGGAGGAGTTCCGCACCGAACCCACCACGCCGTTCAAGTTCGACGGCTGGCTGACCAAGAGCCGGACCGAGCTGCCGGGGAGCTGGTTCGCCAAGCTGGGCGCAGCTCCCGAGCTCCGCGAGCGGCTGGTCGAGTTCTGCCGCCAGAGCCTCGACCTGTACCGCGGCGTCGAGCCCTTCGAGCCGCGACGGACGTTCCTGGCCGGCCTGTTCGACCGCGTCGCCGAGGACCCCGACCTGCTCCGCGCCCACCGCGAGCTCCCGTACGACGAGCTGAAGGAGCTGTGGCGCACCGAACTGTGCGCGGGCGACGAGGCGTTCGCCGTACTGCCTGAGCAGTCGGACAACCCGCTCGAGCTGCTGATCTGGGGGATGACGCGGCTGCGCACGGCGTACGCCGAGGTCTCGGCGGTCACTCCGGAGCGGGAGCAGTCGTTCGAGCTGCACCTGGCCGAACTGCTGCATCAGGTGGGGCGGATCGACGTACCGGCCGGGCTGCTGTTCGCCGGAGTGAGTACGGCGGAGGTGCAGGAGCACTTCGACGAGCTGGCCAAGGATCACGACCAGGAGGCGTGGCTCCGTCGCCAGGAAGGCTGGATGGCCCGCGCCTGCGTGGCCGGCGCCGCGCACGCGACTCGACGCTGGCTGGGCGCGATGTACCAGGTCGGCGGCTGTCTCGCCGGGCTGCCGGGCTGGCCGGTCGCGTCGGACCACCTCAACCTGCCGCGGCGGTACCTGCGCAACCTCCGGACGCTGTACGACCTGCGCTCGGCGGCCCGCCAGCACACCGTCGCGCCGGCCGGCTCCGACCCGATGGGCGAGCTCGCGGGGATGGTCGGGCTGACCGCGGTCAAGCAGCAGATCGGCGAGCTGGTCGCCGAGGCGAAGGTCGCCGGGCTGCGCGCCGGGGCGGGGATGACGATCACCCGGCGGACGCGGCCGCTGCTGTTCGTCGGGCGGCCGGGGACCGGGAAGTCGACCGTCGCGCGGCACCTCGCGACGGCGTACCGGCAGTACGGGCGGCTGACCTCCGGGCATGTGGTGAGCGTCGGCCGGTCGGATCTCACGACGGGCGGGGTCGTTCCGACGCCGGTGAGGGTGCAGAGCGCTGTCGCTCGCGCGGTCGGCGGTCTGCTGTACGTCGACGAGGCGCACCGGCTGAGCAAGCATCCGGACGTGCTGTCGGCGCTGGTGCAGGCGATGGACGAGCAGCGCGACGACCTGGTGGTCGTGCTCGCGACCTCCCCGGACGCGGTCGACGAGCTGCTGGACAGCCATCCGGGGCTGCGCTCGCGGGTCGGGCGGGTGCTGACCTTCCCCGACTACACCGACGCCGAGCTGCTCACGCTGTTCCGGACCCTGGCCGGTACGGCGGGGTACGTGCTGGCCGGCGACGTCGCCGACCGGGTGCCGCTGCTGCTCAAACGGTTGCCCAGGGCAATTGGTTTCGGGAACGCGCGGGCGGCCCGGTCGCTGCTGGAGCAGATCTCGGTCCGGCAGGCGGTGCGGATCGCGGCGCTGGCCGATCCGTCACCGGAGCAGGTCCGCGAGCTGATCGCCGACGACCTGCCGCTGCTGGCGGCCGAGGGCATCGGCGGTCCGGCTCCGGAGCAGCGCCGCTCCGCGCACGAGCAGCTCGAGCGGATGGTCGGCCTGGCCGAGGTCAAGGACGCAGTACGGCGACTGACCGCCGAGGCGGCCGCCGAGGTCCTCCGCGCCAAGGCCGGGATCCAGCCCGTCGAGCAGTCCCGGCACCTGGTCTTCCTCGGCAACCCGGGCACCGGCAAGACGACGGTCGCGCGGCTGATCGCCGAGATCTATCGCGACCTGGGCCTGCTCGGCAGCGGTCAGCTCGTCGAGGTGACCCGGACCGACCTGATCGCGGAGTACGTCGGCCAGACCGGGCCGAAGGTCCGCCGGGCCGTCGAGAGCGCGATCGGCGGCGTGCTGTTCATCGACGAGGCGTACGCGCTCGCCGACAACACGGCGTACAGCGCGGAGGCGATCGCGACGCTGGTGCAGCAGATCGAGCTGCACCGCGACGAGCTGGTCGTGGTGATCGCCGGCTACGCGAAGGAGATGAAGCGGCTGCTGGACTCGAACAGCGGGCTGCGGTCGCGCTTCCCGGTCACGCTGCGGTTCGCCGACTACTCGGTCGGCGAGCTGACCGGGATCTTCCGCGGGCTCGCCGAGGACGCCGGGTTCACGCTCGGCGACGGCGTACCGGAGCGGGTCGGGCGGCTGCTCGGACCGCTGCGGGGCGAGTACGGCTTCGGCAACGGGCGGGAGGCGCGCAGCGTGTTCGAGGCGACGGTCGCGCGGCAGGCGACGCGGATCGCCGAGCTCGACGGACCAGGTCCGGAGGAGCTGGCCGAACTGCTGCCCGGTGACGTGCCGCCGAGCTGGCGGCAGCGGAGCACGCCGCCGGTGGGGCAGTACCTGTAGGGAATCTTTCCCGGTCTTGCCGCCGTTGGGACGGATAGTTTATTCTTGAACTACCTGCTCAGCGAGGAGACCTCCATGCCTGCCGTCACCGTCAGCGACATCACCGTGCTGCCCCGCGTCCACCAGCCCGACCCGGCCGTGTCCCGCGAGCGCGCGGTCCGGTCGGTGACGTCGGCGCCGAGCGGGTACGAGGGCGAGGGTTTCCCGGTCCGCCGGGCCTTCGCCGGGGTGGACCTGCGCGACCTGGACCCGTTCATCCACATGGACCAGATGGGCGAGGTCGAGTACGCGCCGGGCGAGCCGAAGGGCACGCCGTGGCACCCGCACCGCGGCTTCGAGACCGTCACCTACATGCTCGACGGGATCATGGAGCACCAGGACTCCCAGGGCAACGGCGGTGTGATCACCAACGGCGACACCCAGTGGATGACCGCCGGCAGCGGCCTGCTGCACATCGAGACGCCGCCGGAGCACCTGGTGACCAGCGGCGGCCTGTTCCACGGCATCCAGCTCTGGGTGAACCTGCCGCGGGCGCAGAAGTGGGCCCCGCCGCGCTACCAGGACATCCGCGGCGGCGACTCGGCCCTGCTGTCCACGCCGGACGGCGGCGCGCTGATCCGCGTCATCGCCGGCTCGGTCGACGGGCACGACGGCCCCGGCTCGACTCACACGCCGATCACGCTCGTGCACGCCTCGGTGAGCCCGGGTGCGGAGATGGTGCTGCCCTGGCAGCCGGACTACAACGCGCTCGTGTACGTGCTGGCCGGCCAGGGCACGGTCGGCGCCGAGCGGCGCCCGTTCCGCAAGGGCCAGCTCGCGCTGTTCGGCCCCGGCGACACGATCCGTACCCAGGCCGCGACCTCCCAGCCGCTGGCCGAGCCGAACCTCGACGTCCTGGTCCTCGGCGGCCGCCCGATCCGCGAGCCGGTCGCGATGGCCGGCCCGTTCGTGATGAACACCCGCGACGAGGTCGTCCAGGCCTTCGAGGACTTCCAGGCCGGCAAGCTCGGCACCATCCCCGCCGTGCACGGCGCCCCGACCGAGCTGCGCGAGTCGAACTGACCCCGCGCCGATGACCCCACCGCCGGTGTAGACCGGTTGGTGGGGTGGTGCGGATGCGTCGGGTGCTCTTGGTTCTGGTGCTGCTGGTCGCTGGGTGTTCCTCGCCTGCCGACGTACGGGTCGAGGTGGAGCCGACGGCGCTCGCAGACGCTGCGACGCACGTGAAGGTGACCGGGCTGGGGAGCGGCGACGCGGTGGAGATCGCGGCGGAGACCGCCGACTCCACAGGCAAGGTCTGGAAGGCTGCGGCGACGTACAAGGCCGACGAGCACGGGGTCGTCGACCTCGACCGGGCCGCACCGACCGGCGGGAGCTACACAGGGGTCGACGGGATGGGCCTGTTCTGGGCGATGAACTCACCGGACGGGGATCCTGAGCAGCAGTACTACCTGCCTGAGTTGTCCGACGGGGCGCCTCGGTCGGTCGTGCGGTTCAGCGTGCGGGACGAGGACGGGAAGACGCTCGCGACGGCGACACAGACGCGGCGATTCTTGAGCGACGGGGAGACCAACCGAACGCTGACACTGGCGCACGACAAGGCGGTCGGGCGGGTGTTCCTGCCGAAGCCTGACGGTCAGCGGCATCCGGGCGTGCTGCTGCTCGGCGGGTCCGAGGGCGGGATGAGTCTGACGCTGACGGCCGCGCTGCTGGCGGCGTACGGGTATCCGTCGCTGACCGTCGCGTACTTCGGGGAGCCTGGGCTGCCGAAGACGCTGAAGCAGATCCCGCTGGAGTACTTCGAGACCGCGGCGAAGCTGCTCGCCGCCCAGCCTTCCGTCGATCCCACGCGGGTGATCGCGCTCGGTGTCTCGCGCGGCGCCGAGGCGTCGCTGCTGATGGCGCAGGACTTCCCCGCGCTGATCCACGGCGCTGTGCTCTACGGCCCGACCTCGAAGGTCGCGCCGGGCTTCCCCGACTACCTCTCCAAGTCCTGGACGCTGCACGGGACGCCGCTCGCCGAGGACCTGATCCCGGTCGACCGCGTCAGCGGCCCGGTGCTCGCCGTGGCCGGTACGGCGGACGGCGTCTGGCAGTCGGCTCCGGCCGCCCAGCTGATCACCACCGAGCTCGACGCAGCCCACAATCGCCATCCCCACAAGGCGTTGATCTACCCCGGCGCCGGGCACAACGTCGGCACCTACCCGTACGTCCCGCAGGGCACGCAGTTCTACGAGCCCGCGGCGAAGCACACGGCATACCTGGGCGGCACCCGCCCGCTCAACGCTGCCGCCCAGGCCGACTCCTGGCCGCAGGTCATGGCGTTGCTGCGGGCGCTCTAGAAGTTGTCGGCCGCGATGTAGCGCGGGATCCGCTCGTCGTCCGGATCGGCGCCGTACACCGTCGCGAACGCGCGCGCGGTCGGCGGTCCGCCGTACTGGGGGTTGAGGCCGCCGGACAGGCTCTGTGTCATCACCGCGACGTCGACGTACGGATCGCCGAGACCGAGCCGGCTCAGGTCCAGGACGCCGGTGCAGCGCAACGTCTCCGGGTCGATCAGGACGTTGGGCAGGCAGTAGTCGCCGTGGGTGACCACGGTCGGCGTTCCGGGGAAGGGTGAGGTGAACGGGCAGTCGGTCAGCTCGTGAAGTTGCTTCAGGCAATCAATGACCGCGGCCAGTACGACGGGACGCTCGGCAGCCGGCCATGGCTGCGAGGCGTCGCGGCCGGGGAGCGCGGAGGTGAGCATCCAGTCGTCGCCGCGGTCGAGAAGGCGTGGGCAGCTGAAGCCCGTGGCGCTCAGCCAGGCGACGCGGTCGGCCTCGGCGGCGGCCTCCGGGCCGGCCTTGTAGTACAGGGTTTCCGTCCCGCGCTCGAGGCGGACGACGGTCGCGCCGGAGAAGCCGATGTGCACCTGCTCGGCGGTCTGCGCGCCGAAGCGGGTCGCGAGGTTGTCCACGGCGGCACCCTAGGCGATCGGCCCAGGGTGCCGCGCGGGGATTTCTCAGTGCAGGTTGCGGTGCAGCGCGGAGATCAGCTCGCCGTCGGCGGTGTCGCCGTCCAGCGACCAGATCATCGCGCCGCCCAGGCCGCGCTTGTCGATGTAGCGGGCCTTGCGCTTGATCTCGGTCGGGTCGTCCCAGGTCCAGAACGTCGTCCCGTCGAACAGCCAGGCGAAGCCGGCCTTCTCGTCGCGGTGCACGGTGAACTGCGACAGCTTCGTCTTCAGCACCCGGTAGTCCTCGTTACCGGCCTCGTACGTCGCCGGCGCCGGCCCGGTCGCGGGCTGGAACAGGCCGTTGTTCTGGTTCGTCACGCCGGTCCAGCCGCGGCTGTAGAACGGGACGCCCATCACCAGCTTGCTGCGCGGCGCACCGCGGGTCAGGTACGCGTCGATCGTCACCTGCGAGCTGAACTCCGCCGTCGACGGGTCACCCTTCGGGCCGTCGATCGCCGACTGCTGGTTGGTGATCGGGTCCCAGCTGCCGTGGTAGTCGTAGCCCTGGGTGGTGCCGAAGGTCAGGTCCTTGAAGATCTTCTTGACCTCGAACCCGTTGTCCACCTGGGCCGGTGCGGCCGGCAGGAACGCCGACAGCGTGTAGCGGCCCTTGAACGGCCAGGACTGCCGGTCCAGCTGCTTGCGGTACTCGTGCACCAGACCGGTGAAGTTCTGCTTGTCCTCGGGCCGGATGATGTTGCCCGGGTTGCCTTCGCTGCCCGGCCACTCCCAGTCCAGGTCGATGCCGTCGAAGACGCCCTTCGCGGCGCCGGCCGGCAGGCCCGGAAGGTTGCCCTTGATCCACATGTCGACGCAGGACTTCACGCTCGCGGCGCGGTTCGCCGGCAGCGCGGCGTCCGAGAAGTACTTCGATCCGGTCCAGCCACCGAGCGAGATGCTGATCCGCAGCCTCGGGTACTTCTGCTTCAGCTGCTTGAGCTGGTTCAGGTTCCCAGCCAGCGGCTGACCGGCCACGTCGGCCTTGCCGTTGACGCTCTGCTCGGCGGTGAACGGCCGCTGGTAGTCGGCCCACGCGTCACTGCTGATGCACTTGCCCTGCTCGTCCAGGAACCCGAACGCGTAGTTCAGGTGCGTCAGCTTGGCGGCCGCGCCGCTCTTCACCAGGTCCTTCACCAGGACGTTGCGGTCGTAGCCGCTCCACTGGGTGTAGTACCCGACCACTCGTTTGCCGCTGCCGTGCGCTTCGGCCGGCACCGCGGTCAAACCCACCGGCGCCACGACGGCCACAGCCGTCAGCAGCACCAGACTCCGACGTTTCACTGACATTGATCTCCCCACCCGGGCGGTCACTAAGGGACAGATGCGGCTCACCCTAGGTCCCGGCGGTGAGTTAGGCAATGTCACTGCCGAAGTCACTTTGGCACATCCTCGCCAGCGGGGAGAGCGCTTTCTTTCCCCACACCCTTGGGTTAGTCGGTCGAGCCCCGGACCACCAGCCGAAAGTCGGTGGTGACGTGCTCCGGCGTCCGGGTGGGATCGGCCAGCCGCTGGGCGAGCAGCTCGACGCCGCGGCGGGCGATCTGGCCGACCGAGGGGGCGACGCTGGTGAGCGGCGGGGTGCTGTACCGCGCTTCCTCCACGTCGTCGAAGCCGACGACGGCCAGCTCACCTGGTACGTCGATCCCGAGCTCGGCGCAGCCGGCCAGTACGCCGAGCGCCAGCGAGTCGTTCAGCGCGAAGACCGCGTCAGCTCTCCTCAGCTTGTCCACCGCCGCGCGGCCGGCCTCCCGGGTCCACGGGATCGCCAACTCCTCCTGCGCTTCCAGCCCCGCCTCGGCCAGCGCCTCGCGGAAACCCTCGCGCCGCAGCCGCCCCGACTTGTTCGCTCCCGCATCCCCCAGCAGCGCCACCCTTTGCTTGCCCAAAGCAACCAAATGCGCGGTCGCCGCCCGCGCCCCCTCGACGTTCGGGATCGCCACCTGATCGAACGGCCCGTCCAGCCGCCGATCGCCGATCAGCACCAGCGGGTACGCCGTACCGGCCGCCAGCCGCGCATCCGCCGCCGTCAACTCGACCGCACTCAGCAGCGCGCCGTCGGTCAGGCTGCTCCGCCCACCCCCGAGCACCAGCCGCTCGCGCTCCCGCCGGCCGCCGGTCACCTCGACCATCACGGTCAGCTCGTGCCGCTCCGCCTCCTGCACGACCGCCTCGGCCAGGTCCGCGAAGTACCGCTCCCGCAGACTCGGTACACCGAGCGCGATCAGCCCGGTCCGCCCGAGCCGCAGCCCGCGCGCGGCCGCGCTGCGCTGGTACCCGAGCGCGTCGATCGCCGCCTGCACCTTCGCCCGGACCTCCGGGGAGACGTGCACGTACCCGTTGACGACGTTCGACACGGTCCGCGCCGACACCCCGGCGTACCGGGCCACGTCGCTCTGCCGCACCACCACCCGCGCTCCCTCACACCTGCGTACGCCGACCACTCCCGGACGCCTCGATGATCGCAGCACAGACCTCCAGCGCCCGCAGCCCCGCCGTCGCCGGGACCGGCGGCTGCTCCCCGGCGCGCAGCGCGGCGAGCAGGGCGTCGAGGTGCCGGTCGAAGGTCTGCTCGAAGGACCGGCCGCGGTCGTCGAAGTAGCCCGCCTCCCAGACCTCGCGGGTCTCGTTGCCGGCCGCGGAGAACGTGTAGCGCTTGACGGTGTCCTCGACGAGCACGCGCCCGGCGCGGCCGTTGACCTCCAGGTGATGCGTGCCCGAGTAGGCGTACGACGAGTCGTAGCTGCCGACGAGCGACCCGACCGCGCCGCTCGCGAACCGCAGCGTGGCAGCGACGGTGCTGCCGTGCAGCTCCGCCGAGACCGCCTCGATCGGGCCGCCGAGATGCTCGAGCATGTCGATGCCGTGGCACTGGGTCTCGATCAGGTTCGCGTACGGGTGATGCGCGCTGCTGCCCTCGCCGCCGAAGCGCCAGGTGAGGAAGTCGAGTACGCCGAGACGGCCGGACCGGATCGCTTCGTGCGCGCGTTGCACCGGTACGGCGTACCGGTGGTTGAAGTTGATCGCGAAGAAGGTGTCACCGGCTTCGGCGACGAGCGTGTGGGCCTCTTCGAGGTCGAAGACGAGCGGTTTCTCCACCAGTAAAGGGATTCTTCGCTTCAGCAGGCGCTCGGTGAGCGCGAAGTGGTCGGTGTTCGGCAGGCAGACCGAGACGAGATCGGGGCGTTCGGCATCGATCATCCGGTCGAGATCGTCGTAGCCGGTGGTGTGCCACTCGGCGGCCCGCCGCTCAGCCTTGCCGAGATCGCGCGACCAGATCCCGACCAGCTCGGCCTCCGGATGCTGCGCGAACGCCCGCGCGTGCTGCCGCCCCCACCCGCCGGCCCCGACCACCGCGACTCTGGTGTCAGGCATCTTGGGTCACCACGACCTTCCCGGTCTCGCCACCCAGGAACGTCTCAAACGCCGCTTGCGTCTCCGCGAGATCGAACTCGTGCGTGATCAACTGGCTGACCGCCTCGATATTCTCCAGCAGCAGTTGATGATTCCGCGCGAAATCGCCGTACGGGAAGTACTCGCTCCCGATCACCGCGGCCTCGTTCGACACCAGATCGCGCGACACATCGAGCTCCAGCCCCTGCCCGTGCCCCACGCACACCAGCACCCCACGCCGCCCCAGCCGCCGTACGGCGGTCTGCCGCGCCTCCGTCCGCCCACTCGCATCCACCGCGGCGTCGACCAGCGGCGGCTCCTGCACCGGCGTACCACCCATCCCCGCCGCGAAGTCGAGCCGCCACTGCGACGGATCACTCACGTACACCGGAAAATCAGCCCCGAACCGCAGCTTCGCCATCAACAACACCCCGAGCCCGACCGGCCCCACGCCGGCGACGTACAGATCCTCGATCTCCGGCCGCACCGCCAACGCCCGATCCAGCGCGTGCCCACTCGTCCCCATCACATCCAGCAAGGCCGTCGCGGTGGCGAACGGAACCCGCTCGTCCACCGGAAAGAACACCCGCTCCTCGACCACCGCGTAAGGCCCCAACCCACCCGCCCGGTTGAACCCCATGTCCCCACGCTTGTCGAGACAAACGTTCGTAGCCCCCGCCCGGCAACTCCGGCACTCCCCACAGAACACCATCAGATAGACCACCCCATGAGTCCCGACAGCCGTACTCGTCCCCTCCCCAACAGCAACCACCTCCCCCGCAGCCTCATGCCCCTGCACCACCTCCACCCCACCCGCGAACGCCCCCCGATCACTCCCACAGATCGCATTCGCCCGGCACCGCACCACCAACTCCCCCGGCCCTGCCACCGGCCGCTCCACCTCCCGAAACTCGACCCGGCCCCCACCCACCAGCACCGCCGCAAGATCCGCCATACCCCTGTGTTTCCATCATTTGCCACGTGGCAAACCCCAACCGCAAAGAAGGCGACCGCAACCAGCGCGGCCGCCTCCTCGGAGTCAGCTCAGTGGAAGAAGTGTCGCGTCCCCGTGAAGTACATCGTGACGCCGGCCTTGGTGGCGGCCTCGATGGCGGCTTCGTCGCGGATGGAGCCGCCGGGCTGGACGACGGCGGTGACGCCGGCTTCGAGGAGGACCTCGAGGCCGTCGGGGAAGGGGAAGAAGGCGTCGGAGGCGGCGACCGAGCCGGTGGCGCGTTCGCCGGCGCGGGAGACGGCCAGGCGGCAGGAGTCGACGCGGTTGACCTGGCCCATGCCGACGCCGACCGAGGCGCCCTGGGAGGCCAGCAGGATCGCGTTCGACTTCACCGCGCGGCAGGCCTTCCAGGCGAAGGCGAGGTCGGCCAGGACCTCCGGGGAGGCGGGCTCGCCGGCGGCCAGGGTCCAGGCGTTCGGGTCGTCGCCCTCGGCCTGGAAGCGGTCGGTGTGCTGCAGCAGCAGGCCGCCGCTGATCGCGCGCATCTCGACCTGCTCGGCGGCCGAGACCGCCGGCGCGACGAGCAGCCGGATGTTCTTCTTGCCCTGCAGGATCTCGACCGCGCCGTCCTCGTAGGCCGGCGCGACCAGCACCTCGGTGAAGATCTCCGCGACCTGCTTGGCCATCTCGACCGTCACCGGAGCGTTGGTCGCGATCACCCCGCCGTACGCCGAGACCGGGTCGCACTCGTGCGCGCGCCGGTGCGCCTCGGCGATGTCGGCGCCGACCGCGATCCCGCACGGGTTGGCGTGCTTGATGATCGCCACCGCCGGCTCGGCGAAGTCGTACGCCGTGCGCCGCGCGGCGTCCGCGTCGACGTAGTTGTTGTACGACATCTCCTTGCCGTGCAGCTGCTCGGCGCCGGCCAGGCCGCCGCGGCCGTTCAGGTACAGCGCGGCCGGCTGGTGCGGGTTCTCGCCGTAGCGCAGCACGGACTTCTTGTCCCAGGCCGCCCCGACCCAGGCCGGGAAGTTCGAGCCGTCGCTGGTGTCGGTGAGCACGCTGCCCATCCAGGACGCGACGGCGACGTCGTACTCGGCGGTGTGCACGAAGGCCGCGACCGCGAGCTTCTGCCGCTCGGCGAGCGAGAAACCGCCCTCGTCGAGCACGGTGTAGACCTGGTCGTACTGCGCCGGAGACGTGACCACGGCGACGTTCGCGTGGTTCTTCGCCGCGCCGCGGACCATCGACGGCCCGCCGATGTCGATCTGCTCGACGCACTCCTCGGTGGAGGCCCCGGAGGCGACCGTCTCGGTGAACGGGTACAGGTTGCTGACCAGGAGGTCGAACGGCTCGACCCGCATCTCGGCCAGCTGCTCGACGTGGTCGGCCTTGCGGACGTCGGCCAGCAGCCCGGCGTGCACCTTCGGGTGCAGGGTCTTGACCCGCCCGTCCAGGCACTCGGGGAAGCCGGTCAGCTCCTCGACCTTCGTCACCGGTACGCCGGCCGCGGCGATCCGCGCCGCCGTGGAACCGGTGGACACGATCTGGACGCCCGCCTCGGACAGCGCCTTCGCGAGCTCCTCCAGACCGGTCTTGTCGTAGACGCTGATCAGCGCCCGGCGGATCGGCCTGCGGTCGGCACTCACTTCAGTCGAACCTTTCGTCCGGTGATGGTCCAGCCCTGACGGACCAGCCGGCCGACCCACTCCACCAGCTGGCGGCGTTCGACCTCCTTGATCCGTTCGGTCAGGGTGTCTTCGGTGTCGTCGTCCTCGACCGGTACGACGACCTGGCCGATGATCGGCCCGGTGTCGACGCCGCCGTCGACGAAGAACAGGGTCGCGCCGGCCACCTTCACGCCGTACGCGAGCGCGTCGCGAGGGCCGTGGATGCCGGGGAAGGCCGGCAGCAGCGCGTTGTGGGTGTTCACGTAGCGGTCGCCGAAGGCGGCCAGGAAGTCGTCACCGACCAGCTTCAGGAACCCGGCCGAGACGACCAGGTCCGGCTGGTACCGCGCGACCGACGCGGTCAGCGCCCGGTCCCAGTCGGCCCGCTCGGCGTGGTCCTTGACCTTGTGCACGAACGTCGGCACCCCGGCCGCGGCGGCCTTGTCGAGGCCGGCGATCCCGTCCCGGTCCGCGCCGACGGCGACCACCTGCGCGCCGTACGCCGGGTCCGCGCAGGCGTCGAGCAGGGCCTGCAGGTTGGAGCCGGAGCCGGAGACGAGCACCACGAGCCGTGCGAATTCCACAGCCCGGACCCTATCTCAAGAGCTTTTCCTGATTTTCAGTGCGCCCGCCGCGACCGCGGCACCGATCGCCATCCCCGCCCCGAGCAGCCCGGCGGCCGGGAGCGCGCTGCCGACGCCGAAGTCGGCCATCCGGCCCGGTCCGGCCGATCCGCCGGCCAGCAGCATCAGGACCAGCAGTCCCACGGCGGCCAGCAGCGCCGACATCGCGCCACGCAGCGCGAACGCGTCCCAACCGAGCGCGAACGACTCCGGCGCGGCCAGCCCGCGCCGTCCGACCACGAGCCCGGCGACGGCTCCGGCGACCAGCGGGACGACCGCGGTGAGCACCAGGAAGTACGTCGGCGTACCGCCGTCACCCGGTACGGCGGCCAGCAGCGGCAGCGCGGGCAGGTTGCCGACGTCGACCCCGGTCGGCGCGATCGACGTACCGACCCCGAGCTGGAAGCCCGGGCCAGCCAGGAAGCCGACGAAGTAGAGCACCACGTTCGGCAGCAGGCCGAGGCAGATCGCGAACAGCACCACCGAGCCGACGACGCCGGTGTCGAGCAGGTCGAGCATCGCGGTCACGCGGGAGAAGCGGACCGCCAGCAGTACGGCGTACAGGAGGGAGGCGAAGCCGAGCACGGTCAGGACGGCGGCCGCGGCGGCCGGTACGGCGTCGCGCAGGCCGGTCGGGGTCGCGTCGGCGATGTCGGCAGCAGCACCGGACTCGACCAGAATCCCGGCGGTGCCCGCGACCAGCGCCAGCGAGGCGGCGCCGAGGAACGCCGACAGCGGCGAGATCTTCAGCGCGCCCTCGGAGGTCAGCAGCGCGATGATCAGCGCACCCAGCCCGTACGTCGCCGCGAACGCGCCGGCCGCGGTGACCAGGTCCTTCGTCCGGTCGGCGGCGCTGATCCGCGCGGTGAACCGGCCACCGCGGTACAGGCACCAGGCGACGAACGCGGTCAGGCCCAGCGGCGCGACCGAGATCGTTGCGCCGTTCAGGCCGACGCCGGCCTTGTGCGCGAGCAGCCAGACCGACGCGCCCGCCCGGACAGCACCGGAGGCGCCGCCGAAGGTAGCGGCCAGCCAGCCGACCACCGCGACGGCAGCACACGCCAGCAGCCCAGCGAGCAGACAGGCACCCGCTCCCACGACAGCAGCAACCACCACCGGCCTGGGCGGGACAGTCGGCGCGGGCTGGGCGGGCCCGGGCGCCTGGTGGGATCCGCCGTCACGGGCGCCCGGACGGCTCAGCATGTCGCTCATGCCTACGCCTCGCTACCGCTCGGCTTCGGCATGATCGACAGGTCGGCTCTGCTTGTTGTTCGCTCGCTACGCTCGCTCATCTCCTCCCATCGTCCCCCTCCCCCGGACGCAGCTCGTTCTGACACGCCGGATGTGGAAGACTTCGCGCGAGTTGACCTCGGCGTGGCTGCTTGCCTGGTACCGGGTACATTCGGCGTGGACCAGGGGTGGATTCAGCAAGGAGGTCTGGAGTCATTGTCCGGTTCCCACCGTGCGCCCCGCGGCGGCGGTCGTGCCGCGGCGCGTGAGGCGCGGCGCCAGCAGTCCCGACGCCGGAACCAGCTGATCGGCGCCGGTGCGGCGGCCGTGGTCCTGATCGGCGGTGGCGGGTTCGCCGCGGTGAACGCCTTCGGCGGTGACGACTCCCCGGGCGGCTCCAAGTCCAGCAGCCCCGACGCGAACAAGGGCGGCGAGAACGCGCTGTCCGACGCCAAGGTCCTGATCGACGGCCCCGCGGCCAAGCCGCTGACGGTCTCCGGCAGCTGGGCGATCGCGGCCACCGAGGACGGCAGCAGCGCGCCGGACAAGTCGTTCGTCTGCCAGGCGCAGCGCTTCGCCGACCCGGCCGGCGTCCGGACCTGGGTCCGCACCTTCAAGAACGCCGCCACCAAGGACACCGCGGTCCAGTACGTCGAGGTCTCCAACGACACCACCGCGGCCGGCAAGGCGTACAGCACGATCACCGGCTGGCTGAGCCAGTGCAACTCTCCGCAGGTCCGCCTGGTCTCCAGCTACACCACCGAGGGCCTCGGTGAGCGCGGCGTGATCGCCGTCTTCGGCCAGCCCACCGGCAGCAAGTCGAACAAGTACCGCACGATCAGCGTGACCACCGCCGGTCAGGCCACGATGGTCTTCGAGCACGACTCCACCGGCTCCACGCCGCCCAAGCCGGACGGCGTACTGGCGACCGCGGGCGCCGGGCTGAAGCGGATCTGCACCGAGACCGGCGCCGACTGCGGCTCGGGCAGCCTGCAGGCCAAGACCGGGCTGCTGCCGACCCAGGAGAGCGCCGGGTTCATGGCGCCGATCGACCTGCCGGTGCTGTCCAGCGTCGACAAGCCGTGGGTGAGCGTCGACGGCGAGGTCCGCTCCGGGACGCTGTGCGAGAAGATCGACCTGAAGAAGGCCAAGGCGACCAAGTACAAGACGCAGACGTACGTCGTACCGGAGGCGCAGGTACCGACCGAGTTCGGGCTGGACGCCACCGTCGCCCGGTTCGCGACGCCGGCCGCCGCGGCGGCCTTCGTCGCCCAGATCCGCAAGAACGTCGACGGCTGCGCCAAGTCGACGTCGACCGCGACGGTGAAGTCGACCGGGTCGATCAGCCTGGCCGCGACCAAGGGCGAGGCCTGGAAGGCGACCTACGACACCGGCGGCGGCAAGGTCTTCACGTTCCGGATCGGGATCGCCGGCTCCGGCGACCGCGCGGTCTACCTGCTCTACCCGGTGCTGAAGAACCTGGACATCACCGACACCGCGTTCACCGAGATCCTGTCCCGGGCCGCGGACCGGTCGG
The DNA here is from genome assembly GCF_055583505.1 of Kribbella sp. NPDC104740. Taxonomy (NCBI): domain Bacteria; kingdom Bacillati; phylum Actinomycetota; class Actinomycetes; order Propionibacteriales; family Kribbellaceae; genus Kribbella; species Kribbella sp. NPDC104740. The sequence goes on along the minus strand of NZ_JBVJNV010000001.1, from coordinate 950,894 downwards.
CGACCTTCAAGTAGAAACGGGCCGCAACCCGGCAGGGTTGCGGCCCGTTGTCAGGCTGTCGTTCAGAGGTTCCGCATGATCTCGCGCATCAGGTTCGCGGTCTCCGACGGCGTCTTGCCGACCTTGACCCCGACCGCCTCGAGCGCGTCCTTCTTCGCGGCCGCCGTACCGGACGAACCGGACACGATCGCGCCCGCGTGGCCCATCGTCTTGCCCTCCGGCGCGGTGAAGCCCGCGACGTAGCCGACCACCGGCTTGGTGACGTTCTCCTTGATGAACGCCGCCGCCCGCTCCTCGGCGTCGCCGCCGATCTCGCCGATCATCACGATCGCGTCGGTCTCCGGGTCGTCCTGGAACGCCTGCAGCGCGTCGATGTGGGTGGTGCCCACGATCGGGTCGCCGCCGATGCCGATCGCGGTCGAGAAGCCGAACTCGCTGAGCTCGTACATCATCTGGTAGGTCAGCGTGCCCGACTTCGACACCAGACCGATCCGGCCGGCGCCCGCGATGGTGGCCGGGATGATGCCCGCGTTGGAGACGCCGGGGGTGATGATGCCGGGGCAGTTCGGCCCGATGATCCGGGTCTTGCCCGAGGCCTGCGCGGCGGCGAAGAACGCGGCGGTGTCGTGCACCGGCACGCCCTCGGTGATCACCACGACGAGCGGGATCTCGGCCTCGATGGCCTCCAGCACGGCGTCCTTGGTGAACTTCGGCGGCACGAAGACGACCGACACGTTCGCGCCGGTCTCCTTCATCGCGTCCGCGACGCCCCCGAAGACCGGCACCGCGGTGCCGTCGAAGTCGACGCTCTCACCGGCCTTGCGCGGGTTCACGCCACCGACGATGTTGGTGCCGGAGGCAAGCATCCGGGTGGTGTGCTTGGTGCCCTCGGAGCCGGTCATGCCCTGGACGATGACCTTGCTGTCCTTGGTCAGGAAGATAGACATGTTCAGCGATCCCTTACTTCGCAGCCAGCTCGGCGGCCCGCTTGGCGGCGCCGTCCATGGTGTCGACCCGCTCCAGACCGGCCAGGCCGGCCTCGTCGAGGATCCGGCGGCCCTCGTCGGCGTTGTTGCCGTCCAGGCGGACGACCAGCGGCTTGCTGACCGCCTCGCCGCGGCCGGCCAGCAGCTCGAAGGCCTGCACGATGCCGTTGGCGACCGCGTCGCAGGCGGTGATGCCGCCGAAGACGTTCACGAACACGCTCTTCACCTGCGGGTCGGAGATGATGATCTCCAGCCCGTTGGCCATCACCTCGGCGCTCGCGCCGCCACCGATGTCCAGGAAGTTGGCCGGCTTCTGGCCGCCGAACTCCTCACCGGCGTACGCGACGACGTCGAGGGTCGACATGACCAGACCCGCGCCGTTGCCGATGATGCCGACCGAACCGTCGAGCTTCACGTAGTTCAGGCCCTTGGCCTTCGCCTTGGCCTCCAGCGGGTCGGCCGCCGACGCGTCGGCGTACTCCGCGAACTCCGGGTGCCGGAACTCGGCGTTCTCGTCCAGCGAGACCTTGCCGTCCAGCGCCTCGACGTTGCCGTTCTCGAGCTTGACCAGCGGGTTGACCTCGACCAGCGTCGCGTCCTCGGCCAGGAAGACCTCGTACAGCTTGACGATCTCCGGCGCGACCGCGTCGATCACGTCGGCCGGGTAGCCGGCCTGGGTCGCGATCTCGCGGGCCTTGGCGTCGTCGACACCGGTCGCCGGGTCGATCGAGATCTTGGCCACCGCGTCCGGGTTGGTGTGCGCGACCTCCTCGATCTCCATGCCGCCGGCCGCCGACGCGATGCACAGGTAGTTGCGGTTGGCCCGGTCGATCAGGAAGGAGAAGTAGTACTCCTCCGCGATCGCGGCCGCCGGAACGATGTTCAGCGTCTTGACGATGTGGCCCTTGATGTCCAGGCCGAGGATCTCGCGGGCCCGGGCCTCCGCCTCGTCGGGCGAGGTGGCGATCTTGACGCCACCGGCCTTGCCGCGGCCGCCGGTCAGCACCTGCGCCTTCACGACCACCGTGCCGCCGCCGAGCTTCTCGGCCGCCGCGCGGGCTTCCTCCGCCGTGTGGACGACTTCACCCACCGTCGTCCGTACACCGTGCTTGGCGAAGACAGTCTTCGCCTGGTACTCCATCAAGTCCACGACTGTGGTCCCTCTCTCGCCTTTTCGAGTTGGGCCGCGGCAGGCTGCGGTGCGGAGAGGCACGGTCGCCGGGCGCGTTCCGTCGGCCTGAGACTAGCCACCCCGGCGCCCGTGGCAACAGCCGGGGTGCGCGCTGAGACGACTGTCACAGGTTGGTTGCTCCCGCGTGAAAGGCTGGTGCGCATGACTGAAGGATCAACCAGACCAGCTGACGACTGGTGGCGTAGTGCCGTCGTCTACCAGGTGTACCCCCGGTCGTTCGCCGACGCCGACGGCGACGGCACCGGGGACGTGAACGGGATCCGGGCCCGGCTGCCGTACCTGGCCGAGCTCGGCATCGACGCGATCTGGATCAGCCCGTGGTACCCCTCACCGCTGCTCGACGGCGGGTACGACGTGGCCGACTACCGCGACATCAACCCCGAGTTCGGCACCCTGGCCGACGCCGACGCGCTGATCGCGGAGGCGCACGCGCTCGGGATCCGGATCCTGATCGACCTGGTGCCGAACCACTGCTCCTGGGAGCACCCGTGGTTCAAGGCCGCGCTGGCCGCCGGAAAGGGTTCTCCGGAGCGCGAGCGGTTCTGGTTCCGCGACGGCGTCGACGGGCAGCCGCCGACGAACTGGCCGGCGGCCTTCGGTGGTGGCGCCTGGCAGCAGATCGAGGACGGCCAGTGGTACCTGCACATGTTCGACATCTCCCAGCCGGACTGGAACTGGGAGCACCCGGACGTGATCGCGGAGTTCGACGCGATCCTGCGGTTCTGGTTCGACCGGGGCATCGACGGCTTCCGGATCGACGTCGCCGACTCGATGGCCAAGGACGCGTCGCTGCCCGACGTACCGCTGAAGGACGGGCAGCCGACCCACGACAAGTACATCGGCAACCCGTTCTACGACCAGCCGGGCGTGCACACCATCCACCAGCGCTGGCGCGCGATCGCCGACGAGTACGCCGGTACGCCGCAGGGCCCGCGGGTCTTCGTCGCCGAGGCCTGGCTGTCCCCGGCGGAGCGGCTGGCGAAGTACGTGCGGCCGAACGAGCTGCACTCGGCGTTCAACTTCGACGTGCTGCGCTGCGCCTGGGACGCGAAGGAGCTGCGCCAGGTCATCGACTACACCACCGAGAGCCTGTGGGCGGTCGGCGCCCCGGCGACCTGGGTGCTGAGCAACCACGACACCATCCGGCACCGCACCCGGTACGGCCGCGACCTGAAGGTCGCGCTGGCCGGCGCCGGTGAGGTCCCGACCGACCTGGCCCTCGGCCTGCGCCGGGCCCGCGCCGCGGCCCTGCTCGAACTGGCGCTGCCCGGTGGCGCGTACATCTACCAGGGCGACGAGCTCGGCCTGCCCGAGGTGGAGGACCTGCCCGAGTCCTCGCTGGACGACCCCACCTGGGAGCGCTCCGGCCACACCGTCCGCGGCCGCGACGGCTGCCGCGTCCCGATCCCGTGGGGCGGCACCGAGCCGCCGTACGAGTTCGGCCCTGGCACGGAGCAGCCCTGGCTCCCCCAGCCCACCGACTGGGCCCCACTGACCGCAGCCGCGCAGGCCGGCGATCCGGACAGCCACCTCGAGCTGTACAAGGCGGCGCTGCGGATCCGGCGTACGGAGGAATCCCTCGGCGAAGGCCGCCTCACCTGGGACGACGACGCCCCCGCGGGCGTCCTCTCCTTCACCCGCGACCCGGGCTTCCGCTGCGTGGTCAACCTGGGCGCGGCGCCGGTCGCCCTCCCCGCAGGCGAGGTCCTGCTGGCCAGCGAGCCACTCACCAACGGCGAACTTCCGGTCGACGCAACGGTCTGGCTGAAGGTCTGAGACCACGAGGACGGATTCTCCTGCCCCGGTTGGAGAATCCGTCCTCGCTTTTCAGAAGTAGAGCCGCTGCCACAACTGGTTCTGGCTGCTGTTTCCGGGCAACGTGTAGACAGCGCCTTGGCTGTTGCTGTCCAGGTACCGATAGGGATTGTGGTTCCAGGTACTGAGCCAGCCGGCAATGTGCTGTCTCCACAACTGCCACGTCGATCCGTCGCAGGGCGCGGTCCAGACCGCACCCGTGCCCGATCCGGCATAAGTGCTGTACGAAAGACACCGACCCGTCGCCTGGTTGCGGATCCGCATCGGAGTGGTCGGGGTCGTGTACCACACCTGGTACCCGTTGCCCGTGTTGCACGGGCTCACGGTGGTGGTCGATCCCGCACTGTTGGTGGTCAGGCAACGCAGCGTCGCCCGGTTCCGGATCAGCTGCCGCGAATCTGCCTGGGTCCTGCTGGGCACCCTCGAGACGTTCACCGAAGGTTCCACGTCCACTGTTGCCCCGGCCGTGGCCGGAAGTGCACCGGCGAACCCGACGGTCACCGACGCGAGCGCCATCACCGCGGCCGTCGTGCCGCGAACAAACTTCGTCATCACATCTCCTTCATGACATAGGAGATCGACAGTGCATTCGCAGGCGGGCCGGCGCCGTCGTGACTACTTGCTTTCGCCGGACGCTACGCGGGGGGCCCAAGGGTCGCAACAGCCCGCCGGGCGAATCGACTGCAACTTGCTGCAACAGGACAAAGGCGCCCCGGACGATGTCCGGGGCGCCTTTGCTGTTCTCAGCGGTTGCGCCGGTCGCGGTCTTCCCGGTCCCGGCGGTCGCGGTCCTCCTGATCTCTGCGATCCCGGTCCTCCCGGTCCCGGCGGTCCCGCTCCTCGCGGTCGCGCCGGTCCCGGTCGTCTCGGTCGCGGTCGTAGCTCACTTGACGCCACCAGCGGTCAGGCCGGCGACGATGCGGCGCTGGAAGATCAGCACCGCGATCACCAGCGGGATGGTGACGACCACACCCGCGGCCATCTGGCTGCCGAACGGTTGGTCCCGGCCGGACGCGCCGGTGAACTGCGAGATCACCACGTTCGCGGTCTGCAGCTCCTTCTTGTTGATCATGCTCAGCGCGATCAGGAACTCGTTCCAGGCCGCGATGAACGTGATGATCGCCGTGGTGAACACACCAGGTGCGGCCAGCGGCAGGATCACCTTGTAGAACGCCTGGGCCGGCGTACAACCGTCCACCATCGCCGCCTGCTCCAGTTCTCTCGGCATCTGCCGGAAGAACGTGGTCAGTGTCCACACCGCGAGCGGCAGCGCGAACGACAGGCTGGGCACGATCATCGCCTGGTAGGTGTTGATCCACTTGATGTCGATGAACAGCTTCAGCAGCGGGATCACCAGCGAGATGCCGGGGAACATCGAGGTGGTGATGATGATCGCCAGCACGACGTTCTTGAACTTGAAGTCCAGCCGCGCCAGCGTGTACGCCGCGACCATGCCGATCACCAGGGTCAGGATCGTCACCACCCCGGCCACCAGCAGGCTGTTCAGCAGCGCGCGGCCGAACCCGGTGCCCGGCTTGAACACGTCGGTGAAGTTCGTCAGCGACCAGGTGGTCGGGATGATCGAGTTCTCGAACTGGTCGGTCGGCCGGCGCAGGGCCGAGACGACCATCCAGTAGAACGGCGCCAGGCAGTACAGGACGATGATCGCCACGCCGACCAGTGGCAGCCACCGGCGCAGCGGACTCGCTTCGGCGGCCTTGACGTCGATCTTGGCCGGAGCCTTCGTTGCTGTGGCCATCAGACTCCACTCCCTGCGCCGCTCATACCGGCCGCGGACCCCAGGGCGACCCCCGGCGGTGCGCTGTCGCGGTCCTTGCCCTTCTTGGTCTTCTTCTTCTGCACCGCGTCACCCAGCACGTCGGCGCCGAGCAGCTTGACGAACACGAACGCGACCACCGCCACGTAGAGGAACAGCAACGTCGCGTACGCCGCCGCCGGCCCGTACCGGGTCTGATTGGCTTCCAGGTAGGCCAGGATCGACAGCGTCTCCACCGACTCCTTGTTCGGCCCGACCAGCACGAACGGCAGGTCGAAGATCCGCAGGGTGTCGAGGATGCGGAACAGGACGGCGACCAGCAGCGCCGGCTTCACCAGCGGCAGCGTGATCTTCAGGAAGGTCTGGAACGGACTCGCGCCGTCGACCTTCGCTGCCTCGTAGACCTCGTCGGGAATGGTCTGCAGGCCCGCGAGCACCAGCAGCCCGATGAACGGTGCGGTCTTCCAGGTGTCGGCGACGATCACCGACGCCACCGACTGCCAGCCTTCGGTCGACCACAGGATCTGGGTGCCGAGCAGCGCGTTGGCGGCACCGTCGGCCTGGAAGATCCACTTCCACAGCAGTGCCGAGACCACCGTCGGGATGGCCCACGGGACCAGGATGCTGGCCCGGACGATCGCGCGCCCCTTGAACGCCTTGTGCATCACCAGAGCCATCGCCACACCCAGCAGCGTCTCGAGGACGACGCAGGTGACGGTGAAGAACGTGGTGTTGTAGAAGGCGTTCCAGAACCGCTCCCCGGTCTCGCCGGAGAAGATCGCGGTGTAGTTGTCCAGGCCGACGAACTCCGAGCCCTGGATGACGAACCCGTCCTCGTCGATCCGCTGGCCGCTGGTGTACAGCGACTCGCGCAGCGCCGAGATGATCGGGTACACGACGACCAGGACCAGCACGATCAGGGTCGGCGACAGCAGCAGCGCGGCCAGCCGGCCGGTGCCTTCGTTGAACGTGGTCTTGCGGACCTTCTCGGTCCCCGTCGGTGGCCGCTTCACGGCCACGTCGGATGCACTCACCTCTGCCTCCTTCTCTCCACGGCCTCACGGCGGTGGGGACAGGCCGGGGCCGGTACCCAGCGTGTGCTGCGTACCGGCCCCGCCAGTTCGATCATTGCGTGATGAGCGTGCTCAGCTTGGTCTGCAAGCCGGCCAGCGCATCCTTCGGAGGTGTCGTGCCGGTCAGGGCGCCGTACGCGGCTTCCTGGATGGCGGTGGTGACATCGCCGTACTTGACCACCTTCGGCCGCGACTTCGCGGACTCGATCGAGGCCTTCAGCGGGGCGAGGTACGGGAACTGCTTGGTCAGCGCCGCGTCGTCGTACAGCGACGCCCAGGTCGGGGCCTGCGAGGTCTTCTCGATGTTCGCCTTCTGGCGCTCCTCGCTGGACATGAACTTGATGAAGTCCGCCGCGGTCGCCTTGTTCTTGGCGAACTCCGAGATCGCGTAGTTGTGGCCACCGAGGGTGGACACGCCCGGGCCCTTCAGGCCCGGCAGCGGCGCGACCGCGAACTTGCCGGCGATCTTCGACGAGCCGTCGGTCTTGTTCGCCAGCGCGTACACGTACGGCCAGTTGCGGTGGAAGAGCAGGTTGCCCTCCTGGAACGCACGCCGGCCGGGCTCCTCCTGGTAGGTGATCGCGGCCTTCGGGATCTCACCGGACTTGAAGCCTTCGACCAGGAAGTTCAGGCCCTCCAGGGCCTCCGGCGTGTCGACGTCCGGCTTGCCGTCCTCGCCGACCACGACACCGCCGGCGCCGTTGATCGCCTCGGAGAAGTTGACCGTGAGGCCCTCGTACTTCTCGAACTGGCCGGCGTAGCAGTTGATGCTCTTTGCCTCCGGCAACGCCTTGACCTTGGCGCAGGCGTCCTTCATCTCGGTCCACGTCGTCGGCGGCTTCACGGCCGCCTTGTCGAGCAGATCCTTGCGGTAGTACAGCAGGCCACCGTCGGAGGTGACCGGGACGGCGTACAGCTTGTCCCGGTACTTCGCGGTGTCCAGCGTGGACGGCAGCAGCTTGCCGAGGTCGGGGAACTGGTCCTCGGGCAGCTCGGTGACCCAGCGGTTCGCGGCGAACTCCGCGGTCCAGACCACGTCCAGGTTCAGCACGCTGAACGAGTCGGACTTGTTCTGCGCGTTCTGGATCATCTGCGCGCGCTGCTGGTCGGCCGACTCGGGAAGCTCGGAGACCGTCACCTTCTCTTCCGGGTGCTGCGAGTTCCACGCCTCCACCTGGCTGTTCAGGTTCCCCGACGTGTCCTTGCCGGTGGCAAACGTGATCGGACCGCGCCCTTCGAGCGCTCCCCCGGTCGAACCGCCGCCGCCGCTGTCCCCGTCGTCACCGCCGCACGCGGAGGCCAGCAGCACGAGGCTGCCGGTCATGGCCAGAGCGGCCGCCCGGCGTGCGTGTGATCGTTCAAACCTCATCGTGTACCTGCCCTCTCCCGATGGGATCTCGCTTGGTCCTGCGCGGGCCGTGGCAGTCCCCCACCACACTGCGTACGGCCCTGTCCGGACAGTAACCGAGATCGGGGGCGATGTGTCCTGAGCCACACACCTGACCGATCGTCCGTACGGACAAACGCATGGCTGTATGCGACCGCGATTCGACAGCCCGCACAACCAGGTGTTTCTTAACGATTCGGTATTACCGATTAGTAACTACGGCGCTGTGCGCGGGGTGGTACGGGGGGTGACGCTCAGTGATCAGGCCGTGGTCGCGGAGGCGTCGCCCACGTTCGTGCGCACCCAGTCGACGATCTCGTGGGTCGGGGCGCCCGGGGTGAAGATCCGGCGGACACCCAGCTCGGCCAGCGGGGCCAGGTCGGCCTCGGGGATGATCCCGCCGCCGAACACGACGATGTCGTCGGCGTCCCGGGCGGCCAGCAGTTCGCGCACCTTCTTGAACAGCGTCATGTGCGCCCCGGACAGCACCGACAGGCCGATCGCGTCGGCGTCCTCGGCGATCGCGGTCTCGACGATCTGCTCCGGGGTCTGGTGCAGGCCGGTGTAGATGACCTCCATCCCGGCGTCGCGCAGCGCCCGGGCGACGATCTTCGCGCCCCGGTCGTGCCCGTCCAGGCCCGGCTTGGCGACGACGATGCGCAGGGTGCTGGTGGCAGGCATGGATCGGCCTTTCAGTACTGGAGCGCCGCGTTGCGTCCAGTTTCGCAGGTTATCCGAGCGGCACCTCACGGATAAGACACGAAGCCGTGTGTTCCCCGCCACGCGATCTGGGAACCGGTTACCGTGAAAGAGAAGTCAGACCAGTGGCGCGGGGGGTCTGATGGGACGTGAGGAGTCGCCGATGAGTGCTGAGGCGGTAGAGCAGGGCGGTGCGCGCAGCAGTCTGTGGCAGGCCCTCGACGGTCTCCGGTACGGCGCTCGCTCCGCGTTGTCCCCACGCGTTCTGCAGGGCGCGGCGGTGGAGCTCGGTTGGCTGACCACTCATCTGGCCATGTATCCGCTCGGCCTGGTCGGCGGCGCCGGCAGCCGCGCGGACCGGCTGTCGCTCGACCGCCTGACCCCGGCCCAGCGCAGCCTGCTGGTCGGCGACGTCCGCGCGGCCGGTACGCCGATCCTGCTCGCGCACGGCATCGTCGACAACCACACCGTCTTCGCGCTGATGCGCCGGCAGCTGCTGCGGCGCGGCTTCACCCGGATCCACACCTTCTCCTACTCACCCCTGACGCTCGACGTACGGTCGACGGCCCGGCGGATGGCCGCCGAGGTCGAGGCGCTCTGCGAGGAGTCGGGGTCGGACCAGATCCACATCGTCGGCCACAGCCTGGGCGGCCTGATCGCCCGGTACTACGTGCAGCGCCTCGGCGGCGACGAGCGCGTGCACACCTGCGTCACGCTCGGTACGCCGCACCAGGGCACTGTCGCCGCGCGCCTGCTGCCGTGGCCGCTGGTCAAGCAGCTGCGCCCCGAGAGCGACCTCATGGAGGAGCTGGCCGAGCCGGCGCCGGACTGCGCGACGCGGTTCGTGGCGTACTACAGCGACGTCGACCAGCTGATCGTCCCGCAGCGCCGCGCGCGGGTCCGGCACCCCGACCTGATCGCGCAGAACGTCCGGATCAACGGCGTCGGCCACCTGTCGCTGCCGTTCCACGGCGACGTCGTGCACCGGATCTGCGGCGTACTGGCCCATCTGGACGACCAGGTCGCGTAGGACACGAAAAACAACTTGCCGGATCTTTGTCAGGATCTCGGCCCGAAACTGGTTGACCTAGCAGCTTGTTACGCGGGTGAGCGGATGCACGTGCAGCGGCTCATGCAAAAGTTTCGTGAAGGAGGGCCGGAAAAAGGGGTGGCAGGGTTTGTCGGCTCGTGACCCGTCCGTTATGGTGCTTGAGCCCGCCAGGGGGAACAAATCCCCGGGCGAGCGGACAGTGCCCCTCCCCTGTGACCGAAAGGCCACGTTGTGTCCCAGCACCGTGCCGCGGGAAACCGCGTCACGCCAGGCAACAGTGCTGCGCGCAAGACCGGCGCATCACGTCACGCCAAACACCGTGTTGCCCGGCGTAACACCCCCAGCAGTACCCAGATCGTCGGTCTCACCGCAGCGCTCGCTGCGGCGGCAGGCGCTGTCGGCTTCAGCCACAGCTCCCTGGCGTCGCCGACGCAGGCGAACTCCGCGGTCAACATCGCCGCACTGTCCGGCGGCAACAGCCTGTCCGAGGTCACCACGGCCCGGATCGAGCGCCGCCAGCTGGCCACCCGTGACTCCTCCCGGGTCGAGCTCACCAGCACCGAAGCCACCAAGAAGCAGGCCGCGGCCGACCGGCTCTCCAAGGCCCGCGCCGCCAAGCTCGACGCCACCCGGGCGCTGACCGCCAAGCGCGCGTCCTCGCTGGCCGCCGCCAAGGCCGCCGCGGCCGCCGCCGCCGAGAAGGCCCGCGAGTCGGCCACCCGCTGCGAGATGATGATCTCCGGCTACCACATCACCGCCACCTTCGGTCAGGGCGGCAGCCGCTGGGCCGCGAACCACACCGGCACCGACTTCGCCGCCCCGATCGGCACCCCGATCCGCTCGGTGATGAAGGGCAAGGTCGTCTTCGCCGACTGGGCCGGCGCCTACGGCCGCCAGGTCCAGGTCGAGCACGCCGACGGCACCGTCACCTGGTACAACCACATGTCGAAGTTCAGCGTCGAGGTCGGCGAGACCGTGTACGCCGGCGACCAGGTCGGCGCGGTCGGCGTCACCGGCAACACCACCGGCCCGCACCTGCACTTCGAGGTCCACCCCAACGGTGGCTCCGCGATCAACCCGATGCCGTGGTTGCGCGAGGTCTGCGGCCTCAACCCCTGATCCACCGGCCCTGCCCCGGCGGGCCGTCGTACCTCTAAGCTGCTCGGCATGCGTCCGGCAGCCGGTGAGGTCCTGCACTTCTCCGAAGACCCGACCATCGAGGTCTTCCGCCCGCACGTCGCCGCGACCGCTCAACAGCCGTCGCCGTACGTCTGGGCCGTCGGGTCCGAGCGCGCTCCCGACTACTGGTTCCCCCGGCAGTGCCCCCGCGCGATGGCGTGGGCGGGCCCCGGGACTTCTGCTGCTGATCTGTCCCGCATCGTCGGCGACGGCTGTGGAACGCGGGTACATGCCATCGAGTACGGATGGCTGGAGGCGCTGCGGACCGTCGAGCTGTACGCGTACCGGCTGCCGGCGGACGCCTTCGAGCCGCATGACGCCGCTGTGGTCGCGACGAGCGAGGTCCGGCCGCTCGGGCCTGCTGAGCGCGTGGGCGATCTGTTCGCGCTGCACGCCGAGGCGGGGATCCAGCTGCGCGTGCTGCCGAACCTGCACGCGTTCTGGGACGAGGTGATCGTGAGCACGCTGGAGTTCAGCGGGATCCGGCTGCGGAACGCGCTGCCTCGGCCTGCTGCCGTGAGCTGACGGCTGTGGTGGCACCATGTGCCGGTGAGGAACCCGACCTACCTCGAGACCGCCGAGTCCGCCTGGCAGTGGACGCTCGGGCAGTTGCGCTGGGCGCCTGACGGGCCGTGGATCCCCGGTGCGGTGGTCGACGGGGTCGAGCCGGAGGTCTCCTGGGACCGCGACAGCATGCACAGCGGGGTCGCCGGGCTGCTGCACACGCTCGCCGAGATCCGCTTGAGCCGGGCGTGGACTCCTGCTGAGGTGGAGCTCGCCGACGCGGTCGCCGAGCGCTTGATCGCGGTGATCCCGGCAACCACCGACGTCTCGTACTTCGACGGGCTGGTCAGCACGATCGGTGCGCTGGTCGCGGTCGACCGGCTGGACGGCGTACGGGTTGCTGTCGATCGGCTGCTGGAGCTGGCCGAGGACGACGGCTGGCTGCAGACGCAGATGCTCCCGCCGAAGTTTCTGCCGGGGACCCGGATCCACGACATGACGCTGGGGAGCGCGGGGGTCCTGCTCGGTGGCGTCTGGGCTGCCCGGCACGGCGTCGAGGCGGGCGCCGAACTGGCCAACCGAGCCGCCGACATCCTGCTGGCCGAGTCTGCTGACGATGACCTCGGCTGGCCGTTCGTCCCCCAGCGCTTCCGGACCGAGTCCGGGGCCGTCATGCCCAACCTCTCCCACGGTCTCGCCGGGGTCTCGGCTGCTCTCGCGGCCGGAGGTCTCGCGCTGGATCGCCCGGAGCTTGTCGGCGCGTCCGTGCGAGCGGCCGAGCAGCTGGTCTCCATCGGTCGCACCGACGGGCGCGGGTTCGTCGTACAGCGCTACATCCCGACGGAGATCAACGACGAGGACGAGATCACCTACACCTGGTGCCACGGCGCCTCGGGCACCTCGCTCGCCTTCGCCGCGCTGGACGCCGCGGGCGCCCCCTCGATCGCCGGTACGGCGCCTGCCGAATGGCGAGCCCGCTGTCTCTACAGCGTTCGTACGTCGGGGATTCCCGAGCGCCTCCATCCCGGCTTCTGGGACAACGACGGGCGGTGCTGCGGCACCGCGGGGGTCGGCGACATCTTCCTCGACGCGTGGCACCGGGGCCGGGGCGACGACGAGCTCGCCTTCGCCCGGCTGCTCGCCGACACCCTGGTTGCGCACGCCCTCCACACGGACGGGACGTACTGGAGGTTCACGGAGCACCGCAACGAGGACCCGCTGCTGCCGCCGTCGGTCGGCTGGATGCAGGGCGCGGCGGGGATCGCGGCGTTCCTGTTCCACACGGCGCGCGTGGTGGAGCAGGGCCCGGCGGCGCAGCCGCAGGCCCGGATGGACACCTGGTGGGCCGGCTAGCTCAGCGGCGTACGGCGTACCGGCGGTCCGGCGTCAGCGGCGCCAGACCTCAGCGGTGGTGAGGAAGGCAGACGAGCCGGGACGGTCCGGGGAGCCGTCGACCTGGACGAAACCGGGCACTGAGGCGCCGCCGATCGAGACCGTGGCCGACCGAACCGGAGCGATCACCAGGCTCAGGCTGTGCATGCCCTCGGCGAGCTGGAAGGTGTCGGTCGCGAACAGGCGGCGGTCCAGCACACCGCCCATCTCGATCTGGATGTCCGCCGCCTTCGCGCTGAGCCCGTCGGCCAGGTTCATCCGGACCTGAACGAGATCGCGCTCGACCGCCGGCTCGTGCCACGGCAAGCCCTGCACCTCGAGGAACGAGCGGACGAAGTACCGCTCCAGCCAGGCCGCCAGATCCACATCCTCCGAGACCACCCGGACGATCCCGTCGAACCACAGCACCACCGCCGTACCGGAACCCCGGACCGACCAGTCGACCATCCAGATCGACGCGTACGCCGTCACCCGGCCCTTCTCGTCGAACAGCCGCAGCCCAGGATTGGCTCCCGCCAGGATGATCCGGCGGGTGGAGCTGTCAGCTGCCTTGGGCATGGGAGGACCTGTCGTCCGGGGAGGGCCGAAGACCCAGAGTGACCCACGGCAGGGCCATCTCGCAACGCGAACGCGCATTCCTGGACGCCCGCGGGGCCTCGCGGCGTGGGAGGATCGCCGTCTGCACCGCCGAGAAAGGGCGCCTCGATGCCGTCAGATGGACCCACCCAGTGGACCGCCACGCTCCGTGAGCACGGCCGGCTGGCGATCGGCCCGGAACGCACCCGGCTGGCCCTCGGGCTGGTCGTCGCGGGCGCGATCCTGCTGATCAACGGCACCCGGACGATCAGCCTGCTGTCGGGCGACGCGACCTGGGACGTGATCTCGTCGGCGCGCGCCGCGTTCGCCGTACTGGCGGCCGGTGCGCTGCTGCTGATCCTCAACAACCTGCGGACCCGGCGCTGGACGCTCGTGGTCGACGCCGACGGCGTCGCGCTCGGCCGCCGGCGGCTCGCCTGGGGCCAGATCGCCCAGGTCACGACGGCGAAGGAGCAGACAGTCGTCCACTCCGTCACCGGCACCGAGGACCTGCGCGTCACCACCAACACGGTGAAGGACACCCGGGTCCTCACCCAGTGGCTCACCAACGAGCTGAACGACCACCGATGACCGGCCGTACGGCGTACCTGCGGCCGCCGGCTTGTGCGACCTGAGACACTGAGCAGATCGTGGCGTAGGGCAACCATCAGCCCAGCGCCGTGGCACGTCCGTTCCGGCCGGATCAGAGATTCGGCGTTCGACCGGGAGGATCCTTGCTCGAGATCAGTGGGTTGACCTGGGCCGTGACGATCGGCCTGATCGTGCTGCTGCTGGCCGTGGACCTGGTGCTGGCCACGCTGCGGCCGCACCGCGTCGGCTTCGGCGAGGCGACGGCCTGGTCGGTGTTCTACGTCGCCGTCGCGGTCGCGTTCGGGGTGTGGTTCACCAGCCAGTACGGCGGTGCCGCCGGGACGGAGTACTTCGCCGGCTACATCGTCGAGAAGAGCCTGTCGGTCGACAACCTGTTCGTCTTCGTGATCATCATGACGACGTTCGCCGTACCGGAGAAGCACCAGCACAAGGTGCTCACCTTCGGCATCGTGCTCGCCCTGGTGATGCGGGCGATCTTCATCGCGGTCGGCGCCACCCTGCTGTCGCTGTTCTCCTTCATGTTCCTGCTGTTCGGTCTGCTGCTGCTGTTCACCGCGGTCCAGCTGTTCCGGCACCGCAACGAGGATCCCGACGTGGAGAACAACGTGGTGGTGCGGACCGCCCGGCGGGTGCTGCCGATCACCGACGACTACGTCGGCGGCAAGCTGGTGATCCGGCGGGAGGGCCGCCGGCTGGTGACGCCGCTGTTCGTCGTCCTGGTGGCGATCGGCGGGGTCGACCTGCTGTTCGCGCTGGACTCGATCCCGGCCGTGTTCGGGGTGACCGACGAGCCGTTCATCGTGTTCGCGGCGAACGCGTTCGCGCTGCTCGGGCTGCGCGCCCTCTACTTCCTGGTCAAGGGGCTGCTCGACCGGCTGGTGTACCTGTCGGCCGGGCTCGCGGTCATCCTGGCGTTCATCGGGGTGAAGCTGATCCTGCACTGGGCGCACGTCGACATCGATGCATCGGTGCCGGAGGTGCCGACCTCGGTCAGTCTCGGGGTGATCGTCGTCGTGCTGCTGGTCGTGGTCGTGGCCAGCCTGCTCAAGACCCGGAACTCCCCGGAGACGAAGGCGCACGCGGGGTCGTTGCGGGCGACGCGGCGGCGCGACGACGCCGGCCGCGGCGACTCGGCCTGACCTGCTGGCAGGCTCGCGAGTGCTGGGCCGGCGCTGCGGCGCCGGCTACAGCTTCTGCACCGGCGCGTACCTGAGCAGCAACCGCTTCACACCCTCCGACCCGAAGTCGATGTCGGCCTGCGCCTGCTGACCCTCGCCGCGGACGACGACGACCGTGCCCATCCCGAAGCTGTCGTGCACGACCCGGTCGCCCGGGTTCAGGCTGATCACCGGCTTGTCCGACGCGGTCCGCCGGGCCGGCTCGTACCGGCTCGGGATCCCGCTCCCGCGGCTCGTCCCGGTCCCCGACCAGCGGGTGATCGCGGACTCGTCGCGGCGCCAGTCGAGCAGCTCGGCCGGGATCTCCTCCAGGAACCGCGACGGCGGGTTGTGCTGCGGAGCGCCGTACGCCGAACGCACCGCCGCCCGCGAGATCGACAGCCGCTGCCGGGCCCGCGTGATCCCGACGTACGCGAGCCGTCGCTCCTCCTCGAGCTCCTTCAGATCGGTCAGCGAGCGCGAGTGCGGGAAGACGCCGTCCTCCATGCCGGTCAGGAACACGACCGGGAACTCCAGGCCCTTCGCCGTGTGCAGCGTCATCAGCGTCACCACGCCACCATCGTCGGCGGCGTCCGGGATCTGGTCCGCGTCGGCGACCAGCGCGACCCGCTCCAGGAACGCCTGCAGGTCCGACGGCTCCGCGGCCGCCGTCCGCTCCTCGACGAACTCGCGCGCGACCGAGATGAACTCGTCCAGGTTCTCCAGGCGGGTCTCGTCCTGCGGGTCGGGCGACTTCTGCAGCTCCTCGTAGTACCCGGAACGATGCAGCGCGACGTCCAGGATGTCGTCCGGCGGCGCGCCCGAGTCGACCATCGCGGTCAGCTCGTCGAGGATGTCGACGAACGACTGCACCGCGTTCACCGAGCGCGACGCCATCGCCGGCGCGTCCTGCGCGCGGCGCATCGCCTGCGCGAACGAGATCCGGTCCCGCGAGGCCAGCGCCTCGATCGCGGCCTCGGCGCGGTCGCCGATCCCACGCTTCGGCACGTTCATGATCCGCCGCAGCGAGACCGTGTCCTCCGGGTTCACCAGCACCCGCAGGTACGCGAGCGCGTCGCGGACCTCCTTGCGCTCGTAGAACCGGACGCCGCCGACCACCTTGTACGGATGGCCGGTGCGGATGAACACCTCCTCGAACACCCGCGACTGCGCGTTCGTCCGGTAGAACACCGCGACGTCGGACGGCTTCACCTTGTCGGCGTCGGCCAGCCGGTCGATCTCGTCGGCGACGAACTGCGCCTCGTCGTGCTCGTTGTCGGCGACGTACACCGCGATCTGCTCACCCTGGCCCTGGTCGGACCACAGATTCTTCGCCTTACGGCCCTCGTTGCGGCTGATCACCGCGTTCGCCGCGGTCAGGATCGTCTGGGTGGAGCGGTAGTTCTGCTCCAGCAGGATCGTCTCGGCGCCCGCGAAGTCCTCCTCGAAAGCGAGGATGTTGCGGATGGTGGCGCCGCGGAACGCGTAAATCGACTGGTCGGAGTCGCCGACCACCATCAGCTCGGCCGGCGGCGCGCTCGGGCCGTTGCGCCCCGGCTCGTCCTCGCCGCAGAGCTCACGGATCAGCGTGTACTGCGCGTGGTTGGTGTCCTGGTACTCGTCGACGAGCACGTGACGGAAGCGGCGCCGGTAGTACTCACGGACCTCCGGGAAGGCCTGCAGGAGATTGACCGTCGTCATCAGCAGGTCGTCGAAGTCCAGCGCGTTCGCCTGCGCGAGACGCTCCTGGTAGATCCGGTAGCACTCGGCGTACTGCTCCTCCAGGTGGTTGGAGGTCTTCGACGCGGCCGTCTCGTGGTCGACCAGCTCGTTCTTCTGGGTGGAGATCCAGTTCAGCACGGCGCGCGGGTTGTACCGCTTCACGTCGAGGTCGAGCTCCCGGCAGACCAGCGTCATCAGCCGCCGCGAGTCGGTGTCGTCGTAGATCGAGAACGTCGAACTGATCCCGAACCGCTTGATGTCCCTTCTGAGGATCCGCACACACGAGCTGTGGAAGGTCGACACCCACATCAGCTTCGCCCGCGGCCCGACCAGGTCCACCACGCGCTCCCGCATCTCCGCGGCCGCCTTGTTGGTGAACGTGATCGCCAGAATCGCCCCCGGATGCGCGTCCCGCGCCGCCAGCAGATACGCGATCCGCCGCGTCAGCACCCGCGTCTTACCCGACCCGGCCCCGGCCACCACCAGCAACGGCTTCCCCGCATGCACCACCGCCGCCCGCTGCTGAGGGTTCAACCCCTCCAGCAACTCTTCAGGGTCAGCCTTACCCTTCCTGGGCTGCTCGAGCGGCACCGGAAGCTCATCAGGAGAAAACAGCGTAGTCATCGCCCACCAGGGTAGGCGCTCCCACGGACAGTTCCGGTACGGCGGTCAGCTCGGGTGCGACATCAGCCCGGGAAACCGAGCTTCGTCCAGGTGTGGTGGGTGTCCCGGAAGAGCTCGAACGACCAGTCGGTGAGGAGCTGATGGGCGCTTCGGTGGTCGGCGGCGGTGGTTCCGAAGTGCCTCGACGCGTCGCCTTCGCGGCGTTCGACCAGGTAGGTGCCGTCGGGGTTGCGCACGGTCTGGATGTAGGTCTGGCCGCTCGGGTCCGTGGTGCGCTCGACGATCAGGAACTCCGACTCCCCGCGCTCGACCTCGGCCAGCAGGTCGAACAGGAGGTCCTCGGACGGGTCGTCGTACGTCTCACCGTTCTCGCTGGTCACGCGCAGCACGTTCACGGGGCGCAGTCTGGCACGGCGCTCAGCACCAACGAGTCTGCTCAAGCATCCGTCGAGGCCCGGCGTTCCAGGATCAGGTCGACCGTCGACGTGAGTTCTTGCCCGGCGGTGAGGTGCAGGTGGGCGCCGTCGGGGACGCCTTCCTGGGCGAGGGTCAGGAGGTGGCGCGCGAGGCTGGTGAGGCCGGCTGGGTTGGCGGCGATGAGGATTTCCGGCGACGTGGTGTCGACGGTGATCTCGAAATCGTCGTTCCAGATGAAGGTCAGGCCCGTGGGGCCGTAGGTGCCGAGTTCCACGGGGTGATTCAAGCAGGCTTGTTGGCTGAGAGCAGAGTTGCTGGGAGCAGAAAGGCTTCGGTACGGCGTACCGGCGCGGTCATGGTGGAGACATGGCTGATGAGAACAAGGTGCCCCTGTTCGGGGAGCAGGCTCGGTTGGGGTTGTTGCGGCGGCGGGTCGTGGTGCTGGACGGGGTGTTGAACGACGACAACGGGACGTTGATCGCCACGCAGATCCTGACGCTGGCGGCGGAGGATCCGGAGACGGACATCGCGTTGTGGATCCACTCGCTGGGTGGGTCGGTGCCGTCGATGCTCGCGATTCGGGACGTGATGCGGCTGGTGCCGTGTGATGTGGCGACGGTGGCGTTGGGGCTGGCGTGCAGTGCGGGGCAGTTCCTGCTGTCGGCGGGGGCGAAGGGGAAGCGGTACGCGCTCCCGCACGCTCGGGTGCTGATGCACCAGGGGTCCGCGGGGATCGGCGGGTCGGCGGTGGAGATCGAGATCCAGGCGAACGACCTGCGGCACATTCGCGACACCGTGCTCGGGCTGGTCGCGGAGGACACCGGGCAGCCGGTGGAGACCGTGTACGAGGACTCGCTGCACGACCACTGGTACACGGCGCGGGAGGCGATCGAGTTCGGGTTCGTGGACCAGATCGTCGAGTCGTTCGACCAAGTGATGCCCCTGCGGACGGAGGCGGCCCGATGAGCAGCTACACGATCCCGAACGTGATCACGCAGAGCGCGCGCGGCGAGCGGATCATGGACGTCTACTCGCACCTGTTGTCCGAGCGCATCATCTACCTCGGCACCGGCATCGACGCCGGCGTCGCGAACGCGATGATCGCGCAACTGCTGCATCTGGAGGCGGATCGGCCGGAGCAGCCGATCAACCTGTACATCAACTGCGAGGGCGGCGACATGACCGCGATGCTCGCGATCTACGACACGATGCAGTACATCAGCTCGCCGATCGCGACGTTCTGCATCGGGCAGGCGATCGCGGCCGGCGCGGTGCTGCTCGCGGCGGGTGAGCCGGGGCAGCGAGCGGTGGTGCCGCATGCGCGCGTCGTACTGCATCAACCGGCGGCTCGCGGGCAGGGGACGATCCCCGATCTGATCCTGCAGGCCGACGAGGTGGTTCGCGTGCGGGCCGAGGTCGAGACGATCCTGTCGACGCATACCGGGCAGACCGTGGAGCAACTGCGGCACGACACCGACCGCGATCACGTACTGCGGGCCGAGCAGGCGCGGGCGTACGGGATCGTCGATCAGGTGATCCAGCACCGGCAGGTGCTGAAGGCGTTCGCCGGGGCGTGAGTTGGGGCGCCCGCCGTGTTTGTACGGCGGGCGCCCGCTTCACGTACTCCGCGGCGCGTACATGATCACCACCACGCCCACCAGGCAGATCACCGCGCCGATCACGTCCCAGCGATCCGGCCGGAACCCGTCGACGAGCATCCCCCAGGCGAGCGATCCGGCCACGAACACACCCCCGTACGCCGCCAGGATGCGCCCGAAGTTCGGGTCGGGCTGAAAGGTCGCGACGAAACCATAGGCGCCCAGGGCAACTATCCCGCCGGCCACCCAGAGCAGGCCGCGATGCTCGCGCCAGCCCTGCCAGATCAGCCAGGCGCCGCCGATCTCGGCGATCGCGGCCAGCACGAACAGCGCGATCGACCGGGCGACGGTCATCCGAGCCGCTCGACCAGCGCGTCCAGCACGCCCGCACGCTGAGCAGGCACGTCGATCACCAGCAGCACCCCGGGCTCGACCCGGAACGTGAAGAACGAGCAGCACTCGGACTCCCGCGCGACCAGCTCCTCGACCTCCGCAAGCGAGTCCTTCGCGAGGTCGAGCTCGAGCGTCGTCTCCCCCGTACGCCGTACGCCGCGCAGCGCCCGCGCGAACAACCGGTCGAACTCCTCCACCCGCAGCGGCTGCTCCGCGGTCGGCAACGTGCACGCATCCGGAACCCAGGTCATGTCTCGACGGTAAACCCGTACCCAGGGACCGGAGGCAATGCTTGAACCTTCCACTAAACTGTCAGGATGAGTCTCCCCGCCGCGAACCCGCGCCCCGACCACGAGATCGAGCGGGTGCTGGTCATCGCCGCGCACCCCGACGACATCGACTTCGCCGTCGCGGGGACCGTGGCGAACTGGACCAAGGCCGGCATCGAGGTGCACTACTGCCTGGTCACCGACGGCCAGGCCGGCGGTTTCGAGCCGGACCGGGACCGGGCCGAGATCCCCGCCGTCCGCCGGGCCGAGCAGACCGCCGCGGCGGCGCAGGTCGGCGTCGACCAGCTGCACTTCCTCGGGTACGCCGACGGCGAGGTCGAGCCGACCCTCGCGCTGGTCCGCGACATCGTCCGGATCACCCGGCAGGTCCGCCCACAGCGCCTGGTCAGCTCGTCGCCGGACCGCAACTGGTCGAAGCTCCCGGTCTCGCACCCCGACCACCTGGCGACCGGCGAGGCGACCGTTCGCGCCTTCTTCCCCGCGATCGGCAACCCGTTCGCCTTCCCCGACCTGGCCGAACCGGCCTGGGCCGTCGACGAGCTCTGGCTGATCGAGCACCCGGAGACCAACCACCACGTCGACATCACCGACACCATCGACCAGAAGCTCGCCGCCGTCGAGGCCCACCACAGCCAGCACCGCGACCCCACCCACCTGCTCGCGAGAGTCCGCGACCTGATGAGCCAGAACGCCAAGATCTCCGGCCTCCCCGCGGACCACTACGCCGAACTCTTCGCAGTCATCCGCCTCTGAGGGTCGCCGAGGCGGGCGGCGTACGCCTCAGTCCGCGGCGGTGAGTGCGGAGACCATCGCGGCAGTCGCCGCGACCACGGCCGCGCGGTGGGACGCCTGGGAGCCCAACGCCCGCAGGGCCGGCGCGGTCGTGCTCCACGCCGCACACAGCCCGACGACGAGGATGAAGATGTCCATCGCCCGGGCCTCCGACAGGGCGACAGAGGACGCGGCGGCGATCGCCTTGGCCTTGGACTGGTGGGAGTCGATCTCGGCCGGCGTCACGTCGGCGCGTTCGAGCCAGGCCCACTGGGTCAGCCGGAGGATGTCCGGGTTGGCCTGGAGAGCGTCGAACAACGCCCCGGCGTACGCCGGGAGGTCCTCCGGCGTGAACGGCGCGGCATCGGCCAGCGTGCTCATCCGGACCGCGAGCATCGCGTCGAAGAGGCCGTCCTTGGAGCCGAAGTAGGCGTAGATCGCCTGCTTGTTCGCGCGCGCCTCGGCGGCGATCCGGTCCACCCGGGCTCCGGCCAGGCCGCGGGCGGAGAACTCGGCGTACGCCGCGTCGAGCAGGCGGGCGCGGGTGGCGGCGGAGTCGTACGGCATGGCCCCCAGGGTAACAACCAACCAGACGGTTGGAACGCGGGCCAAAAGGGTTTGCGCCGGGCGGCGGCAGCGGTGAGGCTCCACCCATGACGATCAATCACGAGGTGGTGGGCGACGGGCCCGCCGTGCTGCTGGTGCATGCCGGAGTCGCGGACGCGCGGATGTGGGCCCCGCAGGTCGAGGACCTGCGGCGCGACCACCGGGTGATCACGGTCGACCTGCGCGGGTACGGCGAGACGCCGCTGCCCGCCGGTTCGGCGTACTCCGACGCGGGCGACCTGCTCGAGCTGCTCGACGCGCTCGCGAGCGAAGGCGTCGTCGACGGCGGACCGGTCGCGGTCGTCGGGGCGTCGTACGGCGGGAACGTGGTGCTCCAGGCGGTGAGCAAGGCGCCGGAGCGGTTCCGCCGGGTCGTGCTGCTGGCGCCGCCGGTCGACGGGGTGGAGCCGACCGAGGACCTGCGCGCGTTCTGGGGCGAGGAGAACGCGCTGCTGGACAAGGACGACGTCGACGGCGCGACGGCGCTCAACGTGCGGACCTGGATCGGGCCGGAGGCCGACGACGCCGCCAAGGACCTGCTGTTCGCCATGCAGAAGCGCGCGTTCGAGCTGCAGCTCGCGGCGGGCGACGTGGACAACGAGGAGTACGACGTCGTCCCCGCGAATCTCACGATGCCGGTGAAGCTGTACGTCGGCGCGCACGACCTCGAGTTCTTCCGCACCGGCGCGCGGCACCTGGCCGGTCAGCTGCCGGACGCCGAGCTCACCGAGCTGCCGTGGGCGGGCCACCTGCCGACGATGGAGCGGCCCGCGGAGGGCGTCACGCTCGTCCGCGAAGCGCTCACGAAGTAAGGAAAGGCCCTGGACCACAAGGTCCAGGGCCTCCCAGCAAGAGAAACGTCAGTCCGCGAGCGCACCCATCGGGTCCCACGCGGGCAGCACGATCGGCGTCTCGTCGAACGCGGCCTGCAGCTCGGCCGGCAGCGCCGACTTGCGGACCGCGATCTCGAAGACGTGCTCGCCGAACCACGAGTCGTTCATCGTCCAGAAACCGCTGTCGGCCTTCTCGTCGCCCCAGCTGTTCTCGACCCGCCAGCGCCGCGGCGCGCCGTCGACCAGGTCGACGCCGGTGAACAGCATCGCGTGCGTCATCAGCGTCTCGTGGTGCAGCAGCCGCTCGGCCTTGTCGAGCGTGAACGTGGTGTCGTACACGGCCTCGAAGTCGTACAGCGCGGCGTCCCAGAAGCCGAGGTCGGCCGACATCTGCTTGCCGACGTCGCAGCCGAACCAGACCGGCTCGCCGCCGACGATCGCGTCCTGGGCGAGCTTCTTCATCAGGTCGATCTCGACGTTCAGGTAGACCACCGGCGGCGCGTCGATGACGTTGCCGAGGTAGTCGACGGTGAAGGTCTTGCCGGTCGGGCTGGACTCGCGCGGGTCGTGCACGATGCAGACGTACTCGTCGACCGGCAGCGTCACGTACGACGCGGCGAACTCGGCGGGCGTCGTCCAGCCGTCGCGGTGGAAGCCCTTGTCGCTGTCCTTCCACTGCCACAGGAACTTCTGCGGCGGCGTCCCGAGGTGGATGCTCAGCACCCGGTGGATCGTGGTCAGCAGCTCCCGCTTCGCGGCCCGCTGCGCTTCCGCGCCGTCGAGCTTGCGCAGGTCGCGGGCGCCCTGACGGAGCAGCCGGCGGAGCGTGTCGTTGAGCTGGGCGGTCGACGACGAGCTCTCGGTCTCCGGCATCGCCGTCTTCGGGACCAGGCCGTGCTTGCGGACCAGCGCGACGAACATGTTCCACTGGCCGCCGTCGCCGATCGGGTCCGATAGCAGGTGCGCGACGGTGCGGTCGTCGACGTCACGGTCGGTGGTCTCGATCACCGCTTCGAGGAAGAAGTTGGCGCGCTCGAACTTGTCCCAGAACAGCAGGTAGTTCTGGGAGAACTCGAAGTCCTTCACACCGAGCTTCTCGGCGGCGCCGGCCCGGAGCAGGTTCAGGCCCGCGAACAACCAGCAGCGACCGCTCTTCTTCTGGTTGGTCACCTTCCAGTCGTCCAGCAGGTTCGACACCGAGTGGTCGATCGAGGTGACGACCTGACGATCCAGGGCGATCTTGGCGACCGGCGTCTCCGTGACGGCGTTCTGCATCACCCGGTACTGCGGGTTCGACGCGAACTCCTTCTCGAAGAGCGCCAGCTGTTCGGCAGTGAGATTCCGCTCCATAACCATCGACGGTATCTCAGCCCCGAAGGACCGGGCGCCCCCGCCGGGGTGGCGCATGTGTGCCCTGTCCGGAACCCGCCAGCGGCGACCGGCTCAGTGCCAGAAGACGGCGATGACGGCGTTCAGCAGCGTGAGCCCGCCGATCGCCATCAGCATGCCACGGGTGATCGACGGCCGGCGACGCCACAGCAGCACCAGCACCGTGATCACCACCACGACGACCAGCTTGACCGCGATCTTGGTGTTGTCGACGGTGAAGTCGTCGTCCTTCACACCGGAGGCCAGACCGACCAGCAGGATCCCGGTCACCAGCTGGGTCAGCGCGCCGTGCAGCATCGCGGCGTTGACCACCGGCTCCTTCGCCTTCAGCTGGGTGAAGAACCCGCCGAACAGCGCGGCGAAACCGACCAGGTGCAGCAGCGTGAGCACGTCGTGCAGGAAGTCCATGCCCACACCCTAGGGATCCCCGCCAGGCCGGTACGCCGTACGCGCCGACCTGGCGGCGAACCTCACACCAGTCGGCGGTCGGTCGCCCAGCGGGTCAGTTCGTGGCGGTTCGACAGCTGCAGCTTGCGCAGTACCGAGGAGACGTGGGTCTCGACGGTCTTCACCGAGATGAACAGCTCGCGGGCCACTTCCTTGTACGCGTAGCCGCGGGCGATCAGCCGGAGGACTTCGCGCTCGCGCTGCGAGAGCCGGTCGAGGTCCTCGTCGACCGACGCGATGTCGATCGCGCCCGAGAACGCGTCCAGCACGAAGCCGGCCAGTCGCGGCGAGAACACCGCGTCGCCGTCGGCGACCCGGCCGATCGCGTCGACCAGCTCGGTGCCGGAGATGTTCTTGGTGACGTAGCCACGGGCTCCGGCCCGGATCACGCCGATCACGTCCTCGGCCGCGTCCGACACCGACAGCGCCAGGAACTTGATCTCCGGGTGCCGCTGGTGCACCTGCTTCATCACCTCGGTGCCACCGCCGCCGGGCAGGTGGACGTCGAGCAGGACGACGTCCGGCTCGTTGGCCACGATCGCCTTCACCGCGCTGTCCACGTCGGCGCCCTCGCCGACGATCTCCACCGCGGTCCCGATCTCGCTGCGGACACCGGCCCGGAACATGTCGTGGTCGTCGATCACGACCACCCGTCGTACTGTCATCTGTCCATCTCCAGTCGCACCTCGGTGCCGGTTTCCGGGCTCGACCGCACCGTCGCGCGGCCGCCGTGCCGTTCCATTCTCCCCATCACGCTGTGCCGCAGACCGAGCCGGTCCTCGGGCACCCCGTCGGTGTCGAAGCCCTTGCCGCGGTCCCGGACGAACATCTCCGCCCGGTCGCCGTCGACCTCGACGAACACGTCGATCTTGTCCGCACCCGAGTGCTTGGCCGCGTTCACCATCGACTCCCGGGCCGCGCGGACCATCGCCGACAGGCCCTCGGTCAGGTCGCAGTCGCCGACCGTGACCACCTCGACCGGTACGCCGTGCGAGTCCTCGACCTCGGCGGCGGCGCGCTTGGCGGCACCGGCCAGGGTCTTGTCGGTCTGGTCGTCCTCGTCGTACAGCCAGGCCCGCAGCTCACGCTCCTGGGAGCGGGCCAGCCGGGCCACCGCCTTCGGGTCGGCGGCCTGCTTCTGGATCAGCGCGAGCGTCTGCAGGACCGAGTCGTGCAGGTGTGCGGCCATGTCGGCGCGCTCCTGGGAGCGGATCCGCTCGCCGCGCTCGGCGTTCAGGTCGCGGCTCAGCCGGTGCACCCACGGGCCGGCGATCACGCCGAGACCGACGACGGCGAGCAGCAGCGCGACCAGTACGTCGCCGACCTGCGAGAGGCGGCCGTTCTGGACCAGGAAGACGGTGACCGCGGTGCCGAGCAGGATGACGCCGACGACGACGCGGACGATCGACTTCATCCCGCCCTTGCCGAGCAGGTTGCCGAGCGTCGGCGCCTTGTTCGTCCAGGCGGCCTTCTGGGTCTCGTCGGCCTGGCGCCAGATCAGGGCGAGACCGGTCCCGGCGAAGACGAGCGGCCAGAACATCTTGCCGGCGATGCCCAGGCCCGCTGCCTGGAGGAGGAGCAGGAGCCCGGCGGCGACGACGACCAGGGCGATCAGCTGGCCGCGGTTCTTCTCGCGGCGGCGGCTGCGGGCCTCGCTGACCGGCGGTGGAGGCTGGTCGGAGCGCATGTTCTGGCGGGTCGCTGCTGCGAGGCCCGGTGCGCCAGGGACGGTTGGAGCGCCCAGGGGCATCAGGAACCAGAGCGCGGCGTAGATGAGGACGCCGAAGCCACCGAAGACGGTCGCGGCGATGAAGACCAGCCGGACGGCGATGTCGGGGACGTTGAGGTGATCGGCGATACCGCCGGCGACACCGCTGACCACACGGCCTTCGAAGCGCCGGTAGGCCCGCCGTACAGGCGGTGCCTCAGGACCGGGACGACCTGGTCCAGGTGGGCCGAAAGCCGGACCGGGCTGACCGTACGGCGTACCGCCAGGTGGTCCGTACGCCGAACCACCAGCCTGCCCGTACGGCGGCGGCGCATACTGCGCTCCCCGGGCCGGGCCGCCGTGCCAGTGCTGGTACTGCCCAGGAGGCGGCGGGTTCTGCGCAGGCTGCTGCCCGGCCGGACCTCCGGTGGAGGGTCCGCCCGAGGGCGCGGCTGCGGCTGGCTGGCTCATCACCACGATCGTCACATGCGGACAGGGCCGACACCAGCAGGCTTGTCCCCGGGCGCCACCTCAGCGGCGGCCGGACCCGGTCAGGGTCGGCTCGGGGAGAACCCGGAGTCCCCCGCCTGCCCGGCGGGCCGGCCGGCAAGTTCCAGGGGTCGGCAAGGGGGGATCCCCGATGTTGCCGGGCCCTGGCGCGGGACACTATCGGTGTCATGGACCAGAACCAGAGCGGCTTCGACCGCACCCAGCTGCGCGACGTGCAGAGCTGGCGGCGCAGCCGGAGCGACCGGATGGTGGCCGGCGTCTGCGGCGGGATCGCCCGCGCGCTGAACGTCGACCCCGTGCTGGTCCGCGTCGTGATGGCCGTCCTGGTGATCAGCGGCCCCGGCATCCTGTTCTACGCCGCCGGCTGGATCCTGATGCCCGACGAGGGCTCCGACAAGGCGCCGGTCGAGGGCCTGCTCGGCAACCGGGTCCGCCCCGACCACCCGTGGCTGTGGCCGGTGGTGCTCGGCGTCTGCGTGTTCCTGGCGATCGCGGTGATGTCGTCGTTCGACTTCGGCAAGCTGATCCCCGGGCCGATCGTCGTACTGGGCCTCCTCTACCTGTTCGTGTTCCGCCGCAAGCCGAAGACCCCCAACCCGCACTGGTCGCACCAGAACCCGCACCAGAGCCAGGCGCCCGGCACCCCGCCGTACCAGCAGCAGACCACCCAGTACGTCGGCCAGCAGCCTCCCACCAACGGCCCGCCACCTCCCCCGGCGGGCATGTCGTCCTCGGCCACCCGGCGACCACAGGACCGCACCGTCGAACCGGTCCAGCCGGTGTGGACCGAGGACGACCCCCTGGGTCTGTACGTCGACGAGCCGCCGGCCGCGGCGGCCCCGGCCGCCACGCGGGTCGCCGAGCCGCCGGTGAAGGGGATGCGCGGCGTCAAGCCCGCCGTCGTCGCCCTGACCGGCCTGGCGATCGCGATCGCCTGGCTCGCGGGCTCCTCGACGCCGACGATGCTCGCGATCGGTGTCGCGACGCTCGGCGCCGGGATGCTGATCGGCGGGTTCCTCGGCCGGACGATGGCGCTGCTGCCGCTCGGCATCCTGCTCGCCCTCGGCGTCGCGGCCAGCTCGATCTTCCCGAACGTGCCGCGCGACTTCAAGGACGTGAACCTGGTCGCGAAGCCGGACCAGCCGGTCACGGCGACCAGCAACAACTACACGTTCGACGCCGGCTCGGTGCATCTCGACCTGACCAGGACGAAGTTCGCGCCCGGTGCGCACGTGACGATCACCGGAGGGGTCGGTGAGGTGGTGCTGAAGGTGCCGGCGAACGTGGACGTCACCGGTACGCTGAGCGCGCAGGCAGGCGAGGTGGTCGGCCTGGCCCAACGCGAGGGCGGTCACGACGTGAAGATCGTGCTGAACGACCTCGGCGCCGACGGCAAGGCCGGCCCCGAGAAGGTCGTCGTCGACGCCCAGCTCAAGCTCGGCAGCATCACCGTGGAGCGCGGATGAGGAAGATCAAGGCGGACGTCCCCGGCGTCATCACCGGCACGGTGCTGACCGGCGCGGCGACCATCTACCTGCTGAACGAAGAGGGCCTGGTGCAGACGGGCGACCTCGGCCTGACTGCCGCCATCCTGCTGGTGGTCGCCGGGGCCGTAGGCCTGGCCGCGTCCCGGCGCAGCTGACCGCCGCTCCCTCGCCGTTATCTCTTTGATCTTCTCCAGCGAGTCCTTCTAGGCTCGCTCCGTGTCCACCCCCGAGGCAGACAGAGGCTAGCCACCGGCTGCCCGGTGGCTGATCGACTCCCGCACCTCGAGCTGCGGTGCTTCAGCCTGCCCCGGTCCGCCGGCGATGTGTGCCCTCGCGCGGCGACCTCCTGCCGCGCGCCCGTCGCTCTCGGTCGTGGAGTCCTCGATGCCTTTCCTGCTGTACCTGCTCGCCCTAGCCGTCTTCGCCCAGGCCACCTCGGAGTTCATGCTCTCCGGTCTCACCCCGGAGATCGCCGCCGAGCTCACCGTTTCGATCCCCACCGCCGGCTGGCTCACCTCGGCGTTCGCGCTCGGCATGGTCGTCGGCGCCCCGGCGATCGCCGTCCTCGGCCGCCGCTGGCCACGCCGCGCCACTCTCCTGCTGACGCTGACGGTCTTCCTGCTCGCCCACGTCGCCGGTGCGCTGGCAGACGACTTCACCGTCCTCCTGCTCACCCGCCTCGTCGCTGCCCTCGCCAACGCCGGCTTCCTGGCAGTAGCGCTGGCTACCGCAGCCACTCTCTCCACCGCCACCGGCCGCGCCACCGGCGTACTGCTGGCCGGTACGA
Source organism: Kribbella sp. NPDC104740 (assembly GCF_055583505.1). NCBI lineage: Bacteria > Bacillati > Actinomycetota > Actinomycetes > Propionibacteriales > Kribbellaceae > Kribbella > Kribbella sp. NPDC104740. Next base: position 921,912 of record NZ_JBVJNV010000001.1, on the reverse strand, counting down.
CGCTCGCCTGCATCGCCGGCGTACCAGCGGGCGCCTGGCTCGGCCAGCACCTCGGCTGGCGCTCAGCGTTCTGGGCCGTCGCTCTGCTGTGCCTGCCTGCACTGATCGCCATCGCCCGCTCGATCCCCTCGCAACCAGTCCAGCTCCAACCACCTGTCACCTTCCGAATCACTCGACGCCTCGCCCTGCTCCTCACGCTCGGCGCCCTGGTGAACGGCGCGACCTTCTGCACCTTCACCTACCTCGCGCCGATCCTCACCACCGTCACTCGCCTCGCCCCGGCCTGGGTCCCGCCGCTCCTGATGCTGTTCGGCCTCGGCTCGTTCGTCGGCGTCAGCCTCGCCGGCCGGTACGCCGACCGCCGCGCGTACGGCGTACTGGCTGCTGCCGGCACCGCCCTCCTGCTCGGCTGGTGCGCGTTCGCCTGGGCTGCCCACCTCCCGGCGGCTGCTGTGCCGCTGGTCTTCCTGCAAGGACTCCTGTCGTTCGGAGTCGGCTCAGCGCTCATCTCACTCGCTCTGTCAGCCGGTGCGGAGTCGCCTGTCCTCGCTGGTGGGCTGGCCACCGCAGCCCTCAACGTGGGCGCAGTAGTAGGCCCGCTCGCAGGCGGCGCGGCCATCACCGCAGCAGGCGACCGGGCGCCGCTCTGGTGCAGCGCCGTGCTGACCGGGATCGCCCTCGCCGTCGCCGTACTCGCCGGACCGGTCCGGCGGGCGCGCCGGGGTTCGGATAGTCTGGTGGACCGCTCGCGACGGCCGGAGACCGGCCGGCGGGCACCGGAGGGGCCCGAGTGCAGCGGGTCCCGTTGAGGGTCACGGGAGTTACCGATGGTGCGCGGCACCGTGAAGTGGTTCAACGCCGACAAGGGCTACGGCTTCCTGGCGGTCGACGGGCAGGACGACGTGTTCGTCCACTGGAGCCGGATCGTCTCCGACGGCTACAAGACGCTCGAGGACGGCCAGCACGTCGAGTTCGAGGTGGTCGACGGCCCCAAGGGCCGCGAGGCCGACACCGTCACGCCGGTCTGATCCACCACCCCGTACGCCGGACGCCTCGCGGCTGACGTCGCTGTACGCGCGACACGACCGCTCCCCGGCGACGCGACGCCGGGGAGCGGGTTTCCGGACTGCGGGGCGGCTCGGCAACCGATAACCTGAGCGCCCACGCTTGGGAGGGGTTGCCGCGGTGAGCGAGCCGGTGCACGTGATCAGGAAGCTCGAGAAGGCGCTGGCCGACGACGACTTCTCCTGGTCGTTGCTGCTGGTCGGTGAGGACCAGACCGACAAGCTGGCGACGCTGACCGGCGACCTGCGCGGCCCGTACTCGACGACCGGGGACGGCAAGCAGATCACGTCCGGCTTCTCGTACTGGGGGATCGGCCCGACGATCGCCTGGGCGAACGCGACCAACGACCCGTTCTACCTGGTGATGAAGGCCGGCGCCGAGTCCTTCCAGCGGCACTGGCGGCAGGTGCGGCCGCACGTCGACCAGGGCGGGTTCCACTTCGTCAGCCTCGGTGTCGGGACCGGTGTGAAGGACCGGACGATCGTCGCCGACCTGCACCGGTACAACCCGGACATGTTCTACATCCCGGTCGACATGAGCTCGGAGATGCTGCGGCTCGGCACGCTGGAGCCGGTCCGCGGCGCCGGGTTCCCGATGGCGCAGGTGCTGCCGGTGCAGCTCGACTTCTCGATCGCGGACAACGTCGAGCAGCTCGGGCAGATGCTCGCAAAACTGGTCGGCGACGAGCCGCTGCTGTACGCGCTGACCGGCAACACGCTGGCCAACTTCGAGAGCGATCTCGAACTGCTGCAGACGCTGACCAACGTGCTGCGCCCGCAGGACCGGCTGCTGCTCGAGGTCGCGAGCACGAACGTGCTGAACGCGGAGACCGCGAAGGAGGCGGCCGAGGAGTACCACCAGACGCGGGCGTTCGCGGAGTTCGTGACGAGTGCGCTGCGCTACAACACCGACCTGCGGATCGAGCTCGACAACCTGGACTTCCGCGGCGAGGTCGAGGACGACGACGCGCTGCTGGTGAAGATCGTCTGGCAGAACAACACCCCCGACCAGATCGTGATGGGCCTGCCCGACCACACCGACGTCGCGCTCGACAAGGGCGACACGATCCTGCTCTACACGACCCGCAAGTTCTCCACCGAGCGCCTGAAGAAGCTGACGTCGGCCTGCGAGCTCAACCCGGTCGAGCACGCGCGTTCCCGCTTCCGCCGTACCCGCCGCCCGAGCCCCTTCGGCCTCGACATGCTCCTGCTCGCTCCCGGCTCCGCCCCCACCACCAGCTCCCTGGCCGACGACATCTGGCGATGACCACACCTGCTGGTACGCCGGGAGAAGCGCGCGACAGCTCAGGAGCCGAGCGAAGCGAAGGCGGGCGCGCCGGGCCCTCCCCCTCCCCCCAGGCGCGGCGAGTCGCGACCGCGCGGTTGCGCGTGCTCGGACGCCTTCGCAAGCTCAGCCGGGCGTTGCCCAAGGCAACTACCAGCTCCGGCTGGGCGGCGTACCGGCGTACGGTCGTCTCGGTCATCAGCTACGGCCTGCTCGCGATCGCCTTCGTGCTCGGCGTGATCTGGTTCTTCAAGCCCGACAACAGCCGCTGGGAACCAGCGGTCAACTCGCTCACCCTCGTCGCCGGCCTGACCGGCATCTTCGTCGAGCGCCTGACCGCCGCCGCCGAGCGGCGCGCCGAGATCCTCCGCGCGGTCTCCGACGAGCTGCAGGAGAACACCCGTCTCCTCGCCGACGAGCGCTTCTCGCCCACCCCGCCGAGCCACCGCCAGGTCTACCCGCGGCTCGTCGTCTCCGCGGTCGACCTGGCGCTCGTCTCCGGCGCGCTCGGCCTCCACCGCGACGCCGAGCTGGTGAACCTCCTGCACCGCTGGCGCGACACCGTGCACCTGTTCAACCGCCGCCTCGACCTCACCGAGATCAGCACCTTCTCCAGCACCATCACCAGCGCCGAGCTAGCGGCGTTCCACCGCGCGCTGAACCACGAGAACAGCTACTTCGCGACCACCCGCCAGATGCTCGAAACCCTGCTGGCCCGCCTCCCTAAGGGCGAATGACCGTCACCCCGGCAGGCGTCCCCGACGACAGCTCCTCCAGAGCACCCGGTACGTCGTCCAGCCCGATCGTCCGCGTCACCAGCTCAGCCGGCTTCAACACCCCGGACGCGACCAGCTCGAGCATCTCCGGGTAGGTGTGCGCAGCCATCCCATGGCTGCCCAGCCACTCCAGCTCCTGCCCGATCACCCGCGACACATCCAGCTGTACGCCGTCCGGCAGCAACCCCACCTGCAGATGCCGCCCGCGCGGCCGCAACACCCGCAGCGCCTGCTGCACGATCTCGTTGGCCCCCAACGCATCCATCGTCACCCGAGCCCCGCCCCCGGTCAGCGCCCGAATCTCCTCCACCGCTCCCGGCCCGGCAACCACCGCATCCGCGGCGCCGTACCGAAGCGCCAGCTCCAGCGCCCCCGGATTGGTGTCAACGGCAACAACTCGCGCGCCCAGCGCAGCCCCGATCATCACCGCCGAGAGCCCCACACCCCCGCACCCGAACACCACGAAGTCCTCCCCGGCGCGCACCTTCCCCACCTGGTGCACCGCCCGGAACGAGGTCGCAAACCGGCACCCGAGGCCGGCCGCCGTCGAGAACGACATCTCCTCCGGCAACCGCACCAGATTCACCGCCGCGAACGGAAGTGCGACGTACTCGGCAAAGGATCCCCAGTAGTTGAACCCAGGCTGCAACTGATTCGGGCAGACCTGCTGGTTCCCCTCCAGGCACTGCTCGCACGACCCACAAGCGCAGATGAACGGCGTCGTCACCCGATCCCCAACCGCCCACCCGGTGACCCCGTCCCCCACCGCGGCAATCGTCCCCGCCACCTCGTGCCCCGGCACGTGCGGCAGCACGATGTCCGAGTCGTGCCCCTGCCACCCGTGCCAGTCACTGCGGCACAACCCGGTCGCCTCGACCTTCAGCACCACCCCACCAGCAGCAACCACCGGCTCCGGGACCCCTTGCACCGTAGGCAGTACGCCGTACTGCTCGACCACAATCGCACGCATGCCGCCCATCCTGAGCGACAACCGCCGCGACCGCCACCCGACCCTAGGGCCGGTTCTTCGTCCCCCACTCGGTCGGCTCCGGCGACATCGTCGTGAGCAGCTCGCCGCCCGCGATCACCTCGTCGTGGGTGATCCAGGCCCGGTCGATCGGTACGCCGTTGAGTGTCGCCCCGGCGATGTAGATGCCTTCGCCGGACCGCGCGATCGTGAAGCTGGTGCCGCGGGAGGTGCGGAACGTCGTCCGCTCGAACATCGGGCTGCCGAGGACGTAGACCTTGTCCACCGGCGACACCGGGTAGAGCCCGGCGGCGGCGAAGACGTACCAGGCCGACATCTGTCCGCAGTCCTCGTTGCCGCCGAGTCCCTCGGGTCCGGTGCCGTAGCCGTGGTCGCAGACGTAGCGCGACCACTTCTGGGTCAGCCACGGCGCACCGGCGTAGGTGAACATGAACGCCATCTGGTGCACCGGCTCGTTGGAGTGGTTGTAGTGGTCGTTCCACTTCATCAGGTCGGCCGGCGGTGTCTTCTCGAAGATCGCGTTCAGCCGCTCGGCGAACGCCGCGTCGCCACCGGCCAGCTCGATCAGCCCGGCGACGTCGTGCGGCACGAACCAGCCCTGCTGCTCGGGGTTGCTCTCCGTGCACCCCTCGTCCGGGCCCATCCACGTGCCGTCCTGGTACCGCCCGCGGAACCAGCCGACGTCGGCGTTGAAGACGTTGCGGTAGTTCTGCGCGCTCGCGTCCAGCCGCCGGGCGTCGTCGGTCTCGCCCCGCAGCTCGGCGAACCTGGCCAGCGCGTGGTCGGTGTAGGAGTTCTCCAGCGTCACCGACAGCCCGTCCTCGACGACCCAGCCGAGCTGCTGCCAGTTCGCGAGCTCCTTGCGGTTGGAGCGTTCCTCCGGCCCGAGCGCCACGTCCCGGCAGATCCGGTACGCCGTACCGATGTCGAACCCCTCGATCCCCTTCACCGCCGCCTCGGCGATGACGTTGATCGCCGGGTCGCCGACCATGGTGTCGGTGTCGACGCCGAGCAGCTCCCAGCGGGCCAGGCCCTTGACCCGGCCGGACGTGGTCAGGTCGAGCAGCGTGCTGATCTGGTCGGTGACGACCTTCTCGTCGATGATCGTCATCAGCGGCAGCTGCGCGCGGAACACGTCCCACCCGCTGAACACGGTCCTTCGCTCGTACGCCGCGTCGTCGCCGACGTCGCTCCACCGGCGCGGCTCGATCATCGTGTGGTAGAGCGCGGTCCGGAAGATCTGCCGCTGCTCCGGCGTTCCGCCCTCGATCTCGACCTTCTCCAGCACGGCGGCCCAGGCCGCGCGCGCGTCGGCGGCGACCTGGTCGAAGTCCCAGCCGGGGAGGTCGTGGGCGAGGTTGCGGCGGGCGCCCTCGACGCTGGTGAACGAGATCCCCGACTTGACCAGCACCGGCCCGGCCACGTCGAGCTCGATGAAGAACCCGGCGTCCGCGGCGGCCGTCGTACGGGACGGCTCGGTGCGCAGGTCGTCACCGTCCCAGGTCGTGAAGCTCTTGACCGGCTGCGAGAGCTGCAGCGAGAAGTACACCGTGTACTCCGGCCCGGTCCCGCAGATCCAGCCGCCGCCGCTGCGGTCGCAGCGCATCCAGCCCTCGACCGTGTGGTCGTCGACCAGGACGACGTGCTGCTCGACCGAGTGCGATCCGTCGAACCCGACCCGGCGGGACAGGTCGATCTTGATCCGGGCCGGCCCGGCCTCGGCGTACGTGAACCGGATGATGCCCGCGCGCTCGGTCGCGGTCAGTTCGGCGCGTACCTGGTACCGGTCGAGGTCGACGGAGTAGTAGCCGGCCTTCACGACCTGGTTGCGGTAGCGGCTGTTGGCGGCGACGCGCCCGGTCACCAGCGGTCCGGTCTGCGGCATCACCTGCAGGTTCCCGAGGTCGCCGTAGCAGCCGATCCCGCCGAGGTGGGTGAAGCTGAACCCCTCGATGGTCTCCATGTCCGCCGAGTAGCCGCTCCCGTGGTCGCCGCCGCTGACCGTGTCCGGACTCAGCTGCACCATCCCGAACGGCCGCACCGGTCCCGGGAACGTCTTGCCGCACGCCGTGTCCGGCGACGTCGTCAACGCCCCGATCAACGGATCGATGTCGTCGACAGCCTCACGCTGACTCATGCCGGTCCTCCACAGCTCCGCTCCATGTCCGGACATAGCATGCCAGAAACCTCCGAGACCCCCGGCCGGTCGGCCGGGGGTCTCGGAGGACGAGTGGTCGGGTCAGCAGCCGCCGGCGACCGCCGGGATGATCGAGACCTGGCCGCCGTCCTTGATCGAGGTCTGCAGCCCCTCGGCGAACCGGACGTCGTCGTTGTCGACGTACACGTTCACGAAGCGGCGCAGCTCGCCGGAGTCGTCCAGGACGCGGCCCTTGATGCCCGGGTACGACGCGTCGAGCGACTCCAGCACCTCGCTCAGGGTCGAGCCTTCGACGGAGACCTCGGACGCGCCCTGGGTGTAGGGCCGCAGGATGGTCGGGACGCGGACACTGACGCTCACTGCAGACCTGCCTTCACGAAGGCGTCGTACGACGCGGGGATGGTCACCTTCGGGCCGACCCGGTCGGCCACCGCGTCGAGCGTCTTCAGCCCGTCGCCGGAGTTGATGATCACGGTCTCGGCCTCGGGGTCGAGCTGCCCGGTCGCGATCAGCTTCTTCAGCGTCGCGACGGTCACGCCGCCGGCGGTCTCGGCGAACACACCCTCGGTCCGGGCCAGCAGCTGGATGCCCTCGACGACCTCTTCGTCGCTGACGTCCTCGATCGCACCCCCGGTCCGCCGGGCGACGTCGAGCACGTACGGCCCGTCGGCCGGGTTGCCGATCGCCAGCGACTTGGCGATGGTGTCCGGCTTGACAGGCTTCACCACGTCGTGGCCGTCGCGGAACGCCTGTGCCACCGGCGAGCAGCCGGTCGCCTGCGCGCCGTAGATCTTGTAGTCGGTGGCGTCGACCAGGCCCAGCTTGCCGAGCTCGGTGAAGCCCTTGTCGATCTTGGTCAGCTGCGAGCCGGAGGCGACCGGGATCACCACCTGCTGCGGGATCCGCCAGCCGAGCTGCTCGGCGATCTCGAAGGCCAGCGTCTTGCTGCCCTCGGAGTAGTAGGGCCGCACGTTCACGTTGACGAACGCCCAGCCCTCCTCCTCGCCGGCGATCTCGGAGGCGAGCTTGTTCACGTCGTCATAGTTGCCGTCGACAGCGACCAGCGTGCCGCCGTACACGGCGGTGGTGATGATCTTGGGGCGCTCGAGGTCCTTCGGGATGAAGACGACCGAGCGGATACCGGCCCGGGCGGCCGCGGCGGCGACCGCGTTGGCCAGATTGCCGGTGGAGGGGCAGGCGAAGACCTTCATGCCCAGCTCACGGGTGGCGCTCAGGGCACTCGCGACCACGCGGTCCTTGAAGGAGTGCGTGGGGTTGCCCGAGTCGTCCTTCACCCAGAGCTTCCGCAGCCCGAGCTCGCGGGCCAGGTTCTGCGCGTCGATCAGCCGGGTGTAGCCCGGCTCGGTGTTCGGGTAGCTGGCCACGTCGACCGGGACGGGCAGCAGCGGCTGGTAGCGCCAGATGTTCTTGGGTCCGGCCTCGATCTGCTCGCGGGTGATCGTCGGGTACTCGTACCCGACCTCCAGCGGACCGAAGCACTCCATACACGCGTAGAACGGGCCCAGCTCGGACTTCGCCCCGCAGGCCCGGCAGCTCAGGTGCGTTCCGTTGCCGAAGGCACCTGCACGGATGGTGTGGGTGGCGGTCTGGCTCATGGAGAGGTTCCTCCTCATCTTCCCCGGGCGCCGGATCTCGGCGTGGGACGGATTTGGCACCGGTCCGCCGCGAGCGCCTCAGGAGGAGGCCTCCACGGGGAGGGTTGCCGGGACTTCAACGGGCCGTTTCCCTCAGTCCCTCTGGATGAGCAGGTTCGAGGTTACCCAATCGGGTCCATATTGTGTCTGGTGATCCCAACATCCGAGACGGCAGATCTCAGCCTTGCGCGACGCTCCGCGTTCGGCTTGCGAGCCCCGGTACGACGCCCGAAGCTCCCCCGAGCGGCGCCTCGCTCACCCGGCGGAGCGCTCGCGGAACGTCCGCCGGTACGCCGACGGCGACGTCTGCACCGCCTTGGCGAAGTGGTGCCGGAACGTCACCGGCGTCGCGAACCCCGCGGCCAGCGCGATCTCCTCCACCGGCGCGTCCCCGGTCTCCAGCATCGCCAGCGCCGCCTGGATCCGCTGGGCGATCAGCCACTTCGCGGGCGTCGTACCGGTCTCGCGCGTGAAGTGCCGCAGATACGTCCGCGGCGCCAGCCCGGCCTCCCGGGCCAGATCCGGTACGCCGATCGGCTCGGCCAGGTGCTCCAGCGCCCACCCCAGACTGCGCGCGACCGGCGCGTCGACCGGGTCCGGCGGCATCGGCGACTCGATGTACTGCGCCTGCCCGCCGGCGCGGTACGGCTGGATCACCAGCCGCCGGGCGACCGCGTTCGCGACGGCAGCGCCGAGGTCCTTCCGGACGAGATGCAGCGCGAGGTCGAGCCCCGCCGCGCAGCCGGCGCTGGTGAGCACGTCGCCCTCGTCGGTGTACAGCGGCTCGGGGTCGACGTGGATCGCCGGGTAGCGCTCGCGGAGCTGCTCGGCGTACCGCCAGTGCGTGGTCGCGCGGCGCCCGTCGAGCAGCCCCGCGGCCGCGAGCGCGAAGGCGCCGGAGCAGATCGAAACGATGCGCGCCCCGCGGCGATGCGCCGACTGCAGGGCCTCGATGAGCTGGGGAGACGTGGTCGCCGAGGGGTTGGCGACGCTCGGCACGACGACGGTGTCGGCGGCCGCGAAGTCGTCCAGCCCGTACGGCGTCGACAGCGTCGCGCCGCCGATCACGCGGATCGGGTCGGGCGTCTCGGTGCAGACCTTGAGCTCGTACCAGGGCTGGTCGATGTCGGGCCAGACCAGCCCGAACACCTCGATCACGATCCCGGCCTCGAACGCGGTCATGCCGTCGTACGCGAGCACCGAGACTGTCGCCATGGCAAAATCTTAGCGATAGGCGTCTACTACGCCACTTCTCGCCGAGGCCGAGCGCTCGGACGATGGAGACATGTTCGAGAGACTGAAGGACTTCCTGGCCGGGATCCACGCCGCCGCGGCCATCCGGCACGGCGCGAAACCGCCGGCCCGCGCTCGGCGCGTGCCCTCGTACGGGCCGTCGCCCCAGGTCCGCGGCCGCACCTCGCCGTCCGCCCCGGACGCCCACCACTGTTCAACCTCGTCGCGCGCGGCGTGTCGCGGGCGACACGCCGTGGCCGGCGAGTCGCGCGCGGCGTGTCGCGGGCGACACGCCGTGGCCGGCGAGGTTGGTCAGTGGTGGGTGTCCGGGCTCACTCCCCACGACGCCGTTCGAGCATCCGCATCAGCGGCGTCGCGGCGACACCGTGCACGACCACACTCAGCACGACCGTGAACCCGACCGTCGCCCACAACCACGGCAGGTCGTCGGCGAAGTCGGCGCCGGCGTACGCGAGGTAGAAGATCGACCCCACCCCCCGGACGCCGAACGCCGCCGTCACCCAGCGCTCCGAGCGGCGCATCTCCGTCCGGTGCAGGCTGAGCCAGGCGGTCAGCGGCCGCAGGACGAGAATCAGCGCGGCCCCGATCGCCACACCCCGCAGATCGAGCGGCTGCAGCAGCCCACCTGTGATCGCGACGCCGAGCAGCAGCAGGATCCCCCAGGTGAGGATGTGCTCGACCTGCTCGATGAAGCTGTGCAGCTCCTCGTGGAAGTCGTGCGCCCGCTCGGCCGAGCGCAGCGCGAGGCCGGCGACGAAGACCGCGAGGAACCCGTAGCCGTGCAGCACTTCCGCCAGGCCGTAGACGCCGAGCGTCATCGCCAGCGCGAGCACGGGTTCGCGGGAGTCGGCGAGCCGGAAGCTCGGGACCGGCGCCGAGAACGCCATCCGGCCGAGCAGCCTGCCGGTGACCGCGCCGACGACGACACCGATCAGTGTCTTGCCGATCAGATCCCAGGCGATCCACTCCAGCGCCCAGTCGCCGAGGGCGCCCTTCGTCGCGGCGAACACCGCGAGGTAGACCAGCGGGAACGCGAGCCCGTCGTTCAGCCCCGCCTCCGAGGTGAGCGCGAACCGGACCTCGTCGTCCTCCTCCGGCTCCGCGTCCTCGCCGGTGGTCGGCCCCTGCACCTGTACGTCGGACGCCAGCACCGGATCGGTCGGCGCGAGCACCGCCCCCACCAGCAACGCGACCGCCGGCGCGAGCCCCAGCAACCACCCCAGCCCGGCCACCGCCGCAACGCAGGCGGGCATCGCGACGAACAGCAGCCGCCAGGTGACCTTCCAGCGCCGCCACCCGATCGGCCGGTCGATCGCCAGCCCGACACCCATCAGCGCGATCAGGATCGTCAGCTCGGCCAGGTGCTCGGTCAGCTTCGGCTCGGCGATCGGGCTCAGGTGCCCGCGATCCACGACGAACCCGAGCAGCAGCCCGGCGCCGAGAAACGCGATCGGAGCGGACACGGCGTACCGGCGTAAGAGCCGAGGCAGCACAGCTCCCACCAGCAGGGCCACCCCGGCAACCAGGTAGAGCCCGTCCCCGTCGATCCGCATGATGGGAACCTAGTGCCCAGTGGTATGTCCTTCAGCGCAGGCGGTGCGTGGCACCCGGGGTGTGCGTCGGCAGCGACTTCCTCGGTCCGTACCGCGGGTGCGAGATCCCCGCGAGCTGCAGCAGCGCCTGCACCCGGAACCGATGCCCCCGGTACGGCTCGATCAGCTCCGCCGTCGCGTCGTCGTCCAGCTCCTCCCCGGTCAGCGCGTAGGACACGTTCCGCGACACGTGGTAGTCCGCGAACGAGAACGCATCCGCATCACCGTGCGCCCGCTGCCGAACCTCAGCCGCGGTCCACACCCCCACCCCAGGCAACGACCGCAGCCTCCGCTCGATCTCCGCCGAGTCGCTCAGCTCCAACGTCCGCTCCAGCGCCTTCGCCCGCGTCGCCGCGGTGATCACCACCCGCGACCGCCGACCCTCAACGCCCGCCCGCAACCACTGCCACGAAGGAATCAACCGCCACTCCTCCGGCGCAGGCGGCACCATCATCACTCGCCCGTCCGGCGCCGCCGGCCCAGGCGCGGGCTCGCCGTACTCGCGCAGCAGCAACCGCCAAGCCCGGAACGCTTCCTTGCCCGTCACGACCTGCTCGATCCCCGCCGCCGCCATCGCCTCGAACACCGCCCGCGTCCGCGGCACCCGGAAGTGCGAGAACCGCCGCGCGGCGTCGACCAGCGGCTGATGCTCGGCCAGCGGCTCGAACCCGTCCCACGAGTCCGCCTCCCCCAGCAGCTCCGGCACCCCGTCGAGCGCCCACCCCGCACCGGGCCCCCACGCCTCCGCCTCGACCTCACCGACGGCCAGGTACGGCGTCAGCCGCAGCAGCACCGGCCCGTCCGGCGTCCGCGTCGCCCGCCAGACCGTCCGCCGCCCGGGGTCGACGACGTACGCCGGGTCGCCCGGCCCCTTCCGCAGCCCACCGATCAGCTGGTGCGGATCCACCGGTCGCCCGGGCCGCCAGCGACGTACGACCGAACTCACGCACCCATCCTGACGCATTCCGCCGACAGAACCCGACGGCGATACTGGGCCCATGACCGGCGCGCAGAAACTCAAGCTGGTGGTGAACTTCGTCAACCTGTCCACGCTCGCCGGTTTCCTGATCGCGCTGATCGGCCGGGCGAAGGTCAGCCGCGGCCCGCGCGGACTGTTCTACGCGAACGGCTACCGCCTCGGTTTCCCGATCGCGAACGCGTTCACGGTCGGCAACGTGGTACTCACCAAGAACGACCGCGCCTACCTCGACGCCCGCCCGGTCCTGGTCCGGCACGAGGAGCGGCACTCCTGGCAGTACTTCTGCCTGATCGGCCTGCCGATGCTGCCGCTGTACGTCCTGGCCGTCGCGTGGTCCTGGGCCCGCACCGGCTGCCCGGCCTCCCGCAACCCGTTCGAGCGCCTGGCCGGTCTGGCCGACGGCAACTACACCGAGCACCCGGTCCAGTCGTTCGGCCGGACGCTGCAGCAGACGTTCAGCCGGAAGCGCTAGCCGCGAGCGCCGATCGCGTCCGACAGAGCCGTCAGCACGGTCACGACTCCAGCAGGGTCGTCGACGACGATGTCCGCGGCCTCGACCAGCTCAGCAGCACCCGACGACCGAGCAGCCACCAGTACGGCGGCCAGCCCGTCCGCGCGCTGCTCCTGCAGGGCCCGGAACGCGGCCAGGTCGCCCAGGTCGTCCCCGGCGTACAGCACGGAACGAGCGCCGGTCGACTCGACCAGCCGGCGGATCGCCACGCCCTTGTCGATCCCCGGCGGCCGCAGCTCGAGCACCAGGTTCCCCGGCTCCAGCCGGAGCTCCACCGACTCGGCCAGCGCAGCCAGCGGGATCCGCAACGACTCCAGCGCCGCAGCAGGGTCAGCCAGCCGCCGCGTGTGCACAGCGAGCGAGCTCTCCTTGTCCTCCACGAACGCATCCGGATACCCAGCGGCCTCCAGCACGACCGGCAGCTGCTCCCGCGCGACAGCAACACCAGGAGGGACCGGGTCGCTGGTCACAGCACCAGTGGCCGCCTCCCACCGCTCCAGCCCGTAGTGCCCGAGTACGACGAGCCGCCCGAGCCCCGGGTGACCAGTGACCCCTGACAGCTCCGTGGCAACCAACGCCGGGCGTCCGGTGACGATCGCCAGCTGGTTCACCGAGCGCCCCAGCCGCGCCAGCGCGTCCAGCGCGCCGTCGGCGGCCCGTGACATCGCCGGGTCCTCGACCAGCGGCGACAGCGTCCCGTCGAAGTCCGACGCGATCACTGCCCCGGCCGGATCGGCGACGATCGCCTCCCAGCCCTCCCGCCCGGCTGTGGTCGCCAGTACGGGAGTGCTCATCCGGAGTATTCCGAGGTGAGGATGACCGTCAGCCGGTCCTTCTTCATGTTGTCCAGCGCGTCCTTGATCCGCGGTACGCCGAGGTCCTGGGCGAGCTGCGCGGCCTCGGCCTGCATACCGGCCGGGTAGTAGACGGTGCTGGTGACGATCTTGCCGTGCCAGTTGTCGGCACCGGTGACGGTCCAGCCGGCCTGCTGCGCGCGGCCGCCGACTGCCTGGGCCAGGCCCTTGCGGCCGGTGTTGTTGTAGATCTCCACCGCGGGCCGCTCCGACGACGGCACCGGCGGCACGCTGGTCTGCGTCGTCGGAGTCGCCGGTACGGCGGGCGGCTGCGTCGACTCGACCGGAGTCGGGTCGGCCGGCGTCTGCACCGGCTCGGTCGGCTCCGAGCTGAGCGCGAACGTCGGCGTCGCACTCGGCTCGGTCGGCTTCGGCGTCACCGACGGTGTCGATGCGGCCGGCTTGCCCTCGTCGGCGACGCTGTCGTTGCCGCGGGTGCCGAACAGCACCAGCAGCCCTCCGACGATCGCGACGACGGCCAGCACCGCCACGAGGGAGGAGAGAACCTGTCCCCGTTCGTCCCTGCGGGTCAAGGTGCTCAGACCTCGATACCCAGTCGACGGGCGGAGCGGGCGCGCTGGCGGGCGGCGCGCAACCGGCGCAGCCGCTTGACCAGCAGCGGGTCGTGGGCCAGGGCCTCGGGCCGGTCGATCAGCGCGTTCAGGACCTGGTAGTAGCGGGTGGCCGACATCTGGAACTGGTCCCGGATCGCCTGCTCCTTGGCCCCGGCGTACTTCCACCAGTGCCGTTCGAAGCCGAGGATGGCGCCGTCCCGCTCCGACAGCCCGGCGACGGCCGGCTGCGCAGCCTCGGCACCCGGGCCGGAAGAGCTCGCGTTCGCGCTGTCCATCTGCTGGTGACTCCCGTGCGGTCGGTGATCGTCCGTCCGCGCTCCACTGTACGGGTTGAACAACAGCCATGTCATTCACCCGGCAGCGATCCCGGCCGTGTCGTCCCCGGCGCTTTCGCGCCACTCACGCAGCACCGGGACGGGCCGCCCGGCGAGCCCGACTCTGGCAGGATCTTTGGGGTGAGCTCACCTCGACAGGGCTCCGGTGGTGTCTTGCCGGACCCTCGACCCGCCCTCGCAACGGTCGAAGAGCTGCAGGCCAGGATCGCCGAGATCGACCCGGCAGTCCGCGCCGTCTGCACGCCGAACCCCGCTGCGCCGTCCGACGCCGCCCGCCTGGACACGGAGCGTGACGACGGCCGTACGCGCGGTCCGCTGCACGGCGTACCGGTGCTGGTGAAGGACAACATCGACACCGCCGACCTGGCCACCACGGCCGGGTCGCTGGCGCTGGCCGACCAGCCCCCGCCGCCGGACGACGCGGTCCTGGTCCGCCGACTGCGCGAGGCCGGCTGCGTGATCCTCGGCAAGACCAACCTCAGCGAGTGGGCCAACTTCCGCGGCTACGCGTCGTCGTCCGGCTGGAGCGCGTACGGCGGCCTGACCCGCAACCCGTACGCCCTGAACCGCTCCGCGGGCGGGTCGTCCAGCGGCTCCGGCGCCGCGGTCGCGGCCGGGCTGTCCGACTTCGCGATCGGCACCGAGACCAACGGCTCGATCGTCTGCCCGGCCGCGCTGAACGGCATCGTCGGGCTGAAGCCGACCGTCGGCCTGGTCCCGCAGCAGGGCATCATCCCGATCTCGCACTCGCAGGACACCGCCGGGCCGATGACGCGGACGGTCGCCCAGTCCGCGGCGCTGCTGACCGTGCTCACCGGCGGCGGCACCGACTACCTGGAGGCCTGCCGCGGCAAGGACCTCAGCGACGTACGGATCGGCGTACTGCGGGGATCGCTGTGGGGCTACTCGACCGGGCTCGACCAGGTCACCGAGAAGGCGCTGGAGACCCTCAGCCGGTGCGGCGCGACGCTGGTCGACCGCCTGTCGTTGCCGGCCCTCGGCGACGACGACCAGCTGCAGGTGCCGCTGCACGAGCTCAAGGTCGGCCTGGCCAAGTACCTGGCGACCCGCAAGGACGGGGCGCCGCGCGACCTGGCCGAGCTGATCGCCTTCAACCAGGCGCACCCGGACGAGGAGCTGCCCTGGTTCGGCCAGGAGCTGTTCGAGCGGGCCGAGGCGACCGGCGGGCTGGACTCGCCGATCTACGTCGCCGCCCGGTTGTCCGCACTGCGGACCGGTCGTGACGGGATCGACACGTTGCTGCGGGACAATCAGCTCGACGCCCTGGTCAGCCCCGCGTACTCGCCGGCCTGGACGATCGACCTGGTCAACGGCGACCACGTGCTCGGCAGCTCGTCCTCGCACGCCGCCCTGGCCGGCTACCCGTTGCTCTCGGTGCCGTCCGGGACCGTCGCCGGCCTGCCGGTCGGCATCGTGCTCAGCGGTACGGCGGGGAGTGACGCCACCCTCATTCGCTTGGCGCACGCCTTCGAGACCGCGAGAATCGAAGCCGACGGCCCGTTCCCGACCCCGGAGTTCAGACAGTGGGTATAGACCAGGTCCGTTGGGGTGTAGTTGCTACTGGCAACATCTCGACGCAGTTCACCGCCGATCTCGCCGAGCTCGACGACGCGGTCGCGACCGCCGTCGCGTCGCGGTCCCGGTCCGGGGCCAACGCGTTCGCCGACACCCACGGCATCGAGCACCGCTTCGACGACTACCGGCAGCTGATCGAGTCCGGGACCGTCGACGTGCTCTACATCGGTACGCCGCACCCGCAGCACTACGCGATCGCGCGCGCAGCGCTGCAGGCCGGCGTCGCCGTACTGTGCGAGAAGCCGGTGACGCTGACCGCTCGCCAGGCCAAGGATCTGGTCGCCGTCGCGCACGAGCACAACACGTTGTTCGCCGAAGCGATGTGGATGCGAACCAACCCCGTCGTCCAGGCGATGTTCGCGGACTTGGCGACCGGGGTGATCGGTGAGCCGATGGAAGCCCTGGCCGACTTCGGCTTCCACAAGCCGCAGCTGCCCGCGCGGCTGCTCGACCCCGCGCTCGGCGGCGGCGCGCTGATGGACGGCGGCATCTACCCGATGACGTTCGTGCACATGGCTCTCGGCCGGCCCGACGAGATCAAGGCCGTCGGCTCGCTGAACGACGACGGCGTCGACCTGAACGTCGCGATGGCCTGGCGGTACGACTCCGGCGCGGTCGCCGCGCTGACCTGCGGCCTGCGCTCGCAGAACCCGTGGACGGCTTCGGTGAGCGGACCCGAGGGCAGCCTGCTGCTGCCGCACCGGTTCCACCACCCCGAGTACTACGTGCGCAGCACCGCGTCCGGACAGGAGCGGGTCGACGTACCGGTGCATGGCCGTGGGTACCACTACGAAGCAGCCGAGGTGATGCGCGCCCTGCGTGCCGGACAGATCGAGTGTCCGGCCCTGCCGCACGCCGCGACGATCGAGATCCTCGAACTGCTCGACGAGACACGCCGACAGATCGGGGTCACGTACCCCGGCGACGACGAATACCTGGGTGGGTAAACAGCAGATGCCGAGCGGACGCAGTTCCTTCGTGGTGGTGGCCAACCGGTTGCCGGTCGACCGGGTCGAGATGCCCGACGGCAGTACGGCGTGGCGGCGCAGCCCAGGAGGCCTGGTCACCGCGCTGGCCCCGGTGATGCAGCGCCACCACGGCGCCTGGATCGGCTGGACCGGCGGCAAGGACGAGAAGGTCGACCCGTTCGACTCCGACGGGATGCACCTGGTCCCGGTCACCTTGTCCGCCGAGGACGTCGAGCTGTACTACGAAGGATTCTCGAACGCGACGCTGTGGCCGCTGTACCACGACGTGATCGTGCCGCCGGAGTTCCACCGGGAGTGGTGGGAGGCCTACGTCGCCGTGAACCGACGGTTCGCCGAAGCGGCCGCGGACGCCGCCGACGACAACGCGGTGGTCTGGGTGCACGACTACCAGCTGCAGCTCGTCCCGGCGATGCTGCGCCGGCTCCGGCCCGACGTACGGATCGGGTTCTTCCTGCACATCCCGTTCCCGCCGACCGAGCTGTTCGCGCAGATGCCGTGGCGCCGGCAGATCCTGGACGGGCTGATGGGCGCCGACCTGGTCGGCTTCCAGCGGCCGGGCGCGGCCTCGAACTTCGCGCGGCTGGCCCGCAACCGGATGGGCCTGCGCACCCGCGGCGACCGCATCCACCTGCCCGACGACCGAATCGTGCGCGCCAAGGCGTTCCCGATCTCGATCGACGTCGGCGAGCTGGAGCAGCTGGCCCGGCAGCCCGAGACCGAGGCGCGGGCCGCGGAGATGCGCAAGGAGGTCGGCAACCCGGCGCACATCCTGCTCGGCGTCGACCGGCTCGACTACACCAAGGGGATCCGGCAGCGGCTGCGGGCGTTCGGCGAGCTGCTGGACGAGAAGCGCGTGTCGGTCGACGACGCCGTCTTCATCCAGGTCGCGACGCCGTCACGCGAGCGCGTCGAGCAGTACCGGGTGCTGCGCGACGAGATCGAGCTGCTGGTCGGCCGGATCAACGGCGAGCACGGGCGGATCGGGACGCCGGCCATCAACTACCTGCACACGTCGTACTCGCGGACCGAGATGGCCGCGCTGTTCCGCGCCGCCGACGT
Organism: Kribbella sp. NPDC104740; assembly: GCF_055583505.1. NCBI lineage: Bacteria > Bacillati > Actinomycetota > Actinomycetes > Propionibacteriales > Kribbellaceae > Kribbella > Kribbella sp. NPDC104740. Next base: position 904,242 of record NZ_JBVJNV010000001.1, on the reverse strand, counting down.
GGCCGTGGTGACGCCGCTGCGCGACGGGATGAACCTGGTCGCCAAGGAGTACGTGGCCTGCCGGTACGACGACACCGGCGCGCTGGTGCTGAGCGAGTTCGCCGGGGCCGCGGACGAGTTCCGGCAGGCATTCCTGGTCAACCCGCACGACATCAACGGGATGAAGGACACCATCGTCGACGCGATGAACACCGACGACCGCCAGCTCGGCCGCCGGATGAAGGCGATGCGCAAGCACCTGGCGGCGCACGACGTGAACGTGTGGGCGGCGTCGTTCCTCGAGGCTTTGCATGCCGCCGACTGATCCTTCGGCCGGCATCGCCAGCTCCGGCCAAGTACCGGACCGCGCGCCCGGCTCCGGCCGAGTACCGGCCGGCGACCGGGTGCTCGCACTCGATCTCGGGACCTCCTCAGCGCGTGCTCTTGTTCTTTCCTCCTCCGACGCCGCACCGGTCCCCGGCGCACTGGCCCGCCACAAGATCACCCCGACGTACAGCACCGGCGGCTCGGCGACCATCGACCTGCACGCGTACGTCGAGGGCCTGCTCGGCTGCCTCGACGAGCTGCAGCAGGGCGGCCACCTCGACGGCATCACCGCGATCGTGCTGTCCTCCCAGTGGCACTCGATCGTTGCCCTCGACAACAGCGGCGGCGCGCTCACCCCGGTGATCACCTGGGCCGACACCCGCTCGGTCGCGCCACGCCTCGACCCGGCCTTCGACGAGCACGCCTTCCACGCCCGCACCGGCGCCTGGCTGCACCGCCTGTACTGGCCGCGCCGCATCCCGTGGCTGCTCTCCGAGGTCAACGCCACCTCCTTCGCCGGCCTCCCCGACCTGGTCCTCGAACGTCTCACCGGCGACCGCGTCACGTCGGTCTCGATCGCCTCCGGCACCGGTTCGCTCGACCTCGCCACCGGCGAGTACGACGCCGAGGCGCTCACCATCGCCGGCGTCACCCCCGACCGGCTGCCGGAGATCGTCCCGAGCGGCTGGACCGGCGTACTGGCCGCGTCCTTCGCCCGCCGCTGGCCCGGGCTGGTCGGCGTACCGATCCATCCCCCGACCGGCGACGGCGCCGCCTCGAACGTCGGCACCGGCGGCTACGACGAGTCGACCGCCGCCGTCACCGTCGGCACGTCGGCCGCCGTACGGGTCGTGCATCCCATCGACCAGGCCCCCGAGCTCCCCTGGGAACTCTGGCGCTACCGAGTCGACGACAAACGCGCGGTGACCGGCATGGCCTTCTCAGCCGCCGGCAACCTGCACGCCTGGCTCACCAAGGTCCTCCAACTCGACGAGGCCCACCAGGAGCCCACCGATGTCGAGATCGGCTCCTCCAGAGTCATCGCCATCCCCTTCCAGGCCGGCACCCGCCCACCCGAAACCGTCCCCGGCGGCTCCGGCGTCTACTTCGGCCTCTCCTTCGACGACGAGGCCGCCGACCTCCTCGCCGCCTCCCTCCAAGGCGCCTCCCTGGAGATCGACCGAGGCCTCCGCATGCTCGACGGTTTGTTCGACCGCCAACTCGAGGTCGTCCTCGGCGGCGGCGGAATCGACGCCTCAGCCTGGTGGCGCCGCTGCCTCACCGCCACCTTCGCCCGCCCCACCGATGTCTGCGCCGAAGCCGAAGTAGGCGCCCGAGGCGCCGCGGCAGTAGCCCTGGGCCTCTCCCCAACCCCCGGCGGAGAACACCTCACCCCGGCCCCCGCCGACGTAGACCGCATCACCCTCCTCCGCCCCCGCTACACCACCCTCCGCACCCTGGCCGTCCAAGCAGCCGAGGAACTCAGACCCCAGTGACCGACCTGCAGACCCTGCTCGCCACCGACGCCACCACCCTCGCCGCCGAGACCTTCGCCCCCACTTTCACCGGCGTGAAGCTCGGCCACGAGACCTCCTCCACCAAGGTCGTCAAACACCTCCGCCGCACCTACGGCAACCCCCGCTGGACCGACCCCAACAGCCTCACCTACGAGGCCGTCGCCCTCCAGTGCATCCTCCTCTGGGAACGCGCCGCCGTAGCCGGCCGCGGCCACACCGCCCAACTCATGCTGCTTCCCCGAGGCCTCACCCTCCTGGAGGCCCCCGACCCGATCGGCGCACTGCGCGAGTACCTCTAGCCGTCCTCGGCGTCCTTGTTCCGCCGCAGACCTCGGAGGGGGATGCGGCCGGAGAGCTTGCCGGTGACCGACTTGGCCGCGCCGAACGTGTCGGTGCCGAGGCGCCACGCGGCGTCGACGCCGTCGGCTCCGGCGCCGAGGGCCTTGTCCTTCACGTCCGTGGCCGCGTCGGTCCAGCGTCTCGCCTCGACCGCCTCCCGGTCGCCCTCGATCCCGAGCCGGCCCTGGAAGTCGACAACGGCGGTCGCCACCTGGTTGCTCGCGTTCACGACGGTTCCGGACGCCGACGGGTGCAGCAGCACCTTCGTGTTGGCCGTTCCGGCGGCGGCGTCCATCCGGGCCATCACCCGCCCGGTACTGCGGGCGATCAGCTCCAGCCGGTTGTCCCGGGCGACCCGCAGCGCGAGCCGATGCCGGTCCAACTCGTCGGGCGACGCATCCAGCACTCGATCGAGCTCGAGTACGGCGAGCGCGTCCTGCAACTGGAAGCAGTGGGCCAGCACGGCCAGCCACTCCCGCACCTTGGTCTGCGCTTCGGTGGCGAGCTTCGCCAACTCCCCGATCCCGTCCTCGCGTTCCAGCTTGTCCGCGAGCCCGTCGAGCTGCCGCAGCGCGTACGCCTGCGTCGAGGCGATCGTCACCGAGGTGGCCTGCACCTTCGACCAGGTGACCTCCGAAACCCGGCCGACCTGCTCGCGGATGGTCATGGCCTCCTTGACCACGAAGTCCACGCCGACCATGCCCGCCAGGACGGCGTCGGTCTGCGCGCGCAGTACGTCGTCGACCTTCTGGTCGATCGTCGCGAGGTAGTCGGTGATCTCGTCCATCGCCTGCTGCATCGCGAGCTGCGCCATGATCCCGGCCGCACCAGCCAGAACCGACGGGTTGGTCAGCAGCTTGCCGGGTCCTTTCACGAACTCGACGGCGCCCTTGATCTTGCCCTGATGAGTCACCACACCGCGGCTGACGCCCGGGCTCGATCCCTTCATCAGGTCGAACTTCTTGACTGCCTCGGCGGACTTCTTCGTCAGTTTCACCCACCGACCGGAGTTGGCCGCGATCTCCGAGCCGGCCTGAGCAACCGCCGACCCGATGCTGAGCGCGGCCCCGAGCCGATGCAGCCCGAGGTCCCGCGACGGCAGCCCCTCGGAGACGAGGAAGCGTTCGACCGCCGCCGGATCACCGATCACCGCCAGCCCGTCACCGTCGTTGATCAGCTGGATCTCGTCGTCCATCGTCGCTCCCGGAACGTGGGCAGGGTGCGCACACGCTACCTCCGTTGTCCGGCCTCGGGGAGCGCCGAACTCTTCCCTAGCGGTGCATTCGCGGGTAATACAGTCTGTGGGCCGTTGACTTCTGTGGGGGGAACCACTGATGCGACTTCTTGCTGCTGTTTCTGTTGTGCTGGGGGCGTTGCTGGTGCCGGGGGTGGCTTCGGCGCACACGCCTGACATTCAGGTGAGCCGGACGAATGGGCTTTCGGGTGGGGATCAGGTGCGGGTGAACGCCCGTGGGTTCGCGCCGGGGTCCGAGGTGCGGATCGTGCAGTGTGATGTGTTCGTGGATTCGGTGGACGGGGACTGCCCGGATCTGGGGACGACGACAGCGAGCCAGAGCGGGAGGGTCGGCAAGTGGGTGACACTGGGCGATCCCGTGTTCCGGCGGATGGAGTTCGGGGCGCCGGCGGTCGTCTACTGCCGGGCTGACACGTGCCACCTGTACGCCGTGGGCGACGCGCCGGATGGGAGCCGGGTTGTGCTCGACTCGGGGGTGCTCAGGTTCAAGGGGGCGCCGGCGACGATCAGTGCCTCGCCGTCCACCGATCTCCCGGCGCAGCGCTGGGTGAGGGTGAGCGGTACGGCGTACGGTGCCGAAGGCCGGCAGGTGCGGATCGTCGAACAGGCCTGCTTCGACATCATTCAGGAGACCGGCTGCTACGGCGCGCGGGCCGCGGTGACGACGCTGGTGCACGCGGACGGGCGGTACGCGACCTGGTACAGGGTGAACCGGCTCCTCGACGACGGGACCGACTGTGCGCAGCCGGACATCCTCGGGAGCTGTGGGCTGAGCGTCACCGTGCTGAAGAAGAACGGTCAGCCCGACGACAGCTTCGGGTACGCGCCGTACGGGGACATGACGACCCCGCTCACCTTCGCGCCCTAGTGACGGCAGCCACTGACAGCGCGGGAGCCGGCCTGGATCATGGCGCGCATGCTGCGCGAGATGATGAAGTCGAAGGTGCACCGGGCCACCGTCACCCAGGCGGACCTGGACTACGTCGGGTCCTGCACGCTGGACGCGACGCTGATGGACGCGGCGAACCTGCTGCCGGGCGAGAAGGTCGACATCGTCGACATCACCAACGGGAACCGGCTCTCGACGTACCTGATCGAGGGGCCGCGGGACTCCGGCGTGGTCGGGATCAACGGTGCGGCCGCGCACCTGATCCACCCGGGCGACCTGGTGATCCTGATCGCGTACGGGCAGTTCGAGGACGCCGAGGCCAAGGGGTTCGTGCCGAGCGTAGTCTTCGTGGACGGGCGGAACGCGATCACCCGCGTCGGTTCCGACCCCGCCGAGGCGCTGCCCGACAGCGGCACGCTCCGCGGTGACCACCTGTACACCCAGCGTTGAGACGAGGACAAGGTCGACGATGACCGAGACGACGGAGCAGGCCCCCAAGACCGCGACCCACGACAGCGAGCCGCAGGACAAGCTGCGCACGTTCATGAACTCCGGCTGGGGTGACATCGAGCGCACCGACGCCAGCCTGCGCGACGTCGCGGCCTGGACCGAGAAGCGCCGGGCGGCGCTGTCGCAGGCGTTCCCGGGCGAGCGCCTGGTGATCCCGGCCGGGACGTTCAAGGTCCGTTCGAACGACACCGACTTCGTCTTCCGCCCGCACACCGACTACGTCTGGCTGGCCGGCGACCAGACCTCCGACGCGGTCCTGGTGCTGGAGCCGAACGGCAGCGGTCACGACTCGGTGCTGTACTTCCGCCCGCGCTCCGAGCGCAGCCAGGGCGAGGAGTTCTGGCGCGACCGGATGTACGGCGAGCTGTGGGCCGGCCGCCGCCCGTCGCTGACCGAGACCTCCAAGGAGTTCGGTCTGGAGACCCGGCACGTCGACGAGCTCGCGAACGCCCTGAAGGGCGACGTCCCGACCCGCGTACGCCGGGGCGAGGACGGCTCGCTGGCCGCCGTGCTGAGCGGCGCGAAGGTCGACGCGGACCGCGACCACGAGCTGGCCGCGACGCTGTCGGAGCTGCGACTGGTCAAGGATCCGTTCGAGATCGAGCAGCTGCGGGACGCGGTCGCGATCACGCACCGCGGCTTCTCCGACGTACTGGCCGAGATGGAGCAGGTCCGCAAGTACGGCGAGCGCTGGATCGAGGGCACCTTCTGGCGCCGGGCCCGCGCGGAGGGCAACGAGGTCGGCTACACGTCGATCGCCGCGGCCGGCCCGCACGCGACCACGCTGCACTGGATCGAGAACGACGGCCCGGTCAACGACGGCACGCTGATGCTGCTCGACATGGGTGTGGAGAACCGCAGCCTGTACACCGCGGACATCACCCGCACGCTGCCGGTGAACGGCGAGTTCACCCCGCGCCAGCGCGAGCTGTACCAGCTGGTCCTCGACGCGCAGAACGCCGGGATCGCGGCGCTCAAGCCGGGTGTCCCGTTCGCCTCCGGGCACAAGGCGGCGATCGAGGTCCTGGTGAACGGCCTGTCGGCGATGGAGCTGCTGCCGGTGAGCGCCGAGGAGGCGCTGGAGACCACGCTGCACCAGCGCTACACGCTGCACGGTGTCAGCCACATGCTCGGCCTCGACGTGCACGACTGCGCCGCGGCCCGCACCGAGCAGTACCGCGGCGACCTGAAGACCGGTTACGTGCTGACCGTCGAGCCCGGCCTGTACTTCCAGGCCGAGGACCTGACGGTGCCCGAGGACCTGCGCGGCATCGGGATCCGGATCGAGGACGACATCCTGATCACCGAGGACGGCACCGAGAACCTGTCGGCCGCGATGCCGCGCGAGGTCGAGGCGTTGCAGAGCTGGATGCGCTGACTACCAGATCCTGACCCGGTCCTCCGGCGGCAGCCACATGGCGTCGCCGGAGGCCGTGCCGAAGGTGGTGTGGAACGCGTCGATGTTCCGCACCACCGCGTTGCAGCGGAACTCCGGCGGCGAGTGCGGGTCGATCGCCAGCCGCCGGACCACCTCGGCCGGCCGCGTCTTGGTCGACCACGCCTTGCCCCAGGCCAGAAAGAAGCGCTCGGCGCCGGTCAGCCCGTCGACCACCGGCGGCTCCGCGCCGTTCAGCGAGATCTCGTACGCCGTGTAGGCGATCGACAGCCCGCCCAGGTCGCCGATGTTCTCGCCGAGGGTGAGCTTGCCGTTGACGGTCTGGCCGTCGCCGCCGGCCGGCGCGAGCACGTCGTACTGCGCGACCAGCGCGTTCGCGCGGAGCTCGAACGCGGCCCGGTCGTCGTCGGTCCACCAGTCGCTGATGTTGCCGTCGCCGTCGTACTTGGAGCCCTGGTCGTCGAAGCCGTGGCCGATCTCGTGCCCGATCACGGCGCCGATCGCGCCGTAGTTCAGCGCGTCGTCGGAGTCCAGCCCGAAGAACGGCGGGCGCAGGATCGCGGCCGGGAAGACGATCTCGTTGGCGCGCGGGTTGTAGTAGGCGTTCACGGTCTGCGGCGTCATGTGCCACTCGTCGCGGTCGACCGGCGTCCCGAGCTTGCCGAGGTCGCGGGCGGTCTCGACGGCGACCGAGCGCCGGACGTTGCCGACCAGGTCGCCCGCGACGATCTCCAGCGCGCTGTAGTCGCGCCACTTGTCGGGGTACCCGATCTTGGGCGTGAACCGGCCGAGCTTGTCCAGCGCCCGCTTCCGGGTCTCCGGGCCCATCCAGTCCAGCGCCTCGATCCGCTGCCGGTACGCCTCGACCAGGTTCGCGACCAGGTCGACCATCCGGGCCTTCGCGGCCGGCGGGAAGTACTCCGCGACGTACAGCTGCGCGACGGCCTCGCCGAGCGCCGACTCGACGACGCCGAGCCCGCGCTTCCAGCGCTCGCGCAGCTCGGGCGCACCGGTCAGCGTGCGGCCGTAGAACTCGAAGTTCTCCTGGACGAACGCGGAGCTGAGCAGCGGCGCCGCGGCATGCACGATCCGCCAGCTCAGCCACTCCTTCCAGTGCTCGAGGTCGATCTCCTGCAGCGCCTCCGCGGCGACGGTCAGGTAGTCCGGCTGCTGCACGACGAGCGTCGCGAACGCGTCGTCCGGTACGCCGGCCGCCGTCATCCACGCCGACCAGTCGAACCCCGGAGTCAGCGCCTCGAGCTCGGCCCGGCTGACCTTGTTGTACGTCGCGGTGACGTCGCGGGTCTTCACCCGGTCCCAGTGCCCGGCGGCGAGCCGGGTCTCCAGCGCGAGCACCCGCTCGGCGGCCTCGGCGTCGGCGATCCCGGCCAGGCCGAGCATCCGCGCCACGTGCGCGACGTACGCCGTGCGCTGCTCGGCGAACGAGTCCTCGCGGTAGTACGACTCGTCGGGCAGGCTGATCCCACCCTGGATGACGTACACGACGTACTGGTCGGACTGCTTGGCGTCGATGTCGACGCCGTACCGGAAGACGCCGCCGACGCCCTGCAGCTCCAGCGTGCCGAGGGCGGCGACCAGGCCGGCCCGGTCCTGGACCGCGGCGGCCAGCGCGAGCTGGTCGGCGATCGGGGCGGCGCCGAGCTGCTCGACGGTGTCCTCGTCCAGGAAGCTGCCGTACAGGTCGGCGATCTTGCGCGCCTCGCTGCCGGCCGGGTGCCCGGCCGTGCGGGTCTGCTCGACCAGCTCGCGGACGCTTTGCTCGGCGCTGTCGGCCAGGGCGTGAAAGGCGCCGTAGATGGCCTTGTCGGCCGGGATCTCGTGCGCGTCCAGCCACGGGCCGTTGGCGTACAGGTACAGATCGTCCTGCGGCCGGACGGATCCGGACAGCTCCGAGATGTCGATCCCTGAGGTCATCGAACTCCCCTGCGTGCACGGCCCGCGGACCCAGCTCCGGCGACCCTGATGACTGCGACATTACCCGCTGGCTTTGAACCCTTGCGTCCCCTGATCCGTTGTCTACGGTCAAGAGCACGTCGTCGGCTTTTCGGGGGCGAACTGAGCCGACCGGACCACCGCCATCGACCAGGAGGTCATCCAGCTCATGTCCGGTTCGCTGTCCCGTCGCGCGTTCGTCGCCGCGGCCACCGTGTCCACCCTGCTGCTCACCACCGCCGGTACGGCGACCGCCGGCTCCACCGGCACCCACCACGCGGCGTACCCGAAGCACTTCGACCTGCCGGACGGCTTCCAGCCCGAGGGCATCGCGATCGACCGCGGCCGGGCGTACTTCGGCTCCCGCGTCGACGGCGACATCTACGCGGCCGACCTGCGCACCGGCCGGGGCCGGGTGATCAGCCAGGGCCCGGGCATCGCGTCACTCGGGATGAAGGTCGACGACCGCGGCCGCCTGTTCGTCGCCGGAGCGGGCGCCGGCAACGGCCGGGTGATCGACACCCGGACCGGCAAGGTGCTCGCCAGCTACACGTTCACCACCGCGACGCCGACGTTCGTCAACGACGTGATCCTCGGCCGCGACGCGGCGTACTTCACCGACTCGCGGCAGCCCGTGCTCTACAAGGTCCCGTTCGGCCGGCACGGCAAGCTCGGACCGGCGCAGACGATCCCGCTGAGCGGCGACTACGTGCACGACGCGGTGAACAACAACGCCAACGGCATCGAGCTGACGCCGGACGGGCGGTCGCTGATCATCGTGCAGTCGGCGACCGGGTTCCTGTTCAAGGTCGACCCGCGCACCGGTGTCACTCGCAAGATCGACCTCGGCGCCGCGGTGATGACCAACGGCGACGGGCTGCTGCGCTCAGGCGACACCCTGTACGTCGTACAGAACCGGCTGAACAAGATCGCCGTGCTCGACCTGAACGGCTCCGGCACCCGTGGCCGGCTGGTCCGTGAGATCACCAGCACCGACTTCGACGTCCCGACCACGGCGGCCTTCTTCGGCCACCGGATCTACCTGCCGAACGCCCGGTTCAGCACCCCGCCGACGCCGGAGACGCCGTACTGGGTGACCGCCGTCAACCGGTGATCGTGCGCAGGTCGCCGCGTGCGGCAGCCTTCAGCCGGCTGCCGCACGACAGCCGGACCGAGTAGCCGGCCGGGATCGACAGCGGTTCGCCGGTCTGCGGGTTGCGGCCGGTCCGCGGCGCGCGCATCACCCGCTCGATGCTGAGCAGACCGGTCAGCGAGACCTTGTCGCCCTTGTGCACGGCCTCGGTCACGACGTCGCCCAGCGCGTCGAGGACCTTCTCGGCCTGGTTCCGCGGGATCCCCGCCTTCGCCGCCACCCCGGCCACCAACTCGTTTCGGTTCACGACCGGGACTTTAACTAGAAATGATTGTCGTTAGCAAGAGCGGCGGTCGGTTTCTAGCGTTAAAACTCTGCCCTCAGCGTCTTGACCAGGCCGCCGGCCACCACTAGCGTGCGGAATGTTTAACGTTAATATCCCTGCGGAGGCGCCGATGAGTTCCGAGCAGCCCGGCCGGGGCCCGGTGCCGCACGGTCATGTGACGCTCAGCCAGGTCGCGCGCCGGGCCGGTGTCTCGGCCCAGTCGGTCTCCAACGCGCTGAACAACCCCGCCCGCCTGGCACCGGCCACGCTCGAGCGCATCCTCGCCACCGTCGCCGAGCTCGGCTACGAGCCGAACCTGTCCGCGCGAGCGCTGCGCAACCGCAGCTCGCACCTGATCGCGTTCAAGGTCCGCCCGTCGCGGCCGGACAAGGCGTCGCTGCTGATGGACGAGTTCCTGTACGCGCTGAACGCGGCCGCCGTCGCGGCCGGCTATCACCTGATCCTGTGCCATGCCGAGGGTGACAGCCTGGCCGAGGAGATCAAGGCGTACCGGAACCTGCTGACCAAGGTCTCGGTCGACGCGTTCGTGCTGGCCGAGACGCACCGCAACGACGACCGGGTCGCGGCGCTGCGGTCCTGGGGCGTGCCGTTCGCGACCTTCGGCCGGTCCTGGGACGGCGACGACGAGACCGCCTGGGTCGATGTCGACGGCCGCGCGGGGACCCGGGCCGCGACCGAGCACGTCGCCGCTCAGGGCCACCGGCGGATCGGTCACCTGGGCTGGCCGGTCGAGTCCGAGATCGGGCAGGAGCGCCGGAGCGGCTGGCTCGAGGCGTGCACCGAGCGCGGGCTGGACACCGATCTCGAGGTGGCGGTGCCGGACACGCTCGAGGACGGCCGCCAGGCCGCGCACCGGATGCTCGACGCGGCGCGGCCCGCCACGGCCTTCGTCTGCGCGTCCGACACGCTGGCTCTGGGCGTACTGCGCGCGCTGCACGAGCGCGGGCTGCGCCCGGGCGCCGACGTGGCGGTCACCGGCTTCGACGACTCGCCCACCGCCGCGCTGGTCAGCCCCGGGCTGACGACGCTGCGGCAGCCGATCGACCTGGTCGGGCGGCAGCTCATCGAGTCCGTCGAGAACCTGATCGCCGGCGACCCGCGCACCCCACGGCACCTGCTGCTGCAGCCCGAGCTGATCGTGCGCGGCTCCAGCCTGCCGGGGCCCGGCGCCCCCTAGTACCGGCCGGGCCCGCCCTGGCCCGGTGAACCGCCCGTCCACCGGAACACCCTTGCGAAGGGACACAAGATGAGGCCTGGACCCCGCCTGCTCGCGGCGGTCGCTGCCGGAGCGCTGCTGCTGCCGGCTGCCATTTCGTTGCCTGCGGCACCAGCCGTGGCGGCGCCCGCCGATCCGTTCGTCGTGACCACCGAGACCCTGCCGAGCGGCACCGCCACCGCCGGCCGGACCGACCTGAGCGCCGACGGCACCCTGGACTGGGTGCACGTCACCGGCGACGGCGTCGAGCGCAAGGCGGCCGTGCCACCGTCCATCACCGTCGACGACCTCAACCCGGCCGCCGCCCGGACGACGCTCGGCGACAGCCCGCTGACCTTCCGCTGGTCCGACGGCACCACCACCGCGTCGACCCCGGGCGTCACCACCGGCGGCGTCTTCCACTACGACGACACGACGGTCGGCCCGACCACCGGCCACGACGCCGGCTACCGGATCACCGTCCCCGCCGCCGCGTCCGCGCGCCGGCTCGTCGTCGTCGGTGGCATCTGGCAGGCCCGCGGCACCGTCACGGTCGCCGCGGCCGACGGCGTCGGTACGCCGTACACGGCCTCGATCGGTGCGACCGACCGGGCCACGGCCAAGCGCTACACGGTGACGATCCGCCCTGGTGAAGGCGTCGTCATCACGAGCAGGTTCACCGAGAAGCTGACCGCGAACGGGAACCTCTCGCTGTCCGCCGCGACCCTCGCGCCGATCGGGTCCGGCCGGAGTTTCACCTCCACCGCCGCGCCGGCCGCGCTCGACCTGACCGCCGACGGCCCGGCCGACTGGCTGCACCTGGACGGTCCGACGGTCAACCGCCGGGCCGGCGTGCCGGACTCGGCCGCGCGGCTCGCGGTCGCCAACCGGCAGACCGGCGCCGCGATCGGCACCCAGACCGACAACCCGGTCAGCTACTCGTGGACCGACGGCACCCCGACCACGACCCAGCCCGCGACCCGGCACGGCGGCATCTTCTTCGCCGACGGCACCAACCCGGACCTGGTGAACGTCGACCTGACCGATGCCTACGGCTACGACCTCACCATCCCCGCGGCCCCGAACCCGCGCACGATCCGATTGGTGTCCGGCGTCTGGCAGGCCTCGGCGACGGTGACGGTCCACCTGAACGGCGCCGCCGAGCCCTCGTTCACCAGCTCCGACCTCGTCGCCGGCGGCGCGTCCGTCACGCGGCTGTTCGAGCTGACGCTCGAGGCCGGCGACTCGGCGCGGGTCAGCGCACAGCTCGACCGCAAGACCCACGAGTCCGGCAACGTGACGCTCGCGGCCGTCACCCTCGCCGACGCCTCGGCCGCCGGGTACCGCGCGCAGACCACGGCGCTGCTCGACCGCATCGCGGCCGCCGACACGTCGAACGCGAGCGACTCCGCGCTGCGGCAGCTCACCGCCGAGGTCGCGGCGGCCAAGGCGACGCTCGCGAACACCTCGGCCTCGCGCGACGAGCTGCGGCTGTCGTACCTCCTGCTCCGTGCCGCGTACGACGACGCGGTCGCCTCCGCGGCGGCCGCGGAGTACACCAGTGTCACCAACCCGGGGCTGACGTCCTCGTTCGGCTGGGAGGGCGACCTGAACGCGCCGATCGCGTTCATCGACGGCAGCTACCGGCTGCGCAGCCGCAACGACGCGATGATCACCTTCGGCGTACCGAACATCCCGGGCAAGATCAAGTGGACCAACGCCGAGGGGTACCTGCCGGCCTTCGTCAGCGAGTACAGCAAGGACGGACTGCGCTTCACGGTGCAGAACTTCGCCGACCTGGTCGTTGCTAATGGCAACCGGTTCGAGATCGCCTACTCCCGGATGACGGTCACCAACACGACGAAGGCGGCAGCCCGTCTGCCGCGGGTCTCGACCCTGCTCACCCCGCTGAACGCCGCAGCGGAACCGACCGTGACGACGATCGGCGCCGGCCGGACCGTGGTCCGCGACTACGCGGTCGCCGCCGACCGGTTCGGCGGGAGCTACGACTGGCCGACCAGCACGCAGCTGCGCCGGTTCGGCGGGTACGACCAGCACTACGCGCACATGCGCAAGTACTGGAACACCCGGCTGTCCGCGATCGCCGACATCACCGAGCTGCCCGACCAGCGCCTCGTCAACGCGTACAAGGCCGGTTACATCTACACCCTCATCATCCGCGACGACATCGACGGCAAGCAGGAGTTGCACGTCGGCGAGAACGGCTACGACGAGATGTTCGACCACGACACGATCGGCATCGTCGCCAACCTGCTGACGATCGGCGACTTCACCTACGCGCGCGACTACCTCGCGACGCTGCCCGCGCAGCTCCAGTACGACGACGCCAAGTGGAAGTACAGCTGGCCGTACGCGCTCTACCTGCAGCGCACCGGCGACAAGACGTTCGTCCGGCAGCAGTTCGAGACGATCAGGAAGAACACCCACACGATCGAGACCGACCGGATCGACGGCGGCACCGGAATCATCAAGCAGACCGTCGCGATCGACTCGCTCGGCTACTGGACGATCGACAACTGGTCCGCGCTGGCCGGCCTCACGACGTACCGGTACCTCGCGACCGCGCTCGGCGAGACCGCCGAGGCGAACTGGGCCAAGGCCGAGTACGACGACCTGCTGCGCGTCGCCACCGCGCGGATCGAGCAGACCATGGCGCAGTACGACCTGGACTACCTGCCGATCTCGATGGTCGAGCCGAACGAGACCGGACCGCGCAAGGACCCGCGGGACGCGAACTGGGCCTCGATGTTCCTGTTCGGCCGCTGGGCCTGGGACGGGTACCTGTTCGGCGCCGAGCAGACCGGGACGATGTTCGACAAGATCGACGACACCTACACGCACGGCTTCGAGCGCCGCCAAGGCGTCTCGGACTCGATCTACAACTTCGGCGGCTACCCGCACGGGTACTACTCCAGCGCCTACAACGCCGGGTACGGCAGCGCCGCGCTGCGCGGTGAGCAGTACCGCGACCTCGGCATCAAGGCGTACCAGTACATGATCGACAAGACGATGAGCGGCCCGTTCGGCTGGTGGGAGGGTGTCGACTACCCGAGCCCGAGCTCGCCGTGGGACATCGAGCACGCCCGCGGTGGCGGCGGCTCCAACCAGCACATGTGGGGCCAGTCGACCGCGACCAAGGTGCTGTTCGACTCGCTGATCGCGGAGAAGGCCGACGGGACCGTGATCCTCGGGCGCGGGGTGCCGAACGAGTGGGTGCGAGCGCACCAGAAGATCGCGCTCGACCGGTACCCGGTCGCCGGCGGCCGGGTCGGCTACCGGATGACCAGCACCGGTCGCGAGGTGTCGATCCAGCTGACCGGTGACGTGCGCGCGGTCAAGGGCTACAGCGTCGAGCTGCCCGGACTGCGGGACAACGTCGCCAAGGTGTCGGTCAAGGGCGCGAAGGTCGACCAGACCGGCGGCAAGGTCACGCTGCCGCCCGGGACCCGGCACGTGACGATCACGCTGCGGCACACCGTGTGACCGGTGGCCGGGACGGCCTCTCGCTCAGAGGCCGTCCCGGTCGTGCCAGTGGGCCTGCCAGCGCTGGTCGACGGGAAGCTCGGCCGGCTGGTAGCGGATGTCGGTGGACAGCCGGACCCGGTCGTCGACGTTGTCGAGGGCCGCGTGCACGGTGTGCGCGGTGTGGATCATGACGTCGCCGGCCCGGTAGTCGGCGACCAGCCAGCGAGCGTCGTACTCCTCGGCGAGGGCGGGCAGGTCAGCGGTGATCGAGGCCGCTGGCCGCTTGAGGCGACCCTCGGCCTCCTCGCGCAGGACGCGATGGTGGCTGCCTTCGAGGTACGTCAGCCCGCCGCGCTCGACCGGGCAGTCGCCCAGCGGGATCCATGCGGAGAGGACCTGGTCGGTGCCTTCGCGCAGGTAGACGAGGTCGTAGTGAGCCTGGGTGGCGGTGCCGATGCCGTTCTCGCCGGGGGCGGTGTGGCGGATGATCTTGCGGCGATGGAGGAAGACGTCCGCGCCGAAGAACCAGGCGAACCAGCCCCTGATCGCTTCCTGGCGGCAGAACGCGTCGTACTCGGGGCCTGGCACGACCTCTTGGAACAGAACCTCACGGAGCTGCTCCCGCTCGACGCGCTGCGGCCGGCCCTCAGCATCGGCCACTTTGGTCCGTGCGAAGTAGTACTTCCGAAAGTCGTCACTCACCTCGGGCGTGAGCAGTCCACTCAGGAAGAGATGGCCGTCCCGCCACAGCCGCGCTCGCAGCGCCTCGCGATCCGCACGCTCGTTCTCCGGCACCGGGACCAGTCGTCCCAGCCGCCGCTCGTCCAGTTCGTACCCGTTGGAAGTCAGCACCTCTTCAGTTGACCTGCTCGCGGCTGTTGACGGAATGGACACTTCGCTGCGTCTTCTTGGACTCTTGTGTTCATGACCGACTGGTCGATCTACCTGACGCCCAACGACGCCCAGCGCCGACTTGGACTCTTCTGCCTCGGCGCCGGCGAGCAGGAGAACCCGGCCCGCCCGTCCCCCGAGCGCGCCCTCGGCTGCCACGCCGCCGTCCTGGTCCGCCGCGGCCGCGGCCGCCTCCTGCACGGCTCCGACCGCCGGCTCCACGAGATCACCGCCCCGGCGCTCCTCTGGCTCTTCCCCGGCGTACTGCACGCGTACCGGCCGAGCACCACCTGGCAGCAGTCCTGGGTCCTCTTCGGCGGCCCCGCGGCCGACGCGCTCGTCGAGCTCGGCCATCTCGACCCTGCGCATCCCGTACGCCGGTACGCCGACCCGCGCCCCGTCGACCGCACCTTCACCAAGCTCCTCCGCACCGCGCGCTCCGGCGGCCCCGACGTCCACCTGCTCGCCGCGCTCTACGAGCTCGCCGGCCTCGCCGACCCGTCCGGCGGCGACCTCGTCGACCGCCTCCGCGCGCTCGCGACCCGCCCGCTGTCGATCGCCGAGTACGCCGCCGAGCTCGGCCTGACCGTGCCTGAGCTGCGCGACGCCGTACGGCTGTCGACCGGAACCACGCCGCAGGAGGTGATCCTGACCACGCGGCTGAACGCGGCGAAGGCGCTGCTGGCCGAGACCGACCTGCCGGTCGCGACCGTCGCGCGCGAGGTCGGGTACGACGACCCGGCGTACTTCAGCCGGCTGTTCGCGGCCCGGACCGCGCAACCGCCGCGCACGTTCCGGCGGATTGGTTCGATCCAGGCCGCGAATTCCTCCTTTCGGCGGAGGCCCGAGCCTGGCGCGGTCTGAAAGTCTTGGGCCAAACCGTTCGCTGGGGTGAGGTGTGAACACCGCGCGGACGGATACGGTCGTGCCATGAGTCAACCGCAGCCCATCGACCCCCGCCTGGTCGGCCGCAAGCCCGTCCGCCCGAAGAAGCGGCGCAGCCTGCTCGGCCGCCTGATCGGCCTGGTCATCCTGCTGTTCGTGCTGACCCTGATCGTCGTCCCGCTCTACGCGTGGAGCCGGATCGACAAGGTCGACGCGTTCCCGACCGGCAAGCGCGCCGCCGAGGGGCCCGGTACGACGTACCTGATGGTCGGCTCGGACAGCCGCGAGGGACTGAGCGCCGAGGAGAAGAAGAAGCTCGGCACCGGCACCGTCGGCGGCAGCCGGACCGACACGATCATCCTGCTGCACGTCCCCGACTCCGGACCGCCGGCGCTGATCAGCGTCCCGCGGGACAGCTGGGTCGAGGTCCCCGGCAAGGGCAACGAGAAGATCAACGCCGCCTTCGGCAACGGGAACCCCAAGCTGCTGGTGCAGACGCTGGAGAACTACACCGGCCTGCGGATCGACCACTACGTCGAGATCGGTTTCGGCGGGTTCGCCTCGATCATCGACAGCGTCGGCGGCGTCAACGTCTGCCTGGACAAGCCGATGAAGGACCAGAAGGCGCACATCAACCTCCCGAAGGGCTGCCAGGACCTGGACGGCCCGAAGGCGCTCGGCTACGTCCGCTCCCGCTACGTCGACAAGCTCGGCGACCTCGGCCGGGCCAACCGCCAGCGCGAGGTGATCGGCCTGGTCGCCGACAAGGCCGTGTCCTGGCAGACGTTCGTGAACCCCGTCCGGTACTACCGGATCGGCACCTCGAGCGCCGACGCGCTCACCGTCGACGAGCAGATGGGCCCGTTCGACCTGGCCAAGTTCGCGCTCGCGATGCGCAAGGTCGCCGGCGGCGGTGAGGGCGTCTCGCTGACCATGCCGGTGAAGAACCCGAACGCCCGCCGCAACGGCCAGAGCGTCGTGCTGCTCGACGACGCGAAGGTGAAGGCGCTCGTGAAGGCGTTGAAGGCCGGTCAGACCGCAGGCTTGAAGTCGAGCTGACCGGGCACCTGACGACCATGATGACCCTGGACGACCTGGCCGCGTTGCGCTTCTCGTACGACGCGGTCGGGTCGACCCGTTTCGACACGACCCCCGACGGCTACCACCGCCTCGACCTGCGCACCCGGATCGGCGAGGGCACCAAGACGTTCGAGCGCGCCGGCGACGTCGTCACCACCTGGCAGATGCACCGCGCCGCCGGCATCCGCATCTGGGCCACCGACACCCCCGCCACCATCGGCACCAACTGCCTGGGCCGCCTCGGCCCGATCCCGATCCCCTGCCGCGTCGTCTGGACCGTCGCCGACGAAACCCAGACCGGCTTCGCCTACGGCACCCTCCCCGGCCACCCCGAGTCCGGCGAGGAGTCCTTCCTGGTGACGCAGGAGCCCGACGGCGTCTGGTTCACCCTCCGCTCGTACAGCCACCCCGCCACCTGGTACACCAAACTGGCCGGCCCGCTGTCCCGCACCACCCAGCAGATCTTCGCCCGCCGCTACACCAAAGCCGTCCAGCACCTCGTCGCATAGCAAAGGCCCCGCGAGCTCATACCTTCGCGGGGCCGCCGACAGTTCTACCGGACCACCCCAAACCTCCGGGGAACCGACACGCGAACATCCGGCGGACTCCTGCCCCCGGCGTGCACGTGACGGTGCGTGCTGGGATGCTGTCGCAGGTGAGCAAACCGTTGGGTGAACTGATGGCGGCCGACTGGGCCGAGGCGTTGCAGCCGGTGGGGGACACCGTGGCGCGGATGGGGGAGTTCCTGCGGCAGGAGATCGCTGCGGGGCGGCCTTACCTGCCGGCCGGGGAGAACGTGCTGCGGGCGTTCCAGCGGCCGCTCGCGGACGTGCGGGTGCTGGTGGTCGGGCAGGATCCGTACCCGACGCCGGGGCATCCGGTGGGGTTGAGTTTCTCGGTGGCGCCGGACGTGCGGCCGGTGCCGCGGAGTCTGGTGAACATCTACAAGGAGCTGATGGCCGACGTCGGCGTCGACAAGCCGTCGAACGGGGACCTGACGCCATGGGCTGATCAGGGCGTGCTGATGCTCAACAGGGTGCTCACCGTGCAGCCGGGCAAGCCTGGGTCGCACCGCGGGAAGGGCTGGGAGGCCGTCACCGAGCAGGCGATCCACTCGCTGGTGAAGCGTGGCGGACCGCTGGTCGCGATCCTGTGGGGGCGCGACGCGCAGACGCTCAAGCCGATGCTCGGCAGTACGCCGTACGTCGAGAGCGCGCACCCGAGCCCGATGTCGGCCGACCGGGGGTTCTTCGGGTCGAAGCCGTTCAGCCGGGTGAACGCCCTGCTCCAGGAGCAGGGCGGTTCGGCTATCGACTGGCGTCTTCCGTAGCGGTACCCGTCCAGCTGTGCCAGAGCTGCGCGTAGCGTCCGCCGGACGTCAGCAGCTCGGCATGCGTACCCGACTCGACCAGGCGGCCCTGGTCCATCACCACGATCCGGTCCGCCTGCTCTGCCTGCGTCAGCCGGTGCGCAACGACCAGCGTCGTACGGCCCTCAGTGGCAGCCGCACTGGCTCGCTCCAGCTCCCGCGCACCAGCTGAGCCCGCCTCGGCCGTCGCCTCATCCAGTACGGCGACCGCCGGGTCAGCAAGCACCAGCCGAGCCAGCGCGACCTGCTGGGCCTGTGCACCGGTCAACTGCTCGCCGTTCTCACCCACCTGGGTGTCCAGCCCGTCCGGCAACGCCCTGACCCACGCCAGCGCGCCAACGCGCTCCAGCGCCGCCTCTACCTCCTCGACGGTCGCGTCAGCCCGAGCCAGCCGTACGTCGTCCACCAGCGCGCCGGAGAACACGTGCACCTCCTGGCTGAGCAGGGCGACGTACGAACGCGTCCGGGCCTCACCGAGCTCCCGGATGTCGACACCACCGATCCGTACGACACCAGCGGTAGGCACCAGCACCCCAGCGGCCACAGCAGCCAGCGTGGTCTTGCCTGCTCCACTGGCACCGACCAGCGCGACCCTCTCCCCCGGCAGCAGCTTCAGCGACGCGCCGTCGACCACCAGCGGCCCGTCGTACGAGTGCTGGACGTCTACCAGCTCCAGCGTCGCGTCGGCCGGCTCTCGACCAGCAGGCGGCTCAGCAACCGTCGGAATCTCCACCACCCCAGCGAGCCTCGCCAGCCCGGCCGCAGCGGTCTGCACGGCGTCGAACTCCATCAGCAGCGCGCCGATCGGGTTGAACAGCCGGTGGAAGTACAACGCGGCAGCCGTCACCGCGCCGACCGTCACCAGATCGTCCCGCACCAAGAAGAAGCCCGCGGTCAGGATCGCGGTCAGCCCGACGAACTCGGCGTGGTTGATCCGCGACGAGAAGAAGCTGAACAGCTTGAACACGTTCAGCGAGAGATCACGGGCAACGGCGGAGCGGTCGCGGATGCGCTCCAGCTGTGTGTCCTCGAGCCGGTACGCGCGCACGGTCGCGCTGCCGCGCAGCGAGGTGATGATCGCCTCCGAGCGCTCACCGAGCGCAGCGCGCTCGCGGGCGTAGAAGGGCGCGGAACGCGGAAGGTACCAGCGCAGCGCCCACAGGTACATCGGCACCGACAGCAGCCCCGCGACACCGAGCCGCCAGTCGAGCGCGAACAGCCCGGCCGCGGTCAGCACGATCGTCAGCGACGCCGACAGCAGGATCGGCCCGATCTCAGTCAGCGCGGCAGCAACGGACGAGACGTCGTCGCCGACCCGCGAGAGCAGGTCACCGGTCCGCACCTTGTCGAGCACCGGCGCCGGCAGCTGCAGGACCCGATCGAGCACCTTCTCCCGCAGCCGGGCCAGCACGGTCTCTCCGACCCGCGCCACCAGCGTCACACCCACCGCCGTCAGCCCACCGGACAGCAGCGCTCCACCAGCGATCAGCAGTACCACCCGTACGACGGCCGACCGGTCCGCACCCGAGGCGATGTCGTCCACCAACACACCCAGCGCCCAAGGCGCGACCAGCCCGGCAGCACTCGCCACGGTGATCACGACGGCAGCAACCACAGAGGTCCCCGGCAACTGCCGAATCTCACGCCACAGAACAGACCACGTCACCCGAGGACTGGCAATCGGAAGCAGCTCAGGCTCACTCATCGCAGCACCGCCTCTGCGTACAGAACGTCGGAAGCCGCTAACTCCGAATGGGTGCCCTCAGCAACCACCACACCCTCGGACAGCACCACCACCCGATGCATCTTCCCCAGCAGCGCCGGGCTGCTCGTCAGCACCAGCGTCCCCAGCGAGTCAGCAGCACGGACCTCCGCCAGGCCCTCCGCCAGCACCTCCTCCGTCACCGCATCCACCGCCGTACTGGGATCGTGCAGCACCAGCAACGGCGGCGAGGCCAGCAGCGCCCGCGCCAGCCCGAGCCGCTGCCGTTGACCACCAGACAGCGTCCGCCCACGATCAGACAGCGGATGATCCAGCCCGTCAGCATGCGCCTCGATCACGTCAGTCGCCGCAGCAGCGCCAACCACCCTGTGCAACGCAGCATCATCAGCAACCGACCCAGCCAGCAGATTGCTCCGCAGCGTCCCCTCAAAGAGATCAGTGTCGTGCTGCTCGACCAGCACCGACCGCCGCAGCAGGTCGATGTCCAGCTCCTCCATCACCTGTCCACCGACAGCAACCGACCCGCTGTGCTCCGGCGCCCGCCCGGAAACGACCGCCAGCAACGCATCCGCGTCCCGCGGGTCGTAGCAGAGCACTCCAACGAGCTCACCCCGCCCAACAGCCAGCGACACCCCGGACAGCGTCTTGTGCCCAACCCCGTCCAGCTCCAGCAACGGCCCGTCACCAGCCACCGTCTCAACAGCACCAGTCACCATCAACGGCGGCGAGCTCAGCACCGACGCCAGCCGCGCAGCAGAGGCCCGCGCCATCGCCAGCACCTGACTGACGTACCCCAACGTCCCCACCGGCTCAGCCACGAACTGCGCCAACCCCACCACCGTGATCAGCTCACCGATCGAGATCCGTCCGTTCAACGCGAACCACCCAGCCACCCCGGCAACAGCCGCCAGCAGCAACCCACTGGCAGCAGTAGTCACCCCGTCCTGCAGCCCGTTGGTCGAAGCAGCCTTCAGCGTGGCCCGCAGCGTCGCCTGCGACGACCGCCGGTACCGCTCAGCCGCGTTGTGCTGCGCCCCGATCCCCCGCAGCGCCCGCAGCCCGCTCACCAGGTCAGTCGCCAGCGCAGTAGTGTCCGCCACCGACTCCTGCTGAGTAGAGGTCCGCCGGGTCAGCAGCGGCGACAGCGTCTGGATCCCCACCACCAGCAGCGGTACGCCGACCAGCACGCCCAGCCCCAGCGGCACGTCGATCAGCAGCAGCACCACCGACGACACCACCAGCGCCGTAGTAGCCGCCGTACCGATCGCCAACGCCCGCATGATCAGCGCAGCCTTCTCAGCATCGGAGGTGGCGATCGACAACAGCTCACCAGCCCGCATCCCGGTCCTGTGCCCCCGCGGATCCAGCACCCGCTGCGCGACCTCCAGCCGCAGCTGATGCATCTCGTACTCCGCGGACCGCACCCCCTGCCGAGCGCCGGTCTTCCAAGCCGTCGACAGTACGGCGAACAGCCCCGCCATCATCAGCAGGCACCACAGCAGCGGCTCCAGCCGCCCGGTGGACACCGCCTTGTCGACGAAGATCCCGATCGTCACCGGCACCGCCGCCTCGGTCGCCTGGTGCAGCGACAGCCAGAACACCCCCAGCGCGAGCTGCTTGCGGTGCCGGCCGACAGCGCGGCGCAGCACCTGGCCGCCGGTCACCGTCTCCCCCACTTGGTACGTCACGAACAGGCCTCTCCCCACAGGACGGACTAGACAGGTAAGCCCACCCTAACCTCCGCCCGCCGGGAACGGTTCCGGTACGAGATCCGCCGATCGATTGACACCGCCCGCGAGGCCCCGTACGGTCTCGCGGTAATAGGAAACTTTCCTAACAGTTGGCGGGAATCGGCACGGCACCCGCATCAGACGGCCGAAGGAGGGCAGGGTTAGCTCATGGCCAGTACACCCGGCACTCCCCGGCTGCTCCGCGCGATGAACGACCGCGCCGCTCTCGACCTGCTGCTCGCCCAGGGACCGCTGTCCCGGACGACGCTCGGCAACCTGACCGGCCTGTCCAAGCCGACCGCCTCCCAGCTGCTGTCCCGCCTGGAGAACGTCGGCCTGGTCCGCCCGAGCGGCACCAGCGCCGGCCGGCCCGGCCCGAACGCCCAGCTGTACGAGATCAACGGCGGCATCGCGTACGTCGCCGGCCTGGACGTCACGCCGACCCGGATCCGCTCCGCGGTCGCCGACCTGACCGGCAACGTCGTCGGCCGCTACGAGCTGCCGACGCCCGGCCGCAGCGCCAAGGGCACCGTCGAGCGGGTCGTGAAGGCCGTCGAGGGCGCGCTCGGCGAGGCCGGGCTGACCAAGGACCGCCTGCACCGCGTCTCGATCGGTACGCCGGGTGGTTTCGACCCGACCACCGGCCGGCTGCGCTACGCGATGCACCTGCCGGGTTGGCACGCGCCGCACCTGCTCGAGGAGCTGGCCGCCGCCATCGCCGTACCGCTGGACGTCGAGAACGACGTGAACCTGGCCGCCGTCGCCGAGCAGCGCGTCGGCCACGCCGCCGACAGCGACAACTTCGTGCTGCTCTGGGGCGAGGAGGGCATCGGCGCCGCGGTCGTCATCAACGGCCGGCTGGTGCGCGGCGCGACCGGCGGCGCGGGCGAGGTCGCCTTCCTGCCGCTGCCCGGGACGCCGCTGGTCCGCAACGTCGGCCGCAACAACGCCGGTGGCTTCCAGGAGCTGGCCGGTGGCGAACCGGTCCTGGCCCTGGCCCGCTCGCACGGCCTCAAGGCCCGTACGCCGGAAGCCGCGATCGCCGCCGCCCTGGACACCCCCGGCGCCGGCGACACCGTGCTGGCCGAGTTCGCCCACCGCCTCGCGGTCGGTCTGGCCGCCGTCGTGGCGGTCGTCGACCCCGAACTGATCGTCCTGGCCGGCGGCGTGATCACCGCCGGCGGGGAGCGCCTCCGCGGCCTGATCCAGGAGGAGCTGGCCGAGCTGGCCGTCCCCCGGCCGCGGCTGCTGATGACCGCCGTACCGAACGACCCCGTGCTGTCCGGGGCCCTGCAGTCCGCCCTGACCATCACCCGCGACGAAGTCTTCGACACTGCCGGCCCGACGAGCGGGGGCGGCACCGACTAGACCACCCGCACCACCCACCACCTTCCAACGGACAGGCGAGCGCCTGCTCCGGTGGATCCGTACGCGCCGAACCAGGGAGAACACGTCATGTCCCGAGTCCACAAGGTGGCACTCGCCGCCGCCGCGGTCGCGCTGCTCGCCACCGCCTGCACCGGCACGTCGACCGCGCCGCAGGCCAACGACGACGCCACGCAGGAGACCACGATCACCTTCTGGCACGGCTGGTCCGCGCCCAGCGAGGCGGCCGCGATCGACGCCAACGTGAAGGCTTTCGAAGCCGCGCACCCGAACATCAAGGTCAAGGTCGTCGGCAACATCAACGACGACAAGATCAAGCAGGCGCTGCGGGCCGGCGGCCCGAACTCGCCGGACGTGGTCTCGTCGTTCACCACCGACAACGTCGGCACCTTCTGCCAGTCGAAGGTGTTCGCGGACCTGAAGCCGTTCCTGGAGAAGTCGTCGATCGACCTGGACAAGACCTTCCCGAAGGCGCTGCAGGACTACACCCAGTTCGAGGGCACCCGGTGCACGCTGCCGCTGCTCAACGACGCGTACGGCCTGTACTACAACAAGGACGCGTTCAAGGCGGCCGGGATCGCGGCCCCGCCGAAGACGCTGTCGGAGTTCGACGCCGCGGCCAAGAAGCTGACCAAGGCCAAGGGCGACAGCTTCAGCCAGCTCGGCTTCATGCCGAACTTCCACGGCTACGAGTCGACCACCACGCACTTCGCGGCGCAGTGGAACCCGACGTACTTCACCGCCGACGGCAAGTCGAACCTGGCCGCCGACCCGGCCTTCGGCAAGATGCTGACCTGGCAGAAGAACCTGGTCGGCGAGCTCGGCGGTTTCGCCAAGCTGGAGAAGTACCGGGCCACCTTCGGTGACGAGTTCGGCGCCAAGAACCCGTTCCACACCGGCCAGGTCGCGATGGCGATCGACGGCGAGTGGCGGCTCGGGATGGCCAAGGAGGCCGGCACCAAGTTCGAGATCGGGGTCGCGCCCTTCCCGGTCCCCGACGACCAGGCCGACAGCTACGGCAAGGGCTACCTGTCCGGCACCATCATCGGGATCGCGAGCACCAGCCAGAAGCAGAACGCGGCCTGGGAGCTGGTCAAGTTCATGACCACCGACACCGACGCCGTGGTGAACTTCGCCAACGCGATCCACAACGTGCCGTCCACGCTGGAGGCGCTGAAGTCGCCGAAGCTGCAGGCCGACGACAACTTCAAGGTGTTCCTGGAGATCGCCCAGCACCCGAAGAGCAGCACCACCCCGGCCAGCCCGAACGGTGGCGCGTACCAGCTCACCCTGCAGGACTTCGGTTTCGCCTTCGAGGCCGGCAAGCAGACCGATCTGGCCGGCGGCCTGGCGAAGACCGACCAGCAGATCGACAAGGACCTCGCGCAGGCCAAGTGATGACAACCGCCTCCAGCGCGATCCCGTCGAGTCCCGGCCTGCGGAACAAGCAGCGCCGGGACCGGCTCCGGATCCTCGCCTTCCTGTCCCCCTGGCTGATCGGCGTCAGCGTCTTCTTCCTCTACCCGCTGGTCTCGACGGTCTACTTCAGCTTCATGAAGTACGACGGGTTCACGCCGCCGACCTTCACCGGGCTGAAGAACTGGTCCTACGTGTTCAGCGACTACCCGTTCTTCTGGCCGGCCCTGCGCAACACGCTGTGGCTGGTGATCGTGATGGTCAGCCTGCGGGTCCTGTTCGGGCTCGGCATCGGGATGCTGATCACCAAGGTGAAGACCGGCGCCGGGCTGTTCCGGACCTTCTTCTACCTGCCCTACCTGGCCCCGCCGGTGGCCGCGACGATGGCGTTCGCGTTCCTGCTCAACCCCGGCACCGGCCCGGTGAACAACGTGCTCGGCAGCATCGGGCTGCCGCAGCCCGGCTGGTTCAACGACCCGTCCTGGTCGAAGCCGGCGCTGACGCTGCTGGCGCTGTGGGGTATCGGCGACCTGATGGTGATCTTCATGGCGTCGCTGCTCGACGTACCGAAGGACCAGTACGAGGCCGCGTCGCTGGACGGCGCGAGCGCGTGGCAGAAGTTCCGCTTCGTGACGCTGCCGAACATCTCGCCGATCGTGCTGTTCGCGGTGGTCACCGGGATCATCCAGACCATGCAGTACTACACCCAGCCGCTGGTCGCTGGGAAGGTGGCCAGCGGCGTGATCGGTGGCTCCGGGCAACAGTTCCAGCCGGGCTACCCGGAGAACTCGACGCTGACGCTGCCGCAGCTGGTCTACAACCTCGGGTTCCAGCGCTTCGACACCGGCGGCGCCAGCGTGGTCGCCCTGGTCCTGTTCGCGCTCGCGATGGTGTTCACCGCCGTCCTGATGCGCCGCCGCAGCGGTTTCCTGGGCACGGACGACTGAGGGGTACGCCGAAACCATGACGATGACGACTTCCCTGTCCACCCCCGTCCCGATCACCGCGGCGGGACGTGAGGCCCGGCGGACCAGGTTCCTGAACTGGGTCGCCGTGCACTCGCTGGCGATCGTGGCCGCGCTGTTCTTCGTGCTGCCGTTCGTGTTCGTGGCGCTGACCGCGCTGATGAGCGACCAGCAGGCGCTGACCCGGAACCTGTGGCCGGACACCTTCCACTGGGAGAACCTGCGCACGGTGTGGGAGACGCCGGGCTTCCTGACCTGGTGGAAGAACACCCTCCTGTACGCCGGGCTCGGCACCGCGCTGACGCTGCTGTCCAGCATCCCGGTCGCGTACGCGCTGGCCCGCTTCAAGTTCCGCGGCCGCAACGTCGCGCTGATGCTGGTGATCGCGACCATGATGCTGCCGCCGCAGGTGGTGATCGTGCCGATGTACCTGTTCTGGGCCAAGCAGCTGCACCTGTCCGGGACGCTGTGGCCGCTGATCATCCCGATGGCCTTCACCGACGCGTTCTCGATCTTCCTGCTCCGCCAGTTCCTGCTGACGATCCCCAAGGACTACGTCGACGCCGCCAAGGTGGACGGCTGCGGCGAGTTCAAGGCGCTGGTCCGGATCGTGCTGCCGATGGCCCGCCCGGCGATCGCCGCGGTCGCGCTGTTCCAGTTCTTCTACTGCTGGAACGACTACTTCGGCCCGCAGATCTACGCCTCGGAGAACCCGGCCGCCTGGACGCTCAGCTACGGCCTGGAGTCCTTCAAGGGCGCCCACCACACCAACTGGAACCTCACGATGGCAGCGACCCTGCTGGTGATGGCACCGGTGATCATCCTGTTCTTCTTCGCCCAAAAGGCCTTCATCGAAGGCGTCACACTCACAGGGGTCAAAGGTTGAAACTCACAGTCGTAGGCGGCGGATCCACCTACACTCCCGAGCTGGTCGACGGGTTCGCGCGGCTGCGTGACTCGCTGCCGGTCGACGAACTGGTCCTGGTCGACCCGGCCGCGGACCGGCTCGAACTGGTCGGCGGGCTCGCGCAGCGGATCTTCGCCAAACAAGGACATCCCGGCAAGGTCACCACGACCAGCGACCTGGACGCCGGCATCGACGGCGCCGACGCCGTACTGCTGCAGCTGCGCGTCGGCGGTCAGGCCGCCCGGAACCAGGACGAGACCTGGCCGCTGGAATGCGGCTGCGTCGGTCAGGAGACGACCGGCGCGGGCGGGCTCGCCAAGGCGTTGCGGACGGTTCCAGTTGTCCTGGACATCGCCGAGCGCGTACGGCGAAGCAACCCGGACGCGTGGATCGTCGACTTCACCAACCCGGTCGGCATCGTCACGCGGGCGCTGCTGTCCGAGGGCCACAAGGCCGTCGGGCTGTGCAACGTGGCGATCGGGTTCCAGCGGCGGTTCGCGCGGCTGCTCGGCGTCGCGCCGGAGCAGGTCGCGCTGGACCACGTCGGGCTGAACCACCTGACCTGGGAGCGCGCTGTCCGGGTCGACGGCGTCGACCACCTGCCGTCGTTGCTCGCCGAGCACGTGGGTGACCTGGCGGCCGACCTGAAGCTGCCGGCCGAGCTGCTGCTGCAGCTGGGCGTCGTACCGTCGTACTACCTGCGCTATTTCTACGCGCATGACGAGGTCGTTCGCGAGCTGCTGGAGAAGCCGTCGCGGGCCGCCGAGGTCGCGGCGATCGAGAAGCAGCTGCTCGACCTGTACGCCGACCCGGCGCTCGACGAGAAGCCTGCCCTGCTGGAGCAGCGTGGTGGCGCCTACTACTCCGAGGCCGCGGTCGCGCTGGCGTCGTCGCTGCTCAACGACACCGGTGACGTGCAGGTGGTGAACACGCTGAACAACGGCGCGTTGCCGTTTCTGCCCGACGACGCGGTGATCGAGGTCCCGGCGACCGTCGGTGCCTCCGGCACGACGCCGCTGCCGATCTCACCCCTCGAGCCGCTGTACGCCGGGCTGGTGGCGAACGTCACGGCGTACGAGAATCTGGCTCTCGAAGCAGCTCTGAAGGGTGGTGCGGACCGCGTGTTCACGGCCTTGCTGGCACACCCGCTGATCGGGCAGATCGAGTACGCGCAGGCACTCACCGACAAGCTGCTCGCCCACAACCGCGAGTACCTCCCGTGGGCGTGACCGTGGCGAACGAAGCCGAGGCCCTCCAGGCACCTCTGGTCCCTGGAGGAGTCCTCGCCTTCGACGCCGGCAACAGCAAGACGGACGTCGCCCTGGTCTCGGCCGACGGCACGATCCTCGGCACCGCTCGGGGCGGCGGCTTCGAGCCGCACCTGGTCGGCGCCCAGGCGGCGGTCGACGGCCTCGCGCCGCTCGTCGCGGCGGCAGCACGCGCGGCGGGGCTCGCCGTCGCCGAAGGCGACCGGCGCTTCGGGGCGACAGGCTCCCCCTCCCTCCCCCCTTTGGTGGAACAGATCTCGGCCTGCCTCGCGAATGCCGACCTGCCCATCGAGGAGGAGCGCCTCGCCGACGCCTTCCGCTCCTACGGCTGGGCCTCGAAGGTGCACGTCGCCAACGACACCTTCGCCCTGCTCCGCGCGGGCCTCGACGAACCCCGCGGTGTCGCGGTCGTCTGCGGCGCCGGCATCAACTGCTGCGGCCTCCTCCCCGACGGCCGGACCGCCCGCTTCCCCGCCGTCGGCCGGATCTCCGGCGACTGGGGCGGCGGCCAGCAACTCGCCGAGGAAGCGATCTGGGCCGCCGCCCGCGCCGACGACGGCCGCGGCCCGGCGACCGCGCTGACGACGATCCTGCCGCAGCACTACGGCGTCGCGTCGATGCCCGACCTGATCGAGGCCATGCACCTCGGTGACATCCCGCTGGTACGGCGCTTGGAAGCAGGCCCGATCCTCTTCCAGGTCGCCGCCGCCGGCGACCAGGTCGCCACCGCGGTCGTACACCGCCAGGCCGAGGAGATCGTCGCGATGGCCACCGTCGCGTTGCGCCGCCTCGACCTCCTCGGCGAACCGACGCCGGTGATCCTCGGCGGCGGCGTCCTCACCGCGAACCACCCACTCCTCCTGGAGGAGATCACCACCCAGCTCGCAACGGTGGCGCCGTACGCGATCCCCCAGATCGTCGAGGTCCCCCCGGTCGTCGGCGCGATCCTGCTGGGCCTGGACCAAACCGAAGCACCAGCAGAAGCGCACAAGGCGATCCGCACCAGCTACCACCGCACCTAGACCGCTGATCCGGCCCGGCCCCCGTCCCGGTCCGGCTCAGCACCGCACGGCCGTCGTACCCACTGGGTACGGCGGCCGTTTTTTTGTAACAACTTCAACCTCTTGCCTACTTCGTGGGTTTATGTTCACATTGTGAGCAGCTCCCCGATCCCACGAAGGACCTCGCCCATGTCAGATGTCGGAGTACTGATCAACACCGCGGTGGCGATCCTCGCCATCGTGGTCCTCATCGTCCGGTTCCGCGTCAACCCGGTGATCTCGCTCGTGGTGGGATCGCTGTACCTCGGACTGGCCAGCAAACTCGGCCTGGACAAGACCATCGAGACCATCACCGGCGGCTTCGGCGACATCATGGCCGAGGTCGGCCTGCTGATCGCGTTCGGCGTCCTGATGGGCTCGATCCTGCAGGAGCTCGGCGCGATCGAGCGTCTGGTCAAGCACCTGCTGCGCCTGTTCGGCCCAAAACGTTTGCCGTACTCGATGGCGCTCACCATCGGAACCCTGCTGCAGTCGATCTACCTCGACGTCCTGCTCGTCATCTCCGCCCCGCTCGCCAAAACCGCGTCCAAGCGGATCGGCCCGCTCGGCACCGCCCGGATGGCGACCGCGCTCGCCATCGGGCTGGAGACCGGCATCGTGCTGATGGTCCCCGGCGTCGGCGCACTCGCACTGGCCGCGCTGCTGCACGTCCCGCTCGGCAAGATGCTGCTCTGGGGCCTGGTCCTGATCGTCCCGACCATCCTGATCTCGGTCACGATCATGACGTTCCTGTTCCGCCGCGGCTTCTGGAAGAGCGAGTACGACGAGCAGCAGGCCGTCGTGGTCGAGGAGGAGCTGGTCGCGGTCGGCTCCGACGGTACGGCGACTGGTTCGACTGGTTCGGTGACCAGCACCCCGCAGCCGACCGGCGCTGGTGACGCCGGCCCGCAGACCGACCCGGACGAGGGTCAGCCGCCGCTCGTGCTGCTCTTCGTCCCGCTGCTCTCCTCCCTGCTGCTGATCGGTTTCGGCGCCATCGCCGAGGTCGCGAAGTGGGACAACAAGGTCGTCCAGTTCGTCTCCGACCCGGTCGTCGCGCTGCTGGTCGGCCTGATCGGCACCTGCCTGATCGGCCGGTACGCGATGGGCCAGCCGCGGGTCGAGAAGGCGATCGCGCGCGGCTTCAAGGAGAGCGGCCAGATCCTGATCCTGACCGCGGTCGGCGGTTCGCTCGCCGCCGTCGTCGCGGCCGGCGGCCTCGGCGACATCCTGCGCGGCTACTTCAGCGCCCACACGTTCGCGCCGCTGCTGCTGGTCTGGGGCATCGCCGCCGTACTGCACATCGCCGTCGGCTCCGTGACGATCTCCGCGATCACCGCGGCCGGAATCCTCGCGCCGATCGCCCCGGCGCTCGGCCTCGACCCGGTCCTGATCGCCCTGGCCGCCGGCGCCGGCTCGCTGTTCGCCGTACACGTCACCAGCAACACGTTCTGGCTGCTGCAGTCGCTGATGGGCCAGACCACCCGCGGCACGCTGAAGAGCTGCACGGTCGGCGTCTCGGTGGCGTCGGTCGTCGCGATCCTCCTGCTGCTGCCGATCAGCCTGCTGTTCTGACCCCACACCCCTCCCTGGAGAGATACCGCTATGACGAGTCAGTCCCCGGCGCCCCTGGCCGGCCTCAGAGTTCTCGAGCTCGGCAACTACATCGCGGCGCCCACCGCCGGCCGGCTGCTCGCGGACTTCGGCGCCGAGGTGATCAAGGTCGAACGGCCCGGCACCGGTGACGAGCTGCGCAACTGGCGGCTGTACGCCGGGACGACGTCGCTGCTGTTCCGGACCATCAACCGCAACAAGCTGTCGGTCGAGCTCGACCTGCGCAGCGAGTTCGGCCGCCGGACCGTGATCGACCTGGTCAAGCAGTGCGACGTCGTCCTGGAGAACTTCCGCCCCGGCACGCTGGAGAGCTGGGGCATCGGCCCGGACGTGCTGATGGCCGCGAATCCCGAGCTGGTGATCACCCGGATCTCGGCGTTCGGCCAGACCGGCCCGATGGCCGACCGGCCGGGCTTCGCGGCGGTCGCCGAGGCCCACGGCGGTTTCCGCGAACTGGTCGGCCACCCGGACCGCCCGCCGGCCCGGGTCGGCATCTCGATCGGCGACTCGATCGCCGGCCTGTACGCCGGGTTCGGCACGGTGATGGCCCTGTACCAGCGCGAGGTCCGGCGTACGGCGGGGTTGCCGCCGGTCCCCGCGCAGGAACGGATCATCGACGTCGCGCTGAACGAGTCGATGCTGTCGATGATGGAGTCGCTGATCCCCGACTACGAGGCGTACGACGTACTGCGGGAACGGATCGGCGGCCGGATGGAGGGCATCGCGCCGTCGAACGCGTATCTGTGCGCCGACGGGGACAGCATCATCGTGGCGGGCAACGGCGACCGGATCTTCCAGCGGCTGATGACGCTGATCGGGCGGGCCGATCTCGCCGAGGATGCCGAGTTGCGGTCGAACGCCGGGCGGTGGGCGCGTCGGGACGAGCTGGACGAGGCGATCGGTGCTTGGACTGCTGGGCTTTCGGCGGGTGGCGCGATCGAGGCGCTGGAGACGGCGGGGGTGCCGTGCGGGCCGATCTACACCGCGCGCGAGATCACCCGCGATCCGCAGTACGCGGCGCGGGAGATGATCCAGCGCTTCGACGTGTCGAACGGCGAGGAGGTGCTCGCGAACGTGGGGTTCCCGGGGATCGTGCCGGTGATCGGCGGGAAGTCGCTGCCGGTGCGGACGCTCGGGCCGGATCTGGGTGAGCACACCGAGCAGGTCCTCCGCGATCTGCTCGGCCATGGACTGGAGGAGGCGTCATGACGGACGTCGTACTGCGTGACGTGACCTTGCGCGACGGTCTGCAACTGACCGGCAAGCCGCTGCCGACCGCCCGCAAGGTGGAGATCATCCGGACGCTGCTCGCGCTCGGCGTACCGTCGCTCGAGATCGGCTCGATGGCTCGACCGGACCTGGTTCCGGCGGTCGCGGACACCGTCGATGTGATTGGTGCGCTGACTGCTGCCGAGCTGGCCAAGTGCTGGATCTGGGTCGCGACACCGCGGCACGTCGAGCGCGCGGCCGAGGCCGGCGCGCGCAACTTCCAGTACTGCCTGTCCGCATCCGACCAGCACAACCAGGCGAACCTCGGGCGCTCGACCGAGGTCAGCCTCGCCGCGATGCCGGCCGCCGTGGAGATCGCCGGATCGGTCGGCGGCGCCGTGCAGCTCTGCATCGCGACGGCGTTCACCTGCCCCTTCGAGGGCGAGGTCGCTCCCGACCGCGTGCTGTCGATCGTCACCGACGCTCGGACGGCGGGCGCTGTCGAGGTCGTGCTCTGCGACACCCTGGGCCAGGCAGTCCCGCGGCAGGTCGGCTCTTTGGTACGCCGTACGGCGGCCGCGGACGGACGCCCGATCGTCTACCACGGCCACGACACCTGGGGCCTCGGCGTCGCGAACAGCCTGACCGCGATCGACGCCGGCGCGACCACCGTCGACGGCTCGCTCGGCGGACTCGGCGGCTGCCCGTTCGCGCCCGGCGCGGCCGGGAACACGGCCACCGAGGACCTGCTGTTCGCGCTGCGGCCCGAGTGGCTGACCCCGTCGACGTTCGGCAAGGTCGTCCGGCTCGGCGCCGGTCTGCTGGCCGACCTCGGCGAACCGAACCGCTCCCGCGCGGGCGTCGGCGCCCTTTCCAGTACGACGTCGTTCGCCTGGGCCTCATGAACGTCGGTTGCGTGCTGGCGAGACAGTCCGGACCGGGTCACCCAGCGGTCGAATACCCTGAGGCCATGGCGACGGCGGACTCCGGGAACAGCGGCGCGCCGCTGCTCGTCCTGGGCAAGATCGGGGAGATCCTGGACGCGTTCTCACTGGACCGCCCGGCGCTGACCCTCGGCGAGATCCGCGAGTCCACCGGCTTCCCGACCTCGACGGTGCAGCGCCTGGTGACCAACATGGTCGCCCTCGGCTTCCTCGACCGCCAGGGCGACCAGGTGCGTGTCGGCGTCAAGATGGCCTACTGGGCAGCGCCGGCCGTCAAGGGCGTCGACGTACTGGATCTCATCGTCCCGGTCCTCAAACAACTCCGCGACGAAACCGGCGAGACCGCCTCCTTCTTCCGCGCCGAACAAGGCCACCGCGTCTGCGTGGCCCTCGCCGAAACCGCCCACGCCCTACGCCGCGAAATGCACGTCGGAAAGATCATGCCGCTGCATGCCGGCTCCGCAGGCCGAGTGTTGCTGGCCTGGGACGAGTCGCTGGCCCGATCGGTCCTCTCCCACCCCCTCGGCTCGATCACCGACAGCACCATCACCAGCGCCGACGAACTCGCCGCCGTCATCCAGCAAACCCGAGCCGACGGCTACGCCATCACCATCGGCGAACGCGAACAAGGCGCCTCCGGCCTCTCCGTCCCCGTCTTCAAAGCCAACGGCGAACTGGCGGGTTGCCTGACCATCAGCGGCCCCACCATCCGCATGCCTCTGGCCCGCTGCCTCGACTGGCTGGACCTACTGGTCGAATCCGCCGAACAATCAACCCGCCTGCTGGGCGGCCGCTTCCCCACCACGTCATCGATCGCCATCTGAGCCCACCCACCACCTCACCTACTCAGGCTCCTTCAAGTCTTTCTCCGCCGGCAGCGGCGGGAAGTTCCAACGACGTCACCCGGCGGGACCACGGCGACCAACCACAAACTGCCCTTTTCTTCTGTTTGATTGCAGTGTAATTATGTAAGCATGAGTACACAGCAAGACGACGAGCGGGTCCGCGGCTGGCTGTCCGGCCGCCTCCCGCAGGAGTGGTTCGACGGGGAGCCGGAGGTGAGCCTCGACCGGGACGAGATCCTGATCGTCGGCACCATCCCCGCCCCCGAACAGGCCGGGGATGTCACCCCCGCCGCACGGTCCGCCGCCGAAGAGGGCCGGATCAAGCAGTTCCGCGAGAACACCCGAGAGCGCCGCATCGAGATCGCCCAGGAGCTCGAGCACGCCACCCGCCGCAAGGTCGCCTGGGGCGTCCGCTGCGGTGAGACCAAGACGGTCTTCACCTCCCTGTCCGCCCCCGTCATGACCCGCCTCCGCCAGCCCGAGCGCCAGGTCCTCGACACCCTCGTCGACGCCGGCGTGGCCCGCTCCCGCAGCGACGCCCTCGGCTGGTGCGTGAAGCTGGTCGCCCAGCACAGCGAGACCTGGCTGAAGGACCTCCGCGACGCCATGACCAAGGTCGAGGACGTCCGCCGGGCCGGCCCCGACGCCCAGTAGCACGCAACAGGGTGGGTGCGACCCGATCCGGTCGCACCCACCCTGTGAACTCCCGCCGGAGGTGACCCCTTCCGGCGAAAGGGTCTAGCGCTGCTCGCCCGACCAGTTGCCGTTGTCACCGGTCCAGTTGCCGTTGGCACCGGTGGTGCCGTTGGAGTACCCACCGTTCTGCGGCGCACCGTGCGTCGCCGGGTACTGCTCGGTCGGGTACGCCTGCTGCTCGGTCGGGTACTGCTCACTCTGGTAGCCGGACTGATCAGCCTGGTAGCCGTTCCCGGCCTGGTACCCGTTCGACTCCGCCGGCCGGTTGGCCGCCATCGCCTGACCCCGGTCGAACAGCGTGCGCAGCGCCTCACCGGCCATCTCACGCCCGCCGAGGCCGAACGCCAGCCCCAGCGCGAGCGCCGCACCGCCGAGCACGATCAGCAGCGTGTTCCCGGTCAGCTGGACCGCGATCCCCAGCTGCGTCAGCGCGGCGAACGCGGCGTACACGAGGATCGCGTACCGGCCGACCTTGGCCAGCGTCTCGTTGCCGGTGGCCCCGCGGATGATCGCGGCCAGGAAGTTCGCGAACAGCGCGGCCAGGCAGACGATCACGATCGCGGCGAAGATCCGCGGGATGTAGCCGAGCATCGCGCTCATGAAGTTCGAGATCTCCGGTACGCCGAGCGCGGAGGCGAACATCGTGAAGCTGATCAGGAACACGAACCAGAACACGACCTTGCCGAGCATCGCCGAAGCGGTCAGCCCCGTGCCGGACCGCTGCAGGACGCCGGAGACGCCGGCCCGTTCCATCCACTGGTCGAAGCCGACCTTGCCGAGCAGCTTGCCGACCAGGTTGCCGAGCAGTTTCGCCACGAAGTACCCGACCACCAGGATGACCAGGCCGCCGAGCAGGTTGGGGATGAACCCGAGAAGCTTGCCGAAGGCATCTTCGAAGGGCTGGGTGAAGTCGATCGCCAGTGGTGCGGTCATCGGACATCTTCCTTCCGGACTGAGCCCGCACCGCCGCCACGCGCACCGCTCCACGCGACCCCGGCCACGGGCGGTGCAGTGGTGTCTGCCCCACCCGTGCCCGGACGCCACCCCCGCAAACGCGTCTTCGCTAACGCAATGTGATTGCATAAGGCAAGAAACGTGACGAGCGGCAACTATTGCCCCACTCAACTAACCGGTTCACGCTGCTGCGAAGATGCGACCATGACCGCCGCCGACCTGCGCCCCGCCACCCTCGCCGACCTCCGTGCGATCGTCACCCTGATCGCCGACGACCAGCTCGGCAGCACCCGCGAGTCCCTCGACGACCTCACGCCGTACGAAACCGCCTTCGCCGCCCTCGAAGCCGACCCCAACCAGCTCCTGATGGTTGCCGACCGCAACGGCGAGGTCGTCGGCACCTTC
This sequence comes from Kribbella sp. NPDC104740, assembly GCF_055583505.1. Classification (NCBI taxonomy): domain Bacteria; kingdom Bacillati; phylum Actinomycetota; class Actinomycetes; order Propionibacteriales; family Kribbellaceae; genus Kribbella; species Kribbella sp. NPDC104740. Next base: position 868,630 of record NZ_JBVJNV010000001.1, on the reverse strand, counting down.
CAGCTCACCTTCATCCCCGGCCTGTCCCGCCGAGGCGCCACCCGCTCCCAGATCGAAGCAGTCCGCGTCGCCGCCTCCACCCGAGGCACCGGCCTCGGCCGCACGATGATGCAGTGGGCCATCACCGAGTCCCGCCGCCGAGGCTGCAGCCTGGTCCAGCTGACCTCGGACAAGTCCCGCACCGACGCCCACCGCTTCTACACCAACCTGGGCTTCACGATGAGCCACGAGGGCTTCAAACTCACCCTCTGACACAGCACAGCCCGACGGCGTCCAGCTGGGCCGCTGCGGCTTCGACGCGCCGATCAGCGGACGCCGCACTGGTCCGCGCCTGGAGTTGCTGAGCAGAGCTGCGGCAGCGCTGACGGCTGACGACGAGCGGACGCGGGAGCTGTTCGAGCTCCGTCAGCTCACCTCGCGGTGCGCACGGCACCGCACCCCGTGCAACCCGAGGCGACTTCAGCAACGCCAGCGTCCGCCGTACCGGCTGTTCGTGGCTGCGGCGGGGTGCTGGGTGCTTGGGTTGCCTCGGCCGTGGCACGCGGCACCGGCACCTCACCGTCGCGCGCCGCCGACACCCACCACTGTTCAAGCAGCCCGGTCGCCGCTGTTCAGCGGCGTGTCGCGGCGTGTCGCGAGCCGGCGGGGAGGTTGGACAGTGGTGGGTGTCGGCGGCGCGACACCACCCGCGGCAGGTGCGATACCCGGCCCGTCGCCTCACGGCAGGTGCGGCACTCCCAGCCCGCCTCCCGCGGCACGCGCGGCATCCCGGCCCACCGCCCCGCGGCACGCCCGGCACCCCCAGCCGACCACCCCGCGGCACGCCCGGCACCCCCAGCCGACCACCCCGCGGCACGCCCGGCACTCCCCGCCCACCACCCCGCGGCACGCCCGGCACCCCCAGCCCACCACCCCGCGGTGGGTGGCGTCGTCAGCTGACCTTTGCGGCCGGGGCGGTGAAGGTGTTGCAGGAGGCTGGGTTGGTGGTTTTGAAGGCTGCGCCGGACCAGAGCCAGTTGTTCTTGCGGGAGCCGTGGTCGCGGACCTTCTTCGGGTTGTACTCGTCGCCGGAGTGTTTGGTCTGCCACTCCCAGGTTTCGAGGCGTTCGCCGGTGAGGCCGAGGGCGGTCTTGTTGGCGCCGAGGAAGGCCGCGCCCAGGCAGCTGGCCTGGAGTTCGAGGCGACGGCTTTCCTCCAGCTTGGCCGGCTCGGTCTTCGCCCAGCCCTTGCGGGAGCTGGAGGAGATCAGGATGTTCGTCAGCATCTGCACGTGGTGGCCGTACTCGTGCGCGAGCGTGTCCATCGCGTGGATGCGGCCGGACATCGCGTCCTGGCGGAAGAACTTGGAGTCCTGGTCGCCGCGCATGGTGATGGTCTCGGCGTCGCCGCAGTAGAACGCGACGTCGGTGGGCTCGCCGGTGCAGGACGTCTGACCCTTCGCCCACAGCACCACCTTCGGCGGGCGGAACTCGTACCCGGCCTTGCGGACCAGCGGCGCCCACGCGCGGTTCAGGCACGGCAGGATCGCCTGGTAGAACCGCAACGCGGCGGCCTCGGTCGACGGCTTGACCGCGGGCGCGGTGCAGTTCACCGCGGCGACCTTGCCGGCCTTGTAGAGCCCGTTCTGCTTCACCCGTACGGCGTCCGGCACCGGCGTCGCGGTCACGGTGACGGTCGGCCGCGGCGGAGCGAGCGGGACCTCGGTCTGCTTCGCCGACGGGTTGGCGAGCGGATTCGCGACGGTGTCGAAGGTGTCCATCGCGCGATACCCGAGGATGGCTGCGCCGACGAGCGCCACCACCCCAACGATGGCTGCGCTGACCAGCACGGGCTGCGGCAGGCGTCGTACGGGCGCTGCCGGAGTCGTGTCGGTGAACTGCGGAGGACGGCGGCTCGAGGGCGAGTTCCACCCAACCGGCCGCGCGCCACCACGCTGCCGCGTCCCGGTCAACGGCGTCGACGGCGCCCCTGGGAGCGGAGCCGGCGGCGGAGCGCCGTACCCGGTCTGCCCGGGGTCAGTCGGAAGCGGTGCACCCTTGCGCTGCGTCGGTTGAGCGTCCGAGAGCGGCTTCGCCTTACTCAACCCACTCGGCTGAGGCCGCCGCGCCGGCCGATTGACCGCCTCAGCAGAAGCCCCGGCCTCACCGTCACCACCCGGGAGAAAGTGCCCGGGGGTAGGCACACCAGACCGCGGCTGCGCCTGCAGGTCAGCGTCACCGCCCGCGGAAACAGTTCGTGGGGCGGCCGCACCGCGTCGCGGGTCGGCTTCTCCGCCCGAGGCGACGGTCCGAGCGGCGGGCGCACCGGCTCCCGGACCGGCTTCGCTGTCGCCACCCGGGAGGCTGGTCTGCGAGGTGGGCGCGCTGGAGAGCGAATCCGACACCGGCCCGGGGTCAGGGTCGCCGTCTGCAAGGGCCCGCGCTGAAGTGGGCTCACTGCGGAGCGCGTCTGACTGCGGAGTACGCGCGCTGGAGAGCGCGTCCGGCACCCGATCGGGCTCGGCGTCGGCGGCTGCGAGGAACTGCCCAGGGCCGGGCGTGCTGCGGAGCGGGTCCGGCTCGGCTTCGCCGTCAGGGGCGGCCTGCGGAGTGGGCGCGCTCAAGAGCGCGTCCGGCTGCGGATCGGGCTTGGCGTTGGCGCCTGCGAGAACCTCCGCCGAGGCGGATTCGCCGCGGAGTGCGTCCGGCCGCGAGGTGGGCGCGCTCGAGAGCGCATCCGGCTGCGGGGTGGGCGTTGCGTCGGTGGCTGCGGCGAACTGTCCCGGGGCGGGGGTGCTGCGGAGCGCGTCTGACTGCGGAGCGGACATGCTGTGAAGCGCATCCGACCCGGCTTCGCCGTCAGGGGTCTGCGGAGTGGAGGTGTTGGGGAACGCGCCCGGCCGCGGATTGGGCTCGGCGTCGGCGGCAGCGAGGAACTGCTCAGGAGCGGACCCGCTGTGGAGCGCATCCGACCCGGCTTCGCCGTCGGGGGCGGAGGTCTGCGGAGTGGATGCGCTGGAGAGCGCATCCGGCTGTGGGGGCGACGTGCTGGGGAGCGCGTTGGGCTGCGGACCGGTCTCGGCTTTGCCTGCGAGGAACTGGCCCGAGGTGGACTCGCTCGGGAGGGTGTTCGGCTGTGGGGTGGGCGTGCTGGGGAGTGCGTTCGGCTCGGGGGCAGCGGTGGGGGGTTCTGGGGTGGGCTCGCTGGGGGGTGGGGCGGCGTTGCTCATCTGGGTCCCAGTCTTCTCGCGTCAGCTGACCTTGGCGGGGGGCGCTGTGAAAGTGTTGCAGGCGCCTGGGTTGCCGGTGGAGAAGCCCCTGGTCATCCAGTCCGCGGTGCTCTTGCGGGAGCCGTGGTCGCGGACCTTGGTCTTCGTGCCCTCGTCGCCGCTGTGGGCGGTGCGCCACTGGTATTCCTTGAGGAGGTCGCCTCGCAGGGGGAAGGTGGACTTTTCTGTTCCCAGGAAGGCTGCGGAGAGGCAGGAGGCCTGGAGGGCCTGGCGGCGGTCCAGTTCCAGTTTGGCGGACTCGGTGGGTGCTGTGTCGCCCATCGAGCCTGCGGCTGTGTAGATGCCGGTGAGCCACTGGACGTGCAGGCCGTAGATGTAGCCGAGGTTGTTGGCCAGGTCGACGCGGGCCAGGGGGCGGTTGTTCTGGTAGTCCTCGGGCCAGTCCTCCCAGCTCATCGCCAGTACGCCGTCGCCGTCGGGGCAGTAGGTGTCGAGAGTGTCGTCGTGGACGCCGCAGGCGGTTTCCTGGCCCTGGTCGAAGATCACCAGCTTCGGGGCCTTGAACTCGTAACCGGCCGCGCGGACGACCGGCTCCCAGGCCTTGTTCAGGCAGCCGAGCAGGGCGTCGTAGTACGCGCGGACGTTCTCCTTGGTGGTCGGCTGGTACGCCGGCTCCTTGCAGCCGACCGGCTTCAGTTTGCCGGTCGTGTAGAGCTTGTTCTGCGCGGTCATCGCGGCGTCGGAGGTCGCCTCACCGGACGGTTTCACGTTCACCGGCTCGTCGGTGCCGCGGACGGAGGGCTTGCCGACCGGGTTCGCGACGTAGTCGTCGTACGACGCCAGCAGCTTCATGCCGCCGAAGGCGATCCCGGCGACCAGCACCAGCGCGCCCGCGACGCCGCCGGCGATGAGGAGCTTGGAGCGCTTCTTCGGGACGAACGGGATCGGCTCCGGCCGGTAGCGGGCGTTGAACGCGGCGACCGCGGCGTCGCCCGGCGGGGGCGGGCCGATCCGGGAGCCGTGCAGCTGCGGAGGCCCGTCCGGGGCGTTCGCGCCGAGCCGCGGCGTGGGCGCCGCGAGCGGCGTCAACCCGGGCCCAGCCGCCCCAGGCGCAGCCGTCCCATGCCCAGCCGCCCCAGGCGCCGTCGTCCCGGGCCCAGCCGCCCCAGGCGCAGTCGTCCCGGGCCCAGTCGCTCCGGGCGCAGTCGTCGCGGGCGCAGTCGTCGCGGGCGCAGCCGCCCCGGCGGAAGTCGTCGCGGGCGCAGTCGTCCCGTCCCCGCTCGGCTCCGCGGAAGGCGCGCCGAAGCGTGCCGCCGCTGCCTCCGAGTCCGCGATCGGGGGCGTCGGGGCGGCCTGGTCGCCCGCGCCGCCGGGCAGGAAGTGCCCGGGCCTGGGCGCCTGGTCGACCGGCAGGGACTGGCCGGGCTTCGACGCTTGGTCGCCGGCGCCGCCGGGCAGGAAGTGGCCGGGCTTGGGTGTCTGGTCGTTGGACATGCTTGTGCTGCTTCTCCCCAGGTTGCGGCGCTTGCAGGCCGCCCGAAAGTGTCGCGGCGCCGATGACCACCCCCTGGCCCGAACCGCCGGATGATGTTACTTCCTCGGCTGCCCGGCGGCGTACCGGATTGCAGCTATTGACATCGATCCGCGACCTCCCGCCGCGTGTCCTACGCTGAGTCACCCCGCCGTCGACGTAACGGAGTACCGGATGAGCGTGCTGGACACTTTCGGGCTGAACGGCCGCCGGGTCCTGGTGACCGGTGGGAACCGCGGGCTCGGGCGGGCGTTCGCGCTCGCGCTGGCCGAAGCGGGCGCGGACGTCGCGATCGCCGGGCGGGACACCGACCGCAACGACCGTGTCGTCGGCGAGATCGCCGAGCGCGGCCGCCGCGGGCTGGCGGTCACCGCCGACATCACCCGGCGCGAGGACGTCACCGCGATGGTCGACCAGGTCACCGCCGAGCTCGGCGGGATCGATGTCCTGGTCAACAACGCGGGCATCGCGATCCACCGGCCGGCGCTGGAGGTCCCCGACGACGAGTGGCAGCAGGTCATCGACCTCAACCTGACCGCGCTGTGGAACACCAGTACGGCGGTTGCCCGCGGCATGATCGCGGCCGGCGGTGGCGTGATCGTCAACGTGGGCAGCATGTCCGCGCAGATCGTGAACCGCCCGCAGTGGCAGGCGTCGTACAACGCCTCCAAGGCGGCCGTGCACCACCTCACCCGCAGCCTGGCCGCGGAGTGGGCGCCGCACAACATCCGTGTCAACGCGATCGCTCCGGGTTACGTGAAGACCGACATGGCTCCGGTCGACCGCCCCGAGTTCCGCCAGAACTGGATTCTCGACGCCCCGCAACAGCGCTACGCGACTCCTGATGAGATCGCCCCCTCCGTCGTCTACCTCGCCAGCCCGGCGAGCTCCTTCATGACCGGTTCAGTTCTCCTGATCGACGGTGGCTACTCCGTCTACTAGTCCGACTGCCAGGTAGTGGAGGCTGCTCGCCACCATCACCGGATCCACCTCCACGAATCGCGCCAACGTCACCGCCGCAGGCATCAGCCGATCGATCTCGGCGCCGACGGCGTTCTCCAGGGTGTGCGCGGCCGGCCCTTCCACACCGAACTCCGCGATCTCCACCAGCCCTGCGGCCGCGAACTCCTCGCTGAGTTCGCCGACACAGTGAAAGTACGCGGTCGTGAACCCGTTCGGGTCGTCGAAATGCAAGCCTGTGGACAACAGCCCGGCGAACACCGGCAGCTTGTCCACAGTCAGCCGGCCGTTGTTCCCCCACTCGAGCAAACCGGCGTAGCGACTGATCCCGACGGCGATCACCAGCCCGCCCGGACGCGTCACCCGGCGGGCCTCGCGCAAAGCCTGCAAGCGATCCGCGGCCTCGACCAAGTGGTAGAGCGGCCCGAGCAGCAGCGTCACGTCGACGCTGTCGTCGGCCTGCGTCAGCGCCCTCGCATCACCGACCGACGCCGCGAAACCCCCACGCTGCAAGGCCTGCGTGACGTGCTCCTCCATCGGGTCGACCAGCTCGACCTCGTAGCCATCAGCGGCCAACCAGCTCGCATGTACGCCGGTAGCTCCGCCGACGTCCAGCACCCGGGCGGGCGGCTTCGGCAGGTGGCGCCGGATCAGCTCCTGCGTGCGCAGGAACTCCAGCTGCCCGTGCCCGCTGCGGGTGAGGCGGTCGTGTTCGACGTACCGGTCGCGGTAGAAGTTCTCGATGGTCGGGTCCATCCGGCCATCATGGTGAGGCGATCGCGCTCAGGGCACCTGGTTTTCCACCGCGAGCGTGAGCTCCACGTCGCCGTACTCGTCCTCACCGTGGTTGGTGAAACCGGCGGCCTTCAGGGTCGCGAGGCTCGCGGCGTTGGCCGGCTCGACGGAGGCGTGCAGGGACTTCGCGCCTTGAGCGCGAGCCAGCGCGACGATCTCGGCGAGGAGCTGGTGCGCCAAGCCCTGGCCGCGATACGAGGGAGCGACGTAGAAGACGATCTCGGCCTCGTCGTCGAGGATCTCGACGTCGGCGAAACCGATCGGTCCGCCCTCGGTGGAAACAAGCCGGCCGAAGCGGGTCGGGGCTTCGAGCAACGGCGTCCAGCGCCGTACGGCGGCACCGTAGAAGCCGCCGAAGATCGCACCGCCCACCGGGTCGGCCGCCAGCCACCGCTCGACCTGCGAAAGCCCGGCCGCGTCCATCGCCTCCATCCGCATCCCCTGATGCTGCCCGGACGGCCGCACTGTCACAAGCCGGTAAAAAACTTGCGGCCGCGGAGACGATCGTCGTTGGGTAGTCGGATGGAGTTGCTGAACCGGCCCGAGTACCCGCTGTCCTCCAAGTACGACGCCGAGTGGGTGATCGCGAACGACATGGGCCCGCACCCGCTCTGGCTGCTCGAGGACCTGGCCCGGGACCTCGACCTGAAACCGGGTATGCGGGTCCTCGACCTCGGGTCCGGCAAGGGCGCGACCAGCGTGTTCCTGGCCAAGGAGTACGGCGTCCAGGTCTGGGCCGCGGACCTGTGGATCGACCCGAGCGAGGCCGCCGCGAACTTCGCCGGGCTCGACATCACCGCGCTCAAGGCCGAGGCGCACGCGCTGCCGTTCGCGCGCGGGTTCTTCGACGCGATCGTCTGCGTCGACGCCTACGAGTACTTCGGTACGGCGGACGGCTACCTCGCCTACCTGACCGCTTTCCTCAAGCCCGGCGGCCAGCTCGGCGTCGCGACCCCGGCGCTGCGCCGCGAGGTCCGCGAGATCGGGCACATCCCGGAGCACATCAAGAAGCTGGTCGGCTGGGAGGCGATCGCCTGGCACACCGCGGACTGGTGGCGGTTCCACTGGGAGATCACCGAGCTGGTCGAGGTCACGTCGGCGCGGCTGCAGGAGTCGGGCTGGCAGGACTGGCTCGCCTGGGCGCAGGCTTGCGGCGAGCACCGCGGTGCGCCGGACCCCGCGCTGGAGATGCTGGAGCAGGACAAAGGTGAGTACCTGACGTTCGCGCTGGTCACCGCCCGTACTGTGGGGGCATGAGCTGGGCTATCTACGCGTTGCGAGGACCGGGTGGTGTCCGCCGGCTGGACGAGTTGCCGGAGGACTACGCGCCACCGTCGCTGGGGACCGCGGACGAGGTGGTCGAGATCGTCCGCGAGGTCTACCCGGGCGTGGACGCCACCAAGCGGTCGTGGCTGGTGCTGAAGGACGACGACCACGACGTCGAGCTGACCATCGGCAAGGGGATCGACGTCCGGGACATCACCTTCTACCTGAACGACGGCCCCGGGTCGATCCCGTTGGTGATGGAGATCAGCCGCCGGCTCGGCGCGACGCCGTACGACACCGAGTCGGGCGACTTCCTCACCGAGGAGTCGCGGCCGCCGGTGCCGCCGCCGCTGACCGAGGAAGAGATCAAGGCGAACAAGCCGAAGTGGTGGAAGTTCGGCCGCGCCTAACCAGGTCGCGTCGCGACGAGGGTGCCGATCTTGTTGATCCGGTGCTCGGGGTTGCCCAGCGCGTCCTTCCAGTAGTTGCCCTGGGCATGGTCTTCCGGGGTGGCGCAGGTGCTCAACGTGATCTTGGCCTGTGTCGCCCTGGCTCCCGGCCGGCCCGGTACGGCCGCGTTCTGCCGGGCGAGCTCGGCGGGCTTGCGGAACGAGATCGTCATCGTGCGGTCGATCACGTAGTCGTAGATCATCCCGTTCGCGGCGACCAGCACGTGGTCGCCGTTCTTCAGCGCGGGCACGCGGCCGAACGGGCGGCCGTGCGTGGTCCGGTGCGCGGTGACGATGTAGTTGCCGATCTCGCCGGGCCCGACTCCGCCGCGGGCGCCGCGGGGCGAGGCGGCGACGCCGCGGTTCTGGATCACGGTGCCGGGGCGGTCGTCGGCGGTACCGGTGTACGGGACGACGCGCAGGGTCTTGCCGAGCGCGGGGATCCGCAGGACCGCCTGCACCGTACGCCGTACCGTCGGCGTTGGTGTCGGGGACGGAGTCCTAGTCGGTGTTGGAGTGGGAGCAGCAACCGTAGGTGAAGCAACAGGAGGCGCCTCCCCCGCGACATCCGAGCACCCCACCAGCACCCCAGCCAGCAGCACCCCGGACGCCCACCTCACCATCCGAAAACGCTAACCCCGCCGACCGAAAGCCCGCCGAAACCAGCGCTAGCCGAGCACCTCGAGCACCGCCGGTCCCACCCGCAACTCCCCGTCGTCCAGCGGCTCGCACCGCACCCCACCGTGCCCGCGCAGCCCCTTGAACGCCCCCGCGCCGACGACCACATCCATCCACGCGCACGGATTCGCCGGCCGATGCGCCCGGAACCGCACCGGCCCGGACCCGGAGTCGAGAGAGAACACCTGTCCGTCCTCGCGCGTCCCGTCAGCCAGGCGCCGGGCCGCGAGCGTGTCGATCGGGAATCCCCGCAGCACCACGTTGCGCCGCAGCAGATGCGGATCCAGCCCGAGCCCGCCCGCCAGCGTCTCCAGACTCTCCACCGCGAAGAACGTCACCGACGCGTTCCGATGCACCGCCTGGTTGAAGTACCGGTCCCCTACCAGCCCCAGCCCGGCCCGCACGACCACCCGGTCCACTACCCCGTCCAGCGGATCGACCCGCGGCCCGTCCTGCGGCCGCCCCTCGAACGCGTGCACCGGCGACACCAGCAGCCCGACGATCTCCACGTCAGTCACCCGACTCAGGCCGCGGCAGCCAAGCTCCCTCCGGCTGATCCAGCCAGCCCTCCACCGATGACAGGCGATCCACCGCAGCATGCAGCGCGACCAGCCCGGGGTGCGAAGTCTCCCGCCGCCAGTACATCGCCCACGGGTACAGCGCGACGGGCTCGACCACAGGCCGCACCACCGACCCCGGCACCCGCGGCTGCGTAGTCAGCGCCAGGATCGGCGCGTTCCGGTCGCGCAGGTGTTGCGCCACCTCATCAGCACCGAGCACATGCGGATGCGCGCCACCTGCCTCGATCCCCAGCGGTCCCAGCAGTTGCAGTACGGCGTGCTCCCACCCGGCCGTCACGTGGTCCCCAGCGCGGAAGCACACCCCAGCCCTGCCCAGCTCACCGACCGGTACGGCGTCGAGCGATGCAAGCGGGTGCCCGACAGGCAGCAGCACGGTCAGCGGCTCCCGTCGTACATCGCGACGCTCCAGCTCGGCGTACGAGCCAGTGAGGCGGCCGAACGTGACGTCGAGCCGCTCTGCCAACAGGTGCGGCGCTGCGGACTCTCCACCGGTGTGGAAGCGAGCGAAGAACTCCACCTCCGGCGCCAGCCGCCGCGCCTCGGCCAGCACGAGCGCAGGAGTCAGCCCAGGCCCGACAACGTCCACTGTCAGCGAGCGTGCCTCTCCACGCAGCTCCAGCACGGTGGAGTCGTGCAGCGCGATCAGCTGCCGGGCGCGGTCGAGCAGCGTCTTCCCAGCCGGGGTCAGGGTCACCCGGCGGGTGGTGCGGTCCAGCAGCCGTACACCGGCCCGCTCCTCCAGCCGCTGGATGTCCCGGCTGAGCGCCTGCTGCGCGACGTACAGCTTCTCGGCGGCACGGCTGAAGTGCAGCTCCTCGGCGACCGCGACGAAGTAGCGCAGCAGTCGGATCTCCAACTCGTCGGGCACGACACCAGTTAACACAGCTGGAGTGTTAATCGGCCAGGATCAGGTGTTGGAGTCCAGGCCGCACCCTGCGGCATCGTCGAAGTCACCAGACCTTAGGAGACTCCCGATGCCGATCCTCACCGTTCCCACCGCGAACCTGTACTACGAACTGCGCGGCAGCGGGCCGCTCGTCGTCCTGGCGGGTGCGCCGATGGACGCCCGCTCGTTCGAGCCGCTCGCCGACCTGCTGGCCACCGACTACACCGTGCTCACGGCGGATCCGCGGGCGATCAACCGGAGCTCGGTCGCGGACCGCGACCAGGACTCGACGCCGCAGCAGCGCGCCGATGACCTGTCCAGGTTGATCGCCCACGCCGACGCCGGGCCGGCGGTGGCCTTCGGGTCCAGTGGTGGGGCGGTGTCGGTGCTCGCGCTGGCTGAGGCGCACCCGGAGCAGGTCGCTGCCGTGATCGCGCACGAGCCGCCGATCGTCGGGCTGCTCGACGACGCTGCGCGCGTGCACGCCGAGACGGACGAGATGTGCGCGACGTACCTGAGCGGGGACGTGCTCGGTGCGTGGCGGATGTTCATGGACCAGGCGAACCTGCAGGTGACGGACGAGGCGCTGGAGCAGTGGTTCGGGGGTGAGCGGGAGCCGCAGGCGGTCGCTGACGAGCGGTTCTGGTTCGCGCACGAGCTGCGGGCGAGCACGCACTGGATGCCGGAGATCGCGGTGCTGCGCTCGCGGAACGTGGTGATCGGGCTCGGAGAGGAGTCCGGTGGGCAGCTGTGCGACCGGACCTGTCACCGGCTGGGGCAGGAGCTCGCGGTGGAGCCGACGGTGTTCCCCGGGGACCACACCGGGTTCGCCGAGCAGCCGGAGGCGTTCGCCAAGGTTCTGCGCGACGTACTGCGGGAGCTGCACCGCTGACACCGGGCAGCGGGCAGCGGGCAGCCGGGGGAACGCGCTTCCCCGGCGCGCCTGCCCGCCGTACGGGGAAACTCGCGGTAACAGTTGGAGGGATGACCAGCGAACCCGTCGAGTGCAAGCCGTGGTGCAGTCCCAAGCACTACCGGTTCTGCGGTGGCGCCTGCTGCCCGCACCTGCACCAGGTCACCCGGGACGGGAAAGACGCCGGCCGAGACCCGGCCCGCCGCACTGGCCGCACTCGCGCCGGCGTCTGAAGTTCACCGTCGTGACTGGTGCACCCCGGAGGTGCCCACCTGGGCACCCCCGCATGCGTGTGAGCTGAACCACACAGCGTAGGCCGGTCAGCGGCGGTTGGCTACCTCGAAGGCCACCACGGCCGCCGCGACCGCGACATTCAGGGACTCGACGCCGTTGAAGAGCGGGATCTTCAGGTCGGTGTCGGTCCGGACCTTGATCCCGTGCGTCTCCCCGCCGAGCACGAAGACCGCCCGGTCGGCCAGCTCGGTGCGGAACAGCGAGCGCTGCGACCGCGCCGACAGTCCGTAGATCTCGTACCCCGCCTCGCGGAACGCGTCGACCGCTCCGGGCGCCGTCGGCGCGTTCACGATCGGCGCGGAGAAGGCGACGCCGGCGGACGCCTTGATCACCAGCGGCCCGACGTGCGGCGTCCCGGCCCGGGGCAGGACGACGCCGTCGAAGCCCGCGCCGGTGGCGGTCCGCAGGATCATCCCGACGTTGCCCGGGTTCGTCACGCCGTCCAGCAGGAAGACCTTGGTCGGACGGCGACCGCGCGAGCGCAGGAAGTTCTGCAGCGGGGTCATCCGGGGCGCGTCGACGTCGGCGACGACGCCCTGGTCCTGCTTGCCGTTGCCGGCCAGCCACTTCACCCGGCTCGCGGTGGCGCGCTCGACCGGCGTACCGACCCGGCGGGCGGTGGACAGGATCTCGTCCAGCGACTCGCCGCCGGCGTTGTCGGCGACGACCACCTTGGCGACGGTCAGCGCGGGGTCGTTCAGCGCCTCGAGCACCGGTTTGCGCCCGAAGATCGTGATCCACTTGTCCCGGGGCGACAGCTCCGCCCGGTCTGCACCTTCTGTCCGCCGACTCACCGAGCCACCTTATCCGCCGCCGCCCCGGTGCCCGAGCCAACCTTCGACGGGGGCGCGCGCATCTGTGTCCTCGTCAGCGCGGGCTATCTGGGGGATCGTGAAGCGATGAGGTTTCACCTGCTCGGGCCGGTCGAGGCGGTGGTGGCGGAGCGCAACGTCGTGCCGCCGGGCCGCGGACGCCTCGTCCTGGCCGCGCTGCTGCTGCGCGCGAACAGCACGGTGTCCCGCAACGACCTGGTCGACGCCCTGTGGGAGGCGGATCTCCCGGCCAACCCTGACGCCGCGCTGCAGACCACCGTGTCCCGCCTGCGGTCAGCACTGGCCGGCTGCCGCGATCAGATCAGTACCGAGCCGCACGGCTACCGCATCACCATCTCCCCGGAGCAGCTGGACCTCCTGCAGTTCCGGAGCGGTGTGGAGGACGCCGCACGGGAGGGGGACGTGGCAGCCCGGGTAGAGCTGCTCCGCAATGCCCTGGCGCAGTGGCGTGGTGAGCCGCTCAGCGGGCTCCCACCGTCGGCGCTGGTCCGGGACCACGCGCCAGCGCTCACCGAGGAGCGGCTCCGGGCGATCGAGATGCTGGCCACCGACCAGCTGGAGCTGGGCCGGCACGCGGAGATCGTGCCGCAGCTGACGACGCTGGCCCGCCGCTACCCGGCCCGCGAGCGGCTCGCCGTACTGCTGATGCAGGCGCAGTTCCGGTCCGGTCACCAGGCCGAGGCGCTGCACGTCTACCACCGCATCCGCACCTACCTGGCCGACGAGCTCGGTGTCGATCCAGGACCCGAGCTCCGCCGCCTGTACGACGAAGTGCTGAACAGCGGCGAGCCCCGGACCACCCGTCGCCGCCGTGAGCACCACCGGCCGCGTCAGCTGCCCACCGACATCACCCGCTTCACCGGACGCGCGGCAGACCTCGCCGTACTCGACACGCTCGTCCCCACGACCGCCCAGCCACCAGTGGTCATCGTGGCGCTCGACGGCCCGGGTGGAGTCGGCAAGACCGCACTGGCCGTCCACTGGGCGCACAGCGTCAAGCACCAGTTCCCGGACGGCCAGCTCTACCTCAACCTGCGCGGCCACGGCCAGGGCCACCCGCTCGACTCCGCGATGGCCATCGAGACCGTACTGCGCTCGCTCGGCATCACCGACCAGCAGATCCCCACCGACCTGGACGGCCGCTCAGCCCTGCTCCGGACCGTGCTGGCCGGCAAGCGGATGCTCCTGCTCCTCGACAACGCCGCTGACGCGACGCAGGTCCGTCCACTGCTCCCTGGTTCGGGCAGCCTCGTCCTGATCACCAGCCGCACCCAACTGCGCGGCCTGGTCGTCCGCGAAGGCGCCAGCCGCCTCACGCTCGAGCAGCTCCCCAGCACCGAAGGCGCCGAGCTCCTGACCCGCATCATCGGCGACCGGGCCCGGCTCGCTCCCACCGCCGTCAACGACCTAGTACGCCGGTGCAACGGGCTCCCGCTCGCACTGGTGATCGCCGCCGAGCGAGCGACCAGGTCCCCCGACGCCCGGCTCGACGACCTCGTCACCGAGCTGTCCGGCGAGCGCGACCAGCTCGACTTCCTCGGCAGCGGCGACGACCCGAGCACGGACATCCGCAGCGTCTTCTCCTGGTCGTACCACGCGCTCTCGCCGGACGCGGCCACGTTGCTGCGACTGCTGGGCATCTTCCCGGGCGCCGACATCGGCGTACCGGCCGCAGCTGCACTCGCTGGGCTCTCCCAGGCGCAGACCGTTCGCCTGCTCGACCAACTGGTCGACACGAGCCAGCTGATGAACCGCCGTCCCGGCCGCTACGAGCTGCACGACCTGATGCGCACGTACGCCGCTGAGCTGGCCGAGCGGTTCGACCCACCCGAGCTGCGGGCGGCCGCACTGCGCCGGCTGGTCGACAACTACCTGCAGACCGCCGTCGCCGCGCGGCCCTGGCTGCAGGCCGGTGAGCCCGCCATCGACTTCCCCGCCGGCCTGAGTGAGCCGGACACCATCGAGGACGCCAGGTCCGCGCTGGCCTGGCACGAGACCGAAGGGCGCAACCTGGTCGCAGTGGCGAAGCTCGCTGTCGACCACGGGTTCGACGATCTGTGCTGGCGGTTCGCGTACGCCAGCTGGGTCGGTCCACACCGCGGCAACAACTGGCAGGACCTGCTGGAGATCCAGCAGGCCGGGCTGCGCGCGGCAGAGCGCGCCGGCAACCTGATCGGCCAGGCTCACGGCCACTCCGGCATCGGCGGCGCGCACCGGGGTGCCGGTCGCCAGGAGGAGGCCATCGCTGAACAGCTGGAGGCGCTGAAGCTGTTCCAGCAGGTCGGCGACCCGTCCGGTCAGGCAGCGACGCTCCGGAACCTGTCGGCGGTCTGCCTGGACGCCGGCCGCTACACCGAGGCTCTGGCCTACGGCAGCTCGGCGCAGGTCACCGACAAGGCCACCGGCCAGCCCGGCAACACCGCCAAGTCGGCGTACCAGGTCGCGCTCACATTGCTTGCCCTAGGCAAGTACGACGAGGCGGTGGTGGTCGGCGCGGAGGCCGGTGCGCTGTTCCGCGAGGTCGGGCAGCGCCGGGCCGAGGCCGGTGCGCTGCAGCTGCTGGCGACCGGGTGGGGACGGCTCGGCGAGCACGAACCGGCGATCGACGCGGCCCGCGCTGCGGTCGAGATCCGCACCGCCATGGGCGATCACGCGTACCAGGCAGCAGCGCTGGAGCAGCTCGGCGACCTGCTGCTGGCAACAGGTCGCCGGGCCGAGGCGGACCGGGTCTGGCTGGAGGCGCTGGGCATCCTCGACGACCTGGGCGACCCAGCGGCCGACGTACTGAGGTCACGGCTGGAGGACCTGGCCGTAGGCGGCAACCTGTGGCCGACACCAGGACCGCTGCGGATCAGCTAGGACTCGACGTTCAGGTGGTCCGAGAGCCGCTCCCGGACCTTCGCCGCGGCCGCGTCGTCCAGCCCGGCCAACAACTCCAGCGCATGCGTCCACGCGTCCCGCGCGCCGTCCGGGTTGTCGGCGGCGATCAGGCTGTCGCCCAGGTTGATCAGCGTGGTCGCCTCGTTCACCTGGTCGCCCAGCTCGGCGAACATCGCGATCGAGTGCCGGTACGCGCGGACCGCCTTGGCCTGGTGACCGAGCATCTGGTGCGCGTGCCCGACGCTGTCCCAGGCGTTCGCCTCGCCGTGCCGGTCGCCGACCTCGCCCCACAGCCGCAGCGACTCCAGCGACAGGGTCAGCGCCTGGCCGTGATCGCCGAGCCGCGAGTAGGCGTTGCCGAGGTTGTTGATCGCCATCGCCCGGACCACCGGCTCCTCGGTCAGCTCCAGCGCCTGCCGGTACAGCCGGATCGCCTCGTGCGCGTCGCCACGGTCGGAGGCGAGCGTGGCCAGCGTGGCGTACCCGCTGGCGGCCCGGTCGATCTCGCCCTCCTCCTCGAACATGGCGATCGCCTGCACGAGGTGCGCGTGCGCCTCCTGGTACTGCTTGAGGCGGACGTGACCGCGGCCCAGGCTGGTGTGGAAGCGCGCCTGCAGCACCCGGTCGCCGAGCCGGTCGGCAGCGGCCAGACCGGTCTCGTCCGAGGCCAGCGACTGCCGCCAGCGACCGGTTCGGTAGAGGAACGTGTCGAGCACCCGGGCGAGCCGCCAGACGTGCTCGTCGAAGCCCTCGTCCACCGCCAGGCTCATTGCCGCCAGCAACGGCTCGTGCTCGGTGGCGAACCAGCCGAAGGCCTCGTCGTAGCTCGTGCTCTCCAGGACGACGACGCCGTCCAGCGGCTCGATCGGGTCGACCTGCGGGCGGTGCGGGTTGATCGTGAAGTCGGCGTTCTGGGCGCTGGTCGTGTAGTGGTCGAGCAGCCGGTGGATCGCGGCCCGGCGCAGGCCGGCCGGCAGGTCGGCGGCCAGCTCGGCGGCGTACAGGCGGACGAGGTCGTGGTACATGTACCGGCCGGGCTCGCCGGCGAAGACCAGATTGGCGGTGAGCAGCTCGCCGAGCAGGCGGCGTACCAGCGGTAGTGGCCGGCCGATCAGGCTCGCAGCCGCTGACTCGTCGCAGGACATCGCGCGGTGGAGAGCCATCAGCTGGAACAGCTCGGCCGCCGGCTCGGACACTGCCTGCAGCGACCAGGAGAAGACCGAGCGGACGTCCACCACGGCGTCCACGTCCATGAAGGCGTCCAGCACTCCCTGCTGGTCGCGCAGCTCGGCCAGCGCAGCCGACAGCGGGAAGTGCGGAGCGGTAGCGACCCGGGCAGCAACGACGGCGATGGCCAGCGGCAGGCGGCCACAGCGCTCGGCGATCTCCGCCAGCTCAGTGCTGTCCTGCAGGTGGGCCGGACCGAGCCGGCGGTCCAGCAGGTGCAGCGCGTCCTGCGACGACAGCACGTCCAGCTCGATCATCCCGGCGCCGTCGTGCACGCTGAGGCCGCGCAGCTGGTTGCGGCTGGTCACGATGACCAGACAGGTCTTGCCACCGGGCAGCAACGGGCGGACCTGCTCGGCATCACGCACGTTGTCCAGCAGGATCAGCAGCCGCTTGCCGGCGACCAGACTGCGCAGGTACGCCGCCTGGCGGTCCACGTCGTTCGGCAGGTTCGAGGCGCGGACGCCGAGCGAGTCGAAGAGCGCCGTCAGCGCCTCCTGCACGGTCAGCGTCGGCCGGGCCGGGTCGAAGCCGCGCAGGTTCAGGTAGATCTGGCCGTCCGGGAACCGGTCGGCGATCCGGTGCGCCCAGTGCACAGCGAACGCCGTCTTCCCGACACCGGCCATGCCGGTCACGACGACGACCGACTCCGTCTCGTCGCACTCCAGGAACCCCTCGGCGCGCTTCAGCTCGCCCTGACGCCCGACGAACCCACGCAGACCAGCGGGCAGCTGCACCGGCCGCACGGCGCCGTCCACCTGCTCCTCGACGACGACAGCGGCGGCAGCCTCCGCCGGCTCGCGCTCCTCCGGCACCACCGGGGCGACGAACGGGCGGCTGGGCAGCAGCGTCGGGTCACCGCGCAGGATGCGCTCGTGCAGAGCCCGCAGCCCCGGGCCCGGGTCGACCCCCAGCTCCTCGGCCAGCAGGTCCTGCGTCTGCCGGTACACGTTCAGCGCGTCCGACTGCCGGCCGTACCGGTAGAGGGCCAGCATCCGGAGTTCCCGGAACCGCTCGTTCAGCGGGTGCTCCGCGGTCAGCTGGTCCAGCAGCACCTCGGCGTCGCCGTAAGCACCGGCCTCGACCTGAGCGACCGCCTTCGCCTCCAGCGCGGTCAGCCGCAGCTGGTCCAGGTGGATCCGCTGGGTCTCCGCGAACTCCCCCGGTACGCCGGCCAGCGCGGAGCCGCGCCAGAGCCCGAGCGCGTCGTCCAGCAGCATCACGGCCTTGGCGTGCTCACCCGCCCGGGTCGCCTCCTGCGCGGTGCTCAGCCCCTCGCGGAACGTCGCCAGGTCCAGCGAGTCCGGCCCGGTGGCCAGCAGGTACCCATGACCGACCGAGGCGATCACCGAACTACCCACACCGCCGGAACTACCCACATCAGCGCTGTCGACGGCTCCCAGCACCTTGCGCAGCCGGTAGATGTAGCTGCGGATGACGTGCTCGGCCGAGCTCGGCATGTCGTCGGCCCAGAGCGCGTCGATGATGTCCGACACCGAGACCTGGGCGTTCTCCCGGAGCAGCAGCACCGCCAGGACGGCGCGCTGCTGCGGCGGTCCCAGCTTGAGTTCGCGGTCTCCCCGCCATGCCCGGACGGGTCCCAGTACGGCGAACCTCAGCTGCCCTGACACCTTCCTCCACTCCTGCTCGTCGAAATCCCGCGACTGCCAGTGTGCAACACCGCACGAAACGTGCGACGTCACCCTGGCCGAGCCGGCGGGCCAGCGTGGCAGGAGCATGTCAACGCGGCGTAGACGTCCTGTTCACGCTCCTCAGGCGACACACCCCTTCACAGCCTGCGGCGCGACCCTGCGCACCGCCTCGTGCACGATGGCCGCCAGCTCGGCCGGCGCCGAGTAGAACGGCGACACCCCGCCCGGCACCCTGCGGACCTCGGTGGCCCGGGCCACCGACCGCTGGACCAGGTCCTCGGACAGGCTCCGGTCGGTGTCACCCAGCACCAGCGTCGACGGGATGTCCCGCCAGGCCGCCCGGGTCAGCAGCTCGGTGAACGCCCTCAGGCTGTGCGGCCGCAGCCGGGCCACCGCCCGGACCACCTCGTCCGGCGCCAGGTCGCCGTACATCACCTGGGCCGCGTCCTCCGGCGGCATCACCAGCCGGCCGTCTCCCAGCGGTACGGCGCAGCGGGCCTCGCCCTCGCCGAGCAGCGGCGACGCCGCGTAGACCAGGTGCACCACGTTCGGCGCCCCGGCCAGTCCCTCGGTCACCGGCAGCCCGCCGTACCCGTGGGCCACCACGACGACCGGGCGGTCCACGGCGTCGACAGCGGCCCGCACCGCGCGGGCGTCGGCGTACAGGCCCTGCTCGGCGTCACCCGTGCTCGGCAGGGCGACCACCATGGTGTCCACCCCGAGCATCCGCAGCTCGGGGCGTACCTCTTCCCAGCACCAGGCACCGTGCCAGGCTCCGTGCACCAGCAGAACGGCTGGCTCGTGGGGCATCGTCATCTGTTCCACTCCGTCGCTCGATCTGGCACCAGCCTGCGCCTGCCGCGTAGACGCCCGATAGACGACCAGACGTCTATCGGCTGTCTATTCGCGACCAGGAGTCTTGGAAACGTGGAGACCGCTTACGACAACGAACTGCGCGAAGAACAGCGCCAACTGCTGCGCCTGATGGCCCAAGGCTTCCCGGACACCACGATCGCCCGACGGCTGTCGCTGGGTCCGCGAACTCTCGCCCGCCGCATCTCGGACCTGTACTCCGTCCTGGGAGTCGAAACCCGCTTCCAGGCCGGGGCCGCCGCCGAGCGGCTGGGCCTGCTCACCCCGACCCGACGAATGCCACCCCCACGGCACCTGACCCTGACGCCCGGCACGGCCCGGCAGAAGGTCAGCTGACTCCAGCTCTACGCCGTACGACGTACCGCCGGTGCCTCCTCCAGGGCGATGCCCCCACCCGGCGGCCTCCGCGCTCGGCGCCACCGACCGCGGCGACCTGCGCACACTGATCGCGCAGATGAGCGACGCCTGGCACTCCTCGGAGGTCGAGGACGTGTTCCGGTACCTGCGGCGCTACAACGCGACGCACCGGAGCAAGGTCCGCTTCGCCGGCGTCGAGCACTTCTCGACACGACACCTCGCCGTACATCCGCAACGCTCGCGCTGTGCTGGCGCTGCTCACCGGGCTGCGGCACAGCGGTCGCTCGTACGCCGTGGTGCTGCACCACGCGCGGCAGATCGTGTCGTTCTACGAGGCGTTCAGCCTCGAGGACAACTCGCGTACCGGGACGCGCGCGCCGCCGAGAACCTGCGGTGGTGGCACCGGTTCAGCGGCACGCTCGCCGAGTGGCACGACGTACTGATCCACACCCAGCAGGTCAGCCCGATCCACCCGTTGTGAAACAGCGTTTCAGGTCCTGATCGAGTGTTTCAGAAGCCCGCGGTGCGGTCGTGCCAGGCGACGAGGGCGTCGTACACGCCGGCCTCGGCCGCGGTCAGCGGGCGGACCGACTCGTAGCCGTCGCGAAGCGTTCGCCGTACGGCGTCGGTGGTCGGGCCCCAGTTGGTGAAGCGGGTTGCGAGGTAGACCGAGGCATGCGCCAGGTCCTCGACGCGGTGGCCCCAGGTCATCTCGTCGAAGTCGAGCACGCCGACGACCTTCGAGCCCTGGGTCAGCACGTTGGCGGCCCGGAAGTCGTTGTGCACGAGCTGCTTCGCGTCACCGGGCGGCAGCAGCTCGGCCGGGACGTTCTTGCGGGTGTCGCTGGTCGGGAGGCGGTCGTCGTCGTACCCGGTGAGGGCGACGTGCAGCTGGGCGAGCGCCGCACCGGACGCCCGTACGGCGTCCTCGTCGTCGACGTCGAGCCAGTCGCCGTCGACCTCGGGCAGCACCGCGACCGACAGCTTCCGCAGCGGCCCGTCGGTCGCGACCCGTTCACGACCGTCCAGCGCCGGGATCGGCGCCGCCACCGGAACCCCGCGCTCGTCGAGAACGCGCAGCAACCGCGCCGTCGCGTCCAGCCGCTCGAACAAGGGCTCGGCCAGCGACCACTTCACCACCAGGGGCCCGCGGTCGCCGTCCACCCAGACGATCGCGTTGTGGCTGCTGATCACCAGCCGGCTGGTCACCGCGCTCTCGATCCCCCAGACCTCGCGCAGCACGCGGGCGACCCACGCCGCCGCGTCGTCGAGCCCCTCGAACCCGAACCGCTCGCGCAGCGCCTGCTCCGGTTCGTCCCGCTCCCACAACATCGACAATCCCATCGGCAACATGCACCGCACCCTACGAGCCCGGGCGGGTCGAGCCGCTCGCCGGTTTTGGGGGTGGGGCACTCTAGGGTTGCGCAGGTGAGTACATACGACGCCGACCCGTTCGACCATCTGGCCCCCGACCTGCTGCCGCAGCGCCAGCAGCAGATCCTCGTGGTGATCCGGGACTGGGTGAACCGGCACGGCTACTCACCGAGCAGCCGGCAGATCGGCGACGCCGTCGGCCTGCGCTCGACCTCCTCGGTCGGCAAGCACCTGGCCGCCCTCGAGGACAAGGGCTTCCTCCAGCGCGGCGCCTCCGTGACCCGCCCGATCGACGTCCGGCTGTTCCTGCAGAACGACGCGACCGCGGCGACCTCCGACAACTCGGTGTCGGTCCCGGTCGTCGGCGACATCGCCGCCGGTACGCCGATCTCCGCGATCGAGCACGTCGACGAGCAGCTCAGCCTCCCCCGCGACCTGACCGGCCGCGGCACGGTCTTCGCGCTGCGCGTCCGCGGTGAGTCGATGGTCGACGCGGCGATCTGCGACGGCGACATGGTCGTCGTCCGCCAGCAGTCCGAGGCGCACTCCGGCCAGATCGTCGCCGCGATGATCGACGAGGAGGCGACGGTCAAGGTCTACCGGCGCCGCAACGGCCATGTGTACCTGGAGCCCCGAAACCCGGCGTACGAGGTCATCGACGGCGACAACGCCACCATCCTCGGAGTGGTCGTGTCGGTGCTGCGTACGGTCTAGTCATGGGACTTCGTCGGCTGACTCGCGAGCAGGCCCGCCGGATCGCCGTCCGGGCGCAACTGCTGGACGCCCCGCGCCCGACCGACCTGGTGCAGACGGTCGAGCAGTTGACGCTGCTCCAGATCGACCCGACCGCTGCCGTCGCGCCGAGCGCGGACCTGGTCGCCTGGAGCCGCCTCGGACCGTCGTACCGGCCGGAGCAGCTGAAGCAGGCGGTCGAGCAGGACCGGACGTTGTTCGAGTTCAACGCGCTGATCCGGCCGATGGCGGATGTCGGGCTCTACCTGGCCGACCCCGACCTGCACCCGACGCTGCAGGACTGGATGACGGCGAACGCGTCCTTCCAGAATGACATTCTCGCGGTACTCCGGGACCGCGGCCCGGTGATCTCCCGCGAGATCCCGGACACCTGCCCGGTCCCGTGGAAGTCGACCGGCTGGACCAACAACCGCAACACCACCCGGATGCTCGAGCTGCTGGTCGCGACCGGCCAGGTCGCGATCGCCGGCCGTACCGGGCGCGAACGCATCTGGGACCTCGCCGAGAACGTCTACCCGTCCGACCTCGACGTCCCGAGCCCCGCCGAGGCGACCCGCCGCAAGGACGAGCGGCGCCTCCGCTCGCTCGGCATCGCCCGCGCGAAGGGCACCGCCGTACCGGTGGAACCGGCGATCGTCGGCGAGACCGGCGAGCCGGTGGAGATCGAGGACACCCCGGGCATCTGGCAGCTCGACTCCGCGGCGACGGACGAGATCGACGGTCGCACCGCGCTGCTGTCGCCGTTCGACCGCCTGATCCACAACCGCACCCGCGCCGTCGAGCTGTGGGACTTCGAGTACACGCTCGAGATGTACAAGCCCGCGGCCCAGCGCCGCTGGGGATACTTCGCGCTCCCGATCCTGCACGGTGCCGACCTGGTCGGTAAGGCCGACCTGAAGGCGGACCACAAGGCCGGCGTACTCCGGGTCCTCGCGCTGCACCCGGACACCCGGTTCACCCGCCCGATCACGAAGGCGATCACCGCCGAACTGCACGACCTCGCGGCCTGGCTGGCCCTCCCGGAAATCGAGCACCCATGAAGATCAGCACGGTCGACTACCACACCGCCGGCGAGCCCTTCCGGATCGCGCTCAGCGGCGTCCCCGACATCCCCGGCGCCACCGTCCTGGACCGGCGCGCGTTCGCGCAGCAGTCCCCCGAGGTCGATGCCGTGCGCAAGTTCCTGGTCAACGAGCCGCGCGGTCACGCCGACATGTACGGCGGGTTCCTGGTCCCGCCGAACGACGACGGCGCGCACTTCGGCGTGCTGTTCTGGCACAAGGACGGCTACTCGACCGCGTGCGGGCACGGCACCATCGCGCTCGGGACCTGGGCCGTTCAAACCGGGCGGGTCGAGGCTGCTGCCGACGGCGAGACCGACGTCGTCATCGACGTCCCGTCCGGCCGGGTGACCGCCCGCGTCAGCACCGTCGCCGGCCAGGTCACGAACGTTGCCTTTCGCAACGTTCCGTCGTACGTGCTGGCCCGGAAGATCCCCGTCCACACCTCGCGCGGCGACACCCATGCCGACCTCACCTACAGCGGCGCACTCTACGCCTCGGTCAGCGCGGCGTCCCTCGACCTCGCGGTCACGCCCACGCACTACTCGGCGCTGCTCGCGATCGGCCGCGAGATCAAGTGGCTGCTCAACGAGAGCGAGTGGTCGCACCACCCCAGCGAACCGCGCCTGAACGGCATCTACGGCACGATCCTGTACGACGACCTCGGCCAGTCCGCCGAGGGCCCGCACCAGCGCAACCTGACGATCTTCGCCGACGGCGAGGCCGACCGCTCCCCGTGCGGCTCGGGCACGTCGGCCCGAGCCGCCCTGCTGGCCGCGGACAGCCGCCTCACCGCTGAGCAGGTCCTGCAGCACGACTCGATCATCGACACCAGGTTCCAGGCCCGCGTCGTCGCCGAGGTCGAGTCCGACGGCCACCCGGCGGTCGTCACCGAGGTCGAGGGCACCGCCTACGAAACCGGTACGTCGACCTTCACCCTCGACCCGCAGGACCCGCTCGGCACCGGCTTCACCTTGCGCTAGCCGCCTGCAGCACCTCGTTGAACGCCTCGGTCGAGGACGGGTGCGTGTAGATCGCGTCCCGCAACTCGCTCGCCGTCACCTGGTGCCGCATCGCCAGCGCCACGGTGTTGATCAGCTCCTGCGAGTCGATGCTCAGCAGGGCCGCGCCGAGCACCTGGTCCGTCGTCCGGTCAACGACAAACTTCATCATCCCGCGCGTCTCGCCGACGATCTTCGGCCGCGGCATCACGGCGATGTTCGCGACCGCCTTCTGGTACACGGCGATGTCGAGACCGCGCTCCCGCGCCTCCCGCTCGGTGATCCCCACCCGCGACAGCGCCGGGCTGACGAACACCGTGTACGGCACGAACCGGCGGTCCGCCGTCGACCTCTTGCCGGCACCGATCAGCTGGTCGCCGACGATCCGGCCGTCGTCGAGCGAGATGTAGGTGAACTGCGGCCCGCCGTTCACGTCCCCGATCGCGAAGATGTGCGGCTGGCTGCTCCGGAGGTACTCGTCCACCTCGACCGCACCCGAGGCCGTGGTCCGGACGCCGGCCTGCTCCAGCCCGAGCCCCTCGGTCGCGGCCTTGCGCCCGGTCGCGACGAGAATCTTGTCGGCGGCAACGGTCTGCGTCACCCCGTCGCGCTCGTACTCGACCTCGATGCCGTCGGCAACATCACGGACCCGGACGACCCTGCTCTCCAGCACGAACTCGACCCCGGCGCCACCCAGGATCCCGGCGACCGCGTCGGCGACGTCGGCGTCCTCGCGGGCCACGATCCGCGGCGCGGCGTCGAGCACGGTGACCGCACTGCCGAACTGCGCGTACATCGACGCGAACTCCGCCCCGACGTACCCGCCCCCGAGGATCACCAGCCGCTCCGGCAGGTGGTCGATCGCGATCAGGTCCGTACTGGTGAGCACGTGCGCGCTCTCACTCAGCCCCGGCACGTCCGGGATCACCGGCAGCGCACCGGTGTTGATCACGATCGTGTCCGCGGACACGTCCAGCACGTCGTCCCCCGCGGTGATCCGCACGGTCTTCGGGTCGAGGAACGCCGCCCGGCCCGTGATCACCGTGACGGTGTCGATCGTGTCCAGCATCGCGAAGTTCACGTCCCGCAACCGCGTGGTGAGCACCCGGGTCGCCTCGATCGCCTGCCGGTGATGCTCCCCGGCCGCCTTCCCCTCCGGCCGGTTCTCCGCATGGTGCACCAGCGACTTGGTCGGCACGCACCCGATGTTGATACAGGTCCCGCCGTACATCTCCGCGGACTGCTCGACCATCGCCACCCGCCGGCCCATCCGCCCCAACGTCGCGGCCAGTGTCTTGCCGCCCTTACCGAATCCGATGACCACCAGATCGAAATGTTTGTCCACCCCACCACCTTGCCGCTCCGCCGGCCCGCGCGACCACCTCTCCCCGGCTCGGTTCTCCCCGGGTTCGGTTCAACACTCGTCCGCGGATCAGACCGGCGGCGGCGTCTTCGGGCGGAGTACGGCGAACTGCTCCGGGAACGTCCAGCCGAAGCGGACGGCGGCCAGGCGGATCAGGGTGGTGATCGCGACACAGACGAGGCCGGCGACGGCGATCGGCGTACCGAACGCGGCGAGCAGGAGCAGCACGGCGATGCCGGCGCCCGCTGCGACGGCGTACAGGGTTCCGACCTGGAGGAAGGAGAACGGCAGGCTCAGCATGACGTCGCGCAGCATGCCGCCGCCGATGGCCGCGAGCACGCCGACCACCAGCGCCCCGGCCGGGCCCACCCCGAGCGACAGCGCCTTCGAGGCCCCGATCGCGCCGAACAGGCCCATCACCACGGCGTCGAGCACGGTGATCAGCCCGCCGACGCGCGCCAGCACGTGCTGCAGCACCATGCCGACGACCGCCGAGGCGCCGGCGACGATCAGGTACCCGTTGCTCCAGACAACGACCGGCGGCTGGTCGAGGACGACGTCCCGCAGCAGGCTGCCGCCGAGCGAGACGGCCAGCCCGATCACCATCACGCCGAGTACGTCGATCCGGCGCGATCTGATCCCGGCCGCGAAGAGGGCGCCTTGCAGGCCGCCGAGTCCGGCGGCCAGGAGCTCGATCCAGAGCGTCACCTGGAACGGCGTGACCGACATGCCTACCGCTCGGTGCGCGAGGCGCCCTTCGCGGCCTCGTCGATGACCTCCGCGACGACACCGGCCTGTGTGATGAACAGCGCGTGGCTCGCCTCGACGGTGGTGATCTTCGCCCCGGCCCGCGTCGCCATGTGCAGCAGCATCGCCTGGTCGAACGACTTGTCCTCGGTCGCGATGACGGCCCAGGTCGGCTTGTCGCGCCAGGCCGCGTTCTGCACCGGTACGGCGAACGCCGCCATGTTGATCGGGATCTGGGTGTCGCGCAGGAAGGCGGCCTCGGCGTCGCTCGCGTCCGCGGCGAAGCCGGCCTTGAACTTGCCGGGGTTGAGGAACCCGAACCCGTCCTCGGCGACGTCGATCACGAACTCGGGTGTCGCCGCGAAGCCCTCGTACTGCTGCGCTGTCGTCTGGCCGGCGTCGGGCGCGAGCGCGGAGACGTAGACCAGCCCGGCGACGTTCGGGTGCACGCCGGCTTCGGTGATGACGGTGCCGCCCCAGGAGTGCCCGACCAGGACCGCCGGGCCGTCCTGGCGGTCGAGCACGCGGGTGGTCGCCGCGACGTCGTCCTCCAGCGAGGTGAGCGGGTTCTGCACGATCGTCACCCGGTAGCCGCGCGCGGTGAGGTCGTCGTACACGCCGCGCCAGCCCGAACCGTCCGCGAACGCGCCGTGCACCAGCACGACGTTCTTGATCTCCTGATCGATGCCCATGATCCGGTCCTCTCCTCGGTGAGACTGAACTGATATGCAATATATTGCAGTGCACGGAGTCGCACAAGACCCTCCGAGAGCACGCTCAAGTGCGTTCGGAGCGGATTTTGGGTGCAGTATGTTGCCATGCCGATCCCCGCGGACGCCCCTCCCGTAGACCGCATCCTGCTCCGCGACGACGTATACCGGCGCCTCCGCGACGCGATCGTCGACGGCACCTTCCACCCCGGCGAACAACTCCGCGACGGAGACCTCGCCGAGTGGCTCGGCGTCAGCCGCACCCCGGTCCGCGAGGCCCTCCTCCGCCTCGGCGCGAGCGGCCTGGTCGTCGCCCTCCCCGGCCGCTCCACCACTGTCAGCACCATCGACATCCAGGTCGTCCGCGACGCGAAGGACGTCGTCGCCGCGATGCACGAACTGGCGGTCCGCCAGGTCACCAGCCGCCTCACCAAGGACCACGTCGCTCAAATGCGCGAAGCCAACCGCCGCTTCGCCGCAGCCGTCACCTCCGGCGACGTCACCGCCGCCCTCGCCGCCGACGAGGACCTCCACCGAGTCCCCGTCACCGCCCTCGGCAACCAGGCCCTCGAAGCAGTCCTGGAACGCTTCGACCCCCTCATCCGCCGAGCCGAACGCCTCCGCTTCGGCGTCGACGGCCCCACCTCCGTCACCCGCCACACCCAACTCATCGACCTCATCGAAGCCGGCGACGCCACCGCCGCCGCCTCCCTGGCCTTCGACACCTGGCACAGCCTCCCAGCCGACGAGCCCAGCTAGGGGCTCGCCGGCCGGCGGCGGACTACGGCGTGTAGATCGAGGCCTTCAGGTTGCTCGAGGTGTACGCGGCGTCGATGTAGACCAGACCGGTCACCGGCTCACCGGCGTCGTACTCGTCGTTGCCGTTGGAATCCTTGAAGGTCAGCGCGGAGACGGTGCCACGAGCATCGACCGTCCCGTTGGAGTTCGTCCGGTAGACCGGGCCACCGGAGTCGCCCTGCCGGACCTGCGTCGCGTTCGCCCAGATCACCCCGGTCTGACCGTTCCAAGCGGTCGACTGGATCGTCCCGATGCCACCGCCCGATGTCCGCCCGTAGAACGCGACGGTGTCACCGACCTTGTTCGGCGTCGCCGTGGTCACCGTGCGCTCCGCGACACCACCGCCGGACAACCACACCCAGGTGCTGGCACTGAACGACGTGTTGGGCGCGGGGCGGATGAGCAGCACGTCGTTGTTCGCCGTACCGGCCTGTGTCCTGGTGCCGACGTGACGGCCGTCGTGGAACCACTCCTTGAAAGGATTGGGGTCCTGGTAGCAGTGCCGCGCGGTGCTACCGAGCACA
The DNA here is from genome assembly GCF_055583505.1 of Kribbella sp. NPDC104740. Classification (NCBI taxonomy): domain Bacteria; kingdom Bacillati; phylum Actinomycetota; class Actinomycetes; order Propionibacteriales; family Kribbellaceae; genus Kribbella; species Kribbella sp. NPDC104740. The sequence goes on along the minus strand of NZ_JBVJNV010000001.1, from coordinate 840,916 downwards.
GCCCCGGTCGCCCAGCTCTTCCAGGCGAACCCCTGGGTACAGAGGCCCGTTACACCCACGGCGTTGGTCGATTGGATGTGGTTACCAGCGGTCCAGCCACCTCGGTCACTGGACGGTGACCCCGCAACCTGCGCCACCCCGCCCCGAACCACGGACACGTACGACCGCAGCCCACTCGGCACCCGAGCGTGGATCTCGTCGACGTGGTCCTTCACCAGCACCATCACCTGCCCGCCGTCCGGGTGGATCGCGGCGATGTCACCGGCGTACGAGCCGGCCCACTGCTCCTTGGACCGCCACAGATCAGCGACCTGCGTCGCCGCGGCCTGCACCCCCAGCGCCTGCCGCGCCACCGCGGGACGTTCGAAGGACTCGCCCGGCTGGGCGTTCCCGCTACCGGTCGCCGCGATCGTTGCCGCTGCCACCACAGCGATTCCGGCCACGGCCTTCAAGCCCACGCTTCTTCTCACGGGTCTCCCTCAGTGCACTCGGTCCAGCGCAGCGAGTTGCTGCCTCACGGACCGCAAGCCTCGACGGGCAACGCCGTCAGGGCAAGGCTTTCCGGCGACCTTGCAGCAACCTGCAGGCCGCCGGGCAGCCGGTGCCCACAGCAACCAAATGCTCCTGAGGTGCCGGCTCAGCTCGCCGGGCAGAACTTGTCGGTCGGCGGGCGGTGGCCGTTGACGAGGAAGTCGGTGACCGTGGCGTTGCCGCACTTGTTCGCCGCGAAGATGTAGGCGCCGTGGCCGCCCTGGTCGACGGTGACGAGCTTCGCGCGCTGGCCGAAGGCGGCCCGCAGGCGTGCGGCGAGCGGTAGCGGCGTGGCTGGGTCGCGGAGGTTGTGGATCATCAACACGTTCGCCGGCCCGTGATCGGTGATCCGGACCTTCGGCTCGATCGGCGCGGGCCAGTAGGCGCAGGCGCGGATGTTGGCCGCGAACGCGCCGTACAGCGGGTACCGGATCCGGTCGATCGCGACGTTGAGCTGGTACGTGCGGACCGAGCGCGGCCAGGCGGAGTCGCCGCAGATCACGCCGTAGTAGCTCGCCTGGAAGTTGTCGGCGGCGGCTTGTGCCGTCCGGGCCGGTGCTTGTCCGGTGTCGAGCTGGTGCCAGAGGGCGGCGAGCTCCGGGAGCAGCGGATCCGAGCGCAGGAACGCCGACGTGATCGCGCGGAACGTCGTACCGTCGTACTCGCCGACCGGTTTCCTGTCGAGGCGTTCGGCGAGCTGGAAGTACTTCGCGGTCACCGCCGCCGGGGTCGCTCCGAGGCCGTACTTCGCCGGGTCGGCCGCGGCGACCTTCGCGAAGTCGGGGAACCGGAGCTGGAAGCCCTGGGCCTGGCTGCGCAGCGCGTTGACGTCGTACCCCTCGGGCCCGAGATTGCTGTCCAGGACGATGCGATCGCTGCGCTCGGGAAAGAGCGTCGCGTAGACCGCGCCGAGGTAGGTGCCGTACGAGACGCCGTAGTACGAGATCTTGGGAGCGCCGAGCGCGGCACGGATGCGGTCCATGTCGCGGGCGGTGTTCGCCGTGGTGATGTACGGGAGCAGCGGCCCGGTCTTCGAGTCGGCGCACTGCTGGGCGACCGTGCGCGCGGTCTTGGCCGCTGCCAGTACGTCGGACAGCTTCGACGGGTTGGGCGGGTTCACGCTCGGCGACAGCTGCGCCGGTGTGAGATCGCACGTCAGCGGTGTGCTGCCGCCGACGCCCCGCGGGTCGAAGCCGATCAGGTCGTAGCTGTCCCGCACCTCCTGCGGCAGGCCGGCCTTCACGAACGCGTCGGCGAAGGTCAGCCCGCCCAGGCCGGGACCGCCTTGGTTGAGCAGCAGTACGCCGCGACGCTGGTCCGGCTTGGCGCTCGACAACCGCGACACCGCGATGTCGATCTGCTGACCGTCCGGACGCCGGTAGTCGAGCGGCACCTCGAGCGTCGAGCACTGGAGTGCGGCAGCGCCCGGGCACGGCGCCCACTGCAGCGACGGCTTCGGCGCGCCGGCGTACGAGACGCCGGTCGTGGCGACCAGCGCCAGCGCGATGGTTGCTACGGGCAATGTTTTGCGCATCGGGACCTTCCTCGGTTCAGGTGTTGGTCGTGACGACCGAGATCGCCACCGCGGCGCTGGACGCGGCGATCGCGGCCGCGGTCCGGGTCACCGCCGTACTGACCGCTGACGCGGCCCAGTCGCCTTGCTGGATCTGCTGCGCGCGCTTGGCCACCTCGCCCGACCAGGCCAGCGGCGGGCGGAGGACCGGCAGCGCACCGCTCGCGGAGAGCAACGCGATCAGCGCCGCGATCCGGGCGTCCGGGGTCGCGTTGTCCTCCAGCACCGCGCGGAGTTGCTGCCGGAGGACGCTCTCGTGCTCGGCGGACGTGGCGGGAAGTTGCGTCATCCGGAACAGGCCGAGCACCTTCTTGCGCTCGCGCCGAATCAGCCCGCGCTCGATCAGCCGCTCGACCAAGGGCTTCCACAGCCCGGCGCCGACATCCAGCAGCAGCGGCTGGATGCGTCGAGGCTTCGCGAGGATCTTCTCGTACGCCGCCTGCAGCAACGGATCCGACTGCGGCTTGCCGTCGACAGCGGTGATCTTGGCGCCGTTGAGCGCCCGGCTCTCGTCGGACTCGATCGCTCCGCGCAGCGCCAGCTCGACCAGCACCGCGCCGCCGAGCGTGTAGTGCAGCGTGCCCGCGCCGGCCGGCGTACCGGTCTCGTCGTCGAGCAGCAGCAACAGCAGGTCCTCGACGATCAGTGTCTCGGTGTCCACGTCGTTCCCCAGTCCTCGGCGTATGATGACACTTAGTGCCACCGTAGCATCAAGTGTCAGAAAGGACCGTGAGATGCAGCAGGACAAGACCCGCCTGGCGATCTCGCGAGCGGCCACGCAGCTGTTCTGGGAGCAAGGCGTGGCCGCCACGACCGGCGATCAGATCGCGGCCGCCGCCGGCGTCTCCGTACGGACCGTCTGGCGGCACTTCCGCACCAAGGAGAGCTGCGCCGAACCGATCGTCGACCACAGCTGGTCCTGGTTCCTGGCCACCTGGCGAAGCTGGCCCGACGACCTCTCCCTCGAAGAACACGTCGCCGCCGAGGAGAAGCGCCGGCGGCCGAGCCCCCAGCAGCAGGCCGACGACCGGGCCGCCGCGCAGATGATCGTGCTCAGCCGCACCGAACCCGCCATCCGCACCGCGTTCCTGATGTCCTCCGACCTGGCCGAACGCGAGCTCGCCCCGATCGTCGCCCACCGCCTGGGCCGAGACCCGGACGACCTCGACGTCCTCGCCCACACCGCGGCGATCAACGCGGTCGTCCGCGTGATCAGCGAGGAGATCATCGTCGGCGTGGTCACCCGCGACGAGCGCTCACCCCTCGCCGACTCCAACGCCCGAATCATCAACGCCGTCCGCACCGCGACCAGCAACCTGATCGGCGACCCACTTGCCCTGAGGTCCCCACGTTTGAAGTGAGCACCGGCAGGCAACCTCCCTGCGGTGAGTGTTCTCCGACGACTCGTCACCTCGTTGACCAGCCCCCGCCCCAGCCGCGTCGCAGGCATCGGAACCCAGCTGTCAGCTGATCACCGCCCCTGCGTGGTGTCAGGCGCCCACTACCGCCATCGCCGACAACGCTGACCCTGCGACGCTAGTAAAGCGAGTTGGCGACGCTGATGTCGTCCTGGGTAGTACGAACTCAGAGCTCGTCCAACGCGGCCAGGGCGCGATCGCGCCCGCTGCGGACCCGCGCGAGGTCCGGCTCGCCGTACCGGGCGCTGATCCGTGTCAGCCGTTCGTAGCGGGTGACTGCCAGCTCGGCGTGCTTGCGGACCCAGGCCTGCTCCTGGATGTCGGCTGGGCTCAGCGGCTGGCCGCCGATCGGCTGGTAGTGACCGGAGGTCTGGCTGTACTCGTCGGCCAGTCGCCGCGACTGCAGGAGCCGCATCGCTCTGAGCCGGGCAAGCCTCACCAACGCGTCCGCTGCATGCGCCACGGCCTGCTCGCCCTCGGCCCCAAGACCGCGATCCACCTTCATCAGATCACCACCGGTCGGGTCGAGCCGGTCGTACAGCTCCCAGGCTTTCTCCGCCTGATCGACCGCGGCGTACAGGTGACCGCCGACGCTGTGGATCTCGGTCAGGTCGTAGTGCAACGACGCCAGCACCTGCTCGTCCTTCGTCGTCAGCTCCGACGCCGCGGCGGCACGCCCGATCGCCATCTGCGCCCGCTGGTTGGCGACCGTCGCGCCCCGCCAGTTCCGCGCCGCGACGGCGGCCTCGCTACGCCGCAGCTGCTTCTGCGCCACCCGCCGCCAGGCATCGGCCGATCGCCAGATCGTCATGCCCCGACGCTATCGGCTCTGCGGGCGACGTCGTACTCCGCACGGAGTACGGCGAAGTGTCTGCCGTGGCCGGACGTTTCAGCCGCGCCGGCTTGACAGCGTGATGGCATGACTTCTGACCTACGGGCGCCCGCCGAGTCCGGCGCCGAGACCAGACCGAAGAGATCACGGACCAAGACCGTGCTGCCGTGGTTCATGCTGGCGGTGTGGATCGGGCTGCTGGTCGGTGGCCTCTCCCTCGCCGGGAAGCTCGACTCGGTGACCCGCGACGGCCAGGCCGACTACCTGCCGGCCAGCGCCCAGTCGACCAAGGTGCTCGCGGCCGAGGCCTCGCTGCCCGGGGGTGAGAACGGCCTGCTCGTGGTTGTGCACGAACGACCCGGTGGCCTCCGGCCGGGCGACCGGGAGGCCGTCGTACGCGGGCACGCTGAGCTGGCGGAGCGGTTCGGCGCCGACACCACCGCACCGGCCGAGATCATCGATTCCGCCGACGGCACGGCTCTGATGTACGCGCTGCCGCTCGACCAGAAGGCGATCAACGAGGAGGCTCGCGCGACCACGGATGCGCGTGCCCTCCTCGCCGACCAGCCGGACGGCCTGAACACCTATGTCACCGGTCCGACCGCGCTGGGGGCCGACATGGACGAGGTGTTCGACGCCGTCGACGCCACGTTGATGCTCGCGACCGCGGTCGTGGTGGCGATCCTGCTGATCCTGACGTACCGCAGTCCGCTGCTGTGGCTGGTCCCGCTCGCGTCGGTCGGGGTCGCGGCGGTGATGTCGATGGGTGTCGTCTACGCACTCACCCAGATCTTCGACCTCACCGTGACGAGCATGAGTTCGGCGCTGCTGATCGTCCTGGTCTTCGGCGCGGGCACCGACTACGCCCTGCTGCTCGTGTCTCGCTACCGCGAGGAACTGCATCACCACGAGCGGCCCGTCGACGCGATGCTGGCGGCGCTGCGTGGGGCCGGACCGGCGATCCTCGCTTCGGCGGCAACGGTGGCGGCCGGCCTGCTGTGCCTGTTGGCCGCGGATCTCAACAGCACCAGCGGTCTGGGCCCGGTGGGTGCCGCAGGCATCGGATCCTCGCTGCTCGTCATGTTGACGCTCTTCCCGGCGCTGCTGGTGGTGCTCGGGCGCCGGATCTTCTGGCCGTTCGTACCGCGAGTCGGGGTTGAGGCACACGCGACTGGTTCTCGGTGGGCTCGGCTCGGCGAGCTGGTTTCGCGCCGCCGCGTCGTCAGCTGGGCGGTGCCGCTGGTGATCCTGGGCGGTCTCGCGCTCGGCACAGTGGGGGCCGGCGGCTCGCTTCCGCAGCTGGACCAGTTCGCCCGATCGACACCGGAGTCGGTGGCAGGGGCGAAGCTGATCGAGGCGCGGTACCCCGACCAGAGCGGTCAGCCGCTCACCGTGATGAGTCGGCCGGGCCAGAGCCGTGAGGTCCTGGCCGCCGTCGAGAGTACGCCGGGGATCGCCGAGGCCGAGGTCGGCCGGACCAGTGACGACTGGGTGGAGATCTCCGCGATGCCGGTCGACGCGCCGGACAGCGCGGGTGAGACGGCAACGATCAATCGGCTGCGGGAGCGTGTGCACGAGATCGCCGGCGACGCCGTACTGGTTGGTGGGCCGAGTGCCGAGAGGCTCGACGAGGCCGAGACCAACAAGAGCGACCGCACTCTGGTGATGCCACTGATCCTGCTGGTGGTGCTCACGATCCTCGGGCTGCTGCTGCGGGCCATCGTGGCCCCGCTGGTCCTGGTCGCCACCGTCGTGGTGTCGTTCTTCGGAGCCCTCGGACTGTGCAACCTGTTGTTCGAGCAGGTGCTCGGCTTCGCCGGGCTGGAACCGTCGGTGCCCCTGATCGCGTTCCTCTTCCTGGTCGCGCTCGGGGTCGACTACAACATCTTCCTGATGACCCGGGTCCGGGAGGAAACCGCGCGGCACGGCACGGTCGAGGGCACGAAACGCGGCCTCGCGGTGACCGGTGGCGTGATCACCTCGGCCGGCGTCGTGCTCGCGGCGACGTTCGCGGTGCTGGCCTCGCTGCCGCTCGTGATGCTGGTCGAGATTGGGATACTGGTTGCCGTCGGCGTGCTCATCGACACCTTGCTGGTGCGGTCCATCGTGGTTCCCGCACTGACGATGTCGCTGGGCTCGCGGATCTGGTGGCCCAGCAAGCTCTGGCGCGTGGGATAGGACTGTGTCGATGACCCTGTCGGAACGATGATTGCGCTCCGTCCGTCAGCAGCCGATCGGCTGCTGGCGGCGGCGGCGTTCGTGCTCGGCGTCCTGGTCGCGATCGTGCTCGAGGCGATCGACTTCGAGGGCGAGCGCGGCGTGGACCTGTGGGCGATCGTGCTCCTGGGCGCGATGTCGGCGCCGTTGCTGGCCCGCCGGGCCCGGCCGATTCTCGTCGTCGTCGCGATCCTCGCGGTGTCGACGCCGTACCACGTGCTCGACTATCCCCACGAGGCCACGCTGCCGGCCTCACTGGTCGCGGCGTTCGCGGCGGCGCGCTACAGCGCCCCACCGCGGCGGGCCCCAGCCGTCCTGCTGGCGGTGGCCGCGGTGACCGTGCCGGTCCTGGCCGACGAGGCGTCGGGAGCACCTTCCGATGCTCTCCTCGGCGTCGGCTGGCTGTTCATGGCCTTCTTCGCCGGACTGGCGGTCCGCTTCCGCGAGAACTGGAAGGCCGCCGTCACCGCGCGGGTCGAGCAGGAGCGTGCCGACGAGATCGAGCGGCGGGTCGCCGAGGAGCGGGTCCTGATCGCTGCCGAGCTGCACGACGTACTGGCGCACGGCCTCGCGGTCGCGAACGTGCAGGCATCCGTCGCCGCGCACCTGATCGACCAGCTGCCGGGGCGCGGGGATGCGTCGCTGCAGGAGCTGTCCAGCACGCTGCACAACCTGTCGGACACGAGCCGGGCCACCCTCCGTGAGCTGCGTGCCGTTCTCGACGTACTGCATGGTGGCGAAGCCGAACCGACCGAGCCGGCGCCCCACCTCGGTGAGCTGCATCGTCTGGTCGAGATGGCCGACGCGGCTGATGTCCGGGTCGACGTGGAGGCCGACGGGCTCCCGGAGGAGCTACCGTCGACGGTGTCGGTCGTGGCCTACCGGATCATCCAGGAGTCGCTCACCAATGTCATTCGGCACTCGACGGCCAAGCACGCGACCGTCCGGCTCGACCAGGACAGCCATCGGCTGCGGATCGCGGTCGTCGATCCCGGGCCCGCACGACCGAGCTCGACCGTGACACCGGCCGGTTTCGGGATCGCCGGAATGACCGGACGAGCACAGGCCGTCGGCGGCGAACTGTCCGCCGGCCCGAGCGCGTCCGGAGGGTTCGAGGTACGGGCGAGCCTGCCGCTGCCGGAGATCTGGCGGGTGCGGTCGTGATCCGGGTCCTGCTCGCCGACGACCAGACGTTGGTACGCGGCGCGTTCGCGCTGCTGGTCAACTCCGCCGCCGACATGGAGGTCGTCGGCGAGGCCGGCACCGGCGACGAGGCGGTAACGCTGACCCGGGAGCTGCACCCCGACGTCGTCCTGATGGACATCAGGATGCCGAGCACCGACGGCATCGAGGCGACCCGGCAGATCATCGCCGACGATCGCTCGAGCAGCAGCAAGGTGCTGATCCTGACCACGTTCGAGACCGACACCAACGTACTGCGCGGCCTGCGCGCGGGGGCCTGCGGATTCCTGCCCAAGGACACGCGTCCAGACGCGCTGCTGGACGCCATCCGCACCGTCGCCGCGGGAGAGGCCCTGCTGTCGCCCGGCGCGACCAGGGCCGTCATCACCCGTGCACTGAGCCGCCCGGACGCTCCCACGCCCGAACGGCTGGCCAGCCTGACGGCGCGCGAACACGAAGTGCTCCGACTGGTCGCCGCGGGCCGAAGCAACCAGGAGATCGCAGCCGAACTGGTCGTCAGCCCACTGACCGCCAAGACCCACGTGGCCCGCATCCTCGCGAAGCTGGGTGCGCGCGACCGCGTCCACCTCGTGATCGCGGCGTACGAGGCCGGGCTCTCCTGAGTAGCAGCTATCGCGTTGGCCGGCTCTTGCGGTAGTTCAGCAGGCAGCTGAGCGAGGTCGCCAGCAGAGCAGCGGTTCTCAGCCAGTTCTGCCATCCGGGATCGAGGATCGCGACCACCAGCGAGACAACAGTCAGCACGACCGCGGTGGTGCCGACGATCAACAGCAGCCGCATCCTGCGTCGCTCACGATCTTCGGTGGACATTCACCGAATCTACCGAGGTGTTGGGTCAGCTCCCGTCGTCTTGTCCGATGCCGTGCGCGGCGGACAAGACCGACGGCACGAAGGTCGCGTGAGCAACCCGTTTGCAGCAAGTTGCAACTGCTGAGTTCACCGGCGCGGAGTGAGCGGGTGGGTGAATATGCTGCCGCGATGTCGATCACCGTGAAGATCATCGATGTGTCGGGGGCGGGGCGGGTCGGTGCGACGACGCTCCTGGAAGGTGTGGCCAGCGGCATCACGCTTCGCGACCTGGTGCGAACGCGCGTACGGGACGAGGTGGCGCGCTTCAACGCCGTACCGCAGGAAGTGTTCCAGGGACTGGTGATGCCCGAAGGCGCGCTGCCGACCGCGGCGGGGTTCCGGTTGCCGAAGCAGCGGCGCCTCGACTGGGAGCAGCAGGCCGATCGTGCGGTGGATGCGTTCGGGCGCAACGGTTTCTTCGTGCTGATCGACGACCGGCAGGTGACCGATCTCGACGAGGAGCTCGCGTTGACCGCCGACACCGACATCCGTTTCGTCCGGCTCGTGCAGCTGGTCGGGGGCTGATCGTGGACCAGGCAAGTGACACCGCGCCAGACCGAAGCGACGACGTGGCGTCGCTGCTGGACGCGGCGATGCGCGCGCTGCAGGGCCGATCCTGGATCGGGGACCCCGACGCGCGGACGTTCCCGCAGCTTCGGGCCATCACCCAGGCCCCGGACGCCGTACGCCGTGAGTGCATCCTGAAGGCCTCCGAGCGGGTCGACAGCCACCACTGGGTCGCCTTGATCTCGATCATCGCGCGCAAACGCGTCACGTTCTCGGCGGACGACCTCGACCGGCTGCTGACGCTGCGTCTGGGCGTCTCCGATCGCGTCCACTCCTGGTGGAGCAGCGAGGCGCTGCGTGCCGTCAGCCGCCAGATCGAGCACACCTTCCCCACCTTGACCGCCGCGGAGCAGGCACGACTCGAGCCTCTCCTCCGGCAAGCGGTCGACAGGGCGCAGGACGCGGCCACCGCCACCAGGCTTCGGCTGCTCATCAGCACCGCCGACGGCCTCCGGCTCGATCTGATCGACGCCGGCGATGCCATCGGGCCGCGACTGCGTACCGCGTTCGAGCAGGCGGACGAGCAGGTCGACCTGCTCGCGAGAACGCTCGACCTCCTGGCGGCGTACCCGACCAAAGGCCGGCCTTCGAAGAAGTGGCTCACCGAGACCGAACAGATCATCGGCCGGCTGTCGCGCCCCGCGGAGCTGATTGGCGCTCTCCTCGACGCGGCCCTCGACGCCGAGGACAGCGAGGCGTCGTACAGCCACAACAACCGCACCCACACCTACTTGCGCTACATCACCAGCAGCAACGAAGGATTCCTCGGCGGCACCGCCGCGGCCGCCGGACTCCTGCACGACCCGGCGCTGCTGCCGCGGCTGCGCCGCCTCGCGGTCAAGACCGTGACGGTGATCGGTGGGCAGTTCGGCAACCCACGCAGCCTGCGGCTGGCCAACCTGTCGACGCAGGCGATGGCCGACATCGGCGCCCCGGCGTCGATCACCGAGTTGCTCGCGCTCGAGCGGTCGGTCCGGCACGGGACGTTGCTGAAGCAGGTCCGCAAGGCCATCGACGCGCTGGCCTCCGCGCAGGGCATGACGCGGGACCAGTTGCTGGAGCGCGCGGTCGAGACGCACGACCTCGACCCGGACGGCACCCGTACGTACCCGCTGTCGAGGGGATCCGCCCGGATCGTCGTGGACGGACGAGCCGCGGTCCTGCTGTACGTCGACGAGAAGGGCACGGCACGCAAGTCCGTCCCCGCTGACGTGAAGCAGTCCGACGCCGACGTACTCGGTGCGGTCCGCAACGACCTCAAAGCCGTCCGGAAGACGATCGCCGGCGAGCGGGTCCGGCTGGACGGTTTGATGTCTCTCGAGCGCAGCTGGCCGCTCGACGAGTGGCGCACCTGGTACCTCGACCACCCGCTCACCGGCCGACTGGCACGGACTCTCGTGTGGGTCTTCGAAACCGAGGACGCGCCGGTGGTGGTCGGCCTCGCACTGGACAGCAAGACCGCGATCACGGCTTCCGGGCAGCATGTCGGGATTCCCCCGGAGGCGCGGGCGCGGCTGTGGCATCCCGTCCACGCGACCGGCGACGAGGTCCGGGCCTGGCGGCAGTACCTGCTCGACCAGCAGATCGTTCAGCCTTTCAAGCAGGCGTTCCGCGAGATCTACCTGCTCACACCGGCCGAGGAACAGACCCGGGAGTACTCGAACCGGTTCGCCGGCCACGTCTTCGGGCAGGTCCAGGCCCGCGCCCTGATGAAGGGGCGCGGCTGGGCACCGGTCGCCCTCGCGTGGTGGGACGACGGCGTCTACCAGGGCGTCGCCCGGCGAACGTTCGACCCGGCCGGGATCCGCGCCGAGTTCTACTACGACCCGATTCTCGAGCAGGAACCAACGGCCAGCGATCTCTACCCGTACTGCACCAGCGACCAGCTCCGGTTCGTTGACGCCACCAGCGACGAGACGATCGCGCTGGCCGACGTACCGCCGCTCGTCCTCACCGAGGCCCTGCGCGATGTTGACCTGTTCATCGGAGTCACCTCGATCGGCGCGGACCCGGAGTGGCTCGACCGCGGCACCCAGCGCCAGTTCGACACCTACTGGCACACGTACGGCTTCGGCGAACTGTCCGCGGCCGGACAGATCCGCCGCGACATCCTCTCGCAACTCGTCCCACGCCTGGCCATCGCCGACCGGTGCGAGCTCGACGACCGCTACCTCACGGTGCGCGGGGATCTGCGCACCTACCGCATCCACCTCGGCAGCGGCAACATCCTGATGTCACCCAACGACCAGTACCTGTGCATCGTCGCCGCCCGCAACGGACAGTCCCAGAAGCTCTTCCTGCCGTTCGACGACGACCCGGTGCTCAGCCTCATCCTCAGCAAGGCGTTCCTGCTCGCCGCCGACACCGCCATCAAGGATCCGACGATCATTGCCCAGATCAACCGTCGCTGAGTCTGCCCGAGGGTCAGGTCCTTGTTCATCTGGAGGGAGCGTCCGGGTGCACCTTGGGAGGAGTGGCGGCTCCGGCATGATGGCGGTGTGGAGCTGACCGAGCGGATCGAACGGGCCGAGACCGAGCTGGTCTGGAGTTTCGGCGACATCCCCGGCCCCGGCCCGGCCTTACTGGGGCTCACGCGCCGCCGGTTCGGGTCGGTCGTTGCGCTCGCAGCACCACGGGACACCTTGTCGTTCTGGTCCCAGGCGATCGGGTTCGGACTCGACCGCCCGGTGACCTCGGCGGTGATCGGCGAGGTCCTGGACCACTTGAAGGCCGACGGCTGTACGACGGCCGCGCTGAGCATCATGCCGAGCGCGCTGCCGCCGGACTGGGACGCCGTCGCCACGTCGTACGGAATCACCCCCGGCCAGACCACCGTCCAGGTCGCGCGGGTGGCCGGGCCGGTCGAGCAGGCACCATCCGAATTCCGCGTCGAGCCCATCGGTTCGCAGCACGCCGAGGCCTGGGCGCAGCTGCAGGTGGACGCGTACGGGATGCCCGACGCCGGATTCCGCGCCATGCTCACGGCGTACCCCCAGTGGCCCGGTGCCACGGCGTACGCCGCCTGGGACGGCGACACGATGGTCGCCACCGGCTCCCTGCACGTCGTGAACGGCGTCGGCCGGCTGCGCAGCGGCGCGACCCACCCGGCGTACCGGGGAAGAGGCGCGCAGTCGGCGCTGCTCACCCGCCGTACCGCTGACGCGTTCGCACAAGGCTGCGACCTGGTCACCACCGGCTCGTACAAGCCCGAGCCCGGCAAGCACAACCCGTCGCTGGCCAATATGCTCCGCCTCGGCTTCGAACCCCTGGCAGAGCGCACCCCCCAGATCTGGCGACTCTCCTGACCGATTTTCAGCTGTCCGTCAGTGCCTCAAGGCGCCGACGCAATCTCCGCGGGTAGACCAAGAACGACCCGAACACGACGGCCCCGCACGCAGTCAGCAGCGTCCGCGGCCAGCTGTCGCCGTCGATGATGCGCAGCACTGTGCTCAGCAGCTCGACGACAAGCAGCAAGACCGCGGACAGCCGAAACCACCTGGTGTCCATCCGTTCGAGCTGCACTCGCACGAGCTGAATCGCCGCCTCCCGAACCGCCGGATCCGAAGGAACCGGCCCACGCCAGGAAGCCTTCTGCGCTGCCCGCAGCTGCCCCTTCGCCAGGTTCGTGAAGTCTGTTTGGTTGAGAAGACGCCGCTCCCGGCGATGGATGAGAGCCGTGCACAGACCGAACGCAGGTCCGGTGAAGGCGGCGGCCACCAGCGTGGAGGTCCAGGTCCCGCCCTCGAATATCCGAAGCCCGACGCCGAAAAGGACTCCGAACAGAACGCCGCTGACTAGTGCGACCTGCCAGGTGCGTGCGTCACGAAGGGAGGTTTTCACAGCAGTACAAGTGACCCGAGCGAGCGCATCTCACACGGCCCCCGGCCGACTTTGCAGCTTCTCCCCAAGGCTGCCAGGCGGCGTAGAGTGGATGGCCGTGGAAGCGAAGGCCATGCCGCGAGGGTGGGTCCCGGTCGAGCACCGTCTGTTCGGGCTCGACCGTCGTACGTTCAAGCCCGCGCTGATCGTGCTGGCGATCGCGCTGGTGCTGATCTACGGGCTGCCCGCGCTCAACTCGGCGATCCCGTGGCACAACGAGATCAAGGCCGGGCAGGTGCTCGAGCTGGGCGATGGCGCAACCGCCGTACCGCCGGTCGGGTGGCAGCTCGAGAGCGGGACACTGACCGGCGGGAGCGCGACGAGCCTGCAGGTCACACTGGCCAGCGGTGGTGCGACGATCGAGCTGAACGGTACGTCGTACGACGGAACTGCGGACGCGTTCCTCGACCAGGTCGAGCGGGCCGACGGCGACCGGCCGGGGATGAGCGGCGATCGCGGGACCCTGACGACCGGCGCGGGACTCGTCGGAGTCGTGCAGACCAGGACGACGGCCAGCGGCGACGACGAGGTGGACGCCGCGTTCAAGATGGCGGTCGGCAGCGCCGAAGCGGTCGCGGCGGCACCGGCCCTGCTCGTCCGGATCCGGACGGCGGCCGGCCAGTTCGAGCACTACCAGGACGAGGTCGCGGCCCTCCTGCGCAGCATCACGCCGGGAGCGGCCCGATGAGCGCCACGACCGTTTCCGACGCCCGGACCGAGCAGCTCGCGGCGATCGAGGAATCGGGCTGGGGGCAACCGTTCCGGTTCCTGCAGCCGCACAACCTGGCCTTCTGGGTCTATCTGCTCGGCGTCGGCGGCGGCGCTCTCACGATGCTCAAGTACTTCGGTGCCGGGGGCTCCTTCTACTCGCGCGCGTTGGCCGGTGGCGTCCTGCTGTTCGGGTTGTACCTGATCCCGTGGCTGCTGCTGCTTCGCCACCACAACCGCTTCACCGCGCAGCCCGCCGGGCTCCTCGCGACCGGCTTCGCCTGGGGCGGGATCGCCGCGACGTTCTGGATCGCCCTCCCTGCCAACGGTGCGCTCATCGAGATCTGGACCAAGATCGGCGGCCCAGCGTTCGCCGCGGACTGGGCCGCCGGGCTCACCGCCCCGATCAACGAGGAGTGGGGCAAGGCGCTCGGCCTCGTGCTGCTGATCGGCCTCGCACCGCGTCTCGTACGGAGCGCGTACGACGGGTTCATCATCGGCGCGTTCATCGGCCTGGGCTTCCAGGTGTTCGAGGACGTGCTGTACGTCTACAACGGCGCCGCGCAGCAGTACGGCGTCGACCAGTTCGGGACCTCGCTGCAGGTGTTCCTGGTCCGCGGCGCCGCGGGGATCGTCTCGCACGCGTTGTTCAGCGCGATCTTCTGCGCCGGCCTGATGTGGGTCCTCGGCCGCGCCCGCGGCGAGCGCAACGTGGTCCGCGGCGTACTGAGCATGCTCACCGCGATGGTCTTTCACTTCGCCTGGGACGACATGGGTGGTCTCAGCGGTGGCACGTGGGCGGCCGGCGTACTCCCGTTCGTGATCGCGATCGTCGAACTGGCCACGCTCTTCTACGTACTACGGCACGCCGCCCGAACGGAACGAGTCTGGACACGGGCCCTGCTCACACCCGAGCTCGAAACCGGCGCGATCGACCCACCACTGCTCGACGCCGTCAGCGGACTGCACAAGGACCGCAAGGCGTACCGCAAGCACGTGCGCAGCCGCAAAACCGCACGCCACCTGCAGGAAGCCGCCTCGGACCTGTCGCGCGAACTGGCCCTTTCGGGCGGCAACGACTCGGCCGCCGTCACCCACGCCCGCAACGAACTGCTCCGCCTGCGCAGGACGGACTGACGTCGGCCAGGACGCAGGCCGGCGTGGATCAGCCGAAGCTGAACGTGAAGGCCGAGACTCCCGGGCCGTAGGTCAGCGTCATGGTCTTCCGCTCGGCGGCGGGCTTGTCGACGAGTTGGTAGGCGTTCGGCGTACCGGAGACCTGGATGGTCTTGTCGGGCTCGCCCGGGATCGAGACAGTGACAGTGCCCGCACCCGACAGGACGTGGTAGACCTTGGCTGCTTGGAAGTTCAGGCGGGCCTGGGATCCCTTGGTCGAGGTGACGTCCTGGGGGCCGACGAGCCAGTTGCCGCCGAGGCTGTAGGTGTCGTCGGGCTGGGCCGGGTTGAGGCCGAAGGCGGTGGGTGTCTTGCGGGGCACGAGTTTGCCGGTGCCCTGGAAGTTGGTGGAGCGAGCGTAGGCCAGGTAGGTCTCCGGAGTCGTGCCGTCGCCACCTGGTGCATCGGCGTTCACGCTGCCGTCGACCGGCGCGGGGAGCTTGACGTCGGGGTTCGCCGCGGTGAGCAGCTCGCGGATCTGGTTCTCGGTCTGGTCGTACGAACCCTCGCCGAACTTGATCGAGCGAACGGTACCCTCGGCATCGATCAGGTACTTCGCCGGCCAGTACTGATTGCGGTACGCCGTCCAGGTGGCGAGGTTGTTGTCCTGGACAACGGGGTAGGTGATCTTCTCCTTGCGGATCGCGGACTGCACGTTGCCGGCGGCCTTCTCGAACGCGAACTCCGGCGAGTGCACGCCGACGATCTCGAGCCCGAGCGACTTGTAGGCGGCGTTCCAGGCGAGCAGGTGCGGCGTGGCGCGCTGGCAGTTGATGCAGGAGTAGGCCCAGAAGTCGACCAGGACGACCTTGCCCTTCAAGCTCGACAGCGCGATCGGCGCGCTGTTGAACCACTGCTGCGTACCGCGGAACTCAGGCGCCGTACCGCACGAAGCCAGCTCGGCGGCGCCCGGCTTGCACTTCGCCAGCTCCTCGCCGCCTTCGCCGATCGCGGGGGCCAGCGCGCCCTGCACGGTCTCGTTCTCGGCGACCTTCTTCTCCAGCCCGCTGGTGTAGCTGGGCAGCGATCGCTGGATGACGTCGGTGATGTTGAAGGCCAGGGCGACGGCGAGCAGGATCATCACGATGCCGCCACCGATGCGGAAGCCGCGCGCGTGGTCGCGGTAGGCCTTGACCCGCTGCGAGATCCGCGATCCGGCGGAGGCGAAGATCAGCAGCGGCAGCGCGGCACCAATGGCGAACGCCACGGTCAGCACGATGGTGCGCCAGCCCACGTTGCCGGTGGCACCGGCGACGGTGATCGCCGCGAGCACCGGGCCGGCGCAGGGCACGTACAGGGTGCCGAGTCCGAGACCCAGGACGAACGGGCCGCTGTTGTTCTTGGTGACCTTCGGCAGCCGGTAGAACGGCTTCTCGATCCAGTGCCCGAGGGCGGGGAAGATCAGGCCGAGACCGACTAGCGTCAAGATGGTCAGACCGCCCCAGCGCAGGAAATCGTCCGGCAGCCCGAGCGCGGACAAAATGACCGAGCCGGCCAGGGTGAAGACGGTGAAGCTCACCACGATCCCGGCGATGATCTTCAGCGGCCGGAAGTCCCGCGGTGGCTTGCCGAGCTCGATCTCCTCGACCAGCACGTCGCCGTCCGACGTACCCTCCTTCGACGTCGAGCGACCCCGCTTCGAACCAGCACCGCCGTCCACAGGTTTACCCGCGGTTCCGGCGAAGAAGATGATCGGCAACATCGGCAGCACACACGGCGAGACGCCGGTGATCAGCCCGCCCAGCAATCCGATCAGAGCAAGCGTGAGCATCGGGATCTCCATCCATCCGGCACAGCGGTCCCCCGTACTTCGGCGCCACGCCGTCCCGAGGATGGGCCGCGCGGACATTACGCCCCGCGAACGCGGCTCGATCCATCAGCCCCAGCTCCGCATTCGCGGACCTCGGCGACACCGACCTCAGCACTGAGCTCGTCCGGCCGTATTCCGGAAGTCGATCGTCCGGAGTGTCGGGTAGGCAGTGCACATGGCTGTTCCTGACGAGGTCGTTGCGCCGGTGATGTTCGAGGTCCGCCCGGGGCATCAGCTGGCCGTACGCCGGCGTGGCGACGGTGGCGCACCGCTGCTGCTGGTCCACGGATTCCCTTGTACGAGCCGCATCTGGTCGCACAATCTCGCCCCGCTGTCCGACGCGGGGTTCGACGTCGTCGCGCCGGACCTGCGCGGCTACGGCGACTCCGACTTCGCGCCGGACGACTTCTACGACCTCAACGCGTTCACCACCGACCTCATCGGCCTGCTCGACCGGCTCGGCTGGAACCGCGCGGTCGTCGCCGCGCACGACCTGGGCGCGGCGGTCGCCATCGACATGGCCAACCGCCATCCCGACCGGGTCGACCGCCTGGTGATCCTGGACGACTCGATGCCCGACCTGACCGAAGCATTCACCGCGGCAGGTATCCCGCCGACCCGCCCCAAGCCCGCCGTCTACGACCACCAGCGCCGCCAAGGCCACCACGCCGACGCCTTGGTCGCCGAACTGGCGACCCCCGAGCAGCGGCGACGCTACATCGCAGAGTTCTACGGCCACCGCATGTGGTGCCCACCCGACGCCTTCACCGAAGACGACCTGGCATACCTGACCGAACCGTACGCCGACGCAGCCCGACTGCGCGCCGCCTTCGCCGACTACGAGATCGTGATGGGCACCCGGCCACTGTCCGCCCCGGAAATGCTCGACCGCCCGGTCCAACAGCCGACCCTGATCCTGATCGGCACCGACCAAGTCACCCTCACCGACCACATCGACCAGCGCTGCCCACTCGCCTTCCCCCAAGCAACCGGCCCCTTCTGGCTCAAGAACGCCGGCCACTTCCTCCCGTGGGAACAACCCGAAACGGTCAACCGCGCCATCCGCTTCCTCTGCAGCGACTTGCTGTCGTCCTGAACCCGATGAGATGAAACTCGACTGCGGAAAACAAATAACGTTCAGTAAGCGTTCAGTCGGACGCCGTCGGAAATTCCCAACGGCCCGCAGACACCGAACCATAGAGCCGTCGAGGGGACTCGAACCCCTAACCACAGCTTTCCCAGCGGTGGATTTTCGACATGTCGCAACATCTGCCGAGCATGACGATGAACTGCGAGAATGCCGATTTTAGTTGGCATTGCCTTGTGACGTAGGCCGCTGTTTGCCGTTCAAGCGGTCAGTAAAGAGGCCGGCGACATGCGCCTCTCGCTACCGCCGCGACCCGCAATCACGAATCAGCCCCGCCGTCGGCGAAACCATCCCGCGACACTTGTGGCACGACGCATGCTCCAAGGCGAACTGGGTTGCGCCGAACCGCGAGTCGCCGTGGCATGTCGCTGATTGTCGCATTGGAGGACCGAACAATCCTGGTCAACGTGTTCCTCGATAAACATCTCCAGCACCACAGTGAGCTTGATTCGGCAACGGGAGAAGACTTCGACGGCGGGCACCCGGGGAGACCGTGTCAACCCCCGCGCACCACCTCCTGTTGGCACCGCCGTCGAGATCCGAATCTGCGTTGGTCTGACTCAGTTCCTGCCATACGGCAGGCCCACGGCGGCCGCTGAACCGCGAGAGAGACACGCAGCTCCGTGCACAAGCAGAAGGACGGGGCGGCTACGTTATGGGTTGCCAGATGTACCGGTTAGGGGAGGCGGCATGCAGCAGAACATGATCCAGGGCAGGGCGATGACGATCGAGGAGGTCTTCACCGGGCGCCGGTATCAGCTGGACAGCTACCAGCGTGACTATACCTGGGCTCGCGAAGACATCCGCCGCCTGATCGATGACCTTCAGAAGAAGTTCATGGCGAGTTGGAGCTTGGAGCACGACCGGGAGGATGTCGCCCGCTACCAGCCGTACTTCCTAGGGCCGTACGTCTATCACGCGGAGGCCCACATCACATTCCTCGTGGACGGGCAGCAGCGGATCACGACCCTCCACCTGATGCTGATCTACTTGCGCGAGCTCCTCAAAGAGCAGGACCTCGAGGCTGAGGCCGCGCATCTCAGCAGCTTGATCCAGTCGGGCAAGTTCGGCAAGCCGGTGTATACCCTCGACATACCGGACCGCGCTCAGTTTCTCTCGGAGGTTTTCCGGATCCCGGACTACACCTTGCCGGACAATGCGGCCGGGGATCTTCGTCGGCTCTGGGAGGGGGCACGGGTCCTCCAGGAGGAGTTCCCGGATGACCTCCGTAGCGACGCGCTGCCTTACTTCGTGGACTGGCTTCTCGATGGTGTCTGCATGGTGGGCATCCAGGCCGCGACATCTGAGCAGGGCTGGGAGATCTACGAGTCGATGAACGACCGGGGCGTGCGCCTTGGCCCGATCGACCTGCTGAAGAGCTTCCTCCTGTCACGGGTCGGGGACGAGAAGGGTGGAATGGACAAGATGTGGCGGCAAATGGTCTCTGACTTGGCGGGTATAGATGTAAATGCGCCCAGCCAGTTCATCAAGACGTTCTTGATCGGTCGTCATGCGGACGTCGGCATGGAATCAGGTGACGACCCGACGGACGTCGAGCGCATCAATAGGCAGTTCCATACGTGGGTCAAGGACAACGCCGACCGTCTCGGCCTGAAGCGCTCGTCGGACTTCCGCGAGCTCATCAAGGATCTCGTCGAGTACGCCGAGCGTTACCGCACCCTTGCGGCAGCGGCCAATGCCTACGAGCGCGAACTCCAGAGCGTCTTCTTCAACGAGTACAACGGCATCAGAAACCAAGCCGCACCGATCCTGGCCGCTGTCGACCCGAAGGACGACTCTGGGACGTTTAAGGTGAAGTCGAGACTGATTGCCGACTATCTCGACCTTCTATTTGCCCGCCACGCGGTTAACGACGAGCCCTCATCGGGCATCGACAATGCTGCAGTCCAGCTGGTCGAACGGCTGCGCGGCGGTACCAGTGTGGAGGGATTGCGCAGCATTCTCGCCGAGGAGATCGCGGTTCTCGAATCCGACTTCACGAGCATGAAGGCCTATGGATTGCGCTCGAACAACAGCCGCGCGATCCGCTACCTGCTGGCTCGCCTCACCGGCTTCGTTGAGACCGGCTGCGGAAAGAGTGACGACATGGCTGCCTACCTGGACGGCGGCCGCCCGTTCGAGATCGAGCATATCTGGGCCAACCACTTCGAGCGGTATCAGCCGGAGACCCCCACGCGTATCGAATTCGACGCCTATCGCAACCGTCTCGGCGCATTGCTGCTCCTGCGGAAATCGGACAATGCTAGCTACCAGGACCTTCCCTATGAGAAGAAGGTCATGTATTACCAACGGCAGAACCAGCTCGCCAGCTCCCTGAACCCCAGCCACCGCGAGCGGAATCCCGGATTCAATAACTTCGCCAAGCAGCACAAGCTGGAGAAATCGCTCCGTGCATTTGCAAAGTTCGACAAGAAGGCGATCGAAGAGCGGCAGATTCTGTACCAACGCCTTTGTGAACTCGTCTGGGACCCAGCGGTGTTCGGAACTCTCCCTGCGGCCGCCGCTCGACGCCCAGACCCGTCACGTACTCGGACCCGAGCACGTTACAACGTCACGGTCATTGACCTTATAGCCAAGGGCTTCCTGCCAAGCAGCGCCAAGCTGATAGGCCAACGCCGGGGCCGGCAATTCCACGCCGAGGTCCTATCCGACGGCCGCATCCGAGTAGCCTCCGGCGAGATCTTTCGCTCACTGTCCGGAGCCGGCGAGTTCGTCCTCCAGGCCAAGGCATGCCAGGGCTGGCACTTCTGGCAAGCCAACTATAATGGCACTCTCGTCCGCCTGATCGACATCCGCCGTGATGCTCTGGAACGTGGCCTTGTCTGACGGATGTACAACCCTCACGTCGAGCAGCGAGGCCCGTACGACCGTTCCCACGTGGCGCGATGGACCAGGTGGAGAGTCGACTCTCACACCAAGACGCTCCTTGCTCTAGTCGGAGTCGTCCTCTGAGCGCCCGGATCCAGACCGACCTCGATGGGGTTGGGGGCTCGGGCACGTTCCGCTGCGCAAGCTGGCTGCTCTTCGCGAGACATCTGATTCCCACGCTCGACTGTCTGCGAGGATGAACCGGACGCCACGCCCTCCGGCATGCTGGAATCGGGCCGCACCTAGCGTCGTGCCAGGATGAAAGTCTCAAAGTGCAGAACGTACGAAGGTCGGGCGAATGACGGAACCAAGTCAGACAATCAAGAATCATGCAGCGTTCATCTGGTCGGTGGCAGACAAGCTGCGGGGGCTATACAAGCAGTCAGACTACGGCACAGTGATTCTACCGTTGACCGTGCTCCGTCGGCTCGACTGTGTGCTTGAGCCGACCAAGGCCAAGGTTCTCGCTGCGCACAAGCAATACGGCGACAGGGCAGAGTTTCTCCGCTCCGCGGCCGGGGTGCCGTTCTACAACACCTCGGAGCTCACCATGACGCGGCTGCTTGACACGCCGGATGAGCTGGCTGACAAACTCAAGATCTACCTGGCCGCCTTCTCGGACGATGCGCGGGACGTGCTGGAGAAGTTTGAGTTGGACAAGCAGATCACCAAGCTGGGCCGGTCGAATCTGCTGTACCTGGTGGTGTCGCTGTTCTGCGAGATCGACCTGCATCCGGACACGGTATCCAACATCGAGATGGGCTACCTGTACGAGGAGCTGATCCGCAGGTTCTCCGAGTTGTCTAACGAGACGGCCGGCGAGCACTTCACGCCACGCGAGGTCATCCGCCTCATGGTGGACTTGTTGCTCACCGACGAGCCGGACTTGGCCAAGCCAGGCATTGTGAAAACCATCCTCGACCCAGCCTGCGGCACCGGCGGCATGCTCTATACCGCCGAGCACCGGCTGCGCGAACTGAACCCGCACGCCACCCTCCGCGTCTCTGGCCAGGAGCTCAATGAGGAGACCTACGCGATCTGCCGCTCTGACTTCATGGTGAAGGGCGAGGATGCCGAGATCGCGTTCGGGAACTCATTCAGCCAAGATGCGTTCGATGGTAAGCGGTTCGACTACCTGCTGGCCAATCCACCGTTCGGTGTCGAGTGGAAGATGGTCGCCGATCAGATCAAGCAGGAACACGCCGATCAGGGTTTTGACGGTCGTTTTGGCGCTGGCCTGCCCCGCATCAATGACGGCTCCTTCCTGTTCCTCCAACACATGATCTCGAAGATGCGCCGGCCGAGCCGAGGTGGCGGCCGCCTAGCGATAGTTTTCAATGGCTCGCCGCTGTTCACAGGCGGGGCGGGCTCAGGCGAGTCCGAGATCCGCCGTTGGATCATCGAGAACGACTGGCTGGAGGCCGTGGTCGCACTCCCGGACCAACTCTTCTACAATACCGGCATCTCAACATATTTCTGGATCGTCACTAACCGCAAGGCCAAGGTTCGCCAGGGTAAGGTCCAGCTTATCGATGCCCGCGACCATTTCATCAAGATGCGTAAAAGCCTTGGCGACAAGCGCAAGGAAATATCGCCGGAACAGATCGACGAGATAGTACGCCTGCACAACAACTTCGTCGAGGGCGACAAGGTCAAGATCTTCCCGAACGAGTCTCTCGGTTTCTTGCGCATCACAGTAGAACGACCGCTACGTCTCCGCTGGGAGGTGACCGAGGAGACCCGTGCCAAATTCGCTTCTGACAAGAAGATCGCCAAACTCTCGACAGCCGCCCGCGAGGCCCTGCTGTCCGGTCTGGCCAGCTGGGGCGGCGAGGTCATCAGCGAGAAACCCCTGGCTCGCAAGAAAGTCATCGAGCTAATGGCCAGCTCCGGCCAACGAGGCAAGCCTCTCCAAGATGCTCTCCTGGATGCGCTCTCCGTTCGCGACCCAGCAGCTCCACCCGTCCTCGACGAAAAGGGTTCACAGGTTCCCGACCCCGACCTCCGCGAGTACGAAAACGTCCCACTTCCATCCGTCGAAGTTGACTTCGAGGCGGACATTAAGGGCCGGCTAGCCACAGTGGAGTATGAGGCGGCGGTCAACGAATACCTAGCCGCCGAAGTTGTGCCGCACGTTCCTGATGCGTGGATTGATTACGACAAAACTAAGATCGGCTATGAAGTTCCACTGACTAGGTATTTTTACAACTACGTCCCGCCGCGTCCACTTGGTGAAATCGACGCCGATATCGAGCAACTAGAAAAGGAAATTAAGAAGCTCCTCGCCGAGGTGGTCGAATGACTTCATTGCGGCAAGGATGGCATCGCACGCGGGTGGATCGGGTTGCATCTGTGCATGCCAGGATTGGCTGGAAGGCGCTGACTGCCGAAGAGTATCAACCAGATGGATACGCCTTTCTATCGACGCCGAACATCAAGACCAGTGTCATCGACTTTGAGAACGTGAACTATATTTCTGGGTACCGATATCACGAATCTCCGGAGTTGAAGCTCATCGCTGGCGACGTGCTGCTTGTCAAGGATGGCAATACACTGGGGATTACTAACGTTGTGAAAGAGCTACCTAAAGCGGCCACGGTAAATGGATCTATTGCGATAATTCGTCCATTTGACATGGAAAGTCGGTTTCTGAGGTATTCGCTAGCAAGCAGGCGAACGCAGTCTCAGATCAACTCACTCCGTGCCGGCATGGGCGTTCCCCATCTCTTTCAATGGGATATAAAACGGTTGCCGATCGAGGCCCCCCCTCTGGTCGATCAGAGGAAGGTGGCAGATTTTCTCGATCGCGAGACCACCCGTATCGATTCGCTCGTAACTAACAAGGCCAAGCTGGTTGGGCTGTTAGAGGAGAAGGTCGAGAGCCGTATTCGTCAGCGGATAGCGGACAGTGGGCTCGCCGACGGCACGAGAGCTGAAGGCGTTTCGACAATACGAAAGGTACTGGAAAAGCTGGATCGCCCGCCTTTGAAAGTTGATGAGACCGTGACAGCATTCAGGGATGGTCAAGTAACTGCTCGATCCCGGCGTAGATTGGATGGTTATACGGAATCGTGGACCGAAAACTCTCGTACGCAAGGCGTGCGTGAAGGCGATGTTGTGATTCACGGCCTCGACGGCTTTGCTGGCGCTATTGGGACTTCAGAGACCGACGGGGTTTGCAGTCCCGCTTACCACGTTTGCGCACCCAAAGATGGTGGCGATGCTGTCTATCTTGGTCGGATGCTGCACGTTCTAGCTACAGATGGTTATCTTGGTCTTTTTTCGTCCAGCACTAGAGAGCGAGCCGTCGATTTCCGTAACTGGGACCTTTTCGGGCGGATCCCAGTTCCTCAAGTGCCGTTATCTGAGCAGCGAAGTATCGCCGAAATGATCAAGAAGATCACGCCTCTCAAGTGGGCCGTGGCACGTTCAGCCGACCTCGCGCGTGAGAGGAAGGATGCGCTGATCACTGCAGTCGTCACTGGGCAAATGAACGTAGCGGGAGTTTTTCGATGAAACCAGACGAAGCCACGTTTCAGGCCGAAATCGTTGCCTGGCTAGTTGGCTCGGGGGGATATAAGCGGTCCGGTGACCATGACATCGACCGACACAACGGGCTTGACTTTGGCGCGACACTGCAATTCATCGGCGCCACGCAGGTCGATCAGTGGAACGATCTGGTCGCGAAGTATGGCGAAGTCGGAGCCGCCCAGCGGGGTTTCAAGGGGCGGCTGGTGAGAGAGTTGGATGCGCGGGGGACAGTGGATGTGCTCCGGCGCGGAGTGGTTGACCGGGGCGTGACGATCCAACTGGCCTACTTCAAGCCGGTCGGTGCTGCAACGCCGGAACTTGTCGCGCGGTTTGAGAAGAATCTGCTCGCCGTCATCTCGGAGTTCCGGTATGACCCCCACAGCGACAGACGGGTCGACCTTGCGTTGGTGGTCAACGGGCTGCCGGTGGCGACGGCAGAGTTGAAAAACGCGTTGACCGGGCAGGGTATTGACGATGCCAAGGCGCAGTACCGTAGCGACCGCGATCCGAACAACGTCATGCTCGCTCGGCGATGCGTTGTTCACTTCGCGGTAGATACCGAGCGGGTAGCGATGACCACCAGGCTGGCCGGGACGAAGACGCGATTCCTTCCGTTCGACCAAGGACACGACAAGGCCGCCGGGAACCCCCCTAACCCGAACGGGCATCGCACTGCCTATCTGTGGGAGCAGGTTTGGGAACGCGACGCCTGGCTGGATCTGCTGCAACGGTTCGTACACGTGGAGAAGCTGCCGAAGGGCAGCAAGCGCGTCCGGAACATGATCTTCCCGCGGTTTCACCAGTGGGACGCGGTGCGCAAACTCGAAGCGGCTGCCAAGGTGGAGGGACCGGGGCACGACTACCTGATCCAGCACTCTGCCGGGTCGGGGAAGTCCAACACGATCGGCTGGCTCGCGCACCGACTATCGACGGTGCACGGTGCGAATGACCGGCCGGTGTTCGACAAGGTCGTGGTCATCACCGACCGGCGGGTGCTCGACAAGCAGCTGCAAGACACCATTTATCAGTTCGAGCATCAATTCGGGCTCGTCGAGAAGATCGACACCGACTCGGCGCAGCTTGGGGCCGCACTCACCGGGCAGCGAGCCCGGATAATCATCACCACGCTGCAGAAGTTCCCCGTCGTGGTCGAGCAGGGTCTCCAGCTGCCCGACCGAAGCTATGCGGTTATCGTGGACGAGGCGCACTCGTCACAGACTGGTGAGTCGGCCACCAAACTCAAGGCGCTGCTCGGCGCTGGGGAATCGGAGCGCACTGACGATCCGGTCGGAGACGCGCTCGCTGCGATGGCAAAGGCGCGCGGAAGGCAACCAAACATCTCCTTCTTCGCATTCACCGCAACGCCAAAAGCCCGCACGCTCGAGATGTTCGGTAGGCGCAACCTAGTGACCGACCGACACGAGGCGTTCCACCTGTACTCGATGAGGCAGGCGATTGAGGAGAAATTCATCCTCGATGTGCTAGCCAACTACGTCACCTATCAGACCTACTGGAACATCGAGAAGAAGGTCCGCGACGACCCGGCGTACGACCCAAAGATGGCCGGCGCCGCCATCGCGCGGTTCATCAGCTTGCACGAATCGAACTTGGCGCAGAAGGCCGAGGTCATCATCGAACACTTCCGCCTGCATGTTAAGCACAAGATCGGCGGCAGAGGTAAGGCGATGGTGGTCACCTCCTCCCGCGAGCAGGCCGTCCGCTATACCAAAGTACTGCGGAAGTACTGCGACGACCATGGCTACAGGATCGGTGTGCTCGGCGCATTCTCCGGCACCGTCGAGGTCGACAAAGTCGACAACACGGAAAGTTCGATGAACGGCTTTCCAGAATCGCAGACCACTAAGGAATTCGCCAGCGAGGAGTGGCATGTGTTGGTAGTCGCGGAGAAATACCAGACCGGCTTCGACCAGCCATTGCTCTACGCCATGTACGTGGACAAAATTCTGTCCGACCTGGCGGCCGTACAGACCCTATCGCGGCTGAATCGCTTCGCCGACGGGAAGGACGGCACGTTCGTCCTCGATTTCCGCAACAAGACTGAGGACATCCAAAAATCATTTGCCGAGTGGTACACCAGCACTGTCGCGCAACCCACCGACCCAAACATGGTCTACGATACTCGCCACCAACTAGACCCATACGGTGTGATCTGGCCGGATGAGGTGGAGACAACTGTCGTGCTGCTCATCGGCATCGGCAAGAACCATGGCCTGGTGCACGCAAGGCTTGCACCGGCGATAGACCGGTTCCATGCCCTCGATGAAGACGAGCAGGACTCGTTCAGAGACGCTCTCGCCAGGTTCTTGCGGACGTATTCGTTCCTTTCGCAGATCGTAGAGTTCACGGATAGCAAGCTGGAGGCTGATTTCCTCTATGGCAAGGCGCTCTCCTCGTTCATTCGGCCGACCGGCGAAACCGGGCTCGATCTCGGCGCCGAGGTTGAGTTGACCTATTTACGTACCGAGAAGACGTTCGCCGGGTCCATCGAACTATCCAACGAGGGCGGCGAGGTCAGCACGATGCTCTCTCGAACAGGAGGGCAGGCTAAGGCTGAGGAGGAACTGCTTTCCGCCATCATCGCTAAGTTAAACGATCGGTTCAACACTGACTTCTCCGACGGTGACCGGGTGCATCTGGACGCCATCGTCGCGAACGTGATTGAGCGGCCGGAGGTGCAACGCGCCGCTGCAGCCAACACAGAGGATAACTTCCGCCTGTTCCTCGCCAAGGTCTTCACCGAGGAGATCGTCAACCACGTCAACGTGTCTCAGGAGTTGAGCCTCACGCTCATTGACAACCCGGACGCGCAGTCGATGGTGCTGGACACCTACCTGAAAATGGTGCAAGGCAGGGCGAAGGTGGCTTACCAGGAATACTGCCCGATCAGTGATCTGCTGGGCTCCGACCTAGAGAGCGAGCACCTGGAATATAAGGCCTCGTTGTCGGTCACCGAGGAGGGCGTGCGCTATAAGCCGCTCGAGACCGCCAGCCTTAAGACGATCGCGGCGTTCGCCAACAGCCGCGACGGCGGCACGCTGCTCATCGGCATCCACGACAGCGGCGTGCCGGTTGGGCTGGAGCCGGATTTTGCGAACCTTCGCCGGTCGGGCAAGGACGACGCCGATCTATTCGGGCTGCACCTCAACAACCTCATCGTCGAGGCGATGGGCGCCGCGCTCGCCGCCAACGTCGGCCGGCAGATGCACGTTATCGACGGCAAGCCCATCTGCCGGATACACGTCCACCCGTCCGGCTTCCCGGTCGATGCCCGTATCAGCGTCGAAAAGAGCGGCCAGCAACGCAAAGAGACCAAGTTTTACGTTCGCACAGGAAACTCGACTCGTGCCCTCGATGAGTCCGAGAAAGCCAAATTCATCCTTTCCCGCTGGCCAAGCAGCTAGCAGCACGGCCAACGGATTGGTAACGCTTCCTGACGCGATCCTTCGCGTTGTGATGGGTTCACTCAGGTCGGGGCCGCTGCATCGAGGCGTGGCGGCCGAGTCTTCACGGTATCGCCAAGCATCAACGGCGCTGCGCGATTTGTAGACCTGAGTCGGGTCAAGTCAGTGCGCGCGGCTTGGTCAGGTGATCTGGACGAGGACGTCGACTGATGGCGTGGTGGCAGTGCTGTAGCGACCCGACGCTAGGGGTCAAGACAGCGCCTCGGTGGGCAAACGGGGAGGCACGTCGATCGGTCGGTAGTCGGCGTCGGGCCGAACTGCGAAGAGCTTGAAGACCTTCCGGCGATCGGCCGGGAAGACGCAGAACGAAGTCGTGGCAGAGCTGGGATGGCTGAAGAATCGCATGAGCCTGATCGAGACGGGCCGGGTTCAAGATTCAGCCCGACGAGGTCTCCGCGTTGGTGAAGCTGTACGGCGTGTCCAGAGCTGATCGAGCGGCGTTGTTCGAAGCGGTCGAACTGGCCGGTCGTCCGTCGCTCGCGGACGATCTCGCGTGGGTGACCTCGCACAAGTTCCGGAAGACGACCGCCACGATTCTTGACGACGGCGGACAGTCGGCGCGCCAGATCGCGGATCAGCTCGGGCAGGCCGATACGACCACGACGCTCAACGCGTACGTCGGTCGAAAGGTCCTCAATCCGGATGCAGCACGGATCCTCAACGAGGCGCTGAAGTCGATCGATGACCAAGACCAACCAGGGCCGGCAGGACCTGAGCCGTGACGACCAAACTCGACCCTCGACGGACCAAAGCGGTCAGTTTCCGGTCAGTTGAGGCTACTTCTTCCATAGCCGCCACGGTATAAGCCCAGTTCAGAGAGCCGACGAGGGGACTCGAACCCCTAACCACCGCTTTACAAGAGCGGTGCGCTACCAATTGCGCCACGTCGGCGGGTGCTGGTCGATTGTAGTGGATGGGTCAGAGGGAGTGGCGGAGGGCTCGGGCGCCGGGGGTGGCGATGAGGGCTATGGCTGCCATGAGGAGGAAGGCGGGGGTGGGGTGGTTGACCAGGAGGCCTACTGCGGTGGCTACCAGGAGGCCGCCTAGGTTGCCGGACATCCAGATGAGGCCGGCTGCGGTGCCTTCGGCTTCGCCTGTTTGGCGTTCGACTATTTCCAGGACGACCGGGAGGGCTGGGAGTAGGAGTACGCCGATTGTGGTGATGGCCAGGTAGCCGACGACGGGGCCGGGGAAGAGGGCTAGGCACACGCAGGCTGTGGCGGTGGCGGTGAGGCTGAGGGTTAGTTGGGCTGAGGCGGCTTGGTGGCGGGAGACCAGGATGGGGATGGTGGCGCTGCCGAGGACGCCGGCGATGACGTTGACGAGGAGGATCGTGCTGGCGGTGCTGGCGGAGACGCCGGATGGTTCGAGGAGGGCCTGGGCGAAGGTGGTGAGGGCTACGAAGACGCCGAAGGGGAACATCGCGAGGAGGCAGAGGCGGCGGATGAGGGGGTCGCTCCAGGCTGTGCGGAGGGCGTTGCGGTCGGGGCGGGGAGAGGCAGAGGTGTGCAAGGCAGGGAGGCGGAGGGCCACCAGCAGCAGGACCGCGGCGATGACGGAGAAGATGGCTGAGATGACCAGGACGACGGGGATTTGGTTGCTGGAGGCAAAGATTGCGGAGAGGACGAAGGCGATGACCATGCCGGCGAAGATGCTGGCGGTGCCGGCTGCGATGCCGGTGGGGCGGTCTTTCGGAGACAGGTAGCGGCCGGTGATGCCGGTGACGGCATTGAGGACGAGGGGTTGGGCTACCGAGGCGACCAGTTGGCCGGTCAAGAGCCAGGGGTAGGTGTCGCCTAGGCGGAGTAGGGCGCCCAGGGCGGTCAGGAGGGCGCCGATGAGGAGGGACGGGCGGAACCAGCGGTCCAGGAGCAGGCCCGCGGGGATGGCCAGTACGACGTACAGCAGGGGGAAGACCTGGGCCAGCCAGCCGATGGCGTTCTCGGAGACGTCGTAGCGGGTGGCGGCGACCGTGGTGATGCCGGCGAAGTTGAGCCAGACCAGCTGGGTGGCGGCGCCGACCAGGGAGTACGCGACGATCGGCGTCCAGCGGCTGCGGGGCATTACCGAACAGTAAGGCCTTCCCCGGCCAGTCGGCGAGCCTCCAGGGACTCCATTTGCTCGTAGAGGGCGAGGGCTTGGCGGCGGTAGGCGGCGGCCTGCTCGGGGGAGCTCAACCGCAGGCAGTCCGACAGGCCGTCGAGGGCTCGGGCCTGGTCGAAAGCGGTGCCGCTCTCGGCAACCAGATCGAAAGCGCGCTGGAACTCCTCGGCGGCCCGGCGGTGGTTGCCGGCCGCCCGCAAGGTGGAGCCGAGCCGCAGCCTGACCTCCGCCTCGCCGTCGGCGTTGCCGGTCAGCGCGGCCTGCTCCAGCGCGCGGTGGTGGGAGTCGAGCGCGCCGTCGAGGTCGCCGAGTTGCTCGAGCGCGCTCCCCCGGATCGTCAGGATCTCGGTGCTGAACCGTGGCGTCGTCGGCCCGCCCAGATCTGCCGTACGCCGGATCGTCGCGAGCGCCTCGGCCGGCTGCTTCAGGTCGACCTGGCAGCAGGCCAGGAAGCTGAGCAGCCGCGCCATCCGGAGCCGGAACCCGCCCTTCTCCGCCGCCGCGTACGCCGCCCGTACGGCGTCCGCCGCCTCGGCGTACCGGGACTGGCTCCAGAAGCTGATCGCCAGCGTGTGGTGGTACATCGTCGCGGTCCGCGGCGACAGCTCCCCCGACAGCGACAGCGCGCGGGTCAGCTCCGCGATCGCCCGCGCCGGGCGGCCGATCCGGAGCGACGCCCGTCCCAGCTGGGCAGCGGCGTACGCCTGGAGCTGTACGTCGCCGAGCCGGTCGGCGAGCGTGATCGCGTGGTCGAGCAGCCGCAGCCCGGTCTCGCGGTCGTGCAGCGAGAGCTCCAGCCAGCCCGACTGGACCAGGAAGTAGACCTCGCTCGGCCGGTCGCCCACTCGCCGGGCGGCGGCGATCGCGGACGCCAGGAGCTTGCTGCCGAGGTCGTTGCGGTCGGCGGTGAACACGAACGGGTAGATCCCGAGCGTCAGCGCGACGGTCTCGGCGGGCCGGTCGTGCGCGACCGTCCAGGCGACGGCGTCGAGCACGTTCTCGGCGTCACGCGCGAGCCACGCCTCGGCCTCGTCGGCGGTGGCGAGCGCGGGCAGCACCACACCTGTCGGCTGAGCGAACGGCGGATCACCCAGCAGATGTACGCCGGTCGCCCGCGCCGCCGCCGTGTAGTACGCGAGCAGCGGCTCCAGCGAAGCGCCGTCCGAGGGCAACCCGGCCGCGAACTCGCGGATCAGGTCGTGCAGCCGGTAGCGCCCAGGACCGTTGTCCAGCAACATGTTCGCGTCCACCAACGCGTCGAGCGCGTCCTCGGCTGACTCCGGCGAGAGCCCGGCCAGCGCGCCCGCGCCGTACCGGTCGAAGTCGCGACCGGGGACCAGGGCAACGAGTCGCAGCAGTCGTTGCTGCGGCGCCGGAAGTTGCTCGTACGAGACCATGAACGCCGCCGTCACGCTGCGCCCGTCGATGCTCAGCTCGACCAGCCGGTTCGCGTCCATCCGATCGTTGAGGTGGGCAACGGTCCAGCTCTGCCGGTGCCGCAGTTTCGAGCCCGCGATCGACAGCGCCAGCGGGATCCGGCCGCAGCGCTCGACCAGGCCGGTCAGGCCCGGATCGGTTCTCGGACGGCCTGACACCGAGGCAACCAGTTCGGCCGCGTCGTCGTTGCTCAACGCACCCAACGGAAGGCGGTCCGAGACGTCCAAGGACAGCTGCGAACGACTGGTGACGATCACCGCGCAACCAGGGGCTCCGGGCAACAACGGCTGCACGGCGGCGGTGTCCGGTGCGTTGTCGAGGACAACCAAGACGCGACGACCGGCGGTCTCCGCACGCCACAATGCTGCGGCCGCGCCGAGGTCCGCGGGGATCCGGTCGGCGGTCACGCCGACAGCCCGGAGCAGATGGTTGATCGCCGCGGCCGCGGTCATCGGCGTCCGGCCGGGGGTGTGGCCGTGCAGGTCGACGAAGAGCCGGCCGTCCGGGAACGCGTCCGCGACAGCTCGCGCGGCGTGGATCGCGAGGGTGGTCTTGCCGATGCCGGCCATGCCGTCGATGCAGACCAGCGGCATCACGCCCGGCTGGGTCAGCGTCGAGGTCACCGAGCGCAGATCCGCAGCACGGCCGACGAACGTCGAGCCCGCGTAGGGAAGCTCGTCGCGACCAGCAGGCCCGAACGAACCATCGACCCCAGACAGACCGGCGCCCGCAGACAGACCACCAGAGTCCGCATTGGCGAGCACCGCCCGATGCGCCGCCCGCAGACTCGGGCCGGGCTCCACCCCCAGCTGCGAGATCAATGCCGACCGCGCCCGCGCGTACGCGTCGAGCGCATCAGCCTGCCGCCCAGCCCGGTACAGCGCGGTCATCAGCTGCGCGGTCGCCTGCTCGTCGAGCGGATCGTCCTCCACCCGAGCTGTCAGCTCGGCGATCACCTCCGCGTGCCGCCCGAGGTGGAGCGCGAGATCGATCTGCTCGGCCTGCGCCTTGCGACGCAGCTCGTGCAGTCGATGCCGCTCGGACGCGAGGTAGCGGCCCGGCAGCCCGGCGAGTGGTTCGCCGACGAAGAGACCGAGCGCCGCCGCGAAGAGATCAGCCGCCGCGCACTTGTCCTCGGTACGCCGGGCTTCCGCGACAGCAGCCTCGAAGGCGCTGACATCAAGCTGGTCAGGCGCCAGGTCGAGGACATAGCCATGCCGCGTCCGGCGCAGCACCTCACCGTCAGGCAGCGCCTGCCGCACCCGATAGACGTACGGCGCCACGACCTTCGCCCCACTCGCCGGCGCCGCGTCACCCCACGCCGCCCCCAGCAGCTCCTCCGCCGTCAGCACCCGGTTCGCGTTCAGCGCCAGCACCGCGAGCACCGCCTGCTGCCGCACCGGCCCGAGATCGAACGCCGTCGCCCCGGCGAACCCCCGCGGCACCCCCAGCAGTTCGAGCCGCAGCCTGTCCATACCTCAGTCTCCACGACGCGAGGCTCGACCAGGCCGGAAATCTCACCGTTTGACGGCTGCCACCAGGCCCGCGTCGGTCAGTTTGAAGTGTTTCAGCAGCGCCCGGTCGCGGGCGGTGGGGTCTTCGGGGGTCCTGGCGAGCTCGGCGTAGAAGGCGTTCACGCGCGGCAGACCGTACGTCGTGACGAGGTGCTCGACGATCAGCCAGCTGACGCCGTAGCTCTGCTCGTCGTAGTCGCCGTGGAAGACTCCGTCGATCGGGAGCACCTTCAGCTTCGGCAAGCCCTCGCGGCGGATCGTGCGGCGGTGGTCGGCGAGCCACTCGGTGAGGCCCTCGTCGGCGGTCAGCTTCATCTCGACGTACTCCGCGAAGCCCTCGACGAGCCAGGTCGGCGCACCGTGGCCGAGCGGGGACAGCGCCGCGTGCGTGAACTCGTGGGCCAGCAGGTAGCGGTCGGCGTCCGCGCGCTGGCCGGGGTGGATCACGATTCTGCTGCCGGTCACCTTGAACTGGGTCGCCTCGGCGTCGATCGGCGTGTAGTTGCGGACGGCGATCGCCGCCGCGGGATGGCCGCCGGTCTGCCACTCGGCGTCGAAGGACCGATTGTCGCTCAGGGCAACGACCAGGATGCCTGCCTGAGACCGCCGGGTGGCCGCGCGCACAGCCGGTACGGCGACCCGCGCCTCGCGGACCAGCCGGCGCCCGTTCGCCTTCTCCGCCGGCGGGACGACCACCAGGACGCCGGGCCCGCGGACCACCTCGAGCGGGCCGAGATCCCACGGCTCATGGGTCTTGCCGCGGTCGGACTCGGCGGCCAGGTCGTCGTCGTCCACGAGCAGCCAGCGGCCGTTGCGTTCGGCAAACGTGTAGCCGAGCGGGACGTAGCGCGGCGTGGTGTCGATGCCGTTCACCTGGACCAGCATCATGACCCGGAAGGCGTACGCGTTCGCGCCGTGCTGCTGCTGCGGCTCCGGCACCCAGCCGCCCTCGCGCCGGTAGGTCAGCGAGCGCAGCCCGATCTTGCGCAGGTTCGCGAACTGCTGCTGCTGACGCGCCCGCAGCTTGGCGTTGGCCGGGTCGAGCTGCCCGAGGAACGCCGGCAACCGGCCGCCGAGCAGCGCCGCCGCGCGCGCCTTCAGCACGGCGTCCACCTGCGCCTCGAGCTCCGAGACTTCCGAAGCCTCCGAGGCCTCCGAGGCCGAAGGCGCCGACGACGTCACAGGCGTCGGCGTACCGACACCAGACGGCGCCGCACCAGGCCGCGCGACGGCCCAACTCACCGCCGCGGCACCCACCGCCAGGACGGCGGCACCCGCCGTCCACAGCGCCCGTCGCCGGGCCCTGAAATCCCCACCCATGTGTTTGTCTCCCCAACCCACCCCACCCAGTGCGGCAAGGCTACAGGTGGCGTGAACTCGTCATCGGGGTGACATCGGCGCCCTGCCCCACGTTGCATTCAGTTCTACGACCACGAAGGGGAAACGAAGATGCGGAGCAAGCGGACCATCGGTCTGATCGGCGTACTGGTGCTGGCCCTGCTCGGGCTGGCGGGAGTGAGCTCGCAGGCGATCGCCAAGCCGGACCGGCCGACCGTCGTCCTGGTGCACGGTGCCTTCGCCGACTCGTCGAGCTGGAACGGCGTGATCAAGCGGCTGAAGAAGGGCGGCTACCCGGTCGTCACGGTCGCGCTGCCGCTGCGCAGCGTCGACGGCGACGCGGCGTACGTGAAGAGCCAGCTGGCAGCGGTCGAGGGACCGATCGTGCTGGTCGGCCACTCCTGGGGCGGCGAGGTGATGACCCCGGCCGCGACCGGCAACAAGAACATCGAGGCGCTCGTGTACGTCGCGGGCTACGCGCCGGCCAAGGGTGAGAGCGCGGCGGACCTGTCCGGCAAGTACCCGGGCGGCACGCTCGGTGACACCCTGCAGAGCGTCCCGCTGGGCAACGGCGTCAACGACGTGACGATTCAGCAGGACAAGTTCCGCGGTCAGTTCGCGGCCGACGTCCCGGCCAAGCAGGCGGCCCTGATGGCGGTCACGCAGCGGCCGATCACCGACGCCGCGCTGAACCAGGGCCCGACCGGTGCGCCGGCCTGGACTGGCATCCCGTCGTACTTCCTGATCCCGACGCTGGACCGGAACATCCCGGCCGCGTCGCAGCGCTTCATGGCCGAGCGCGCGCACGCCAGGAAGGTCGTCGAGGTGAAGGGCGCGTCGCACGCGGTCGCCGTGTCCCAGCCCGGCAAGGTCGCCGACCTGATCGAGCAAGCCGCTCGCTGACCCCGGAGCCCGCCTCGGTTCCCTGATGACCGAGGCGGGCTTTGGCCTCTTCGGGTTGAATCGGTCCATGACCGACGTGACCAGCCTGTACGACGAGACCGCCGACGCCTACCACGCCACCATCGACCCCGACGGCGGTGGCCTGACCGACCCGACCTTCGACGAGCTCGTCGGCGACCTGCACGGCCAGCGGGTCGCGGCGGTCGCCTGCGGCCAGGGCCGCGACGCCCGGCACCTGGCCGATCTCGGCGCGAGCGTGGTCGCGGTCGACGCCTCCGAGGGGCTGCTGACCCACGCGCGCCGGCTCGAGCAGGAGCAGCCGCGCGGGATCGAGTACCTGCACGGCGACGCGCAGCGGCTCGACGTACTGGATGACGGCTCGTACGACGGTGTCGTCTGCTACATGGCGCTGATGGACATCCCCGACCTGGAGCCGACGCTGCGCTCGGTCGCCCGGGTGCTGAAGCCGGGCGGCTGGTTCGTCGCCGCGATCGTGCACCCGTGCACCAAGCCGCCGGCGCACGGCGAGCTGATCGACCACACCGCCGGGACCGCGCGCCGCGTGACCGGCC
Organism: Kribbella sp. NPDC104740; assembly: GCF_055583505.1. NCBI lineage: Bacteria > Bacillati > Actinomycetota > Actinomycetes > Propionibacteriales > Kribbellaceae > Kribbella > Kribbella sp. NPDC104740. The sequence goes on along the minus strand of NZ_JBVJNV010000001.1, from coordinate 805,240 downwards.
GGTACTTCGAGGAGGGCCCGTACGACAGCGCGACCCGGTGGGCGATCCTGCCGAACGTCTCGTACCACCGCACGCTGTCGACGTACGTGAACACGCTGGTCGCGGCCGGCCTGGCGGTCGAGCGCATGGCCGAGCCGATCGGCGAGAGCCCGGTCTGGCGCGAAGCCGCGCAGCTGCTCTACCTGCGCTGCCGCCGCATCGATTCTTAACGCGGTGAACTCTTGACGCCACGGAGCGAAACGCGATTCACTGATCGCGACTTCGGTCAGATCTTTCCTTAAGTACACCTTCGTACGACCGCCCCCGGAAGGTGTCACCTGAAGGACGTCCCGGTACCGGAACGTCCGGCGTCTGTTGGCCTTTCGGGGGCCGCCCCAGGACCCGTCCGAAAGGAACCCCGCCCCCATGAAGGCTTTTTCTTCACCTTGGATCAAGCTTCGAACCCGATGGGCCGTCGCCGGCCTGGCGGTGGCCACGGCCGCTGCCGGTGCCGTCGTCGCCCCCACGGCCGGAGCCGCCACCCAGTCCGAGGCCGCCGTCGCCGCCCCGAGCGCCGCGGCCGCCCTGCCGAGCGGGTTCCGCAGCGTCGGCTACATGCCCTCGTGGGCCGGCGACGTGAACGCCATCCAGTACTCGAAGCTGACGCACATCAACTACGCGTTCGCGCTGCCGAACTCCAACGGCACCCTGCAGGGCATCGAGAACACCTCGAAGCTGTCCCAGCTGGTCAGCCGCGGGCACGCCGCCGGCGTCAAGGTCTCGCTGGCGATCGGCGGCTGGAACGACGGCAACGACTCCGCCTTCGAGGCGCTGGCCGGCAACTCCGGCGCCCGGACCACGTTCGTGAACAGCGTGATGGGCGTGATCAACCAGTACGGCCTGGACGGCGTCGACATCGACTGGGAGTACCCGGACCCGGGCACCTCCGGCAACAACTACACGGCGCTGATGCAGCAGCTCAGCAACACCCTGCACGCCAACGGCAAGCTGCTCACCGCGGCCGTCGTCTCCGAGGGTGGCACCGCGAACGGTGTCCAGCCGGCCGTCTTCGGCTACGTCGACTGGCTGAACATCATGGCCTACGACGGCGGCAGCCCGCACGCCGGTTACGACTGGTCGATCAACGCGGCGAACTTCTGGAAGAACCGCGGTCTGCCGAAGAACAAGACCGTGCTCGGGGTGCCGTTCTACAGCCGCCCGAACTACACGCAGTACAAGGACATCGTGGCGATGAACCCGAACAACGCCAACGTCGACTGCGTGAACATCAACGGGGCGCAGAACTGCTACAACGGCATCCCGACCATCAAGCGCAAGACCCAGTGGGCGGTCGCGAACGCGGGCGGCATCATGAACTGGGAGCTGTCCCAGGACGCCACCGGCAGCGCCTCGCTGGTGAGCGCGATCTTCGACGCCGCCGGCGGCACCACCCCGCCGCCGACCGGTGGCAAGACCGGCCCGATCAAGGGCATCGGCGGCAAGTGCGTCGACGTCGCCGGGGCCAACCCCGCCAACGGCACCGCGGTCCAGCTCTGGACCTGCAACGGCTCGACCGCCCAGACCTGGACCGTCGAGAACGGCACGATCCGGGCCCTCGGCAAGTGCCTCGACGTCGCTGCCGCCGGTACGACGAACGGCACCCAGGTGCAGCTGTACGACTGCAACGGCACCGGCGCCCAGGGCTGGCAGGCCCAGTCCAACGGTACGATCCTGAACCCGTCGTCCGGCCGCTGCCTGGACGCCACCGGCCAGAGCTCGGCCGACGGCACCCGGCTGCAGATCTGGGACTGCGCCCGCTCGGCCAACCAGCTGTGGACCGTCCCGGCCTGATCACCTGAGGTGCGAACGCCCCGTCCACGGATCCCCGTGGGCGGGGCGTTCGCCGTCGACGGCTACTCGAGCAGTTCGTGGCGCAGGGCCCGGGTCAGCCAGGCCTGGAACTCCTCGCGCGTCCAGTTGCTCTCGGCAACAAGCTGCCGATGCAGCCCGGGGTCGTTGTAGACCGTGATCACGTCCGCCGCCCGTTCCGGCGTGAGCCGTGCCGCGAGGGCCCCCGCCGACACCAGGACGGCGACGATCTGCCGCGCCCCGTCGCGGCGCTGCCGGCCGATCTCGGCCCACAACCGCGCCACCTCCGCGTCGGTGTCGGCCGCGATCCGGATCACGTCGTACAGGGCCGACGCACCGGCCATGATCCGGGTCAGCAACTCGGCGTACAGCGCGAGGATCTCGGCGCCGTCGTCCAGCGCTCGCAACTGCCGCGCCTCGGGGCGATCGGCCAGCGGGACCGGCAGGTCGTCGCCGATCAGCGCCTCGTCGTACGCCGTCTTGAGCAGCCACGGCTTGCCACCGGCCGCCGTGAACACGGTCGACCGCCCGACCCCGGCCGCCTCGGCGATCGCATCGATCGAGGTCCCGGCGTACCCGCGCGTGGTGAACAGGTCGGTCGCCGCGCTCAGCACGGCCGCTCGGGTCGCCTCGGCACTGCGGGCCCGCGCACTCGAACGGTAGGCGCGTTTGGCCGGTGGCGTGCTCACCGGGCGAGCTTAACCGGGGGCCGACTTTGATTTCATCATACTCTGAGTATGATGAAATCAAGTTCAGCAGATCCAGGAGGAACCATCACCATGCCTGTCCTTCACGACTACGTCCCGGTCACGCCGATTCCCGGTGAGTTCGAGGGTCGGCGGGCGCTCGTCACCGGTGGCTCGCGCGGTATCGGCGCGGCCGTGGCCCAGCGACTCGTCGACGGCGGCGCGAGCGTGGTCACCACCGCGCGCGGCCGGACCGAGGACACCCCGAAGGGGAGCACGTTCATCAGCGCCGACCTCCGGACCGCCGACGGCGCCAACCGGATGGTCGCCGCGGCGCTCGAGACTCTCGGCGGGCTCGACCTGCTGGTGAACAACGCGGGCGCGGCCCGGGTGCACCTCGGCGGCGTTCCGGACCAGGAGTGGGAGGACTCGCTCGCGATCAACCTGCTCTCAGCGGTTCGCGTCACCTCCGCGGCACTGCCCGCGCTGCAGGCCGCCGACCGGGCGGCCGTCGTCAACGTGTCGACCGCCGTCAGCCACAACCCGCCCGCTCCCGTCCTGCACTACGGAGCAGCCAAGGCAGCGCTGGAGAGCTGGTCGAAGGGCCTGTCCACTCAGCTCAGCCCCTCCGGTATCCGGGTGAACACCGTCGTGCTCGGCATGGTCCGGACCGCCGGCGGCAGTGACGTCCTGGAGACGATGGTGGGCGCGATGGGGGCGACCGCCGACCAGGCGTACGGGGCGATCCCGCTCGGCCGCGGCGGCGATCCGCGCGACGTTGCCGAGGCGATCGCGTTCCTGCTGTCCACGCGGTCACAGTGGATCGCGGGTGCGTCGCTGCACCTCACCGGTGGCGCCTGAGCAGTGGGCTAGCGCGAGACGGCGACGGGGATCGTGAAGTTGACCAGCGAGCCGTTCCACTGTGCCGACGCGGTCGGCCAGTGCCGGCGGACCGTCCGCAGTACGGCGTCGTTGCCCGCGCCAACGATCAGCAGGAATTGCGTCGCGCCCGCCGCCGCGGCGCGTTCGGTGGCCGCGCGCAACAACCGCGCGCCCAGCCCGCGCTGTTGCTCGCCCTCGGCAACGATCACCGCCAGCTCCGCGGTCGGTCGGGCAACGTCACGGACCCACGCCCACATCGCGTGCCCCACGACCTGATCGCCCCGCGCGGCGACCCAGGCGTCGCCGTCCGGACAGACCAGGTGCTGCACGAACGCCGGCCGCGGCGGCCGCCTGATCGGGGTCTGGAACCGGTGGTACAGGGTCAGGTCGGACATCCCGGCCAGCATCTGGGCGACCGGCTCGCGGTCGGCCGCGACCGCTGGTCGTACGGTCAAGATCTCGTCGACTGTCACGCTTCCAGCGTCGGCCAGGCGCGCAGACGAACAGTCGACGATTGATAGCTGACCGTCCGGTTCAGGGCGAGCCGGTCGTCGACCCGAGCTCGACCACCAGGACCGGGCCGGCGACCATCGACAGCGCGTCCGCGAGGTCTGCCGCGGGATCGGTCAGCAGCCGCGCCCGCAGGCCGATCGCGCGAGCGTCGTCGCGAAGCCGGCGCAGCAGGGCCGACCTGTCGATGCCGACCTCCGCCCGGAGGATCTGCTCGTGCACTGCCTGCACCCCGGGCCCCGGCCTGATCCCCAGCTCCGTCGACAGCAGGTCGTACAGCATCCGGTAGACGTCGAGCGCCTCCGCCCGGCGGCCGCTCCGGTAGAGCGCGGTCAGGTAGATCTCGTACAGCGACTCCTCGAGCGGGTTGAGCTGGATCAGCAGCGGCACCTCCGCGACGACCTCGGCGTGCTGCCCGAGGTCGAGGCGGCACTCCAGCAACTCCTTGTCCGCCGAGAGTTTCAGCTGCTCGAGCCGGAAGCGTTCGCGCTCCGCCACCTCCCCCGGTACGCCGGCCAGCGCCGTACCGGTCCACAGCTCCAGCGCCGCCTCCAGCCGCTCGGCCGCTGCGGCGACGCGTCCCTCGGCGCGCTCGGTCCGCGCGGTCCGGATCAGCTCCGCGAACTCCGTCGCGTCGACGATCAGCTCCGCTCGTACTGCGTGGCGTTCGGCATCCGGCCGACGTGGATCCCCGCCGACGTGCAGGTCGAGCGCGTAGCTCCGCGACCGGAAGCTGATCGGCACCACCCGCCGCAGCCGCGACACGTAGGTCCGGATCACGGTGTCGCCGGTCGGCGGCGCATGCTCGCCCCAGAGCCCGTCGGCGAGCGCCGCGCTCGTCACGAAGCCGCCGTCCGCGGCGAGCAGCATCATCAGCACCGCCTGCTGCTGCGGCGATCCCAGGTCGAGCGCTTCGCCGTCGCGGTGCAGCTCCGGTGGCCCGAGCAGGGCGAGCCGATACCGGGCCACAGGTCAGCCGGCTCGTCCGGTACGCCGCCCGCCGGCAGCGCCGCCTTTGGAACGCGGCGGCCTGCTGGGCTTCGGGTCCAGGTAGATCGCGTTCACCCAGACCTGGGTGAGGATGTCGACCAGCTGGTCCGGCGGCAGCGACGGCTGCTCACCCATCGACCCGGCCTGCATGGCCCGCTCGTTCATCAGGCTCAGCGCGATCGCCAGCTCCCTTGCCGGTACGCCGTCCGGCGCGGCGCCGCGCTCCCGCTCGGCCTCGATCGCGGTGGTGATCCGGCGTACCCAACGCTCCATGATCGCCGCCCACAGCTCACGGATCTCCGGATTCGCCGCCCGCAACTGGGCGACCGCAGCGACCACCGCGCGATGCTCCTCCCAGGTCTGCACCGACGCTTGGATCGCGGCCCGCCACTGCTCGTACGGATCACCGCCGGCATCCTCGAAGCGCTCGTTGGTCGCCGCGAACGACGCCTCGGCCATCCGGTCGAGCAGCGCGAGCACCACCGCGGCCTTGGACGAGAAGTAGAAGTAGAACGCCGGCCGCGAGATCCCGACACTCTTCATCAGGTCGTCGATCGACACGTCCTGCAACGGCCGCTCACCGAGCAACTGCTGCGCGGCATCGAGAATCGCCCGCTCACGATCGTCCCCGGACACCCTCGGCGTACGGCGACTGCGGCTTCGAACAGGCTCGTACTCCGACGACATGCAACTGAGATTACATGCCGTCGATCACTTCAACAAGCCGTCATATGACCTGACACCACGTCAGATCGCTTACCGCGCGATCTCCGCCGCGCTCTCCAGCACCTCCAGCGCCGCATCCCGACCGGTCTCCGCGGCGATCCGCAGCGGCCCGGGACGACGCTCCGTCCGGCCGACCCGCGCACTGCCGAGCGGCGGTCGGATCTGCAGCGTCGCCGGGTGTTCGGCCAGCAACCTCTCCTCCTCGGCCCGCAGCTCCTTGCTGTGCAGCCACAACTCGTACGCCCCCGGCGCGTACCGCGCGAACCACCGCGCGACCAGCATCCGCTGCGCTCGCGACGGCGCCGTCGAGGTCTCGTCCGTACGCCGGGTCCGCAGCGCCACGACATGCGTCGCCTGCTGCGCGAGCGCCGTACGGACCGGGACTCCCTCGCTCAGCCCGGCATCGACGTACCCGCGGCCTCCGATCTCGACCGGCTCCCCCGCAAGGAACGGCATCGCCGTCGACGCCCGCAGCGCGGTCTGCAACGACGCCTGGTCGGCGATCCGGTCGTACAGGTCGACCGCGGCGCCGGTGAGCGCATCGGTTGCGATCGGGTGGAACTCGACCGGGTTGTCGAGCACCTCCTGGAAGCCCATCGGCATCACCTCGGTGTAGACCGTGTGGATCAGGTGCCGGGTGTCGATCACCGGCAGCCGGCGCAGGACGCGGCGCGGGTTGATCGTGGTCTCCATGATCGCCGGGGTCCACCACGCGTGCAGCGTGCTCTCCGCGCGACCGCACAGCAGCCAGGCGCCGTTCAGCGCGCCCGCCGAGCTGCCGTACACGGCGTCGAACATCGGCAGCAGCCCGAGCCGCTCGATCGCGACGGTCATCCCGGACGAGTAGGCGCCGCGCGAACTGCCGCCCTCGATCAGCAGCACCAGCCGCGCGTCGTCGGACCGGTCACCCGGCGTACTCCCCTGGCGTCTGCGATCGCTCAGCAGTTGAAGGACATCGGTCACCCGTCCTTTATAGGCCGGGGCCTGTCAACGATCGATAAATCAGGGCGGTCAGAAACGTACAAGCCGCGAGCCGCGATCCCGGCGTACCTCTGGAGCCTGCCCAAGTCGACGCCGTACGCCGACCTGCTCGTCACGATGATGCTGTTCGGGACCGCCTTCACCGGGTCCAAGGTCGTCGTCGGGCAGCTCCCGCACCAGGTCGCGGCGGTGCTGCGGTTCGGCGGCGGTGACCTGACCGGGTCGCGGGTGCTCGGCGAGCTCGCGTACCTGCTCGCGGCGGGCTGCTGGGCGGCGTACCGCATCGTGTCGGAGCGGGTGCTCGGCGGGATAGACCCGCTGCGGGCGACGACGTACGCGACCGGGGTCGGCGCGCTGGCGCTGCTGGCGATCCCGTCGCTGCCGTCGGCGACTGGTTGGGCCCGTACGGCGGCGCTCGTCGTCGACAAGTCGTCGAGCTGATTGACGGTCCATCAACCTTGCTGACACCATGTCAGACATGAGCGTGGGTTTCGGGTTGCTGGGCCCGGTCCGGGCGTGGCGGGACGGCGTCGAGCTGACGCTCGGCGCGCGACCGCAGCGCGCCGTACTCGCCGTGCTGCTGCTCGCCAAACGCCGCCAGGTCTCGACCGACGAGCTGATCGGCGCGGTCTGGGGATCGAGCCCACCCCGCAGCGCCCTGATGGCGACCCGCACGTACGTGAGCCGGCTGCGCGCACTTCTCGGCGACGTCGAGATCCGCACGATCGGCGGCGGCTACCAGCTGCTCGCCGACCCGGCCGCCGTCGACGTCTCGGTCTTCCACGAGACCAGGGCCGCCGCCCGCGCCGCCCGCGGCCGCGGCGACCTCCCGGAGGCATCCGGGCTCCTCCACGACGCCCTACGCCTCTGGCGAGGCCCAGCCCTAGAAGACCTGACCGGCCCATACTTCGCCACGCGCCGCCAATGGCTCCAGGAGCAACGCGCGACGACCCGCCAGGACAGCTGGTCACTGGCGATCGACCTCGGCCTGTACGCCGAAGCAATCGCCGACCTGACCCAGGCGACCACCGAAAACCCTTACCACGAACAACTCTGGGCGCTGCTCATCCAGGCCCAGACCCTCGCCGGTCTGACCGCAGACGCCGCGGCGACGTACGCGCGCATCACCCAGATCCTCGCCGAGGACCTGGGCCTGGAACCAGGCCCAGCCCTCCGCGCGCCCCTCAGCCACCGCTCAGCGGCGTGACCACCTCCACGTCCCCGGTCACGACGTCGTAGACCAGCCCGGCCGCGTGGTGTGATGGCGCCATGACCACACTGAGCGATTTCGCAGAGTTGGCCCGGGGCGAGCAGGGGCTGGCGGTGGTGGCGACCGTGCGGGCGGATCTGAGCATCCAGTCGTCGGTCGTGAACCTCGGGGTGATGGATCACCCGGTCGACGGCGAGCCGGTCGTCGCGTTCGTGACGTACGGGAAGGTGAAGCTCGCCAACCTGCGGGCGCGCAGTCAGGTCAACCTCGCGGTTCGCGCGGGCTGGCGCTGGGCGGCGGTCGAGGGCAGCGCCGAGATCGTCGGGCCGGACGACCCGCACCCGGAGGTTGATGCCGAGCGGCTGCGGTTGCTGCTGCGTGAGATCTTCACCGCTGCCGGCGGTACCCACGACGACTGGGACGAGTACGACCGGGTGATGGCCGCCGACCGGCGGGCCGCCGTCTTCGTCCGGCCGACCCGGATCTATGGGTAACCGGTTTGACAGGTGACGCAGGAGCGTCGATGCTAGTAACCGTTCTGACCGGTTACTAGCATCCAAGGGTTGATCATGGCCGTCGTACGGTTCCAGCTTGTCTCCACGCTCAGCGTCGCCGAAGTGATGACGGTGCTGACCGACTTCAGCCCGGCCCGGGCCGCGGCCTGGCCGTCGATCGACGCCGAGCACCTCCAGGTGCACGAGGCCGGCGACACCTGGGCCGAGGTGACCGAGGGGACCAGCGCGGCCTGGGAGCGGGCGCGCTACCAGTGGGACGTGGCGGGTCGGCGCGTCGACGTCACGACGCTGGACTCGAAGCTGTTCGGGCCCGGCGGAGGCTGGGTGTTCGAGTTGACGCCCGAGCACGACGGGACCCGGGTCGACGTCCAGCTGACCCGGGAGCCCAAGGCGTTCAAGGGAAAGTTGCTCGCGGCCCTGCTCCCCGTCGTCGGGCCGTCGTCGTTGCGCAAGTCCTTCAGCGGTCCACTGAAAGCCAAGTGATCAAGGGGTTGGCTGCAGCTCCGCGCAGTCGCGGAGGTTGTTGACCCGGGCCCGTTCCTTGTCGGCCTCGGACGCGGTGAACTCGGTCGGTTGCCGCGTCTCCGGGGACAGCGTCGTCGGCGTGAAGTTGCGCTCGACAACGGTCCGGCCGTGCAGCTTGAGCTGCAGTACGCCGCCGCGCCAGTCTTCCGGGGTCAGCAGGCCGGATCCCCAGAGCAGGTTCCCCATGCCGTAGGCAACGAATGTCTTGCCGAGATAACCCTGCCCCTGCAGGACATGCGCGTGCGCACCGACCACGACGTCGGCACCGGCCGCGGACAGGTCCTTGGCGAACGACTGCTGCTGGGGCGTTGGGCAACGATCATGCTCCGACCCCCAGTGCGGCGCGACGACGACCACGTCGCTCGTCTTCCGCGCGGCCCGTACGGCGGCCAGCGCCTGACGGCGGTCGATGGCCGCCACCGCGAGCCCGGGCTTGGTCTTCGTCGCGGTCCACTCCTCGGCCAGGTCGGTGACCTGGCTGAAAGCCAGCACCGAGACGCGGACGCCGCGGATCGTCGTACGGTACGGGGCGTAGGCCTGGGCGGCGTTGCGGCCGCCGCCGACGGTCGGCAGACCACCGTGCCAGGCCGCGGACATCGTGTCGAACAGGCCGTCCGGGCCGTAGTCGAGGGTGTGGTTGTTGGCCAGGCTGATCAGGTCGATCCCGGCCGCCTTGATCGCCGTCACCGCGCGCGGATCGGTGCGGAACAGGTAGCGCTTGTCCTGCGCGGCGCCGCGGGTGGTGATCGGGGTCTCCAGGTTCACGATCGCGAGGTCGGTGCCCTTCAGCTCGTCGGCGACCGGGCCGAACGCGGTCGCCGGATCGTTCTCCAGGAGCTCCTGCGTCTTGCCCTCGAAGTTGACGTCACCACCGAAGGCCAGCGTCAGCGTCGGCCCCTCGGCGTGCACCGGCGGGTCCGCCTTCAGCTCGCCGCCGGTGCACCCGGCCAGGACGAGCAGCAGCAGACTGATGCCCAGGGCCCTCATCCGAGCACCCGCTTCAGCCGCGGCGCGAGCGGCTTCTCGACGTACCGGTGAATCAGGTAGGCAGCGGCAACCATCACGAGACAGGTGACGCCGACGAGCACGTACTTGTTCACTGCGTTGCCCAGTCGCTCGAAGATGATGAAGCCGATGTGCGCGTGGATCAGGTACAGCGGGTAGGTGAGGGCGCCCAGGGCAACGAACCACGGGCGCGCCAGCCGCGTCGTCAGCCGCAGCGCCACCGCGATCATCACCGCGAAGACGAGCACGATCGCCGCGACCACGACCGGCAGCTGCAGCGCGGTCTGGAAGCGGTGCTCCACGTCCTCGGCGAACTGGATGCCGCGGTAGACCGCGTTGATCAGGCAGAGCCCGACCAGCACCAGCCACGACGGCCGCGGGCCGAAGCGGTAGACCATGCAGAGCGCCATGCCCGCGATGAAGTAGTGCGAGAACTGGGTGTTGAGGACGAGGTCCACGCTCGACGGCAGTACGCCGAGCTCGTACACGGCGGTGAGACCCAGCCAGGTCCACAGCACGATGCCGACCCGGCGCGTGGTGATCGTGAAGAACGTGAGCGCGAGGATGATCGCGTAGAAGCGCAGCTCGGCCCAGAGCGTCCAGTACACGACGTCGACGTTCTCGAGGTTCGCCAGCGAGTTGAACATCGTCAGGTTGCCGACGTACTGGAAGAAACCGATCGGGAACCGGCCGGCGCCGAACAGCACCGAGACCAGCGCGGTCAGCGACACCGCCACCCAGTACGCCGGGTACAGCCGCACCACGCGGGAAACGAGGAAGCTGCGCGGTGTCCGGTCCCATGCCGACAGCAGCACCACGAACCCGCTGATCATGAAGAACAGGTCGACGCCGAGGTACCCGTACCGGGCGATCAGGCTCGGCGCCTCGAAGCCGAGCGGCGAGACCACCTTGTAGTACCCGGCGAACAGGTAGTGGTAGAGCACCACCGAGACCGCCGCGAAGATCCGCAGCAGATCGATCTCGTACAACCGGCCGACATCCACCCGGGCAGCACGCTGCTCCCCCGCCAACAGACTCATGCCCTCAACCTATCCACCCGAACAGGGTGCGGGCGTCAGACCAAAGGCGTAACCGGGCGTCCTCCGAAAGGCGTAAAGACGCCAGTGCGTCCCCGCTGTTCGGTCAGCGGGGACGCACTGGTTCGATCAGCGAACGGTGAGGCTGAACGGGTGGGTGTAGCCGGCGTCGACCAGCAGGCCCGGGGCGGTCGTGAAGGGCCCGACCCACCACCGGAACTGGTGCGTCCCGCGCCGGTTGAAGGCGAACGGCCCGCTCTGCGCCGTGCCAGCGCTGGCCTCGCGGTACATCAGTCCTTGCCACTGGCCACTGCTGTTCTTGAACTGCAGCGCGACCTGCTGGATCCCGTACGGCGCGACCGAGACGGTCGCGTTCGGCTGCTGCCCGAGCGTGATGTCGGCGTCCAGGAACCGCGCGTCCAGCACCTGCGGAGTGGCGCGGATCGTCTTGACGGCGCTGTTCGCCTGGACGTTCACCGTGCCCAGCCCGTTGCCCGACTCGTTCAGGATCCCCCGGTACTGGCGCGCGCCGGTGTTGGTGATCACGAACGTGTACTTGCCCTGGGCATCGGTCTTGCTGACGCCGATCGAGTACCACCCGGTGTTCGCGAAGTTCTTGCCCTGCAGCGACATCTGGTGCTGCCCCAGGTTGGCGGTGTCCGGAACCAGCGTGCAGTCACCCGCCGCCGGGTTCTTCAGCCGGTTCAGCGCGATCGAGCCGGTCATCGTCACCTTCGCGCCGTAGATACCGGTCGCCGGCGTGCTGAACGCGACCGCCCCGGTCCGCGACCGGACGGTGGCGGCGGTGGCCTGGCCCCACTCGTTGGCCCGCACCAGGTCGACCGAGTACGGTCCGGCCTGCGCCGGCACCGCGCCGTACTCGGTGGTGCTCGCCGGCAGCGAGACGGTCTCGCACTGCGCCGCGGTCCCGGCCTTCACCCGGGTGAGCCGCGGCGTGACCGGCGCCGCACCGGTCTTGTCCAGCGGGTCGTTCGGCGTCGTGTCGACCGCCGTGTCGGTCGCGAACGTCCAGTGCAGAACGCCGCTGACCATCAGCTTGCTCACGCCGGTCGCACCGCGCACGTACCGGTCGAAGCTCGCCGACCGGGCACCGGCCGTACTCGGGTCGGCGACGAAGATCCGCGCCGTGCTCGCCGCGTCGTGCGACGGCTTCAACGCCGACGCCGGTACGACGAGCTCGTTCGCGCCGGCCGCCGTCGTCGTACCGATCCGCTGCGCCTGCTGCCCACTCACCTCCAGGTACACGTCGTTCGCGATCCCCGCGGCCTCGGCCCAGCTGATCTTCACCGACCCCGGCGCCGCCCACGCGACCTTCACATCCGACACCGCCGCCTGCCCCGCCGGTACCGCTTGTGCCACACCCGGCACCGCCAGCCCACCCACGACCGCCAGCGCCGCCAAAGACTTCCGCATCATGGTCAATCCCCCAGATCCTCACCGCCTCGCGCGTCGAGGCACCGGTAAGACGCCCGGGTGGAGGGCAAAGGTTGAGTGGTTCTCAAAAGTTTTCGGCCGGCACCTGGTGTTCACGCAGGGTCAATCAGTAGACACGTGACGTATGTACTGACTTGCCGGTGGGCTGTCATTCTCGGAGGCGTTCATCTTCCGCCCCAGCTCTCGAAAAGAGTGTTGTATGAACGATCTATCCGCACGCCCTCCGCAGCGCCGGCGCCGGGTTTTCGGTGTCGCGCTGGCCACCGCCGCGTTGATGGTGACCTCGGCCGCCGCGGCGTACGCCGCGCCGCCGCCCTCGTTGCCGCAGAACGCCGGGGGTTACGAGCAGTCGTTCTCGCCGGCGTACGACTACGACGGTGACGGTTGCTACGCGACGCCGGCGATCGGTGCCGACGGCACGCTCAACCCCGGACTCAACACCACCGGCGCGGTCAACGGCAGCTGCCGGGACCAGTCGGACCTGGACAACAGCCAGACCTACTCGCGGGCCAAGTGCAACAACGGCTGGTGCGCGGTCGTGTACGCGAGCTACTTCGAGAAGGACCAGGCCGTCGCCGGCAGCGGGCTCGGCGGGCACCGGCACGACTTCGAGCACGTCATCTCGTGGATCAACCAGGCCAGCAACCAGGTCGAGTACGTGACCACGACGCAGCACAGCAGCCAGGTCACCTACCCGCGCTCGCAGGTCCGCTTCGACGGCTCGCACCCGAAGGTCGTCTACCACAAAGACGGTCTGAGCACGCACTTCTTCCGGCTCGCCAACGGCAACGACGAGCCGCCGGAGAACCACTACCACAACTGGCGCTACCCCCCGCTGGTCGGCTACGACGGCTTCCCCAGCACCACCCTGCGCGACAAGCTGATGAACGCCGACTTCGGCTCGGCGACCATCAAGGTCACCGACAAGGACGACCGCTTCCGCAACCTCCTGAACGCCTCCAAGCCCGGCGGCATCCCCTTCGACCCCTGGGCCTGACCATCTGAACGCAGGCCGGGTGCTCTCGCAGCGCCCGGCTTGCACCCTGGGTACCGGCCCGGCATGCAGTCGTTCCTCCCGTACGCCGACTTCCGCGCCACCGCGCAGGTCCTCGACCCCCGCCGCCTCGGCAAGCAACGCGTCGAGACCATCCAGATCCTCCGCGGCCTGCGGCATCACCAAGATCCCCCCAGGCATCCCTGGCGAGATCCGGCGACCTCCCGCCCTGGTTGGGCGACGAGCCGTTCCACCAGAGCCACCGCTCGGCGCTCCTCCAGAAGGACCCGGCGTACTACGGCCCGCTCTTCGACGACCCCACGGATCTTCCGTACGTCTGGCCGCCCTCGGACCGAAAGCCCTGCGGCAGCTAGCAGGAACGGACGCCGGGCGCTCGGCCCGGCGTCCGCTCCGGCGGTCAGATCTGGGTCTTCACGAACTGTTTGCCGCTGGTGTTCTCGATGACGACGGCCGTGACGTCGGCGGGGTCGATCAGCGCGTTGCCGTCGAGGGTGGTGCCGTTGGCGGCGCCCTTCTCGGAGACCATCCAGCTCCCGGCGATCTCGCGCTCGCCGTTCTTGCCGATGACGACCAGGCGGCACGGTTCGTTCGCCGGAAGGCCGGTGACGGCCACGTTGACGCGGACGAATCCACTGGCCGGCTCGACCCGAGCCGTCAGACGAGCACCGGTCTGCGGGTCCACGCTGCTGGCGAACTTCGTCCCCGGTACGGCGGTGCTGCTGGCCGTCGGCGTCGGCTCAGGCCCGGCCACCGGCTGCTCGTCGCCCGTGTTCCGGCCGATCACCACGCCGCCGAAGACGGCCGCGACCGCGGCCACCGCGGCGATCGCCGCCACCGTCCCGCGCCCGGTGCCGCCGCCGGCCGCGGCTGACTCCCTGCGTACCTGACGCAGCGTCCGGTGCAGCAGCAGGTCCGCGTCCTCCGGGGGCCCGTCGAGCAGCGCCTCGGCCGGGACCTCCTGCAGGAAACTCTGGAGCTCACGCAACGCGCTCACCTCTTCCCGGCAGGACTCACAACCGGCCAAGTGCTGCTCGACCTGTTCCGCCCCCGCCGTGTCCAGCTCACCGTCGACGTAGCCGTCGATGTCCGCGTGTTCGGTTCCCATCAGGCCACTCCTTCCATCCCGAGGTGCCGTCCCGCCGGGAAGTGCTCCCGCAGGGCCCGCAACCCGTAGTGCGACCGTGATTTCACCGTGCCGGGTGGGATGCCGAGTACGTCGGCGGCCTCGGCGACGCTGCGTCCCTCCAGGTAGATCTGTTCGAGCACCACCCGGTGCTCGGGGGACAGCCGGTGCAGGGCCTGCAGGACGACCATCGTGTCGACGACGCCTTCGGCGTGGTCGCGCTCGACCGGCACCGTGGTCTCGGTCTCGGCCACCTCGGCCGGCCGCGCGTTCCGGGCCCGGACCCGGTCGGTGACGATGTTCCGGACGACGGTGAGCAGCCAGCCGCGCACCGAACCCTTGCCGTTGCTCAGGTCGTCGAGATGCCGCCAGGCCCTCACGAGGGCTTCCTGGACGACGTCCTCGGCGCTGGCCCGGTCGCCGGTCAACCGCGTGGCGTAGGCGAGCATCGCCTTGCCGTGCTCGTTGAACAGCGTCCGGACGAGTTCCTCGTCCGCCGACTCCCGGCGGCGTCGGGTGATGAACCCGGCCATTCAGTTCCACCTCTCGCAGGTTCCGCGGCGCGGAACGTTCCAGCGGCCCGTGTCGCCGGGCCCGCGCCCCCCGCGCCGTCCCGGATCCTCTCACTCGCGGTGCCCGGCCCCGCGGTGGGCCGCCCGCCGGTCGGTACGGCGGGCGGTCCGCGGGGGTCACGTGCCATCCCCTCGTACGGCACGTGCCCGGACCTTCTGAACACGGATCCCGGGGCCGCCCAGGTTCACCCAGAAATGTGACCCTCGTCACATCCGAGGATCTGAACCCGGCGGACCCGGTGCGCCGTGTGTGCTGCCGAACGGACCCGACGGGACCGCCCGAGCTCGAGGGAAGCACCCATGAACATGCGCAGCACGATGCTGAAGATCGCACTCGTCACCGCCGGTCTCACCGCATTGGTGGCCTGCGGCAACTACAACCAGCCGGACGCCGCACCGACCGTGGTGCAGACCGTCACGGTGCCGGCGCCGCAGCCGAACGCCGATACCTCGACGCAGGCCGGCGGCGCCCAGACCGACGCGACGCAGAACGAGCAGGAGCCCGCGCAGCCGGCCCAGCCGCAGCAGCCGCAGCAGGCCGGGACCGAGCCGCAGCCCGCCGTCGTGCAGCGCACCATGGGTCAGGTCAAGATCTTCGACGGGCCGGCCTCGGCGCCGATCCCGCCGGTCCCGGCCGGCAAGAGCAGCCCGGCCGTCCAGGTCCAGGTCGGCGCGAACGGCGTCGTCACCGACGGCCGCGGGATGACGCTGTACCGGTTCGACAACGACTCCGCCAAGCCGCCGACGCCGACCTGCTTCGACGACTGCGCGAAGAAGTGGCCGCCGCTGCTGGTCAAGTCGCCGGGCAAGATCTACACCGTCGGCGTCGACCCGAAGATCGTCAGCTACGTCGAGCGCCCGGACGGCACCTGCCAGGTCACGATCAACGGCTGGCCGGCGTACCACTTCGCCAAGGACAAGGTGCCCGGCGACATCCTCGGCCAGGGCGTCGGCAAGACCTGGTTCGCCTTCAACGCCCAGGGCGGCAAGGCCGACGTCGCGAACACCGGCGCCGGGTCGGGCTCGGGGTACTGACCCCCACCAGATCGCTCGGGGTGGTCCTTGGGGGCAGGGACCACTCCGAGCTGCGATCCGCTAAGCGGTGCAGCGCTTGCCTTCGTTGAGGCAAGCCACCAGCCGGCCCATCAGGGCCGGCTGCATCACGTTGATGAAGTGACTGTGGTCGGCCAGCGCACTGCGGCCGTCCTCCGGGAAGGTGTCGACGGAGTAGTCGGCGCCCTTCGGTACGTCGTACCCGATCTCGAGGTGCAGCTGCGGGACGGGGAAGAAGCCCGGCGGGCAGCCGCCGGAAGCGTTCGGGAAGACCAGGTGCGAGCTGTGGTCCGGGCTGTCCAGGGACTTGCCGTTCCAGCAGCTCGGGAAGTCGAAGACGCGGATCACCTGCTGGCCGTCCGGGCAGCGCGGGTAGTCCTTGGCGACGCGGTCGCGGGTGCCGGAGCAGGTCCACTGCAGGTGGTCGGTGTGCTTGCCGCCCTGGGAGAAGCCGTGCGCGTTGCCGGTCGCCGTACGGAGGAACTCGGGCATCGGTACGACGTCGCTGACCGGGCTGCCGCGGAACTCGATCGACACCGAGGCGGGCGGCAACACTGTGCCTTCGTTGCCATGGGCATCATGTTCGGCGCTGCTCATGCCGCTCATGTCCTCGTCGCCGGGGACACGGACGACGGGCCAGTAGTAGCTCGACCTGTCGCCGCCCTTGCAGGTTGTCGCCGCCGCGGCCAGACTCCGATCGGTCGAGAACGCGGTGGTCGACACGTTCCCCACGTAGTCGTGCAGATGATGGGCCGCGCCGACCACTCCCGGGTTCACCACCAGGTTGTCCGAGTTGCGGATGCCGCGCTCGTTCCGGCCGCAGTCCACCCGCCAGGTCCCGGTCGAGGCGTCCGCGGTCGGCGTCACCGCCGCCGGCGCCTGCGGCGCGTCCGCGATCGCGACGTACCGGACCGCGTCGTCACCGCCGCCACCCAGCACCCCACAGCCCGCGACCACCATCACGATCCCCAGCCAGGCGAACCGCCGCATGCCTTCCACCAATCATTGAACCTTCACACACAACGAGCCAGAAGGTAGCACGCAGCACCTGAGGCGATTCCGCGCGCTCAGGCCTCGCAGAGGGTGCGGACGGTGATCAGTTCCTCCTCGATGACGGCGGACTGGGTGTCGACCGCGTCCTGGGGTGAGCCTTCGGGGAAGAAGAGGGTGAACTGGTACTCGGCCCCGGTGCCGTTGGGGATGACTCGGGTGTAGACGCCGGGGCCCTCGGGGGAGAGCAGGTCGACGGTGCCGTGCTCTTCCGACGTACGGACGACGACCCGGCGTTCGGTGTCGCCACTGCGGAAGAGCCAGGTGTCGCCGGCCGGTTCGACCGTGTCGACGGCGCGGGGAGCCCAGCGGGGCAGGTTGTGCGGGTCGGCGACGAAGGCGAAGACGTGGGCCGGAGTGGCGTCGATGGCGATGCTGCGGGAGATGGTGATATTCGTAGGCATGTGCTGATCATAGGCAACTGCTTACGATTGGACAATGCCTACGATGCTCGGATGGAGCGCGATGACCTCGGGGCCCTGTTCGGTCGGGTGGTGCGGCGGCTGATCGCGGCCGAGCGGCCGCTGCTGGAGGCGCACGGGCTGACGATGTGGGAGTACTCCGTGCTCACCCACCTCGCCAAGCAGCCGACCGAGACGCAGCAGGCGCTGGCGGCGGCGATCGGGTACGACAAGTCGCGGTTGATTCCGCTGCTGGACGGGCTTGCCGGGCAGGGGTTGCTGGTTCGCGAGCCTGATCCGGCGGATCGGCGGGCGCACGCCGTGCGATTGACGCCGGACGGTCTCGCCCGGTTGGAGGCCGCGAGGGCCGACATCCGCGCGATGGAGGAGGAGCTGCTCAGCGTGCTGAGCGCCGCGGAGCGGCGGCACCTTCTCGCCGTACTCCCGCAGCTCGCCGACTAGGGCAGCTTCGGGTGGTCCGGGGAGAGGAAGACGACGATGTCGGTCTCCGGCCCCGCGACCGGCGGTTCGTGCCAGCCGGTACGCCGGTAGAACGCGATCGTGTCGTGTGCCTCGTTCCAGGTCAGCAGCCAGGCTCCGTTCGGCTGCCCTTCGGTCGCCGTCGCGAGGAGACGGCGGCCGAGGCCCGTTCCACGCGCCCAGCCGAGGACGCCGAGCTCGTCGATCTCGAAGGCGCTCACGAGCAGGTCGTCGACCTGCTCGGCGCCCAGCCGCTCCCGCACCTTTCCGTACGCGCGGTCGGTGCGGAACGGCGCCGGGGTCGTCCAGCCGGTGACGAAGCCGGCGATCCGGCCGTCGTCGGCGCGCTCGATCCAGGCCGCGAAGCCGGGGCGCCGGGCGTCGTCGTCGAGGCGTTCGCGGAAGGCTGCGCGGGTTTCGCCGGGGTCGCGGTGGGTCCAGGGCGGCGGCGCGGCCCTGGACCCCCGGCGACTACTGGACCGGCGTCAGGTAGATCAGCGGGATCTGGCGGTCGCCGGCGGTGGCCGGGTAGCCGCTGACGCCGGGGTTGAGCTCCAGGACGCGCGCCCAGGCCGCGGTGTACTCGGCGGCGTCGGTGATCTCCTCGGCGAGCATCTCGGCCTCGCCGGTCGGCAGCTCGACCTTGACCTTCGGGTTCGCCTTCAGGTTGTGGTACCAGGCGGGGTGCTTGGTGAGACCGTAGTTGCTTGCCCAGAGCAAGATCTTGCCGTTCTCCTTGATGCAGCCGACCGGGTTCATCCGGGGTTCACCCGAGCGCGCCCCGACGGTGTGCAGCAGGAGCAGGCCGAACGGGGAGTCGCCGCCGCCGATCCTCCCGGCACGGAACTCGCGGATCACCATCTCGTCGTCGATCCGCTCCGGTGCGTCGCTCATGTCGTCGTTCCTCCAGTTGTCGGCTGAGACCGCGACGAGGCTACCCGGCCGCGCCACCCGGAAACTTGAAGACCGGCGCGTAGGTACCGTCGCCTGAGCTGTGCAAAGTCGTCCCGGTACCGCTCCCGGAGGCCGTCACCTCGATCGGCGAGTTCTTGCCAACCCGCAGCGCCCGACCGGTCAGCGTGACGTCCTCGAGCACGACATCACCCTTCGGCGAGCCCAGTACGACGGCGTACAGGTCGTGGCCCCTGGTCGTGAAGACCACCTTCTCCCCCGCCGCGGTCCTCGTCGTCGAGCGCGTCCACGGTCGCGTCCCGTTCATCGCCTCGCCGTTCACGCGTAACCAGCTCCCGATCCCGCGCAGCCGCGCCGCCTGCTCGGCAACGATCAGCCCCTCACCACCGGACGGCCCGACGTTCACCATCAGCGCGCCGTTGTTGCCCGCGGCATTCACCAGCTCGCCGATCAGCTCCGGCGTCGGGCTGTAGTCGGCGTCGGTCTCCTCCCGGTTGTAACCGAACGACCCGCCGATCCCCCGGTCCTGCTGCCAGAACTTCGGCTGGATCGTGTCGAAGCCGGTGTACTCCGGCGTCCGGAAGTCGCTGTGGGCAACATCCTTCGGCGTCTTGATGCTCCCGGCCCCTTCTTCGGTGCTGAAGGCAACCTTCATCAGCTGGTCGAAGCCCCACCGGGCCGGCTTCAGCCCGAGCAGCTCGCGTCCGTACGACGCCGTGCTCCACCGGTCGTCGATCACGCCCTCGGGGACGGTGTTGTAGTAGTCGGCGATCACGCCGTACAGGCGTTTCGAGCCGGTCGGCCAGGAGATGTCGTTCCAGAGCAGATCGGGCTTGTACCGCTTGATCAGCTCGCGGACCTGCGCGACGGCGTACTCGCGGTAGTCCTCGTCGTAGCGCAGGTAGGCGTAGTCGCCGAGCGTCTTCACGACGTTCTTCTGGAACGTCCAGTCGACGCCACCGGAGTAGTACACGCCGAACTTCAGCCCGCGCTTCCGCACCGCCGTCGCCAGCTCCCCCAGCAGGTCGCGCTTGGAGTGGAAGTTCGGCGCGTGCGGGTTGCGCACCTCGGTCGGCCAGAGCGAGTACCCGTCGGCGTACTTCGCCGTCACCACCACGTACGACGCCCCCGCGGCCTGGAACCGCGCGGCCCACGCGTCCGCGTCCCAGCGCGCCAGCCTGGCCTCGAACTGCCGGGTGAAGTCGCTGTACGGCGCGTCGCCGTAGTGCTCGCGGTGGAACCGCGCGGTCGGCGAGTCCGGGTCCTTCAGCGCGTTCGCGTAGTCCTCGGCGTACGGGTTGTGCGTCATCGCGTTGTCGTAGGACGTCTCCAGCAGCTTCTCGAACGTCGTCCCCTTCGGCGCGAAGCCCGGCACCGAGTACAGCCCCCAGTGGATCATGACCCCGAACTTCGCGTCCGCGAACCAGCGCGGCAGCGGATGCTTCTTCACCGAGTCGAGGTCGGCGGTGTACGGCCCACTGGTGGTGACCTCGGCCTTCCGCCCGTCCTGCCACGACCACAGCACCGACCGTCCCGCGAACACCAGCCCGAGCACCAGCACGAGCAGCACCAACCGCCCCAGGAACCGCCTGATCCTGTGCTTCTTCCGGGGCCGCTGCGCGCTGTGGCTGCTCATGCTTCCCACCCTGCCGCCGCCGCACCCCCGAGCGAGTCCCACAAGAGACCAGACCACCACCGACCAAAGGTGGACCCCACCACCGACCTCCTGCCGTGGCGCACAATCGATCCATGGCCGGTGAACAGAGCAAGGACGCCGACGAGCTCGCCGAGGCGATCGCGCACCGCGCCGGGGACCGTGTTCATCGCGGTGCGGACGCCGAGCGGCGTGGAGGCGAGCGAGCACCACTTCGAGGGCGATCCGGGCGCTGTCGTCCAGGAGGCGACCCGCACCGCGCTGCGACTGTTGCTGAAGGCGATCGACGACTAGCGCCCGAGAGGTTTGCCGACCATCAGCCCCGGACACCGGCGGCCGAGGAGGCGATGGTGATGGGTGGACGTGGAGCAGTGGTCGGCGACCTGCGGCTGGCGACGGTTGTGGTGAACGCGGTGGACATGCGCCGGGCGGTTGCGTTCTGGCAGGGGGCTCTCGGGTACGAGCTCGGCGGGGAGATCGGAGAGCAGTTCGCGATGCTCGAGGATCCAGCCGGGCGTGGGCCGGCTGTACTGGTGCAGCAGGCGGAGCGGATTCCGTCGGAGGCCGCGCCGGTGCACATCGATCTGTACACGGCTGAGCGGGAGCGGCACATCGAGCGGCTGGTGCAGCTCGGGGCGAGTCGGGTCGAGGACTGGGACTACCCGGCGGAGCACGAGTTCGTCGTACTGCGGGACACCGAGGGGAACGAGTTCTGCGTGATCCGCGCCGACTGACAGTCAGTTGGTACGGAACGAGCGCCGGTAGGTGTCCGGCGGTACGCCGACCGTCTGCTTGAAGTGGCGGCGGAGGGTGGTCGCGGTGCCGAGGCCGGTTGAGGTGGCGACGGACTCGACGCTGTCGTCGGTGGACTCGAGGAGCTGCTGGGCGCGGCGGACGCGTTGGGTGTTGAGCCATTGCAGCGGGGTCTGGCCGGTGACGGCGGTGAACTGGCGGGTCAGGTGGCGGGGGCTGACGTTGGCCTGGCGGGCCAGGTCGGTGACGGTGAGCGGTTGATCCAGGCGCTGCTGGGTCCACGACAGGAGGTCGGCGAGGGCGTGGTCGCCGGTGGGCTGGATGGGCGTCGCCACGAACTGCGCCTGGCCGCCGGGGCGGTGCGGAGGCATCACCAGGCGGCGGGCCACCGTGTTGGCGATCGTGGCGCCGTGGTCGAGGGCGATCAGGTGGATGCAGAGGTCGACGGCGGCGGCCTTGCCGGCGGCGGTGAGGACGGTGCCGTTGTCGGTGTAGAGGACGTCGGGGTCGACGACGGCCAGCGGGTGCCGCGCGGCCAGCTCGGCCGTGTGCGCCCAGTGCGTCGTCGCGACGCGGCCGTCGAGCAGACCGGCGGCGCCGAGCGCGAAAGCGCCGGTGCACAGCGACGCGATCCGGGCGCCGGCCTCGTGCGCGGCCCGTACGGCGTCGACCAGCTCGCGCGGCGGCGGGACGTCGACGTCGGCGCACGCGGGCACGATCACGGTGTCGGCCGTCGCGAGCCGCTCCAGCCCGTCTGACGGCTCGACCAGGAACGGACCGACGCGTACGGCGCCCGGCCCGCAGAGCAGTACGTCGTACCAGTCCTCGGCGGCGGTCTCGGCCGGTGGCGTGCGGAAGATCTCGTACGCCACCGCCAGCTCGAAGTGCAGCAGGTCACCGGCGGCGGCCAGGGCAACGGTGTGCATGTCCGAAAGTGTACGCATGATGGCGTTCCGGACTCTCACCCTCGGTGACCCGCGGCCGCGAGAGTTGAGCCATGAAGATCGTGGTCTACGGAGCCACCGGGCACACCGGACAGTTCGTCGTCGCCGAGCTCCAGCGGCGCGGCCTCGACCCCGTCGTCGCCGGGCGCGACGCCGGAAAACTCAACACCATGTACGAAGACCTGACACAACGCCCCGCTGACGTCGACAACGCACAGGCTCTCGACCGAGCCCTCGACGGTGCCGCCGCGGTGATCAACGCCGCCGGCCCGTTCGCCCTCACCGCGGGCCCGCTCGTCGAGGCCGCGCTGCGGGCGGGCATCCCGTACGTCGACGTCGCCGCCGAGATCGAGGCCAACCACGACACCCTCACCACCTACGCCGACCGCGCCCGCCGCCGAGGCACGATCGTCCTCCCCGCGATGGCCTTCTACGGCGGCCTCGGCGACCTGCTCGTCACCCACGCGATGGGCGACTGGACGAGCGCCGACACGGCCGAGATCGCTTACGGGCTGAGCAGTTGGCAGCCCACACCAGGCACCCGCGCAGCCGGCCAGGTCAGCCACGACCGTCGCGGCGGCCGCCGCGTCCGCTTCACCAACGGCGCCTTGGAGTACCACGACGACCAGCCCACGCAGGGAACCTGGGTCTTCCCCGAGCCCCTCGGCAGCCAGCAGGTCGTGCACGGCTTCACGATGGCCGACGTCGTCACGATCCCCAGCCACCTGGCGATCCCCGAGGTCCGCACCTCGATGGCGGTCCAAGCCGCCCAGGACCTCGCCGACCCCACCACCCCCGCTCCCACGAACTCCGACCAGACCTTCGTCGTCGACGTCGTCGTGACCAGCAACGGGGAACAGCGCCGCGCAACGGCAAGTGGCTGCGACATCTACGCCGTAACTGCTCCACTGGCAGTGGAAGCGGTCCAGCGAATCCTCGACGGGCGGACACGGACAGTAGGCGCGACCACCGCCGGAAACCTCTTCCACCCAGCGGATTTCCTGCAGGCGCTGGAACCTTTCCTTTCGGTCACAACCAGTGCACAGCTGACCCCGACTCGACGGTAGGGGCAACTGCCTGGGAATCTGTGCGGTGACAGCTTTTCCGACGACAGGAGTGCCGCCCGGTGTTCAACCGCATCGCCATCGTCAACCGGGGAGAAGCCGCGATGCGGCTGATCAATGCGGTCCGTGAGCTGAACGCCGAGACGGGAAGCCAGGTCGAGACGGTCGCGTTGTTCACCGACGCCGAGAGGACCGCGACCTTCGTCCGCGAGGCCGACCTGGCCTACCCGCTCGGCCCGGCCGCCGACCGTCCGTACCTGGACCTGGCCAAACTCGAGAAAGCGCTGCTGGAGACCAAGGCCGACGCGGCCTGGGTCGGCTGGGGCTTCGTCGCCGAGGACCCGGCCTTCGCCGAGCTGTGCGACCGGATCGGCGTCACCTTCGTCGGCCCGAGCGCGGAGGCGATGCGCAAGCTGGGCGACAAGATCGGCTCGAAGCTGATCGCCGAGGAGGTCGGCGTCCCGGTGGCGCCGTGGAGCCGCGGTGCGGTCGCGACGCTGGACGAGGCGCTTGCCTCGGCCAACGAGATCGGCTACCCGGTGATGCTCAAGGCAACGGCCGGTGGTGGCGGCCGCGGCATCCGGCTGGTCCGCGACGACGAGGACCTGCGCGAGGCCTACCAGCGGACCAGCGACGAGGCCGCCCGCGCGTTCGGCAGCGGTGTCGTCTTCCTGGAGCGCCTCGTCACCGGCGCGCGGCACGTCGAGGTCCAGGTGATCGCGGACGGGCAGGGTACGGCGTGGGCGCTCGGCGTCCGGGACTGCTCGGTCCAGCGCCGCAACCAGAAGGTGATCGAGGAGTCGGCCTCGCCGGTCCTGGCCCCGGAGCAGGCCGCCGAGCTGAAGGCGTCGGCCGAGCGGCTCGCGCTCGCCGTCGGGTACGCCGGTGCCGGCACCGTCGAGTTCCTGTACCACCCGGGCGACAAGCTGTTCGCGTTCCTCGAGGTGAACACCCGGCTCCAGGTCGAGCACCCGATCACCGAGCTGACCACCGACTTCGACCTGGTCCGCGCCCAGCTGCACGTTGCCGCAGGCAACAAGCTGGAGGGCCCGCAGCCGGTCGAGGTCGGCCACGCCGTCGAGGCCCGGCTGAACGCCGAGGACCCGGACCGCGACTTCGCGCCGTCCCCCGGCCGGATCGCGCGGCTGCGGCTGCCGTCCGGCCCCGGCGTCCGGGTCGACACCGGCGTCAGCGAGGGCGACTCGATCCCGGCCGACTTCGACTCGATGATCGCCAAGATCATCGGCTACGGCCGGACCCGCGAGGAGGCGCTCGGCCGCCTGCGCCGCGCGGTCGCCGACACCACCGTCGTACTCGAAGGCGGTACGACGAACAAGAGCTTCGTGCTCGACCTGCTCGACCAGCCCGAGGTGATCGACGGTTCCGCCGACACCGGCTGGATCGACCGGGTCCGCGGCGAGGGCCGCCTGGTCCTGCGGCGGCACTCCGGGATCGCGCTGGTCGCGGCCGCGATCGAGGCCTACGAGGAGGCCGAGCGGGTCGAGCGCCAGCGCCTGCTGGACTCCGCGCGCGGCGGTCGCCCCCAGGTGCAGCACGAGGTCGGGCGCGCGATCGCGCTGAAGCTGCGCGGGGCGGCGTACAAGGTGTCGGTCGCGAAGATCGGCTCGGCCCGCTACCGCGTCGGCGTCGGCACCGGTGACGACCTCTGCTACCTGGACGCCGAGCTCGACCGCTTGGACGCGTACGACGCCCGCCTGGTCGTCTCCGGCCGCCGGTACCGGCTCGTCACCGCGACGCACGGTCCCGTGCACCTGGTCGAGGTCGACGGTGTCACGCACCGGGTCAGCCGCGACGAGGGCGGCGTCCTGCGCGCGCCCGCGCCGGCGCTGGTCGTCGCGACCCCGGTCGCGGCCGGTGCCGAGGTCGAGGCCGGCGCACCGGTCCTCGTCCTGGAGAGCATGAAGATGGAGACGGTGCTCTACGCGCCGTTCAAGGCGATCGTGAAGGAGCTGCCGGTCTCGACCGGCAGCCAGGTCGAGACCGGGGCGCCGCTGCTGCGGCTGGAGCCGGTCGGTGACGCGGACGTCAAGGTCGAGGTGTCGGACAGCGTCGACCTGGAGCTGCCGATCCCGGAGAACCCGCCGACCGCCGCCGAGCGGGCCGCGCGCGGCCTGGACAACCTGCGCAGCATGCTGCTCGGGTTCGACATCGACCCACGCGACGAGGGCCGGACGCTGTCGGAGTACCTGTCCGCCCGCGCCGAGCTGGACCGGCCGCCGGTCGCCGACGAGATCGGCGTCCTGCGGCTGTTCGCGGACTTCGCCGAGCTGAGCCGCAACCGGCCCGCCGGTGAGGACCTGAACACCGAGCTCCGCGTGCACAGCCCGAAGGAGCACTTCCACACCTACCTGCAGACCCTGGACGCCGAGCGCGCCGGGCTGCCGGCGCAGTTCCGCGACCGGCTCGCCCGCGTGCTCGGGCACTACGGGATCACCGACCTGGACCGCAGCGACGAGCTCACCGACGCGGTGTTCCGGATCTTCCTGGCCCAGCAGCGCACGTCGCCCGACGTGCTGCTGATGACGTCGCTGCTCCAGCAGTGGCTGGCCGAACCGATGCCCGAGGCCCCTTTCGACACCGAGGCGTACGCCGTACTCGACCACCTGGTCGTCGCGACCCAGCTGCGCTTCCCGGTGATCGGCGACCTGGCGCGCAGCGTCCGGTTCCGCTGGTTCGACCAGCCGCAGGTGGACGCCGACCGCGCCGAGGTGCTGGCCGAGGTCGCCGCCGAGCTCGACTCGCTGACCAGCAACCCCGACGTACCGGACCGGACCGAGCGGGTGAAGGCGCTGGCCGCGATCCCGGAGCAGATCGTCAGCTTCCTGGCCGAGCGGATCGAGGCCGGGGTGCACCCGGTCGAGCCGATGCTGGAAGTGCTGATCCGCCGGCACTACCTCGAGTACGAGCTGCACGACCTGCGCAACACGATCGTCAACGGGCGGGCCTTCGCGAGCGCCGACTACACGCTCGACGACCGGCCCTCGCACCTGGTCACCACGATCGGCACGGTCGGCGAGCTGGCCGATCTCGGCAGCGACCTGGTCCGTGACCTGGCCGCCGAGGTCGCGGCCGCACCGGCCGGTCACCAGGCCGTCGCGGACCTGTACCTGTCCTGGCCCGGTACGCCGGAGTCGCCGCAGGAGGCGTCCGACCAGCTCCGCGACATCGTCGCCGCGCTGCCGTTCGTCAACGACGTACGACGCGTCGCGCTGGCTGTTGTCCCGGGCAACGGTCGCGAGGTCTGGTACTTCACCTTCCGCCCGACCGCCGACGGAGTCGTCGAGGACGACAACGTACGCGGGGTGCACCCGATGGTCGGCCGGCGTCTGAACCTGTGGCGCCTGCACGACTTCAAGATCACCCGTCTGGACGCGCCCGAGGACGTGCTGCTCTACCACTGCGTCGCTCGCGACAACCCCGCCGACGAGCGGCTGGTCGCGCTGGCGCAGGTCCGCCAGTTCGCCGTGGTCCGCGACGAGGACGGCAAGGTCACCGCGCTGCCGCACGTCGAGCGCGCGATCGCGAACTGCCTCGAAGGCATCCGCCGCGCCCGGACCGCGCGCGGCGCCGCCGGGGCGCGGCTGGAGATGAACCACGTCTGGGTGACGATCTGGCCGGTCGTCGACGGACAGGTCCCCGAGCTGACCGCCCTGCAGCGCAACATCGCGCCGATGACCGCCGGCGCGGGCATCGAGGAGGTCATCATCAGCGGCCGGGTGACCGGCTCGAACGGTACGCCGCTGCCGGTGGTCGGCCGGTTCTCGTACCAGCCCGGCTCCGGCGTCGTCACCAAGGTCGTCCGTCCCCCGACGGAACGGCTCAAGCCGCTCGACGACTACGCGCAGAAGGTGCTCAAGGCGCGCCGCCGCAACACCGTCTACCCGTACGAGGTGGCCGGTCTGGTGGTCGGTGCCGGAGGCACCTATGTCGAGCACGACCTGGACGACACCGGCGCGCTGGTGCCGGTCGACCGGCCGCGCGGGCTGAACAAGGCCGGCCTGATCGCCGGTGTGATCACCACGCCGACCAAGCGCCACCCCGAGGGCATCACCCGGGTGGTGCTCAGCGGTGACCCGACGATGGCGCTCGGCGCCGTCGCCGAGGCCGAGTGCGCGCGGATCATCGGCGCGCTCGACCTGGCCGAGAAGCTCGGGGCACCGGTCGAGTGGTTCGCGGTCTCCGCGGGCGCCCGGATCTCGATGGACTCCGGCACCGAGAACATGGACTGGGTCGCGAAGGCGCTGAAGCGGATCGTCGAGTTCACCCAGGCCGGCGGCGAGATCAACATCGTGGTCGCCGGCATCAACGTCGGCGCGCAGCCGTACTGGAACGCCGAAGCGACGATGCTGATGCACACCAAGGGCATCCTGGTGATGACGCCGGACTCGGCGATGGTGCTGACCGGTAAGCAGACACTCGACTTCGCCGGCGGCGTCTCGGCCGAGGACAACTTCGGCATCGGCGGCTACGACCGGGTGATGGGACCGAACGGCGAGGCGCAGTACTGGGCGCCGGACCTCGGTGGTGCGCGCGACATCCTGATGGCGCACTACGACCACACGTACGTCGTACCGGGTGAGTCCGGGCCGCGGCGGGCCACCACGTCCGACCCGGTCGACCGCGACATCTCGGCGTACCCGCACGACCCGGCCGACGGCGGGTTCAGCACGGTCGGGGAGATCTTCTCCGCGGCGACCAACCCGGACCGCAAGAAGGCGTTCGACATCCGCACGCTGATGCGCGCGGTCACCGACCAGGACCACCCGATGCTCGAGCGCTGGGCCGGGATGGCCGACGCGGAGACCGCGGTGGTCGCCGACACCCGCCTCGGCGGGCTGCCGGTCTGCCTGGTCGGGATCGAGTCCAAGCCGGTCGCGCGGCGCGGTTTCCCGCCCACCGACGGGCCGGACACCTACACCGCGGGCACGCTGTTCCCGCGGTCGTCGAAGAAGGTCGCGCGGGCCATCAACGGTGCCAGCGGCAACCGTCCGCTCGTCGTACTGGCGAACCTGTCCGGGTTCGACGGGTCACCGGACTCGATGCGCAACCTGCAGCTCGAGTACGGCGCGGAGATCGGGCGCGCGATCGTGAACTTCCGCGGGCCGATCGTGTTCTGCGTGGTCTCGCGGTACCACGGCGGCGCGTTCGTGGTGTTCTCCAAGGCGCTGAACCCGTCGATGACGGTGCTCGCGGTCGAGGGTTCGTTCGCGTCGGTGCTCGGTGGAGCGCCGGCCGCCGCGGTGGTGTTCTCCGGTGAGGTGAACGCCCGGACGTCGGCCGACCCGCGGGTCAAGGAGCTGTCCGGACGCGTCGCCGAGGCCGAGGGCGCCGAACGCGCCGCGCTCACCAACGAGCTCGCCGAGGTCCGCACCGCGGTGCGCGCCGAGAAGCTCGGTGAGGTCGCGTCGGAGTTCGACCGGATCCACGACATCCGGCGCGCGGTGCGCGTCGGGTCCGTGGACCAGGTGGTGACACCCGAGGAGCTGCGTCCGCAGCTGATCGCCGCGCTGGAGAAGTTCTCCGGCTGATGATCAGCGTCGTGAACTTCCAGTCCATCGACGGCGTCGTGCAGTCGGTGCTGGCGCCGGACGAGGACACCGAAGGCGGGTTCCGGCACGGCGGGTGGGTGACGGCGGGGATGGACTCCGCCGTCGCCGAGTTCATGCAGGGAGCGACGCTGGCTGCCGGCGGGTTGCTGCTGGGGCGGAAGACGTACGAGACGTTCGCCTCGGTGTGGGGGCCCGCTGATCAAAGCGACCCCGCCGTGGCGGCGCTGAACCGGATTCCGAAGTACGTCGCGTCGCGGACGTTGACGTCGGTGGAGTGGAACAACTCGGTGCTGCTCGGGCCGGATCTCGTCGCTGCTGTGCGGGAGATTCCGGAGGAGCTGGTGGTCTTCGGGAGCGCTGATCTGCTGGGGACGCTGTTCGCTCACGGGTTGGTGGACGAGCTGCACCTGCTGACGTTCCCGCTGGTGCTCGGTACCGGGAAGAAGATGTTCGGGGAGCTGCCGGAGCCGCTGTCGTTGCGGCTGGAGGTCTCGCGGACGACGCCGTCGGGCGTCACGATCTCGAGCTACGCCGTGGAGTGAGCGCGCTGGTGGCGTTCGCCGTGATGACCGCGGTGATCGCTGCCCACTCGAGCAGGCCCAGGCGCTGCTCGAGGAGGAGCCAGCCGGCGACGGCGGCCAGGAGTGGGTTGACGCTCATGAAGAGGCCGAAGAACGTCGTGGGGACCAGGCGGAGCGTCAGCAGGTCCAGGAGGTAGGGGACGGCGGACGCCAGGAGGCCGGCCGCGGCGGCGTACGCGAGGTACTTGGGGGCCGGCGTGTGCTGGATGAGGATCCAGCAGGCGACCGGGAGGTAGGCGGCGGCTGAGACCGCTGCCGCAGCTGCGGCGCCTTGGGCGGAGGGGAGGCGGGTGGCGAGGGTGCGGTTGAGCAGGATGTACGCCGCCCAGCAGCAGGCGGCGATGAGGCCGAAGGCGATGCCGGGGTAGTCGGTGGTTGGTTGTGGGCGCATCAGGACGATGACGGCGGCGCCGGCGATGAGGGCGCAGATGAGGTCCACTCGGCGGCGTGAGGTCGCGAGGGCTACTGCTAGCGGGCCGAGGAATTCGAGGGTGACCGCCAGGCCGAGGCCGATGCGGTCGATGGCTGTGTAGAGGGTGAGGTTCATGGTCGCGTAGACGGCGGCCAGGGCGAGGATGGGGAGCCACTGGCGGCGGGTGAAAGTCTTCAGCGGCGGGCGGACGACGGCGAGCATGACCACGGCGGCTACGGCTTGTCTGATGGCTACTACGCCGGCTGGGCCGAGCGCGGGGAAGCCCAGAGCTGCTGTTGCGGCGCCGACCTGGTTGGAGACGCCACTGGTGAGCATGAGGAGGATCCCGCGCAACTGCCCGGCGGGCATGCGGCCGGACCCGGTGGCCTGTGGCGAGGCCGCTGCGGCCGGGGAAGAAACAACAGAAGGCTCAGATGCTGCCCTGGCGGGGAGGCTGCTCATGATCGCAGGATGCGCCGGGTCTGCGGATGCGCAAAATGCATCTCAGGTTCTATCTATACGCTGGGCGTATGGAGGTGGAGCTACGGCATCTGCGGTATCTGCTCGCGGTGGTGGACGCGGGGACGTTCACCGACGCAGCGATCGCGCTCGGGACCTCGCAGGCCGCTGTCTCTCGCGCGGTGGCGGGGTTGGAACGTGCGCTCGGGGTGCGGGTGTTGTACCGGAGCAGCCGGAGCGTGGCGTTGACGGCGACGGGGGCTCAGCTCGTCGTACGGGCTCGGCATCTACTGGACGAACTGGACGATCTCGTGCGGGAGGCGACCTCGGGGCACGCGCGGCTGCGGCTCGGGCATCCGTGGTCGGCGTTGGGGCGGCACACGACGGGGTTTCAGCGGCGGTGGGCTGCCCTCTACCCGGAGGTCGAGCTCTTGCTCGTACGGACCAACACGCCGACCGGCGGGCTCGCGGAGGGCGCTTGCGATCTGGCCGTCGTACGGACCGCGGTGGACGAGAAGGCGTACGCGAGCACGGTGGTCGGGCTCGAGCAGCGGCAGCTCGTGCTGGCGGCGGACGACCCGTGGGCGCGGCGGCGGTCGGTGCGGCTGGACGAGGTGCGGAGCCGGACGGTGCTCGTCGACCGGCGGACCGGTACGACGAGCCTCGAGCTGTGGCCGAGCGGGACGCCGCCGCGGATCGAGTACACCGCGGACGTCGACGACTGGCTGGCGCTGATCTCGGCCGGCGACTACGTCGGGGTGACGCCGGAGAGCACGGCCACGCAGTACGGGCGGGCGGGAGTGGTCTTCCTGCCGCTGAAGGACGCGCCGCCGGTGCCGGTGCGGGTGATCTGGCCGCGGCAGGACCCGCACCCGTCGACGCAGAACGCGGTCGCGTTGATCAGTGCGGCGTACCAGCAGGCTATTTGAGGGCCTCGAGCAACGTCTTCGTGAAGGCCGGGATGTCGTCGGGGTTGCGGCTGGTGATCAGGTTGCCGTCGGTGACGACCTCCTCGTCGACCCACTCGGCACCGGCGTTGCGCAGGTCGGTCTGCACGCTCGGCCAGGAGGTGAGCCGCTTCCCGCGGACCACATCGGCCTCGACGAGGGTCCAGGGCGCGTGACAGATCGCGGCAAGGGGTTTGCCGGAGGTGAAGAAGTCCTTCACGAAGGCGACCGCCGTCGCGTCGGTCCGGAGCGCGTCGGGGTTGGCGACGCCGCCCGGCAGGACGAGCGCGTCGAAGTCGTCGACCGCCACGTCGCCGACCGCCTGGTCGACCGGGCGCTTCTCGGCCGCGGTGAGGTGGTCGAAGGTCTGCACCTCACCGGTCTCCGGGCTGAGCAGAACCGGCTGGTGCCCAGCGGCCTTCACCGCATCCCAGGGCTCGGTCAGCTCGACCCGCTCGATCCCCTCGGCAGCGACCAGGAACGCAACCTTCTTCATCACTCACTCCTCAGTACGACGATGAGCCGCACCGGTACCCGCTACTCCTCGATCAATTCAACCGATTCCGCATGCCGGCGGGCGAGGTCGTGGTAGACCGCCGCGTTGTGGTCGACGAAGAGCTTGGCCGTGCCCTCCAGCGGGATGATCTTCTTGGCTGGGCTGCCCAGGGCCACCGATTCGCCGGGGATCTGGCTGCCGGGGGTGACGGTAGCTCCGGCGGCGATCAGCGTGCGGGGGCCGACGACGGCGCCGTCGAGGACGATGGCGCCGTTGCCGATCAGGGCCGACTCGCCGATCGTGCAGTCGTGGACCAGGCACTGGTGGCCGATCGTCACGTTGCGGCCGATCTCGCAGGTGTTGCCGCCGCCGACGTGCAGGACCGAGTTGTCCTGGACGTTGGCGCCCTCGCGGACGATGATCCGGCCCAGGTCGGCGCGGATCACCACGCCGTACCAGACCGAGACACCCTGCTCGACGAGCACGTCGCCGACCAGCGTCGCGGTCGGGGCGATCCAGGCGTCGGGGTGCACCTGCGGGGACTTGCCTTCGAACGAGAAGAGCGGCATGGGCGCCAGACTAAGCGACAGCTCTGATCTGGCGGACCAGTACGGCGCCCAGCAGCGTGACCGCGGCGGCGAGCGCGTACAGCACCGGGTAGCCACCGGCGTACTTGACGATCGGGGCGGCCAGCGCGGGCGCGAGGACCTGCGGGAGCGAGTTGGCGATGTTGATCACGCCGAGGTCCTTGGCACGGTCGCGGGCGCTCGGCAGGACCTCGGTGAGCAGCGCGAAGTCGACCGACAGGTACACGCCGAAGCCGGTCCCGAGAACGATCGCGCCGAGGATCGCGCCGGTCCAGGTCGGCCACACCGCGAGCACCACCGCGGCGAGCGCCATCACGATGCCCGAACCGGTGACGAAGACCTTGCGCCGCCCGATCCGGTCCGACCAGGCGCCGGAGCTGACGGCGGTGAGGATCACGCACAGGCTGTAGATCGCCGTCAGGACCAGTACGCCGACGTCCGGGTCGGCGTACCCGACGGCGTCCTGGAGGTAGAAGAACAGGTAGAGGGTGCCGAGCCCGTTGCCGAGGTTGAGCAGGAAGCGGGTCAGCCAGGCCCAGCCGAAGTCGGGGTACCGGCGCGGGCTGATCCAGAAGCCCTTCCAGAACTCGGGCCAGACCAGCGGCGTCCGCTCGGCCATCGCGCGGTCGCCGCTGCGCAGCAGGTACGGGACGACCGAGATGAGCAGGAACGCCGCGCACGCGAGGTAGCCACCGCCGACCCCTCCGACGACGGTGGCGAGTCCGACCCCGACGAGCGCGCCGAGCGTCTGGGCGAGTGCCACCCAGCCGCCGACCACGCCGCGCTGCGTCCTCGGGACGAGGTCCGGGACCGCGGCGGTGATCGCCGCGAGCAGCGCGTTCCCGAACAGTTGCACCAGGCACCAGCCGACCAGCATCCAGAGCACGGCGTTCGACCCGCTGAGCACGAGTAGCCCGACCGCTCCGCCGATCCCGCCCGCCAGCACCCACGGCGTACGGCGGCCGAACCGCGAGGTGGTCCGGTCGGAGATCGCGCCGAAGAGCGGGTTGGCGACGACCGAGACGGCGGCGCCGACGCCGGTCACCAACCCGAGCACGAACTCTTTGTTGCTCGGAGCAACAGCTTCGGACTGCTGAGCCAGCAGGACCTGGATCGGGCCGAGCCAAGCCGCGAAGACACCGACGTTGGCCAGCACCACCGCGGCCGTCCACCGGCCACGGACAGGTACTACAGGTTCAGCTAGAGCAGTACTCATCCCCGGCTCTTGGCGATCAGGTCGCGGTACCAGGCGAACGACGCCTTCGGGGTGCGCTCCAAGGTCTCGAAGTCCACGTGGACCAGCCCGAAGCGTTGGCTGTACCCGGCGGCCCACTCGAAGTTGTCGAGCAGGGACCACTGGAAGTACCCACGGACGTCGATGCCCTTGTCGATCGCGGTCTTCAGAGCGCGCAGATAGCCGTCGAGATACATGATCCGCGCCTGGTCGTCGACGGCAGCGTCCGAGCAGCCGTTCTCGGTGATGTAGACGGGCGGCAGGCGGTCGCCGTACCGGTCTTGCAGGACCTGCAGGATCTCGGTGAACGCCTCCGGGACCACCGGCCAGCCGAAGTCGGTCTCGGGGTAGCCAACCAGCTTGCGCGGCTCGAAGGGCAGGCCCGGCGGGAGCGGGATGCCGTCGGTCGCGCCGACGTCCGCGGAACCGGAGGGCGCGCCGACGAGGGTCGGCGCGTAGTGGTTGAGCCCGAAGAAGTCGAGCGGTGTCGAGATCACCGCGAGGTCCTCCGCGACCGGGCCGGGCATCGCCTCGGCGAAGCCCTCGGGGTAGCGCCCGAGCAGGATCGGGTCGGCGAAGAGCCAGTTGATCAAGGTGTCGTAGAGCGCTGCTGCCTCGACATCCTCAGCCGCCTCGCTCGCGGCCCAGACCGGCGCGTGGTTGCTCGCGATCCCGATCTCAGCAGCTCCCCCGGCCCGCAACGCCTGGACGGCGAGCCCGTGCGCCAGCAGCTGATGATGCGCCACCGGCAGCGCCTCGAACCCGAGCGCGCGCCCCGGCGCGTGCGCGCCCACGGCGTACCCCATCATCGTCAGCACGACCGGCTCGTTGATCGTCATCCACTGCGGCACCCGATCCGCGAACCGTGCCGCCAGCAGCGCCGCGTAGTCGGCGAACCGCGAAGTGATGTCCCGCTGCACCCACCCGCCGGCATCCTCCAGCGGCTGCGGAGTGTCCCAGTGGAACAGCGTCGGCGCCGGCCGGATACCCGCCTCCAGCAGCTCGTCGACCAGCCGGTCGTAGAACCCGAGGCCCTCGGCATTCACCGCGCCGCGGCCGTCGGGCTGGATCCGCGACCAGGAGAACGAGAACCGGTAGGTGTCCACCCCCAAGGACCGCATCAGCGCGACGTCCTCGGCGTACCGGTGGTAGTGGTCGCAGGCCACGGCGCCGGTCTCGCCGCCGAGCACGCGGCCCGGCTCGGCGCAGAACGTGTCCCAGACCGACGGACCGCGACCACCCTCGGTCGCGGCCCCCTCGATCTGGTACGCCGAGGTCGAGACTCCCCACCGGAAGTCCGGACCGAAGTCAGGCAGTTCCACCGTCATCAGCATCATCCTCGTCCGGCGCCGTGTCCTGCGGACGCGGCGCCTCGATGGGCCGGACGATCACCGCGGTGCCGTAGGCGGCCACCTCGCTCATCGTCTGGGCGATCTCGTTGCAGTCGAAGCGCATCGCGAGGATCGCGTTCGCGCCCATCTGCTGGGCCATCTGGCACATCCGCATCACCGCGACGTGCCGCGACTCGGCCAGCATCTGGGTGTACTCCGGCACCTCGCCGCCACCCAGCGACCGGAAGCTGGCGGTGAAGTTCGACCCGAAGTCGCGGCTGCGCACGGTCAGCCCGAACACCTCGCCGAACACCTTCTCTGCGGTGTAGCCGGGCAGGTCGTTCATCGTCGACACCAGCACCGGGTACGGCGAACCGGCCGGCGCCACGTGCGGCACGTTCGACTGCTGCGTCGGCTGGTACTGACCCGGCGCCTGGCCGTAGCCAGGCGGCGGGCCCTGCTGGTACCCCGGAGGCGGCCCCTGCTGGTACCCGGGCGGCGGGGGCTGGTACCCCGGCGGGGGTCCCTGCTGGTACCCCTGCTGCGGCGGGTACGGCGGCTGGTTCGGGTGCTGAGGGGGGAAGTTCTGGTTCATACCCTCATCCTCGCAGGCACGGTCGACTCATTGCCGGTAGACCTGCGCCTCGTACAGCGAGTACCCGTACGACGTCGCCCGCCGCGTCCCGGTCACCCGCACGTACCGCGCCGTGGCCGCCGCGAACCGGACCACGTCGGCGCCGCCGTCGCCGTTGCTGGTGGCAAAGACCTGCGTCCAGTTCACGTTGTCGCGCGACACCTCCACCCGGTACGCCTTGGCGTACGCCGACTCCCAGCGCAGCACCACCCGGCGTACCGGCTGCTCGCTGCCGAGGTCGATCTTGAGCCACTGCGGGTCGGACCAGTTGCTCGCCCAGCGCGTCCCGAGATCGCCGTCGACGGCCTTGGCCGGCGGCGAGTTGAACAGCCCGGTCTCGTGGCTGCTCGCGGTCGCCGTCTTGCCGAGCGCCTGGTTGCTGACGTCGTCCCCGCGCCGGGCCGGGAACTCGACCACCTGCTGGTACGTCGGCCGGTTGACCCACGCCATCCGGTCCTGCGTGATGCCGCCCATCGGCTGGTGCACGATCTGGTCGGCGCAGAACTGGTCGCCGGCCGCGCAGTCCGTCGTCGCCGGGTACGTCGTTGCCGCGGGCACCTGAACGGCCGCCTTCAGCGCGTCGGCGAGCATGGTCCGGCACGTGCTCAGCGAGCCGCCGCCGCAGTACGTGACCGGCTGCGGCGTCGCGACCGGGTCGCCGAGCACCTTGCGCAGGTCGCGCTGGACGAATCCCCACCAGCCGTTCTGGAACGCCGATCCCTGCGCGCTCGGCCGCTCGTCGATCTTCTGGGTGTGCACCAGGGCGTCGTACAGGTCGGGTCCGAGCCCGGTCCGGAACTGGGCCGGGACGAGCAGCGGCCACCAGGCGTCGAGGATGCGGATCGCGTCCGCGTGGTCGTAGGTCTTGGACGCTTCGTTCGGCGTCTTGCGGTGACTGCCGGCGGCCTGCCAGGCGGTCAGCTTGGCGATCGCGTCGGCGACGACCGGGTCGGTGACCGGCGCGCTCTTCAGGACCCGGAGCAGGTACGGCAGCACCTGGTCGGCGCGCAGGTCGACGGTCGCGGCGTCCTCCATCGCCTCGACGAGCTTGCCGCGGGTGAACTTCTGGCCGCCGTCGATCACCGTCTTGATCCGGTCGTCGAGTGGCTGGCTGCGGTAAACCGAGTTGTAACCGAAGTTGCCGTCGGCGGCCGAGAATCCCGGCGCCTGCTTGTTGTTCCAGCTGGTCAGGTAGTCCTGGTTGACGACCTGCGGGTGCTGGTTCGGCGGTGTGTACGACGCGCGGTTGGTGTCCGGGTTCCAGCCCTGCCACTCGTAGCTGCTCCAGGTCGGCAGGTTCGGATCGGCGCCGGCCGCGCGGACCGGGTTGTCGCCGGAGTTGAAGTACGCGATGTCGGTCTTGTCGGCGTAGAACCAGTTGAACGTGTAGCCGATGTTCGTCGCGGCAGCCTGGAACTCCTGGGCGTTGTGGACGCGGTCCGGGTCGTTGAACAGCATGAACCCGAGCGCGGAGCCGGCCTCGTTGCCGTACGTCGACCGGTTCTTCGTGAACAGCACCGGCTTGCCCGCGATCGTGCCGCGATGGCTGACGATCCCGTACTTCGTGCGCTGCGCGACCAGCGTGTACGAACCGGCCGGCTCCGAGGAACCGAGGCTCGAGTACCAGGCGTTGTGGCGCTCGAGCTTCTCGATCGGCGTACAGGTGGAGCGGAAGAGGTAGTGGGTGGAGGCCTTGGTCGGGGTGCTGCCGTCGGGCTCGCAGAGCGGTACGGCGTACGTGTCGGTGATGTCCTGGCCGGCGCTGGTCGCGCTCCACGAGTAGTCCGCGCCGCGACCGATCAGGGTGTAGAAGTTCAGCCCGGCGAAGGCGACTCCGCGTGAGCTGACGCCCGGCCCCTGGAGCTCTTGGCGCATCAGGAGCTGCGGGGCGAAGTACGACGTCTGCGGGCCGTAGACCGCGATCGGGTTGCCGCTCTCGGTGTGCGCGCCGGAGACCATCAGCGCGTTGGACATGCCCTTCGGGCCGAAGCCCTCGGGGAAGACGCCGCCGTCGAAGATACCCTTCAGGGACTCCTTGCCCTGGGCCTTGTTCGGGGGTTTCACGCTGCTCTTGGGCTGCAGCCGCTTGGTGACTCCGGCCGAGCCGGTCTGGTCGACGACGAGCGGCTCCTCGGTGACCGAGCCGCGGTCGGGCATCGCGCGACCGGCTGGGTTCGGGCCGGTGGTGCCGTACGGGAACGTGGCGCCGTTGTGGACGGTGGTGTTCGCCTCCGGGTCGTTCTGGGAGCGGAACGACTCCCAGACCTTGGTGCCCTGGGCAACGCCGTACTTGGCCTGTGCCTCCAGCAGCGCGAGCGCGGAGGCCATCTCGCCGCCGCCCCCAGTGCCGAAGATGCCGGCCACAACCGCGGCGGTCGCGACCACGTCGGTGACCTTCCAGCGCGGGGTCGGCCAGGTCAGGCCGAGCGCGACGTACTCGCCGGGGTAGGCGATGCCGACCGTGTCGATGTAGTTGTTGACGCCGTCGACCCATGCCTGGATGTCCTGCTGCATCTTCACGCCGTCGGCGCCGTAGCGCTCGTCGGCGTCGTCGTACTGCTTCTGCAGATCGGCCTCGGTGTACGGCGCTGTCCGCCAGAACTCCTGCTCGAACTGCCGGTTCCCGGCGGCGCCGCCCGCGAACGGGGTGAGTTGGCCGCGGCCGAGGTGCCGGAAGACATCCATCACGAACAGCCGGTCCTGCGCACCGGCGTACCCGGCGCCGAACATGGTGCCCGCGCGGGTGGTCCCGGTGATGTGCGGGATGCCGCGGGACTTGTCGCGCACGATCGTCACGTCGGACCGCGGCTTGAAGGTGCTGGCGACGTCGCCGGCTTTCACGCCGAACGACGCGTCGTCGAAGTACGGCGCGAGCTTGTCGTCGGTCATCCCCTGCGAGTTCCAGACCAGCTTCTCGTAGGGCTTCACGGTGTCGCTGAAGTGCGCGGGGCGGACGCCGAATCCCTTGAACAGCAGGAGATCCGTGAAGGTCGCGTTGCCGTTCTGCCCGGGCGGCACGATGTCGGCGCACTGCCCGACGCAGTAGTCGGTGGGCGGCGCCGCTTGGGGCTGAGCCTTGGCTTGAGTTGGCAGTCCTGCGACGACAAGAGCGGAAACACTGAGTACGACGGCGACGGTACGACGTGCTGGGCGGGTCGGCACGGGTCCTCCCTCAAGACTCGGGGGCGAGCGATGACGGCAGGGGAATGTCTGAAAACTGACGATGACTCACTAGTAGCATCAGGTCAAGAGTCTTGGACGCTTGACCTGATGCGCTTACTGTGAGAGCTGGTCGAGAGGAGTCCGATGCCGCGCGTGCCCGCCGACGTCCGCCGTACCGAGCTGGTCCAGGCGGCGATCCAGGTCGCCACCCGGGAAGGTCTGGCCGCGACGACCACCCGCCGGATCGCCCAGGAGCTGGGGATCTCGGTCGGGGTCGTGCACTACTGCTTCCGGTCCAAGGAAGAGCTGCTGCACGAGGTGATCCGGGTGATCGCCGACGCCCAGGTCCAGGCCGCCCGGACCGCGATCGTCCCCGGCGCCGACCTCGCCTCCAGCGTCCGCAACGCCTTCGTCGGCTTCTGGAAACTCGTCGAGGAGACCCCCGACGCGCAGCTCCTCACCTACGAGCTGACCAGCTGGGCGCTCCGCAACGCCGACACCGAACCGCTCGCCCGCGAGCAGCGTGAGTCGCAGCTGGCCGGCATCGAGCAGATCCTCGCCGAGATCTCCGTCGCCTGCGCCGTCACTTGGCCGGTTCCGGCCGGTCAGCTCGCCCGGATGACACTCGCGATCACCGACGGCGTCACGCTCGGCTGGCTCGTCGACCGCGACACCGAGGCCGCCGTCCGGGTGCTCGAGGCGTTCGTCGATCACCTGCTCGCCCTGGCCGCGTGAGAAGAGCGGCCTTTTCACTTGCGTCTCAGGTAGTTCACGCCACTGGCAACGACAGCACTCGATTGGGTCTCGCCATTGACGGTGCGTGACCACTAATGTGATCAAATCATGAGTATCCATGAGCGGCACCGGTTGAGTGTGGTGGTCAACGCGCGTGGGACGTACACGCCGCTGGGAGTCTCCAGGAGCTCTGCCGCGGTCGCCGGCGCGGTCGCGGAGGCGCTGCCCGAGTTCTTCGTGATGGACGAGCTCGGCGACCGGGCCAGCGACGCGATCGCGCACGCGACCGGCGCCCAGGCCGGAGCCGTCGTGCACTGTACGTCGGCCGCGATCACCCTCGCCGTCGCCGCCTGCATGGCCGGTGCCGACCCGCGCCGGATCGCCGCGCTGCCGGACGCCCGCGACATGCACAACCGCGTCGTGCTGCCGGCGAACCACGTCATCGACTACGGCCAGTCCAACCTGCAGGCGATCCGGCTGGCCGGCGCGCAGGTGACCCTCGCGGGCGACGAAAACCGTTGTGGGCTTGACGATCTGGACGAGGAGCTCGACGGTCCGGACGTCACCTGCCTGATCCTCGTCTCGTCCCGGCTCACCTCCGGCGAGCCGCTCGACCTGACCGCGGCGGTCCGCGCCGCGCACCGTCGCGGCGTACCGGCGATCATCGACGGCGCCGGGCAGTTCCCGCGGACGGCGGACCTGCTGGCGACCGGCGCGGACCTGGTGCTGATCAGCGGGCAGAAGTACCTCGGGTCGCCGACCGCGGGATTGGTTGCCGGGTCGCGGCGTCTCGTCCAGGCAGTACGGGCCCAGGGCAACGGAATCGGCCGTGGGATGAAGCCGTCGAAGGAAGCGGTGGTCGGCGTACTGGCTGCTCTGGAGGAGTGGCAGGCGATGGACCGGGCCAAGTGGGCCGCCGATCAGGCCACGAAGGTGACCGGTTTCGTCGCTGCAGCCAGTGAGATCCCGGGGGTGGTCGCGGAGATCGTGCCCGACCCGACGGCGCTGCCGCTGTCGCGGGCGCTGCTCAAGGTCGACGACGCGCCGGGGCTCGTCCGCGAGCTGGAGGCCGGTACGCCGCCGATCTACGTGATGGCCGACCGGCAGGACGCGGGTGAGCTGATGCTCGAGCTGGTCTCGCTCGACGAGGAAGAGATCGCGACCGTGATCGCCCGGCTGTGGAGCCTGCTGGACAAGTGAAAGGGCCCGCTTCCCCTGCTGCTGCAGGAGAAACGGGCCCTCTACTTCTAGCTCAGCGCTGGAAGGACTTGCGCTCCGGACGACGGCCGCCGCGCTCGCCGCCGCGACCCTCGAAGCTGCGGCCGCCCGGACGGCTGCTGCCGTACCGCTTGCCGCCGCCCTTGTTGCCGAAGCGCTTCGGCTTCGGCTCGGGCAGCTTCACCGGGTACCCGGACGGCTTGCTACCGCCGGTCAGCTCGGTCACCAGCTCGTCACCCGGACGCGCCTTCACCGGCTCGGTGGCGACACCGGCCGACTCGGCCAGCCGGATCATGCCGCGCCGCTGGTGCGGGAGCACCAGGGTGACGACGGCACCCTTGCCGCCGGCGCGCGCCGTACGGCCCGCGCGGTGCAGGTAGTCCTTGTGCTCGGCCGGCGGGTCCGCCTGGACGACCAGGCCGACGTCGTCGACGTGGATGCCGCGGGCCGCGACGTCGGTGGCCACCAGCACCGGGACGGAACCGTCCTTGAACTGGTCGAGCGTCCGGTTCCGGGCGCCCTGGGTCAGGCCGCCGTGCAGCGCCGCCGCCATCACGCCGCGGTCGCGCAGCTGGGTGGCGACACGGTCGGCGCCCAGCTTGGTCCGGACGAACACGATGGTGCGGCCGTCGCGGCTGGCCAGCTCGGCCGTCAGCGACTGCTTGTGACCCGGCTCGATGACCAGCAGGTGGTGCTCCATCGTGGTGACGGTGGCCTGGCCGGACTCGGTCGAGTGCGTGACCGGGTCCTTCAGGTAGGTCTTCACGATGGTGTCGACGTCGTTGTCCAGCGTCGCCGAGAACAGCAGCCGCTGACCCTCCGGCGGCGTCATGTCCAGCAGCGTGGTGACGGCCGGCATGAAGCCCATGTCGCACATGTGGTCGGCCTCGTCGAGGACCGCGACCTCGACCGCGCCCAGGTCGGCGGCGCCCTGCTCGCACAGGTCGATCAGCCGGCCGGGGGTGGCGATCAGCAGGTCGACCCCGCGCCGGAGCGCGTCGATCTGCTTCGGGTAGGGCAGGCCACCGGCGATCAGCTTGACCGACACGTTCATCACGTGGGCCAGCGGCTCGAGCGCGTCGTGCACCTGCATCGCGAGCTCGCGGGTCGGGACCAGGATCATCCCGCGCGGGCGGCGCGACTCGGTGTGGCCACCGGCCAGCCGCATCAGCGTCGGGAGCCCGAAGCCGAGGGTCTTGCCGGAACCGGTCTGACCGCGGCCGAGCACGTCCTTGCCGGCCAGCGCGTCCGGGATGGTCGCGGCCTGGATCGGGAACGGCTTGTCGATGCCCTCGCGGGCGAGCCGCTGCACCAGCCGGGGCGCGAGGCCGAGGGCGGCGAACTCATTGCCCTCCGCAACCGTCCCGAGATCGACCGGCTGCTGCTCGACGACCGGGCGCTCGACCCGCTCGGTGCGCTCGTACGACGGACGCTCGGTCCGGTTGTACTGCGGCCGGTCGGTGCGCTCGCCGCGGTTGTACTGCGGACGGTCGTCGCGGTTGTAGCGCGGCTTGTCGTCGCGGTTGTACTGCGGACGGTCCTCGCGGTTGTAGCGCGGCTTGTCGTCGCGGTTGAACTGCGGCCGGTCGGTGCGCTCGCCGCGGTTGTACTGCGGACGGTCGTCGCGGTTGTAACGCGGCTTCTCGTCACGGTTGAACTGCGGCCGGTCGGTACGGTCGCCGCGGTTGTACTGCGACTGCGGGCGGTCGTCCCGGTTGTACTGCGGACGGTCGTCGCGGTTGTACTGCGGGCGCTCGGTGCGCTGCTCCGAGCGGTAGCCCTTCACCGGACGGTCGTCGCGGCGGAAGCCGCCGTTGCCGCCGCGGTTGTCGCTGCCCCGGTTGTCGGTGCCGCGGTAGCTGCTGCCGCTGCCTCGGGTGCCGCGCTCGCCGTACTTGCGGTCGTTGCCGCCGTCGCGGGAACCACGGTCGGAGTACTGGCTGGGTCCACCCCGGCGCTCGAGGCGGGTGTCGTCGCGGACCTCGCCGCGGTTCGCGGCGGAGGCGGTGTTCCGGGCGACCTCGCCCGCGGCCATCCGCTCGCCGTACGACTGGGTCTGGAACTTCTTGTGGCGCGGCTTCTTCACCCGATCACCGGCGTCGGCGCCGTCGTTCGGGACAAACTGGTCCTGGTGGTGCTGGGACACGCAATCTCTCTCTCAACGTCACGGCCCGATGCCGGATCACGCCCACACGCAAACGCCGGCCACATTTTTCCGTGGCCGGATCGTGGTGCTGGCAGGAGACTAGGCATCGACCTGCGGGTGCTATCGCGTTGCACCCATGTCGCCGGATCATCTTCAGCGGGTTGCTGAAACCGACGGGTCGGAGCGCCTGGGAAATGCTCTGGTGACGCGACGCGCGCACCGACGTCAAGAAGTATACCCTGTCCGGCCGGCCCGCTTGACCACCCACAGCGACCACCCGCGCGGGCGGCCGCCGTACCGGCCGGGAACGCTCAAGGGAACTTCAAGTCTTGAGTGGGTCTCCTAGGGTGAGGGTATGGCGCAGGAGAACGTTCCCAGCAAGGACCACTGGCTCTCGATCGGCGAGATCGCCGGGCGCTCCGGCGTCGCCGCGTCCGCGCTGCGGTTCTACGAGGACCAGGGCCTGATCAGCTCGCGCCGGACGTCGGGCAACCAGC
The DNA here is from genome assembly GCF_055583505.1 of Kribbella sp. NPDC104740. Taxonomy (NCBI): domain Bacteria; kingdom Bacillati; phylum Actinomycetota; class Actinomycetes; order Propionibacteriales; family Kribbellaceae; genus Kribbella; species Kribbella sp. NPDC104740. Next base: position 761,840 of record NZ_JBVJNV010000001.1, on the reverse strand, counting down.
GCCAGTACCAGCGCAGCACACTGCGCCGCGTCGCGTTCGTCCAGGCCGCCCAGCGGGTCGGCCTGGCGCTGTCCGAGATCAAGCAGGCGCTGGACTCGCTGCCCGACGACCGCACGCCCACCCGCGCGGACTGGAGCCGGCTGTCCAAGTCGTGGCGCGGCCGTCTCGACCAGCGGATCGCCGAGCTGGAGCGCCTGCGCGACGACCTCGACGGCTGCATCGGCTGCGGCTGCCTGAGCCTGCAGCGCTGCAACCTGTACAACAAGTCCGACCGGCTCGCCGAACGCGGTCCGGGCGCCCGGATCCTGAACGTCGGCATTCCGGGCGAGTAGCAACCATTCCGTCCGGAATCCGTTCCCGGCATAGGCGGCCGGTTATGACAGTCATAGAACCCGTGACGGTGAACGAGGGTTAACCCCCGACTTTTTCCCGATCTGGTGTGGATTCTCTTCCGGCTTGGCAACATCCCGGTCTGTAGCGATCAGTGATCCGCTGGTCGCTTTCCGCCACAGATCCGGAGTGAGGCCCTCCCATGTCGCATCGCCGTATCCTGAGTTCGCTGGCCGGTCTGGCCGCCGCGGCCCTGGCCGTCCCCGCCTTCGCCGCCGCCCCCGCGCAGTCGGCGCCCGCCCCGACCACCAGCACGCCGTCCTCGATCGCCGCGTACACCGGTTCGCCGCAGGACGCCGCCGCCACCAAGGCGTTCTACGAGGCCGTGATGAAGTCCGCCAAGGCCAAGCAGGCCAAGGCCGGCAACAAGCTCGCCGCGGTCACCGTCACGTACGCCGTGGACGCGCCGACCTTCGCGTCCCTGATCTCGTCCAGCACGCAGATCTGGAACTCCTCGGTCAGCAACGTCACCCTCGTCGAGGGCAGCAACTACGACTTCTACTACACCGAGGGCAACGACCCGCGCGGCTCCTACGCCTCCACCGACGGCCACGGCAGCGGCTACATCTTCCTGGACTACGCCCAGGCCCAGCAGTACGACCCGCTCCGCATCACCGCCCACGAAACCGGCCACGTCCTCGGCCTCCCCGACCACTACTCGGGCCCGTGCAGCGAACTGATGTCCGGCGGCGGCCCCGGCCCGTCCTGCACCAACCCCAACCCCGACGCCAACGAGCGCTCCCGAGTCAACCAGCTCTGGGCCAACGGCTTCGCCCAGCAGTAACCCCCGACCTCCGTCTCGGAACCGCCCGGCAGGGGACGGTTCCGAGCCGGAGCACTCCCCCAGAGGTACGGACGCCCCGCCCGCCCCACGGCGCGTCCGTACCTCTTTTACGTGCGAGCAGGCCCCGTGCTGTTGCGGACGACGAGCTCGGGCCGGAAGAGGAACTCCGTGCGGGGAGTCGAGTGGCCGCGGACCTCGTCGAGGAGGGATTGGACGGCTGCCAGCGCCATCGCCTGGACGGGTTGGCGGACTGTGGTCATCGGTGGGTCGGTGAACTCCATCATGGGGGCGTCGTCGTAGCCGACGACCGAGAGGTCGGTGGGGACCGCCAGGCCGCGTTGGCGGGCGGCTCGGATGACGCCGAGGGCCATCATGTCGGAGCCGCAGATGACGGCGGTGCAGCCGGTGTCGAGGAGGCGTTGGGCGGCGGCTTGGCCGCCTTCGACGCCGAAGACGCTGAGCTCGACGAGGTTGTCGATCTCGTCGTCGGACAGGGAGAGCTGGGCTTTCAGGGCGGTGCGGAAGCCGGCGAGTTTGCGCTGGACGACGATGAAGCGTTCGGGGCCCGAGGTGAAGCCGATGCGGCGGTGGCCGAGGGCGACCAGGTGGGCGACGGCGAGTTCGGTGGCGGCGTACTCGTCGGAGCTGATGAAGGGGGCGCCGACGCCGGGGAGCCAGCCGTTGACGAAGACGACGGGGAGGTTGCGGTCGACCAGGGCCTGGTAGCGGGCGTGGTCGGCGCCGGTGTCGGCGTGCAGGCCGGAGACGAAGATGATGCCGGAGACGCCACGCTCCAGCAGCATCTCGACGTACTCGTCCTCGCTCGCACCCGATGGCGACTGGGTGCACAGGACCGGCGTGAAACCGCGCTGCGACAGCGCCGACTCGATCACCTGGGCGAAGGCCGGGAAGATCGGGTTGATCAGCTCCGGCATCACCAGGCCGATCAGGCCGGCCGAGCGGCGGCGCAGCCGGGTCGGGCGTTCGAAGCCCAGTACGTCGAGCGCCGTCAGGACCGACTGCCTGGTCTCCTCGGCCACGCCGGGTTTGCCGTTCAGGACCCGGGACACCGTCGCTTCGCTGACCCCCGCCTTGGCCGCGATGTCCGCCAGCCTCGCTCTGCTGCTCACGACCGGTCACCCTACCGACCCGGCCTGCACCTTGCAGCAAGAACCTGCAAGATCTTGCAGACTCCGACTGCGCAGACCTGTCCAGAAGGTGAACAGTGTGCACACCTCTTCTGCCGTAAACCTTGTCAGGAGCAGCCGCACAGGTGAGGATGGGCGGACCCCCGCCCGGGGGCCTTTACTACGGATCGTCCGGCACGTTCCTGCCGGTGAAGGGATTGAACAATCATGGCCACTGTGTCTTTCAAGGCGGCGACCCGGGTCTACCCCGGCTCCGACAAGCCCGCCGTCGACAAGCTCAACCTCGAGATCGAGGACGGCGAGTTCATGGTGCTCGTCGGCCCGTCGGGTTGCGGTAAGTCCACCTCGCTGCGGATGCTCGCCGGCCTCGAAGAGGTCAACGAGGGCTCCATCTACATCGGCGACCGCGACGTCACGCACCGGCCGCCGAAAGAGCGCGACATCGCGATGGTCTTCCAGAACTACGCGCTCTACCCGCACATGTCGGTCGCCGACAACATGGGCTTCGCGCTGAAGATGCAGGGTGTCTCCAAGGAGGACCGTGCCAAGCGCGTCCAGGAGGCCGCCAAGCTGCTCGGTCTCGAGGAGTACCTGGACCGCAAGCCGAAGGCCCTGTCCGGTGGTCAGCGTCAGCGTGTCGCGATGGGCCGCGCGATCGTGCGTAACCCGCAGGTCTTCCTGATGGACGAGCCGCTGTCGAACCTCGACGCCAAGCTGCGGGTGCAGACCCGTACGCAGATCGCCGAGCTGCAGCAGCGTCTCGGCGTCACGACCGTCTACGTCACCCACGACCAGGTCGAGGCCATGACGATGGGCGACCGGGTCGCGGTGCTCAAGGACGGTCTGCTCCAGCAGGTCGACACCCCGCTGAACCTGTACGACAACCCGAAGAACAAGTTCGTCGCCGGCTTCATCGGCTCGCCCGCGATGAACCTGCTCGAGGCCGACCTGGCCGAGGGCGGCGCCAAGCTCGGTGACTACACCGTCCCGGTCGAGCGCAGCATCCTGGCCAAGGCCGGCAACGACAAGACCCTGACGCTGGGTGTCCGGCCGGAGGCCTTCAAGGTCGCCGACACCGGCCTGCCGGTCAAGGTCGCCGTGATCGAGGAGCTGGGCGCCGACGCGTTCCTGTACGGGACCGCCGAGCACGACGGCAACCACCAGCAGATCGTGGCCCGGATCGACGCCCGGATGCAGGTCGAGAAGGGCTCGATCGTGCACCTGGCGGCGCAGCCGGACAAGCTGCACCTGTTCTCCGCCTCGACGGAGGAGCGCCTGACGGCCTGACCGTCACGCCAGTACGCCGAAACGCCGGCCCCGGGTTCCCGGGGCCGGCGTTCTCGTTGTCCGCCGCGCGGCTCAGGTGACGTCGCGCCGGTTGAAGACCAGCGCACCGAACGCGACCAGCACGACCGCGCCGATGCCCAGGTACCAGGCGCCGTGCTCGAAGCTGAGCGACTTCTCCACCATCTCGCAGTTGTACGAGCCGTCCTTCGCGGTGGTGCACTTCTGCACGTAGTACGTCGTCCCGTGCAGGACCCAGGCGTCGAAGTTGAGCCGGACCAGCCACGGCTGCACCGACTGCAGCACGCTGCCGAAGACGCCCTCGACCAGGACGGCGTACCCCATGATGACGCCGATCGCGGCGGCCGTGTGCCGCAGCAGCAACGCCAGTACGCCGCCGAGCGCGCCCGCGACGGCCGCGACCACCACCGCCCGGCCGGAGGTCTCGATCAGGTTCCCCCAGACCTTGCCGGTGGTCCCCGCGGTCGACCCCATCTGCGCGACGATCAGGTACGTCCCGGCGAGCAGCAGCGCCAGCGTCACCACGCCGACCGGGATCATCCCGATCGCGACGCCGCTGAGCTTGCTCGCGTAGACCCGCAGCCGGCGTGGCTCGAAGGTCAGCCAGTTCCCGATCGAGCCGCTGCTGAACTCGGCGCCGACGAAACTCGCCCCGATCAGGAACGCGGCGAAGGCCAGCAGGTACGACGACCCCTGCAGCAGCCCCGGCATCGTCTCGGTGAAGACCGTCTGCGGCTTGCCCCACTGGTCGATGGTCGGCTCGAGGTAGGTGCACATCTCCTCGACCGACGGCTTCGGGTCGGGCGTCGAGGCGTAGCTGTCGCGGCACTCCTGGTCGTACTTCTCGTGGTTCTTGACCCAGTCGGCGTGGGCCATCTCGAACTGGACCTTGTTCTGCTGCTGCTCCGCGGCCGACAGCGGGCGTGAGTTCCACCAGGTCGCGACCAGCATCAGCACCGTGACGCCGAGGACGGCGACCACCCCGAGCATCACCAGCCGGCGTGCGACCAGGCGGCGCAGCTCGACTCCCGTCAGGCGGATCACTGCTTGCCTCCCGTGGTCGGGTCGCCGGCGGCCAGGCCTTCGTCGGCCGTCAGCTCGAGGAACACCGACTCCAGGTCGGCGCGGACCGGCACCAGCTCGGCGACGTACAGCTCGCGCTGGGCCAGCCGCCGGGTGATGTCGGCCGGGTCGTCGGCGCCGTCGACGAACAGGTAGTTGCCTTCGGCCCGGACCGTCAGCCCGCCCGCGGTCAGGACCGCGGTCGCCGCCTCCTGGTTGCCGATCGCAACCTTCACCGTCGACTTGCCGGTGCTGCCGATCACCTCGGCCACCGAGCCCGAGGCGAGCAGCCGGCCGTGACCGATGATCGAGACCGTGTCGGCGACCTGCTCGACCTCGGCCAGGATGTGGCTGCTGACCAGGACCGTACGGCCCTGGTCGCCGAGCGAGCGCATCGTCTCGCGGATCTCCCGGATGCCGGCCGGGTCGAGCCCGTTGGTCGGCTCGTCGAAGATCAGCAGGTCGGGCTCCTTGAGCAGCGTCGCGGCGATCGCCAGCCGCTGCTTCATGCCCAGCGAGTACGTCTTGAACCGGTCCTTGCCGCGCTCGCCGAGCGAGGTCTCCTCGAGCACCTCGCCGACCCGGCTGCGCGGCGCGCCGATCGCGTCGGCCAGCAGCTCCAGGTTCTTGCGGCCGGTGAAGGCCGGGAAGAACTTCGGCGACTCGACGATCGCGCCGACCCGGGAGACCACCTCGGGCAGGTGCTCGGGGACCGGCCGGCCGAACAGCGCCATCGCGCCGGCGTCGGCCCGGATCAGCCCGAGCAGCATCCGGATCGAGGTCGTCTTACCGGATCCGTTCGGCCCGAGGAAGCCGTGCACGCCACCGACGGGCACGTCCAGGTCGAGCCCCTGGACCGCGACCACCCGCTTCCCCCGCCGGGTGCGGTACGTCTTCCGCAGCCCTCGCGTACTGATCGCCAGGTCCGTCATGTCACCTCTCTGAAGTTGCTCACGGCCCGCAGTGGACCGGTTCCGTTGCGCTGTGAGACGCCCACCCAACCAGTTTGGTTGGGTGGGCGCACGGTTGGAACGTTCTATCAGCGCCGGGGGGCCGTGTCGGCGACGTTCGCGCTGACCGAGGTGAAGGTGATCACGTCACCCTTGCCCTTGCCGTCGGTGTCGACCTCCCGGGATCCGATGTAGGCACCGGTCTTCGGGTCGACGATGATCTCCTCGCGGCTCTTGCCGTCGTCGCTGCCGTAGGCGATGCCGATCTTGCCGTCCAGGTTGGCCGCCCGGTCGGAGATCTCGAGGTTCTTCAGGTACCCGAGCGCCCGGTAGAGCCGGGCCCGTACGTCGGCCGGCAGCAGCCCGGTCCGCAGCGCGTCCTGGGCGTAGACCAGCAGCTCCGTCTCGCCGCGCGAGTTGCCGGGGGCATCCTTCTTCAGCCGCTCGTAGAGCGCCTTCGGGTCGGTCGGCAGCCCGGCGATCCACTCCGGCGTCGGGTTGGCCCAGCTGCCGGCCGTGGCGCAGCCGCCGCCGTAGAAGGCGCCGCAGTCTGCGCGCTGGATGTCCGTCTTCTTCGGGAACGTGATGCCGTGCTTGCGCGCCTCGGCCTCCGACCCGACCACCCACTGGTGCCGGCCGGTCTGGGTCGTGCGCAGCACCCACTCGGCCTTCCGGTCGGCCGGGATCCACGTCTCGGTGGCGTTCTCCTCCAGCACCTGGAGGTCGAAGCCGTTGCCGCCGTACACGTTGCGGGTCCAGGTCCGGGCGGTGCTGTGCAGGTACTGGCCCGGCTTCACCACCGGATCCTTCGCGGTGACGTGGGCGGCCGCCGCGTCGAGCTCGCTCTTCGCCTCCGCCGACCCGCCGTTGGTGCCGGAGGTGACGATGAAGCCGGTGCCGACCAGCGCGGCGACGCTCGCGGCGGCCGCCAGGGCGTAGGTCCAGCGCCGCCGCTTCGCACCGGCGGAAACGCGAGACCGGCGCGGAGCGTCGGCGGAGACGCGGTGCGAAGCGGCGGCCAGGTCGACCGGGTGGCCGAGGGCCGTTCGCGGGCCGCCGGCGGCGGCCATCAGCTGGGCCCGGGCCTGGGCCAGGCGGGCGTGGTCGGGCTCGGCCTCGTCGGAGTGCAGGGCGGTCATCGCGCGGTCCAGGTCGTCCTCGGACCACAGGTCGGTCAGCTTGTTGTCAGTCATTGGTGTTCGCCTCGTCTGAAGTCGTCTGGGTGCGGAGCTGGCGGCGGATGCGGTGCAGGCGGGAGCGCACGGTGCCGACGGGGATGCCGAGCGCGTCGGCGACCTCCACGGTGGTGAGCTGGCCCCAGGAGGTCAGGAACAGCACGTCCCGGTCCCCGTCGGACAGGTCGGCGATGGCCGGCGCGATCCGGGCCGCCATCGTCGAGGCGTCGACCCGCTCGGCCACCCTCCCGTCGTGGCCGAGCTGGTGCTCGTCCTCCCGCAGTCCGGCTCGGGCGGTGGCCCGCAGGCCGCGGACCTCCTGCCGGACGTGCCGGCGGGCCAGGTTGGTGGCGATGCCGTACAGCCACGCCCGGACCGCGGCCGTGGCCGGGTCGTAGGTCGCGCGCTGCTTGAACGCCGCCAGGAAGGTCTCGCTGACCAGGTCGTGCGCGGTGTCGGCGCCGACCCGGCGGGCCAGGTAGCGGTGCAGCGGTACGGCGTACTCGTCGAACAGCCGCCCGAACTCCGCTCCTGGGTCGGGTCCGCCGAGCTCCGGCCTGTCGCTGATGTCAGCCTCCGGGCTGTGGTGATCGATCACGGTCATGCAACTGATTGCCCGGAGCCCCGGACGACGTTCACGACGGTACGGCGGGAGCGGGCCGCGAATTACCCCCGTGGGGTATCTTCCAGGGGTTGCGCCTGATACCCCAAGGGGGTAACTTACGAGGCGTCGAGATACCCCCTAGGGGTAGCAGTGAGGGAAGGGAAGCACGATGACCGACGAGACCAGCGCTCCAGCCGGCACCCCGGAGAGCACCCCGGAGCACGTCCACGGCTACACCAGCGAGAAGTCCAGCCACCTCAAGCGGCTGCGCCGGATCGAGGGCCAGGTCCGCGGGCTGCAGCGGATGGTCGAGGAGGACAAGTACTGCATCGACATCCTGACCCAGGTCTCGGCGGCCACGAAGGCGCTGCAGTCGTTCTCGCTGGAACTGCTCGACGAGCACCTGTCGCACTGCGTGGTCGAGGCCGCCCAGCGCGGCGGCGCCGAGGCGGAGGAGAAGGTCCGCGAGGCCTCCGACGCGATCGCCCGGCTTGTTCGTAGCTGAAAACAACCTCTTCAAGGAGAAGCAACTATGACCACCACCACGTACGCCGTTTCCGGGATGACCTGCGGGCACTGCACCGCCGCGGTGACCGAGGAGCTCAGCAAGCTGCCGGGCGTCCAGAACGTCAGCATCGACCTGAACGCCGGCGGCACGTCCGCCGTACAGGTGACCAGTGAGTCGGCGCTGGACGAGGGCGCCGTCCGCGAGGCCGTCGACGAGGCGGGCTACGAACTGACGGACGTGACCGCATGAGCCGGGCTGTCGCGCTCCGGCTCGGCGCGTTCGCCGGTGTGCTGGCGCTGGCCTTCGCCGGTGCCTTCGCGATCGGTTCCGCGGTCGACCCGATCGCGGCAGCCGACACGCAGGAGCCCGCCCAGGCCCACGACGACCAGGGCGGGATGGGCGACATGGAGCCGGCCGCGGGGCACGGCGAGGGGCACGGCGACGCGAGTGCCCAGCCGCCCGGGCTCGCCGTCTCCCAGGCCGGGTACACGCTGGTCCCGGCGACCACGTTCTTCCAGCCGAACCAGCAGACTCCCCTGCGCTTCACGGTCACCGGCCCGGACGGCAAACCGGTCACGCGGTACACGAAGACGCACGAGAAGGACCTGCACCTGATCGTCGTACGGCGTGACCTGTCCGGCTTCCACCACGTGCACCCGACGATGGATGCCCAGGGCAACTGGTCGATCCCGTTCCGGTTCACCGCCGGCGGCACCTGGCGCCTGTACGCCGACTTCCAGCCGGCCGGGCACGACCAGCCGATCACGCTCGGCACGGACGTGAACGTCTCCGGCCTCTACATCCCGGTCCCGCTGAACGAGCCCGCGAGCGTCTTCAGCATCCACGGGTACGACGTGACGCTGGCCGGGAATCCTCAAGCCGGCAAAGAGTCCGAGCTGACCTTCACCGTCAGCAAGGGAGGCAAGCCGATCACCGACCTGCAGCCCTACCTGGGCGCCTTCGGGCACCTGGTCTCGCTGCGCAGCGGCGACCTCGCCTACCTGCACAACCACCCCGCCGAGCACGCCGAGGCCGGTGGCAAGGGCGGCCCGCGGATCACCTTCGGTACGACGTTCCCGACCGCCGGCACCTACTCGCTGTTCCTGGACTTCCAGCACGCCGGCGCGGTCCACACGGCCGAGTTCACGGTCACCGTGGACGCCGACGGGACCACCATCGTCCCGCCGACCGCGCTGCCGAGCACCCCCGGCCACGACACCACCCCGCACGGCCACTGAGAGGAGGCACTTCCATGACAACCCCAGAAACCGGGCAGTCCGTCGAACTCATCATCGGTGGCATGACGTGCGCCTCCTGCGCCTCCCGGGTCGAGAAGAAGCTGAACCGGATGGACGGTGTCACCGCCACGGTGAACTACTCCACCGAGAAGGCCAAGGTGACGTACGCCGACGGCGTCAGCACCGACGACCTGGTCGCCACCGTCGAGGCCACCGGCTACACCGCGGCACTGCCGTCGGCCCCGGCCGAGGCGCCCGAGGAGACCGACGAACTGAAGCCCCTGCGCGAACGGCTGTACGCGAGCATCGCGCTCGCCGTACCGGTGATCGCCCTGGGCATGATCCCGGCCCTGCAGTTCGACTTCTGGCAGTGGGCGTCGCTGACGCTGGTCACACCGGTCGTCACCTGGGCGGCCTGGCCGTTCCACAAGGCCGCCTGGACCAACCTGAAGCACGGCGCCGCGACGATGGACACGCTGATCTCGCTGGGCGTGCTGGCTTCGTACCTGTGGTCGCTGTACGCCCTGTTCCTCGGTGGCGCCGGCGAGCCGGGGATGAAGATGCCGTTCACGCTGATCCCGTCCCGGGGCGGCGGCGCCGAGGAGATCTACCTCGAGGTCGCGGCCGGCGTGACGACGTTCATCCTGGCCGGCCGGTACTTCGAGGCGCGCGCCAAGCGCCGCTCCGGCGCCGCGCTGAAGGCGCTGCTGGAGCTGGGTGCGAAGGACGTCGCCGTACTGCGGGACGGCACCGAGCAGCGGATCCCGGCCGACCAGCTGGTCGTGGGTGACGAGTTCGTCGTCCGGCCCGGCGAGAAGATCGCCACCGACGGCGTGATCGTCACCGGCAGCAGCGCGGTCGACGCGTCGATGCTGACCGGCGAGTCGGTCCCGGTCGAGGTCGGCGAGGGCGACGCGGTCGTCGGCGCGACGGTGAACGCCGGCGGGCGGCTCGTCGTCCGGGCGACGCGGGTCGGTGCGGACACGCAGCTGGCGCAGATGGCGCGGCTGGTCGAGGACGCGCAGAACGGGAAGGCGGCCGTGCAGCGGCTGGCCGACCGGATCTCGGGGATCTTCGTGCCGATCGTGATCGGGCTGGCGCTGCTGACGCTCGGGTTCTGGCTCGGCAACGGGTCGGCGGTCGAGGTGGCATTCACGGCTGCGGTCGCCGTACTGATCATCGCTTGCCCGTGTGCGCTCGGGCTGGCCACGCCGACCGCGCTGATGGTCGGCACCGGCCGCGGCGCGCAGCTCGGGATCCTGATCAAGGGCCCGGAGGTGCTGGAGTCGACGCAGCGCATCGACACCGTCGTCCTGGACAAGACCGGGACCGTCACCACCGGCCGGATGGACCTGGTCGACGTGCTGCTGGCCGAGGGCGAGCAGCGGGCCGACGTACTGCGGCTGGCGGGCGCGCTGGAGCACTCCAGCGAGCACCCGATCGCGCAGGCGATCGCCCGGGGCGCCTTCGACGAGCTGGGCAAGTTGCCGCCGGTCGAGGACTTCGGGAACGTGGAAGGCCTTGGTGTGCAGGGGATCGTCGACGGGCACGCCGTACTGGTGGGCCGGACGCGGTTGCTGGAGGAGTGGAGCCAGTACCTGCCGGCCGACCTCGCGCACGCCAAGGAGCACGCCGAAGCCGAGGGCAGCACGGCGGTCGCGGTCGGCTGGGACGGCAAAGCCCGCGCCGTGCTGGTGGTCGCGGACACGGTGAAGCCCAGCTCGGCGGAGGCGATCAAGCAGCTGCGAGCGCTCGGGCTGAAGCCGGTGCTGCTGACCGGCGACAACGAGGCGGTCGCCCGCAAGGTCGCCGCCGAGGTCGGGATCGACGACGTGATCGCCGAGGTGCTGCCGGCCGACAAGGTCGACGCGGTCAAGCGGCTGCAGAGCGAGGGCCGCGTGGTCGCCATGGTCGGCGACGGCGTCAACGACGCGGCGGCGCTGGCCCAGGCCGACCTCGGGCTGAGCATGGGCACCGGGACCGACGTCGCGATCGAGGCGAGCGACCTGACGCTGGTCCGCGGCGACCTGCGCTCGGCCGCGGACGCGATCCGGCTGGCCCGGCGCACCCTCGGCACGATCAAGGGCAACCTGTTCTGGGCCTTCGCCTACAACATCGCGGCCCTGCCGCTGGCCGCGGCCGGCCTGCTGAACCCGATGCTCGCCGGTGCGGCGATGGCGTTCAGCTCGGTCTTCGTCGTCAGCAACAGCCTGCGGCTGCGCCGCTTCAGCACGGAGAACTGACATGGACCACCACGAGCACGCTCCCGCGAAATCCCTCACCCAGCAGGCGATCTCGGCCACCCTGCACTGCCTGACCGGCTGTGCGATCGGCGAGGTCCTCGGCATGATCATCGGTACGGCGCTCGGCTGGCACAACCTGGCGACCGTCGTCCTGTCGATCGCCCTGGCCTTCGTCTTCGGCTACTCGCTGACCATCCGTCCGGTGCTGAAGGCGGGCCTGAGCTTCCGGCAGGCACTGAAGGTCGCGCTGGCCGCGGACACGCTGAGCATCGTCACCATGGAGGTCGTCGACAACGCGATCATCCTGGCCGTACCGGGCGCGATGGACGCGGGTCTGGCGTCGGCGCTGTTCTGGGGCAGCCTGGCCGTCGCACTGGCGATCGCCTTCGTGCTGACGGTCCCGGTCAACCGCTGGCTGATCGGCCGCGGTCGTGGGCACGCGGTCATGCACGCTTACCACTAGACCTCTTTCAAGTACCGGCCACCGATTGGTGGCCGGTACTTGAAAGAGAGGCCCCCTTCTCGGTCAGCGGATCCAGGCTGTGGTGTCCGCCGCGAGACGGCCTTCCTCCAGCGGGGAACTCGTCAGCAGCACCTCACCGGCGGGGAGGTCGATGGGGTCGGTGGTGAGGTTGACGAGGCAGGTCAGGCCCGATTCGCGGGTGAACGCCAGTACGCCGGGGGCCGAGTCGAGCCAGGTCAGGGCGCCGTCGCCGAGCTCGGTGCGGCGGATCCTCAGCCCGTCGCGGTACAGCGCGAGCATCGAGTTCTGGTCGGCCTGCTGGGACTCGACGGTGAGGTTCTTCCAGTCGGCCGGCTGCGGCAGCCACGGCGTACCGGCACCGAACCCGAACGGCGGTTCCTTGCCGGACCACGGGATCGGGACGCGGCAGCCGTCGCGGCCGCGGTCGGTGCCGTTGGAGCGGGCGAAGATCGGGTCCTGCAGCAGCTCGTCGGGCAGGTCCTCGACCTCGGGGAGGCCGAGCTCCTCGCCCTGGTAGACGTACAGGCCACCGGGCAGCGCCATCGCGAGCAGCGCGGCCGCGCGGGCCCGGCGCTCGCCGAGGACCAGGTCGGTCGGCATCCCGTGCTTGCGGTCCTGGTGCGAGAACGACGTGTCCGGACGCCCGTACTTCGTGACCGGGCGGGTCACGTCGTGGTTCGACAGCACCCAGGTCGGCGGGGCGCCGATCGGGACGTGCGTGGTCAGCGTCAGGTCGATCGACGCGCGCAGCTCATCGGCGTCCCAGGGCCGGGACAGGAAGTCGAAGTTGAACGCGGTCTGCATCTCGTCCGGGCGCAGGTAGAGCGCGAACCGCTCCTGGTCCGGCATCCACATCTCGCCGACCAGGAAACGCCCCTCGTACGCGTCCGTGATCGCGCGCCAGCCGCGGTACACCTCGTGCACCTCGTCGTGGTCGGTGTAGGACTCCTCGACACTGTCCAGGTCCTTGAACAGGACGGCGGCGCTGTCGATCCGGATGCCGTCGACGCCGCGGTCCAGCCAGAACCGCAGGATCGCGTGGAACTCCTCGACCACCTCCGGGTTGCGCCAGTTGAAGTCCGGCTGCTCGGGGGCGAACAGGTGCAGGTACCACTCCCCGTCCGGCACCTGCGTCCACGCCGGGCCGGCGAAGATCGACTGCCAGTCGTTCGGCGGCAGCCCGCCGTCACGCCCGGCGCGGAACAGGAACCGCTCCCGCTCTGGAGACCCGGGACCGGCCGCCAGCGCCTGCTCGAACCAGTCCTGCTGGTCCGAGCCGTGGTTGGGAACGATGTCGATGATCGTCCGGATGCCCAGCGCGTGGGCCTCCTCGATGTAGGCCTCGGCCTCGGCCAGGGTGCCGAAGGTCGGCTCGATCGCGCGGTAGTCGGCGACGTCGTACCCGCCGTCGGCCATCGGCGACGGGTACCACGGGTTCAGCCAGATCGCGTCGACACCGAGGTCGGCCAGGTACGGCAGCTTCGCCCGCAGACCGGCCAGGTCGCCGATCCCGTCACCGTTGCCGTCGGCAAAGCTCCGCAGGTACACCTGGTAGATCGCGGCTCCGCGCCACCATGTTTCCGACATGCTTCTCCTTAGGGTGTGGGTTGGGGGATCAGCCCTTGAGGCTGCCGGCGGTGAGGCCGGCCATGATGCTGCGCTGGAACACGAAGAAGACCAGGATCGTCGGCAGCGACGCGATCACCAGGGACGCGATCAGCACGTTCTGCGGCATCTGCGCGGACAGCGACGCGATCCCGACGCTGATCGACATCTTGTCGGTCTCCGGCAGCACCAGCAGCGGCCAGACGAAGTCCTTCCAGACCGTCACCACGGACAGGATCGACACCACGCCGAGGATCGGCCGCGACACCGGCAGCACGATCGACCACAGGATCCGGGCCGGTGAGGCGCCGTCGATCTCGGCCGCCTCCAGCAGCTCGCGCGGGATCGAGTCGAAGAACCGCTTCAGCAGGAAGATGAAGAACCCGTTCGCTGCCGCGGGCAACCAGATCGCCCACGGGGTGTTGAGCAGGTCGAAGTGGAAGATCGGCACGTCCTTGGCGACCAGGTACGTCGGCAGCAGCAGCACCATCGGCGGGATCATCAGCGTGGCCAGCATCAGGCCGAGGATCACCTTGCCGAAGAACGGGCGCAGCTTGGACAGCGCGTACGCCGCGGTGACGTCGACGAGCAGCGTGAACAGCCACGCGCCCCCGGCGTACAGGACGGTGTTCCTCAGGAAGACGCCGAGCTGCAGCTGGTTCCAGGCTTCCTTGTAGACGCCGAAGTCGTAGTCCTTGGGGAAGAAGCTCGGCGGGATCTGGGCCAGCTCGTCGGGCGACTTGAGCGCGCCGGTGACCATCCAGTACAGCGGGAAGACGAAGGCGATCGTGAAGCCGACCACCACCACGACCAGGACGGTCCAGTAGGTCAGCTTGCCGTGCCAGCTGCGCAGCGACAGCGGTGAGACGAGCGTTCTCATCGTTCGGCCTCCCGGGAGATCCGCAGGTAGATCGCGGAGAAGACCATCAGCACGACCATCAGCATCAGGCCGAGCGCTCCCCCGCCGCCGAAGTCGCCGAAGTTGAAGGCGTACTGGTACATCAGGTACGCGACGGTGACGGTCGCGTTCTCGGGGCCGCCGCCGGTGAGCAGGTACGGCTCGATGAAGACCTGCATGGTCGCGACGACCTGGAGCAGCAGCATCACCAGCAGGATCAGCTTGGTCTGCGGCACGGTGACGTGCCAGAGCCGGCGGAACAGGCCGGCGCCGTCCAGCTCGGCGGACTCGTACAGATCGCCGGGGATCGACTGCAGCGCGGCCAGGTAGATCAGCGTGCCGGTGCCGAGGTTCATCCAGGTCGACACGATGACGAGCGAGATCAGCGCCGTACTGGTGGAGTCGAGCCAGGCCAGCGGCGGGATGTGGAAGACGGCGAGGACCTGGTTGAACAGGCCCGCGCCCGGGTCGTAGAACCACTTGAACAGCAGCACCCCGACCGCCGGGGGCAGCATCACCGGCAGGTAGACGACGAACCGCAGGTACGCCTTCGCGTGTCGCAGCTCGTTCAGTACGACGGCCAGCACGAACGGGATGACGTACCCGACCACCAGGGCCAGGCCGCTGAACGCGGCGGTGTTGATCCAGGCCGACCGGAACGCCGGGTCGGCGAACACGGTCCGGAAGTTCTCCAGCCCGACCCACTGCGGCGGGTCGACGAAGTTCGTCTGCTGGAAGCTCAGCACGATCTCCCGGATCATCGGGTACCAGGAGAAGAAGGCGAAACAGATCAGCGCCCCGCACAGAAACCCGTACGCCGTCAGGTTCCGGCCGACCGCGCGGCGCGCCGCTCCCTGGGACTGGGAGCGGCGCACCAACGGCTTGGCGGTCAGGACGGCCATCAGGTGTTCTTGGCGAGGATCTTGTTCGCCTTGCCTTCGGCGTCGCCGAGCAGCTTGTCGATGTCGGCGTCCTTGCGGGTCAGGACCGCGGACATCGCGACGTCCAGTACGGCGTACAGCTCCTGGGCCTTCGGCGGCTCGAGCTTGTTGGTGATGCTGCCCTGCGCGGTCACGTACGGCGTGAAGTGGTCGACCGGCACGGTGGCGAACTGCTTGCGCAGCGCGGTGATCTCCTTGCCGGGCGCGGTGTCGCCGTACAGGTCCGGGATCGGCAGGCCGACCGGGCGGCCCTGGGTCTTGGCGCGCTCGTAGTCGAACTGGCCCTTGCCCGGCGTGAGCTCGTGGAACTCCAGCCAGAGCAGGCCGGCCTTGATCTTCTCCGGCGTCGCCTTCGGGTTGAACATGTAGCCGTCGCCGCCGGACAGCGACGCCTTGCCCTCGGACTCCGGGACGGCGGTGACGCCGTAGTCCTCGAACTTGCCCTGGAAGTCGTTGTTCACCGACTGCACCACGTCCGGTGCGCCGATCATCATGCCGAGCTTGCCCGAGCCCATCATGCGCATCAGGTCCTCCCACTGCAGCAGCTGCTTGCTGCCCATGGAGTTGTCGTTCCAGCGCATCTGCTTCAGGTTCTCCAGCACGGCCTTGCCCTCGGCGCTGTTGAACGCCGCCGACTTGCCGTCCTCGCTGACCATCGAGCCGCCGCGGGCGTACAGCGACGCCGCGAAGTGCCAGCCACCGGTGTTGCCGGCGGAGTACTCACCGAACCCGGTGTAGCCGGCGCCGAGCCCGGCGATCTTCTTGGCCGCTTCCTGGACCTCGGCCCAGGTCTTCGGCGGGGCGTCGGGGTTCAGCCCGGCCTGGGTGAAGAGCTTGCGGTTGTAGACCAGGCCCATGTTGTAGTTGTTGCGCGGTACGCCGTACGTCTTGTCGCCGTCGTTGAAGACACCCTTGACGTCCGGGCGCACGTCGTTGAGGGCCTTCACGCTGCCGACGTACTCGCTGATGTCGGCGGCCTGCTTGGCCTTGATGATCTTCTGGACGTCGGTGTAGTAGACGTAGAAGACGTCCTCCTGGGTGCCGCCGGCCAGCTTCGCCTGGAAGGTGTCGGGGTTGATGCAGGGAAAGGCGTCCTTGCTCTCGATGGTGATGTTCGGGTGCGCCTTCTGGAACTCCGCGACGTCCTCGTCCCAGCCCGCGCGCTCCTTGGGGTTGCTCTTCGGCGGCTGGCAGCCGACGGTGATCGTCACCTTCTGGTCGGCGCCGCCGGAGCCCTGCGCGGCGGGTTCGTCGCTGCCCGATCCACAGGACGCGGCCGTCAGCCCCAGTCCTGCCACGACCAACAGGCCGAGTGCCCTCGTTGTCCTCATCGATCTGCCCTTCCCTCGATACTGCCGATGTGGTCGGTACCGTAGGCAAGCTGACCGGATGTGCGCAATACTTCGATCGAATGTTGCAAGAAAGAAACTAGCGGGCATAAAAAAGGAGGTGGAGCGGGCCGAAGCCCACTCCACCTCTGCGGTCGTGCGTGGTTCAGACGGGAAGCGGTGCCGATCTGAGCCGCGCGGTCGACGCCCGGACCACCAGCTCCGGCTCGAACAGCAGCTCGTCGGCCGGTACGGCGGCGCGCTCGATCAGCGCCACCAGCATGTCGACCGCGGCCCGGCCCATCGCGTCGATCGGCTGCCGGACCGTGGTCAGCGGCGGGTCGGTGCAGTTCATCATCGCGGAGTCGTCGTACCCGATCACGGAGACGTCGTCGGGCACCGACAGGCCGGCCCGGCGGACCGCGCGGATCGCGCCGAGGGCCAGGATGTCGCTGGCGCAGACGATGCCGGTGACGCCGTGCTTGACCAGCCGGGTCGCCGCCGCGTGCCCGCCCTCGAGCGAGAACATGGTGTGCTCGACCAGCGCCGGGTCCGCCTCGGGCGACCCCAGGAACGCCTCCAGCTTGCGCCGCGACGGGATGTGGTCGCGCGGGCCGAGGACCAGGCCGATCTTCTGGTGCCCGAGCGCGCGCAGGTGCCCGATCGCCATCTCGGCGGCCACGAAGTCGTCGGACGAGACCTGCGGGAAGCCCAGGTGGTCGACGGCCGCGTTCACCAGCACCGTCGGCAGCTTGCGCTCCTGGATCAGCTCGTAGTGGGCGTGCGGCGCGTCGGCCTGGGCGTAGAAACCGCCGGCGAAGACCACGCCCGAGACCTGCTGCTGGAGCAGCAGGTCGACGTAGTCCGCCTCGGAGACGCCACCGACCGTCCGGGTGCAGAGCAAGGAGGTGAAACCTTGCTGCGCCAGCGCACCGCCGACCACCTCGGCGAACGCCGGGAAGATCGGGTTCTGCAACTCCGGCAGCACCAGGCCGACAAGTCTTGCGCGGTCGCCACGCAGCTGGGTCGGCCGCTCGTACCCGAGCACGTCGAGCGCGGTCAGCACCGCTTCCCGGGTCGCCTCGGACACCCCGGGCTTGCCGTTCAGCACCCGGCTCACGGTCGCCTCACTGACGCCGACCTTCTTCGCCACCTCAGCAAGTCGTCGAGTCATGACGCAAACACTACGCCACATCTCGCAAGTATTTGCGCTCGCTTGCGTTACGTACTTTCGTCATCAGGAACTGAGACACTGGGCGGGTGCCTCGTTTCGTCGCCACCCGCCCGGACACCGGCCTGCTCTCGCTGCCCTGGGACATCCCGCTCGAGGACTGGCCCGAGGACCAGCTGGTCGCGCTGCCGCGCGGTATCTCGCGGCACGTGGTCCGCTTCGTCCGGGTCAACGGCAGCGTCTACGCGATCAAGGAGGTGATGGAGCACCTCGCCATGCACGAGTACCGGCTGCTGCGCGACCTCGAGCGGCTGGACTCCCCCTCGGTCGAGCCCGTCGGCGTGATCACCGACCGCCTGGACAAGAACGGCGAGCCGCTCGACTCGATCCTGGTCACCCGGCACCTGCAGTTCTCGCTGCCGTACCGGGCTCTGTTCTCCTCCACGCTGCGGCCCGACACCGTGAACCGCCTGATCGACGCCCTGGTCGCGCTGATCGTCCGGCTGCACCTGCTCGGTTTCTTCTGGGGCGACTGCTCGCTGTCCAACACGCTCTTCCGCCGCGACGCCGGCGCCTTCGCGGCGTACCTGGTGGACGCCGAGACCGGTGAGCTGCACCAGGACATCTCCGACGGGCAGCGCGCGCACGATCTCTACACCGCCGAGATCAACCTGTTCGGCGAGTTCCTCGACCTGCAGGAGGGCGGGCTGCTCGATCCCGACATCGACCCGCAGGAGACCGTCCAGTCGATCAACGACCGGTACGACGCGCTGTGGGCCGAGCTGACCGCGCCGGAGGAGTTCGCGACCGACGAGATGCACCGGCTGGACTCCCGGATCCGGCGGCTGAACGAGCTCGGCTTCGACGTCGCCGAGATCGACATCATCACCGACTGGGACGGCAGCCAGGTCCGGATCCAGCCGAAGGTCGTCGACGCCGGCCACCACTCGCGCCGGCTGCTGCGGCTGACCGGCCTGGACGTCGAGGAGAACCAGGCCCGCCGGCTGCTCAACGACCTCGACTCGTTCGCCGCCGCCACCGACCAGCAGAACGAGGACGAGGAGATCGTCGCCCACCAGTGGCTGACCGACGTCTTCGAACCGGTGGTCCGCTCGGTCCCCCGCGACCTGAACCGCAAGCTCGAACCGGCCGAGGTGTTCCACGAGGTCCTCGAGCACCGCTGGTTCCTGTCCGAGCAGGCCGGCCACGAGGTCGACACGATGGAGGCCGCCCGCTCGTACGTCGACGACGTCCTTACCGGCAAGCCCGACGAGAAGCTCGCGCTGCCGACGGCGCCGCCTGATCTGGAGTAGGCATGCAACGTCTCGTCCTCTCCTGGCGTGGTTAGGGCGTGGGGACGACTGAGGAAGCGCCGGACTTCGACAGCTGGGTGTCACTGCGTGGCGCCGGGCTGCTGCGGTTCGCCTATCTGGTGACCCGGGACCGCGGCCGGGCCGAGGAAGCCGTGCAGGACGCGCTGATCGCGGCGTACCCGCGGTGGTCGCGGATCGGGGCCGACCCGGACGCCTACGTCCGGCGCTGCATCGTGAACGCGGACATCTCGCGCTGGCGGCGGTTCTTCAAGCGGGAGACGCCGGTCGACGATCCGTCCTTGCTGACGGCGTCCTTCGCGGGTGATCACGCGGACTCGCACGCGGACGCCGATGCGGTGTGGCGGCTCTGCGCTTCGCTGCCGACGCGGCAGCGGGCGGCCGTCGTACTGCGGTACTACGAGGGGCTGCCGGACGCCGACATCGCCGAGGTTCTCGGGTGCTCGGCGGCGACGGTCCGCTCCCAGATCCATCGCGCGCTGTCGTCGCTGCGCGCGTCGTTGAAGGAGGTCGAGCAGCTGTGAACGCTTCGGCTGAGATGATCACGCTCGCGCTACGGGCGTACGCGGATGATGCTCCAACTGGCGACACGCTGCTCGCCGACGTCCGGCAGCGCTTGCGGCAGCGCCGGCGCGTGCGCAGCGCCGGGGTCGGCGTCCTCGCCTGTACGGCGGTCGCCGCGGCCGCGACCGGCGTCGGCGTACTGCACGACCCGCCGGTTCCGACCGCGGAGGCGCCTCTCGCTGCGCCTCCTGGCGACGTTCCGGCCCGCGACCTTCCCCGGGTGAAGACCGTCGGCGGCTGGCACTGGGAGACGTACTCGACCGTCCGGGTCCAGGTCCCGGACAGCTGGGCCGACTCGGGGTACACCGGGCTCTGGAACTGCTGGCCCAGCTTCGTCCTCACCGAGGACAAGGGCCGCGACCCGCGGGCTCCGGTGGTGGGCCGGCCGTTCCCGGCCGTGATGCCGGCCGTCGCCTGCACCGGGATCCCGCCACTCGCCGGCCGGGGGCCGCACCTGTGGTTCGACGAGCCGGACCGCAAACCCGGCATTACCCGGTTCGACCACGGGTGGATCGAGGAGGTCCGGGTCGTCGGCGGGGTCACGCTGACGGCATTCGGGACCGACCACGCGTTGCTCAAGCGCATCCTGGACTCCGCGGAACCGACCGGCGCCACCGATGTCTTCGGATGCCCGACGAAGCCGCCCGCCGTACTGCGCGACGGGCAACGGCCGACCGGCCCCGGGCTGGAGAACGTCGGCGAGATCCTGTCGGTCCAACTCTGCGGCTACCTGCTGGACGCACCTGCTCCCGGCAAGCTGCTCGCCGGTGAGGAGGTGACCGGCCACGAGGCCCGGCAGATCGCCACGGCGCTGCTGACCGCGCCCGCCGGGTCAGGACCGGAGAACTCATACCTGTGTGAGCTCGACCATCTGCGCGACGACCTAGTGATCACCGTCCGCGGGAGCAACGGCGACCAGCCGGTTGTCGTTCGCTACAAGGGCTGTCACAACGTGATCGACGACGGCCGGACGACGCGTGAGGTGACACCGGGGGCGCTGCTGCCACTGCTCCAGAAGCTCTACACCCTGCAGGCGAAACCGATGATCCTCGAAGGGCCCCCGCGATGAACGACCCGGCCGAGACCCTGGTCACCGAGAGCCTCACGCGGCACGCCGACGAGGCACCACCGGACGCGACACTGCTCGGGAGCGTGCACCGCAGGCTGCGTCGCCGGCGGCGGGTGCGATCGGCGGGCATCGGCGTACTGGCTTGTGCTGCTGTGGTTGTCGCCGGGGTGGGTCTGCGCTCGGTGGTGCAGCCGGAGGATGCCGGGCCGGTGGCGCAGCCGGCGGCGGGGTGGCACTGGGAGTCGTACGCGAACGTCGAAGTTCAGGTGCCCGACGGCTGGCAGGAGATCGCGGCGCACGGCCTGACGACCTGTCCCGGCCAGAAGCCGCAGTGGGGCGGTTGGGTCGGGCGACCGAGTCTGCTGCCGAGGGTCGCGACGCGCTGTGAGATCGCGGTCAGCGGGGACAAGACGCCTGCGCTCCCGCCGGCGTCGCAGGTGCCGTACGTGAGGTTCGCCTTCGACGCGAAGCCCGGTGTGACGCGGTACGCGGACGGCTGGACCAAGGAGGTCCGGTCGGTAGGGCCGGTGCAGGTCGAGGTGTTCGGCGCCGACGACGCCGTACGGGCTCAGGTGCTCGACTCGGCACGAACGATCGACGGCGTCGACAGCAACGGCTGCACTCCGGCGCGCGCGACCAGCGACGCGAAACGCCCAGCCGGCAAGGGCCTCGCCGCGATCGGGACGGTCAACGCGATCGCTCTCTGCGTCTACAACTCCGCGCCGTCGCCGCAGATCCCACCGCTGCTGGCCAGTGCCGAGCTGACCGGCGACCAGGCGCGCGAGGTCGGCACAGCCCTGCGGACTGCTCCCGACGCCGGGGAGTCCGCGACGACGCAGTCCGGCGAGCCCTCGACCGTCAAGGGCACCCTCTGCCAGACCAGCGACCGGGAAGTGTTCGTCCTGCAGGCGCGGGGCGACCGCGGGAGCCAGGAGGTCGTCGTACGCCTGACCGGCTGCGGCCCGTTCGAGATCGACGACGGGGTCGTCTTCCGCCAGCCGACCAAGGCCGCGGTCGCGCCGCTGGTGGCGGCGGTCGGACGGCCGGAGTTCGCCGGCCCCTTTCTCACCAATCTCCTGAAGTGAGGTACACGATGCGTAAGTTCGCAGTGATCGCGCTGGCCGCTGTCGCGGTCGGGGCACTGGCGGTGGGCGGGAAGATCGTGCTCGGCGAGGAGCCGGCGGTCGGCGCTGCCGATCCGCGGAGCGTCCCGTTGCCGGAGGGGTGGCGCTGGGAGGCGTACCGGAGCGTTCAAGTCCAGGTCCCGGACAGCTGGGGGCAGTCGCAGTGGGCCGGGCTGAAGACGCCGTGCGGGCTGGATCAGGTGGAGCAGAAGCCGATCGTCCGGCGCCCGGGCGGCGCGGTGCTGGCCATGCTGGAGCCCTGCTCCGATCCAACAGCCCCACAGCAGCACGTGGCGCCGTCGGTTGCGTTTGCCGGTGACCGTCCCGGGGTGGTTCGGTACGCCGACGGGTGGACCAAGGAGACGCGGCAGGTCGGTGAGCTGCTGATCACGGTCACCGCTGCCGACGACGCCTTGCGGGCCAGGATCTTCTCGACCACCGCCGTGGTGGTCGATGCCGATGGCAATGGTTGCGACCCGGAGTCGCCGATCGCGCGG
Organism: Kribbella sp. NPDC104740; assembly: GCF_055583505.1. Lineage (NCBI taxonomy): Bacteria > Bacillati > Actinomycetota > Actinomycetes > Propionibacteriales > Kribbellaceae > Kribbella > Kribbella sp. NPDC104740. Next base: position 739,421 of record NZ_JBVJNV010000001.1, on the reverse strand, counting down.
AACGAGGTGCTGCGACCGCCGGCGCAGGGTGGACTGGAGACGGTTGGCGTCGTCGAGTCGGTCAGTGTCTGCCGCTACGAGTCCTTCCGCGGTCCGCAGCCGCTCTCCGACACAGCGCCGTACGACCTCGGGATGGAAGCCAGCTCCCGGCTGACCGGACCGGTCGCCGAACGTCTGGTCCGCGACCTCGTCGCCGCACCGACCGGAACCGGGCCGACGGTGACCAACCCGCGCATCTGCGGCAGCGATCCGGGCGGGGAGCTCGTGATCCTGCGAGTCGACGGTTCCGCGCACGACCAGGACGTCATCTACCGGCACGCCGGGTGCAAGCACAACGGCACCGACGACGGCACCACGCTGCGCCAGGCCACACCGGCCACCGCCAAGGCGATCTTCGTCGGGGTGCACGAGCCCGACGGGGTCCGCGACGTCCTTCACCAGTTGCTGTACGGCACGCCTGTGCGGGTGCTGTGATGAGGCCGCTCGGGAGGAAGACCACTGCCGCGCTGACTGCGGTTGGGGTTGCTGTGCTGACGCTCGGCGGAGTGGCACTGGCCGGAGAGTTGGGCGGCGGTGAGCGCGGTGCGGGTGGGCTGGGCGCGGCGGAGATGGGAGATGTCGGCTCGCGGGCAGCGCCGAGCACGGATGCGAGTGACCCAGGACGACCTGCGGCTGACGCCACGGCACCGGTCGTCGGGAGCACTACTCCCCCGGCCCGCACGGGGTGGCGGTGGGAGTCGTACGGCGCGATCAAGGTACGGGTGCCCGACAACTGGGCAGACATGACGTTCACGCACGTCTGGGCCTGCGGGGACCGGAACAGCGCACCGAACAGGACGCCGCTGGTCGGGCGGCCGTGGCGTGGGCCCGAGATCATGGTCGGCTGTCCCGCGGTGCCGCGGTTGGCTGAGCGGGTTCCGCATCTGTGGTTCGACGAGCCGGAGGCCAAGGCCGGGATCACCCGGTTCGACCACGGGTGGGCGACCGAGGTGCGGATCGTCGGCGGCGTTTCCCTGAGCGTGTTCAGTGCCGACGCCGGGTTGCGGCGGCGCATCTTGGACTCGGCGGTGCGGACGGGCGGGACGGACCCCAACGGGTGCGAGGTCGCGCGTCCCGCCGTACTGGGTGACGGGCAACGGCCGACGGGTCCAGGGTTGGCTGCGATCGGTGCGGTGTCGTCGATCCGGGTGTGCGCCTACAGCTACCAGCGGCCCGGCGTCTTCCAGGCCGGTCTCCAGATCTCCGGCGACGCCGCTCGCCAACTGGGTGAGGCACTGCTGGCGGCGCCGGAGGGCGTCGGGCCGAGCATGCGGGCCTCCAACTGCGAGCAACCCGCGCAGCGGGACGACCTGCTGGTGACGGTGCACGGGCAATACGGCGTACAGGAGGTTGTCGTGCGGTACGGCACCTGTCGCGCGAACGGAACCGACGACGGCACCACGCAGCGACGGCTCACCAAGGACACGATGGTGCCGCTGAGCCAGGTGCTGTACACGAAGCATCCGGCGATGCCGATTCTCGACGACCTGGGGGCACGATGATGCAACGGCGCTTGAGTGTGATCCTGCTGGCGGTCGGCGCGGTCGCGCTGACGATTGGCGGGAAGGCGATTGCTGGACAGGAATCGGGGCGGCCCGCGGCCGAGCCGGCCGGGGCCGGGTGGCGGTGGGAGTCGTACGGTGACGTGCAGCTGCAAGTGCCGGGCAGCTGGAAGCAGTCGTTGTGGGCTGGGCCGGCGGACTGTTCGGAGGACGACTGGGTGCCGGAGGCAACGGTGTTTCGGCCTGGTGGAAAGCGGCTGCTGGCCTTGAAGATCTGCCCCGCGTCCAAGCCTGCGCAGCAGGTTGCGCCGTCGGTGGTTTTCGGCGGGGAGCGGGTGGGCGTCGTACCGCTGGCTGGTGGTTGGTTCCGTGAGACGCGGAAGATCGGTGAGCAGCTCGTCACGGTGACGGCCGGGGACGACGTACTGCGTCGGCAGATCTTCGACTCGGCCGGTGTGGTCGAGAGCGTCGACAGTTACGGCTGTACTCCGCGGGCTGATCGGCAGGTCGCGCGTCCGCCGGCCCAGGGTGGACTCAAGTCCGTCGGCGACGTCGCGGCGGTCAGCGTCTGCCGATACTCCATCGCCGGTCTGCCGATCGCACCGACCGGCGGACCTGAGGACATCAGGTACGCCCGGCTCCAGGCCAGCTCCCGGTTGACCGGCATCGCCGCCGACCACTTGGTCCGCGACCTGGCCGCCGCCCCGCCGGGGACCGGCCCGGCGATCGCCGATCCTCGAAGCTGTGCCCCCGGCCACGAGTTCCTGATCCTCCGCGTGCAGGGCAGCGACCACCCGCAGGACGTCATGTACCGCTACGACGGCTGCCGCGACAACGGCACGGACGACCGCTCAGTACGCCGTCAGCTCACCGCGGACACCGCCCGGCAGCTCTTCGTCGGCGTACACCAGCTCAACGAGTCGTACCCGGCCCTCGACAAGCTCTTGATCGGCACACCCCCACCGGTGCGATGATCCGAGCATGACCGGCTGGCGCTGGGAGTCCTACCAGTCCGTGGAGCTCCAGGTCCCCGACGACTGGCGCTGGGGCACGACCAACAATCCGCCGTGCCTGGTCGACAAACTTCGCCCACCGTACGTCGGCCGCCCCGGCGCCATCCGATCGATCGGCTGCCGAGACCCGCTTCCGCCGCTGCCCTTCCGGACGCCTTACCTGTGGTTCGATCCCGACCGCCGCGCCCGCGGCCGCGAGCTGCCGTCTCATGTCGCCGGGCCTCGCGAGCCGGGAATCCAGCCACCGATCACGGCTGGACCGAGGAGACCCGGGTGGTGGACGGGGTCTACCTCACCGTGCTGAGCGACGACGACGCCCTCCGCCACCGGATCCTCGACTCCGCGCGACCCATCGACGGCCTCGACGCGTACGGCTGCCCACCGGACCACCCGCTGGCCGAACCCACGCTGTATCCGATCGCCACCTCGACCGCGGACGCCCGCGCCCACCCACCGACGGCTCGCCCCGCGGACACCGGCGGCCTACCCACGCCGGGAGCCGTGGAGTCGATCACCGTCTGCCGGTACGCGATCAGGAGCAGCGGGGCTGATCGCCGGGCTCCGCTGATCGCGAGCTCACGTCTCACCGGACCAGAGGCCTCAGCGCTGGTCGCAGCCGTCCTCGAAGCTCCCGAGGGCTACGGACCCGAGGATCTGAGTTGTATCGACATCCTCGGGGCCGAGCTCATCGTTCTCAAGGTCCACGCCGGTGGGCGTGAGCAGGAGGTGCTCGTCCGCTACGCCGGCTGCCATTTCAACGGCACGGACGACGGCAGCACTCGGCGGCGATTGAGTGCTGCCGTTGTCCAGCCATTGTTGAGAGGAATTCACCATCAGGCGTCGTACAACTCTGAATTGTACGAAATGGTGAAAGGAATTCAGCGGTAGAGGACGTACAAGTACCAGGTGGTGTACGCGCTCTGCTGGCAGTAGTAGTTCGAGATGACGCCGCGGACCTGCAGTTTCGCGCCTTCGCTTTCGCAGGTGTCGCGGGCCCAGTACCAGGTGTAGTACTCGTAGTCCTGCACCGTGGTCGGGGCGGCGACGACGGTCTGGTGGGCCGAGGCGGGAGGGGCGGTGGCCAGGAGTGTGCCCCCCAGGGCCAGCGTGGCTACGCCGGCGGCGACAATTCTGTTCATCGGTCTTCTCCTTTGAAGAATGACTCACTGCGATTGGTTCGACACTACGCAGATCAATGCGCGGTCACGACCTGTTCGAGCGCAATCGAAATGAATCATTCTCAGAAGTTATTCATCTCCCTGGGGAACTCACGGGCAGCCCCAGCGCATCGGCCGCAGCCAGCAAGCGCCTGTCGTAGGTGACAAACGCGGTCAGGTCGTCACCGAGGACCGCCTCCGCCGTGGCCAAGTGAATTGCGTCGAGCGGGCGGATCAGCAAGTCGGTGTACGCCGACGCCGTGGCCCTGACCAGCTGGTCGATCTCGTAGACCGCGATGCGCGCCAGCACTGCCGGCGCGGCGGCGAGCAGGTCGGGCTCGGTACGGCGCAGGGCCCGCGGCAACTCGACTTCAACCAAGGCCGAGGACACCAGCAACCGGTTCGGATGACTGTTCAACCAGTCGACCAAAGCGTCCGACTCGAACTCGCGCCGGACAAGTTTCACCACGGCTGCAGTGTCGAGGTAGATCATCAGCGTCGTTCCTCGTCGCGCAGCTGCTCGAGTAACTGCCCCGACTCCCCCTCGGTCCGCACACTGCCCTTGGGGTGAGCCAAGGGCCCACTCGCCCGAGGCGGCCGCAGGTTGCCGGTCGCCAGCAGGCGGCCAATGGGCGACGGTTCGGCCGGGACCAACCGGGCCACCACCACCCCCCGCTCGGTCACGTCGACCTCCTCGCCCAGCTTCACCCGGGCCAGCACCTTGGCCGTCGCCTGATTCAGCTCGCGGATCGAAACCTCAGCCATGGACAGATTGTAGTACATATTTGTCAGACACGTCCTTCCCTGGTTGTTCTCGCCAGGGAAGATACGAGGCTCCGGCGCCGTGGCCGGCGTTGTCCACAGCCCAGTTTCAGCGCGGGGGCATTCTGAGGGCGCCGTCGAGGCGGATGGTTTCGCCGTTGAGGAGTTGGTTGTCGAGGATGTGGGCGACCAGGGACGCGTACTCGTCGGGGCGGCCGAGGCGGGACGGGTGCGGGACCTGCTGCTCCAAGACGGTGCGGGTTTCCTCGGGGAGGCCGGCCAGCATCGGGGTTTCCATGGTGCCGGGGGCGATGGTGACGACGCGGATGGCCTTGTCGGCGAGGTCGCGGGCGGCGGTCAGGGTGAGGGAGACGATGCCGCCCTTGCTGGCGGCGTACGCCGCCTGGCCGACCTGGCCGTCGTACGCCGCGATGGAGGCGGTCATGACGACCACGCCGCGGTCGCCGTCCGCGGTGGGCTCCAGCGCGGCCATCCGCTCGGCGGCGAGGCGGAGGACGTTGAAGGTGCCGATCAGGTTGACCTCGATCACCTGGCGGAAGGTTGCCAAGGGCAACGGGCCCTTGCGGCCGACGACGCGGCCGGGAGTGGCGACGCCGGCGCAGGTGACGACGACGCGGAGGTCGCCGAGCGACGCCGCAGTATCCAGAGCGGCGACGACCGCGGCCTCGTCGGTGACGTCGGTGGGGGCGAAGACCACGCGCTCGCCGAGCTCCTCGGCGATCGTCTTGCCGGCGGACGACGGCAGGTCGCAGATCACGACGCCGACGCCGGCCGCGGCGAGCCGGCGTACGGTCGCCTCACCGAGACCGGAGCCTCCACCGGTGACGAGGGCAACGTCGGAAGGGCCAAGCTTCATCGAACACTCCTGAGCAGGTCGCGGCTGATCACCAGGCGCTGGATCTGGTTGGTTCCTTCGAAGATCTGCGTCACCTTGGCCTCGCGCATGTAGCGCTCGGCCGGGAAGTCGCGGGTGTAACCGTAGCCACCGAGGACCTGGACGGCGTCGGTGGTCACCTTCATCGCGGCGTCGGTGCAGACCAGCTTGGCGATCGCCGCCTGCTGGGTGAACGGCCGGCCGAGATCCCGCCGCCGGGCCGCGGCCAGGTAGGTCGACCGGGCCGACTCGACCGCCGCGGCCATGTCCGCGAGCAGGAACTGCAACCCCTGGAAGTCTGCGATCGCGGAGCCGAACTGCTTGCGCTCCAGCGCGTACGCCGCCGCGCAGTCGAGCGCCGCCTGGGCCAGCCCGACCGCGCAGGCCGCGATCCCGAGCCGGCCGGAGTCGAGCGCCGAGAGCGCGATCCGCATCCCGTCGCCCTCGGCGCCGATCAGGTGGCTGACCGGGACCCGGACCTGGTCGTAGTTGACCAGCGTCGTGGTGGACCCGGTCAGCCCCATCTTCCGCTCAGGCGCCCCGAAGCCGAGCCCCGCGGAAGATGCCGGGACGTGGAAGGCCGAGATCCCGTGCTTGGGGTCGGCCGACGTCCGGGCGAACGTGGTGTAGAAGTCGGCGTGCGAGCCGTGCGTGATCCAGGACTTGGTCCCGCTCAGCACGTACCAGTCGCCGTCACGGACCGCCTTGGTGGTCATCGAGCTGATGTCGGAACCGGCCTGCGGCTCCGACAGCGCGTACGCGCCGAGCAGCTCTCCCCCGACCATGTCCGGCAGCAGTTGCGCGCGCTGCTCCTCGGTCCCGAAGCTCGACACCGCGTAGCTGGTCATCGTGTGCACCGAGAGCCCGACCCCGACCGACATCCAGGCGGCGGCGATCTCCTCGAGCATCTGCAGGTACACCTCGTACGGCTGCTCGGCGCCGCCGTACTGCTCCGGGTAGGGCAGGCCGAGCAGGCCCGCCTTGCCGAGGGTCCGGAAGGCGTCCCGCGGGAACGTCTCGGTCTCCTCGGCCCGCGCCGCGTGCGGCGCCAGCTCGTGCTCGCACAGGTCCCGGACCAACGCGAGCAGCTCGGTGGATTCCTCGGTCGGCAGCAACCGGTCGACAGCCATCAGGCACCCCTCTCAACGGCTCCCCGAACGATACTCTGATCGATACTCTCGCCTCAACTGCAGTATCGTTCTATGCTGTCTCGATATGACAACAGTCGTCCCGGGACGCCGCACCCGCAGGCAGTCCGAGCTGCTCGACCGGCTCCTGTCCCTGTTTCTCACGCAGGGCTTCAGCAGATTCACCCTGGACGACCTGGCCGCCGAGCTGCGCTGCAGCAAAACCACCCTGTACGCGCTCGCGCCGAGCAAGGAACAGCTGGCCGTCGAGGTGGTCAAGCACTACTTCAAGAACGCCACCGCGCAGGTCGAGGCGACAGTCGCCCGGCAGACCCGGCACGACCGCCGGATCGCGGCGTACCTGAACGCCGTCGCCGACGCGCTGCGGCCGGCCAGCCGGACCTTCCTGGACGACGTCGCGACGTTCGCGCCGGCCCGCTCGGTCTACGAGCGCAACACCCGGATCGCCGCCGACCGGGTCCGGCAGCTGATCGAGGACGGGATCGCCAGCAAGACGTTCCGCCAGGTCGACATCGGCTTCGCCGCCGAGATGGTCGCGCACACCATGCAGGCCATCCAGCGCGGCGACATCGCCCGGCGGACCGGCCTCAACGACGCCGAGGCCTACCGCGAGCTGGCCTCCTTCGTGCTGCACTCCCTTCGCGTCGACTGACCGGACTTGCGCGCGGCGATAGCTTTTCCGGATGCAACTGAAGCTGGGGCCGCTGCTGCGGTACGTCGACCAGACGCGCGCGACCGTCTGGGTGGAGACCACCGAGCCGGGTGAGGTCGAGATCCTCGGCCACCGGGCGAGCACCTGGTCCGTGCACGGCCACCACTACGCGCTGGTCCTGATCGAAGGCCTCGAGCCCGGCACCAGTACGCCGTACAAAGTGCACCTCGGCGGTGAGCGCGCCTGGCCGCTCACCGAGTCGCCGTACGGGCCGAGCGTGATCCGGACGCCGACAGCCGACGGCGGGACCCGGCTGACGTTCGGGTCGTGCCGGCGGTCGGCGCCGTTCGACGAGCAGGGGTTCGCCGACTTCGGGCCGGACGCGCTGGTCGCGCTGGCCGAGCGGATGGCCGGCACCGACCACGAGCGGCCGGACGCGATTCTGCTGCTCGGCGACCAGGTGTACGCCGACGACCCGTCGGACGCCGTACTGGAGAAGCTGCGCGCGGCTCACGGCGGCCGGCCCGGCTCCGAAGTGCAGGACGAGATCGGCAACTTCGAGGAGTACACCTGGCTGTACGACGACGCCTGGATCCACCCGGCCGTGCGCTGGCTGTTCTCCACCGTCCCGCTGTGCATGCTGCTCGACGACCACGACCTGCGCGACGACTGGAACACGTCACTGACCTGGCGACACTGGGTGACCCAGCAGCCGTGGTGGCACGACCGGGTGGTCGGCGCGTACGCGTCGTACTGGGTCTATCAGCACCTGGGGAACCTGTCGCCGGAGCAGCTGGCCGAGGACTCGACATACCAGGCGATGCGGACGCTGGACGACGACGCGGAGCGTACGGCGTACCTGGACGCGTTCGCGTGGGAGGCCGACGAGGACCCGGCGTCGACCCGCTGGAGCTTCTACCGCGACTTCGGCCAGGGTGTGAGGCTGGTGGCGATCGACTCGCGCTGCTCGCGGCACCTGCAGCCGGGCGAGCGCGCGATGGTCGACGCGCACGAGTGGGAGTGGGTCCGGCGGCACACCATCGAGGCGACGACGCCGATCAACCACCTGCTGCTGGCGTCGACGCTGCCGTTCCTGCTGGCGCCGGGGCTGCACCACCTGGAGGGCTGGGACGAGGCGATCTCGTCGGGCGCCTGGGGTGCGCGTGGATCGCGGCTGGGCGAGCGGATCCGGCAGGGGATGGATCTGGAGCACTGGGCGTCGTTCCGGAAGTCGTTCGACGACGTGACCGACCTGCTCAGCGAACTGGTGGCGTCTGAGCAACCGCCGACGTCGATCCTGATGCTGTCCGGCGACGTGCACTGCAGCTACGTGACCGAGGCCCGGCTGACCGCGGTCGAGCACCCCGGTACGGCGATCCGGCAGCTGACGATGTCGCCGTTCCGGAACCCGATCCCGAAGCACGTCCGGGTCGCGAACAAGCTGCTCGACACCGGGTGGATGACGGCGCTGCTGCACAAGCTGGCGCGGTCGGCCGGGGTGCGGGACGTCGCGGCGACCTGGCGTACGGCGTACGGGCCGTGGTTCGACAACGGGGTGATGAGCGTGACGCTGGACGGCGAGCGGTGGAGCGTCGACGTCGACCACGCGGCGCTCGGCCGGGACCGGCAGCTGCTGCGGAGAACGCTCTCCTACACCGGCTGACCAACGCCGTCCAGACACTGACCGGTTTCCGGACGGAGGGAAACCCTTACGCTCCGCGTTCGCTCGGGCACTTTGTGACAGTTTCCGGTAGAACAGATCACGGTTGAGTCAAGGACGTTCCCGCCCCGGGCGTCCTCATCGTGAGGAGGCACAACCATGCGCATCCGCCGTACCGTGGCCCTGCTGGCAGCCGCCGGCCTGGTCGCCACCACCGTCCAGCTCGCCTCCGCGAACGCGGCCCCCGAGGCCGTCGCCACCGCGAGCACGATCACCGCCACCCTGAGCAAGGAGGCGACGATCCCCGGCACCGCCTGGATGACCGACGAGAAGTCGGGCCGGATCATTGTCTCGTACGACGACACCGTGAGCGGCAGCAAGCTGGCCGCGCTCACGAACGTCACCAAGCGCTTCGGCAGCCAGATCACCCTGGAGAAGCTGCCCGGCGTCCTGTCCAAGCGGATCAGCGGCGGCGACGCCATCTACACCGGCGGCTACCGCTGCTCGCTCGGCTTCAACGTGCGCAGCGGCAGCACCTACTACTTCCTGACCGCCGGCCACTGCACGAACCTGGGCACGAACTGGTACGCCAACTCGTCGCAGACGACGCTGCTCGGCACCCGCTACGGCACGAGCTTCCCGGGCAACGACTACGGCATCGTCCGCTACGCGGCGTCGTACACGAACCACCCCGGCAACGTGAATCTGTACAACGGCTCGTACCAGGACATCACCAGCGCCGCGAACCCGACGGTCGGCCAGGCCGTTCGGCGCAGCGGCAGCACGACCGGGCTGCGCAGCGGCTCGGTCACCGGTCTGAACGCCACGGTGAACTACGCCGAGGGCACCGTCACCGGCCTGATCCGGACCAACGTCTGCGCCGAGGGCGGTGACTCCGGAGGCTCGCTGTTCTCCGGCACCACCGCGCTGGGCCTCACCTCCGGTGGCAGCGGCAACTGCCGCACCGGTGGGACGACGTACTTCCAGCCGGTCGTCGAGGTCCTCAACCGGTACGGCGTGAGCGTGTACTGACCTGGTCATCACCGGCGGGTTATGGACGTCCATAACCCGCCGGTGCGCAGGTGAAGGTTAGCCCTTCGAGATCGGGCCCGGCCGCGTAGTGGGTGAGGTGCTGGGTAGGCCTTACTTCGGTCGACCTGGACGCGTCCGCCCCGAATGCGTCCTTCTCGTGAGGAGGCTGACCATGCCATTCACTCCCGCCCGCCGCGTCGCCGCAGCCGTCGCTGCTGCCGCGCTCGCCACCACCACCGGCCTGCTGGCCACGCAGGCCTCGGCAGCACCCGCCGCGCTGACCGCCGACAGCATCACCGCGACGCTCGCCGACCAGGCGTCGATCCCCGGCACCAGCTGGGTCACCGGCTCCGACGGCAACGTCACCGTCTCGTACGACGACACCGTCACCGGCGCCAAGTACGCCGCGCTGACGAAGGTCACGAGGAGCTTCGGCAGCAAGGTCACGCTGACGAAGGTCCCCGGCAAGTTCACCAAGAAGCTGTCCGGCGGCGACGCCATCTACGGCGGCCAGTACCGCTGCTCGCTCGGCTTCAACGTCACCGACGGGTCGTCGTACTACTTCCTGACCGCCGGCCACTGCGGCAACATCGCCGCCGAGTGGTTCGCCGACTCCGGCCACGGCACGTCGGTCGGCACCGTCCAGGGCTCCAGCTTCCCCGGCAACGACTACGCCCTGGTGAAGTACCCGGCCGGTACGACGGAACCGCCCGGCAACGTCGACCTCTACAACGGCTCCTTCCAGGAGATCACCAGCGCCGGCGACGCCACCGTCGGCCAGGCCGTCACCCGCAGCGGCAGCACCACCCAGGTCCACACCGGCACCGTCACCGGCGTCAACGCCACCGTCAACTACGCCGAAGGCACCGTCACCGGCCTGATCCAGACCAACGTCTGCGCCGAAGGCGGCGACTCCGGCGGCGCCCTCTTCGCCGGCGAGGTCGCGCTCGGCCTCACCTCAGGCGGCAGCGGCAACTGCTCGTCGGGCGGCACGACGTTCTTCCAGCCGGTCCCGGAGGCGCTGGCCGTCTACAACGTGAACGTGTACTGACCCCACTCCTGTCGCGCCCGCACGTAGCGGGGCCGGGGATATCAAGTCGGGGCCTCGGACAGGTTATTGCTTGTCCGAGGCCCCGCTTTGGTGTGCACGCCCCCGGGACGCGGCTTGTCCACAGGTGGAAGGTCGGCGTCGGCCGCGGTGGCATCCGGCGGCACCTTGGGGTTGTGAATCCGAGGTTGGTGGTGATCGCGCGGCGACGGGGTGGCTGGTTCTCCCGGGCGGACGCGTCGGAGGCGGGGTACAGCGACAGCCAGATCCGGCAGCGGTTGCGGGCAGGCAGGTGGGTGCGGCTGTGCCGCGACGCGTACGCCGAGGTCGGGGCTGCCGTGGTGGACGAGCCGCCGTGGGAGCGCGCCGAGCGGACGCACCGGCTGCTGACCCGGGTGGTCGCTCATCGGCTCGACGAGAGCGTCGCCATCAGCCACCAGTCGGCGGCGCTGCAGTTCGGGCTGCCGTCGTGGGGGCTGGACCTCGATCGGGTCCAGGTCACCCGGTCCAGAGGACGCGCTCGGTCGGACCGCGTCATGCAGGTGCATCGTTCGCCGCTGACACCGGACGACACCCGGTCGCTCAACAAGCGCCGCGTCACATCAGCCGCTCGGGCTGTCGTGGAGATCGCCTGCAGTACGTCGTACGAGGTGGGGGTGGTTGTGGCCGATGCGGCGCTGCGGGCAGATCTGGTGCGACCTGAGGAGCTGGTGGCGACGGCCGACCGGTTCCAGTTGTGGGCGGGATCGCCGGCGGCTCGTGCGGCCGCACGCTTCGCCGACGGGTTGAGCGAATCCGTCGGTGAGTCGCGCCTGCGGGTGCTGATGGCCAACCACGGGCTGCCCCGGCCGCGGTTGCAGGTGGAGATCCATGACGAGCGCGGCGAGTTGGCGGGGCGGGTGGACTTCCTGGTCGGACGGCGCCTGATCGTCGAGTTCGACGGGGTGCAGAAGTACGGCGTACGGCAGCCTGCGAACGCCGTTGTCGCCGAGAAGTGGCGCGAGGACCGGCTGCGCGAGCTCGGCTACTCCTTCGTCCGGGTCGGCTGGGCCGATCTGGACCGGCCGTACCAGGTGGCCGAGCGCATCCAGCGGGCGCTGACAGTCGATGGTGCGGACAGCAACGCGGGGCCTTGAACACCAAATAACGTGTTCAAGGCCCCGCGTTCCTGTTCAAGGTCCCCAAACTGGGCGGGCCGGTACGGCGTACGAAGGGCCGCGGTCAGGTGACCGGGGTGGTCCAGACCTCGACGGTCCACTCGCGGTCGTCCTCGTCCTCCGCGGTCTCGTCGGCTGGACGGAGGTCGGTCCACGGGATGTAGCCGGGGGCGCGGAGGAAGTCGGCGGCGATCGACTCCAGGGTGGCTGGGACGACGGTGCAGCCGAAGGGGAGTTGGTCGGCGGGGTAGGACGTGGTCGAGCAGCGGAGCTGGCCGGCGATTTCGTCGTGCCAGACGAAGAAGAGGGCGGGGGCGTGGTGGCCCTCGGCGGCCAGGCGGCGGCGGAGGGCTTCGGCGCACTGTTCGAAGGCGGTGGTGATGTCGGCGGGGCTGAGGGTGGCCAGGTCCTCGTCCGAGGTGGACAGGAACCAGGTGTTCTCGCGGCCTTCGTTCGCCGGGTCGAGGACGAGTGGCTCGTCCGCGACCTCGGCGATGAAGCGCAGCAGCAGACTCACTGCGCGCGGCGGCGGGAGATCTCGTAGAGGGCTACGCCGGTGGCGATGCCGGCGTTGAGGGACTCGGTGGCCGACGTCATCGGGATGGAGACGATGATGTCGCAGTTCTCGCGGACCAGGCGGGCCAGGCCTTTGCCTTCGGAGCCGACGACCAGGACGATCGGGTCGGTGGCCGAGGCCAGGTCGGGGAGCTCGACCTCGCCGCCCATGTCGAGGCCGACGACCAGGAGGCCGGCGTCCTTGTAGGACTTGAGGGCGCGGTTGAGGTTGGTGACCTTCGCGACCGGGATCCGGGCGGCGGCGCCGGCGGAGGTCTTCCACGCGGACGCGGACACCTGGGCGGCGCGGCGCTCGGGGATCAGGACGCCGTGGGCGCCGAAGGCGGCGGCCGAGCGGGTGATCGCGCCGAGGTTGCGCGGGTCGGTGACGCCGTCCAGCGCGACGATCAGCGGCGCCTGGTTCGCGTCGTACGCGGCCCGGAGCAGGTCGTCGGCGTGGGCGTACTCGTACGGCGGGATCTGGATCGCCAGGCCCTGGTGCGCGCCGTTGCTGGTGTGCCGGTCGAGCTCGATCCGCGGCACCTCGAGCAGCGCGATGCCGCGCTCGACGGCGAGCAGCAGCGCCTCGCGCAGCCGCGGGTCACGTTCGGTGCCCTCGGCAACATAAACCGCACTGGCCGGTACGCCGGCCCGGAGCGCCTCGACGACCGGGTTGCGGCCGTAGACCCACTCGACGGTCGCGCCCTCGTCCTTGCGCGCCGGCCGGCGGCCGCCGCCGGAACGGTTCTCGGCGCGCTCCTTGGCCTTGGCCCGCTTGTGGGCCGGGTGCTTGGTCCGGTCCACCGCCTTCGGCGTCGGGCCCTTGCCCTCCAGCCCCCGGCGGACCCGGCCACCGGAACCGGCCGTCGGGTTCCCGCGCGGCTTCTTCCGGATGGCGCCCTTGCGCTGACTACTGCCTGGCACGTCTAGTTTCCTTCACTCGTTGGGCGCGGGGCGATCGTCCAGCGCGACCCCTGCGGGGTGTCCTCGACGACGACGCCGAGCTCCTTCAACCGGTCGCGGATCTGGTCCGACGCCGCGTAGTCCTTGCGCTCCCGGGCCGCCTTGCGCTGGTCCAGCAGCGCACCGACCAGCCCGTCGACGACCTCGGTCAGCTCGTCGTTCGACCCGGACCGGGAGGCCCACGGCTCGGCCAGCGGGTCCAGCCCGAACACGTCGAGCATCGCCCGGACCGAGCCCAGCACCTCCCGCAGCGCGGTCGAGTCGCCGTCGGCCACCAGCTTGTTGCCCTCGCGAACCGTGTTCCACAGTACGGCGACAGCGGCCGGCGTACCAAAGTCGTCGTCGAGCGCTGCCCCGAAGTCAGCCGGCAGCTCGGCCGACGCGGCGACCCCACCGGTCACCTCGGTCGCCCGGGTCACGAACCCCTCGATCCGCCGGAACCCGGTCGCGGCCTCCTCCAGCGCGTCGAACGAGAACTCGACCACCGACCGGTAGTGCGACTGGACCAGGTAGTACCGCAGCTCGATCGGCCGGACCCGCTCGACCACGGTGCGGACGACCGCGCCGTTGCCCAGCGACTTCGACATCTTCTCCCCGGCCGCGGTGACCAGGGCGCTGTGCATCCACGTCCGGGCGAACTTCTGCCCGACCGCCGTCGACTGGGCCAGCTCGTTCTCGTGGTGCGGGAAGCGCAGGTCCAGCCCGCCGCCGTGGATGTCGAACTCGGCGCCGAGGTACTTGCCGGCCATCGCCGAGCACTCCAGGTGCCAGCCCGGGCGGCCGCGGCCCCAGGGCGCGGGCCAGGAGGCGGTCTCCGGGGTGCCCTCGGTCCAGCCCTTCCAGAGCGCGAAGTCGCGCGGGTCGCGCTTGCCGCGCGGGTCCGCGTCGGCCGCGTCCTCCATCTCGTCGATCTTCTGGTGCGACAGCGCGCCGTACGCCGGCCAGGACTTGACGTCGAAGTACACGTCACCGGAGCCGTCGGGGGCGACGTACGCGTGCCCGCGCTCGATCAGCTCGCCGATCATCTCCAGCATCTCCGGGATGTGCCCGGTGGCGCGCGGCTCGTACGTCGGCGGGCGGCAGCCGAGCACGTCGTAGGCCCAGTGCAGCTCGCGCTCGAACTCGTAGGCGTGCGCCCACCACTCGACGCCGCGCTCGGCCGACTTGGCCAGGATCTTGTCGTCGATGTCGGTGACGTTGGCGATCACGGTGACCTCGTACCCGGAGCGCTCGAGCCAGCGCCGCAGGACGTCGAAGACGACCTCCTTGTAGATGTGCCCGACGTGCGGGGCACCCTGCACCGTCAGCCCACAGTGGTAGATCCCGACCTTGCCCGGGTGGACCGGTACGAAATCCCTCACTGCTGCTGTCGCGGTGTCGTACAAGCGAAGAGTCACCGATCAAGGGTAACGGTCACCGAGCACCACTCTTGACAAATTCTCCACAGGTGGCCCGGTACGGTGCTCCCCGAGGAGGAACCTTGTCGAACCAGCAGCCGTACGGCGCACCGCAGTACCCGCCGCAGTACCAGCCCCAGATGCCGTACCAGTTCCAGCCTCCTCCGCCTCAGCAGCAACAGTTCGGCTGGGGTCCGCAGCCGCCGCGGAAGAAGAAGTCCAAGGCGTGGCTCGCGGTCGTGATCCCGCTGGCGCTCGGCGTCGTGGTGATCGCCGGGCTGTGGACGATCGGTGTGGTCAACAAGCAGAACAGGCACAACGACTACACCCAGCCGCAGCCCACCTACACCTACAGCCCGGAGCCGCAGCCCACCGCGGAGCCGACGACCACGGCCCCGAAGCCCCCGGCGCCGCAGCCGACCAAGACCACGCCGCCTCCGCCGCGGCAGCCCACGCCGTACGAGATCGTCACCCGGGACGGCTTCTACCGCGGTGGCGTCCAGACCTCGGTCGGCTGCCGGATGCCGGGCACCAGCGCGCCGAACATCCGGGCGGCGGCGGCCTTCAACGCCGCGATCAAGGCCTGCCTGGACCGCGCCTGGCCGCGGCAGGTCCGGACCGGGCGGGACGTCTTCCGGCCGCCGAACCTGGTCACCATGAACGGCAGCGTGAGCTCGCCGTGCGGCGGCAGCTCCGGGCGCTCCTTCTACTGCGACTCCAACCGGACCATCTACATCGACGGGCTGAGCGACGTCCGCGCGTACGCGAAGTACAAGGCGAACTACAGCCGGGTCTTCCTGAAGGTGTCGATGGCCGACACGATGGCGCACGAGTACGGGCACCACCTGCAGAACCTGACCGGGATCTCCAGCGCCTTCGACGACCTCTGGTACGACGCCCCGAACCGGACCGCGCGGCTGGAGGTGAACCGCCGGATGGAGATCCAGGCCACCTGCTTCGCCGCGATCTTCGACGGCGCGAACCGGAACACGCTGCCGATCACCGGCGAGTACAAGCGGCAGTGGGTCTGGCTGTCGAACAACTCCGGCGACGAGTACGACACCGAGCGCACGCACGGCAGCAAGTACATCCAGCCGTACTGGATGAACCGCGGCTTCAACTCCCGCAACGTTGCCCTGTGCAACACCTTCACCGCGACCTCGGACAAGGTCCGCTAAAACGGGTTGCGCCCTTGTTCTACGGTGGTTTCGATGACTGAGATCAGCACCGAACGGCTGACCCTGCGCCGCTACCGCGAGTCCGACTACGACGACCTCCTGAAGCTGCAGTCGAACCCGGAGGTGGCCAGGTTCCTGCTGTACGACGTGCGCTCGCCCGAGCAGGTGCGCGAGGGGCTGGCCAAGCGGCTGGCCGACGTCCCGATGGACGCGGACGGTCAGGCGCTGACGTTCGCGGTCGTCCTGACCGAGACCGGTCAGCACCTCGGCGAGGTGACGCTGTTCGTGTACTCGGCCGAGCACCGCGCCGGCGAGATCGGCTACGTGTTCCACCCGGAGTCCGGCGGGCGTGGGTACGCCGCCGAGGCCGCGAAGGAGCTGCTCCGGATCGGCTTCGAGCAGTACCGGATGCACCGGGTGATCGCCCGGCTGGACGCCCGCAACACCGGCTCGGTGAAGCTGCTCGAGCGGCTCGGGATGCGCCGCGAGGCGCACTTCGTCCGCAACGAGTTCCTCAAGGGCGAGTGGACGGACGAACTGGTCTACGCGCTGCTCGCCGACGAGTGGCCAGACAAGAAGTAACCACGGCGACACGTCAGCCGTTACACATTCACGACAGGTGCCCTATCGTCGGAGAGTATGACCCCTGTCACCCGCAGTACCGCCCTGCTGCTGACCTCCGCCGTGCTCGGCAGCCTCGTCATCTCGCCGTCGGCCGCAGCCCCGCCGGAGGAGCGCCGCGACATCGGATACCACCAGTGGACGTCGCCGCTGGACTTCCTGGCCGGCCAGCACCAGGGCACGTCGATGGCCGGCGGCAACCTGGTCTTCCGCAAGCCCACCGGTACGACGGCGTACGTCGACCCGTTCGGCGACGGCACCGCCAAGACCTACGAGCAGGCCAGCTGGGTGTCGCCGGAGGTGCGGCCCGGCTTCGGCCTGACCGAGTTGGTCGCCTCCTGGAACGCCACCACCCCGGCCGGCACCTGGATCGAGGTGTCGATGTCGGGTCGCTCCGACCTGGGGACGAGCACCAAGTGGTACGTGCTCGGCCGCTGGACCAGTGGCGACGACAGCATGCACCGCACGTCGGTGCCCGACCAGGAGGACGCCGTCGGCGATGTCGCGGTCGACACCTTCGTGGCCAACGACGGGCACTCGCTGGATCGCTGGCGGCTCAAGGTGACCCTGTTCCGTCAGGCCGGGAGCCGGCAGGCCCCAGTGGTCCGCTCGGTCGGCGCCATGGCGTCGCGGCTGCCTGACGCCGAGACCGTGCCGGTCAGCCAGGGCGGTGGCGCCTGGGGCAAGGTGCTGGACGTTCCGACGTACTCGCAGGAGACGCACATCGGGCACTACCCGCAGTGGGACAACGGCGGCGAGGCCTGGTGCTCCGCGACGTCCACCGCGATGGTGCTGGACTACTGGCGAGCCGGACCGAGCAAGCGCGAGACCAGCTGGGTCGACCCGGCCGACGCAGACCCGCAGGTCGACCACTCGGCCCGGATGGTCTTCGACTACGACTACGACGGCGCCGGGAACTGGCCTTTCAACACCGCGTACGCCGGAACGCGCAAGGTGGACGCCTTCGTCACCCGGCTGCGCTCGCTGACCGAGGCCGAGCAGTTCATCAAGGCTGGCATCCCGCTGGTCGCGTCGCTGTCGTTCGAGAAGGACGAGCTGCCCGGCGCGGGCTACGGGACCAACGGGCACCTGATGGTGATCGTCGGCTTCGACCGCAACGGCAACGTCGTCGTCAACGACCCGGCCTCGCACCTGATCAAGAGCAACGACGAGGTCCGGACGACGTACGACCGGAAGGCGTTCGAGAACGCCTGGGTGCCGCACTCGGGCGGACTGGTCTACGTCATCCACCCGAGCTGGAAGCAGCTGCCCCGGGCCGGAGCCCAGGACAACTGGTAGTCAGCGAGTGAAAAGGGCCCCGGTCAGGTTGGTGGTGAGGTTCCGCAGCGAGTCGGGCAGGTGCTGCAGGTGCCAGCCGCGGGGCCCGCGGTACCACGGGAAGCCCTCGTCCTCGTCGTCGTCCGCGTCGGTGGCGACGAGGGCGTCGATCCAGCGCTCCGAGCCGCCCAGGACCACGGCGTACGGGAGGGCGCGCGAGCAGAGCTCGACGTGCTGGTCGCTGGGCAGCTCGCTGACGTCCATCTCCAGCAGCTCGCCGCGGATCGCCGCGACCTGGCCGAGCACCCGCCCGGCGGCCGGGGCCTTGGCAGGCATGTGCCGGCCGATCACCAGCAGGCCGACGCCGACAGCGGTGACGGCGATGCCCAGCAGACCCCAGGTGCTGAACAGGGCGAGCAGGACGATCAGCACGACGCCCAGCACGGTCAGGCCGAGCCCGACGGTGGTCCACAGCGAGCGGGTCCGGTCCGGGCGCTCGGTGAACCAGCCGCGCTTCACGACGCCGTCGTACAGGGCGTCCTGGACCTGGCCGAGGTTCGCCCGGACCTGCGGGCCGAGCTCGGAGACCAGGACCGTGTCGTTGTCGCCGAAGATCGCGCGGACCAGGACGTTCTCGTAGCGCTGCAGCTCCTCCGAGGGCGCGTTGGCGACCCGCTTGAGCTGCCAGTCCGGCCGGGCGTACTCGTTCGCGTGCTCGAGCTCGGTGATGGTCAGGTGGCCGCGGACCGCCAGGTCGATGATGGTGGCGGTCACGTCGACCGGGTCGATCCGCTCGTCGATCAGCGTGCCGACCTCGCCGGGCCGCAGGTCGGCCGGCGGGGTGAAGTCGATCCGGGTGTCCTGGCCGAGGCTGAACAGCGACGCCGGGACGACGCGGCTCGGGTCGACCTGGTCGCGGCCGCGGAGCCGGTACAGCGCGAGCAGGGCGCCGGCGCCGAGCAGCAGCACGAGCAGCGCCGTGATCAGCTGGGCGGCGTCGGTGGAGAAGGCCCGCGCGAAGGTCTTGCGGTACTCGACGATCGAGTTCGCGGCGATCTCGCCGGAGGGGAAACCGACCGTCATCCGGACCGTGTTGCCCGGCGGCAGGCCCTGCTGGCGGAACGTCGGGCCGGCGGTCTCGCCGAGCTGGGCCAGCGTGCACGGGTGGTTGCTGTCCACCGCGCCGGCCACGCAGAACACGTGCGAGACCTCGGGGGTGCTGTAGACGATGTTCGCGTCCTGCACGGTGTACGACAGGCCGGTCAGCGGCGCGAACCGGACCTCGGTGCCGTTCAGCGTGCTCGCGACCGCGCCGCGCACGGTGTAGGTGAAGTCCAGCTGCGCGTCGCCGCTGACGTCCTCGACCGCGATCGAGGTGATGTCACCGTCGACGCTCTGCTCGGCCTTCTTCGTCTCGCCGCCGGCCTTGACCTGCAGGTCCTCGATCTTCTGCACGTGGTCGACGTCGTCGGGCAGGTGGTCGCGGGTGAGCAGGAACCGGGTGAAGGTCCCGGTCACGTTGCTCAGCTTCCACGTCTCGGAGACCTTCAGGGCGCCGTCGCGGTCGACCCGGATCTCACTGTCGTAGTTGGTCACCACCGGGTCGGCGGCAGCGCGCAGACCGGACGCGCCGGCCTGAGCACCGGTCACGACCAGGATTCCGAGAGCGCACAGGGACACCCCGAGCAGACGTAGACGCATCGCCCAATCACACCGTATCGAGAGGGTCAGGAAGGTCGGTCCCCTGCGGTACGACGTGCAGCGGCCGCTTGCAGGGGCACCTTACCGGTACTCGTGCCTGATGCAACGATTCCGGCAGGTGGACCGGGCCGGACCCGTGGGCGGGTCGCCCCCGGACTCGGATAGCGTCTGGCGGGTGCGGCTTCGCCCCGAGCCGCGTGCGACCGCCGGCGGGGCGCTGGAGAGTGTGCGTGTCCGACAACCAGTGGGGACCTCCTGGTCAGTACCCGCAGCAGCCACCGCAGGGGCCGTACCAGCCACCTGGTCAGTACCCGCCACCGCAGTACGGGCAGCAACCGCCGTACCAGCAGCAGCCGCAGTACGGCGGGCAGCCGCCGTACGCCGGTCCGCCGCAACAGGGCGGGCCGATGCAGCACGGGCAGGTGCCGCCGCCCGGTCCGCTGGCGCCGCAGCCGTGGCAGACGCAGCCGCACTACACCGCCCGCCCGCCGATGCAGCAGCTCCCGCACGGCATGGGCTGGGGCGCTCCGCCTCCCGGCGGGCCACGGCCGCCGAAGAAGAAGAGCAAGGCGATCTGGTTCATCGCGCCGCTGATCGTCGTCGCGGTCGCGTTCGTCGGCCTGCGGATCGTCAGCATCGTGCTGAAGAGCAACGGCCCGGACGACTACTCCAGCCCGACCGTCCCGGTGTCGACGTACTCGCCGACCAGCGACCCATCGGTCAGCCCGACCGGTGAGCCGACCAGCGTGCCGACCGCGCCGCGCACCACGCAGCCGACGGTGACCCGGCCGACCGCGCCGCGGACCAGCACCACCACTCCGCCGGTCAAGCGCGGCCCGACCGACTACGAGATCGTCAGCCGGAACCGGATCTACTCGACCGGTGTGATGGCCGGCACCGGCTGCAAGGAGAGCGGCGCCCGCCCGGCCAACACCGCCGGCGCCAACCGGAACTACGTCCAGCTGAAGGCCTGCCTGGCCCGCGCGTGGACGGCGCAGGTCCGCCGCTCCGGCGCGACCTTCCGCCAGCCGACCGTGGTCAGCTTCACCGGCACGGTCCAGTCGCCGTGCGGCGGCACGATGAGCGACACCGGCCCACCGTTCTACTGCAGCGCCAACGAGACCATCTACATGAACCTGCGCGAGGACATCGGCAACTACGGCCGGTACGACAAGGTCTGGGCGCGGATGTGGATGCTGCACCAGTTCGCGCACGAGTACGGGCACCACATCCAGCACCTGACCGGCATCCTGCAGGCCAACCACGACATGCGCTACGAGGCCCCGGACCGGACCACCGCGCTGGAGATGACCCGGCGGCTGGAGCTGCAGGCCTCCTGCTTCAGCGACGTGTTCATCGGCGCCAACCGGCGGACCTACCCGGTCACCGGCCGGGCGCTGTCGCAGTGGCGGTTCCTGATCGTCAACGTGACCGACTACGGCAACGACCACGGCGACGCCCCGAACCACCAGTACTGGGCGCTGCGCGGGTTCAACAGCCGCAACCCGGGCGCCTGCAACACCTTCACGGCCCCGTCGGCACGCGTCCGCTAGCGCGTCGGCGGGGTCGTCACGGATGATCACCCCAGCAATGTGCTGACGTGGCCGGGTGGGGATGGATAGCCTGGCCGTCCGGATCACGCCCTGTGTGTCCCGGGGGGATGAGGAACAACCGTGTCTGACCAGGACTGGAGCGCACCACCAGGAGCACCGCCGGGACCGATGCCCGACGGGTCGATACCGCTCTATGCCAGTTACCCGCTACCCGGTACGCCGGGTGGCGGTCCCGCGTTGCCGCAGGTGGGTTGGGGGCCCGAGCTCGGCGGCGGCCGGTTCCGGCACGGCGGTCCGCCGCGCAAGCGCCGTACCGGCCTGCTGGCCGGACTGCTGCTGCTCGGTGGGGTCGGTGTGCTCGTGCTGATCAGCGCGGTCGCGCTCCGCGAGAGCAGCGCGCCCACGGTCGCGCCGTCGTACGGGCCGGGGTTCGCCCCGACCAGCGCGACCGCTACGCCGACGGCGCCCGACGACAGCTCCTCAGGAACCCCTGGAGTGCCCGGAGCGTCGCAGCGGAATGCAGCGATCGTCCAGACCGACGGGTTCTACCGCAGCGGGGTGCAGAAGACGGTGAACTGCCGCGAGCCGCAGATCCCGCTGGCGACCGCGGCCGCCGTGCAGAGCTACTACGCGAACCTGATCGGCTGCCTGAACCGGGCCTGGACGCCGCTGGTGAGGGCCGGACAGGACGAGTACGCCGCACCGCGGGTGATCTTCTGGGCCGGTACCGTCCAGTCACCGTGCACCAGTTCGTCGCCGACGTCGTTCTACTGCGCGGCGAACCGGACGCTCTACCTGAAGTACGAGGACGACATCAAGCTGTGGAACCGGGCGGGTGACGCCGCCAACCGGTCCTTCTCGCGGATGTGGGCCTCGTACACGGCGGGGCACGAGTTCGGGCACCACCTGCAGCAGCTGGCCGGGATCCTGCCGGCCGCCGCGCAGCTCGAGTACGACGCGCCCGACCAGGACGCCCGGCTCGAGGTGAGCCGGCGGATCGAGCTGCAGGCGTCCTGCCTGGGGGCTGCCTTCCTGGGGGCCAACCAGGCGTCGTACGGGATCACCGGGCTCGATCTGACCATCTACCGGCGTTACGTCGAGGCGCAGACCGGGGATGAGAACAACCGTGGCGGCCCACGGGACCACGGGGCGCGGGTCAGTCACCAGTACTGGACCGCGCGGGGCTTCAACACTGTCAACAGCGCGAATTGCAACACGTTCACGGCTTCGGCCAGCAAGGTCTCGTGAGGAGTATCGATGTCGGACAACTGGAATCCACCCCCTGGGCGGGAGCCGTCGGAGCCGGAGGGCGAACAGCCCGAAGGCAACCCTGGCACGCCCCCGCGGGATGGCCAGTCGCCCCGCTGGTGGACTGAGTCCACCGACAAGCCCGATGAATACCTGAAGCCCGGCAGCCAGCGGGAGGACAAGGTCGCCCCGCCCCCGACCGAGCCGCCCGCCGCGCCGCAGTGGTACACCCCCGGCCTCGGCGACCAGCCGCCGGCCGGTCAGCCGAGCAACCCCGGCTGGAACCTCCCGCCACAGCCGGCCACCCCACCGCGCGGCCAGCACTCGGCCCCGCCACCCACCGCTCCCCGCCCGAGCAACACCAGCGGCTACCGCTCCCACACCGGCACCGGCAACACCCCGCCGACCGGTGGACAGGGGAACGCCGCCGGGCCAGCGAACGCCGCCGGGCCAGCGAGCGCTGCCGGGCCGGCGAACGCCGGTGCGCCGGGCGACCGCCCGGCCGGGGCGAGCTGGAGCCAGGGCACCCCACCGAGCTCCGGCGCGCACGCAGCCGGCCGCCCGCCGAGCGACGGGGCGCAAGGCCCGGCTGCCTCCGGCGGGGCGCAGGGACCCGCCTCAAGCGGTCGCGGCGGCCCGCAGGGGCCTGCTCCGACGGGTCCTGTTCAGTCCGCCGGTGGTTTCACCGGCTCCTGGCCGAGCAGCTCCACCGGTCCCGTCCAGCCTCCGCCGTCCGGGGGCTGGCCTGGGCCTAACACCGGGCCGCAGCAGCCGCAGAGCCCGTGGTCGACCGGTGCAGCTGGTGGGGGTGGCTGGCAGCAGCCGCCGAACGGGCCTCAGGGTGGTCAGCCGAGCTGGCAGTACCCGCCGATCCCGATTCCGAAGCCGCCGGGCCCGGGGCGTCGCCGCAAGCCGCGGACGCTGTCCAAGGGTCTGCTGATCATGCTGGTCGCGCTCGCCGTCCTCGTGGTCGGCTCCGGTGTGACCGTCGCGCTCAAGCTCACCGGTGACGACACCCCAACCACCCCGGTCGCCGTCGACTCCCCGTCGGAGACGCCGAGCGAGACCCCGAGCGAGACGCCCAGCCTGACGCCCTCGCCGACGCCCACCCCGACGCCGACGCGGAAGCCCCCGCCGAAGCCGCGGCAGCCCACGCCGTACGAGACGGTCGCCAAGAACAAGATCTACTCGGTCGGCGTCCTGCAGCCGACCAAGTGCGTCGAGCCGCCGTACCGGCCGACGACGTTCGCCGCGACCAAGGCGTACTACCAGCGGATCCTGCCCTGCCTGAACCGCACCTGGTACCTGGCGCTGAAGAAGGCCGGCCTGCCGTTCCGGGCGCCGCACCTGATCGTCTACGCGAACACGGTGAAGACCCCGTGCGGCACCGAGCGCGGCACCCGCGGCTACTACTGCGGCGCGAACGAGGCGATCTACATGCCGTTCAACGTCGACTACAACAACTACAAGATCAACCCGAACTACACCCGGGCCTGGATGCTGAACACGATCGCCCACGAGTACGGGCACCACGTCCAGCAGCTGACCGGGATCTTCCGGGCCAGCTTCGCCCGGCAGGCGACGATGGCCGACCCGAACCTGCGGCTGCTGGAGTCCCGGCGCCGCGAGCTGCAGGCGGCCTGTTTCGGCTCGGCCTACCTCGGGGCGAACGCGCCGTTCATCCCGATGCGCGGCGACCTGCTGAACAACTGGAAGTTCGCCGTCGCCAACGCCGGCGACGAGTTCAGCAAGCCGAAGGTCCGCGACCACGGGTCGAAGGTGAACCACAACCGCTGGTCGACCCGTGGCTTCACGTTCAAGAACCCGATCTACTGCAACACCTTCAGCACCAACCCGCAGTACACGAGTTAGTCAGAAGAGGCGGCGGGACGCGGTCAGCGTCCCGCCGAACGTGGTGACGAAGCTGCTCAGCGACTCCCCGATGTCGGACAGGTGCCAGTTCTCCGGGCCGGAGTACCAGCCGATGCCGGCGTCGGGGTCGTCGTCGTCATCGGTCGCGGCGATCTCCAGCGCCCACTTCTCGGTCAGCCCGAGCACAGCGGCGTACGGCAGGCAGCGGGACGCGAACTCGAGCCGGTGGCTCTGCGGGAGGCTGGCGGAGGTCTCCTCGGCCAGGTACCGCTGCAGCCCGCCGACACGACCCAGTACGGCGGCGCCGCGCGCTGTCCGCGCCGGAGCGACCTGTCCGGCCAGCGACAGCGCCACACCGGCCAGGATGACCGCCAGGCCGACCAGCCCGAACTTGGTGACCACGGCGAGCACGATCGTCAGCACCACACCAGCGCCGACCAGCACCAGACCGGCGGTGATCCAGCGGTTCCGTACGGCGTCCGGCCGGCTGGCGAACCAGCCCTGCGTGACGACGTCGGCGTACAGCTGCTCGCGAACCAGGTTGAGCCGGGGCCGCAGCGCGTTGCCGAGCGTGGACACCTGGACGGTGTCGCCGTCGGCGAAGACCGCGTCGAGCAGGGCCTTCTCGTACGGCAGCAGCTCGGGCCCGCCCTGGTTGAGCCGGACCAGCTGCCAGTCGTGCCGGCCGAACTGCGTCTCGCGAGGCAGCTCGACGATCGTCAGGTAGTTGCGCACGGCAAGGTCCAGCAGCGTCGCGGTGATGTCGACGACGTCGGCCGACTCGTCGACCACGGTGCCGACCTGGCCGGGGCGGATCCCGTCCGGCGCGGCGAACTGCGGCCCGTCGGTCCCGTCCAGCACCGGACGCTCGGTCGCACCGGATCCGGTCTTGCCCGCGTCGCGGCCCTTGAAGAACCACAGCGCGGCGGCGCCCAGGACGCCGAGCCCGAGCAGCAGCGCGCTCAGCCCGACCGTCGAGGAGTCGGCGGTGAACGCGTGGTGCAGCGACCAGCGCGTCTTGAACTCGGCGTTCGGCGTGACCGTCGCCTGGCCGCTCAGCCCGGTCAGGAAGGTGACGCGGCCACCGGCCGGGACCTGCAGCTGCTCGATCACGATCTCGGCCGACTCGCCCAGCTGGAACGAGGTGCACGGCATGCTCGACCCGATCCGGCCGGCGAAGCAGGTCACCCAGGTCGCGAACGGGATGTTGACCGACAGCGTCGCCTTCGGGACCGCCGTACCGAAGCCCTGGAGGATCGGCCAGCTGACCTCGCGGCCCTCGGTGGAGTCGGCGACGACGTTGTCGACCTCGTAGCTGTAGACGATCTTGGACTGGCCGGACGTGTTCACCGACAGTTCCCGGCCGTTGTCGATCTCCTTGTCGCTGAAGCCGCCGGCCGGCTGGCCGTTGACCGTGGCCGACACGTTGCTGACCTCGTAGACCCGGTCGTCGTCGGCGTTGGAGCGGACCCGCGTCGCGAGCGTGCGCACGAAGGTGCTGCCCCCGGCCGCGACGTCGACGGTCTCCTTGACCTGGAGCACGCCCTCCCCGGTGAGCGTCGCCTCGGCGGCGTACGCCGTGATCTGGTCGCCGGCCGCCTGGGCCGGCAGCGCGCCCACGGCAACGAACGGGACCGCGAGCGTGACGAGCAGGGCAGCCGGTAGGAGGCGGCGCTTCAGTGACATGGGGTGAGAGTAGTCTCGGGGCGGTTCGCCCAGCGAACCCGCTACGACCTGCCACCGGCACAGAAGGGGACCTGCGTCCAGTGAGCAACCCGTACGACCACAACCGCCCCCAGGACCGGCCGCAGGGCTACCGCCCGCCTGCCCCGCCGCCTGGTGTGCTGCCTCCGCCGCAGCCGGGCCAGTGGCAGCAGCAGCCTCCGCAGCAGTGGCAGCAGCCGCAGTACCAGCAAGGCCAGTACCCGCAGGGTCAGTACCCGCAGCAGGGCCAGTACCAGCAGCCCGGTCAGTACCCGCAGTACCAGCAGCCGTACTACGGCGGACCGAACCACTTCAACGGCTTCCAGCCGCAGCGGCGGCGGCCCAGTGCCGCGCGGTACATCGTGCTCGGGATCTTCGCGCTCGCCTTCATCGGCGTCACCCTCGCGGTCGTCGGCTCGGTCCTGACCGGCGGCTCCGACACCACCGCGATCCCGGAGAACAGCGGCCCGTCGATCGTCCCCACCGCGACCACCAAGCCGGACAAGGGCACCGCCGAGGACTACCTGGTCAACAGCACGCTCTACACCGCCGGCGGCCTCGGTGAGGTGGACTGCCCGGCCGAGAAGCTCGGCGACGGCAGCCTGGCGGCGCAGAAGGTCTACTACCAGAAGCTCTTCAAGTGCCTGAACGACGCCTGGCGCCCGGCACTGAACAAGATCGGCGTGAACAAGCCGGACCCGGGCCTGGTCGTGTTCGACAAGCCGGTGAACACGCCGTGCGGTCAGTTCAAGCCGCTGTCCGGCCGGGTGCTCGCCTTCTACTGCTACGGCAACCAGGTGATGTACACCGACGTGCTGCAGATGAACAAGGCGTTCGGGCCCAAGGAGGACCTGGCGTACCTGATGACCATCGCGCACGAGTACGGCCACCACATCCAGGGTGTCACCGAGCTGTTCTACGCGCGGGCCTACTACCTGCAGGACCACCCGAGCCAGAAGCTGGAGAGCTCGCGCCGCAACGAGGTGCAGGCGTCCTGCCTGGGCGGGGTGTTCAGCCGGGCCGTGGAGAAGAGCTACCCGTTCAGCAAACGCATGAAGGAGTTCGAGTTCCAGGCCAGTCACAGCTTCGGCGAGTCCGAGGACACGCCCGCCGACGAGCGCACCCACGGACTGGCCAGCACCCAGGGCTTCTGGATCATGAACGGCTACAACATCGGCGAGACCAAGGCCTGCAACACGTTCGCGGCGCCCGCGAGCCTGGTGAAGTAGCCACGCGCGTGGCGCGAGGTTAATTCGTCGTTCAACAGATCGCAGTATCATCCGGCCCGTGACGTTGCGACGGGGGGACAGTGCGCCACCCGAGCGCACCCTGGTGGACATCCTGCACGAGACGGCCGCGCGGTACCCCGACGATCCCGCGCTGGACGACTCGCACGTCAGCCTGAGCTACCGCGAACTGCTGGCCGAGGTGAGCCGGTTCGCGGCCCGGCTGACGGCGCTCGGAGTCGGGCCGGGCGACCGGGTCGGCGTCCGGATCTCGTCCGGGCACAACGACCTGTACGTCGCGATCCTGGGCACGCTGCAGGCCGGGGCGGCGTACGTGCCGGTGGACGCGGACGACCCCGAGGAGCGCGCCGAACTGGTCTTCGGCGAGGCGGCGGTCGCGGCGATCGTCACCGACGGCTTGGAGATCACCAGCAAGCGCGCGGGCGGTCCGGACGAGGACGGGTACTACGACTTCCCGTACTCCGCGCGGATGGATCAGCCTGGTGAGACCGGTGGGCCGGTTCCGGCGACCGACGGGCCGACGCCCGACGACGACGCCTGGATCATCTTCACCTCCGGCTCGACCGGCGTCCCGAAAGGCGTCGCCGTCACGCACCGCTCGGCGGCGGCCTTCGTCGACGCCGAGGCCCGGATGTTCCTGCAGAAGGAGCCGATCGGTTCCGACGACCGCGTGCTGGCCGGCCTCTCGGTCGCGTTCGACGCGTCCTGCGAGGAGATGTGGCTCGCCTGGCGGTACGGCGCCTGCCTGGTGCCCGCGCCGCGTTCGCTGGTCCGCAGCGGTATGGACCTCGGCCCGTGGCTGGTCGCGCAGGGCATCACCGTCGTCTCGACCGTCCCGACGCTGGCCGCGCTCTGGCCCGCGGACGCGCTGGACGCCGTACGGCTGCTGATCTTCGGCGGTGAGGCCTGCCCGCCCGAGCTGGCCGAGCGGCTGGCGATCGACGGCCGCGAGGTGTGGAACACCTACGGCCCGACCGAGGCGACCGTGGTCGCGTGCGGTGCACCGCTGACCGGTGAGGGTCCGGTCCGGATCGGCCTGCCGCTGGACGGCTGGGACCTTGCCGTTGTCGATGCCCAGGGCAACGAAGTGGCCGAGGGCGAGATCGGCGAGCTGATCATCGGCGGCGTCGGCCTGGCCCGGTACCTGGACCCGGCCAAGGACGCCGAGAAGTTCGCGCCGATGCCGTCGCTGGGCTGGGAGCGCGCGTACCGCAGCGGCGACCTGGTCCGCAAGGACGAGGCCGGCCTGATCTTCCAGGGCCGCGCCGACGAGCAGATCAAGCTCGGCGGCCGCCGGATCGAGCTGGGCGAGGTCGACGCCGCGCTGCAGGCACTGCCGGGTGTCTCGGGCGCGGCTGCCGCCGTACGGACCAATGCCGGAGGCAACCAACTGCTGGTCGGCTACGTGGTCGCGGACGAGTCGTTCGACCAGAAGGCCGCCTCGGAACGCCTGCGCGAGGCGCTGCCGGCCGCGCTGGTCCCGCTGCTCGCGATCACCGACACCCTCCCGACGCGGACGTCCGGCAAGGTCGACCGCAACGCGCTCCCCTGGCCGTTGCCCGGTATGGACAGCGACGGCCCGGCCGCCGAGCTCGACGGTACGGCGGGCTGGCTGGCCGAGCGGTGGACGGCGGTGCTCGGCGCCAAGGTCACCGGCCCGGACAACGACTTCTTCCTGCACGGCGGCGGCAGCCTCGCCGCGGCCCAGCTCGTCTCGGCCCTGCGCGAGCGGTACGCCGAGATCACCGTCGGCGACATCTACGAGTACCCGCGGCTCGGCGCGCTGGCCGACCGGCTGGACTCGTCGACCGCGACGTACGAGCCGGTGGAGGTCCGTGAGATCAGGCCGACGCCGCCGGGCACGCAGCTGCTGCAGACGGCGCTGACCCTGATCCTGCAGACCGTCGTCGGCGCGCGCTGGCTGGTCTACCTGTTCACGCTGAACAACGTGCTCGCGCTGACCGCCGGCGACCACCCCTGGATGCGCACCGTGTCCTGGTGGTGGATCCTCGTCGGCTGGCTGCTGCTGATCACCCCGGCCGGCCGGATGGGCATCGCGGTCGTCGGCGCCCGCATCCTGCTCCGCGGCCTGAAGCCAGGCGTCTACCCACGCGGCGGCAACGTGCACGTCCGCCTCTGGGCCGCGGAGAACCTGGCCGATGCCGCCGGTGCCGCGAACCTGGCCGGCGCACCCTGGATCGCGTACTACGCCCGCGCGCTCGGCGCGAAGATCGGCCGCGGCGTCGACCTGCACACGCTGCCACCGGTGACCGGGCTGCTGACGATGGGCCGCGGCGCCTCGATCGAGCCCGAGGTCGACCTGTCCGGGTACTGGATCGACGGCGACCAGCTGCACGTCGGCGCCGTCCAGGTCGGTGCCGAAGCAGTGATCGGCTCCCGCAGCACGCTGCTGCCCGGTGCGGAGATCGGCCGCGGCGCCGAGATCGCCGCCGGGTCCGCGGTCTCCGGCAAGGTCCCGGCGAACGAGCGCTGGTCCGGCTCCCCCGCCAGCCGGATCGGTCGCGCCCGGCGCCCGTGGCCCGAGGAGCGCCCGGCCCGCGCACCCTGGTGGGTGCTCGCGTACGGCGCTGCCTCGGCGCTGATGTCGCTGCTCCCGGTCGCCGCCGCCGTTGCCGCGATCGTCGTACTGGGGAACTACATCCAGGGCACCGAGTCGCTCGGCGACGCCGCGCTGAAGGCGCTGGCCGCGGTGCCGCTGATGACACTGGTCGGTTTCGTGACGCTGGCGGTGCTGACGCTGATCGGCGTCCGGGTGCTCGGGCTCGGGATCAAGCCGGGGCACTACCCGGTGCGCAGCCGGATCGGCTGGCAGGTGTGGGCGACCGAGCGGCTGCTCGACTCGGCCCGGACGCTGCTCTTCCCGCTGTACGCGAGCCTGCTGACGCCGTGGTGGCTGCGCGCGCTCGGCGCGAAGATCGGCCGCGACGTCGAGGCGTCGACCGTGCTGCTGCTGCCGAAGATGACCACCGTCGGTGACGGCGCCTTCCTCGCCGACGACACGATGATCGCGTCGTACGAGCTGGGCGGCGGCTGGCTGCACGTGGCCGGCGCGAAGGTCGGCAAGCGCGCCTTCCTGGGCAACTCGGGGATGACCGCGCCGGGCCGCTCGGTGCCGAAGAACGGGCTGGTCGCCGTCCTGTCGGCCGCTCCGAAGAAGTCCAAGGCCGGTACGTCGTGGCTCG
This sequence comes from Kribbella sp. NPDC104740, assembly GCF_055583505.1. Taxonomy (NCBI): domain Bacteria; kingdom Bacillati; phylum Actinomycetota; class Actinomycetes; order Propionibacteriales; family Kribbellaceae; genus Kribbella; species Kribbella sp. NPDC104740. The sequence goes on along the minus strand of NZ_JBVJNV010000001.1, from coordinate 708,836 downwards.
GCAGCCCGCCGGTGAAGCTGCGCCGGCAGGCCGTCGCGGGCGACCAGAGCCGGACCTTCAACCCGCCGTACCGGTTGAAGGTGGCGCGGGCGCTGGTCGAGCTGTGCCGGTTCGTCCCGATGATGTGCACGGTGCTGATCGCGCTCGGTGTGCTGTTCGCCCTGCAGGCGCTGGACGTCTGGATCGGGCCGTGGTGGACGCTGCTGCTGTCCGGCGCGGTGATCCTGGCCGCGGGCGCGGTCGCGGGCGGGATGGCGACGGTCGCCAAGTGGGTGATCGTCGGCCGGACCCGCGCCGTCGAGTACCCGCTGTGGAGCTCGTTCGTCTGGCGCAACGAGGTCGTCGACAGCTTCGTCGAGCTCGTCGCCGCACCCTGGTTCGCCAACGCCGCCGCCGGTACGCCGGTGCTGGCGCTCTGGCTGCGCACGCTCGGCGCGAAGATCGGCAAGGGCGTCTGGTGCGAGACGTACTGGTTGCCGGAGGCCGATCTGATCACGCTCGGCGACGGTGCCACGGTGAATCGCGGGTGCGTGCTCCAGACGCATCTGTTCCATGACAGGGTGATGTCCATGAGTACCGTCACCTTCGCCCCGGGATCGACGCTCGGACCGCACGGGATCGTGCTGCCGGCCGCATCGGTCGGTGCGGGCGCCACCGTCGGCCCGGTCTCGCTGGTGATGCGCGGCGAGAGCGTCCCGGCCGGGACCCGCTGGGCCGGCAACCCGATCGCACCCTGGCAGGGTTGATGGTCGCCGGCGCACAGAGCCGGGGTGAGCAGGGCGCGGACACGGCAGGTGACCCGTACGTCCCCTCGCACGGCAACGGCGGCTACTCCGTCGAGCACTACGAGCTCGACCTCGACTACCGGGTCAGCAGCAACCGCCTGACCGGCAAGGCCACCATCACTGCCGTGGCGACGCACGCGCTGTCGCGGCTGTCGCTGGACCTGGTCGGCCTGCGGGTGGCCAAGGTGCTGGTCAACGGCCGCCGCGCGGCCCGCTACGCGCACCGGTCCGGCAAGCTGCACGTCACGCCCGCCGCGGTGATCCCCGACGGCGCGGAGTTCGTCGTCGACGTCCAGTACTCCGGGAACCCGGCACCGGCCGACAGCCCGTGGGGCGAGCTCGGCTGGGAGGAGCTGACCGAGGGCGTCATCGTGGCCAGCCAGCCCAGCGGCGCCGCCACCTGGTTCCCCTGCAACGACCACCCCGGCGACAAGGCGCACTACCGGATCACCGTCACCACCGACTCGCCGTACCACGTGGTGGCGAACGGACGGCTGGTGTCCCGGCGTACGAAGGCCAGCCGGACCAGCTGGGTCTACGACCAGGCAGCGCCGATGGCGACGTACCTGGCGACCATCCAGATCGGCCGGTACGACGTACTGGAGCTGGCGGCGTCACCGGTCACCCAGCGGGCGGCGCTGCCGCAGGCGCTGATCAAGGACTTCCGCACCGACTTCGGCCGGCAGCAGGACATGATGAAGGTGTTCTGCGCGCTCTTCGGGCCGTACCCGTTCACGGCGTACACGGTGGTGGTGACCGACGACCCGCTGGAGATCCCGCTGGAGGCGCAGGGCATCTCCGTGTTCGGCAGCAACCATGTGGACGGCCGGCGCGGGTCGGAGCGGCTGGTGGCGCACGAGCTGGCCCACCAGTGGTTCGGCAACAGCCTGACTCCCGCGACGTGGCAGCACATCTGGCTGAACGAGGGCTTCGCCTGCTACGCCGAGTGGCTGTGGTCGGAGGAGTCCGGTGGGCTGTCGGCCAACCAGCAGGCCTCGCGGGCTCACAGCAGGCTGTCCGGGCTCGACCAGGAGCTGGTGCTGTCGGACCCCGGGCCGGACCTGATGTTCGACGACCGGCTCTACAAGCGCGGTGCGATCACCCTGCACGTGCTGCGGTTGCAGCTCGGTGACGAGACGTTCTTCGACCTGCTGCGGACGTGGACCCGGACGTACCGGCACGGCTCGGTCACGACCGAGGACTTCATCTCGCTGGCCGTGTCGGTTGCTCCTGACCCCGACTCCGTGCGGGAGCTCTTCGCTGCGTGGCTGGACGAGGCCGAGCTGCCACCGTTGCCCAAGGCCCCTCGCCGGCGGCGCTGACTCACGGCCTGGCCGCAGCGACGGCTGCAGCCACGAAGCGTTCCAGCAGGACCGACCGCTCGACCCACGCGACACCGATCCACCAGCTCGCGGCCTTGCCGGGGATCGGGATCAGGTCGACGGCCTGCGGGCTGATCGCCGCAGCACTCACCGGTACGACGGCAGCGCCGACCCCGGCGGCGACGAGCGCCAGGACGGTCTGCAGGTCGTCGGCCTCCTGCAGCACGCGCGGGCGGCAGCCGAGCTCGTCGTACAGGCGGTTGATCTGGGTGACGAGGCCCGGGCCGCGGGCTGATCGCAGGCTGACGATCGGCCGCTCGTCGAGCCAGGCGCCGAACTCGGCCGCCGTCGACGGCGGCTTGGCTGTGGACTTGGCCGGGACCGCGAGCGCCAGCCGGTCCTGACGGAGGCGGCGGACGCTGATCCCCTCCGGTGCGGGCAGCCGGACGAAGCCGACCTGCAGGGTTCCGCCGAGCAGCCGCTCGCACTGCACCGCTGACGACATGTCCTCCAACGAGACCTCGACGCCTGGATGCCGGCGGCGGAACAACGCGACCGCCTGCGGTGCGACCTGGATGCCGGACAGGCCGAACCCGACCGCCAGCGTCCCGTCCGCCCCGGCCGCGACCGACACCGCCCGCCGCTCGAAGGCGTCGGCCCGGGCGAGCAGATCGAGGGCGTCCGGCAACAACGCCTCCCCGGCCGTCGTCAGCCGGGCGCCCTGGCGACCGCGGACGAACAACGTCGCGCCGACGCGGCGCTCGAGCAACTGCAGCTGTTTGGTGACGGCCGGCTGACTAGTTGCCAGCTCACTCGCTGCAGCGCTCACGTTGCCGGTCCGCGCCACCGTGGCGAAGGTCCGGAGCAGCCGCAGTTCCATAACCACAGGATATGGATAAACCTGTGGATATCATTGGACGGCATGCTCGATCCGGCGGAATCCTGGACTTCCAGCCCTGAGGAGAAGCCGATGCCGCGTGTTGCCGTCGTCCAGTTCGAGGCCGTCCCGGACGCTCCGGACGCCAACTTGTCCACAGTCCGGCGTCTGGCCGAGGAGGCTGTGGACAACGGTGCCGAGCTGGTGGTGTTCCCCGAGCTCCGCCTGCTCGGCTACTGGCATCTGCGCCGGCACAGCGCCGTACGGCTGCACGAGCTGGCCGAGCCGCGGACCGGTCCGCTGGTGTCGGCCGTCCGCGCGCTGGCGGGTGAGCTCGGCGCGGGGATCGGCGTCGGCTTCCTGGAGTCCGACGGGGGCCGGCTCTTCAACGCGTACGCCGTGTGCCTGCCGGACGGCTCGGTCCACGTGCACCGCAAGCTGCACGCGTTCGAGCACGAGGCGATCTCGAGCGGGGACAGCTACACCGTGTTCGAGACGCCGTGGGCAACGGTCGGCGTGCTGATCTGCTGGGACAACAACCTGGTCGAGAACGTCCGCGCCACCGCCTTGCTCGGGGCAACGGTCCTGATCGCGCCGCACCAGACCGGCGGGACGAACTCGGTCAGCCCGTACGGGATGAAGCCGGTCCCGCTCGCGGTCTGGGAGCACCGCGCCGAGGACCCGGCGGCGGTCGAGGCCGCGTTCAACGGGCCGAGCGGGCGCGGCTGGCTGATGCGCTGGCTGCCGGCGCGGGCGCACGACAACGGGATGTTCGTGCTGTTCAGCAACGGGGTCGGCCGCGACGACGACGAGGTGCGGACCGGGAACGCGATGATCATCGACCCGTACGGGCGGATCGTCGCCGAGACGCCGGTCGCCGACGAGGCGGTGGTGGTCGCCGACCTCGACCTGGAGCTGGTGCCGACGTCGACCGGCCGCCGCTGGCTGCGCGGGCGGCGCCCGGAGCTCTACGGCCTGCTCACCGAACCTCGCGGCGACGAGCTGGGGATCAGGGAGGTCAGGTTCGGCCGCACCGAAGGGTGACGCCGCAGCGGTCGCTCAGAAGATGATGGCGGTGGCGATCGCGGCGATGCCCTCGCCGCGGCCCGTCAGGCCCAGCCCGTCCGTCGTCGTCGCACTCACCGACACCTCGGCGTCGATCGCCGCGCTCATCGCCTTCTCCGCCTCTTCCCGGCGGGCAGCGAACCGCGGCCGGTTGCAGACCACCTGCACGGCGACGTTGCCGATCTCGTAGCCGGCGGCACGCACCCGGCGCGCGGCCTCGGCCAGCAGCGTCGCCCCGGACGCGCCGGCCCACTCGGGCTCCGACGTACCGAAGTTGGAGCCGAGGTCACCGATGCGGGCCGCGGACAACAACGCGTCGCAGACCGCGTGCGCGGCCACGTCGCCGTCGGAGTGCCCGGACGGCCCCGAGGTCTCCTCGGGCCAGTGCAGCCCGGCGAGCCACATCTCACGGCCGGCCTCCAGGGGGTGCACGTCGATCCCGGTGCCGACCCGTGGTGGTCTCACTGTTGCTGCCTCTCCGCCAGAATCCACTCGGCCAGCAGCAGATCGCGCGGCCTGGTCACCTTGAACGCGTCCTCGGACCCCTCGACGGTCTGCACGGTGACGCCGAGCCGCTCGCACAGCATCGCGTCGTCGGTCGCCCCGGCACCGCCGCCGGAATGGGCCCTGCGCAACAACTCCGGGTCGAAGCCCTGCGGCGTCTGGACGGCGACCAGCGCCGACCGGTCCGGCGTCTCGACCACCTCACCGGACGGCCCGACCCGCTTGATCGTGTCGGTCACCGGGATCACCGGGACGACGGCCGGAGCACCACCCCGGACAGCGTTGACGACGCGCTCGATCACCGCGACCGGGACGAACGACCGGGCCGCGTCGTGCACGAGCACGCAGTCGATCCCGTCGACCGGGACCAGCTCGAGCGCGGCTTTCACCGAGTCGGTGCGCTCGGCACCGCCCGCGACGATCCGCAGGTCGGCGGCACCGACGTACGGGTCGAGCAGCTTGGTCACGAACTCCTCGGTCCCCGGCGGGACCGCGACGACAAAGCACGAGAGGCCGGCGGCGGTCGCTGCGAACAGTCCACGCACCGCGTGGACCAGCAGCGATTCGCCACCGACCTCTCGTAACGCCTTCGGTGCCTCACCACCGAGCCGCAACCCGAGACCGGCCGCCGGGATGATTGCCGCGGTGCTCATCGCGAGCCCACGCAGGGCGGTACGGTCACGGGATCCGGATCGGTTCTGACCTGGAGTGGGTCAGGAAGCGAGGACCTCGTCGAGGATGGCTTCCGCCTTGTCCTCGTTGGTGTGCTCGGCCAGGGCCAGCTCGGAGACGAGGATCTGACGTGCCTTCGCCAGCATCCGCTTCTCACCCGCGGACAGACCGCGGTCACGCTCACGGCGCCACAGGTCGCGGACGACCTCTGCCACCTTCATCACGTCACCGGAGTGCAGCTTCTCCAGGTTCGCCTTGTAACGTCGCGACCAGTTGGTCGGCTCCTCCGTGTGCGGCGCCCGCAGCACGTCGAAGACGCGCTCCAGACCAGCCTGATCCACGACGTCACGCACGCCGACGAGATCGAGGTTGCACGCGGGGACCCGGACGACCAGGTCGTTCTGAGCGACGATCCTCAAGACCAGGTAGGTCTTGTCCTCACCTTTGATCTGACGGGTCTCGATGTCCTCGATGACGGCCGCACCGTGATTGGGGTAAACAACCGTCTCGCCGACTGTGAAAGTCATATGTCACGTGCCCCTTTCCGAGACCAATACTACCACGCAGTCGCTGGTCCGGCCGGGGCGTTTGCGCTGGTCAGAGCCCTGTTCCCGCCTTGACAAACGCTGTCCGGCATGCCTCGCGCGCGGGATTTGGTTGCCCGGGACACCGCCCGAAGGTGGAGCCGCCGTCGGGCCGCGGGCGCCCGGTCGCTACGCTTTGCTGCGCCGGAGGCCGCAGCCTGACGGCGTCCACAGCTTGCAGGAGAGGGATTCCAGTGCCCATCACGTTGCCCCCGTCGGCGATCCGCCGCGCAGCCGCGGCCGGCGCCACCGTCACGCTCAGCCTCGCACTGGCGGCCTGCGGCGCGAACTTCAACGCGCAGACCATGAAGCCGTACCAGCCCGCCGAGGGCACCAACGCGTCGTCGGGCTCGATCGCCGTCCGCAACCTGATGGTGCTGGCCGCCGAGGACGGCGCCGGCGAGCTGCACGCCGCGGTCGTGAACACGGGCAAGACCGACGACACCCTGGTCTCGATCGCCTCCGAGCCGGCCGCCGCGCCGCCGCAGGCCGAGGAGGGCACCGAGCCGGCCGAGCCGCCGGCCACCGTCACGGTCGGCAACGTCCGCCCGATGACGCTGGCCCCGGGCGCGTCGCTCACCCTGCCGCCGTCCACCGGCAAGCCGTTCACCGTCACCGGCGGCAAGCCCGGCGCGATGATCACGCTGACGCTGACCTTCGCCAAGGCGGCCCCGATCACCGCGCACGTCCCGGTGCTCACCACCGACCACTTCACCCCCACCCCGCGCGACGACGCGGCGGAGGAGAGCCACGGCTGACCGGCAGTACGCCGTACGGGCCGCCTCCGAATCACCGGAGGCGGCCCGTCGGCTTTCGTGGCAGGACGCGGTCGCGCACCACTTGAGGGCCAGGCCCGTGCGGAGCTGGTTCTGGATCAGCTCGCCGACGGTGCACAGGAATGTGCCGGCCCACCACCTACAAGTCGGGTGAGGCGCGGCGGTCACACTTTCGACCAGGTGATCGGCTGACAAGCGCGCGAACGGGCCGTCCCGGCGCGGGGCGGCCCGTTCGGCGTACGGCGTCCTGTGGCCCAGGGGCGCCGTACGGGTGTGGTCCCTCCGGGCGGCGGATCGGTCGCTGCCGTGGGGGACCTCCGGCGGGCTCGGTCCTGTGCGAGCGGCCCGCGCGGAGCTCAGTTCGCGGCGGCGGCCGCCTTCGCCAGACCGGGGACGATCCGGTCGATCACCCAGGGCACGGACAGCACGCTGACCGAGCTCATCCCGGAGATCACCTGCTGGTCCTCCAGCACGTACGCGCTGCCCTTGCGCACCGAGGGAAGCGCCGCGTAGACCGGGTCGGCCGCGAACTTCGCCGCCGTCAGCCCGTCGACGTACGCGACCAGCACATCGGCGTCGACGTCGGCGACCTTCTCCTTGCTGATCGTCAGCGCGAACTCCTTCTTCGCGTTCGTCTGCTCCAGCTTCTGCACGCCGGGCGCGTTCACGAAGCCCATCTCGTTCAGGATCTGCACCCGCGGATCCCCCGGCATGTACACGTAGTTGTCGGCCCCGAACGACCCGACCGCGATCGTCTTGCCCTTGAACTCGGGGTGTTCCGAGGCCACCTTCGCGACCCGGTCCTTGATCCCGGCAATCAACCGGTCGGCCTCGGCGGCCTTCCCGAGCGCCTGGCCGATCAGCGTGGTCTGGTCCTGCCACGTGGTCTGCCAGGGCGCGCCCGGGTACGCGACGGTCGGCGCGATCCCCGACAGCGTCTTGTAGACCGTCTCGTCGAAGCCCTCGTACGGCGCCAGGATCACGTCCGGCTTCAGCGCGGCGATCTTCTCGTACGGGTAACTGTCGGTTGCGTCGAGCAACGTCGTCTTCGACGCGTCGAACTCGTCGGCGTCCCAGGCGGTGACGCCGTCCTTCGTCGGCCCGTAGGTCACCTTCGGCATCCCGACCGGCGTCTCGCCGAGCGCGTACACGACGTCCTGGGCGTTCCAGCCGAGCGTCACGATCCGCTGCGGCTTCGCCTTGATGGTGGTCTCGCCGAAGGTGTTCTTCAGCGTCACCGGGAAGCCGGAACCGGCGTCGGCGGCCGGCGCGTCCTGGTCACCGGCGGCACCTCCGCACGCCGCCAGCGTCGTCGTGGCCAGCACCGCGGCGACCGCGAGCAGGACTCCCCGGGGCGAGCGGGAACGACGGGACCACGCCATGGCACAACTCCTCAGTCGGACAGCAACTAAGGACAGCCTAAGCTAACCCACCGGCGGGGCGGCCGGTGGGGTGTCAGGCCTCGAACTTGTAGCCCAGCCCACGCACCGTCACCAGGTGCGCCGGGTTCGACGGGTCCTTCTCGAGCTTGGACCGCAGCCGCTTCACGTGCACGTCCAGGGTCTTGGTGTCCCCGACGTAGTCGGCGCCCCAGATCCGGTCGATCAGCTGCCCCCGGGTGAGCACCCGGCCGGTGTTGCGCAGCAGCATCTCGAGCAGCTCGAACTCCTTCAGCGGCAGCCGGATCTCGGTCCCGGACACCGTCACCACGTGCCGCTCGACGTCCATCCGGACCGGGCCCGCCTCGAGCGTGTCCGGCAGCAGCTCGACGTCCGCGCCGCGGCGCAGCACCGCCTTGATCCGGGCCAGCAGCTCCCGCGGGCTGTACGGCTTGGTGACGTAGTCGTCGGCGCCCAGCTCGAGCCCGACCACCTTGTCCACCTCGGTGTCCTTGGCGCTGACGATGATCACCGGCACGTTGCCCCGGGTCCGCAACGCCCGGCAGACCTCGGTACCGGACAGGCCCGGCAGCATCAGGTCGAGCAGGACGATGTCCGCGCCCGCCCTGTCGTACTCGTCCAGAGCGTCCGGGCCCGTCTCCGCGACGGCGACCTCGAAACCCTCCTTGCGCAGTACGTACGACAGCGCGTCGCTGTAGCTCTCCTCGTCTTCGACGACCAGCACTCGGGTCACGAAGCTGTCTCCTTTGCACTCTGCTGACCTGACGGGGTGGGCGTCAGGGTGATGGCCGGGACCTCCTGGCCGGAGGCACCGGTCGGTTGCCCGGTCGCGGGATCGAGCCGCAGCGGGAGCCGGACGGTGAAGGTGGAACCCTGGCCCTCGACACTCCAGACCCGCACGTCGCCACCGTGGATCGAGGCGATGTGCTTGACGATCGACAGGCCCAGCCCGGTGCCGCCGGTCTCCCGGCTGCGGGCCCGGTCGACCCGGTAGAAGCGTTCGAAGATCCGTTCCAGGTCGCTGCTCGGGATGCCGACGCCCTGGTCGGACACGGTCACCTCGACCAGGTCGCCGATCGGGTGCGCGGCGACCGCGACCCGGGTCCCGTCGGGGCTGTAGTTGACGGCGTTCTCGACCAGGTTGCCGATCGCGATCGCCAGCTGGTCCTCGCTGCCCATCACCTCGAGGTCGGGGTCGGTCTTCACCACGATGCTGATGTCGCGGTCCTCGGCGTCCACCCGGCAGCGGTCCACCGCGGCGTCGATCACGCCGTTGATGTCGACCGGGCCCGGGTTCTCCAGCGGGTCGTCGCCCTGCAGCCGGGACAGCTCGATGATCTCCTTGACCAGGCGGCTCAGCCGCGACGCCTCGATCCGCATCCGGCCGGAGAACCGCTGCACGGCCTCGGGGTCGTCGGAGGCCTCCGAGACGGCGTCGGCGAGCAGGATCAGCGCGCCGATCGGGGTCTTCAGCTCGTGGCTGACGTTGACCGTGAAGTCGCGCCGGATCGCCTCCAGCCGGCGCTCGCGGGTCCGGTCCTCGACCAGGACCAGCACCAGCTGGCTGCCGAGCGGGGCGACCCGGGCGCTCACGTACTGGGTGGCCCCGAGCCGGCCGCGGACGATCTCGAGGTCCTGCTGGCGGATCTCGCCGTCACGGCGTACCGCGCGGACCATCGTCAGCAGGTCGTCGACGACCAGCCGCTCGCCGCGGACGATACCGAGCACGTGCGCCGGGGCGCTGGCCTGCAGGACCTGGTCCTCGGGGCCCATCACGACCGCGGAGGACCGCAGTACGGACAGCACGGTGGCGACGCCGCTGGGGACCGCCGGGTCCGGCGAGACCGGGACCTTGGTCTGGGAACGCTCACTCAGCACCATCGCACCGAGCGAAAGCAGAGCCAGGGCCGCGCCGATGACGCCGCCCAGCACCGCAGCCAGCGTGGGGTCCACGTCATCGATGCTACGCGGGGAAACCACCGGGAAAGACCGAATGAGCACCGGATGACCGGAACGCGTCCTAACTGTTCATCACGCGTTCACCACTCGTCGCCGATCGGCAACCTCGACGCCGTACGGTCCACGGTGGGCGGGTACTGGACCGTGCCCGCGCCCCCTTCCGGCCCGGATCGAGCCGGACAGCACAGATCGGATGCAGAATGCGCGACACCTACCACGAGCAGCTCGACGACATCCTCGCCGAGCTCGAGCGGATGACCAGGACGGTGTCGACCGCTGTCCGGCGGTCCACCACCGCGCTGCTGAGCGCCGACATCCGGCAGGCCGAGGAAGTCATCGCCGCCGACATCCAGCTGGACGCCGCCGGTGAGGGCGTCGAGGAGAAGGTCTTCGAGCTGATGGCCCGGCAGGCGCCGGTCGCCAACGAGCTGCGGATGCTGGTCGCCGCGCTGCGGATGGTCGCCGACCTGGAGCGGATGGGCGACCTGGCCGCGCACGTCTCCAAGATCGCCCGGCTGCGTTACCCCGCGGCCGCGATCCCGGCCGACCTGCACGACACCATCCAGGAGATGTCGACCGTCGCGGGCAAGATGGTCGACGCCGCCGGCGACGTGATCAAGTCCCACGACGTCACCGCGGCCGGCAAGCTGGAGTCCACCGACGACGAGATGGACAAGCTGCGCAGCAACCAGTTCCGCCTGATGATGGACGACTCCTGGCCGCACGGCGTCGAGGTCGCCGTCGACATCGCCCTGCTCGGCCGCTACTACGAGCGCATCGCCGACCACGCGGTCTCGATGGCCCGCCGCGTCGTCTACCTGGTCACCGGCGAGCTCCCGGTCGCCGTCGGCGGCACAGCTGCCGGCTCGGGCGCGGGGGCTTCCACTCCGTCCCCGAACGGCAACAACTGACCGTTCCGAGCTACCACCGGGTGGTCGCAGGCATCGCCTGCGGCCACCCGTTTCTCATGGGCCTTCCGGCTGGGTGATCGGTTCGGTGGTGACGAGGGCGGCCAGGACCAGTGGGGCGTCGCCGTCGCTGTGGCCGATGGTGGTGGCCAGCCAGCGGTTGCTGGGGAGAGGGCCCCACACGTGCAGGTCGCCGTACAGGTCCTGGCGGAAGAGGGCGTCGAAGAGGGGCTCGACCGGCTGGTCCATCTGCCAGCGGAGGAGGGGGCCGTGGAGCTGGATCACGCGGTGCGGGCCCCAGTGGGTCTCCAGGGTTTTGGTGAGTACGGCGAGGTGCTGGGCGCCGGTGTCGGTCGCGTCGGACCAGGCGGTATCGTACAGGCCGGTCAGGGACTCGCCCTCCCAGAGGGGGACGATGCGGAAGCCGGCGCCGGTGGTGGCGGTCCACTCGCCGGTGGCGGGGTCGCCCTCGCCGGTGGTCGGGCCCGCCTCGGGGACCGGTGCGTCCGCGAGGGCCACCACCTCCGCGGCGGCTCGGGTGGGGTCGAAGGTCTCTCCAGCGCGTGAGCTCACGCGCTCACCCTTCCATTCGAGAGGGGCGGTCGCTCGCTGTCCGGTCCTCGGGACTGTCCGGATTCGTCCGGGATGTCCGTACGACGGCCCGTGGCGACCGAGAGTGGTCGCGGGTCGTCGCCCTGCGGCCCGGGTGAGGGGAGGGTTGATGTTCTTCTACCAGGACTTCCCGTCGGGTACGGCGGACAGCGTTCAGCAGATGGAGCGGCAGCTGCTCGACCGGGCGCTGGACCTGCTGGCGGAGCAGCGACGGGTGGAAGCTCAGCTGGAGCGGCTGCAGGAGGAGAACCCGTGGCTGTCGGGGGCCCTGTCCGGGTGATGTCAGCGCCGGTGTCAGGACGGCGACCGCCCGGTGTCAGCGGGGCTGGCGAGAGTACTCGACATGAACACCACACCGCTGACCACCGAGACCACCACCAACCGCCCCGAACTGCAGCAGGCGATCGAGGCGTTCGTCGCCGCCGGCTTCGCCGGGATCCAGCTGCGGGTCAACGACGAGCACGGCGAGTGGGTCGGCAGCGCCGGCGTACGGGAGCTGGGCTCGGCCGAGGCACCGGCCACTGACGGCTCGTTCTGGGTCGGCAGCGTCACCAAGACCTTCACCGCGACCCTGATCCTGCAGCTGGTGGCCCAGGGCAAGCTCTCCCTGGACGACGCCGTCGCGAGCCACCTGCCCGCGCTGGGCCTCGACGAGCGGATCACCGTCCGCATGCTGCTCAACCACACCAGCGGCATCTTCAACTACACCGGCGAGTTCTACCCCGACGGCACCTTCGCCGCCGGCATCCCGGCCAGCGGCAAGGAGTGGGTCGACAACCGCTTCCTCAGCTACCAGCCGATCGAGCTGGTGCACCGCGCCCTCGCCAAGCCGGCCCGCTTCGAGCCGGGCACGGACTGGAGCTACTCCAACACCAACTACACCGTCGCCCTGCTCCTGATCGAGGAGCTCACCAGTACGTCGTACGCCGAAGCCCTCAGCAACCAGATCTCCCAGCCACTGGGCCTGACCGGCACTGTCGTCCCGGGCGACCTCACCGACCTCCCCGGCCCGCACGCCCACGGCTACTACCGCTACCAGGACGGCGACGACTGGAAGATCGCCGACGTCACCCGTCAGAACCTGTCCCTGCTGGCCGGCGCCGGCGACCTGCTCTCCACCACCCGCGACCTGCACCTGTTCTTCACGGCCCTCAACAGCGGCAAGCTCATCCCCCAGGACCTGCTCACCGAGATGCGCACCGGCGTCGGCCCGATCGACTACGGCCTCGGCGTCTTCGTCCAAGACCTCGGCCCCGAGCACGGCGGCCAGGTCCTCCACCACAACGGCAGCGCCCCCGGCGGCTACGGCGCCCTGATGTACAGCTCCCCCGACGGCACCCGCACCCTCACCGCCGGCATCACCATGGGCGACGCCGACTCCAACCCCGCGGAGACCTTCCCGGCCGCCCTGGCGGCTCTCCTCAACGAGGTCTACTGAGCCCGTAGGGTCGGCCGGTGCCTCGACTCATCCACCTGAACGGCCCGCCCGGCATCGGCAAGTCCACCCTGGCCGCCCTGTACGCCGACCGGGCGCCCAGGACTCTCAACCTCGACGTCGATGTCATCCACCGCCTGATCGGCGGCTGGCCGGACGAGGACAACCACACCTGGGACCTCGTCTGGCCCGTGGTCCACGCGATGGCCGCCACCCACCTCGGTGGCGGCCACGACGTCGTCGTCCCGCAGTACCACGCCCGGCCGGACGAGATCGCCACGCTGGAGAGCCTCGCGCACCGCCACCAGGCGAGCTTCCACGAGGTGATCCTGCTCGACGGCCGCGAGGCGGCGGCCGAGCGGTTCGCCCGCCGGGCCGGCGCGACCGACGACCCCTGGATCCGCCACCACCACCTGTCCCGCGCCCGCCTCGACGCTCTGTACGACGACCTGCTGCAGCTCAGCGAGGTGCGCCCGGACGCGGTGGTCGTCCGGAGCACGGCGGACGCGGTCGAGGCGACGTACGAGCTGCTGATGGCGAAATTACCCTTGTAGTAAAAATGAGGGGGCCGACCTGGCCGTGCGGACCGTCACGCTGCACTTCCCGGCCAAGGAGGACCTGCTCTTCGCCGACGACCCGTTCAGCCTCGAGTCGCTGACCGAGTGGCTCGACGCCAGGCCCGCCGGTACGCCGACGCTCGACGCGTTGCGCGATTGGATGGCGGCGACGATGCGTGATTTGGACGCCACGGGCGCCTCGGCGGAGGTCTGGCGGCGGCGCGCTCTGCGCTCACAGCTGATCGTCGCCGACGAGGACCTGCGCGGCCGCGCGCGGGCGGCGTACTACCGGTACGAGCAAGCCATCGCGGCCGGAGTCGCCGCCGATCTCGGCCTGACGGCCGACGCGCTCGCGCCGCGGCTGACCGGGATCACCGTGATCACCGGCCTGCGCGAGCTGTACGAGACCGCCGAAGCGCAGGGATCCGAGCCCGACCAGCTGCTCACGCTGGTCGACCGCGTCCTCGACTACGCCCGCGCCGGCCTCGCCCGCCTCACCGAGTGAAGGAGATCGTCATGACCAAGACCTGGTTCATCACCGGTACGTCGTCCGGCTTCGGCCGCCTGATGACCGAGAAACTGCTGGCCCGCGGCGACACCGTCGTCGCGACGCTCCGGCGTACGGGAGCGCTCGCCGACCTGCAGTCCCGGTACGCCGACCGCCTGGACGTCGTCGAGCTCGATGTCACCGACCCCACCGCCGTACGCCGTACCGTCGACGCCGCGTTCGCCCGGCACGACCGCATCGACGTCGTGGTCAGCAACGCCGGCTACGGCCTGTTCGGCGCCGCCGAGGAGCTCACCGACGAGCAGATCCGGCTGCAGGTCGACACCAACCTGATCGGCTCGATGCAGCTGATCCGCGCGGTCCTCCCGCACCTGCGCGCCCAGGGCGGCGGCCGGGTCGTGCAGGTCGCGTCCGAGGGCGGCCAGTACGCGTACCCCGGTTTCAGCGCGTACCACGCCACCAAGTGGGGCATCGAAGGCTTCGTCGAGGCGGTCGCCCAGGAGGTCGCGCCCTTCGGCATCCACCTCACGATCGCCGAGCCGGGCCCGGCCGCCACCTCGTTCGGCGCCGCCCTCACCCTCGCCACCCCGCTCGACGCGTACGCCGACAGCCCCGCGGCCCAGGTCCGCCAGGGCATGACCGACGGCACCTTCGAGCTCCGCGGCGACCCGGACAAGTTCACCCAGGCGATGATCGACGCCGCCGACCAGACCCCGGCACCCCGCCGGATCACCCTGGGCAGCGACGCCTACACCCACATCCACGACGCCCTGCGATCCCGCCTCGACGACCTGGAGTCAGAAGGACGCCGCCTACGCGGCCGACCTGTCCGCCTAGACCTCCCGCGCCGAGGCCCGGACAAGACTCACCGGCGCGGGCGGTGCGCTCGCTCATCGGAGCGAGTGTTCGCCGTGCCCCGGCCGGTGGGCCGTCGTGCGGGCCTAGCGGCCCTGGTTCTTCACGGCCTCGATGGCGGCCGCGGCCGCGGCCGGGTCGAGGTACTCGCCGCCCTTGGTGACCGGGTTGAAGTCCTCGTCGAGCTCGTAGTACAGCGGGACGCCGGTCGGGATGTTCAGGCCGACGACGGTCTGCTCGTCGAGCTGGTCGAGGTGCTTGACCAGGGCGCGCAGCGAGTTGCCGTGGGCGGTGACCAGGACGGTCTTGCCGGCCCGCAGGTCCGGCACGATCGCGTCGTACCAGTACGGGAGCATCCGCTCGACGACGTCCTTCAGGCACTCCGTTGCCGGGAGCAACTCACTGGGCAGCGCCGCGTACCGCGGGTCGCCGGCCTGGTCGTACTCGGTGCCGCGCTCGATCGGCGGCGGCGGGGTGTCGTAGGAGCGGCGGAACAGCATGAACTGCTCCTCGCCGAGCTCCTCCAAGGTCTGCTTCTTGTCCTTGCCCTGCAGGGCGCCGTAGTGGCGCTCGTTCAGCCGCCAGGAGCGGCGGACGTCGATCCACTGCCGCTCGGCGACCTCGAGCGCGATGTTCGCGGTCCGGATCGCGCGGCGCAGGACCGAGGTGTGCAGGACGTCGGGCAGCAGGCCGCGGTCGCGGAGCAGCTCACCGCCGCGGTGCGCCTCCTCCACCCCCTGGGCGTTCAGGTCGACGTCGACCCACCCGGTGAACAGGTTCTTGGCGTTCCAGTCGCTGTGGCCGTGGCGGAGCAGGATCAGGCGATAGGTCATAGCCGCATGCTATCGAGGCTCCAGCCAGCCCTTGAACGCGTCCAGGTTCCGGGTGGACTCGCCGCGGGCGACCCGCCAGTCGTACTCACGCCGGATCGACGTCGCGAAGCCCAGTTCCAGGATGGTGTTGAACGACGAGTCGGCGTACTCCAGGACGGCGCCGAGCAGCCGGTCCACCTCGCTCGGGGTGATCGCGTGCAGCGGGACCCGGCCGTCCAGGTGGATGTCGCCGAGGTGATCGATCGCGAACGCGACGCCGTACATCTTGAGGTTGCGCTCCAGCAGCCAGCGGTAGACGGCCTCGTGGTTCTCGTCCGGGCGGCGCGCGACGAACGCGTGCACGTGCACGGCCTGCGCCCCGACGGTCAGCGAGACGCCGGTCTTCAGCTTCCGCTCGCCCGGCAGGTCGGCCGCGAACGCCCCGGGCGTGGTCTCGGTGAACTCGAGCTCGTTCTCGGTCAGCACCTGACGGATCACGTCCGCCGCGGAAACCCTCATCGTGTCTCTCCCGTACGGCGTACGCTCATCCGGCCACCTCCGCGGCGAGCTCCGCCGCCATCGTCCGCGCGGCCGTCCGGTACGCGGCCAGCGTCTTCTCCGCGGTCAGTTCCCAGCCGAAGGCCCGGGCATGCTCGACCGCGGCCCGGCTCATGCTCTCGCGGACCACCGGATCCGTCCCGATCCGCGCCAGCGCGTCGGCGAAGTCGTCGACCGCGTGCCCGGGCAGCAGCAGCCCGGTGACGCCGTCACGCACCGCGGTCGTCAGCCCGCCGACAGCGGCCGCGACGACCGGCGTACCGCAGGCCTGGGCCTCCAGCGCGACCAACCCGAACGACTCCGAGTACGACGGGACGCAGACCACCGACGCGGCCCGGTACCACTCGGCCAGCCCCGCCCGGGCCATCGGCTTCACGAACCGGGTCACGTCGTCGACACCGAGTCGCCGCGCCAGCTCCGCATGCGACTCCGGGTGCTCCATCCCGTTGCCGGACGGGCCGCCGATGATCGCCACCACCAGCCGCTCGCGCAGCGACGGATCGCGGTCGAGCATCCGCGCCGCCGCCCGGATCAGCAGGTCGGGCGCCTTCAGCGGCTGGATCCGCCCGACGAACGCCAGCACGATCGCGTCCTCCGGCACCCCGACCGTACGCCGGGCCGCCGCCTGGTCGCCGGGGCTGAACATCTCCAGGTCGACGCCGGGGTTGACCACCTCGACCTTGGCCGGCGGTGCGCCGTACAGGCCGATCAGTTCCTTGGCCTCGTCGTCGGTGTTGGCGAGCAGCCGGTCGGCCGACTCGACCACCTGCTCCTCGCCGAGCAGCCGCGCGGGCGGTTCCGGGACGTCGTCCTCGGCCAGGCTGGCGTTCTTGACCTTCGCCATCGTGTGCATGGTGTGCACGAGCGGGACCGCCCAGCGGTCGCGGGCCAGCAGCCCGACCTGGCCGGACAGCCAGTAGTGGGAGTGGATCACGTCGTAGTAGCCGGGTTCGCGGATCGCCTCGGCGCGCAGGACGGCGCGGGCGAACGTGCACAGCTGGGCCGGCAGCTCGTTCTTGGCCAGCCCCTCGTACGGGCCGGCGGCGACGTTGCGGACGGTGACGCCGGGGGCGAGCTCCACCTTCGCGGGCAGCGCGGACGAGGTCGCCCGGGTGAAGATGTCGACGGCGATGCCGAGCCCGGCCAGGCGCTTGGACAGCTCGACCACGTAGACGTTCATCCCGCCCGCGTCCCCCGTGCCCGGCTGGTCCAGCGGCGAGGTGTGCAGGCTGATCATCGCGACCCGCCGAGGTGGACGGTCGGCGGAGGGTTCGGTCACGTCGCCAGCGTAACTCCGGGGTCGCCGGGACGGTTCGGTGAGACGGGGTGCCGCCTGCATCGGGGACTTTGAAAGACTGTGGCTATGACGAGTCGCCCTGTTGCCGTGGTCACCGGAGCCAGTAGTGGGATCGGGGCCGCCACCGCGCGGCACCTCGCGGAGGCCGGGTACGAGGTGGTCTGCGCGGCCCGCCGGCTCGACCGCGTCGAGGCGCTGGCCAAGGAGATCGGCGGCCGCGCGGTCCAGTGCGACGTGACGTCGGCCGAGGACGTCGCGGCGCTGACCGCGGCAGCCGGCGCCGAGGTCGACCTGCTGGTGAACAACGCGGGCGGCGCGTTCGGCTTCGAGCCGGTCGCCGACGCCGACCTGGACGCCTGGCGGCGGATGTACGAGGTGAACGTGATCGGCGTCGCCGCGGTCACCAAGTCGTTGCTCCCGGCCCTGATCGCGGGACGCGGGACGATCGTGGTGATGGGGTCGACCGCGGGTCAGGTCGCGTACGAGGGCGGCGGCGGGTACGTCGCCGCGAAGCACGCGGTGAAGGCGGTCGTCGACACGCTCCGCCTGGAGCTGTACGACCAGCCGGTCCGGGTCTGCGAGATCGCGCCCGGGATGGTGAAGAGCGAAGGCTTCGCACTGACCCGCTTCGAGGGCGACGAGGCGAAGGCCGAGGCCGTGTACGCCGGCGTCGCCGAGCCGCTGACCTCGGACGACATCGCCGAGATCGTCACCTGGGTGGCGTCGCGGCCGCCGCACGTGAACATCGACCGGCTGACGGTGCGTCCGAGAGCGCAGGCCGCACAGCACAAGGTCTTCCGGGAGAACTGACGTACGGCGCCGCCCGCCTTCGGCGGGCGGATGGGGAAGGAAGGCGGGGCCGGCTAGGGCTTGGCCCTCAGCCGGTCGACCGGTGGTGAGAGCACCGGGAGCGGTTGCTGCGGTTCAGGGAGCCCGTAGCCGGCGTACAAGCGGCGGCGGATCGGCTCCAGGGGGAACGTCTCCGGGTAGATCGCCAGCTTCACCGTCACGCCCTCCAACGTTGCCCTGAGCAACATCTCCTCGACGGCGGGATCGGCGGCACCGCGCGCCGCGAAGACCGCACGGATGGCGTCCTCGACGAGCGCCATCCGGGCCGACTTCTCGGTCTCCACCTCGGCGAACACCCCGTGCGTGGTGGGCTGCATCATCAGCGAGATCGCCAGCCGCTGCACCGGCAGCGTGGTCGCGGCGGCCATCAGCGCGCCGTCGATCATCCCGGCCAGCCGTTCGTCCGGCGTACCGGGAATCTCCAGGATCCCGGCGATCCCGTCCAGCCAGCGGTCGAGCAGCTGCGCGGCCAGATCGCGCTTGGACGCGAAGTAGTAGCCGACCAGCCCTCGGGAAACACCCGCCCGCGCGGTCACGTCCGAGATCGACGCGGCCTCGTAGCCCTTCTCGGCGAAGACCTCCAGGGCAGCCGAAAGGATCCGCTCGCGTGAGCGTTCCCGCATCTCCTGGTTGGTGGCGACCGACCGCGGCACCCGTGTCTTCTTCCCTGGTCAGGGCCCCGGAGTCCGAGCAACCCCCCACCTCTGTGCTCGGCACTCCCGGGCTTTGACCCCCCGTGTTTCCCTGCGAGGCCCCTCCCCAGGCGCCCCCTATAGACTGGACGTCCAGTCAACGAATGTCAAAGGCTCAACCGCAATTCGGGCACGCAGCGTCACCGGTACGCCGTCCGGTTTCGTCCGCACGCAGCCTCCCGGGTAGGATGAGATGGCTGCGCAGTGCGTCGAACGAGTAGGTCGAGTGGCAACACGAGCGACCCCGAGCACCACGGACACGCCGTAGCCACCACCTGACTCACAGTCACCGCTGCTAGTCCCAACTGCTTGGAGCGCTTCCGCATGCCCCTCCGTAATGACCTGCGCAACGTGGCCATCGTGGCCCACGTCGACCACGGGAAGACCACCCTCGTCGACGCGATGCTGTGGCAGTCCGGCGCCTTCGGAGCCCACCAGCACGTCGACGAACGCGCGATGGACTCCGGTGACCTGGAACGTGAGAAGGGCATCACGATCCTGGCCAAGAACACCGCCGTCCGGCACAAGATGGCCAACGGCGAGCAGATGACGATCAACATCATCGACACCCCCGGCCACGCCGACTTCGGTGGTGAGGTCGAGCGCGGCCTGTCGATGGTGGACGCGATCGTGCTGCTGGTCGACGCCTCCGAGGGCCCGCTGCCGCAGACCCGGTTCGTGCTCCGCAAGGCGCTGGCCCGGAACATGCCGGTGATCCTGGTGGTGAACAAGGTCGACCGTCCGGACGCCCGGATCTCCGAGGTCGTCGACGAGACCTACGAGCTGTTCCTGGACCTGCTCGACCACGACGCCGACCAGAGCGCGCTGGACTTCCCGGTCGTCTACGCCTCGGCCCGGGCCGGCCGCGCCTCGCTGACCCAGCCCGCCGACGGCGGCCTGCCGGACTCCGAGGACCTCGAGCCGCTGTTCGAGACCATCCTGAACAACGTCCCGGCCCCGTCGTACACCGAGGACGCGCCGCTGCAGGCGCACGTGACCAACCTGGACGCCTCGCCGTTCCTCGGCCGGCTCGCGCTGGTGCGGGTGCACGAGGGCACGCTGAAGAAGGGCGCCCAGGTCGCCTGGTGCCGCCACGACGGCACCATCCAGAAGGTGAAGATCACCGAGCTGCTGGTCACCGAGGCGCTCGAGCGGGTCCCCGGCGACTCCGCCGGCCCGGGCGACATCGTCGCGATCGCGGGCATCCCGGAGATCATGATCGGCGACACGCTGACCGACCCGGACAACCCGAAGCCGCTGCCGCTGATCACCGTCGACGAGCCGGCCATCTCGATGACGATCGGTACCAACACCTCGCCGCTGGCCGGCCGGGTCAAGGGCACCAAGGTCACCGCCCGCCTGGTCAAGGACCGGCTGGACCGTGAGCTGATCGGCAACGTGTCGCTGAAGGTGCTGGCCACCGAGCGCCCGGACGCCTGGGAGGTGCAGGGCCGTGGTGAGCTGGCGCTGGCCATCCTGGTCGAGCAGATGCGCCGCGAGGGCTACGAGCTGACGGTCGGCAAGCCGCAGGTGGTCACCCGTGAGATCGACGGCAAGCGGCACGAGCCGGTCGAGCGGCTGACCATCGACTGCCCCGAGGAGTACCTGGGTACGGTCACGCAGCTGCTCGCGGTCCGCAAGGGCCGGATGGAGCAGATGACCAACCACGGCACCGGCTGGGTGCGGATGGAGTTCCTGGTCCCGGCGCGGGGCCTGATCGGCTTCCGCACCGAGTTCCTCACCGACACCCGCGGCACCGGGATCGCGCATCACGTCTTCGAGGGTTACGAGCCGTGGTTCGGCGAGCTGCGCACCCGCCCGTCGGGCTCGCTGGTCTCCGACCGCGCCGGCGCCGCGACGTCGTACGCGATGATCAACCTGCAGGAGCGCGGCACGATGTTCGTCGAGCCGGCCACCGAGGTGTACGAGGGCATGATCATCGGCGAGAACTCGCGCGCCGACGACATGGACGTCAACATCACCAAGGAAAAGAAGATGACCAACGTCCGCTCGAACGCGGACGAGTTCGAGAAGCTGGTCCCGGCCCGCAAGCTGTCGCTGGAGCAGTCGCTGGAGTTCTGCCGCGAGGACGAGTGCGTCGAGGTCACCCCGGACGCGATCCGGATGCGCAAGGTCGCGCTGACCCAGATCGAGCGCGCCAAGCTGGGACGCAAGAGCAAGGCGTGATCTAGGATTCACCGGCTGGTCGCGATCCACGGGGGAAATTTTCCGGATCGTGACCAACCGGAGCGACCGCTTCGTCGTCTACTCAGTGGCTTCACACTTTCAGGGGTAATTCAGTTGGGGGAAGGACAGGGATTCATGGGGATTCTGCGTAAGCTCGGCGCCACCACGACGGCCGTCGCGATGCTGGGAGTCGGCGTCTTCGCCGCGACCGGTACGGCGGGGGCCACCGCCACGGTCAAGCCGGCCGTGACGCCGGTGGCGAAGACCGCCGCCGTGCAGGCGGCGGCGCCGGCTGCGAAGAAACCGGCCAAACCGGCCGCGAAGAACGTGCTCGTCCCCGGCAAGCTGCGCCTCGACAAGCGCTGCATGACCGGTCGCATCATCTGCGTGAACAAGAAGACCCGCAAGGTGGCGTTCCTGTACAACGGGAAGCTGCTGGCCACCGGTGACGCCCGCTTCGGCGCTCCCCGGACGCCGACCCGCAACGGCTTCTTCAAGCTGCAGCGCAAGTCCAAGAACCACGTCTCGTCGATCTACAAGTCGCCGATGCCGTACGCGATGTTCTTCAGCGGCGGCCAGGCGATCCACTACTCGTCGGACTTCAAGGCCCGCGGCTACAACGGCGCCTCGCACGGCTGCGTCAACATGCGCGACAAGAACAAGATCGCCTGGATCTTCAACCGGGTGAAGGTCGGCGACCGCATCCTGGTCTACAGCGCCTGAGTAACACCCTTTCCAGCAGCGGCCGAGGAGCTCACTCCTCGGCCGCTGTTGCGTTTCCGAAGGCTTTGAAGAGCCGGGGCTCGACCAGGCAGAACGTCGCGGTCTCCACCTGCGACGCCGTCCGCCGCAACGTCCGTACGGCGATGTCCGCCGCCGACTGGGCCGGCCACCCGTAGATCCCCGCCGACACGGCCGGCAGGCTCAGCCGCCGTACGCCGAGCTCGTCGGCGATCCGCAGCGCGTTGGTGTAGCAGGACACCAGCAGCTCCGGATCGCGTTGCCCCGCGGTGTAGTTGGGCCCGACGACGTGGATCACGTACGACGCCGGCAGCTCGCCCGCCGTCGTCCAGCCCGCCTCGCCGGTCGGAAGCCCTTGTGGATAGCGCTCGACGAGCTCGGCCAGCAGCGCCGGGCCGCCCGCCCGGTGGATGGCGCCGTCGACGCCCCCTCCGCCTCTGAGCGCGTGGTGAGCGGCGTTCACGATCGCGTCGGCCGGAACGGTGGTGATGTCGGCGGTGCTGAGAACGATTTCCACGCCTCGAGTATGAGCCAGGTCACGAGTGGCTCACGGGAGGTGTACGGCGCGTGGTCGGCGACTTACCCTGACACGGCAGTTGTTGGTGGAAGCCAACCATTCGACGGGGGCGGACGTCCCAGTACCTACAGGGGAAGTTCGAAGGACGAGGGGTTTGCGATGCGCGCGCGGAACTGGGTAGGGAAGGTGTCGGCGGTCCGGCACGTGCTGGCGGGGATGCTGGTCGCGGCGGCCGCCACCGGGGTGGTGGTTTACGGACTGAACGGTTCCGGAAGCGAGGCGACGGCCGCTCCGGCCGCGTCCACCGATCTGAAGACCGTGCCGTTCGAGGTCAGCGGCGAGCTGCCGATCTACCCGAAGGCCCTGTGGAGCAACGGCGCCAGCAGCGCCGACGTACGCAAGGTCGAGGCGCGGTTGATCCAGCTCAAGCTGCTCGACAAGCGCTGGCTGGACAACTCCTTCGGCACCATGACCCGGACCGCGGTGAAGAAGTTCCAGGCCTCCAAGGGGATTCCCGAGCTCGGCTACGTCGACCAGAACACCTGGGACCAGCTGAAGGCCGCGACCCACGAGCCGACCCAGAAGGAACTCTTCCCGCCCGCGCCCGTGGTCGACGGCAAGAAGCTCGACCAGCGCTGCGCGACCGGGACGGCGCTGTGCATCGACAAGACCAGCCGCAAGCTGCGCTACGTCGTCGACGGGGTGGTGAAGCTGCAGTTCGACGTCCGGTTCGGCGCCAAGAAGACGGCGACCCGCGAGGGTGCGTTCTCGGTCGGCTGGAAGAGCCGCAACCACGTCTCCAAGCTGTACGACTCGGCGATGCCGTACGCGATGTTCTTCAGCGGCGGCCAGGCCGTGCACTACTCGTCGGACTTCGCCGCCCGCGGCTACAACGGCGCCTCGCACGGCTGCGTGAACGTCCGCGACCTGAGCAAGATCAAGTGGCTGTTCGACCAGGTCAACGTCGGCGACAAGGTGATCGTCTACCGGTCGTGACGTCAGTACGACGTACGCCGGGTCGCGCTCGTCGGTAGGACGCACGCCGGGCCGCGCCGATCATTCGGCGCGGCCCGGTTCGTCGTACGGGAGTGGTTCGTCGTACGGGGTGGATCAGAGCGGGCGCGGGCCCCGGCGGCGCCGGATGCCCCAGCCTCCGCCGCGGCCACGGCCGCTGGCGGCGCGCAGCGCGGGCCGGGCGTCGACCAGGTAGACGCCGGCGGCGACGATCCCGATCAGCCCGAAGAAGCTCAGCCAGCCGCCCTGGAAGATCTGCGACAGCGAGAAGGTCGCCAGGATCAGCACCCAACCGGGCTTGGTCAGCTTGTCCGCGGCGACGAACACCTGCCGGGGCCGGAAGGCCGCGTCCAGCAGCGCGACCAGCTTGAGGCCGAGGATCACCCACCAGATGACGTCGAACGGATTGCCGAACCCCGGGAACAGGGTCGGGAACGTGGCGAGTGGGAGCATGCGTTAGAGCCTAACAAGCCGACGGGTGGCCCACCTCTGCTCAGCGGCAGATTCGGACCACCCGTCGGCGTGTTGCGGCGCGGGAACTACTTTCAGTCGCCGACCTTGGCGGCGGCGTCACCGGCGGCCTTGGCGGCGGTCTTCGCGGTCTTGCGGGCGCTGGTCGCGGTCGCCTTGACGTTGCGGGTGGCGCTGTCGGCGGTCTTGCGCGCGGTGGTCCGGGTCGCCTTGGCCTTGCTGACCGTGGTCTTGGCCTGCGCGGTCAGGTCCTCGGTCGCCTTCTGGCTGCGGATCCGGCCGACGATCTCCTCGCCACGGACGGCCAGGTCCTCGTAGGTCTCCTCGGCCTGGCCGAGCACGGTGGTCAGACCGGCCTGGGCGACGGCCGGCAGCTCACGCAGCTTGGCCGGAACGGTCCGCGCGTCGGCGGCCAGCGCCTCGAGACGCTTGGACAGCTCCGCCTGGCGCTTGGTCAGCTCGGTGCGCAGCGACGCCTGCAGGGCGTCCTGGTCGAGCTTGGCGAACCGGGCGGTGACGTCGCCGCTGACCGCGCGGAACTTCTCCACGGCCAGGTCGCCGGCGCCGGCGATGACGTACAGGGGCGTGACGGGGGTACGGGTGGCCATCAGGCTCTTCTCCTCGGGTGCAGAACGTTTTACTTGGCAGTGCTTTTTGGTGCAGGGGTCTTGGGGGCCGCGGGCTTCTTCGCCGTCGCGGTCTTCTTGGCCGGCTTGGACGCGGCCGGTCCGTCGTCCTCGGGTGCGTTCTCCCGGACGAAGGATCCGTAAACGTCGAGCAGCACGCGCTTCTGCCGCTCGTTCAGCAGCGGGTCGAGCAGGATCGCGTCGACCACACCGGTCGCGCTACCACCCTCGGCCCGATCCTCGGGGTCGAGGATCCCGGCGCGCACGTACAGCGTCTCGGCGGAGATCCGCAACGCTTTCGCAAGCTGCTGCAGCACGTCGGCCGACGGCTTGCGCAGCCCACGCTCGATCTGACTCAGGTACGGGTTGGAAACACCGGCCAGGTCGGACAGCTGCCGTAGCGAAAGCTGCGCATGCCGCCGCTGCTCGGCGAGGTACTCCCCCACCGATCCCATCGCGTCCGCCGCACGATCACTCAACCTGGCCATGCGTCCAGTGTGCTAGCAGAGTGCTTGCAATTGCAAGCAGGCGAGAGGTGAGCCCGCTCACGGTGTGTACAACTGAGACCGCCCCGGGGGGGGGGCGGGGGGGGGGGGGGGGGGGGGGGGGGGGGGGGGGGGGGGGGGTTGGGTGGGGGGGGGGGGGGGGGGGGGGGGGTTGGGGC
>NZ_JBVJNV010000001.1:292681-683579 GCF_055583505.1 Kribbella sp. NPDC104740 | reverse complement strand
GCAAGGGAAAAAGGGAGGGAGGTCACCCCCATCGCTGGCTCCACCAACCACCCCCCCCCCCCCCCCCCCCCCGCCCCGCCCGGGGCGGGAAGGGAAGGAAGGCGGGAAGCTCCGCTGTGGAGAGCGGAGGGCTGGGGTCGGAGCTGGCTCAGGTGAAGGTGGGCGTGTGCG
Organism: Kribbella sp. NPDC104740; assembly: GCF_055583505.1. NCBI lineage: Bacteria > Bacillati > Actinomycetota > Actinomycetes > Propionibacteriales > Kribbellaceae > Kribbella > Kribbella sp. NPDC104740. The sequence continues at coordinate 683,408 of NZ_JBVJNV010000001.1, read as the reverse complement.
GCCGGACCGAGCCGACGGGGACTCCTCCACCCAGCAGCGGCGAGTGCAGCTGCTTGTCCAGCACCTCGTGCTCGAAGCCGAGCATCTTCAGCGTCGCCGCCATCACGACCGCACGCGCCCGCGCCCCGCCGTCCTCGATCTTCAGCGCGATCCCCCGCCCGTCCGGCAGCCCGACGGCGTACACGCTCTCCGCGCCGACCTTGCCGAACAGGCCCGGGATCGCGTGGATCAGCTCCGACTCGTCCCGACGAGACCCACTCGCGTACTCCGGGAACGCCCGGAACGCGTCCGCCACCCGGCCTTCCAGCGTGGACGGCGAGGCCGCCGCGAACAGCCCGAACGACCGCGCCAGACCCGCGAGGCTGATCGCCAGAATCGGCGCCCCACAGCCATCAACAGCAACATGCGTGACCTTCTCGCCGGCCGAGTCCTCGACAGCGGTCCGGATCACCTGCTGCAGCGGGTGTTTCGGCGAGCGGTAGTCGTCCGCACCCCACACCCCGTCCGGCGACGTCTCCCGCGCGGCGTCGTGCAGCGGCCAGCCGTTCGCGACGCAGGTCGCGAGCATCGCGGCGTGCTTGCCCGAGCAGTTCATCGTGATCCGCTCCGGACCGTGCCCGGCCGCGATCCACTCGTCGCGCCGCCAGTCCTCGACCGGGTACTGCGCGGGCGTCCGCAGCGCGGACTCGTCCAGCCCGACCGACGCCAGGATCTCCCGTACGCCGTCCAGATGGATCTGCTCGCCGGAGTGCGACGCCCCGGCGAGCGCGAGCAGCCGGCCGTCCAGGTCGAGCCCGTGGCGCAGCATGCCGAGCGCCTGCATCGGCTTGTTCGACGAGCGCGGGAACATCGGCTGGTCGACGACGCCGACGGACCACTCGACGCCGCCGTCGGGGTTCGTCACCACGACGGAGCCGCGGTGGTGCCCTTCGACGAAGTCGCTGCGGACGACGTCGGCCACGATCACAGGTTCGGTCACGCCTGAACTGTACGGCTCCGGAGTCAGGAGCAAAAAGCCAAGTTGGGGATGATCCCGCTCACAGGCGCGAGCGGACGTGCAGCCCGACCTCCGGGTCCACGATCAGCTCCTGCGTCGCGGTCACCGTCGGCTGCTCCTCGGCCACGACCTGCAGCTCGATCTCGCTGTCCACCGAGCGCTTGACCAGCGCCAGTGCGATCGGCCCGAGCTCGTGGTGCCGCGCGGCGGACCCGACGAACCCGACCTGCTTCTCACCCACCCGTACGGCGTACCCGTGCTGCGGCAGGTGGTCGACCGAGCCGTCCAGGTGCAACCGGACCAGCCGTCGCGGCGGACGACCCAGGTTGTGCACGCGGGCGATCGTCTCCTGGCCGCGGTAGCAGCCCTTGTTCAGGTGCACGCCGACGCCGAGCCAGCCCAGCTCGTTCGGGATCGCGCGCTCGTCGGTGTCGAGCCCGAACCGCGGGTGCCCGGCCTCGATCCGGAGCGCCTCGTACGCCCACACACCGGCCGGCGGCCCGGCCAGCTCGGCGTACGCCGACAGCTCCGCCCGCGGCACGAACGCCTCGTACCCGCCGAGCGAGTCATCGCCGGACCGCGTCAGCGGGCCCCCAGCGGGCGCAGCGCCCGGCCGCCACACGATCGCGAAGCGGTCGGTGACGTCGGCGATCTCCACCCGCGACATGAACACCATCTTCTGCAGCCACTCCACCAGCGCCGCGGCCGCTCCGGGCTCGGTGTGCAGCCAGAAGGTCTCGCCGTCGTCCACGCCGTACATCGCGTGCTCGACGTGCCCGGTCGGCGACAGCAGCAGCGCCGTCGTCGACGTACCAGGCTTCAGGCCCTCGAAGTACTGCGTCGTCAGCGCGTGCAGCCAGGTGAGCCGGTCCGGCCCGCTGATCGTCACCACGTCGCGGTGCGAGAGGTCGACATACCCCTGACCCGCCGCCAGAGCCCGTTGCTCGCGCAGGTCCGAGCCGTAGTGCGCCGCGACTCCGGCGTCCAGGCCGTCGGCCTCGACCGCCGCGGGCAGGTCCAGCAGGGGGCTGCGCATCGATGACATGTCACCAGCGTACGTCGCGCGGCGTACGGCCGATGCCTCCCTCCGTGGGATGTGGACAACACCCGCGATCGCGACGCTGGAAGGACCACTCGGAGAGGACAGGACGATGACAGACAAGCGCTTCCGGTTCGGCATCGTGGCCACGCCGGACGATCAGTGGACCAAGACCGTACGCCGGGCCGCCGAGCTCGGGTACGCCACGATCCTGATGCCCGACGGGCTCCAACTGCTGTCGCCGTTCCCCTCCCTGGCGATGGCCGCCGCGGTCGCCGACATCCGCGTCGGCACGTTCGTCGCCGCGGCGCCGATGCGCACGCCGTACGCCGCCGCCTGGGACGCGCACACGCTGACCGTGCTGACCGACGGCCGGTTCGAGTTCGGGATCGGGACCGGGCGACCCGGGACGGACAAGTTCGCGGAACGGCTCGGACTTCCGTACGGATCGGCTTCGCAACGCCTGCAGCAGGTCCGCGAGACGCTCGACCACCTCGCGGAGCTGGACGGGGACCGGCACACGCCGGTGCTGATGGCCGCGGGCGGGCCGAAATCCCTGGCGCTGGCGGCCGAGCGCGCCGACGTGGTCTCGATCGCGAAGGGTGCGATGACGCCGCGCGCCGAGGTACAGCAGCTCGCTCAGGACCTGCGGGCGATGGCCGGCAGCCGGGCCGACGACATCGAGCTGGCGCTGAACCTGTTCGCGGCCGGGGACGGCGAGTTGCCGCCGTGGACGAAGCAGGCGACCGGCGTCGAGCCGGACGAGCTGCGGGCGACCGACTCGCTGATGCTGCTGCCGGGGAGTCCGCGGGAGATGGCGGACGAGCTGCTGCGGCGGCGGGACCTGCTCGGGGCTTCGTACATCAGCGTCAACTCGGCGTACCTGGAAGAGCTGGCGCCGGTGATCGAACTGCTGGAAGGGCAGTGAAAGGCCCAGCGCCCGTCATCTGTGGCTGACGGGCGCTGGGCTGAGGGGTGGGACGGATGGACTAGTGGTCGCGCTCCGGCGTCGTCTCCGGACCGGTGCCGACAGCGGCCGGTACGTCGCCCGCATGCGTGTCACCGGCGGCGAAGGCAGCCTCGTCGAACGGGTCCTCGCCGGCGAAGACCTGCTTGACCTGCTCGCGGTCGAGCTCCCCGACCCAGTGGCCGACCAGGACCGTGGCGACCGCGTTGCCGGCGAAGTTCGTCAGCGCGCGGGCCTCGGACATGAACCGGTCGATGCCGACGATCAGGCCGACGCCGTCGACCAGCTCCGGGCGGTGCGACTGCAGACCACCGGCGAGCGTCGCCAGACCGGCGCCGGTGACGCCGGCGGCGCCCTTCGAGGCGATGATCATGAACGCCAGCAGCGAGATCTGCTGCCCGATCGAGAACGGCTGGTCCATCGCCTCGGCGATGAACAGCGACGCCATCGTCAGGTAGATCGCGGTGCCGTCCAGGTTGAACGAGTAGCCGGTCGGGACGGTGATGCCGACGACGCTCTTCGAGACGCCGAGGTGCTCCATCTTGCCGATCAGCCGGGGCAGGGCGGTCTCCGACGACGACGTGGACACGATCAGCAGGAACTCGCGGCCCAGGTAGCGCAGCAGCTGGAAGATCGACAGCCCGGTGACCACCCGGAGAATGGTGCCCAGGACAACGACCACGAACAGCGCGCAGGTGATGTAGAAGGCGATCATGATCTTGCCCAGGCTGACCAGCGCGTCCACGCCGGTGGCGCCGACGACCGCGGCGATCGCGCCGAAGGCGCCGATCGGGGCCACCCACATGATCATCGCCAGCACCTTGAAGACCAGCCGCTGCAGGTGCGCGATCCCGTCCAGGACCGGCTGGCCCTTCGAGCCCAGCGCCTGCAGCGCGAAGCCGATCAGCAGCGCCACGAAGACCGTCTGCAGCACCTCGCCCTCGGTCAGCGCCGAGACGATCGTCTTCGGGATGATGCCGAGGATGAAGTCGGTGGTGGTCTCGTGCGCCGCCCCGACCTGCTTCTGGCCGGTCTCGCGGAGCTTGTCGGTCAGGTTCAGGCCGGACCCCGGCTGGACCAGGTTGCCGACCACCAGACCGATGCCCAGGGCCACCGTCGACATCACGATGAAGTAGAGCAGCGCGAGGCCACCGACCTTGCCGACGCTGGCGGCCTGGCGGACCGAGCCGATGCCGAGCACCAGCGTGCAGAAGATGATCGGGCTGATCATCATCTTGATCAGGTTCACGAAGCCGGTGCCGAGCGGTTTCAGCTCGACGGCGAAGTCGGAGAACAGGAAGCCGACGCCGATCCCGAGCAGGACGGCGACGATCACGGCGATGTACAGGAAATGGGTCCGGTCGTTGCGGACCGGGGTCGGGCGCGGTGCGGTGGTCGACATACGTGGCTCCTTGGCCGGGCGGTGCGGGGTTCTGAGTAACTGTGACGTGACGCACAGGACAACTGCGCATTTCGTTCATATCGTTCGTGGTCGGTACGCACAGTTCGGCGCGCGGCGAACCGTCGTACGGCGGCGAACAGATGCCGCGCACTACCAGTCGGGGCGCTGGTGTGGAGAATGTCGGCATGAAACGTCGGCCGTGGGAGCTGCGGCGCCAGGTGCTCTGGCTGCAGACCGGCACGGTCGCGGTCCTGATCGTGATGGTCTGGATCATCCTGGCCAGCCGGACCCGGGCCCGCGCCGACCGGGACGCCGCCCTGGCCGGGCTGACGCCGCCGGGCTGGGCCGAGCTGCTCCGCGGCGAGACCCGGACCATGCTCGGGATCGCCAGCCTGATGCTCGGCGTCGCGATCGCGGGCAACGCACTGGTCGCCTGGCGAGTCCGCCGCGCTACTCGCGGGATGGGGACCCAGACGCTCGCCTGGATGCTCGACTTCTACCAGGGCGTCCTGCGTGCCGCCCGCGAAGGCCTGCTGCTGATCGACGCCGAGGGCCGCGTCCAGCTGGTCAACGACGAGGCCCGGAAGCTGCTCGGGCTGCGCCAGGTCGAGGCGGGGACGACGGTCGAGGAGCTGCACCTGCCGACAGCTCTGTCCGAGTTGCTGTGCGCCGGGCGTACGGCGTACGACGAACTGCACCTCGGGGCGTACGGCGTGGTCGTGGTGAACCAGCAGCCGGCCCGGTCCGGGCGGATCGTGACGCTGCGCGACCACACCCAGCTGCAGGCGCTGCTCGGCGAGCTGGACGCGGTCCGGAGCCTGGCGGAGTCCCTGGAGGCGCAGAATCACGAGGCATCGAACCGCCTGCACACGGTGGTCAGCCTGATCGAGATCGGCCGGCCGGAGCGGGCGAGGGAGTTCGCGGTGTCGGAGCTGCAGTTCGCGCAGGCGATGACGGATCGCGTCGTCGGCACGGTCGGCGACCCGGTGCTCGCGTCACTGCTGCTGGCGAAGCTGTCGCAGGCGCAGGAGCGCGGCGTACTGCTGACGCTGGACCTCGGCTCCGAGGCGCTGAACACGCGGTTGCCCGCGCAGGACGTCGTCACCGTCGTCGGAAACCTGCTCGACAACGCGATCGAGGCGGCCCGGAGTGGGCCGGCGCCGCGCCGCGTCGAGCTGAAGGCCGGTACGACGCCGGACGCGATCGACCTCGCCGTCACGAACACCGGCGCCGAGCTCGGCTCGGTCGAGCTGGCCCGGATGTTCGAACGCGGCTGGACGACGAAGAACGAGCCAGGGCACGGACTCGGACTGGTGCTGGTCCGCAGCACGGTCGAGCGTTGGCAAGGGACGTTGATGGTCGACCCCGACTCCGAACTGGACGAGATCCCCGCGCTGACCGTGCGGGTCAGGCTGCCCCGGGCGGTGAGCGCGAGTGCCTGACCTTCTTCGGGTGCTGGTCGTCGAGGACGATCCGGTCGCCGCGGAAGCCCACCGCACTTACGTGGATCGTCTTCCAGGCTTCACCTGCGTCGGCATCGCCGGTACGGCGGCCCGCGCCCTCTCCGTCCTCTCCCAGGGCCAGATCGACCTGGTCCTGCTGGACATGAACCTCCCCGACGGCCACGGCCTCGACGTCGTCCGCCGGATGCGCGCCGCCGGCAACGCCACCGACGTCGTCGCCGTCACGTCGGCCCGCGAGGTCTCCGCCGTCCAGGCCGCCGCCCGGATCGGCGTCGTCCAGTACGTGCTGAAGCCGTTCGCCTTCGAGACGCTCCGCGACCGGTTGTCGGCGTACGCCCGCCAACGCCGCGCCGCCGAGTCCGGCCAGATCGTCGCCGACCAGGACGAGGTCGACCGCTTGTTGCACCCAGCAACAGTTTCCTCAGTGCCCAAAGGCCTGGCCGGATCGGTGTTGGACCGCGTAGTTCAACTCCTGGGCAACCGCGAAGGCTGGACCGCCGAGGAGGTGGCCACCGAACTCGGCACCTCCCGCATCACCGCCCGCCGCTACCTCGAGCACCTCGCCGACCAGCAGCAGGCTCTCCGCACCCAACGCTACGACGGCCGCAGCGGCCGCCCGAAGGTCGAGTACAGCTGGGTCAGCGAGAGCTGAGCCCCGCACCACCGGCAGGCTCCGGAGCGCCGACCCGGCTCCTACTCCCCGCGAGCTTGCTCGCGTACCCAGCCAGGCAGGCGGATCAGACAGCAGACAACGGGGTGCAGCGCGGGTTGGTCTGTTCAGACCCGAACGAGCGTCGCCCACAGGTGGGGCTGGAGCGGCTGGCCTTCGCCGGCCATGTCGTACGCCCAGAGCAGCTCGCCCTTGACCAGCCCGTAGAGCCGGTGCCCGGCGGTGACCTCCTTGGCGGTGGCTGTGCGCGCGATCACGTCGGTCTGCATCTCGACCTTGGCGCCGTCGATCTCGCCGTACCAGATCTCCGCGAACCCGGTCGGGTGCGCCAGCACGACCTCGAGCTTGTTGTCCGGCTTCGGCCGCCAGAACCCGGTCTCGACCGCGAGCGGACGCTCCTTGGTGCCGTCCTCGCCGACCACGTAGGTCTGGCTGACGTAGTGCAGGTACGGCTTGCCGTTGTGGCTGAAGTCGACCTGCTGCCCGAACTCGAACTTCTCGATCGTCGGGTAGTCACCGTGCCCGCGCCCCTCCCACCGGCCGAGCAGCCAGGCGAGCGGCATCAGGTCGGGGTGCAGGTCCTGCGGGATCTCGAAGGCCATTGGCTCAGTCTGTCAGTTCGCGCTACGGCCGCGGTACAGGCGGTAGACGACGAACGCCGAGAACCAGGCCATGAACACACTGACCAGGACCAGGAGGGTCGTGAAGATGACATGCAGCACGTTCGCCAGTCTAGGGGATACCCGTCCCGGCCCTCCGCTACGGTGGCGTGATGTCCCGCACGCTGGTGATCAAGCTGACCGCAGGCGCCGAAGCACCCGAACGCGCCAACCAGGCCTTCACCGTCGCCGCCTCAGCCGTAGCCGCCGGCGCCACGGTGTCCCTGTGGCTCACCGGCGAGTCCGTCTGGTTCGCCGTCCCCGGCCGGGCCGAGTCCTTCGACCTCCCCCACGCCGCCCCTCTCCCCGACCTCCTCGCGAGCGTCCTGGCCGGCGGCACCCTCACCGTCTGCACCCAGTGCGCCAAACGCCGAGACCTCACCGAGGCGGACTTCCACCCCGGCACGAGGGTCTCCGGCGCCCCGACGTTCACCGAGGAAATCCTCCAGGACAACGCCCAAGCAATCGTCTACTGACAGCCGCCCGGTGTCGCCCGCGACCTGACGCGGACCACAGGGCGCCCGCCGCTCGGCGGGTGCGGCCGAGACCTCGATTGCTGCTCAGCGGCTTCGGTCGCGGTCCTGGGAGTCCTGGCCGCGGTCGGTGTCGCGCTGGTGCTGGGCTCCCGCCGTACGGCCTGCTTGGCCGGCGGTCTCCAGCTGACGCTGAGGCCCACGCTCGGCCGGGCCCGCAACACCCTCGCGAGTGAGCGCACCGAGCTGTGCCTTCTCCGCATCGGTCATCGCAGGCGCATTGCTCTGCTGCCCGTTCGTCCGCTGCCCATCCTGCTGAGCTGCAGCCCTCCGGTCCTCTTCCAGCCGAGTCTCCAACGGCCCTGACGGACCCTGCGCCTCCCGAGCCTGAGCTTCAGCTCGCAGATCCCCACCGGTAGGCAGGCTCGAGGTCTCCACCTCAGCTCCCTCCTGCTGCTGCCGATCCACCTCGTCCCGCCCAGCAGCCCCCGGCTCATCCCGCTCAGCCTGCTCGACCTGCTGATCCCGCCCAGCCTGCTCCTGCTGATCCCGCCCCGGCAGTTCCTGCTCGACCTGCTGATCGCGAGCCGGCTGCTCCTGCTCGACCTGATCCCGCCCAGCCTGATCAAGCTCGTCCGGCGCCGGCCCTTCCTGCTCAGCCCGTACGTCGTCCTGATCCCGCTCAGCCTCGTCGCGCTCAGGCTGCTCAACCACAGACTCGTCGACCTCAGGCCGCTCAACCTCAGCAGGCTCCCGATCAACCTGTACGTCGTCCCGAGCAACCTCCCCCTGCGCAACCTCCGGCTCACCCTCAGCCCGGTCAACCTGCTCCACCGCCTGCGGATCAAGCCCCGGCTCGCCCTGCGCCACCGCCTGCGGATCGCGATCAGGCTCCGCCTGCTCGATCTCCTGCGGGTCGCGCTGCTGATCCGTCTCCTGCTCGTCGCGCTCGGCGTCTACCTGCTGGTTCTGGTCAGCCTCCGCCTGCGGCCCCTGGTCGGGCTCACCCTGCTCCGGGCCGTTCTCCCCTTGCTCAGGCTCGCCCTGCCCATCCCGCTCCGCCGCCTCCTGGACCTCCTGCGGATCGCGATCAGCAGCCTGCTCGGCCTCCTGCGGGTCGCGGTCTACCTCCGGCGACTCCCGGTCGACCTCCAGGTCATCCCGCGCGACCTCACCCTGCTCGACCTCATCCTGCCCGTCCCGATCCAGCGCCTCGGCCGCCACCGCAGCACCGGCCGCCGCAGCAGGCAGCCCATCAGGCCTACCCTCACGATCGCGATCCTCCGCGGCCTCACCCTCGCGATCCGGCTCACCATCGCGCCCCTGCTGCTCCGCCGTCCGCGCCTCGGCGTCCTGCTCGGCGGTCTCGGCCTCGCGGTCCTGCTCCGCGGTCTCCCGCTCGCCCTCCTCGCGATCCCGCTCAGCAGACTCCCGCTCAGCAGTCTCCCGCTCATCCCCCTCGCGCTCGTCGCGCTCGGCATCCTCCCGATCCCGCTCGAGCGTGTCCGGCACCCGATCCCCATCGCGATCGGTCAGCCGATCCACATCCGCGTCCCGCAACTCCCGGTCCCGCGTGTCCAGCACCCGATTCCCATCGAGATCCAGCGGATCCCGCTCGTCCTCCGGTCCGTCGACAGCCAGCGTCTCGTCCCCGATCGCCCGCTCCACCAGCCCCAGCGTCAACATCCGCCGCTGATGCTCGGTCAGGTTGTCCAGCTGCGCCCGCGCCTCCGGGTTGTTGCGCATGTACTGCACGACCGCCTCGGTCATCGCGCGGCGTTCGTGCTCGTCGAGCTCGCGCTCGCGCTCCTGCAGCTGGTTGTCGTCGAGCTCCGGCCCGTCGTTCGGGGCGAGCGTGTTGTCCTGCCCGCCCACCGCCGGCGCACCGACCCGCTGCCGGCGTCGCCCGCGCAGCAGCCGCCGCAGCCCGCGGAACTGCGCCCGCACAACGCGCGCGAGCTGCTTGAACCCGCGATACAGGCTTTCGAGCAGTTCTTCCTCGACCGACTGCGCCATCACGCCACCTCGCTCGCATAGACGGAGTACGCGAAGCCGGCGGCCGGATTCGCCTCACCCGGCAGCAGCCGGGTGGCGTACAGGTGGAACTCGGCGCCGGGGCGCAGCCACACCGCGAGGTGCCGCCGCCGTTCCCGCCACTCGCCGGGGATGCGTGGGTCGTTGCCCGGCCCGACGAACACCGGGTCGCCCCAGTGCTGCCGCGCGAGCGCGAGCTGGTCGGGCCAGTGGTCGTCGATCAGGTCCTCGGCGTCACCGACCTCCTCGGCCGTGATGTTGTACGCCGACCAGGTGCCGCGCGGGCTTTCCGGCAGGACGGCGTCCGGCAGCGCCAGCATCACCGTCTCGCGCGCGGTCACCAGCCCCCACGCGTACTCGGCCGGGTCGATGTCACCGGGCGCCCACGGCTGCCAGCCGGTCGCGGCGACGACCCGCGCGACCAGCGCGCGGATCCCGGCGGGACCGGTCTGCGGCGGCCCCCAGAGCCGGCTCCAGTCGCCCACTTCCGCGAGGTCGGACATCGCACGCGCGTCCTCGTCCGGCGACCGCAGCTGCGTCCTCACTGACCTTCCCTTCTCCGACCCCGACCAGAAAGCACCGACCTCGAGCAGACCACCAGGTTATGCCGATCCGGTGCCACCCGTTCCGACGTATCCACAGGCCCACCGGATCCGTCCCGATCCGGCCCGCGCGACCAACCACCCTTGCACGCCGTCGAGGCGCAGGCGACCCGCCAAAACCTGCAATCCGACAACGATCCGGCCTCGCCGCGCCAGCCCGGAGGCCGATCCGTCGGGGACCCGTAAGCCGCACCCGCGGACGTTCGCAGGAGGTAACCGCAAGGACGTCGCCGACCGGCGCCGGAGGCGTTCTGATGAAGAGATGAAGCTCCCACAGCCCGCCTTCCGCTCGGCGCTGCACCACCCGAGGGTCGCCACCGTCGTCGGCCGCTGGCTGGCGGTCGCGGTCGTGGTCTGCTTCCTGACCGGCCTGTTCAGCCACTTCCAGCAGGCGACTCCGGGCTGGTTGCACATCCCCAGCCGCCCGGCGTCCCTGTACCGGGTCACGCAGGGCCTGCACGTCCTCAGCGGCACCGTCGCGATTCCGTTGCTGCTGGCAAAGCTCTGGACGGTCTACCCGAAACTCTTCGAGAAGCCCCCGTGGCCGCCGAGCCGGGCCGCGCTCGCGATGCTCCTCGAACGCCTCTCGATCCTGGTCCTGGTCTCGGCGATGGCGCTGGAGCTGTTCATCGGCTTCCTCAACACCCTGCAGTGGTACCCGTGGCCGTTTCCCTTCAAGGAAACCCACTACGCCCTGGCCTGGATCATCGTCGGCGCCCTGCTCGTCCACCTCGCGGTCAAACTCCCGCTGATCCGCACCCACTGGTCCAGAACCCCAGCCGACCGTACGCCGTACGCACCGCTCGCCGCCGAGGCGTCAGAGCCAGTCCCCGCCGCAGAGCAGCCCCTCGCCGGCGAACCGCCGCGGGGCTCCCTCCCCGCCGAGACCCCGCCGCGTCTCTCTCTCCCCGCCGAGATCACCGGTCTCAGCCGCCGCGGCCTCTTCCGCACCGTCGCCGGCGCCGGCGCTCTCGTCGGCATCGCCTCGGTCGGCCAGTCCGTGCCCGCGCTCGGCCCGATCGCCGTCCTCGCCCCGCGCAAGCCGAACGTCGGCCCGCAGGATCTCCCCGTCAACCGCACCGCCCACGACGCCGGCGTCACGGCGGTCGGCGACGACTGGCGTTTCACCATCAGTGGCCCCCAGCAACTTTCCTGGTCCCTCGCCGACCTGAGATCCCTGCAGCAGCACCGCTCCGACCTCCCGATCGCCTGCGTCGAAGGCTGGAGCCAGGGCGCCACCTGGGGAGGTGTCCGCATCCGCGACCTGCTCCGCCTCGCCGGCGCTCCCGACCACTCGACCGTCCGCGTCGTCTCGATGGAGAAAGGCGGCTTCTACGCGACCAGCGAGCTCCCGCCCCAGTTCGCCGCCGACCCGCTCACGCTGCTGGCACTGAAGCTCAACGGCACCGACCTCGACCTCGACCACGGGTTCCCAGCCCGGATCATCGCCCCGAACCGCCCCGGCGTCCTGCAGACCAAGTGGGTCCACCGCCTGGAGGTCATCGCTTGAAAATCCTTCGCGCCGCCATGGCAGCCGTCGGCGTCGGCCTGGGCCTCTGGGGCCTGCGTCTGCTCCTTCAGACGCTCAGCCTCGACGCCCTGATCCGCCTCCCGCTCTGGCTGGGCGGCGCCGTCCTCGCCGACGACTTCCTGCTCGTCCCACTCACTGTCGCGGCCGGCTGGCTCCTGACCAGATGGTCGATCGGCCCCGGCCGGCACCGCACGGTCGGCACCGCCCGCACCACCGCCCTGTACGCCGGCCTGACGACCCTGATCGCCCTCCCCCTGCTGCTCCGCCAGGGCAAAGGCGTCAACCCGACCGTGCTCCCGCGCGACTATCTCCGCGACTGGTTATTGCTAGAGGCAACAATCATCGCCACCGGCGTGATCGTCGCGACCATTCAGTCCCGGCGCGCGCCTCGGACCCGGCGCGCGCCTCGGACCCGGCGCGCGGCTTGATCCCGGCGCGCCGCTCAGTCCCGGCGCGCGACGTTCAGCAGCTCACGCGCGGCATCCGTCGACATCGGCGGCCGCTGAGCCAGCGTCGCCAGCGCCGCAGCCCGCTCGACCAACTCCGCGTTGTGCGTGACCGGCTGTCCCTTGGCGAGCGTCAGCGTGTCCTCCATCCCGACCCGCAGATGCCCGCCCTTCGACAGCGCAGCGAGTGCGACCGGAATCGTCGTCCGGCCGACACCGGTCGCCGACCACGACGTCACCGCCGACGGCAGCGCGTTGACCGCGGCGACGAGCGCGTCCGGCGTACCGGGCATGCCACCGGGGACGCCCATCACGAGATCGCAGTGCACGCGACCGCCGTACGGAAGACCGAACTTGTCCAGCAGCCGGTGCAGCGCGGCGACGTGGCCGAGGTCGAACAGCTCGAACTCCGGTACGACGTGCCGTTCCTGCGTGAGCTGGTAGAGCTCGGTGACGAACGGCCACGGGTTCATGAACACGTCGTCGCCGAAGTTCACCGTGCCCATCGTCAGCGAGCAGGAGTCCGGCGCGGCCTCGAGGACGCGCAGCCGGTGCTCGAACGGGTCGGTGACGGCGCCGCCGGTGGAGAGCTGGACGATCAGCGCGGTGTTCTCGCGGACCGCGGCGACGGTCTCGGTGAGCCGGCCGAGGTCGAGCGTCGGGCGGTGCTCGGCGTCGCGGATGTGGATGTGGATCATCGCGGCCCCGGCCGCCTCGCAGCGCTTGGCCGTCTCGACCAGCTCGTCGAGGGTGGTGGGCAGCGCCGGGCAGTCCGCCTTGGCGGTCTCGGCACCGGTCGGGGCAACGGTGATCAACGTCGACGTCATGGACGAATCGTGCCAGATATCCCCCAGAAGCGGGAGATTCCCCCGTCGAAGACCCGATGAACCGGACATTTTCCCGAACGGCAGACTGTGACCCATGAGAGCTGTGGTGCAACGAGTGACGGACGCGTCGGTCGAGGTCGACGGCGAGGTGGTCGGCGCGATCGACCGCCCCGGGCTGCTGGTCCTGCTCGGCGTCACCCACGACGACACCGGGGAAACCGCCAAGACCCTCGCCGCGAAGCTCTGGACGCTGCGCATCCTCCGCGACGAACGCTCCGCCGCCGACGAGGACGCCCCGATCCTCGCCATCAGCCAGTTCACCCTGTACGCCGACACCCGCAAAGGCCGCCGCCCGTCCTGGAGCGCCGCCGCCCCCGGCCCGGTCAGCGAACCCCTGTACGACGCCTTCTGCGCGGCCCTGGAATCCCTCGGCGCCAAGGTCGAACGCGGCCGCTTCGGCGCGAACATGCAGGTCCACCTCACCAACGACGGCCCGGTCACCCTGATCCTCGACGCCTGACAACCCCACAAAACAACGGCCCCGGCGCGGATCCGAGGATCCGGCCGGGGCCGTGTGGTGCCTGTACTGGATCGGTGAGGTTCGACTCAGTCAGGTGGGGTGTGGGGCTGGATCAGCCGATCACACCGGCGGCCGAGTGGCCCACGACAACCTTGGTGTTCAGGCTGTAGACGTCGATCACCAGGGCGTTGACGGAGATGTAGCGGCTCTGCCGGAGGACCTGGTTGAAGGTCAGCTTGGCGACGCCGGGGATCTCCAGCTCGGCGTTCTCACCGGTCTTGACCGGGTAGACCTTGTTGCCGACCTTGATCGAGGCGATGGTCGAGTGCGAGTTCAGGCCGACCTTGCCGTCCTTGGTCTTCCACGCCGAGGCGGAGGACTCGATGGCGCCGATCGACAGGTTCGCGACCTTGATGCCCGCGACGTGCGAGCTGAAGTCCACGTAGGACTTCTCGGTGCCGATCGCACCCCGCTTGGTGGTGAACGCGGCGCCGACGTAGGCGACCTTCGGGATGTTCAGCTCGCCGACCGCGACCCGGTCCGTACGGCCTTCCGTGCCCTGGCAGGTGGCCTGGTAGGAGGTCGGACCCGACTTGACCAGCTTGTCGACGTTCGCCTTGGTGGCGTACGCGTCACCGATGACCAGCGCGGTGGCCGGCTTGGTGACCTCGGCGCGGGTCTTCAGGACCGCGACGTCGACACCCTCGGGGATGTACTTGTTCTTCACCGTCGCGTGCAGCACGACCGCCTGCGCGTACGAGTAGATGCCGGTGCTGGTCTTCACGCCACCGACCCGGTTCAGCACGATGTAGCCCAGGCCCGGGATGGCGACCTTGGTGTTCGGCTTGGCCTTCAGCAGCGACGGAACGTTCACGGCGCCGATCTTCACGCCGGCGAAGGTAGTGCTGCCGGTGTAGTAGGTGACGCCGTTCTTGATCCACGCGGTGGTCGTGGTCTTGGCGCCGGTCAGGTGCAGCAGCGAGCCGACCCGGATGTCGGCGGCGGTGGCGGTGCTGGTCACGCCGTTGCCGCGCTTCTCCGCGAAGGCGAAGGTGTCCGTGGTGACCGTCTTGGCGATGGCCTGGTTGTTCACGTTCGCGGTCGCCAGGTCGTTGCGGGACTTGCGGCTCGCGTCGGTGGTGCAGCTGATCTCGCTCTTGACCTGCGGGCCGCTGGCAGCGATGCCACCCTGGACGTCCGTGCCGATCGAGTAACCGTTGTAACCGTAGACCGGCGAAGCGCTCGCCGAGCCCGAGGTGAGCGCGATCGTCGAAGCCACGCCGACGACGGCGGCAACGCCGACGGCGGCGAACTTCTTGTTGATGCGGGGTCTCATGACCCCTCCTCCCTGAGTGATGACGTGACCCGAACTGCGGGCCAGGACACAGACACAACTCAGTCGGTCGCGGTAGGTAACGAGCCGCAGGGAGTCCGTAACCAAACCGTTACCCAACTCCCTGACACGCCGATGACACGCCGAAAACCCAGCAAATATTGGTGTTTCGGCACCTACCGTGCATCAGTACTGGCACCCGGCAACCAGTACGACGGCAACGAAGAGGGGCCCGAGCGCGCAAGGCCCGGGCCCCTCAGGGTCGTTCAATCTACAGAGCGTCAGACCGCGACGGCCACCTCGGCCACCTCGCCGTACTGCGCGACGACCTGCCGGTCGACCGGCTCGGCCTTCGGCGCGAGCGTCCGCAGCGTCCAGCTGCCGGGGGCCGCGAAGAAGCGGAAGTGCCCGGTCGCCGAGGTCGGGACCTCGGCGGTGAACTCGCCGCTGGAGTCCAGCAGCCGCACGTACGCGCCGCCGACCGGCTCCTCGCCGCGCAGGACCTGGCCCTGGATGACGGCTTCCTTGTCGATGTCGACGCCCTTGAGATCAAGGCCGCCCTGCTTGGCTCCGCACATGTCAGGCCTCCCCGGGCTCGTCGCCGAGCGCCACCGGTACGCCGACCAGCGAACCCCACTCGGTCCACGAACCGTCGTAGTTCTTGACGTTCTCCTGGCCGAGGATCTCGTGCAGCACGAACCAGGAGTGCGCCGAGCGCTCGCCGATCCGGCAGTACGCGATGGTGTCCTTGCCGAAGTCCACGCCCGCGTCCTCGTAGAGCTTCTTCAGCTCGTCGTCGGAGCGGAAGGTGCCGTCGTCGTTGGCCGCCTTGCTCCACGGGATGCTGGCCGCGGTCGGGATGTGCCCGGCGCGCTGGGCCTGCTCCTGCGGGAGGTGGGCCGGCGCCAGCAGGCGGCCGGCGTACTCGTCGGGGCTGCGCACGTCGACCAGGTTCTTGACGCCGATCGCCTCCTCGACCTCGCCGCGGAACGCGCGGATGTCCAGGTTCGGCGCCTTGGCGGCGTACTCGGTGGCGTCGCGCTTGACGACCTCGTCGGTCAGCTCGCGGCTGTCCAGCTCCCAGCGCTTGCGGCCGCCGTCGAGCAGACGGGCGTCCTCGTGGCCGTAGAGCTTGAAGTACCAGTAGGCGTAGGCCGCGAACCAGTTGTTGTTGCCGCCGTACAGGACGACGGTGTCGGTGTTCTTGACGCCCCGCTCGGACAGCAGCGCGGAGAACTGCTCCTGGTTGACGAAGTCGCGGCGGACCTGGTCCTGGAGGTCGTCCTTCCAGTCCAGCTTGATCGCACCGGCGATGTGGCCGGCGTCGTACGCCGAGACGTCCTCGTCGACCTCGATCAGCACGACGTTCTCGTCGGACTTGTGCTCCTCGACCCAGTCGGCCGAGACGAGAGCGGATTCCCTGCTCATGTGTGCTGCCTCTCAGTTGGTAGTTGCGGGGTTGGGCGTACGAATGCGTTGGATCAGCAAGAAGGCCTCGCAACCGAGGCACAGCCCGACCGCCGCGTTCACGAACGCGGCGACCAGGGCGAATCCGGTGGCCACGACGCCGAGCACCTCGGCGCCGCTGAGGTAACCGATCAGGCCGAGCCCGGCGAAGACCAGCCCGACCAGCTGGGCGAACCGCGGCGGTGCCGCGTCCTCCAGCTCCTTGGGCGGCGCCAGCCGGGGCCGGACCACCCGCTTGAACAGCAGCCCGTACGGCGACGCCTGGACGCCGAACACGACCGAGATCGCGAACACGACCGCCTGGATCGCCAGCGGCCACGGACTGTTCAGGATCAGGGTCAGCGCCAGGACCACGGTGGTCAGGGCCGCCGCGAACCGGAGTCCACGCGGATCGACCTGCGGGGTGACAGTTTCCGACATACGAACTCCTCGGCAAGGAGCTGGATCGAGACTCGCCCGCCCGACGGACTGCGGGAGGCGGCGTACAGCCGGACCGTGCTCAGCTACCGGTTCCGGAGCGCTCGGGACGCCGCCTGGTCAGGGGCGACGACACAGGGACGAGCGCATCCGGCAGTTGTCCACTGCCCTGCGCTTGGTCAGCCATGTCGTGTAAGCCACGTGTCGAGAGTACGGAAACCCGGCAGGCCCACCACCCGTGGTCCCACTTCCTGAGACAACTGATCAGGATGCGGGATCTCTCAGCCGGCCTGGCGGTCCACGGCCGCGCCCAGCGCGGCGATCACGTCGGCCTTGCGCGGGGCGCCGCTGGCGCGGGTGACGGTGTCGCCGGCGGCGTCGAGGACCAGGACGGTCGGGGTGCGCAGGATGTTCAGCCGGCGGACCAGCTCGAGGTGGGACTCGGCGTCGAGCTCGACGTGGCGGACGCCGTCGACCATGCCCTCGACCTCGGACAGGATCCGGCGGGTCGCGCGGCAGGGAGCGCAGAACGCGGAGGAGAACTGGAGCAGGGTGGCCCGCTCGCCCAGCTCGGCTCCGAGGTCGTCGGCGGTCAGGTGGTCGGCGCTGTCCACTGCTTGTCCTTCGCTCCTGCGGAACCGTCCGTCGTACCAGGTCTTGAGCACGCTGAGCAGCACCCCGGCGGCGACCGCGGCGACCAGCACGACAATCCCGGTACTCACAGCATTCGAGAGTACGTCGGTCGACTTTGCGGGCCGGCCCGCCGTCCCACTCCTTGGACGGTCAGCGAGCAGCGACGGTGATGACGACCCGGCGGTTGAGCTGCCGGTTGGCGGCGCTGGTGTTCGGTACGGCGGGCGCCGTCTCGCCGAAACCCTTGGTGGTGATCGCGTTCGCGGCGAACCCCTCGTTGCGGATCAGCCACGTCGCGACCGCCAGCGCGCGGCGCTCCGACAGCCGCAGCCCGTACGTCGCGTCGCCGCGATCGTCGGTGTGCCCCTCGACGCGCAGCAGCGGCCGGGCGTTGGCGGCCTTGATCTTCACCGCGATCGCGTGCAGCGCCCGTGCCGCGTCCGGCCGGATCGCCGCCTGGTCGGTGTCGAACAGGACGTCGCCGGGGGCGACGTAGGAGATCTTGCCCTCGCCGGTGAACACGTCGACCTTGTCCTGCCCGGGCAGCTTGCGCGACTCCAGCCGGGCCGGGTCGACATCCACACCGGGCAGCCGGACGGGCTCCAACTTCACGGTCTCGACCGCGACCCCGTCCGCGGAGCCGCCGGGCCGGGCGCCGCCGTTGCGCGACACCTCACGCCGTACGACGCCCTTGCGGGAGACCGTCGGCAGCTCGCCGTCCTTCTCCACCTGGCAGACCTGTGGCGAGTCGACGGGCGGCGCCTGCGCGCCGGCGAGTGTGACGGCGGCGAAGACGCGGCCCTCGACGCGGCTCTCCGGGATGGTGACCGGCGGGATGGCAGCGCCGGAGATCTTGATCGCGCCGAGGCAGCCGCCGGGGGCGTCGTACTGGACGACGCAGCCGGCGTCGATCACCTGGGCGGGGAGGGTGAATCCGTCCATGACGGTGCGGTCGCCGGACTTGAGCGGCGCGACGGTGACGGCGGGGACCTGGAGGTCGGGGAGCTGCTTGACGGTCCGGCCGGGACCGGGGGTGCACACCGGATCAACAGGCGGCGGCGTCACGGACGGCATCGACGGCGTACTGGAGGGCGTGCTCGAAGGAGTGCCGGACGGCGTCGTCACGGTGGCCGGCGCGGGCTGTTCAGCCGCTTGATTTCCGCCGGAACAACCGGTCAGCGCGGCGACGGCGATCATTGAAGGTAAACACCATTGCACGCGGCGTGACATTGTCGGCATTCCCCGATCTTTGCCCCTCCGCATGAATTGTCAATGAACGATCTCCCGAACAATGCCTGCCGTTTACCTTGCTGGGATTGGCTTCCTTCGTCGACGGGGCCCGGGGGTGGGCCGGACGCTTGCGACCGCGCGATCGCGGTGGGGGGAACAATGACGGTGCTTCACCTGGCCGAAAACCGGCTGGCGCTCGGTGACGTGTGGAACTGGATCACGAGCATTTCCTTTTCGGTCGACGACCTGTCGCGCTGGCGCGACCTGGTCCCGCTGGCGCTGGCCGGCCTGGTGGTCTGGGGGCTGTGGCTGTACCGGTTCGTGCTGTCCCGGCTGGCCCGCCCGATCGAGAACGACTTCACCACGACCACGTCGGTCGTCGTCCCGTCGTACCACGAGGACCCGGACATCCTGATGCGCTGCCTGGAGAGCTGGCGGTCGCAGCAGCCGGACGAGATCATCATCGTGCTCGACGTCGCCGACATCGAGGCGTACGAGCGGCTGGTCGCGCTGAACGACCCGGTGATCCAGCCGATCCTGTTCAAGCACGCGGGCAAGCGGTCCGCGCTCGGCGTCGGGATCCGGGCGGCGACGTCCGAGGTGCTGGTGCTGACCGACTCCGACACCAGCTGGGAGCCCGGGCTGCTCCGGGCCGTGCAGCACCCGTTCGCCGACCCGGAGGTCGGCGCGGTCAGCACGCAGCAGAACGTGCACGAGCGGACCACCAGCATCTGGCGCCGGGTCGCCGACTGGCTGGTCAACCTGCGGTACTACGACTACGTCCCGGCGATGGGCCGGGCCGGCGCGGTCGCCTGCGTCTCCGGGCGCACCGGCGCGTACCGGCGTACGGTCGTGCTGCCGGTGCTGGACAACCTGGAGAACGAGTTCTTCCTCGGCCGCCGCTGCGTGTCCGGCGACGACGGCCGGCTGACCTGGCTGGTCCTTGCCTCCGGCTACAAGACCGTGCACCAGTCGTCGGCCAAGGCGCTGTCGATGTTCCCGGCCACCTTCCGGGCCTTCGCCAAGCAGCGGATCCGCTGGAGCCGCAACTCCTACCGCTGCTACCTGACCGCGATCTACAAGGGCTGGCTGTGGCGGGTCCCGCTGGTCACCAAGGTCACCGTGCTGCAGATCCTGCTCACGCCGGTGACGATGGGGATCACGATGGGCTACCTGATCTTCAGCCGCCTCGACCTGACCTGGCAGAGCATCACGCTGGCCGTCGCCTGGCTGATCATCGCCCGCGGCATCCGCGGTATCTCGCACCTGCGCAGGCACCCGGCCGAGATCCTGCTGCTGCCGGTGGTCGCGGCGACGGTGATCCTGATCGCGCTGCCGATCAAGCTGTACGCGTTCGTGACGATGAACAAGCAGGGCTGGCTGACCCGGTCCGCCGACACGATCGGCGGCGAGGGCCAGGACGCCGCGTCGCTGCGCGGAGCCGGTACGACGACGCCGCTGCGGACGGAGACGCTGGCATGAGGAAGACAGCTCTCGCCGGGGCGCTCGGCATCGTCGCGCTGACGCTCGTCGCACCCAGCGCGTCCGCCGCCGACCCGACGACCCCTCCGGCGACGCCGAAGCGCCCGGCCGTCACACCGGTCACACCGGGCACACCCACGAAGCCCGCCGCCCCGACCACTCCGCCCGACGCCGACCAGCCGACCGACCCGAGCCGGAGCGCCGAGCCCGACGACAAGGCGATCGACCGGCTTCCCTACCCCGGCGACCCCGAGGCCGAGTCGGCGTACGTCGCCGACGAGGACCGCCGGCTGGTCGAGGTGCGAACCGTCGACTCGCTGGCGCGCTGGAGCAAGACGTCGCTGAACACGCCGTACCGGATCGCCACCGGGTCGGCGTACACGCTGGTGCTGACGCCGCGGCGCGAGGCGTACACGATCAAGGACCTGCTCGGGCTGGCGCCGCAGACCTTCGTGCGGCAGCCCGACGGCGGGTACCTGCTCTCCGAGCACGTCGTGGTGCAGTCCGGCGCGACGCTGAACCTGTCCTCGTCGGGCGGCCTGAAGCTGCGGCTGGCCAGCGATCCCGACGGCTTCGTCTCGATCGTCAACTACGGCGGCGTCCTGAACGTGCAGGGCGCCGAGGGCAAACCGGTCCGGATCAGCAGCTGGAACCGCGACACCGACAGCCCGGACACGCTCACCAACGACGGCCGCGCATACCTGCGCTCGCTCGGCGGCCAGGTCCGCTTCCGGTACGCCGAACTGTCCGACCTCGGCTTCTGGAGCGGCCGTACCGGCGGCCTGTCGCTGACCGGTACCGACCGGCCGAACAGCGGGTCGCTCGACAAACTCGGCAAGACGATGCAGGTCGGCAAGCAGGCCGACCGGGAACGCGCCAAGGCCAAGACCGACGACACCAAGAAGCCGGTCACGCTGGACGGCGCCGGCAAGTCGACGCTCAGCCAGATCCTGCCCGCCGGCGCGCTGCCGCTGCCCGAGGTCGACATCGCCACCCCGGAGTACAGCTACGTGTCGGCGCTGATCCAGAAGACCACGATCAAGCGGAACGCGTTCGGCCTGTTCGCCGCCAGCGCGAACGGCCTGGACATCCGGGAGAGCCGCTTCGACGACAACCTGGTCGACGGGCTGGTCATGCACCGCTACGTCACCAACGCGGTCGTCGACTCGACCGTTGCCGATGGCAACGCCGGCGACGGTTTCGTGCTGTCCCGTGCGACCACCGGCATCGTGCTGTCCGAGATCGAGGCCAGCCGCAACCACCGCAACGGGCTGACGATGTCCGGCCTGCCGCTGGCCGACGGCCCGAGCGCGACCGGTTCGAGCCTCGGCAGCTACGGCAACAACACCGTGTCGAACAGCAAGCTGACCGACAACGCCCGGTACGGCGTGGAGGTGGTCGGCGGCACCAACGTCGGCGTCAACGCCAACGACTTCCGCGGCAACGACATGGCGGTCGTGGTCCGCGGCGGCGCGCGGGACGTGTCCGTGGTCGGCAACCGGGTCACCGACCCGGGCCGGCAGGGCATCGCGCTCCGCGACGACGTGCACGCGTCGGTGGTGTCCGGCAACATCGTCAGCGGCGGCAGCACCAGCGTCTACATCCGCGACTCCGGTGCGAACGTCGTCCGCAACACGCTGTCCGACGCCGACTCGCACGCGGTCTCGCTGGTCGGCACGGTCAGCCTGACCAAGGTCAGCGAGAACACGATCAGCGGCCGCGGGCCGAGCGCGATCGACAGCAAGCGGGCCGACGACGTGAACATGCGGCGCTGGAAGAACGACGAGAGCAACTGGCACGACACGACGCCGTTCCTGGTCACGCTGAAGCGGTTCCTGCAGCCGCTGACCGCGATGTGGCTGCTGCTCGCCGCGCTGCTGATCTTCACCGCGGCCCGCGGCACGCGGCGGATCCGCCGGTTCGTGCACCCGTACGCTGACAAGGCGCCGGTGAGCGACGGGCGGCCCGTGCCCGCGTCGGCGGTCCCGGTCGACCAGCAGGGGGCGAGATGAACCGGCGTGACCTGATCGTCGCGGGATCCGCGGCGGCCGCCGTACTGCTGGTCGGTGGTGGGATCGTGGCGGCGGCGTGGCCTTCGCCGAGCGAGCCGGTGGTGGCGCCGTCCGTGCCGACGGTGCCGCCGGCGCCGAGCATGCCGCCGCTGGATCCTTCTCCTTCTGAGCCTTCTGCTGACTCGCCCTCTTCGTCGCCGGACGACGAGGAGTCGCCGGACAACGGCAAGCGCAAACCCGAGGACGCGCCGCTGCTCGCGGGCGTGGCTCCGGCCGGCCAAGGCCCGCTGCCGAACGCGTCGCCGGTCAGTTGCCCGGCCGCGTCGGTCCAGGTCTCCGACGCCGACGGCCTGACCAAGGCGCTCAAGGACGCCGCGCCGGGGACCAGCATCGCGCTCGCCGACGGCCGGTACGCCGGGAAGTTCGTCACCACCGCGTCCGGTACGGCGGACCGCCCGATCTGGCTGTGCGGCGGCGCCGGCGCCGTACTGGACGGCGACAACGTCCGCGGCGGTTACGTGCTGCACCTCGACAAGGCGCAGTACTGGCGGCTGGTCGGGTTCACGGTCACGAACGGGCAGAAGGGCGTGATGGCCGACACCACCACCGGC
Organism: Kribbella sp. NPDC104740; assembly: GCF_055583505.1. NCBI lineage: Bacteria > Bacillati > Actinomycetota > Actinomycetes > Propionibacteriales > Kribbellaceae > Kribbella > Kribbella sp. NPDC104740. Next base: position 660,593 of record NZ_JBVJNV010000001.1, on the reverse strand, counting down.
ACGGTGATCCAGGGGCTGACCGTGCACGGCATCGGCGACGAGGCCATCCACCTGCGCGCGAACAGCACCGACAACGTCGTCCTGGCCAACACGATCCGGGACACCGGCAAGCGCCGGGACAAGTTCGGCGAGGGCGTCTACATCGGGTCCGCGGTCAGCAACTGGTGCACGGTGAACGACTGCAAACCCGACCGCAGCGACCGCAACGTCGTCAAGGACAACAAGATCGGCCCGACCACGTCGGAGGCGGTCGACATCAAGGAGGGCACCACCGGAGGGTTGCTGGAGGGGAACACCTTCGACGGATCGGCGCTCAGCGGCGCCGACTCCTGGGTGGATGTCAAGGGCAACAACTGGCTGATCCGGGGCAACACCGGCACCCGGTCCAGCACGGACGGTTTCCAGACCCATCAGATCCTGAAGGGCTGGGGCGACCACAACCTGTTCACCGGCAACACCGCCACCGTGAACGGGCCGGGCCTCGGTTTCGCACTGCGCCCGGCCGAGTCCAACGTCGTTGCCTGTGACAACAAGGTCACCGGCGCGGCCGAGGGCGTCAGCAACGTTTCCTGTCGCTGAACGATCACACACCTTCTTTTGGGGGGACACCCATGTCCGCACTTCCACGTCTCACCGTTCTCGGCACCGGCTACCTCGGCGCCACCCACGCGATCTGCATGGCCGTGCTCGGCTACGAGGTGCTCGGCGTCGACACCGACGCGGCCAAGATCGCCGCGCTCGCCGACGGGCGGGTCCCGTTCTACGAGCCCGGGCTGCCGGAGATGCTGCGCAAGGCGCTCGACTCCGGCCGGCTGCGGTTCAGCACCGACATCGCCGAGGCGGCCGCCTTCGGCGACGTCCACTTCGTCTGCGTCGGGACGCCGCAGGCCGCCGACTCACCGGCCGCCGATCTGCGGTACGTCGACCAGGTGGTCAGCTCGCTGGCGCCGTACCTGACCCGGCGGTGCCTGGTCGTCGGCAAGTCGACCGTGCCGGTGGGGACCGCGGCGCGGCTGACCGCTCTGCTGCAGTCGCTCGCTCCGGCCTCCACGGACGTCGAGCTGGCCTGGAACCCCGAGTTCCTGCGCGAGGGCTTCGCCGTCGAGGACACGCTGCGACCGGACCGCCTGGTCTTCGGCGTCGCGTCGGACTGGGCGCTCGAGCAGCTGCAGGCGTCGTTCGCGCCGCTGCTGGAGGCGGAGGTCCCGGTCGTCGTGACCGACCTGCCGACGGCCGAACTGGTCAAAGTCGCCGCGAACTCGTTCCTGGCCACCAAGATCTCGTTCATCAACGCGATGGCGGAGGTCTGCGAGCAGACCGGCGCCGACGTACAGCAGCTGGCCGCGTCGCTGGCCTTTGACCCGCGGATCGGCGGGCGATTTCTGCGGCCGGGGCTGGGTTTCGGTGGCGGATGCCTGCCGAAGGACATCCGGGCGTTCATCCACCGCGCCGAGGAGCTCGGGGTCGGCCAGGCGGTTTCGTTCCTGCGCGAGGTCGATGCGATCAACGGACGACGGCGGCAGCGGACGGTGGACCTGATCCGGGCGCAGGCCGGCGGGTCACTTGCTGGGGTGACGGTGTGTGCGCTGGGGGCGGCGTTCAAGCCGGACTCGGACGACATCCGGGATGCGCCCGCGCTGGATGTCGCCCGGCTGCTGGTGGCCGAGGGGGCTGTCGTGCGGGTGTACGACCCGCAGGCGATGGAGAACGCGCGGAAGGCTTACCCCGATCTGCACTACGCCTCCGGGGTCGCCGAGGCTGCCTCCGGTGCTGATGTCGTCGCGCTGCTGACCGAGTGGGACCAGTTCCGCGACCTCGACCCGTCGTGGCTCGGCTCCCTGGTCGGGCACCGGAAGATCGTCGACGGCCGGCACGCGCTCGACCCGGTTTCGTGGCAGGCGGCCGGCTGGGACTACCGGGCGCTGGGCCGGGCGGCCTGAAACCAGAGGAATTCTGCTGTCTGTATCGGGTTGAATAGGAGTGTGGACGGCGGGCTGACAGTGCGAGCGGGGGTGGTGATCCCCGAGGCGGAGCTGGGATGGCGGTTCTCCCGGTCGAGCGGCCCAGGCGGGCAGTCGGTGAACACAGCCGACAGCCGCGTCGAGCTGATCTTCGACCTGGCCGCGACGACCGCCCTCGGGGAGCCACTCAAGAACCGCGCCCTCGAGCGCCTGTCCACCCGCCTGGTCGACGGCGTCCTCACGATCGCCGCCTCGGAGCACCGCTCCCAGTGGCGCAATCGCGAGGCCGCCCGGGCTCGCCTCGCCAGCGTGCTGCGCGAGGCGATCGCCGCCCCGCCTCGCCAGCGGCGCCCCACCCGTCCGTCCAAGGGCGCGGTCCGCCGTCGCCTCGACGACAAGAAGCGCCGAGGCGAAACCAAACGCCTCCGCGGCCGCCCGTCCGACTGACGAACCTTCGGCTGGATACGCTTCGGCCGTGCAGGAAACGGGGAGCAAGGAGCAGGAGGAACTGCCCGAGCTGAAGGACGTGAAAGTCCGCGGCCGGTCGGTGAAGACCTGGGTGGTGAGCGCGGCGGTCGTGCTGCTGGCGATCTCGGCCGCGTTCGGCGGCCTCGCGAAAGCCTCCGCGGAGACCCCGCAGGTCGGCCCAGGAGCAGCAGTCGACGCCGGCCAGTTCAGCGTCACCGTCCAGCGCGTGGTCGTCGTCAAGGACCTCGAACCGCTCTTCAAGCCCGACGACGGCGGCGCTCTGATCGCCGTCGTCCTCAAGCTCGAGCTCACCGACAAGACCGGCGTCAAGGTCCCCAGCGACCTGATCCGCCTGCTGAACGTCAACGGCGTCACGCCCGAGGACCGCCCGTACGGCACCACCAACCTGCGCGACCAGACCCAGGACCCCGTGCTCACCCCTGACCACGCCGAGGACGTCGCCTACGTCTGGAAGTTGCCGAAGGCCACCGACCTGCCGACCGAGGTCGAGCTGAGCGTGCAGCACTACGAGTTCCGCGAATCCGTCCTCGACCACCACGTGAACTGGACCAAGGACACGATCGCCGCCGAGGTGACCGCTCCGGTGAAGGACAACACCCGATGACCCGCCGCAAGCTCGTCGACGGCGTCCTGGTGGTCGTCGTCCTGGTCGCGATCGTCGGCCTGTACCGGGTGACGCCGGACGACACCGACTTCCAGCAGCCGATCGCGGTCAAGGGCGTCACCGGCCAGGCCGTGCACACCCCGCGCTTCGACGTCACGGTCGAGAAGGTCCGGACCAGCAAGAAGCTCCGCGTCCCGCGCACCACCCCCGACCGCGACACGCTGACCGACTTCGTCGTCATCGACGCCGTCGTGACCGCGAACCGCGAACCCATCCACCTGCAGAAGATCGGCATCCAGGCAGCCGACGGTACGACGTACGCCGCCGCGAACCGCAGCGGGCTGGACCGCATCGATCTCCTGCACTTCCAACTCGCGCCCGGAATCCCGGTCCGCGGGCCGATCGTCGTCGAGATGCCTGCCGACCAGTTGCCCGGCGCAACCTTGCTGGTGCTGGAGCAGCAGATCTTCAACGATCTGCAGCCACAGGCAACGATCGCGCTGAAGATCGACGAGGACCAGCTGCCCGCGCTGCACGAGGACGTCGCGATCCTGAACCCGGCGGTGGAGCGATGACCGCCCGGCGCGCCCGCCCGGGCTGGATCCGGCGGAACACGGTCGCGCTCGCCTCGCTGGTGCTCACCATCCCGCTGCTCGGCTGGTGGTCGGTGCGCAGCGACTACGACTCCTGGTACAAAGCCGAGCCGCGCGACGCGGTCGAGGTCGCGGCCGGCGGTACGGCGTACCAGGACGCGACCTGGTTCGCGGCGAGCGTCGAGACCGACCCTTCACCGCGGGCGGGACGAACCGGCACACCCCTACCGGACGGCACGACGCGGGTCCGGGTCTACGTCCGGCTGCAGGTCGACGACCTCGCCAAGCTGGAGAAGCTCGGTGGTTGCCTGATGCACCTTCGCGCGAACGACGGGCGGACGTGGGACGAGTCGATCCTGGACGACGAGTTCCAGGACCGCCCGAGCGGCTGCACCGGCGGCGACGACGAGAAGCTGCAGAGCTGGCGGGACCCGCAGCTCGCGCCGTACTACCTGAAGCCGGTGGCGGGCAAGCCGTTCGAGACCGTCGCGGTGTTCGTCGTACCGACCGCGGTGGCCGGCGAGGTGACGCCGACGATCACGTGGGCGACCCGTCTTCCGCAGTACCTGGCATTCCCGAGGTAGCGGCGGTCAGGTCGGTGACGCCGTGGTCCTCGCCGCTGGCGGCCGTCGGGTGCACCGGGCGCGTCCGCGGTGTGAGGTAGCCGGCCAGGCCGCCGACCATCCGGTCGTACGCCGCGGCCAGCAGCGCGATCTGCAGCATGATCTTCAGCGCCTCGACGGCGAGCGCGATCGGGTCGTCGATCACCTTCCAGAACTGCAGCGACTGCGGCCCGACGACGTAGTCGCGCAGCAGGATCCAGACCGCGCCGGCGGCGTACGTGACGACGGCCCAGGCCAGGAAGTAACCGAGCATCGGCCGGATCCCGGACCGGGCGACCAGCCGGAACGCGTCGCGGACCGGCCGCCAGCGGTCGCGCCAGTCGGAGACCATCGAGTTGCCGGCCGCCTGCACCAGGCGCGGGGTGCGCTGCCAGCGGTTGCTGATCCGGTCGAACCGCCAGCGCAGCTGCTCGATCCGCTCGGCCTTCGGCACCACCCGGCCGTAGATCACCGCGGTCATCGTGATCCACATCAGCGGCAGCACCGCCGCGCTCCACAGATCACCGATGCCCGCGGCAACGAATCCGGTGACGGCGTCCCAGATCTCGCGGATCCGCTCGACGCCGAGCACGTGGTCGAGCACCCAGCCGTACGCGTCGTGACCCCACTGCCACAGCACCCGCTCCTGCAGCCAGCTCTTCGGTGAGGGCAGGTACGCCGACGCCTGGTAGGCGACGACGAAGATCCAGAGCGCCTCGAGATAGGTCGCGAACAGCTTGCGCGCCGGGCCGGTCTCTTCTGCGCCCTTCTTCTTCTTGAACACCAGCCGCAGCAGGTACGCCGCGACGCCGAGCGCGATGAACAGCCAGGTCGACAACGCCTGCAGCCCGGTCGGCGCCTGCGCGACCGTTCCACCAGTGAGAATGGTGGCGGCGTCATCCATCAGGTTGTGCACGGCCAGCTGGTACTCGTAGTTCAGCGCCTCGGCCTGCAGAAACTTGTACGCCGCGTAGAACGCCAGAAACGGCAGCAACGCCGACGCGAGCGCGTCAACCGCCCGCGCTTCCTTCCCCGCCTCGACCCCGTCCGGCGCCAGCACCCCTTCGGACACCGCCCGCCGGTGATACGGCAGCTCACCCCGCAGCACCAGGAACATCGCGACGTACATCGCCAGCGAAACCACCACCAGCAACGCCAGCACCGCAATCCCCGCCGCCTGCACCCGAGCGCCCGCCTGCACCGCGACCCACAACACCCCGCGATGCACCAGCTCCGCAACCACGAACACAGCCAACAACCGAGGCCAGGCCCGCCCGAACAACCCAGCAGCCCGCCCGACCGTCGTCAGCAGGTTCCCCGTATCCCGTGCCACAACCGCGCAATCTACCGCCCGAACAGGTCCCCCACCCCGAGCCACGGCCACCCTGACTCGAACCACGGCCGCTCCCACCCACAACCACGGTCCCCCTCGCCCCGGACCACGGCCCCCCGGTCCCAAGTCCCGCTCGGGCTACATCTCTCCCGGCCGGTGCGACCTCAGCCAGCGCCGACCCCACCGGCCGCATCGCAAACGACCGGCACCACAGCAAGACGCACTAGGGCCCGCCCATCCACCCATCGCCGAGATCCCATCGCTCAGGCCCTGGCTCTTACTCCCCGGCCGGCGCGGCCTCAGCCAAAACCGACCTCACCGGCCGCATCAAAAGCCGACCCGCACCACAACCGGCGTACAGAAAATCAGCCACCCGCGAACGGCGGCAGCGCGTCCACCAGCGCCCCGTCCGCGAGGCTGGCAGTCAGCTCAACCCGCTCCCCATCGACGAGGAACGTGCAAATACCCAGCACCCGAGCCAACTCCGGGCGATCGGCAGAAACCGCACCCACCAGCTCCTTCACCGACGCAGCCCGAGCCGTCGCGGTGGACTCGCCGGCGGCAGCGCGTGCAGCAGCGAAGTACCTGATCGTCACTTCCGGCATGTGGAAGACGCCTCACTCATCGATGGGTCCTGGAGTATTATGTCAGCTTGCTGTTCCACACCAGTGTGTCTCGGGCCCCCGGCAACGACGCCGTCGGGGCCTGACGTGCTTCAGGACCGGATCGCTCACCCGCGCTCCGCCGACCCGCACAAGGAGACAGCGTGAGCACGTTGTTGCTGCTGACGAACGCGCTGCAGGCCTCCACCGAGGTCCTGCCCTCTCTGGCCCTGCTCCCGCACCACATCCGGATCCTGCCGTCGGAGGTCGCCGCGCTCGTCGACGCCCCGGACGCCGACGCGGTCCTGCTGGACGCCCGCCGCGACCTGGTCACTGTCCGTGGTGTCGCCCGCCTGATCCGGACGACCGGCATCGACGTACCGCTGTTCCTGGTGGTCACCGAAGGCGGCCTGACCGCGGTGAACGCCGACTGGGGCGCCGACGACGTCCTGCTCGACACGGCCGGCCCGGCGGAGATCGAGGCCCGGTTACGCCTGGTGATCGGCCGCCTCGCCGCGGCCCGCAACGAGGACCCCGAGACCACGCTGATCCGCAGCGGCGACGTGGTCATCGACGAGGCGTCGTACACGGCGAAGCTGAACGGCCGCGCGCTCGACCTGACGTACAAGGAGTTCGAGCTCTTCAAGTTCCTCGCGCAGCACCCGGGCCGCGTGTTCACCCGCGAGCAGTTGCTCCAGGAAGTCTGGGGCTACGACTACTTCGGCGGTACCCGCACGGTCGACGTCCACGTCCGCCGCCTGCGCGCGAAACTCGGCCCCGAGCACGAGTCCCTGATCGGCACGGTCCGCAACGTCGGCTACCGCTTCGTCATCCCGCCGACCACGAAGGACCGCGAGACCGCCGACTCGCGCGCCTGAGTCCCACCAGTCACATCAGTCACGCCAGTCACAGCGCCGGGCTTTCCCAGCCCTGCAACGCGATCCGCGCGATCAGCCCCGCACAAGATCGGGCTTGCACCACCGCGTAGGCGGGGTGCTACCTTGCGTATTCGGTCTGTTCACGAAAGGTGACCGATGGCGCACGCTCCGACTTCGCACCGCCGTGGTGGTGGTGCTCACGCTTCGCATCGCAGCGATCCGTCCGACGGACCGATCCAGACGACCACCTGGCTCGGCCTGACCTTCGCCCTGGGCCTCGGGCTGCTGCTCAGCAGCCGCGCCCACGTCGGCGTCCACGCGGCCGGCATCACGCTGCTGGTGATGCTGATCCCGCTCACGCTGGCCGTCTTCGGCACCGGCGTCCGCCGCGGCATCGGCTCCGGCCGCGCCGCCATCGCAACCGGCGTCGCGCTGACCTTCGTCATCCTCAAGTTCGTGCTCTGAGCGTTCTCCACGCTCGGGCTGATCGGCCAACGCCTCATCGCTGCGCGCCTGATCACTCGATCCGGCTCAGCCCCGAAGCACACCCGCCCGGGCCACCTCCGCTGGAAGCAACCCGGGCGAGCGTCGTACAGCTGAGTACTACGAGATGCTGATCCGGTCCGTCGGCCCCGGGGTGTACGGGTCGTGCGCGGCCAGGTACGCCGCGAACGCGTCGATGTCGAGCCCGCCGAAGAACTTGTTCGTCGCCGTGGTGAAGGCCGGGAAGCCGTCACCCCCGTCGGACAGGAAGTTGTTCGTCACGATCCGGTACGACGTACCGTCGACGATCGGCTGCCCGGCGATCTTGATCGACGCCGCGTCCACCTTCGCGCCCGGCGTACCGGCCGGGTTGTAGGTGTAGGTGATACCGGCGATCTGCAGCACCTTGTTCGCGGCCTGGTTCGGGCCGGAGAACTGCTGCTCCAGCAGCGCCTTGATCTGCGTCCCGGTCATGTCCATCGAGACCAGGTAGTTGTTGAACGGCTGCACCGTGAACGCCTGCCCGAACGTCACCGCACCACCGGTCGAGGCCAGGTCGGCCCGGATGCCGCCCGGGTTCATGAACGCGACCACCGGCGTCTTGCCGCCGGTCACGGTCGACGGGTCGGCCAACTGGGCGTCGGCGATCAGGTTGCCCAGCGGGGACTCGCCGGAGTCGTCCGCCGTCCGCACCACCGACGGCGTGGTGATGTGCCCGATCACCTTGGACTCGATCGGCGCGACCAGCCCCTGGTACTTGGTGATCAGCTTGGTCAGGTCGCGGTTCTTCGGCACGTCCTGGGTGACGATCAGGTTGTTGGCCAGTGTGTTCAGCCGGTCGACGTCGTGCGTCGCGTTGTCGATGCTGAGCCGGACCTGGGTGACGACCTTGCCGAACGACGACGCGCTGGTGACGAGCCGCGGCTTGCCGGCCGGGTCGTTGATCGAGCAGTTGTACGCCGTGTGGGTGTGACCGGAGATCACCGCGTCGATCGCCGGGTCGAGGTTCTTGGCGATGTCGGTGACCGGGCCGGAGATCCCCGGGCAGCTGTTGAACGCGCGCGGGTCGCTCGGGAACCCGCCCTCGTGCAGCAGCACCACGATCGACTCGATGCCCTGCTTGCGCAGCTTCGGGACCAGCGCGTTCGCGGTCTCGACCTCGTCGGTGAAGGTCAGCCCCTCGACACCGGACTTGGTGACGATGTTCGGCGTCGCCTCCAGCGTCATCCCGATGAACGCGATCTTCTGGCCGCTGCGGAACTTCTTCACCGTGTACGGCGCGAGCAGCGTCTGCCGGGTGTTCTCGAAGAACACGTTGGCCGACAGGTAGTCGAAGTCGGCGCCCTTGAACTTGGCCTTCTTGTCCGGGCAGGAGTTCTGGTTGTTCTGCCCGTCGCCGTCGTTCAGGCAGCCACCGGTCTGCATCCGGAGCAGCTCGTGCCAGCCCTCGTCGAACTCGTGGTTGCCGACCGAGGCGGCGTCCAGGCCCATCTCGTTCATCGCCTCGATGGTCGGCTCGTCGTGGAACGCGGCCGACAGCAGCGGAGAGGCACCGATCAGGTCACCCGCGGCGACCGTCACGCTCTCCTGGCCCTGCGCCTTCGCGGCGGCGCGCAGGTTCTCCAGGTGGGTGGCGAGGTACTCCGCGCCACCGGCGGGCGTGCCGTTCACGTTGCCGCTGGAGCTGGTCGCCGGGTTGGGCGCCAGGTTTCCGTGGAAGTCGTTCAGCGCCAGCAGGTTGATCTGCGTGTGCGTCGGCTTCGGTTTCGCGGGTGCTGCCTGGGTCACGGTTCCCCCCGTGGCCAAGCCGAGTGCCACCGCGGCTCCGGCGGCCAGCAGGGCAACCGCCCGCGGACCCCTGAACCACGTCCTGTCTCGTCCTGTGAAGGCCATGTCTACTCCGTCGTAGTTTTCGATGCGGTGCCGCGAAGTTACCCGACGTACGGCGGCCCGGAACAGGACCTGAGCATGAACTCACCCGGACCTTTTACGGTATTCAGGTGACCCTCGAAGCAGTTCCCTCACCGTTGCCCTCGGCCACCGCCGCCGCCGTCACCGAACTCGCTCGCCTGGCCGCGCAGAGCGACGACGTCAACCCGCTGTCCGAGCAGACCCTGCTGCACCTGAACGGCGAGCACCACGGCGACCTGCACGTGCTCGCGTACGCCGGTGAGCCCGCGACCCTCGACGTCACCGGCCTCCACTCCACCCCCGGCGACCTGGTCGGCTACGCGTCGCTGAGCCCCGACGGCTCCGCCGAGCTCGTCGTCGCCCCCGAAGCCCGCCGCCAAGGCACCGGTACGACCCTCCTCCGCACCCTCCTCGACCACGCCCCCACCACCCTCCGCCTCTGGTCCCACGGCCGCCTCCCCGGCGCCGACGAGCTCGCCGCGCACTTCTCCCTGGAAGTCGCCCGCGAGCTCTACTTCCTCAGCCGCGCGAGCGCTCCCCTCCCCGAGATCACCTGGCCGTCGAACATCGCCGTACGCACCTTCGTCCCCGGCCAGGACGACACCGCCTGGCTCAAGGTCAACGCCGAAGCCTTCGCCACCCACCCCGAACAGGGCGCCTGGACCCAGGCCGACCTCACCGACCGCCTCAACCAGCCCTGGTTCGACCCCGAAGGCTTCTTCCTGGCCATCGACCGCAACACCAACGAACTCGCCGGCTTCCACTGGACCAAACTCGAACACAACGAGGGCGAGGTCTACGTAGTAGGCGTCTCCCCCACCCACCAGGGCACCGGCCTAGGCAAGGCCCTCACCCTCCAGGGCCTCCACCACCTCCAGGAAACCCGCGCCCTCGACACCATCACCCTCTACGTAGACGGCACCAACACCCCCGCCCGCCGCCTGTACGAATCCCTCGGCTTCACCACCGCGGCGCTGCACGTCCAATACGCCCCCACCGCCCTGTGAACGGTGTCACACCGAAATCATCCGCTCACACCGCGTCATAAACACGCTTCTCGCCCGTCCCACCACCAACCAGGAGCCGTCCGAGCCTCTCACCCCCCAGCCGGGCGGCTCCTGGCCCCAAACCTGGTTATCCACAGCTTGCAGCTTTGCCACCCACTGACCTCCCGCCCCCGACTACGATCAGAAGTCGACTACGGAGGGCTGACAAGAGTGACGTTCCGCAACCACCTCACCACCACGCTGATGGCCGCCACCCTGGCCACAGCCCTCGCCGCCTGCTCGAACAGCAGCCCTGAGGCCGGCAGACCGGACACGGGCCCGTCATCTCCCACCAGCACGTCTGCGACGGCGCCAACCACCACACCGTCTCCGACGATCGGGACACCGCCCTCTCGTCCCACGGCTGCCTCCGGTTCGAGTCTGGCCGCGGGAGAAGCCTTCATCGCGTACTACGTGGGCCTCCTGAACTACTCGTACACGACCGGCGACCCCAAGCCGTTCATGGCCGAGAGCGATCGGGGCTGTCTCGGTTGCAAAGCGCTCGCTGACTACGTCCAGAAGGTGAACGCGAAGAACGGCGGACTCACCGGTGACTACGTGGACAAGGTGCAGGAGGTCAAGGAGATCTACCGGGGCGCGGAGGGCAAGGCCGGGGGTTCCGCCATTTTGAAGTCCGGCGACTTCATCGAGCGAGCCGGGCCTACCGCCTCGCCGGTCCCGAAGAAGGCCACCACCGGGACCCTGGAATTCACCCTGTCCCCCTCGGGCGGTAATTGGGTGATGTTCGAGATGCAGATCGACTGATGAAGACGTCTCTTCGATCCTGCGCAGTGCTGACGTCACTGTTTGCCGTCGGGACGATGGGCATCGGTGTGACATCGGTGGTGACAGCCGACGGCGCCGCCGCCGGACCGACGGGGACCGCCGAGAAGCCGACCTCGGCCTCGACGAAGAAGCCGGACGTGAACGGCGATCCCACCCGTTGGGGCATCGTCCTGCACGGCGGTGGAAAGAATTCCGGGCGACAGATACCCAGGCTGGGCGCGAAGCCTTCCGCAAAACCAGACGACGGCTATCCGAGGAAAGACGTAGTCAGACCTGCTGGGGAATCGGAGCGGCGGCTGCCGTTCCGTCTGAACCGGGGGATTTGCGGGCTACCCGCGTCCGACGGGAGTGGGCGGATCGGGCCGACACGCTGTCAGGAAGCGGAACGGTTGCAGCCTGAGCAGACCACGCCTCCAACAGTTGCGGTGCGGGACCTACCTCGGCCCGAGGACGTCACCTGGGAACAGGTACTGGACGAGACCAGGAGTGTGGCGTTCCCCGGGTTGCGGGTAAAGGTGCAGCCTTCGGGGCGGACCTTGGTGAATCTCGACACGATCGTCTACACAGACCAGGCGAAGGTGTCGAACACGACCGTGAGGTTGCTGGGGTTCCCGGTGGCGGTTGAGGCGACGCCGATGAGCTATACGTGGAATTTCGGGGACGGGACGAAGATGACAACCGACTCGCCGGGGAAGCCGTACCCAGCCAAGGACATCACGCACAAGTACCTGAAGCGTGGCTCGGTGAGTGTCACCCTGACGACCAACTACGCCGCTCGCTTCAACGTTGACGGGACCGGGTGGCAGTACATCAACGGCACCGTGCCGATCACCGGGCCTGGTACACCTCTGCAGGTGCGGGAGGCCGTGCCGGTGCTGGTGGATCCGCCGAACTGATGCTTCGTCGTCAGTTAGGGGAGCGCCGGACGCAAGCCTGGATACTCGTCGGCTGCCTGGCCGTGGCACTCGCCGGCTGTTCCGGCGAAGGCCCGGCGGGCACCTCGGCGCCGTCCTCGGCAGGCGACCCTGCACCGTCAGCGTCTTCGCGTACGGCGACCCCGAGTGCGGTCCCCGAACGTCCAGCCGACGCGAGCGGGCTCAGCCTGGCGGCGGCCGAGGAGTTCGTCCGGTATTACAGCGACCTGATGAACTACGCCTCGGACACCGGTGACACCGCACCGATGCTGAGCAACAGCGACCCCGGCTGCGAGACCTGCAAGGCGTACGCGGACTTCGTCAGGGTCTCCAACGCAGCCAACGGTTTGCTGAAAGGCGACTACGCCGAGAAGGTCAGCGAGGTGACAGGACTGGCCCGTGGCGACACTGGGCGAGTCGGTGGCTCGGCGACGATTCGGGTCGGTCAGTACGTCAGCCGCCAGACGCCGGCGGCAACTCCTTTCACGAGCAAGGCCGCGACCTACACCCGCGAGTTCGCGCTGTCGGCTCGCGGAGAGAAGTGGGTCATGTACGAGATGAAAATGGTCGAGCTCTGAGTTGCGGTTCACTCTTCACGGGTTGAGGACCGACTTCACGTGGGCGTGGATTCGTAGCTGAGCCGCGCGCGTAGCGCCGCCCAAAGCGAGCATGTTGGCGAAGCCGTGGATGAGGGTGGGTTCCTGGTGGAGGACGGTGGGGACGCCTGCGGTTTGGAGGGCTTCGGCGTACTCGTTGCCTTCGTCTCGGAGGGGGTCGAAGCCGGCGGTGACCACATAGGCGGGGGCCAAGCCCTCCAACGAGCCGAACAACGGGGAGACCAGGGGATCTGGGCGGAGGGCTGGGTCGGGGGTGTAGTGCTCTCGGTACCAGAGGATTTCTTCTTCGGTGAGGAAGAAGCCTTCGGAGAAGAGGTCTCGGGAGGGGCGGCGGCCGACGAGGTCGACCGCGGGGTAGATGAGGAGTTGGAGGGCGGGCGGCGGGATGTCGCGTACGACGCATTGCTGGGCGACGACGGCGGCGATGTTGCCGCCGGCTGAGTCGCCGCCTACTGCCACCAAGGAGGCGTCGGCGCCGAGGTCTGCAGCGTGTTCGACGGCCCAGCTGAAGGCGGCGATGGCGTCTTCGGCGGCGACGGGTGCGGGGGCCTCGGGCGCCAGGCGGTAGTCGACGGACAGGACGCGGACGCCGGTTTCGGCAGCGACGTCGCGGCAGTAGGCGTCGTGGGTGTCGAGGTCGCCGACGACCCAGCCGCCGCCGTGGAAGAAGACGAGGAGGCCGCGGCCCGGCGTACGGGGGACGTAGAGGCGGGCGCCGAGTTGGCCGTCTGCGCCTCGGACGGTGAGTTCGGTCACGCGCTGGACCTCGCGGAGGGGGCCGGCGACGAGGGCGGTGCCGCGGAGCAGGCCGGCGCGGGCGGCGGCGACCGACTTGGGGACGCCGCCGCTGCCGGGGAGCATGGCTTCGAGTTTGAGCAGGAGCTGCACGTCCGGGTCGAGCACGTTGCCGTCGATCACGACCGAGGCGCCCGCGAGGCGGTGCCGGACCGCGGGGGGCAGGGCGTAGACCGGGGTCAGGGCATGGCTCTGGACCGCTTTCTGGACCGCGGTCAGCCCGGTCCGCAGCAGCGCGTCCACTCGTGGGTTCACAAAGCGTGACGCTAGCAACAATCAGCGAGATCGCGCAGACACGACCCTGACATGCCCTGCGCCACCTGACGTTCACCAAAGGATGGGATGCTGGTCAACGTGGCAGGAGACTTGTTGGCGTCGCACAACCGGGAGTACGACGTCGAGCCCCCGTACGACATCACGGAGGCCGGCGACCTACCCGAGGACCGGTTCTCGGACCGCGAGCTGAGCTGGCTCGCCTTCAACCAGCGGGTGCTGGAGCTCGCCGAGAACGACCGGGTCCCGCTGCTGGAGCGCGCCAAGTTCCTGGCGATCTTCGCGAGCAACCTCGACGAGTTCTACATGGTCCGCGTCGCCGGTCTGAAGCGCCGCATCGCGGCGGGCGTCGCTGTCCGGGCGGCCAGCGGCCTGATGCCGCGTGAGGTGCTCGACCGGAGCCTGAGCCGCAGCCGTGAGCTGATGGACCGCCAGGCCGAGACCTGGCGCAAGAGCGTGCTGCCGGCGCTGGTCCAGGAGGGCATCGACATCCTCCGCTGGGACGAGCTGGAGCACGCCGAGCGCGAGGCGATGACGACGTTCTTCAAGGACCGCGTCTTCCCCGTCCTGACTCCGCTCGCGGTCGACCCGTCGCACCCGTTCCCCTACATCTCCGGCCTGAGCCTGAACCTGGCCGTCGTGGTCCGCAACCCCGACTCCGGCGGCGAGCACTTCGCCCGGGTGAAGGTGCCGCCGCTGCTGCCCCGGTTCGTGCAGGTCGCCGAGGGCCGGTTCGTCCCGCTCGAGGACGTGATCGCGACCCATCTCGGCCAGCTGTTCCCGGGCATGGAGGTCACCCAGGTCCACACCTTCCGGGTGACCCGCAACGAGGACCTCGAGGTTGAGGAGGACGACGCGGAGAACCTGCTCGCCGCGCTCGAGAAGGAGCTGCTGCGGCGCCGGTTCGGCCCGCCGGTCCGGCTCGAGGTCGAGGAGTCGATCGATCCGAAGGTCCGCGCGCTGCTGGTCAGCGAGCTGGGTGTCACCGAGGCCGAGGTGTTCGAGGTCCCGGGTCCGCTGGACCTGCGCGGCCTGTTCGACATCGCCTCGCTGGACCGCGCCGAGCTGAAGTACCCGGGTTTCGTCCCGTCGACGCACCCGCAGCTGGCCGAGGTCGAGACCTCGAACCCGGCCGACATGTTCCACGCGCTCAAGCAGCGCGACGTGCTCGTCCACCACCCGTACGACAGCTTCTCGACCAGCGTGCAGCGCTTCATCGAGCAGGCCGCCGCCGATCCGCACGTGCTGGCGATCAAGCAGACCCTGTACCGGACCAGCGGCGACTCCCCGATCGTCGACGCGCTGATCGACGCCGCCGAGGCGGGCAAGCAGGTGCTGGTCCTGGTCGAGATCCAGGCCCGGTTCGACGAGCAGGCGAACATCAAGTGGGCCCGGCAGCTCGAGCACGCCGGCTGCCACGTCGTGTACGGCGTGATCGGCCTCAAGACGCACTGCAAGCTGTCGATGGTGGTCCGCGACGAGCCGGACGGCCTGCGCCGCTACGCCCACATCGGCACCGGCAACTACCACCCGAAGACGGCCCGGATGTACGAGGACCTCGGCCTGCTGACCAGCGACAAGGTGGTCACCGAGGACATCGCGCACCTGTTCAACCACCTGTCCGGCTTCGCCCGCAGTACCGGCTCCCGGCGGCTGCTGGTCGCTCCCCAGTCCGTACGCCGTGGCCTGCTGGACCGGATCGAGCGCGAGGTCCAGCACCACCTGGCCGGCCGCCCGGCCCGGGTCCGGATCAAGGTGAACAGCCTGGTCGACGAGGCCCTGTGCGACGCGCTCTACCGGGCGTCGCAGGCCGGTGTCCCGGTGGACCTGTGGATCCGCGGGATCTGCACCATCCGGCCCGGCGTACCGGGGCTGTCGGACAACATCCGGGTGCGCAGCATCCTCGGCCGGTTCCTGGAGCACAGCCGGGTGTTCTGGTTCGAGAACGGCGGCGAGCCGGAGGTGTGGATCGGCTCGGCCGACCTGATGCACCGGAACCTGGACCGCCGCGTCGAGGTGCTGGTCCAGCTGAAGCAGCCGGACCAGATCACCGAGCTGACCGACCTGTTCGACCTGGGCTTCGACGAGCGGACCGGGTCGTGGTGGCTGCAGCCCGACGACACCTGGCAGGCCCGGCTCAGCGGCCCCGACGGCGAGCCGCTGCGCGACCTGCAGGAGCGGCTGATCGCGACCCGCGGCCGGCGCCGCCAGGCCGACCCCAATCAAGCCTGACCGAGGAGACGATGAACAACCCGGCGACCGTGATCGCCGCGGGTGGTGTGGTGTGGCGGGAGGACCGCGGCACGCGCCGGGTCCTGCTGGTGCACCGCCCCCGGTACGACGACTGGTCGCTGCCGAAGGGGAAGCTGACCGCGCACGAGCACGTGCTGTCCGCGGCCCGCCGCGAGATCGAGGAGGAGACCGGCCTGCGGGTCGTGCTCGGCCCCTCGCTCGGCATCCAGCGGTACGACGTCCGCAAGAACGGCAGCACCGTGCCGAAGCTCGTGCACTACTGGTCGGCCGAGACGTACGACGACTCCGCGTTCGTCCCGAACGACGAGGTGGACCGGGTCGAGTGGCTGCCGGTCGAGGACGCCGCGCGCCGGCTCAGCTACCCGCGCGACGTGGACATCCTGCGCAAGCTCGAGCACGCCGTACCGGTGGTCGCGTCGCTGGTCGTGATCCGGCACGCGGAGGCAGTCAAGCGCAAGGACTGGGACGCCGACGACACCGACCGCCCGCTGACCGCGCACGGCAAAGCCACGGCGGACCGGCTGGTCGACGTACTGGCTGCTCTGGGTGTCGACCGGGTGCGCAGCAGCGACGCGGAGCGCTGCGCGACCACGGTCACGCCGTACGCCGCCTCGATCGGCCGCAAGATCCACCTGCACCCGGAGATCTCCGAGCGCGGCTTCGAGGCCGACCCGGCGGCGATGGACGGGCTGGCCGGGACCGCCTGGAAGCACGGTCACGTCACCGTCGTCTGCTCGCATCGCCCGGTCCTGCCCGCGCTGGCCCGCGAGCTCGGGCTCCCGGTCGGGAAGTTCTCCCCCGGCGCGTTCGTCGTCGCGCACCTGCTGGCCGACGGCCGGGTCGCCCACGAGCGGTTCGGCGCGCCGTAGCCGCGGTGACTCCACGCGACCTCGCCAATGCAAAGAGATCGTCACAGTCGGGGTCGCCGACGGGTGCGCCGGGGCCTGCCGGGTATGTTCCTACCGAGGAAACCGGCGCCCTACCGGGAGCCGGCGGCACGGAGAGGCCGGGACCGCACCATGACATCGATGCGCGAACTGACCCTGATCGGGATCCGGATGGAGTCGCCCAACCGGGCACCCGTGATGATGCTGCGCGAGACCGAGGGCTACCGCTACCTGCCGATCTCGATCGGTTCGGTGGAGGCGACCGCGATCGCCTACGAGGAGCAGGGCCTGCGCCCCTCCCGGCCGCTGACCCACGACCTGATGCGGGACCTGATCGAGGCCTTCGGCGTGCACATCGAGGCGGTCGAGATCGTCGAGCTGCGCGACGCGGTCTTCTACGCCGAGCTGGTGCTGGCCAACGGCGCCCGGGTGTCGGCCCGCCCGAGCGACTCGGTCGCCCTCGCGGTCCGGCTCGGTACGCCGATCCGCTGCACCGAGCAGGTCCTGCGCGAGGCCGGCGTCGCGACGCCGGAGGAGGAGCAGGCCGAGCTGGAGCGCTTCCGGCAGTTCCTCGACGGGGTAGCACCGGAGGACTTCTCCAGCTGAGCGTGCGCTAACCTCTGCGTGCGCCGGCGGCAGGGGTGACCCCCGGGCACCGACCTGGGGACCTCAGATGCGTATCCGCCGTACCGTCATCGCCGCCGGCCTGGCCGTTGCCGCCGTCGCTGCTTTCACCACGTCCGCCGCCGCGGCCGGCCCGGCCGCGCCGACCGGCGTGAAGATCGCCTGGGCCGACGCGACCCAGGAGCAGATCCGGGTCACCTGGACGGACGCGGGCGAGGCGAACAAAGTGCAGTTCGACGGCGAGGCGTTCGGCGCCAAGCAGGTCGGCGCGGTCGCGGCCGGCGCACCGAACGAGGTACTCGTTCCCACCGACAGCATCTACGGGGGCTACCGGGCGAACTTCACGGTCGCCCCGGTCGACAGCGCCGGTACGGCGGGTCCGATGGCGAAGTCGGTCGAGTTCGACACGTCCGCGATGGAAGCCGTCCCGATCACGTACGCCGCCCCGAGGGCGGACGGCTCGCTGCTGATCTCCTGGCACGACGCCGTACCGCAGTACGACTACAACCCGAACGACCCGTTCGACGGCTCCGGGCCGGTGCGCTACTCGGTCCTGGACCTGAACGGCAGCGGGGCCCAGACCCCGGTGCCCGGCAACATGCGGTTCGCCGTCGTCAAGACCCGGCCGCGGCCGTACTACGTCTCCGTGCGAGCGGACAACGTCTGGGGCCCGTCCAACTCGCGTCCGTTCACCTTCGACCAGACGGTCATCAGAGGCGGCGCGATCCCCACCTCGGCGGCGTACGGACAGATGCTGACCGTCAGCGGCACGACCGGCAACGGGCAGCAGCACATCGCGCTCCAGGCCAGGGACTCCGCGAGCAGGCCGTGGGTCACGCTCACCAGCACCTACTCCGGGTTCGACGGCGTCTTCCGCCTGCAGGCACCTTCCCCGGGCACCCGGCAGTACCGGCTCTACGCGCCGGCCTGGAAGCGGCAGGACAGTGCCGCTCTCGAGTACGCGACCGGCGTGACCACCTCGCTGACCAGGCACTCGATCGGCACCGCCAAGTTCAGTGCGAACGTCGTCAGCCTCGGCCAGAGCGTCACGGCCAGCCTCTCCATCGCCCCCGCGACCGGGATCCGCACGACGCTGCAGCGCTGGAACGGCAAGGCCTGGGTCGGGGTGAAGGACATCATCCTGTCCAAGGGCCGCGGGTCCTACACGTTCAAGCCCACGGCCCGCGGCACCACGGCGTACCGGTTCTTCGTCCCGAGTACGACGTACGGCGGCCGCGCGATCACCTGGACGACATCGGCATCGCTTCCGCTGGTCGTGCGCTGATACCGGACCGTGACCAAAGGGTGCTTGAAATCACTCAGCGTCACGGTCCTTAACTCAGTTCATCTGCTGGCCTCCTGGCGGCACGCCAGTCGTCGCGATTGCTACCGAAACCGTTCACCGCTCGTTCATCCGCGACGGACCGTGCGGTCATCTGCTCTCCCTACCGTCTGTGGCAGTTCACAAAGTCTGAATTCCCGCAGAAGGGCAACACTCTCGTGTCCGTCAATCGCCTGCTCCGCGTCGGCACCGTCGCCGTGGCTTCTCTCGGCGTGCTCGCACTGAGCGCTTGTGGCAGTGACCCCGAGCCGTCCGGCTCCTCGACCCCGTCGGGCGACAGCTCGGCCTCCACCGGTGGCGCCGACTGCCCCGAGGGCACCCTGAACGCCGAGGGATCCTCGGCGCAGAAGAACGCCATCGAAGAAGTCATCGCCAAGTACAACGAGAAGTGCGGCGACGTCACGGTGAACTACAACCCGACCGGTTCCGGTGCGGGTATCAAGCAGTTCAACGCCAGCCAGGTCGACTTCGCCGGTTCCGACTCGGCGCTGAAGACCGAGGGTGCCGACGGTGGCGAGTCCGAGGCCGCCGCTGCCGCCAAGCGCTGCCAGGGCAGCCCGGCGCTGAACCTGCCGATGGTCATCGGCCCGGTCGCCATCTCGTACAACGTCGACGGCGTCAGCAAGCTGATCGTCGACGGCCCGACCGCCGCCGGCATCTTCCAGGGCACCATCAAGACCTGGAACGCGCCGGAGATCGCCAAGCTGAACCCGGGTGTCACCCTCCCGTCGGCTCCGATCGCGGTGTTCTTCCGCTCCGACGAGTCCGGCACCACGGAGAACTTCACCAAGTACCTCGAGGCGGCCGGTGGCGGCGCCTGGAAGGGCAAGCCGGCCAAGAAGTGGACCGGCACCGGCGCCGGCAAGGAGAAGTCGGCCGGGGTCGCCGAGGGCGTCAAGAGCACCAAGAACTCGATCACCTACGTCGAGTGGAGCTACGCGGTCGACAACAAGCTCGGCATCGCGCAGGTCGACTCGGGCGCCGGCCCGGTCGAGCTGACCGCCGAGTCGGCCTCGAAGGCGCTGGCCGCGGCCAAGCCGGCCGGTACCGGTGCGGACCTGTCGCTGAAGCTGGACTACGCGACCAAGGCGCCGGGGGTCTACCCGATCATCCTCGCGACCTACGAGATCGCCTGCAGCAAGGGCCTGCCGGCCGAGAAGACCGCGCTGGTGAAGAGCTTCCTGAGCTACTTCGCGAGCGCCGACGGCCAGGGCGCGCTGACCGAGCTCAACTACGCGCCGCTCCCGGAGGAGCTGCGGACCAAGGTCGACGCCGCCATCCAGGGCATCAGCTGACCTGCGAGACCCGCGGTACGGCGTGATGCGAGCCCCGGCTTCCCTCCCACTGGGCAGCCGGGGCTCGCCTCGTGACCGAGCACTCCTTCCACCCAGGCGCTTGGAGCAGCACCTATGAGCAGTACAGACGGCACGGCCCCGCCCGCGGCTCCGTCCGACGACAAGAAGCTGGAGCTCGGCCCGGTCGGCCACCTCGGCGACCGGCTGTTCGCCGGCCTGGCCCGCGGGTCCGGCGGACTGGTGGTCCTGATCGTCGCCTTCGTCGGCATCTTCCTGCTGGCACTGGCGATCCCGGCCCTCACCAAGAACGACAGCAACTTCCTCTTCTCCCGGATCTGGGAGCCCGGCGCGATCCCGCCGCAGTTCGGCATCGCGGCGCTGTTCTACACCACCGTGGTCAGCTCGATCATCGCGATGGCGATCGCGGTCCCGATCGCGGTCGGGGTGGCGCTGTTCACCACGTACTACGCCCCGAAGCGGCTGGCCGCGCCGGTCTCGCACGCGATCGACCTGCTGGCCGCCGTACCGTCGATCATCTACGGCCTGTGGGGCATCATGTTCTTCGCCCCGATCCTGCGGCCGGTGATCGACGGCCTCAGCTCGGCGCTGGGCTGGATCCCGCTGTTCGAGAAGCCCGCGACCGACAACGTCGGGGTCGTCTTCACCGCGTCGGTGGTGCTGGCGATCATGATCCTGCCGGTGGTCACCGCGATCAGCCGGGAGATCTTCGCGCAGACCCCGATCGCGCACCGCGAGGGCGCGCTGGCGCTCGGGTCGACGCGCTGGGAGATGATCCGGATGGCGGTGCTGCCGTACGGCCGCTCGGGTGTGGTCAGCGCGTCGATGCTCGGCCTGGGCCGCGCGCTCGGTGAGACCGTCGCCGTACTGATCATCTTGTCGGTGCCGAACGGCAACGACCCGTGGAACTCCTCGATCTTCGCCGGCGGCGAGACGTTCGCCTCGAAGATCGCCAACAACGCCGCCGAGTTCGACTCGCCGGAGAAGACCGGCGCGTACATCGCGGCCGGTCTGGTGCTGTTCGTGGTGACCTTCCTGGTCAACTCGGCGGCCCGGCTCATCGTGGCCCGCAGCGCCCCCGGCGGCAAGCGGACCCGCAAGGTCAAGCGCGTCGGCGACAAGCCGCAGAGTGAAGGAGCATCGCTGTGACCACTCTCGCGGCGAACCGTCCGGCCTACGACGGCAAGACGCTGGACCTGACCGGCAAGTCCGGGGCGCGGGCCTTCCGCAACACCCTGGCCACGGTCCTGATCGTGCTGTGCTTCCTGATCGCGCTGGTCCCGCTGCTGTGGATCCTGTGGACCGTGATCAGCAAGGGCTACCACCTGCTCTTCGACGCCGGCTGGTGGTCGGAGTCGCAGCGCGGCATCACCGTACGCCGCGAAGGCGGCGGCGCGTACCACGCGATCATGGGCACGCTGATCATGTCCCTGATCACCGCGGTGATCGCGGTCCCGATCGCCATCCTCGGCGCGGTCTACCTGGTCGAGTACGGCAAGGGCACCAAGGCCGCCCGCGCGGTCAGCTTCATGATCGACATCCTGACCGGTGTCCCGTCGATCGTCGCGGCGCTGTTCGTCTACGCGGTCTGGATCACCGTCTTCGGGTTCAACCGGGTCGGTTTCGCGGTGTCGCTGTCGCTGGTGCTGCTGATGCTGCCGGTGGTGCTGCGCAGCACCGAGGAGATGCTCAAGCTGGTCCCCGACGAGCTCCGCGAGGCGTCGTACGCGCTCGGGGTGCCGAAGTGGAAGACGATCCTGAAGGTGGTCGTGCCGACCGCGTTCGGCGGCATCGTCACCGGCGTGATGCTCGGCCTGGCCCGGGTGATGGGTGAGACCGCGCCGCTGCTGATCCTGGTCGGCTACTCCAAGAACATCAACCTGAACCCGTTCGAGGGCTTCATGGGCGCGCTGCCGACGATGATCAACCAGGACCGCACCGAGCTGGCGCTGCAGCCGGCCGCGGACCGGGTCTGGGCGGCCGCGCTGACCCTGATCCTGCTCGTCCTGCTGCTCAACGCGCTGGCCCGCCTGGTCGCCCGCTTCAGCACGATCAAGTCCAAATAGTCGAGAGGTACTGAACCGATATGGCAAAGCGCATCGAGGTCAGCGGCCTCAACGTCTACTACGGCGACTTCAAGGCCGTCGAGGACGTGTCGATGACGATCGAGCCCCGCTCGGTCACGGCGTTCATCGGCCCGTCCGGCTGCGGCAAGTCCACCTACCTGCGGACCCTGAACCGGATGCACGAGGTGATCCCGGGCGCCCGCGTCGAGGGCAAGGTGCTGCTGGACCAGCAGGACCTGTACGCCAACGGCGTCGACCCGGTCGCGGTCCGCCGCGTGGTGGGCATGGTGTTCCAGCGGCCGAACCCGTTCCCGACGATGTCGATCTTCGACAACGTCGCGTCCGGGCTGAAGCTGAACGGCGTCAAGGACAAGAAGAAGCTCACCGAGGTGGTCGAGCAGTCCCTGCAGGGTGCCAACCTGTGGAACGAGGTCAAGGACCGCCTCGACAAGCCCGGCGCGGGTCTGTCCGGTGGTCAGCAGCAGCGGCTGTGCATCGCCCGGGCGATCGCGGTCGAGCCCGAGGTGATCCTGATGGACGAGCCGTGCTCGGCGCTGGACCCGATCTCCACGCTGGCGATCGAGGACCTGATCGAGAAGCTCAAGGACCGCTTCACCGTCGTGATCGTCACCCACAACATGCAGCAGGCGGCCCGGGTCTCCGACCAGACCGCGTTCTTCAACCTGGCCGCGACCGGCAAGCCCGGCCGGCTGATCGAGATGGGTCCGACCAAGCAGATCTTCTCGAACCCGACCGAGAAGGCGACCGAGGACTACATCACCGGCCGCTTCGGCTGAGCCGGCCGGTTAGGCGCCGCGGGCAAGCAGTTGCGCCCGCGGCGCTTTTCCTTGCCTGGAAGGGATCTAGACCAGATTCCGCAGTACGCCGTACGCCGCCATCGCGCCGAGGAACACCAGCGGCGCGACCTGCGCGAACCGGGCGCCCGGCCGGGGCCGCGGCAGGCGGAACCGGGCGAACCGCTCCAGCGTCCATGCCAGCAGCAGGTAACCGACCACCAGCGCGACCACCGGGAGCACCACGAACATGGGCGGGTTGTACGACCAGGCGCGCGCCACGTCGCCCTCGAGCAGGGCGGCGGCCATCCGCGTCGTCCCGCAGAACGGGCAGTTCAGCCCGGTCACGGCGTGGAACGGGCACGGCAGCCCGATCCGCCCACCCGACAGGCCGTTGACCGCGGCAAGCACCGCACCACCGGCCAGCACCGCCGCCAGCCCCCGCACCCGGCGGTCCAGCGGCTCAGGCATGGCGGATGCGCCTGCTGTGCCTCTAGGGTGTGCCGGTTGCATAGCTCCACGGTAGACCGTCATCCGGACTCTCCGGTGCGGTGCGTGGCCGGTGAGCCCCAGACTCGCTAGCCTGCATTGACTCCTCAACGAAGATCAGAAGGGATCGTCGTGAGCACTCCGACGCCACCACCGGGTTTCGACCCCCAGGACCCGAACCAGGGCAACGGGGATCAGACGCCGGACCAGCCGGGCCAGTACGGTCAGCAGCCGGGCCAGTACGGCCAGCCCCAGGACCAGCCCGGCGGTTACCCGGGTCAGCCGGGCCAGTACGGCCAGCAGCCTGGGTACGGGCAGCAGCCGGGACAGCCGGACTACGGCCAGCAGCAGCCGGGGCAGTACGGGCAGCAGCCGGGCTACGGCCAGCAGCAGCCGGGCGCGTACCCGGGTCAGCCGGGCGGCCAGTACGGGCAGCAGCAGGGCCAGCCGGGTCAGCCGGGTGGGTCCTCCTACCCGTCGTACCCGCAGGCCGGTGCGACGCCGTACGGCTCCTCGCAGCCCTACGGTGGTTACGGCTACGGCAACCCCGGCGGTGAACTGGCCACCTGGCCGGTCCGCGTGGGCGCCTCGCTCATCGACGGCATCATCGTCGCCATCCCGGGCTGGATCGGAAACCTGATCTCCGGCGCGGGTGACGGCGGCGCCGGCACCACCATCGTCGGCCTGCTGTTCAGCCTGGTCGGCCTCGGCCTGTGGATCTACAACCGTCTCGTCCTGCAGGGCCAGACCGGCCAGAGCTGGGGCAAGAAGGCCCTCGGCCTCAAGCTGGTCTCGGCCGACACCGGCCAGACGGTCGGCGTGGGCAAGGCGTTCCTGCGCGAGATCACCCACATCCTGGACGCCCTGCCGTGCTACCTGGGCTACCTGTGGCCGCTGTGGGACGACAAGAAGCAGACCTTCGCGGACAAGATCAACACCACGTACGTCGTCAAGCTCTGACGCCGGACCCGTCTGCGTACCGGACGCCGTGGCCCTCACCGGCCACGGCGTTCTGCTTGTCCAGAAAGGACTGTTGTGAGCACCCCTCCGTTCGACCCGAACCGCCCGCAGGACCAGCCGCCGCAGTACCCGGTCGTCCCCGGGCAGCAGCCGCAGCAGCCCGGCCAGTACGGCGGCCCGCCGTCGCCGTACCCGGGACAGCCTGGGTTCCCGGGGCAGCCTGGTCAGCCTGGCTACCCGAATCAGCAGCCGGGCTTCCCGAACCAGCCGGGCAACTACGGCCCTGCGCAGCCGGGCTACAACCCGTACTCCGGTGGCGGCGGTGGCTACGGCTTCAACTACGCCCTGCCCGGCCCGCTGGCCTCCTGGGGTTCCCGCGTACTGGCGTCGATCGTGGACTCGCTGGTCCCGATCGTCATCATCCTGGTCGGGGTGTTCGCCGGGATCGCGACCAGCGGCAGCCTGGAGACGATGAGCGACGCGGGCAGTGCGGTGCTGGTGATCTGCTACCTCGGGGCGATCCTGTTCCAGATCTGGAACCGGCTCATTCGGCAGGGCCGCACAGGGCAGTCCCTGGGCAAGAAGGTGGTCGGCCTCAAGGTCGTCTCCCCCGAGACCGGCGAACTGATCGGCTTCGGCCGCAACCTCGGCCGCGAGGTCTGCGCCTTTGTCTTCAACTACTTCTGCTTCCTCAACGTGCTCTGGCCGCTGTGGGACGACAAGCACCAGACCTGGCACGACAAGGTCGCCTCGGACATCGTCATCAAGCTCTAGTGGGAGAGCAGTAGCCCCGCACAGGTCACCGACCAGAGCACGCTGGTGAAGGTGCCGATGATGAACCGCTCGGCGACGGCCTGCGGGGTGACCGACGCCGGCTGGTCCGGACTGCGCAGCTCGGGGTACCGGGCCAGGCCCTTGATGGCCAGCACGATCGCCAGTCCCTCGGGCCAGCCGGCCACCATCGACCCGTAGATCGCGCCGCGCTCCAGCGCACCGATCAGCGCACCACCGCGAAGCACCTCACCGGCCTGCTGGGTCGACTGCGACCGGGTGTTGTTGCGGTCGACCAGCGACAGCACAGACGTCGTCAGCGGGCCGCCTCCCGCGACGGCGAGCCCGCCGGACACCAGGAGCAGCACGTTCCACCAGCCCTCGCGCCAGCCGGTGACGCCGTCACCGGCGAGCAGGATGATGCCGTCTGCGACCAGGCAAGCCAGCATCACGCCGCTGACCACGATCTCCTGCGTCGACCCGGCGGGCAGGATCCACGCCACGACAGCGAGGACCAGCCCGACCGCCGTCAGCGCCAGGACAGCGGCCGTCATGCAGCTGCCTGTACGACGAGGGGCGCGGCGCTCGTGCAGCAGCTCGCGGCGCTCACGCGGCAGCGCCCGGTACGAGCAGCTCGGCGGCCAGGAGGCGCCCCCGTTGCTCCTCGGCGAACCCGGCCGCCTGCGCCCGCTGCGTCACCGCCGACTGGCTGATGCCGAGCTTCACGCCGATCTCCCGGCGGGTCAGCCCCTCCGCCAGCAGGTCGGCCACCGCCCAGCCGCGCTCGCTGCGACGCCGCAGTACGGACGCCATCAGCCACAGCACGCTCTCGACCTGGTCGGCCACCCGCGGGTCGTCGCCGACGACGTTGACGTGGTGCGGGCTCGACTTCGCCTTGGTGACGGCCTCCCGCGCGTTCAGGAACGCCGACCCGCTACCCGCCCGCGTACTGCGCGGCAGCGGCTGGTCGACGGCACCGACGCCGAGCCCGACGTACCAGTGGTCGGCACGGATCAGCTGCACGATCACCTCGACCGTCGCCCGCGCCTCGGACAGCACACCCTGCACCTCGTCGCCGGCCGTCCGCTCGAACTTGCGCAGCAGCCCGGTCCGGCGCGGCCGCCGGTTCAGCGTGTTCAGCAGCTCGGGTACGAGATCACTGGCGCTACGACTGCCCCGCTGATCTACCGTGAGAACGAAGACCACCGCCCTGCACCTCCTTCTCGACGCAAGATTAAGGCTACAGTCTTATTCACGTAGAGTGAAGGAAAAAACCTGAACCGGTTCGCCCGATCACTCCCAGTGACCACCCGCGAGGCTCACCGAACTACCAATTCTCCGCTCAGAACCGGGGTCTTCGCCCACCGACTCACCGCGAGATCTCACGCGGAGTCAGGGATCTTGAGCACCCGAATCCCGCCCTCGACGGCAATCGCGAGCCGCTTGCCGGTTGGATCCAGAGCCACCACGGGCGACGGCAGGTGAGTGACTCCGAAGCAGGTGTCCCGATCGCTCACCTCGACGTCCTGCCACTCGGCCAGCACCTCACCGGTCCGTACGGACAGAACCCTCGGCCATCCGGACAGCGACACCAACTGGTTGCCCTGCCCAAGGATCGTCCCGAGCGGCCGGTCGCTCCGGTGCCGATGAACCCAGGCCGACGCCTCGAACGACCAGACCCCGAACTGCTGCGCTCCCAGCGCAGCCGCCTGGTCAGACCCGTCGCCAGTGGCAACAGCCACCCGGTCAGCGCCCAGCCAACAGCCGGAGATGACCTCAGCATTCTGCGCCGGATCCAACGGCAGCACACCGTCCCCGTCGAGCACCCCCGGCGACTCGACCGCCCGCTCCAGGTCGAACACATGGGCCAGCCCCGCCGGCTGCCATACCCACCCGGCCGACAGCACCCGGCGCCCGTCAGGACTCACCCGTAACTGCGAGTAGAACACGTCCGCCGGATCCCGTTCCCCCGCGGTGATCCGCTCCCCGGTCCCGAGCTCCTCGACCTGCAGGATGTTGTACTCCTCCGGACAGTGCACGACGACATCCCGCCCGTCCGGCAACATGCCGAGAGCAACCGGGTAGTCGTAGTCCTCGGCACAGTAGTAGCTCCGGTTGAGCTCCCGAACGAACTCTCCGTCCTTCAGCACCAGGGCTTTCGTCCCGCGCTCGCCGTACAGGACGGAGTACCGGCCGTGCGACACCGCTCGGTCGAACAGCGATCCCCAGTGCACCCTCCCGTAGTGCTCCACACCGTCGGGGGTCCACCGGCGGACTCCGATCGCGTCGACCAGGTCAGCGCCGTCCCACGACAGCGACAGGACCTCACTCGTCGCTTTCAGAAACCCACTCAACGCGGGTTCTCGCACAGGAACGGCGCCCGCTGCCCGCCCGCGTGGTACTCATACGTCCGCCCACCAGCAGTCAGGACGATCCGGCTCCCGCTCGTCAGCACCTGCGCGTACATCATCCCCGGCTCCGGGCACCCAAGGCTGCTGTCCGGCCAGGTGACCTCCTCCGCGCTGACCAACGTGATCTCGTCGAGGGCCAAGCCGAGGCGCTCAGCGAGGTCGGTCTTGGCTTGTTCCTGCGGTGTCATGGCGGGCTCCCGGTGCGGCGGCGGACGATGGAACGCCATCGTAGGGCGGCCCCGGTTGCCCGGGGCCACCACCACGTCCGCTCAGTCCGCGAGCGGCAGGTAGAGCTTCTTGTCGTGCGACTTGAACGTCTCCGACATCTCCGCGAAGCCGGCCTCGATGGCTTCCTCGGAGTCGAGGCCCTTCTCCTCGGCGTACTTGCGGATGTCGGCGGTGATCCGCATCGAGCAGAACTTCGGGCCGCACATCGAGCAGAAGTGCGCGGTCTTCGCGGGCTCGGCGGGCAGGGTCTGGTCGTGGTACGAGCGCGCGGTGTCGGGGTCCAGCGACAGGTTGAACTGGTCCTCCCACCGGAACTCGAAGCGGGCCGTCGACAGCGCGTCGTCCCACTCCTGCGCGCCCGGGTGCCCCTTCGCCAGGTCCGCCGCGTGGGCGGCGATCTTGTACGTGATCACGCCGGTCTTCACGTCGTCGCGGTCAGGCAGCCCGAGGTGCTCCTTCGGAGTGACGTAGCAGAGCATCGCCGTGCCCAGCCAGCCGATCTGGGCCGCGCCGATCGCGCTCGTGATGTGGTCGTACGCCGGGGCGACGTCGGTCGCGAGCGGCCCGAGGGTGTAGAACGGCGCCTCGCCGCACAGCTCCTCCTCGAGCCGGACGTTCTCGGCGATCTTGTGCATCGGGACGTGCCCGGGCCCTTCGATCATCACCTGGACGTCGTGCTCCCAGGCGACCTTGGTCAGCTCACCCAGCGTGCGGAGCTCCGCGAACTGGGCCGCGTCGTTGGCGTCGGCGATCGATCCGGGGCGTAGCCCGTCGCCGAGCGAGAAGGTCACGTCGTACGCGCGGAGGATCTCGCAGAGCTCCTCGAAATGCGTGTACAGGAAGGATTCCTGGTGGTGCGCGAGGCACCAGGCGGCCATGATCGAGCCGCCGCGGGAGACGATGCCGGTGATCCGCCGCGCGGTCAGCGGCACGTACCGCAGCAGTACGCCGGCGTGCACGGTCATGTAGTCGACGCCCTGCTCGCACTGCTCGATCACGGTGTCGCGGTAGACCTCCCAGGACAGCTCGGTCGGGTCGCCCTTCACCTTCTCCAGCGCCTGGTACAGCGGCACGGTCCCGATCGGGACCGGCGAGTTGCGGATGATCCACTCGCGGGTCTCGTGGATGTTCTTGCCGGTGGACAGGTCCATCACGGTGTCGGCGCCCCAGCGGGTCGCCCAGACCAGCTTCTCGACCTCTTCCTCGATCGAGCTGGTGACCGCGGAGTTGCCGATGTTGGCGTTCACCTTCACCAGGAACTTCTTGCCGATGATCATCGGCTCGGACTCCGGGTGGTTGTGGTTGGCCGGGATCACCGCGCGGCCGCGGGCGACCTCGGCGCGGACCAGCTCCGGGTCGACGCCTTCGCGGACGGCGATGTAGCGCATCTCCTCGGTGATGGTGCCGGCCCGGGCGTGCGCGAGCTGGGTGAGCTTCGGGCGGCCGCCGACCCAGTCCTTCCGGATCGCCGGCAGGCCGGCCTGGACGTCGATGGTCGCGGCGCTGTCGGTGTACGGACCGGAGGTGTCGTACAGGTCGAAGTGCTCGCCGTTGGTGAGGTTCACCCGGCGGCCGGGGACCCGCAGGTCGCCGATGTGGATCTTCTCCGAGCCCGAGATCGGGCCGGTGGTGACGGTCGGGCGAACGGAGTTGTTGCCGATGGTGGTCACGATGCTGCTCCCTACGCCGGAATTACCCGGACAGGTTCGGCGGTCGGCGGCACCGGTTCGCCCAGCCTGGCCGGTCCGGTCTCCCGGTCCACCAGGGGTGCGCAGTCCAGCCGCCCTCTCAGCCCGCTTCCAGCGCGAGCTCCCGCGTTTCGACTTTCCGCCGCCTACGATAACCAATCGGTCGTCTACTGCGTACTGGATCCCGCGCGTCGCCCGATCGCTCGGGTGGTGCAGGTCATTGACGCCGACCGGTAGCGTCGAGCCATGCGAGACATTGTCTACCCGCCGGTGATCGCCTTCGCGAAGACGGCGTTCAAGGTGCTCGACCTGAAGTTCGCGATGGTCGGCACCGAGCACGTGCCGCGGACCGGCGGAGCGGTGATCGCGCTCAACCACATCAGCTACGTCGACTTCGTGATCGGCGGGTTCGGCGCGCAGCCGAGCAAGCGGCTGGTCCGGTTCATGGCCAAGGAGGTGCTGTTCCGCAACCGGTGGTCCGGGCCGCTGATGCGCGGGATGCACCACATCGCGGTCGACCGCGAGGCGGGCTCCGCGTCGTACCGGCAGGCGTTGAGCCACCTGAAGGCCGGCGAGATCGTCGGGGTCTTCCCGGAGGCGACGATCTCGCGGTCGTTCGAACTGAAGGAGTTCAAGTCCGGGACGGTCCGGATGGCCGCGGCGGCCGGCGTACCGGTCATCCCGATGATCCTGTGGGGAACGCAGCGGATGCTGACCAAGGACCACCCGAAGGACTTCTCGCGGCACCAGAACGTGTCGATCACGGTCGGGGCGCCGATCACGGTGACCCGTAAGGACGACGCGACCAAGGCGACCGAGCACCTGCGGTCGACGATGGCCGGGATGCTCGACGAGACGATCCGGGCCTACCCCGAGCAGCCCGCGGGCGCCTGGTGGCTGCCCGCCTCGTACGGCGGGGGCGCGCCGACCCCGGAGGAGGCCGAGCGCCTCGACCAGGAGGAGCTCGCGCGCCGCCGCAGCCGCTGAACCGAACCTGTGCACCGGTGAACAACCCCTTGACCCCGCGCGGTCCCGGGGGTACGAAAGGCCTTTGGTTGTCGTGCTGGACCTGGGGGGTCCGTCTCGGCACGGTCGACGGCTCCTGGGCGGGGACGCCGGCTGACGGTTCCAGGCGGTCGGGGGAAGTTGCGTGGTGTTCGATTCCGAGGAGTTGCATCTCTTCGAACCGGGGCGGTTGAAGGTGGCCCCTCATATCGCCGAGGAGATCCCCGATGCGGGGGTCTTCTTCCTGTCCTGGGCGACCCAGGGGCTGCGCGAAGGGCAGGCGCGCGAGATCGAGTCGGCGGTGAACGGCCGGCGCTGCACGAACGGCTGGTTCCCGCTCGGCAGCCTCAGCGGCGTCGCCCTGCGCGGCCTGCGGCCCGGCCCGCTCACGTACCTGGCCCGGATGACCGCCGAGGACCCGGAGATCCTGCGTCGCTGGGCGACCAGGGCGCTGCCCGACCACGGGCGGACGGGCGAGGCCAAGCGCCGCATCGACGACACGTCGAACCACCTGCTGCTCACGCAGGGCCACGCGGCCGCGGCGACCTGGGTGGTCGCCGTACGGCCGCAGGCGTTCCTGGACGTGGGCATGCTCGGCGACAAGCTCTACGCGACCTGGGACGCGTACCTGAACTCCCTGCGCCCCAAGGACATGGTCAAGGCCGTACGCCGCTGGAACCGCTAGCTAGTGGAACTGCGGGATGATCAGGTACAGCCCGTAGAGCACCGCCGCGACGCAGGCCAGGAAGCAGAGCCCGGCGACAGCCGTGTCCACCGGCGACACCGCCCGCTTCTCGTCGACGGCGACCGCCCGCCGCGACAGCGCGGTGACGCCGAACGCGAACAGCACCGCCACGCCGACCCCGAAGAGCAGGCTGACCACTGCGACCTGTCCGAGTGCGCTCCAGTCGATGTGCATCCGCTGACTCCTCTCAGGCCACCGGCACCGAGGTGCTGGGGTACTCGTTGACGTTGCCGGCCGTGACCGGCTTCCGCCGGGAGGCGACGTAGATGGCGAACCCAGCAGCCGCGGCAGCGACCGCGATGATGGCGACGCCCGCGTTGCCCGAGTTGGCCACCCGCCCGGCCAGTGCGCCGACCACCGCCGCAGCAGGCAGCGTGAACAACCAGGCGAGCGCCATCCGCCCGGCGACGGTCCAGCGGACCTCAGCGAGCCGCTTGCCGAGCCCGGCGCCGAGGATGCTGCCGGAGCAGACCTGCGTGGTCGACAGCGGGAAGCCCAGGTGCGACGACGCCAGCAGTACGGCGGTGGAGCTGGTCTCCGCGGCGAACCCCTGCGGTGACTCGATCTCGGCCAGGCCCTTACCCATCGTGCGGATGATCCGCCAGCCGCCCAGGTAGGTGCCGGCGGCGATCGCCAGCCCGGCCGCGCCGATCACCCACACCGGCGGCCGCGAGCCGGGCGCGAGGCTGCCCGAGGTGATCAGCACCAGCGTGATGATGCCCATCGTCTTCTGCGCGTCGCCGGTGCCGTGCGCCAGCGAGACCAGCGAGGCGGACGCGATCTGGCCGGCCCGGAAGCCGTCGTCGACGGTCTTCTTCCGGCCGCGCTGGGTGATCGTGTACGCCAGGTAGGTGCCGAGCAGCGCGACCACCCCGGCCACGATCGGCGCCGCGACGGCGGGGATGACGATCTTCTGCACGACGGTGCCGAAGTTCACCGCGCCGCTGCCGGCCGCGATCCAGGTGGCGCCGATCAGCCCGCCGAACAGCGCGTGCGACGAGGAGCTCGGCAGGCCGACGTACCAGGTCAGCAGGTTCCACAGGATGGCCCCGACCAGGCCGCCGAAGATGATCGGCACGGTCACCTTGGCGTCGTCGACCAGCCCGCTGGAGATCGTCTTGGCGACCTCGGTGGAGATGAACGCACCGGCCAGGTTCAGTACGGCGGACAGCCCGACCGCGACCTTGGGTCTGAGCGCGCCGGTCGCGATGGAGGTGGCCATCGCGTTCGCGGTGTCGTGGAAGCCGTTGGTGAAGTCGAAGACCAGTGCGGTCGCGATCACCACGACGACGAGGAACGACAGATCCATCACGATCACATCCCGGAGAAGGGCGGCGTCAGGAACGCATTCGACGCTAATCCTTCCGGGTGAACCGGGCGTGAACTACTCGAGGACCAGGTGTGCCAGCCAGTAGCAGCACGCGGCGACGACCCCGGCGGCCGGAATGGTCAGCACCCAGGCGGTGACGATCCCCTTCGCGACCCCCCACCGGACCGCGGACAGCCGCTTGGTCGCGCCGGCGCCCATCACCGCAGAGGTGATCGTGTGCGTCGTCGAGACCGGGGCGTGCAGGCCGATCGCCATCACGTAGAGCACGGTCGCGGCGACCGCCTCGGAGGCGAAGCCGCGGGCCGGGTCCAGGTGGATGATCCGGCGGCCGAGCGTCCGCATGATCCGCCAGCCACCGGAGTAGGTGCCGAGCGAGATCGCGGTCGCGGCCGAGATCTTCACCCAGATCGGGATGCCCTGGCCGGGCTGCACGTGCCCGGTGGTGAGCAGCGCCAGGAACATCACGCCCATCGTCTTCTGGGCGTCCTGCAGGCCGTGCCCGAGCGCCATCGCGGCCGCCGACAGCGACTGCGCCAGGCGGAAGCCGCGGGTGGTCTTGCCGGGGTTGCTGCGCCGGAAGATCCACAGGATCGCGGTCATCAGCGCGAACGCGCCGAGGAAGCCGATCGCCGGCGACAGCACCATCGGGATGACGACCTTGTCGACGATGCCCGACCAGAGCACCACGCTGGTCGAGGCCAGGCCGGCGCCGACCAGGCCGCCGATCAGCGCGTGCGACGAGGAGCTCGGCAGGCCGAAGTACCAGGTGATCAGGTTCCAGGTGATGGCGCCGATCAGCGCCGACAGCACGATCACCAGCCCGTGCTGCCCGCTCGGGGTGACGATGATGCCCTTGCCGACGGTGTCGGCCACCTCGGTGCCCAGGAAGGCGCCGACGAAGTTCATCACCGCCGCCATCAGCAGCGCGACCCGGGGCGTCAGCGCCCGCGTCGACACCGAGGTGGCGATCGCGTTGGCCGCGTCGTGGAACCCGTTGGTGTAGTCGAAGATCAGGGCGATCGCGATGACCGCGACGACGAGCGCGAGCTCCACGCTCAGCTCTCCTTGACGGCGATCTGCTCGACCGTGTTGGCGACGTGCTCGAACGCGTCGACCGCGTCTTCCAGCAGGTCGATCACGGTCTTCACCTTCATCACCGTCAGCGCGTCGAACTCGCCGCTGAACAGCTTGGCGATGATCCGCCGGTGGACCGCGTCACCGGTGTTCTCCAGCCGGTTGATCTCGATCCAGTACTCGGCCAGGTCCTTCATGGTGCGCAGCCGCGGCATCGTCTCCGACGTCAGCGCGGCCATCCGCTGCAGAACCTCGATCTGCTCGGCCACCTCGCTGGGCAGCGACTCCAGGTTGAACAGGTGGATGGCGTCGACGGCCTCTTCCATGAAGTCCATCACGTCGTCCAGGTCGGACGCGAGACGGTAGATGTCCTCGCGGTCGAACGGCGTGACGAACGTCGAGTTCACCCGGCGGATGATCGAGTGGGTGGTCTCGTCGGCCGCGTGCTCGGCGTCCTTCATCTGGGCGGCGATCTGGTGACTGGACGACAGTCCGGTCCCCGCCGTGCTGCCGAGCAGGTCGGCCAGGATGCGGGCGCCGTCAACGAGGTGGTTGGCGGACTCGGTGAAAAGGTCGTAGAACGTCGGGTCGTTCGGACGCAGACGTAACGGCACTTCAAGCTCCGGGTGAACGAGGGACAAACCGTGAACATGCTAGGGGCAACGGACCGTTGAGCAGGCATCCGTCCCTGCAAAGTACCGCGAGATGGTGAACACATAGACTCAGTGCAACCAATCCGTGACCAGGCGGTTTCAGCGGGTGATCACGGCGTACAGGTCGAAGAGTCCGACCAGCAGGACCAGCCCCGCGGCGGCCTGAAGCACCCGCTCCTGGCCCAGGAAGCCCGGCGGCCTGTCCCCGGAGGCTTTGCGGAAGACCGCGCTGACAGCGGCCCAGCAGGCCAGCGCCAGCACGATCACCACGATGCCCAATCCGGTCCGTACGGCGGAACTTCCGTGCCCGGAGGCGAACAGCAGCACCCCGTTGGCGACTAGGCCGAGCGCCGTCCGCCGCCACGCGAGCAGCGTGCGCTCGGGCTGCAGACCGGGGTCGCGGGTCATCGCCAGAGCGCGAACAGCAGGCCGACCAGCCCGACCACCACGATCGTTGCCCCGAGCACCAACGGGAGCCGGGTCACCGGCAGCGGCCCGCCGCTGCGCATCGCGGTCAGATTCGCCTGCCAGCGGCGGAATGCGCCTGCCGTGGTGAGCAGACCGGCACCGACGAGCACGATGCCGATGATCCGGGCCGGCCAGCGGTCCCGGCCGAGGTCGAGGAACTGGACCGCGGACAGCCCACCGGCATAACAGGCGAGTGATGTCCGCAGGTACGCCAGGTAGGTGCGCTCGTTGGCGAGCGTGAACCGGTAGTCGGGCTCCTCGTCCGGGATCACCCGCAGCTCACCAGTCCCCGGCTCTGCTTGAGCGCGAGCACCCGGCGCACGCTGGCGTCGACCTGGGCGGAGAACTTCTTGTCCTGCTGGGCCTTCGCGACCACCGCGTCGACCATCGTCGCCGTCAGCGACGCCTTGGCCGTGATCACCACGTCGCCACCGGCCTCGATGAACAGCGTCGCGCGGTCGCCGGCCGGCACCGACGCCACCTCGGCGGCGGCGCCGACGTCGTCGGTGATCACCACGCCGTCGTACCCGAGGTCGCCACGCAGCATCCCCTGGACGATCGTCGGCGAGAAGACGGCCCGGTTGGTCTTGTCGATCTTGGTGTAGGTGACGGTGGAGACCATCACCAGGTCGCTGCCGGCCTCGATCCCGGCCGCGAACGGCGCCAGGTCGGCGTCACCGCGGACGGTGACGGTGTCGACGACGCCCGAGGAGAAGTCGGTGTTGCCGCGCACCCGGCCGAGGCCCGGGAAGTGCTTGACCGACGTCATCACGCCCGCGGCGTCCATGCCCTTCACGAAGGCGGCGACGTGCACGCCGATCGGGCCCGGCGTACTGCCGTAGCCGCGGTCGAGCGCGCCGATCGGCGCGTTGTCGTCGCCGAGGGACTTCGGTACGACGTCCGCGACCGGCGCGAGGTCGAGGTTCACCCCGGCCTGCTTGAGCTGCCGGCCCCACTGGGTCGCCTCGCTGGTGAGCTTCTGCGCCGACCAGCCGGCCTGCACGGTCGCGGCCGGGATCCGGTCGAAGCCGGTTCCCTTCAGGCGCTGGATCTTGCCGCCTTCCTGGTCCGCGGCGACGAACGGCTTGATCCCGTTCACCGTGGCCGCGGCGGTCGCGGCGGCCATCGCCGTCCGGGTGTGCGTCAGGCTGCCACCGTTGCCCATCAGCAGAACGCCACCAGGCTTACGACCCCGTACGACGGTCCGCTCGGCCGAGGTCATCCCGGTCGCGGTGATGCCCGTCATGATCAGCTGCGCCGCGCGCTCGCGCAGGGTGAGCCCGGCCAGCTTCTGGTCGAGGCAGCCGGTCTGCGGCGTGCCGGACGGCGTACTGGGCTGGTCGGTCGGGGTGCTGACCGGCGGTGGCGTGTTCGACGGCGGGAGCGGGACCGACGACGACGGCGCGGTGCTCGGGCCGGCCGTCGGTGAGCTCGTGTCAGCGCAGGCGGTCAGCAGAAGGGCGGTGGCTGCGACGGCTGCGACTCCCTGGAAGGTCTTCATCGCTGCCCATTGTTACCGCACCCCTCAGCTGGACTCCCAGGAGGCACTGTCGTCGGAGTGGCGGACCAGCGCGGCGCAGATGTCGTGCAGCTGCTGGACCTGCTCGGTGGTCAGTGGGTCGAAGACCGCGGAGCGGACCGTCTCGACGTGTCCCGGCGCGGTCTCCTCGAGCTTCTCGCGGCCCGCGTCGGTGAGGATCGCGACCTGCCCGCGGCGGTCCGAGGAGATGCCCTCACGGCGTACCCAGCCGACCTGCTCGAGGCGGTTCACCGCGTGCGACAGGCGGCTGCGCGAACCCAGCGTGGCGACCGCGAGCTCGCTCATCCGCAGGCGGCCGTCGGCCGCGTCGGAGAGCCGGACCAGGATCTCGTAGTACGTGTGCGGCATCCCGGCGTCGCGCTGGAGCTGCTGCTCGATCCGCCCGTTGACCACCCGCTGCGCCGCGATGAACGCGCGCCAGGCCTGCTGCTCTCGATCGTCCAGCCACCGGGGTTCCGCCATCACCGAAGCGTAGCCATCCCGGGGTCTTCACGTCCGGACGGCACGGTGGTCGGGACGACGAATCAGTCCGACCGCGACCGCGCAGATCACGATCCCGGCGGCGGCGAGCCAGCCGATCGTCTCGTGGAACATCAGGTACGCCAGCAGCATCGTGGTCGGCGGGACGAGGTAGAGCAGCGAGCTCACCCTGGTCGCGCCGGAGAGGCGCAGGTTGACCAGGTACAGACCCCAGCCGCCGGTGGTCGAGAGGACGACGAGCCAGACGGCGGCGCCGTAGAAGCCGAGGTCGTGCGGGACAGTCATCTGCCGAGTCGCCTGGGCGAAGCTGAGGAAGAGGACGCCGGAGACCAGGCTCTGCAGGCAGAGCGCGTCGAGGAGGTGGGCCTGCGGCTTGCGCTTGCGTTCGAGAACCGTCCCAGCGGCGAGGCCGAGCAGACCGCCGAACGGGAGCAGGAAGAGCAGCGGGGAGCCGTGGCCGAGGTCGTCGGCGACGACCAGGCCGACGCCGCCGAGGCCGACGAGCAGTCCGGTCCACTGCAGCGCGGTGACGCGTTCGCCGAGGAGCGGCCCGGCGACGGTGGCGATCAGGATCGGCTGGAGGGACCCGATCAGGGCGGTGATTCCGGCCGGGATGCCGTGGTCGATCCCGGCGAAGATCAGGCCGAGGTAGACGAACTGGGTCAGGAAGGCCATCGCGCCGTGGGTGATCAGGTCCTGGCGACTGATGCTCGGTCGGCGGATCGCGAGGATCACGGCGGCGATCGTCCCGGCGAGCAGGAAGCGCCAGGCGAGCAGGTCGACCGCGGAGCTGTACGTCGTACCCCAGCGGGCGCCGATGAAGCCGGAGCTCCAGAACACGACGAACCCGGCGCCGGCCAGCGCCGGGACGGCCTGCGATCTCTGGCGGGCGGCTGCTGCGATGGTCATACGAGTGACGTAACCATACCGGTCGGTATACTGTCAGTATGGTCGATCAGCAGCTGAGACCCACCCTGCTCGTGGAGCGCGCCCTGGTCCCGGCCGAGCGGCTGACGCCGGCCGGCGAGCGGATCCTCTCCGCGGCCTCGACGTTGTTCTACGCGTACGGCGTACGGGCGGTCGGGGTGGACGCGATCGCGGACGCGGCCGAGGTGACGAAGAAGACGCTGTACGACCGGTTCGGGTCGAAGGACCGGCTGATCGCGGCGTACCTGGAGGAGCGGAACCGGCAGTGGCACGCGTTCCTCGACGCCCAGCTCGCGCGGCGGGCGCCTTCAGGGCCTGAGGACGTGATCCTGGCGCTGTTCGCGGCGCTGGGCGAGTGGATGGAGGAGTCGCAGCGCGGCTGCGGGTTCATCAACGCGAGCATCGAGCTGGCGGCGCCGGACCATCCGGCGATGCCGGTGATCGTGGGGCAGAAGCAGTGGATGCGGGCGGAGTTCGTGGCGCAGGCGGAGCTGGCCGGGTTCGCTGAGGTGGAGGAGCTGGCGGATCGGTTGCTGCTGCTGCACGAGGGGGCGCTGGTGAGCTACCGGGTGATGCCTCATGCGCCGGAGGTGGCGCTGCGGGCTGCCGATGATCTGTTGGCCGGGTGGCCGCGCGCTTAGCTGCGCTTGGCGACCGTGAGACCGACGAGACGCGAGACCACCATCGCGACGTACCCGAGACCGGCCAGCTGCTCGAGCATGACCACCGAGCGCGCCCACGACTTGATCGGCACGATGTCGCTCAGGCCCGTGCTGGACAGCGTGGTGAAGCTCAGGAAGAGCAGCTCCATCCAGGTCCGGTCGTTCTGCGGGTTCACCGCGGCGATGAAGCTGCCTGGGTCGAGCGCCTGGACGACCACGAAGACGTACGCGAAACCCCACGCCACCAGCGTGAACGTCGCGCCGGTCGCGTACAGCTCGTCGACGCTGACGTCGTGGTCGGACAGCATGTACCGCAGCAGGCTGTACGCCGCGTAGAAGTAGAACGCCGCGTGGAACGCGCCCGAGATCGGCACGATCGCCTCGGTCGGGCGCATCGCGTCGACCAGTGACAGCACCACGGCCGGGATCCCCAGACACACGCTGACCCAGGTCAGACCGGGCGTCGAGCGGACCGAGAAGACCGCCAGCACCAGCACGATGATCCCGAGCGTCTCGAACCCGACCCGGCCCGCCCGCGACCCTTCCATCGCGGGATACACCAGGACGCCGAGCAGCTGCACGACCAGCAGCACGGCCGACGGGTGCCGCCGGGCGCTAGTGACCAGCGTCATCGAGATCCTCGCGGGAGGCGATGATCGCCTTGCGCCGGGCCAGCCGGTGGCTGCGCCGGATCTCGGCCTCGCGCATCCGCCGCCGGTCCTCGTCGTTCTCCGGCTCGACCTGCGGAACGAGCCGCGGCTGACCGTCGGAGTCGACGGCGACGAACACCAGGTACGCCGTGGCGACGTGCACCTGCGGACCGACCGAGTCCCAGCGGTCGGCGGTGATCCGGACCCCGATCTCCATCGAGCTGCGGCCGGTCCAGTTCACCTGGGCGGTGAAGTGCACGACGTCGCCGACCCGGACCGGGACCAGGAACTGCATCTCGTCCATCGACGCGGTGACCGCCGGGCCACCCGAGTGCCGGGCCGCGACGACACCCGCGACCGAGTCGACCAGCGTCATGATCACGCCACCGTGCACGGTGCCGAGCAGGTTGGTCTCGTTCTGCGCCGTGATGTGCGACAACGACAACCGCGCCGCCGACGACGGTCGCGACGCCGGGGTCTCCGCCATACCTCACCCTCCAGGAACTCGACTGCGGGCAGGATAACGGTCGCCTTGTCCACAGCCTGCGAACTCGTCGTCTCCGGCCGCCGAAGTCCTCGTACTTTTCTTGGCAAGGAGGCAAACATGACCATTCACCGACCCCCGGAACGGGCCCCAGGCAACAACTCTGCGCACAGGCCGGGCAGTGCTCCCGACCCTGTGCTGGCTCCGTTGACCGGCCCGCAGACCGCTCAGCTCATCCGGCTTGCGCTCGACGCCGCCGGCGAGCACGGCCTGCACGCGACCTTCGACGGCACCGACGCGTTGCTCCTCTCGCCAGGCCCGCTGCTCCCTCAGCTCAACTCCGACCTCGTCGCCGGGTTGAGCAACCTGGCCCGCGTCGTCGCCCCCGAACACCCCCACCGCTGGCCCCGCCTCGTGAGCGACCACTTCAACCGCCTGGGCGCCCACCTCAGTGACGGCCCACCTCCACCACCCACCGATCCCACTCACGACCTGATCGCGCGACTCGTCCCCACCACCGCACTCCCACCCAGCTGGACAGCCGGCATGCCCGAGTTCCTCCCCGGTCTCCTGGCCGTCCCCGCAACCCACACCGACGGTGTCGTCACCCTCCACCTCGACCCGAACGACTTCGGCATGACCCGCGAGGAGGCCCTCGACACCGCCCTGACCAACCTCCGGCACCACCCCGACCACGTCGAGCACTTCACCCACGAGGGCGCGACCATCACCGCTCTCAGCGGCTCCACCTTCGCCGCCTCCCGGGCGCTCGTCCTCGACACCGTCCTCCGCGAAACCCTGCACACCGAGAACCCACCACACGGCGTACTGGTCGCCCTCCCAGCCCGCAGCCTGCTCCTGATCCGCATCATCGAAGACCTCTCGATCCTCCCCGCCCTGGCCGTGATGCTCGGCCTCTCCCTACGCACCCACACCACCCAACCCGGCCCACTGACCCCATGGATCCACCACGTCACCGCCGCCGGCTGGTCCCCCGCGACCACCCAGCCCGACGACCTCCAGTCCATCCACCTGACCCCGGCCCTCCAAGCCCTGACCCGCACCTTGCCCTGATCCCCCGACCGAATGGGACAGTCAGACCATGCAGCCCTCGTCGCCCTCCCACGAGCTCTTCACCCGCGCCGCGGCCCACGCCGCCGCCTTCCGCGACTCCCTCGCCGAGCGCCCGGTCGGTGCCGCGCAGTCCTACCCGAAGGTCCGCGCCGCCTTCCGCCGCCCGCTCAACGACACCGGCCGGCCGGCACCGGAGATCATCGAGGACCTCATCGCCACCGCAGACCCAGGAATCGTCGCGAGCGCAGGCCCGCGCTACTTCGGCTTCGTCGTCGGCGGCGCACTCCCCTCCGCCACCGCCGCCGAGATCCTCGCCGCCGGCTGGGACCAGAACGCCTGGAACAGCGTCCTCTCCCCCACGACGGCAGCCGCGGAACAAGCAGCCGCCGACTGGCTGAAGGACCTCCTCGGCCTCCCACCCACAGCGTCGACCGGCTTCACCACCGGCGGCCAGTCAGCCAACACCGTCGCCCTGCTGGCAGCCCGCCACCACGTCCTCAACCAAGCCGGCTGGGACGTCGAGTCCGACGGCCTCAACGGCGCCCCCAAGGTCCGCATCGTCGCCGGCGAAGAACGCCACGCCACCATCGATCGCTCCCTACGCCTCCTGGGCTTCGGCTCCCGCTCCCTCGAACTGGTCCCCGCCGACACCAACGGCGCCCTGGACCTCGAAGCCCTGCGAACCCACCTCACCGGCCACACCGGCCCGCTCATCGTCTGCCTCCAAGCCGGCAACGTGAACACCGGCGCCGCCGACCCCCTCGGCGAAGCCTGCGACCTGATCCACGAACACGGCGGCTGGGCCCATATCGACGGCGCCTTCGGCCTCTGGGCGGCGGCCAGCCCCACCCACGCCCACCAGGTCACCGGCCTGGACCGCGCCGACTCCTGGGCCTGCGACGGCCACAAATGGCTGAACCTCCCGTACGACAGCGGCTTCGTCTTCTCCGCCCACCCCAAGTCACACGCCGACGCCCTCTCCTACAGCGCCTCGTACCTCGTCGCCTCCGGCGAACCCGAACCAGGCGACTACGCCCTAGAATCCTCCCGCCGAGCCCGAGGCCTAGCCGCCTGGGCCGCCCTCCAAGAACTAGGCCGCAAAGGCGTCCAAGACCTCGTCACCCGCACCTGCGCCCTAGCCCGCTCCTTCGCCACGCAACTAGAAGAAGCCGGCTACGAAATCGCCAACCAGGTAGTCCTCAACCAGGTCCTGGTCTCCTTCGGCTCCAACACCACAACCGACGAAGTAATCACCGAAATCCAAACCTCCGGCACCTGCTGGATGGGCGGCACCACCTGGCAAAACCGCCGCTACATGCGAATCTCAGTCTCCAACCACCTCACCACCGAGGCAGACGTCGCCCTCTCAGTCCAAGCAATCATCACCGCAGCCAACAAAACCCAACACCGCCACCACGCCGAGTGACCCCCACGAT
Organism: Kribbella sp. NPDC104740; assembly: GCF_055583505.1. Classification (NCBI taxonomy): domain Bacteria; kingdom Bacillati; phylum Actinomycetota; class Actinomycetes; order Propionibacteriales; family Kribbellaceae; genus Kribbella; species Kribbella sp. NPDC104740. The sequence continues at coordinate 618,352 of NZ_JBVJNV010000001.1, read as the reverse complement.
GCGCAGATCGGAGCCCTAGGCAACAAACACACACCACGCCACGACCATCCAACGAACGCGACGCCAGCCAGCAACGCACTCACCGACCACTCGTTCCCCAGCCGTCACACGGACGTCTGCGGCGCACTTCGCCGCCTCACCAGGCACCTCGTTCAACAACTGACCGCTCTCCACACCGCCATGAGCCCGCGACCGGCTCCTCACACCCCGAGCCCACCTCTGGGTCCCACCTGTGTGCGAGCTCGCCCACCGCTCGCTTCCTCACACCTCCGAGCCCACCTCTGCGTTCCACCCGTGCGCGAGCCCGCCCGCCGCCCACTTCCTCACACGCGCAAGCCCACCGCCGCCCCCTACACCCGTGCGCACCCCGGACGAACCGGTCCCGCCCCTGCCCCCATCACCACCCGACGGCGTCCCCTGTCCCAACGCAGGACGACGCACGCTGCCGTCCCTGTCCCCGCCTCATCGCGGGACGGTGTACTGCCGTCGAGACTCTCACCTCGCCACTGGCGCGACCTTCCTACCCGCGTTCACCGCCTGCTGGGTTCCGCCACCCGTCATATGGCTCGGCCGCTGCACCCGCATCCGCGGTCCAGCTGGCTGCCTGCCTTCCAACTTCCCCCAGGTCGCCCTGCCCTCCCGACCAACAGTTGCGCTCAACCAGCCCCACGAGCTCGCCGCCGGCTCCTCACACGCGAGCCCGCCCTTCGCCTACGCATGTGCCTGAGCCCACCGCTGGGCGCCGCTCGGTGTCGCTCCCGCGCCACCGCCCGACGCGCCGTGCCTTCCCGGGCTCCCCGGCTGCCGGATCTCGCCAGCCGCCGTCGCGTTCGGCCGCTGCGCCCACACCCGCAGACCCACGTGATGACTGCGTTTCGCCCTCCCGACAGATCGCCCCTGCACTCTGCTCGCCCGGCCAACGGCCGCGCTCAACCGATGCACGAGACCGCGCCTGGCTTCCTCATGCGCACGAGCCCACCGCTGCCTTGCTCACGTGCGCGAGCCCCAACTGGCTCCTCATGCGCGAGCCCACCGCGGGCTTCCCCGTACGTGAGCCGCCGTCCGGTCCTCATGTGCGCGATCCACCGCAGACTTCCACGCGCACAAGCCCACCGCTGGATTGCCTTGTGTGCGGCCCGCCGCTCGGTCTCCTAAGCACGCGGGCCCACCGCTGGCCTGCTCACGTGCACGAGCCCATCGGTGAACTCCGCATACGCAGCGCCGCGGGCGGCTTCCGCATACGCGCGAGCCCGCCGGTAGCTCCTGGGTGGGAGCTACCGGCGGGCTCAGCGAGCGCCGCAGATCAGGCGGCCGGGGGCATCAGGACCGTGTCGATCAGGTAGACCGTGGCGTTGGCGGTCTTGACGCCGCCGCAGATGACCTTGGCGTTGTTGACCATCAGGTTGTCGCCGGAGCCGGTGACGGTGACGGCGCCCTTTTCGACGGTGGTCTGCTTGCCGACGACGGCGGTCGGGTCGAGCTGGCCCGGAACGACGTGGTAGGTCAGGATCTTGGTCAGCAGGGCGCTGTCGGTCTTCAGGGTGTTGATGGTCGCGGCGGGGATCTTCGCGAAGGCCGAGTCGACCGGGGCGAAGACGGTGAACTCGCCGCCGTTGAGGGTCGAGACCAGGTCGACCTTCGGGTTCAGCTTGCCCGACACCGAGGCGACCAGGGTCTTCAGGAGCGGGTTGCCGGACGCGGCGGTCGCGACGGGGGCGGCGGCCATGCCGTCGATCGAGCCGGCGCCGGTGGCGTTGGCCTTGGCGTAGTCGGCGCAGCCCGGGCCGACCAGGCCGGACATGTTGTCGGCCGACGGGGTGGCGCTCGGGGTGTCCATCGGCGTCGAGGAGGTGCTGGTCGACGGGTTGCTGCCGCTGCCGGCGGTGTCGTCGCCGCCACCACAGGCAGCCGTTGCGAACAGCAACGAAACGGCCGCGGCGGAGATGGTGACGCGCTTGAGGGTGTTCGCCATGATGATCGTTCTCCTTTGAGTGGTGCTGGATCAGTACTTCGAGAAGTTCGTTGTTCTGTGGAAGTTTTGGGCTCTGTGCGTGGCTACTCGACCATCACCACCGTGTTGTGGAGGCCGCTGGAGCCGTTGGGGCGGGGAGCGGCACGGTCCGCGGTCTGGACTTGGCCGGTCCGGTCGGTGGCCCGGACGGTGAGGGTGTGGTTGCCCGGGGTCGCGTTCCAGCGGAAGGTCCACTGGCGCCAGATGTCGATGCCGGCCTCGTCCGCGAGCTGGGCGGGTTGCCAGGGGCCGTCGTCGACCTGGACCTCGACCTTGGCGATCCCGCGGTGCTGGGCCCAGGCGACCCCGGCGGCGACCGCCGGGCCGGGCTTGATCCGGGCGAAGCCCTTGGGGACGTCGATGCGGGACGAGGTCTTGATCGGCGCCTCGACCGACCAGCCGCGGTCGGTCCAGTAGGCGCTGAAGTCGTCGAAGCGGGTGACCTCGAAGTCGACGATCCACTTGGTCGCCGAGACGTAACCGTACAGACCGGGGACGACCATCCGGACCGGGAAGCCGTGGTCGAACGGCAGCGGCTCACCGTTCATACCGATCGCGAAGATCGCGTCCCGGCCGTCGGTCAGCGCCTGCAGCGGCGTACCGATGGTCAGGCCGTCGACGCTCGTGGACTTCACCGCGTCGGCACCGTCCTGCACGCCGGCCTCGCGGAGGATCTCAGCGATCGGTACGCCGATCCAGCGCGCGTTGCCGACGTACGGGCCGCCGACCTCGTTCGAGACGCAGGTCAGGGTGATGTCGCGTTCGATCACGCGGCGGTTGAGCAGGTCGGCGAAGTTCAGCCGGAGCTCACGGTCGACCATGCCGTGGATGCGGAGCTCCCAGTTGCGCGGGTCGACCTTCGGGACGGTGAGCAGCGTGTCCACGCGGTAGAAGGACTTGTTGGGGGTGGTGAAGGGGCTGACGCCGGCGACATCCGCGGAGACGCCTGCGGGTAAGGGCTTCGCCCGGCTCGCGGGTACGGGCAAGCGGATGCCGCGACGAGTTGCTTCGTCGACGCCGTCCGGGAGGAACCGAGCGACCGCTCCGCCCGCGACACCCGCAGCGCCCAAGGCGAACGTCGTCGCCAGGAACTTGCGGCGGTCGAAGCCCTCCGGGGCTTCGGCTTCGGGCTTTCTGCGGGTCAGGTAGCCGCCTGCCCGTAGTACGAGCCACATCCCGATCGTTGCTACCAGCAACGTGATCACACCGGGGAGCACCCGGACGAATCCGTTGGAGGCCAGCGATCGTCCGGTGGCCGCTGCGAGGATGGCCAGCAAACCCAGCAGGACGGTCATTCCGAGCGCGACCCGGGGGCGCTTGACGCCGATTGCTCCGGCGGCGAGCGCGAAGATGGCCACCGCGACCAGTACGCCGCCGACCAGGATCGGTTTGTCGGCGGTGCCGAGGTTCTTCACCGCCCAGTCCTTGGCCGGGCCGGGCGCGAGGTCGATCAGTTGGGTGCCGACGCCAACGACCGGTGAGGTGCCGCCGGCGATCGCCGCGGTCAGCTCGCCGAGCCCGAGGCCGGCTCCGGCGGCCACCAGGCCACCTACCGCTCCGAGTACTCGCTGCCGCACAGTCATGCCCGGACTTCGGACCTGTGCTCGACCCGGATGGGTCACTGGAGAAGATTTCTTCGAGCAGGCGGGAAGCTCCTGCCAGGTCAGCTACTTCTGGTCGTAGTGCCCCGGCCAGTCGTCGTAGCGGATGCGGGTGATGTCGAGGATCTCGCCGATCGTCGACCACTCGTTCTTGCCGAGGCGGGCCAGCGGGCGGAGGCGCTGGATGTCCGGGTGGTCGCCGTCCATCACGTCCTCGGCGATGGCGATGTGACGGACCCGCCCGATCACGACCGTGCAGTCGCCGAGCTCGAGGGTGGTGTGCAGCGTGCACTCGATCGCGACCGGGGACTCGGCGACGCGCGGCACCGCGACGGTCGTCGAGGGTTCGGTGGTCAGGCCGACGGCCTCGAACTCCGAGATCCCCGGCGGGAAGTTGGTCGCGGTCGCGTTGATCTGCTCGAAGAGCGGCTCGGCGGCGAAGTTGACCACGAACTCACCGGTGGCCTCGACGTTGTTCAGGCTGTCCTTGCGGCCGACCGAGGTGAACTGGACCATCGGCGGGCGCACGCAGGCGACGGTGAAGAAGGAGTGCGGTGCGAGGTTCAGTACGCCGTCCGCCGAGACCGAGGAGACCCAGGCGATCGGTCGCGGGACCACCACCGAGTTCAGCGCGGAGTAGATGACGCGGCCATCGACGACTTCCGGATCCAGATCGACTCGCATCGGTGCAGTATCTCGCGCGAAAACCGGTGGGCCTGCCGCGGCATCCCCGGAGGCGGAAGACTCGGCGCGTTAGAGCGTGTGCCGAACGACAGCGGAGGCGAGGGATGGGCAGCCGAGCAGTTGGTCGAGCGCGGCGGTCTCGATGCCGAGTCTGGGCGGTGGTTACAGGGCTGGATGGACGAGCTGCGCGAGCGCTTTGACGAGAACTCGCCGAAGGTGCTGCTGCACGGGGATCTCGCCTCGCAGAACCTGATGGTCGGCGACGACGGGCAGCTCGCGGCGCTGATCGACTGGGGTGACGCCGCCTGTCGAACCTCACCGGACCAGCCCACAACGGCGGGCGGCACTGGACCGCGGCCCCCGCGAGCCGCGTGCTGGGCGTGCTGCGGTTCGTCGCCTCAAGCCCGCCGGCGCCCTGGGACGGGCTGATCAAGAAGGTGGATCTCTGGGTCTGATCGACGGTGGTTGTGCTGGAATACAAGGGGTTCGCGGTCTTGTCACGACATGGTGCAGACTGAGATTCGTGACTGACTACACAGCAGCTGAGAACCGGTACGACGACCAGATGGCCTATCGGCGGACGGGACGCAGCGGTCTGCAGCTGCCGGCCATCTCGCTGGGTCTGTGGCACAACTTCGGTGACGACAAGCCGTTCGCGACGCAGCGCGACATCCTGCGCCGCGCGTTCGACCTGGGCGTCACCCACTTCGACCTGGCGAACAACTACGGCCCGCCGTACGGCTCGGCCGAGACGAACTTCGGGACGCACTTCGCGCGCGACTTCGCGAAGTACCGCGACGAGCTGATCCTGTCGACCAAGGCCGGGTACGACATGTGGCCGGGCCCGTACGGCCAGGGCGGCGGCTCCCGCAAGTACCTGCTCGCCTCGCTCGACCAGTCGCTGGACCGGATGGGCCTGGACTACGTCGACATCTTCTACTCGCACCGCTTCGACCCCGACACCCCGCTCGAGGAGACGATGGGCGCGCTCGACGCGGCCGTCCGCTCCGGCAAGGCCCTGTACGCCGGCATCTCGTCGTACTCCGCGGAGAAGACCCGCGAGGCGGCGGCGATCCTGGCCGACCTCGGTACGCCGCTGCTGATCCACCAGCCGTCGTACTCGATGCTGAACCGCTGGATCGAGGAGGACCTGCTGGACGCCGTCGGTGAGCTCGGTGTCGGCGTGATCGCGTTCTCGCCGCTGGCCCAGGGCATGCTGACCGACCGGTACCTGGACGGCATCCCGGCCGACTCGCGCGCCGCGCAGGGCAAGTCGCTGAGCACCGACATGCTCACCGAGGAGACCCTGAAGCACGTCCGCGCGCTGAACGAGATCGCGAAGCAGCGCGGCCAGTCCGTCGCGCAGCTCGCGCTGGCCTGGACGCTGCGCGACGACCGGGTCACCAGCGCGCTGATCGGCGCCTCCAGCGTCGCGCAGCTCGAGGACAACCTGGCCACGGTGAAGAACCTGAAGTTCAGCCAGGAGGAGCTCGACGCCATCGACGCGGACGCGGTCGAGGCCGGCATCAACCTGTGGAAGAAGAGCTCGGACCACTAGAAACACCTCGGTGAGCGGCTCGGCGCGCCCGAGCCGCTCACGGTCCGATCACGTGCGGTTGCGCGTGGTGGGGAGCGGGCGCACGCTGGGGAGAACCCCCAGGAGGTGGTTTCGATGACCGCTTCTACTCTTGAAGTGGCGCTCGGCTACGAGCACGGGAAGATCCGTGAACTGGCCGAGCCGGCCCACGAACCGGACGCGAGCCTGCCGCACCGGCGGCACGAGACGGACTGGTTCTACGCGATCGCGGCCCAGCACCTGGCCGCCGCGGAGGACGTGTTGCTGCCGAAGGTCCGGCGCCTGCCCGACGGGCGGTACCTGGTCTCCGCGTACGTCGGCAACGCCAAGCAGCTCGAGCGCTCGCTGCGGTTCCTGAAGGCCCGCCAGTACGGCGACAGCCGCGTGCTGCACCTGCGGGCCGACGAGGTCTGGCGGGTGCTCGACCGCCAGCTCGACGAGCACGAGCGGATGGAGACCGAGTACAGCCGGCAGCTGTGCGACACGCTCGGCGGCGAGGAGGTCAGCGCGCTGACCGAGCGGCTGCTGAGCGCCGAGGAGGTCGCGCCGACCCGGGCGCACCCGTTCTCGCCGCACACCGGGATGGCCGGGCGGATGGCGCACCGGATGTGGCGGGTCGCGGACACCGCGTGGGACAGCGCGGAAGGTCGCGTCGTACCGATGAACTACCACGCCCACCCCAAGCGCGACTCGGCCCTGTCGCACTACCTGCGCGGCGCCAAGATCCCGGAGGACCAGGACAGCTGAAACAAGTGATCGGACCGGCCCGAGGGATGCCTCCCGCGGACCGGCCCGATCGTGCTCCTGCCACTGCGCCTGGTTGTGGCGGGAGCGGGGCCTTCTCCACAGCGCCTGGAAGCGGAGAAGGTGTGGTTCCCGCCTCCGTCGCGCCTACGAGCGGAGATGGGACCCGGCGCCCTCCCCCGCTGCGCCTGGTGTGCGGGGGAGAGCGAGCTGTGCAGTTATTTGAGGGACTCGAGCGCCTTCTTCGCGCCCGGGTGCAGCGGAACCGGATCGGTCTGGGCGGCGGTCTCCAGGGTGATGTCCTTGGCGGCCGCGTTCACCTGGACCAGGGCGTCCTTGTTGTCGTAGATCACCTTGGTGAGCTTCTCGGCGAGCTCGTCCGGCATGTTCTTGCGGACCAGCAGCACGTTCGGAACGATGATCGTCTTCACGTCGCCCGGCTGCTTGTACGCCGCCGCCGGGATGGTGCCCTCGGCATAGATGGTGCCGTACTTCGTCGTCAGCGCCGGCAGCAGGTCCGTGATCGGGATCAGCTGGACGCCCTTGCCGAGGCTCGTGGTCAGGTCGGTGATGCCACCGGTCGGGATGCCGCCGGACCAGACCAGCGCGTCGATCGAGCCGCTCTTCATCGCGTCGACGGACTCGGGCAGGCCGAGCCGCTGCGCGGTGACGTCCTTGGCAGGGTCGAGCCCGGCCGCCTCGAGCAGCCGGCGCGCGATCACCTCGGTGCCGGAGTTCGGCGAGCCGGTCGAGACCCGCTTGCCCTTCAGGTCCGCGAACTTCGTGATCCCCGCGCCGGACCGGACCGCGACCTGGGTGTAGTTCGGGTAGAGCCGGGTCAGCGCGACCACGTCCTGCGGCTGCTGGAAGCTGTTCTGGCCCTTGACCGCGTCGGCGGCGGTGTCGCCGAGCGAGAACGCGATGTCGTAGTTGCCGGCCACCAGGCCCTGCACGTTCTGCACCGAGGCGCCGGTCTCGCTGGCGGTGGCCCGGTAGCCCTCGACCTTGTCCGAGATCACCGAGGCGAGCGCGCCACCGAGCTGGTAGTACACGCCGGTGGTGTTGCCGGTGGCAATCGTCAGCCGGCCACCGTCGGTCCCGGCGCCACCGGCCTCGGGTTCACGCTGCCCGCCGCAGGCCACCAGCGACACCGAGGCGGCGAGGGCGAGTACGGCGACGGGGAGGCGTCGGATTCTCATGAAGTGACGGATCCTTCCGGTTGTCCGGCCTGGCGCTGCCGCCGGACCAGGTTGATGACGACGGCAACAAGTAGCAAACCGATTCCGGCGGCGATGGTTACGGGCGCCAGGTAGAGCAGCAGCAGCGCGGCCGGGACGCAGAGCGCCCGCTCGACCCAGCTGGTGGCGACCAGGATCCAGCCGCCGGTGACCACGGCCAGCGCCGCGACCGCCAGCATCGACACCGCCAGCGTCCAGACCATGCCGACGAACGATCCCTGACCGAGCAGGTGCGCGCCGTTCTCGGTGAGCACGAACGCGAACGGGACCAGGAAGGCCGGCAGCGTGTACTTCCAGGCCTGCCACATCGTCGCCATCGTCCGGCCGCCGGTGATCGCGGAGGTGGCCACGGCGGCCAGCGCGGTCGGCGGCGACACCTCGGACAGGACGGCGTAGTAGAAGATGAACATGTACGCCTCGGCCTGGGTGACGCCGAGCTGCACCAGCGCCGGCGCGATGATCACCGCGGCGATGATGAACGACGCGGTGACCGGCACCGCGAGACCGAGGATCAGCACGGCGATCGCCGACAGCGCCACGGTCAGGATCAGGATCACGGTCGGGTCGTCGGTGACGCCGCGGCCGGCCTCGACGATGATCTCGGCCAGGTTCAGCCCGAGCCCGGTCTGGGTGGTGACCGCGACGATCACGCCCGCGGTCGCGCAGGTGGCCGCCACCGGCAGCACCGATCGGGTGCCCTGGGCAAGCGCCTTGAACAGCGGCCCGGGGGTGAGCCGGTGCTCGCGGTCGAGGAAGGACAGCACGATCTGCAGCAGTACGGCGTACACGACGGCCTTGAACGGCGGCACGTCGACCGCCATGAAGCCGATGATCACGAACAGCGAGAGGAAGTGGTAGCTGAACCGGAGCAGCAGCTTGCGGGCCGACTGGGTCGAGGTCTCGGCCGAGGTGGTGCCGTGCCGGCGGGCGTCGATCTCGATCGCGAGCAGGATGCCCAGGTAGTAGAGGATGGTCGGGATCACCGCGAAGCCGAGCACCGTCAGGTACGAGACCTGGAGGAACTCGGCGATGATGAACGCGGCCGCGCCGAGCGTCGGCGGGGACAGGATCGCGCCGATGCCCGCGGCGGCGAGCATGCCGCCGGCCGGTTCGGGTGGGTAGCCCGCGCGGCGCAGGATCGGCCAGGACACGGTGCCGAGCGAGACGGCGGTCGCCGTACCGGAGCCGGAGACGCTGCCGAGCAGGAAGCCGGCCAGCGTCACCGTCCGGCCGGGAGCGGTCCGGCTGCGCTTGAACGCGGCGAAGGACAGGTCGATGAAGAACTTGCCGGCGCCGGAGTAGTCGAGCACGGCGCCGTAGATGGTGAACAGCACGATGTAGCTGGCGGCGACGCCGAGCGGGGTGCCGTAGAAGCCGGCCGTGCCCATCGTGAACTGGGCGATGATCGCGTCGAAGTTGAAGCCCTGGTGCGCGAGCGACCAGGTGTAGGGCAGGTAGCCGCCGTAGTAGGCGTAGGCGATGAAGAGCAGGCTGAACAGCGGGAGCACCCAGCCCGTCGTACGGCGGCAGGCTTCGAGCAGCAGGATCAGCAGCAGCGCGCCGACCAGGACGTCGGTCGAGGTCGGCGCCTGGCGGCGCTCGAGGAAGCCGTCGAAGTCGAGCAGCGGGTAGAGGCAGACGACCAGCGCGACCGCGGCCAGGACCCAGTCCAGGATCCCCGGGTCGTCGTGGGTGCGGCCCTTGAACGGGTTCAGGAAGGCCGGCACCTTCCAGCCCCGATAGCACAACAAAGTGATCGGGAGAACCGCTGCGAGAAAAATCACTAAGTAGTACTGCGTGCCGGCCGACAGCGGGAAGAACACCTGGAGCAGGACGCCGACGCTGACCACCGCGCACCAGACCGAGATCACCAGATCCAGGGCAGGCCGCAGCCGCCGAGCGGGTTTCTCCTGCTCGTACTCGGCCAGCTCGGCGTCGGAGAGCGCGGCGGTGCCGCCCCCCGTACCAACACCCACAGTCATTGTCCGGTTCCCTCCCGTGGTCGGAGACTAGTGTCGCCGACCACGGCACGCAGTCACGTGATTACGTCTTTACCAAGATCTGACACATGTGAGCGTCTCCTGCCCTACGATCACGGCATGAGCGGCGCGGTGCGGATCCTGTTGGTCGAAGACGATCTCGACATCGCCAATGCGCTGATACCCGCGCTGCGCCGGTACGGGCTGATGGTGACGCACGTCCGGACCGCCGCCGACGCCCTCGCGGCCGACCCCGGCGACCTGGTCCTGCTCGACCTCGGACTGCCCGACGGCGACGGCATCAACGTCTGCCGGCAGATCCGGACCGTGTCCGACGTCCCGGTGATCGCGGTCACCGCGCGCGGGGAGGCGGCCGACCGGGTCCGCGGCCTGCGCAGCGGGGCCGACGACTACGTGGTGAAGCCGTTCGCGATCTCCGAGCTGCTGGCCCGGATCGACGCCGTACTGCGCCGTACCGGACTGCTCCAACCCCGCCCCCGGGTGACAGTCGGCGACCTGACCGTGGACATCGAGGCCCGCACCGTCCAGGTCGCCGACAAGCCCATCAGCCTGACCCGCAAGGAGTTCGACGTGCTAGCTGTGCTGGCCGCGCACCACGGCCGGGTGGTGCCGCGTGAGCAGGTCGCGCTGTACGCCTGGCAGTCCGTCTTCGAGGCGTCCTCGCGGACGATGGACGTCCACGTCGCCAGCCTGCGGGCCAAACTGGGCCGCCCCGAGCTGGTCCAGACGATCCGCGGCGTCGGCTACAGACTCGGTTCGGACTGACCGTTGCGCCGTCGCCTGCTGCAGTCCCTCGTCCCCCTGGTCGCCATCCTGGCCATCGTCGCGGCCGTGCCGCTGGCCAACTTCATCGCGACCAACACCACCCGCAACCTGTTCCTGTCGCGCAGCAACGACGCCGACTGGTTCGCCACCATGGCCGAGTCGCCGCTGCAGTCCGGTGACATCGCCACCCTGCGCGAGCTGGCGGTCCGCTACCACGAGCTCTACAACACCCCGGTCTTCGTCGTCGACGTCGACCGCCGGGTGGTCGCCACCTCGCGCTCCGGCGTGGACGTGAAGGACCCGGACATCAAGCTGGTCCTGGACAGCACCCTGTCCGGCCGGCTGCCGGCCGAGCCGAAGGCGCTGTGGCCCTGGCAGTCCGGCGAGATGGTCGTCTCCCGCCCGGTGGTGAACAACGGCCGTGTGCTCGGCGCCTCGGTGCTGCGGGTACCGACCGAGAAGGGCCGCCAGGACGTCCAGAACGGTCTGCTCCTGCTGCTCGGCGGACTGCTGATCTCGGTCGGAGCCGTTGTCATCGGCATCGTTCGCCCGGTCACCCGCTGGGTGCTCCGGCCGCTGAACGACCTGGACAACGCCACCCACCAGGTCACCCGTGGCGCGCTCGACACCCGGGTCTCCACCGACGGCCGCGCGCCGGAGCTGCGCCGGCTCGGCGACAGCTTCAACTCGATGGCGCTCAGCCTGCACCAGGCCCGTCAGCGCGAGCGTGAGTTCGTCGCCGACGCCTCGCACCAGCTCCGGACACCGTTGACCTCGGCAAGAATCCACATCGAGGGCCTGTCCCGGCTGTCGCCGACCGCGCGGTTCGCGCTCAGCGACATCGACCGGCTCGGCCGGATCGTCCAGCGGCTGTCCCGCCTGGCCGGCTCCGACCGCCCGGGCGACGTCGAGGGCAGCGAGGCACCCCTGGACCTCGCGCAGGCCGTCAAGGAGCGTCTGGTCGGCTGGAAGGCCGTGTACGCCGCCGACGACCTGGAGCTGATCATCGGCGAGATGGTCCCGGGCGGGGTCGCCGCCGAGCTCGAGGTCGACGACATCCTCGACGTACTGCTCGACAACGCCAGCAAGTACGGCGCCCCGCCGGTCGAGGTCTCGGTCACCCGGGACGGCACCGAGGTGGTGATGTCGGTGCGCGACCACGGGCTCGGGCTCGGATCGCGCGACCTGAAGAAGGTCGGCGAGCGGTTCTGGCGCAGCGCGCACCACCGGGAGATGCCCGGCACCGGGCTCGGCCTGGCGATCGTCCGCTCCGAGGCCGCCCGGGTGGGTGGCCGGGTGGTGGCCCGCCCGCCGATCGGTGGCGGTCTGGTGATCGAGGTCCGGGTCCCGCTGATCGACGACTACGAGGACTGAGTCCTTCAGACACACGAAAGGGCGGTGGAGGCAACGGCCTCCACCGCCCTTTCGGCGTTCTCAGACGTGGTTCTCCTTGTACCAGCGCTCTGCCGCCGGGTGCAGCGGGATCGGCATCGTCGCGATCGCGGAGCGGGCGTCCAGGGAGCCGGCCTCGGGGTGGATGGCCATCAGGTCGGCCTGCCGGCGGAACATCGTGCTCAGCGTCCACCAGGCCCAGGCGTCGGACAGGTTCTTCCGGGCCAGCAGGTAGTTCGGTACGGCGAGCGTCGGCACCGACGTCGACAGCTGGTACACCGACGGCGGGATCGACGACAGCACGTAGCCGCCGAAGCGCTTGCTGGCGATCTGCTGCGCGGTGGCGCCGATGTCGACCAGCTTGAACCCGATCGACTTCTGCAGGTCCAGGATCGGTTTGGTCGGCAGGCCGCCGCTCCAGATCAGCGCGTCGATGCCCTTCTTCGGGTTGGTGAGCCGGTCCTGCAGGCCCTGCACCGCGGCCTCGAGGCCGAGCGTCTTCTGCTGCACGCTGATCCCCGCGGTCTGCAGGATCCGCAGCGCCACCACGCGGGTGCCGGAGTTGACCGGCCCGACGCTGACGACCTTGCCCTTCAGGTCGTCCAGGGTGTCGATCGGCGACGAGGTCGGGACCACCACGTGCACGTAGTTGTCGTACGTCCGGGCCAGCGCCGTGAACCTCTTCAGCGCGCCGCTGCGGAACGCCGTGCCCGGGGTCCCCTCCCAGGCGTCCAGCGCCGAGTCGGACAGGCTGAAGCCGATGTCCGCGCTCCCGGCGGCGAGCATCCGCAGGTTGGCGACCGAGCCGTCGGTCATCACCGGCTTCATCTCCACACCGGTCTGCTCGGTGACCAGCTTGGCCAGGCCGGCGCCGTACACGGCGTACACGCCGCCCTCGTTACCGGTGGCGAACCTGGCGGGTCCGGCGGGAGCCGGCTCGTCGGAGCGGCCGCGGGAGCAGCCCGGGAGGAGCAGGGACCCGGCGGCCGCGGCCCCCAGTCCCAGCGCGTGGCGGCGGGTCAGCAGGCGGGGACGATCCATGGGGACAACCTAGTCGGGCTCAGGGTGCGGATGCCATCGCGGTCCGGTCACGACTGCTCACCCCACGTCCAGCTCCGGCGACTTCGAGCACCGTTCAGCCAGAAATCGGGCCCGGGAGTGACTGGCCGGTGCCCAAAGTGGTGCTGGGAGGGGGCTGCGGAGCGGTTTGCGTCTGGACGGGCCCCGGGATTGTGTGACAGCGTTGTCAACACAGTCGGCCTGGATGGCCGCGGAACCCCGTCAGCGGAGGATGATTTCGTGCACGACGACCGACAACTGATCGAGGAGCGGCTCAAGCGCGCCCTGCGGGAGCGGATCCGCCCCGCGGTCTACGGCGCCGCCGTCCCGCTGGCCATCGAGGTGTGGCACGCCCCGGGTGAGCCGGTGTCCCCCGCCGAGGCGCTGGCCCAGACGTTCGAGCCGGCCGAGATCGGCCTGCCCTGGGGTCCCGCCTGGGGCACCGCGTGGTTCAAGTTCAGCGGCACCGTTCCGGCCGAGTGGGCCGGCTCCGAGATCGAGGCCGTCATCGACCTCGGTTTCAGCGGCGGCCCGGGCTTCTCCTGCGAGGGCCTGGTGCACACCACCTCCGGCGTACCGCTGAAGGGCCTGCACCCGCGGCAGACCTACGCGCCGCTGTCGATCCTCGGCCCGGACGGCACCGCCGCCCAGCCGGGTGACGAGATCACCTTCTACGTCGAGGGCGCCGCGAACCCGGAGATCCCGCTCGACAACGCCTACGCCAAGGTCGACATCGGCGCCAAGCGCGGCGAGACCCCGATCTACCAGCTGACCCGCGCCGACCTGGCCGTGTTCAACGCCGACGTCTGGAACCTGATCCTCGACCTGGAGTCGCTGGACGGGCTGCAGAAGGAGCTGTCGCCGCAGGAGCCGCGGCGCCGGGAGATCCTGCGCGCGCTGAGCCGCGCCCTGGACGCCCTGGACTACGAGAACGTCGCCGGCACCGCCGCCGACGCCCGCGCGCAGCTCACCGACGTACTGAGCCGTCCGGCGCACGCCAGCGCGCACCAGCTGTCCGCCGTCGGCCACGCGCACATCGACTCGGCGTGGCTCTGGCCGCTGCGCGAGACCCGCCGCAAGGTCGCCCGGACCGTCTCCAACGTCGCCACGCTGGCCGAGGAGTACCCGGAGCTGGTCTTCGCGTTCTCGCAGGCCCAGCAGCACGCCTGGGTGAAGGACAACTACCCCGAGGTCTGGGAGCGGCTGAAGAAGGCCGTTGCCGAGGGCACCATCGTCCCGGTCGGTGGCATGTGGGTCGAGTCCGACACCAACCTGCCCGGCGGCGAGGCGCTGGCCCGGCAGTTCGTGCACGGCAAGCGGTTCTTCCTGGACGAGTACGGCATCGACACCCAGGAGGTCTGGCTGCCGGACTCGTTCGGTTACACCGCAGCGCTGCCGCAGCTGGTCAAGCTGTCCGGCTCGAAGTGGTTCCTGACCCAGAAGATCTCCTGGAACAAGGAGAACCGCTTCCCGCACCACACCTTCAACTGGGAAGGCCTGGACGGGACCCGGATCTTCACCCACTTCCCGCCGATCGACACCTACAACTCCGACCTGTCCGGTCGCGAGCTGGCGCACGCCCAGCGCAACTTCCAGGAGAACGGCGCCGCGACCCGCTCGCTGGTCCCGTTCGGGTACGGCGACGGCGGTGGCGGCCCCACCCGCGAGTTCGTCGCGACCGCCCGCCGGGTGGCCAACCTGGAGTCCTCGCCGCGGGTCACCATCGAGTCCCCGACCGAGTTCTTCAGCGCCGCCGAGGAGGAGTACGCCGAGCACGCGCCGGTCTGGTCCGGTGAGCTCTACCTGGAGATCCACCGGGCGACGTACACCTCGCAGGCCAAGACCAAGCAGGGCAACCGGCGCAGCGAGCACCTGCTCCGCGAGGCCGAGCTCTGGTCGGCGGCGGCCGTGGTGGCGGGCAAGCTCGACGTCTACCCGTACGCCGACCTGGACCGGATCTGGAAGGCCGTGCTGCTGAACCAGTTCCACGACATCCTGCCCGGCTCGTCGATCTCCTGGGTGCACCGCGAGGCCGAGGCGACGTACGCGCGGCTGGCCGAGGAGCTCGAGGCGATCATCGCGAAGGCCCAGCAGGCGCTGGCCGGCTCCGGTGACGCGCAGATCGTCTTCAACGCCGCACCGCACACCCGTGGTGGCGTGGCCGGGCTGGGCGCGGGCATCGCGGCCGGCGAGGGCCAGGCGGCGACGATCGACGGCAACGTCCTCGACAACGGCCTGATCCGGGTCACCGTCGACGAGCGCGGCCTGATCACCTCCCTGTACGACGTCGCGGCCGACCGCGAGGTCGTGGCCCCCGGCACCGCGGCGAACCTGCTGCAGCTGCACGTCGACACCCCGAACCATTGGGACGCCTGGGACGTCGACTCGTTCTACAAGAACAACGTCCGCGACGTCACCGAGGTCGACTCGGTCGACTTCAGCTCCGTCGACGGCGTCGCGACCGTGGTGGTCAAGCGGTCCTTCAACCGCTCCACGGTCACCCAGACGCTGCGGCTGCGGCCGGGCACCAAGCGGGTCGACATCGAGACCGCGATGGACTGGCACGAGTCGGAGAAGTTCCTCAAGGCGGCGTACCCGGTCGACGTGCACGCCGACCGGTCGGCCTCGGAGACCCAGTTCGGGCACATCTTCCGGCCGACCCACACCAACACCTCGTGGGACGCGGCGAAGTTCGAGATCGCGGCGCACCGCTGGGTGCACGTCGGCGAGCCCGGCTACGGCGTCGCCGTGGTCAACGACTCGACGTACGGCCACGACGTGAACCGGACCGCGCGGGAGGACGGTGGCACCACGACCACCATCCGTACGTCGCTGATTCGCGCTCCGCGCTTCCCCGACCCGAAGACCGACCAGGGCCTGCACGTGGTCAACCACGCGCTGGTCGTCGGCGCCGGGATCCCGGAGGCGATCGAGGAGGGCTACCGGATCAACCTGCCCGAGCGCGTCGTCACCGGCGCCGAGGGTGTTGCCCCGCTGTTCGAGGTGAGCAACGGCAACGTGATCGTCGAGGCGGTCAAGCTGGCCGACGACCAGTCGGGCGACGTCGTCGTCCGGCTGTACGAGTCGAGCGGGGGCAAGTCGCGGGCGACCGTGACGCCGGGCTTCGCCGCGGCATCGGTCACCGAGGTCGACCTGCTCGAGCGGCCGCTGGCCGACCGTGAGCTGGCCGACGGTGGAGTGGCGGTCGCGCTGCGTCCGTTCCAGATCCTGACGCTGCGGTTCAAGCGGGCCTGATCTAGCTGGTCGGGGCCCCGGGAGTTGTTGCCCGGGGCCCCTTCGCTATCTCCGGCGGACGTCGGTCCAGGCGGAGTCGGTGCACAGGCCGCAGTTCGGGCCGGTGAACTCGCGCGCCGCCTGGGGGTTGCTCTTCAGTTGGTAGGCGAACCATGCGGTGACGACACCACGGAAGCCGCCGCCGTCACCGGTCGGCTCCATGTGGGTGGCGCCCTTGAGCGACGCGTAGACGGTCGGGGCCGGTGCCTTCTGCCACATGCCGGCGACCAGCGCGGCGGGGACGACCGTGTCGGCGGCTCCGGAGAGGAACAGGCTCGGGCTCTTCAGGTTCGCCGGCGCCGCGAGCGGGCCGGGTTGCAGCGGGATCGTGGTGTCGATGCGGGCGTCCGCGCCGGCGTTGATCGCACCCTGACCGCCTTGGGAGTGCCCGGCCGCGCCGACGTGGTCGAGGTCGACGTGCTGGTGGAGGTCGCTGCCGGCTTGCTGGTCGAGGGTCGCCAGCAGGTCGATGCCCGCGCGCATCTCCGCGCCGGTGCCGGATATGGTGGTGTTCGCGGCGGCGACGATGAAGCCGTGGCTGGCCAGATGGCGGAGGAGTCCGCTGTAGATGCCCGGTACGGCGCCGGTTCCGTTGCCCCAGACAACCACAGGAGCTCGGCCGGAGATGGTCGCCGGGTAGTAGAGGGTGTGCGCCGCGAGGATCTGGGTCTTCACGGCGCTGGGGCCGGGGCCGGCCCAAGCCGGATCAACTGCAGCTGCCGGCGGCGCAGGCGCCGCCGCTGCGCCGAGCGCCGGAGGCGCTGCGGCGAGCAGCACGGCGAGCACGCAGGTTGCGAGTCGGCCGCGCATCATCGCGCCGCTCCGGCGACGATCTTCCCGAACGCGGCCATGCCCTGGGCGCTCGGGTGCAGAGGCGCGGCGACCGAGCTCGGGACCAGCCCCTCCAACCACCGCGTGCCGATCGGCGCGCACGCGTCGTGCCCGACGCTCGGCGTCCGCAGGTCGACGTACTGGGCACCATGCGCGGCCGACTGCTCGGCGAGCATCTGGTTGAGGCGGTCGATGGTCGCCTGCAGGTAGTTGGCATCGACGCCCCAGACCGGGACGGTCGGCCAGCACCCGTTCGGGCGGACGTACGTGCCGTAGCCGGTGACCAGGATCTTCGCGTTCGGCGCGAGCTGACGGATCTGCGCGAGCGCCTGGCCGAACGCCGGCGCGGTCGCCGTGATCCGCGCGGCGAGCTGGTCGACGCCGCCCGCGGTGAAGCGGCTCTTGCACGACGTACCGGCCGGCGGCGGCAGCAGGTTGATGCACGAGAGCGCGGCCGCGACGAGCCCGGTGTCGTTGCCGCCGATCGCGACCGTGACCACGTCCGTCGACGCCGACAGCGAGCGGAACTGCGGCGGCACGAAGCCGAACTGCTTTCCGGTGAAGTCCGGGATCACCGCGCCCGAGCAGGTCACGTCGGTCAGCCGCGCTCCGAGCGCCTTGGCGGCGACGTGCGGGTAGTTGGCCGACGAGCGCAGGCAGGCCAGGTCGATCTGCGGCAGGATCAGCGGCCCCGCGGCCGACGAGTCGCCCAGCGCGACGTACTCCAGCGGATCGGCCGCCTGAGCCGGTCCCGCGACCGCCCCACCCACCAGTACGCCGGCCGCGAGCGCCGCCACCCATCGTCCTCGTCGCATCCTCATCACCCTTCGCAGTCGTACGATCACCGAATACTTGCAGGTAATGTTCCAGCACAAAGCCGCTCCAGGTCGCTGGGGCGCGACCCAGACTTCCGGGGCTGATCGTTGTGACGGATCACAAGCTGACGGCCGGCGGGATCCCCGTCGACCGGATCCTCACCGGCCACCTGAGCCGGCTCGCCGACCAGGTCCTCGAGCATCTCGTCGGCAGCATCCCGCTCTACGCGCAGCTCCCGCGCGAGGAGCTGCAGGGCGACATCCGCCAGATCACCGAGCGCACGCTGCGCGCGTTCGCCGAGACCTTCCGCACCGGCGTGATCCCGACCGGCGCGACCCTCGAACCGCTCCGCGAGTCGGCCGCCAGGCGCGCCGAGGAGGGTGTCCCGCTGGAGGCGCTGCTGGCGGCGTACCACCTCGGCGGGCGGGTCTGCGCGGACTTCGTCGCCGACGGTTTCCGGCCCGAGGAGCTCCCCGACGCGCTCGCCCTCAACCGGCTGATCCTCGACTTCCTCCAGCAGGTCACCGCGACCGTCTCGGCCAGCTACTTCGAGGAGCGCCAGATCATCGCCGGCGAGGAGCAGGCCGGTCGCCAGTCGCTGCTCACCACGCTGCTCGACGGCGGTCCCGCGGCCGAGACCGCCCGCCGCACCGGTCTCCAGCTGCCCGCGGAGTACGCCGTCCTCGGGCTCGCGTACGGCGCGCACGCCGACGAGCAGCAGCCCGGCGTCGACGTCCAGATCGTTGCCCGCCGCAAGCTCCGCCGGATCCGCCTGGAGCTCGACCGGGTCGCTACCGGCGGACCGGGCAGCCCTCCGATGGCCACGCTCTCCGTAACCGACGGCATCGTTCTGCTGCCCGCTCCAGCGCCCGACCTCGACCTCCTGCGGTCCCGGATCGGCAAGGCCGCCGGTGTGGAGCTCGTCCTGGCCGTGTCGACCGCTGTGCCCGACCAGGTCCCCGCCGCCGTCGAGCTGGTCCGGGACCTGCTCGACGTGGTGCGGATCCACCGGCGGCCGCCCGGTGTCTACCGGCTCGACGATCTCGTGCTGGAGTACCAGCTCAGCCGCCCGAGTCCGGCGCGCGACCGGCTCGCCGTACTGCTGCAGCCGCTCACCGACCGCGCCGACCTGCTGGCGACGCTGCGCTGCTACCTCGCGAACAGCCGCAACCGCCGCCAGACCGCGACCGACCTGCACGTCCACCCGAACACCGTCGACTACCGGCTGCGTCAGGTCGCGCGGCTCACCGGCCTCGATCCGACGCAGGCCGACGACCTCCCGCGGCTCGTCGCGGCGCTGGCGGCGTACGACGCAAGCTGACGTTCACCTGGCTGTCGTAGCGTTGCCGCACTCACCTCGGGAGGTGGCATGACGCCGACACCGTTGCTCGGTGCCCGCACGCTCGACCGGCAGACCGCCCGCACCCTGCCGCCCGGCCCGAAGCTGCCGACGCTGGTGCAGACGGTGCTGTTCGCCGGGCACCGCAAGACGTTCTTCCCCCGGATGCGCGCCCGGTACGGCGACACGTTCACGATCCGGCTCGTCCCGTCCAGCCGGGTCTGCGTGGTGCTCAGCCGGCCCGAGCACATCCGCGACGTCTTCACCACGCCGCCGAGCGTCATGCACGCCGGCGAGGGCAACGAGGTGCTCGCGCCGATCATGGGCGAGCACTCGCTGCTGCTGATCGACGACGAGGACCACGCCCGGATGCGGCGGCAGCTGATGCCCGCGTTCCTCGGCCACGCACTGCGCGGGTACGCCGACATGATCGGCCAGCTGGCCCGCGCGGAGGTGCAGACGTGGCCGGTCGGGACGCCGTTCCGGATGCACGACCGGATGCGCACGCTGACGCTCGAGGTGATCCTGCAGGTCGTCTTCGGCGTCACCGACTCGACCCGGCTGAACGAGCTGCGGCCGCTGGTGGAGAAGATCGTCGAGGTCCGGCCGCTGACGATGCTCGGCGCGTTCTACCCGCGGCTGCTGAAGTACCCGCCGTGGCGCACGTACCTGGAGACCCAGCGGCGCGTCGACGAGATCCTGTACGACGAGATCGCGCGCCGGCGTACGGACGATGCCGGACGCAACGACGTCCTCAGCCGGCTGCTGGCCGCGGGCGAGTGGTCGGACGTGGAGCTGCGCGACCAGCTGGTGACGCTGCTGCTCGCCGGGCACGAGACGACCGCGACGGCGCTGGCCTGGGCGTTCCACGAGCTGGCCCGGATGCCGCAGGAGCTCGCGGCCGGTCAGCAGGCCGCCGACGAGGGCGACGACGAGCGGCTGGAGGCGATCACGAAGGAGTCGATGCGGCTGCACCCGGTCGTCTACCAGGTCGGCCGCCGCGTCACCGAAACGGTCGACATCGCCGGCTACCGCCTCCCCCGCGGCACCACGATCATGGCGGCTATCGGCCTGGTCCACGAGGACCCCGAGAACTACCCCGCCGCCCCGGTCTTCCGCCCGGCCCGCTTCCTCTCCGAAGACCCGCCCGCGCCGTCCACCTGGATCCCCTTCGGCGGCGGCGCCCGCCGCTGCATCGGCGCCGGCTTCACCCTGCTGGAGTCGACGGAGATCCTCCGCGCGGTGCTGTCGCAGTACGACGTACGCCCGGTCCGCCCAGCCCCCGAAAAAGCACAGCCGCGCAACGTGACCCTGGTCCCGTCCCGCGGCTGCGAGGTCGTCATCACCCGCAGGAGCTAGTCCTCCAGGTCGCCCACGTCTCCCAGGTCGACGTCGCGCAGCGAGTCGAGGTCGGACTCGTCCTCGTCGTCCAGCTCGAAGGGCTCGTCGTCGCTGACGACGTGGACGGCCGCCTCCTCGGCGCTCGCCGCGGCGCCGTCGAAGCCGACGTCGGTGGCGGTCAGCTCGTCGTCCTCGTCGGAGTGCGCGCCCTCGTCGGGCGCGACCAGGCGGCCGGAGCGCTCGGTACCGACCTCGGGGCCGCCGACGTTCTCGTCGTCCTCGGCGTACGGGTCCGTGTCGGGCTCCTCCTGGGCCAGCCGCTGGTCCAGCGACTCACCCTGCAGCGCCTCGTCGGCCGTCGTGCCGAACCCCTCGCCGGCCGACCACTTCTCCGGCGGCGAGTAGCCCTCGTCGAGCAGGTCGTCGACACCGCGGTCGTTCAGAGTGTCCTCCGGCTGCAACTGGTCCTCGTCGTCGACGCTGTAGCTGCCGTAGTCCTCACGGTTGTTCTCGGTCATGGACACACCCTGAACCTTCCGGCCGCCCCGAATCAACCCAGCGCGCGCCCGTGTCCTGGATGATGGCCCCATGGACCCGGTCCGACTGACGCTGGATCAGCTGCGCGAGCTCCGCGACGACATCGCGCCGCACGCCGCGCAGCGCTCGGCGGCCTCGGTCCGGCGCCGGATCGAGCGCTGGCAGAACCGGTCGTTCTTCATCGTCCAGTGCGCCCTCGCGGCCGCCGTCGCCTGGACGCTGGCCCGCTACGTCCTGGGCCATCAGCAACCGTTCTTCGCGCCGGTCGCGGCGATGGTCTGCCTCGGGTTCAGCTTCGGCCAGCGCCTGCGCCGGGTCGCCGAGGTGATGGTCGGCGTGGCGGTCGGGGTCGGCGTCGGCGACCTGTTCGTCCGCTTCTTCGGTACCGGTGTGGTCCAGATCGTCTTCGTGATCGCGCTGGCGATGAGCGTCGCGGT
The DNA here is from genome assembly GCF_055583505.1 of Kribbella sp. NPDC104740. Lineage (NCBI taxonomy): Bacteria > Bacillati > Actinomycetota > Actinomycetes > Propionibacteriales > Kribbellaceae > Kribbella > Kribbella sp. NPDC104740. The sequence continues at coordinate 596,687 of NZ_JBVJNV010000001.1, read as the reverse complement.
GCTGCTCGGCGCCGGCACGCTGATGACGACGCAGGCCGGCGTCCAGGCCGCGATCGTCACCACCCTGATGCCGAACGCCGGCGCCGGCTTCAACCGCTGGCTCGACGCGGTCCTCGGCGGCCTGGTCGCGCTGGCCGCCGCGACGATCGCCCCGGCGGCGGCGATTCGTCGCCCGAGGCAACAAGCTTCCGGCGTACTGAACGAGCTGGCGGCGATCCTGATCGAGACCGCCGAAGGCCTGCGGAACAGCGACGAGGACGCCGTCACCGACGCGCTGCGCCGCGCCCGGGCCAGCGAGGGCCTGCTGGACGACCTGCGCAGCGCCGCCGACGAGGGCGTCGCCGTGGTCCGCCTGTCGCCGTTCCGCCGCCGGCACCGCGGCCGGGTGAAGGAGATCGCCGACCTGGTCGTCCCGCTCGACCGCGCGATCCGCAACATCCGCGTCCTGGTCCGCCGCTGCGCGGTGTCGGTCTGGCGCGACGAGCAGATGCCCGCGGAGTACCCGATGCTGCTCGACCGGCTCGCCGACGGCACCCGCCTGATCGCCGAGTCCCTGTTCGAGCCGCAGGCCGACGTCGCCGCGCACCGCGTCCTCGGCGAGCTGGGCCGCCGGACGGCGGTGATGCCGATCCCGGGGTCGCTCTCGGCCGTCGTCGTGCTCGGCCAGATCCGTTCCACGGTCGTCGACCTGCTCGAGCTCACCGGTACGACGTACGACGAAGCGCGGGTGCTGGTCCCGCTCCGGCCGGACGGCCTGGACGAGAAGTAGCCGCGAGACCTAGGTCACATCGAGAAGTTCTGCGAAATCTCCGTCATACCCGGCGGTCCCGTGCGTCTCACCGGCATGACGATCCACCGACTGATGGCAGCCATCGCGACCGAGCAGGTCACGCTGCGCGACGGCGAGCCCACCGAGACCCCCGACGACCGGAGCGACGCCGCCGCTGAGCACCACTAGGCGCGAACCGGACGGACGGAGCCCAGGCGGCGCACCCGGACGGTCTTCCCCACCGAGGTAGACCGCACGGATGTCGCACACCAACGCAGAGGCGCCCATGCGAGGCGCCGCCGGCTCCGTCGAGTGCACCGCCACAGCGGTGCACGCAGAACCACCCGGCCACACCTGTCCTGACGCCGCTTGCGCGAGGCTCAGGCCAGGGGCCGGGTGGTTCTCTGCGTTTCAGAGGCTTTCCAGGCTGGTCAGGCGACGATGATCTCGGTGGTCACCGAGTTCGCGATGAAGCACTCCTCGTGCGAGCGGTGGTGGATCCGCTCCAGCGTCGCCGCGTCCGGCTGCTCGCCGGCGAAGACGATCTTCGGGTGCAGGGTCACCTGGGTGATCGCGATCCTGCCGCGCTCGTTCTTGGCCATCACGCCGACCGCGTGGTCGTCGTACGAGTCGACGACCAGCCGCTTCTTGGCCGCGATCGCGAGGAAGGTGAGCATGTGGCAGGACGACAGCGAGGCGATGAACGCCTCCTCGGGGTCGACCGGCCCCGGGTTGCCCAGGTACGCCGGGTTGGCGGACCCGGGCACGGTGATCCCGCCGTCGAAGCGCCACTCGTGGTCGCGGTTGTAGGTCTGGTAGGTGAACTCGTGCTCACCACGGCTCCAGCTGACGTCGACCACGTGCTCCGACACAGAACTCACCTCTCCGAGACGTTCCCCCTGCACCAGGCCGGGGCGGACACCGGGTTGCAGCGTACTGCGACGCCCCCGGGCAGCTGCGCGACGAAGTCGCTGTCGTAGCGGGCGGCCATCCCGGCGACCGGGAAGTCGGTGGTCACCCACTGCGCGCCGCTGGCCAGCGCGATCCCGACCCGGCTGGTCTCGCCGTTCAGCACGGTCGACATCGGCTCGTCGGAGCGGGTCCGGACCAGGTAGCCCTTGCGGACCAGCCGCTCGATCTCGGCCTGGTTCGCGCCGCGCGGGTCGTTGACCATCGTCACGGCCGCGTCCGGCTGGCCCTCGGGACCGCGGGTGAACACGGCCCGGCCCTCCAGGTTCGGCTTGCCGGTCCGGTACAGGTCGCGGATCGCGCCCTCGCCGCCGTTGTCGAAGAAGAACATCACCTTGCCGCGGGCCTGGTCGAGGGTCGGCCAGCCCTTCTTCAGCACCGACTGCTCCAGCGTCAGCCCGGGCTTGCGGACGTCGTCCGGCGACAGCAGCCGGCGCTCACCGAAGACCGAGCGGATCTCGGTGTCGATGCTGTCCAGGTTGGCCGCGTCCCACGGCGGAGCCTGTACGCCGCCCGCCGCGACGATCCGCGGGTCGGACTGCTTCAGCTCCAGCTGGATCACGATCGGCGCATGGTCGCGATGCTGGTCGGACCAGGTCTTCACCTGCTGCAGGCAGACGACGAAGCTGCGGCAGTTGGTGTTGTAGTCGAAGTCCGGAACGTGCATCACCTTGATGCCGGGCTTGGCCAGCTCCGGGTCGGTGAGCGGACCCTGTCCGGTCAGCTTCCGGATCAGCGGGTAGGTGTAGAGGCCGCCGGCCGGGTCCGGGAACAGGTCGAGCTCGAGGGCCCGGATGTTCTGGTCCTGCAGCTGCTGCGGGATCGAGGCGTGCGAGTACCAGATGTTCACCGCGCCCGGGTCCTGCGCCTGCTGCACCTGCTTCTCGGCGGCGCTCAGCTCGCGGTGGTAGGAGTTGTGCGCGCCGAGGGTCTGGATCTGGTTCATCCGGAGCGCCGACCGGGTCTGCTGCTGGTGGTCGGCGGCCTGCTGGGCGTCGCTGCCGCTGCCGCCGTTGCCGAGCGACGCGCCCGCGAGCCCGGCGGCCGCGACCGCCGCGGACGCGAGTCCGGCGGTGAGTTTGCTGCTGATCCGCATGCTGGTGGTTCCCCTCCGTCGATCTGGGCGGTACTGCTGGTGAGGATTGTGTCGCGCCGCAGGTCACAACCGGACGGCGAGAAGCTGTCATCGAACTGAACGACGGCGGATGGCAACGTTGTCCCCCTGCGCGGGGCACAATGACCTCATGGTCTCCACTACCGCTGGTGAGGAGCCGGGCGCGTATCCGTTGCGGCGGATGCCGACCCAGGACCGGGCCAGCCGTCAGGTCGAACGCATCCTCGACGCGGCCTGCGCCGAGGTGGTCGAGCGCGGCTACGACGCCGCGTCGACGAGCAGCATCGCCAAGCGCGCCGAGATCGCGGTCGGCAGCGTGTACCGGTACTTCCCGGACAAGCGCACGCTGATCCAGGCGATCGAGCGCCGCAACCAGCACCGCTACACCGAGGCGGTCCGGGAGCGGCTGGCCGTGGTGGCGGACTGGCGCGAGGCCGTCGACGTCACGCTGGACACCTTCCGCGAGATGCACCGGACCGACCCGGGCTTCCGCGCCGTCGTACTGAGCGGGCTGGGTGATCCGGAGCTGGAGGCGACACCGGGTGAGTTCGACGACCAGCACTCCGGCGAGTTCGCGGAGCTGCTGACCCAGCGGTTCGGCGCCACCGACAGCCGCGAGTTCCGGCTCGCGGTGACGCTCACGATCACGATGGGCGAGGCGCTGTCGCACCTCGCCGAACGGCTGCCCGCCGAGGACGCCGACGTGGTGCTCGCGCAGGGCCGGCCGACGTTGCACCGGCTGCTGGAGCCGTTCCTGCCCTGAAGCACGAAATCCCCCTGCCGTGAGGCAGGGGGCCCGAGCCGGTCGTCCGGCTCAGGACACCAGGGCCGTAGGACCCGGGTCCGAGGATCTCGGACCCAGCTGCGGCCAGTGGCTGACCCGTCCCTCGACCCGGCTCCGGCGCGGGTTGCGGACGTCGTAGCTCACGATCGCCCGGTCCTCGGCGGCGTACAGGTTGCGGCTCGCCGTCGGCAGCCGGCGGCTGACCTGGAACGGGCCTTCCCCGCGCCGCGTGTAGTACTCGACGAGGACCTCGACGTACTCCGCCGGGACACCGCCCTCGACCTGTCCGCGCAACGGTCCGCGAACCCGGACCACCCGGCCGGCGGTCCGCTCCTCACCGAGCCCGCGGCGCCGCTTCCGGCCACCCGCGAACACGTCCGACACGATGCATGCGGTGACCAGCAGCACCAGGCCGAATCCGCCCAACACAATGATCGTCAACATCGCACTCACCCCCGACGGGCCGGTCCCTGCGACCTGTGCAGTTCGCGACCGTCGTTCTCGTCACTTCCTGCGGCGGCCCTCGCCGCACACTCGTGAGACGACGCCACCCGGCACTTGGTTCCACGTCCTGACAAAGTCGCCGAAGGTGATCGGAGTGCTGCGGTCAGTCGCCGAACATGCCGAACTCGTAGCGCGCCGGGACGGGCCTGCTGGTACCCAGCAATGCTTGGGCTTGCTGCCAGTACTCCGCGAGCGGGTTCTCGCCCTCCCGTACGCCGGACGGCTCGACGCCCTCGTCGAGCAGCTTCTCCGCGCCGGCGCCGTCGCCGATCTCCAGCAGGTAGCGGACCTTGACGAGCCTGATCCGCTGGTCCTCGTCGTTGGCTTGCTCCAGCATTCGCCCGGCGCGCGCCGGATCGACCGCCAGCGCTGACGTCACCGCTTCCACGATCAGCGGCACCAGATCGGGCAGCAACTCGACCGCTCGCTCGTACGCCATGAGGTCGTTCGTCGCGATCGCCAGGTTCCGCAGCGCCCACGGGTTGTCACCCGACGCCCGCCACGCGTCGACCGCACCTTGCTCGTCGTCGGCGAACCAGCGCGCAACACCGCGGTGATACCAGGTCAGCCAACTGTCCTCAGCCTGCTCCAGCAACTCCTTCCACCCAACCAAGGTCCCATCGACCGCGGCAGCAACTGGCGAACCTCCTTCAAGTACCGGCGCCCAAGCCCGTTCCCGCTCGCCGATCGTCTCCGCACCGAACGGCGTCCCCGCCGACACCAACCACCCCGTGCGCACGAGCTCCAACGCACCCCACCCCGAGCCCTGCGCCAACTGCTCCGCCGGCGCCGCTTCCACGACCTCGAGCCAGCTCCGCTCCAGCGCTTCCAGGTCCCCCACCCGCGCGTCGAGCACCTCATCGGCCGCACCCCACTCACCGTGCGCCAGCGCCGGATCCACCGACACCCGCCCGTACGCCTCCAACCAGCTCCAACTCGTTGCTCCAGGCAACTTCAGGTGCTCCAGCTGCGTCCGCGCCAGCCCGGCCTGGATCTCGCAGTACCCCGGTCCATCGAGCCCCGGCGACAACCACTCCTGCCAGCGCCGGCCGCCGCGACCCTCGCCCCAGACGAACAGCTTCCGCCCGCGCAGCCGCTCAGTCGACGCCTGCAGCAACCCGTTGCCTTCAGCATCAACTGCCGCGATCCACGGTCGTTGCCCCGGCACCGGTTCGAAGAAGAAGTCCACCGCGCGCTTGTGCCGCATCGGGTATGTCAGGTCGATCCCGTCGTACTCCGGCACCCCGACCAGGTCGAGATTGTTGCCGTACCCGAACCGCCACGCCTGCCGCGCCGGGACCAGCACCCGCGTCTCCGGCGACTGCTCGACCGCGATGTTCGACCACCAGTACGCCGGGACGACGTCCGGCGACGGGTTCTGGATCCGCGCGCCGACGTACAGCAGGTCGGAGTCCGTGGGGAGCCAGAAGTCGAGCTGGGTGACGAGGTTGCGGCTGCGCTCCCACTCCCACAGGCGCAGGATCGGCGTACCGTCGGGGCCTTCGACGCGGGCCGCGTGCAGCGGGGAGCAGGTGCCGGTCCAGTGGCCGGTGCTGCCGAGGTTCCACTCGACGCCGCCGGCGAACCAGGCGTTGCGCAGGGCAAGGTTCGCGGGCTGGATCATCGGGTTGCGGTAGAGCAGCTCCTGGCCGGACGGTTTGTGGGCGAGCGAGTAGAGGCGGCCGCCGAGGCTCGGGAGGATCGTCGCTTTCAGCTGGTCGTTCTCGAGGACGAGCGCGGGGAGCTCCTGGTCGGTCAGCGCCCGGCCGTAGCCGTCCTGGTCGAGACAGGGCAGGACGCTGCGCAGTCCGCCGTACCGGATGTTCTCGGCGAGGTCCTCCGGGAGGGCGTCGAGGTTCTGGACGCGATGCAGGTCGCGGCTCCCGTGCAGCGGGGGCAACGGGTTCTCCTCGCCGAGGGCGGCGACGGGCAGGATCAGCGACTGCGCAGAAAGGGTCGTCACGGGGCTGATTCTTGCAAGTCTGCGCAGGTGCGGTCCAGGGGTCGCGTTGTCTGGTATCCATGGACGACCGACGCGAGGGGATGGGCCGATGGATGCAGATGTGATCGTCGTGGGCGCGGGACTGGCCGGGCTGGCCGCGACCGCCGAACTGGCCGACGCGGGCCGCAAGGTGCTGCTGCTCGACCAGGAGCCCGAGGCGTCGCTCGGCGGCCAGGCGTACTGGTCCTTCGGCGGCCTGATGTTCGTCGACTCCCCCGAGCAGCGGCGGATGGGCATCAAGGACTCCCACGACCTCGCGCTGCAGGACTGGCTCGGCTCGGCCGGCTTCGACCGGCTCGACGACGAGGACCACTGGGCCCGGCAGTGGGCCGAGGCGTACGTCGACTTCGCCGCCGGCGAGGAGCGGCCCTGGCTGCACGCGCAGGGCGTGCGCTGGTTCCCGGTCGTCGGGTGGGCCGAGCGTGGTGGGTACAACGCCGACGGGCACGGGAACTCGGTGCCGCGGTTCCACATCACCTGGGGGACGGGGCCCGGGCTGGTCGCGCCGTTCGAGCGGCGGGTGCGGGAGGCGGTCGCGCGCGGTCTGGTCGAGATTCGTTTTCGGCACCGCGTCGACGAGCTGACCGTCACCGGTGGGGTCGTCGACGGGGTCTCCGGAAAGGTGCTGGAGGCAAGCACCGTCGGGCGCGCGGAGCAGAGCTCGCGGGTCGAGGTCGAGGACTTCGCGCTGACCGCGCAGGCCGTGATCGTCACGTCGGGCGGGATCGGCGGCAACCACGACCTGGTCCGCTCACAGTGGCCGGCCCGGATGGGCAAGCCGCCGGAGAACATGATCAGCGGCGTACCGGCACACGTCGACGGGCGGATGCTCGCCATCACCGAGACCGCCGGCGGGCGGTACGTGAACCGCGACCGGATGTGGCACTACGTCGAAGGCATCCGCAACTGGGACCCGATCTGGCCGATGCACGGCATCCGAATCCTGCCCGGACCGTCGTCGCTGTGGTTCGACGCGACCGGCAAGCGGCTGCCGGTGCCGCTGTTCCCCGGCTTCGACACGCTGGGGACGCTCGAGCACATCATGAGCACCGGGTACGACTACAGCTGGTTCGTGCTCACGCAGAAGATCATCGAGAAGGAGTTCGCGCTGTCCGGGCAGGAGCAGAACCCTGACCTGACCGGCAAGGACATCCGCGGGGTGCTCGGTCGGGCCCGCGGCGGGGCGACGGCGCCGGTCCAGGCGTTCATGGACAAGGGCGCGGACTTCGTCGTACGGGACAACCTCGCTGATCTCGTGCGGGGGATGAACTCCGTTGCCGGGTCCGAGCTGATCTCGCTGCCCGAACTGGAACGCCAGATCGTCGCCCGCGACCGCGAACTGGAGAACACCTTCACCAAAGACCTCCAGATCACCGCCCTCCGCGGCGCCCGCAACTACCGCGGCGACAAACTCATCCGCGTCGCCCCGCCGCACCGCATCCTCGACCCGAAGGCCGGGCCGCTCATCGCCGTCAAACTCAACATCCTCACCCGAAAGTCCCTGGGCGGCCTGCAAACCGACCTCTCCTCCCGAGTCCTCCGCGCCGACGGCACCCCACTCCCCGGCGTCTACGCCGCAGGCGAAGTAGCCGGCTTCGGAGGCGGCGGCGTCCACGGCTACCGCTCCCTGGAAGGCACCTTCCTAGGCGGCTGCCTCTTCTCCGGCCGAACCGCAGGCCGCGCCGCCGCCCGCGCCGCCAGCTGACCACCTTTCCCCCACGCGGGCTCCTCCGTTCGCCAGCGCTCACTACGGTGCCTGCTCCCACCCACCCTTGGTTCAGCTGCGCGCTGACGCGCTTCAAGTGCGCGCTGACGCGCTGAGGTTAAAGCAGGTGCTTGCACACCTCCCCGGGCGCGATCTGTACGCCCAAGCGCGCGGCCCCTGCGCGGCGCCAACCCGCCGAGAGGTACGCCCACCGCGCAGGCGCCTCGCTCGCGTTCCTGGGTGCGCGCGGGGCTCGCGGGCTAGCGCCCGCCGTGCGCGTGCTTCATCCACTTCAAGTGGGCACTGCCGCACTGAAGGAGTGCAGCTCGTCGCGCGGCATGTATACCTACCAAGTGCCTGCGCCTTGTGAACTCCTCGCCGCGCTTCCCCATGCCTCCCCGCGAGTCAGGATGGGCCGCATACCTGCACTCCTAGTCACTCGTGTTAGTAAACACCCACGCGACCGGCACGCCCTTCTAACTGCGGCAGACGCCCGGCCGTTGTGAGCTCTCGCCCGCCGTGCGCAGGCTTCAGGCGCTTCAGATACGCACTGACGCGCTTAGCGCGATAGATGTCGGGCGCTCACCGCAGCCCTGTCTCTGACACCGGTGATGGACGCGTCCACCCGAGTAGCGCGAGTCCACTCAGTCCGAACATGATCGAGATGCCAGAAAGAAGCCAACTCGGGCCTTCACAGCGACGCCTACGCCAAGCTTGTCAGCTTGCCACGTCTTCGAGATGCTTCCGCACCTCGACCCTACGACTCGAAGCGCTGCACGAGCGCACCGGTTTCTTCCGACGAAGGCTGGTTGAGGCACTTGGCCAATCCCCACGCGATCGGACCGTCGCGACTGCTCGGCGAAGGCTGGGCCCATCAAGTCACCTCTACGCGAGGGACGTCATCTGGGCAGACATCACTCGACTGAGGAACATCACGCTCGATGTGTTCGGCGAGCCGGCTGGCGCTGTCTCCCACCGATTCCCTGCTTGAGCAGTCACTCACCGGTGGAGGCTCGGAGTGTATGCGCGTGTCCCTCCGGCCAAGCAGTCGGACTGGCCCGGCGCCCCCACGGACGAATCGAACAATCGCGTTCATCGTTGCCGCCGCTGCCGTTGAGAGCCGGCGTCGACATAGTTAAGCCCGCCGATGAGCCGAGCATCAAAGTTCCCACGAAGGATCTCTTGGCTGCGGGTACTGGCCGTGCTCCACCACCGCAGTCTGTGTGCTCCGATATCAGGTGTCACAGAGACGGCAGGCGTCCTCAAGATTCCGTTGACACTACGGAGCGCCAGGTCACCAGGGCCTTATGCGAGAGGCGGGGCCGCGACCCAGCGCTTGCGGACTGGATCTGACGTCCGACAAGTACTTCGAGAGCCACCTCATGCCGCCTGGCATCCAAGTAGTCAGTCCAGTCGGGTTCGCGGCAACACTCGCAGACCAGCCTGAACTCGCACTGGATGCGGTTACCGCGATGTCCGAGAGACAGAGGAACCCTGATGTCCATCGATGAGATCCTCGGCTTCCTCCACGACCAGTACGGCATGGAAGAAGCGATCGAACTGATTAACGACGCCCGATAGCCCGCAAGCAATCGGAAGCGGACGTTCCATAGAGTCACTAGCTACGCTGCGATAGTTGACTAGTAGCGCTCTGGAGGCCGATGCTCGTCTTGCATCTGACATGCAAGCCGAGCACACACTGAGACAAGCACGAGGCTAGTTGGATTAGGAATCAGACAACGATCAAACATCGACAGATCAAGAATCTGAGGCGACTTAAGTTCCATCAGATTCGTAACTGACGCTCTACTAGTCATCTCATCGATCTGCATCTTTGAGAGATCTTCCTCGATGCATGAGAGATGCAAGGTCTACACTTCGATCTATAGAGAAGCTGTAAGAGTGTGTAGAGTAGAGCTATCGGAGAGATGAGAGTCGTCCGACGGACTGCGGGGACCCTACCCAGTGATGAGTAGAGCCCCCGACAGGTGCGGCGCCTAACTAGCGCCGTTACGCCACGCCCAGTAGAGGGCCAGAAGAGCCGATCCTAGGCCTACCGCATCAGTTGCGAGCTGAAGTCTGCGGCGCCAAGGGTCGGTTTTTCTGTCTTCCGAATGATCTGGACCGCGATCCAGATCATTCGACCTGCTACTCGGATCACCTGGACTCACGCCTGGATCTTCCGAGGGGTCTTCACCTTCAGGCTCAGCCATCAGCCTCACCATCCTTCCTTTTGGGGGGTGCAGTCGTCGAACTCATTCGACGACTGGACCCACCCCAAAGGCTGACGGAACACTGACGGGATCCGCCCCCCGACGGGTTTCATCGAGGAGTTGGCGACCACCCGGACCCAACAATAGACGATGCCGCGGTGACTTTGTCCCCACCGTCGCCACGACGCCCAATCCAAGCAATTCCAAGCGGCCGTTCTAGGCCTATGATGTTCTACGCACAGTGACATTTGTTCGGCCAAAAGGCAGCGCGCACACTCAGTCTCGAACACGAGACTGATTACAGAAAGTAGTCTCCCTGCGGAGCGGTCGCGACTCACCAGATCAACCCCCGCGACGGCCATGCAATCTTGAATGCTACGCTCAGCAAACCGTTCGTCGCTGTCCGTCAGGGCGTCCAGAATGGGCGGTCAGACCACCCATCACTCCAAGGTCGGCGTGCCGAGGTCGACCAGCCTCCTGCCAAGCGAGAGGCCGCGGACTCGGGCGAGGTTCAGGCAGCAGACTCGATGTTCGACTTCCCCTCTGACTGATCGAGTTGGAGTCACCCTCAAGCCGGGGCGCCCTGACGCGACAGCCTGCCGCCGATCGACCCGGAAGCCGCGGAGTCACCACGCCGAGCGGGTAAGCAAAGAGTCCCCGCAAGCAATACATGTCCAGGTCTCCTGGGATCGAGCCGACATCGAAGCCTGCGACAGCCGCGAGTACACAGCAGCAGGCCGGCATCGCCGGAGCCCCGCGTCCGGCCGACCGCCGCTAGCAGATAGGGAACCAAGGTCGGGCCGTTGATCAGTCTCCAGCAGGTACACCGCAGTCAACACCAGCACCACTGACCTGGCGACGTGAAAGCCGGTCAGTCTCGGCCCGCCGATCCTCCGACACGGCTCGGGATCGACCCTCGATTGTGTCGACTTTAGTTCAGCAGAGGCTGGCGCCCGCCTGCGCCCGCTGACGCGCTGAGTTAAAGCAGGTGATCGCATACTCACCCAGCACGACTCCGCCCTGGCGACGGGTTTTCCCGCGTGTGCGGGTTGCACTACAGCTAGCTCAGCATGTGATTACACCCCCCTCACGGCCTCCCCACGCGCGTCAGGATGATCGCGTACCGGCACTCCTCATCGCTCGTGTTCGCGAACACACAGGCCACCGGTTCCCCCACCTCGATCGAGTCGCCCGGTCCAAGATCGTGGATGACGTCGCCCTCGTGGAACGTCAAGCGGCCCTCCAGCACCCACACCGCCTCGCGCTGGAACGCCAGCGATGCCGCGGGATACGGGATGTGCGCCCCGGGCGGCAGGAACACCTCTGCGATGTCCGTCGGAAAGCCCGGACCGGTGATCTGCCTGCGTCGATACCCCGTGTCCGGGTCGTGCCACTCGGCCGATTCAGCCGCGCGGTGGACGCCGCTCGGCTCCGCGGGCGCCAGGAGCGCGGAGACGCTGACCTGGAACGCCGCCGCGAGCTTGCCGAGGATCACCGCCGTCGGGCTGCTCTCGGCCCGTTCGATCCGGTTGATCATCGCGCGGGAGACGCCGGACGCGTCGGCCAGCTGGGAGAGGGTCCAGCGGCGTTGTTCGCGTTCGGTGCTGATTCTCGCAGCGATCTGTTCGATCAATGGATCTACTATATTGGACACAGCGCTATTATATAAGAAACGGGACCATCGGGTCCCTGAATGCTGGAGGACCTATGGAACTCGGTCTCGCCCTGCCCGTCGCCGGGCCGGAGACCTCGCCGGAGGCGATCGTGAAGGTCGCTCGGGAGGCGGAGCGGCTGGGGTACGCCGCGCTGTGGACGTTCGAGCGGCTGGTGCGGCCGCTGGAGAAGATCACGATGTGGTCGGGGGGTGAGCCGTCGCTGATGCCGGAGTTCTACGGGTCGGTGTACGAGCCGCTGGAGACGCTCAGCTACGTCGCGGCCGAGACGTCGCGGATCAAGCTCGGTACGGCGATCATGGTGGCGCCCGTGCACGTGCCGGTGATGCTGGCGCGGCGGTTCGCGACGCTGGACCGGTTCAGCGGTGGGCGGGCGATCGCGGGGCTCGGGCAGGGGTGGTTGCCGCACGAGTTCGAGACGGCGAACGTGCCGATCAGTCGCCGGGGTGCTCGGACCGAGGAGTTCATCGCGGCGATGCGGGCCTCGTGGGGGCCGGACCCGGTGCAGCACGACGGGGAGTTCTACAAGATCGCGCCGTCGCAGGTGAACCCGAAGCCGGTGCAGAGCCGGGTCCCGGTGCTGCTCGCGGCGAACGCGCCGGCCGCTGTGAAGCGGGCGGGGCGGATCGCGGACGGGCTGATCCCGATCACCGGCTCGGCGGAGGAGCTCGCGGGAATCGTCAAGCTGCTGCACGAGTCGGCACGGGAGGCGGGGCGTGATCCGCAGGAGCTGATGATCGTGAACCAGTCGCCGTGGCCGACGCCGATCACCCGCGATCCGATCGGCGCCAACCGTCCGTTCCTCGGCGGGTCGCCGAAGCAGGTCGCCGAAGATCTGCTGGCGGCGCGTGCGACCGGCGCCACGCAGGTCTACCTCGCCGGTGGGCAGGGCCTCGGTCTCGACGAGGGGATGAAGGCCGCGGACGTCGACGAGTGGCTCGAGCTGCTCGGCGAGGTCATCGAAGCCGCCAAGAGCATCGGCGTACTGGAGGAGTAGGGCGAGAGAGCGCGTACGGCATGTGGTGACGAGCCACTTGCCGTACGCCGCTTGTGGCGCTCGATCACCTGCCGGGCAACGGCGGCGGGCACCTACCTTGGCGCGCATCCGATCTCTTGGAGGGTCCATGCGCCGCCTCGCTGCCTCGCTCACTCTTGCCTTGTTCACAGCAGGTCTCGCCGTACCGGCGCAAGCCGCCAACTGCAAGCCGCTGAAGGTCCCGAGAGCGGAGTACAGCGAGACGACCTGTCTGCAGGACCTGACCACAGCAGGCGGTCGAACCAACCCTGCCGACTACGCCGGGCTCACTCACGCCGGACTGCCGCAGCCCAGGCCCGTCAAAGGCGTCCAGGTCGACGGCTACTTTCACGACACCTCGCACACGAACACCAACAACGGCTGGAACCACGACGCGCAGTTCGTGATCCGGCTCCCGCACCGCTGGAACGGCGGCCTGGTCGTCGCCGGCTCACCGGGCGTGCGAGCGCAGTACGCGAACGACCGCGCGATCTCGGACGACGTACTCGCGAAGGGCTACGCCTACGCGGCGACCGACAAGGGCAACACCGGCGCGGAGTTCTTCAAGGACGGGACCAAGCCGGGGGACGCGATGGTGGAGTGGAACAACAGGACGACCGAGCTGGCCAGAGCAGCCCGGCAAGTAGTTGCCCACCACTACGGGCGAAAGGCACGAACGGTCATCGCGGCCGGGATCTCCAACGGGGGTTATCTGGTGCGGTGGCAGCTGGAGAACCACCCCGAGCTCTACACGCGCGGGGTGGATCTGGAGGGCACGTTGTGGACCGCCGACGGACCCAACCTCTTCACCTTCCTGCCACCCGCGATCAGGGGCTATGAGCAACAAAATCCCGCCTTGATTATCGCGGCCGGGTTCGACAGCAGGTCGAGCTTTCTCTGGGACTACCACTACGCCGTCTACTGGAAGCTCACCCAGCGCATCTACGCCGCCGAGCTCGACCCCTCGTACGCCGGCCCCGAGGCCGACTACACCATCACCCCCGAAGCCAAGAAGGCGATCCGCCGCATCGCACTCACCGGTAACCTCAAGCGCCCGCTGACCACCATCCACGGCACCTACGACAGCCTGCTCCCGATCACCCAGGACTCCGACGTGTACGCCGCCATGGTCCGCCGCGCGGGAAAGCAGAAGCTGCTGACGTACCAGCGGGTCGAGGCAGGCAACCATGTCGACGGTCTCGTCGACGCCTACCCCGACCGGCTGGTCCCGCTGGTTCCCCTGCTGCGCAAGGCGATCTAGAACACCATCGACAGCAGATCGGCGAACAGCTCCTGCTCGTCGATCTCCAGGCCGCGGTTGGTGAACCAGGTCGCCATGTTGTGGCAGTCCCGGAGCAGGAACTCCATCCCCTTCGGGTTGCCGACGATGTCGAGCACCTGCGGCAGGTCGATCATCACGATCCGGTCCGGCTGGGCCAGCACGTTGTACGGCGACAGGTCGCCGTGCGCGAGCCCGGCGCGGGCCAGTTCGCGCATACCGCCGCGGAGCTGCTCGAAGTACAGCTCCAGCACGTCCTTCGACGGGCGGACCTGGGCCAGCCGGGGCGCGGCGCCGCCCTCGCCGTCGTCGATGAACTCCATCAGCAGCTCGGTGCCGTCGACCTGCACCGGGTACGGGACCGGCACGCCGGCCTTCCACAGCCGGTTCAGCGCGTCCCACTCGGCGTAGGCCCACTGGCCGGCCGCGACGCTGCGGCCGTGCGACGACTTCTTCGCCATCGCCCGGCTGTCGCGGGAGTTGCGGGTCCGGCGTCCTTCGACGTACGCCGTACTGCGGTGGAACGAGCGGTGCTCCTCGGTCCGGTACCGCTTCGCCGCGAGCAGCGACGAGCGGGCCGGGCTGTCGCCGATGGCCTCGACGGCGCGCTCCAGCAGGAAGACGTCGGCTTCCTTGCCGGTCTTGAGGATGCCGAGCTCGGTGTCGATCGCGGCCTGCTCGGTCACCACCCAGTCAGGGCGAGGTTCGGGACCGCGGCAGCCGCGTTCGACGTCGAGCCAGGTGGTCCAGCGCTGGTCCGGCCCCAGCCGTTCGTCGACCTCGGCGAACTGGAAGACGAAGTGCTCGTCGAGAGGCTCGGCGGACTGCTGCTCGGGCAGCTCGGTCCAGGGAAGGTCAGAGAGTTCGTGCTCGGTACGAAAGACGTCGGAAGACATCGGAGGTGCTCCTGGAGTGTGAGGTGAGTCTGACGCGGGCATGCCGCAGCACAGTGATGGCCATTCGTCAGCCCTCCTCAGGTCCAGGCAGCGTGAGTCGCCGCACAAACTCGACCAGGATGCCGGGAGTCCTTCCCCGGCGCAATTGATTTATCGGAACTGCGACCGCGCGGTCGGGCGCAGGCGCAGATGCTGGGTGCGGCGCCCGTCCAGCGCGGGCCGGTTCTCGAAGTACTCCCGGTACGCCGTGTCGTCGGCGAAGCGCGCGAACCAGACCAGCACGGTCTCGTCGCGCAACGGCAGCGCGGGGAAGTTGTTCGCGACCGGGAGGGTCTCGAAGACGCCGGCCAGCGGGGGCAGCCCAGGAACAACCTCAGCCATGAAGTAGTCGAGGAAACCATCGTCGAGCGATGGACGGTGGTAGACGGCACCACCAACAACAGAAGAAGACTCAAGTGGTGCTCGTGAGGTTTCCAGTGTCGGCCAGTCCTCCCCCAGCATCACCGGGCGCAGCAGCAGCGCGTCGTCCGAGTCCTTCATCGTCGCGTTCGCCGCCGCCGCGTACCGCTTCCACACCGGGCCGGAGTAGAACCCCTCCAACGCCTCCGCCCGAGCGGCGTACGACGTGAACCCCCGCAACCACACGAACCGATCCGCATCATCCAGATCCCGGAACTGCCCGCACAGATGCATCCCGTACGCCTCCTGCCCCTCGACGAACTCGCGATCGAACAACTCGATCAGCTCGTCGCGACGCCCCGGGAACAACGTGTACTGGCGCAGATCCAGCACGGCACAGGAATCCATGGCGCTCAGTCAACAGCCGAAACCTGTCATCCCCTGTCAGCGTTCCGGACAGGCCGGAGGGCCGCACCCCAGTGGCTGCGGCCCTCCCGGCACTCCCCAGGATCAGGTGAAGATGCTGACTCCGCCCGGGCCGACCAGCAGGCCGACGACGATCAGGGCGATGCCCATCAACAGTTGCCCGCGCACGAGCGAGACGATTCCGGAGATGACGAGAATCGCCGCGATGATCAAGAGCACCAAGGTCATGGTCGTTCCTTTCTCGACGCCGGACGATCGGTCCGGCAGCTGTACCCCGTGCCGCTGTGCAGCGGTTGCCCGCCCACACATCCAGTGCCCGCCGCCGACCCGGGCAAACGGTCCGCAGTACGGCGAATGGCGGGCGCGACCGCCGGGAACCGGGCAGGCACAGACCGCGAGCGAAGGAGACCCCGTGAAGATCGGCTACTTCCTGTCCAGCGAGGAGTACACCCCGGCCGAGCTGATCGAGCAGGCCCGGCTGGCCGAGGAGGCCGGTTTCGACGGGCTGTGGATCAGCGACCACTTCCACCCGTGGAACGACGAGCAGGGCCAGAGCGCGTTCGTCTGGTCGACGATCGGCGCCGTCTCGCAGGTCTGCGAGCTGCCGGTGACCACCGCGGTGACGTGTCCGACGGTACGGATCCACCCGGCGGTGATCGCGCAGGCGGCGGCGACCAGCGCCGTACTGCTGAAGGACCGGTTCCGGCTCGGCATCGGCAGCGGTGAGGCGCTGAACGAGCACGTGCTCGGCGACGTCTGGCCGACCGTCGACGTCCGGCTGGAGATGCTGGAGGAAGCGGTCGAGATCATGCGCCGGCTGTGGACCGAGGACGGATTCGTCTCCCACCACGGCAAGCACTACACGGTCGACACCGCGCGGATCTACACCCGCCCGGACGCGCCGCTGCCCATCTACATGTCCGGTTTCGGGCCCGAGGCAACGGACGTCGCGGCCCGGATCGCCGACGGCTTCATCACCACGTCGCCGGACAAGGAGCTTCTCGACCGCTTCCGCGCCCACGGCGGCGGCAGCAAACCCGCCCAGGCCGGCTTCAAGGTCAGCTACGCCCCGACCGAGGACGAGGGCATCGACCAGGCCCACCGCATCTGGGGCAACTCCGGCCTCCCCGGCGAACTCGCCCAGGTCCTCCCGTCCCCGCGGCACTTCGAGCAGGCGACCCAACTCGTCACCCGCGAGGCCACCGCCAAGGCGATCGCCGCCGGCCCCAAGGCCGACACCCACCTCGAAGCCTTCAAACCGTACGTCGACGCCGGCTTCGACGAGATCTACGTCGCCAACATGGGCCCGCACACCCCCGACATGATGACCCTGTACCGCGAGGAAGTCCTGCCCGAGCTACGCCGTACCAAGTAACTCCACGGCCCGCCGCAGATCCTCGACGAACAGCCCGAAGTCCCGCCGGAACTCCTGCGACCGCACCACCGCCGAAGGATGCACGGTGACGGTCGCCGGAGTCCCGTCCGGCAGCTCGATCGCCTCGCCCCGGTGCTCGGTCACCTTGAACCCCGTCCCCACCACCGCCCGCGCCGCCACGGCCCCGAGTACGACCACCAGCTCCGGTTTCACGATCCCCAGCTCCGCGGTCAGCCAGGGCGCGCAGGCACCGATGTGCCCGACGGCGGGCGTCTTGTGGATCCGCCGCTTGCCGCGCCGCTCGTACCGGAAATGCTTGACCGCGTTGGTCAGGTACACCTCGTCCCGCACGATCCCCGCGGCGTCCAGCGCCTTGTCCAGCAACCGCCCGGCCGGGCCGACGAAGACGTGCCCCTCCTTGTCCTCGACGTCGCCGGGCTGCTCGCCGATCAGCATCATCCGGGCCCGCGCCGGGCCTTCACCTGGTACGGCGTGCTCCGCGTGCTCCCACAGGTCGCAGCCGCGGCAGTCCGGCAGGGCAGCGCGCAGGCCGCGCAGGCCGCCGCGGGGCGGAACGAACTCTTCGGCGCCAGTGAAGTCGTTCACAGTTCACCGGTGCCCTGCGCGGGGTAAGCCCATTCCGGGCAGGTTTCAAACACCTGTAACAGCTGCGGGGTTGCGTGCGCGGCCGAGGGCTGGTCTGGTGGAGGAGAAGCGGCTCAGCCCATGACGCCGCCTCCCGCAGGACGACACGACGAGGTTTCTCCCGTGACGCTCGCACCCGCACCTCCTTCCGGCAGCAAGCAGCAGATCGCCGATCGCACCCAGGAACTGCTGGAGCAGGCCGCTGGTCTGCCCGAGCCCGAACGCCAGGACCTGCTCGACCAGGTTGTCATCCTGAACACCCCGATCGCCGTCTCGATCTCGTCGCGGTACCGGCGCAAGGGCGTCGACGCCGACGACCTCGAGCAGGTCGCCTGCCTCGGGCTGGTCAAGGCGGCCAACGGCTACAAGCCCGGTGAGGCGACCAACTTCCTCGCGTACGCCGTACCGACGATTCGCGGTGAGCTGAAGCGCTACTTCCGCGACTGCGCGTGGGCGGTCCGGCCGCCGCGCCGGGTGCAGGAGATGCAGGGCACGATCGCGGCCGCCGAGCCGGAGCTGACCCAGCGACTCGGGCACCTGCCGTCGGACCAGGAGACCGCGGAGGCGCTCGGGACCGGGCCCGACGAGGTCGCCGAGGCGGCGTCGGTGCGGGGCTGCTTCAGCACGCTGTCGCTGGACGCACCGGGGTCGACCGAGGGCGGCGCGACGCTGATCGAGACTGTCGCCGACGCCGAGGACGGTTACGAGCTGGTCGAGAACGTGCACACGCTGACGCCGGCGGTCTCCGACCTCGACGACCGTGACCGGCGGATCCTGGAGCTGCGGTTCTGCAACGGCCTCACCCAGGAGGAGATCGGCAACGAGCTCGGCGTCAGCCAGATGCAGGTCTCCCGGCTGCTCCGTGGCATCCTCGAACGGCTCCGCGCGGAGCTCAGCGCTCCGCAACCACAAGGCTGACGACGTACCCGAGTACGGCGGTCATCGCGAACAGCTCACCGCCGTCCTCCAACAGGTGCAGCAGCTGCAGCCCGCTGTCGCCGACGCCGGTCGCCAGGCCGTCCACCAGCATCCCGAAGACCGCCAGCACCAGACTCAGCCCGAACAGCCGCCGGTACGTCGTACGCGTCCGCGCGGTCCCCCGTCGGTAGCCCCAGGCAATCAACGCGAACAGCAACGCCCAGGGCAGATAAGACCGCCGCCGGCCGAAAAGCGCCAACTAGGCCAGCAGCAGCACCGCCCAGAACAGCTGCACGTAACCGAAGCTCTCCGCGATCCCGTGGTCGCTGGAGATGTTGAACGCCGCCGACTTCACCACCGGCACCCGCAGCCCGACTTGGACGCTGCGGTGCGCGAGATGCAGCACGAGCATCACCAGGTCGGTGCAGACGAGCAGATTAGAAAACGCTCATCGTCGCCAGCGCCAGTCGCGGACCTCGGGCAGGTCCTCACCGTACGTCGTCGTGTGCGCACGATGCCGAACCCGCTGGTCGACGAAGTACTGGCGCGCCTTGACCGCCCGCGTCCGCAGCGACGGCACGCGGTCGATCACGTCCATCGCCAGGTGGTACCGGTCGAGGTTGTTCAGCACCACCATGTCGAACGGCGTCGTGGTGGTGCCCTCCTCGACGTACCCGCGGACGTGCAGGTTCTCGTGCCCGGTCCGCCGGTACGTCAGCCGGTGGATGAGCCACGGGTAGCCGTGGTACGCGAAGATCACCGGCTTGTCGGTGGTGAACAACGCGTCGAACTCCGGCCCGGGCAGCCCGTGCGGATGCTCGGACGAGTCCTGCAGCCGCATCAGGTCGACCACGTTGACGACCCGGATCTTCAGGTCCGGCACGTGCTCGCGGAGCAGGTCGACCGCGGCGAGCGTCTCCAGCGTCGGTACGTCGCCGGCACAGGCCATCACGACGTCCGGGTCGCCGTCGTCGTTGGACGCGAAGTCCCAGACCCCGATCCCGCGCGTGCAGTGCAGCGCGGCCGCTTCCCAGTCCAGCCAGTTCGGCTGCGGTTGCTTGCCGGCGACAACGACATTGACGTAGTTCTTGGTCCGCAGGCAGTGGTCCATGGTCGACAGCAGCGTGTTGGCGTCCGGCGGCAGGTAGACCCGGACCACCTCGGCCTTCTTGTTCATCACGTGGTCGATGAACCCGGGGTCCTGGTGCGAGAACCCGTTGTGGTCCTGGCGCCAGACGTGCGAGGTGAGCAGGTAGTTCAGCGACGGGATCTTGCGCCGCCACTCCAGCCGGTTGATCGTCTTCAGCCACTTCGCGTGCTGGTTCACCATCGAGTCGACGATGTGCACGAACGCCTCGTACGACGAGAACAGCCCGTGCCGGCCGGTCAGCAGGTAACCCTCCAGCCAGCCCTGACAGGTGTGCTCGCTCAGCATCTCCAGCACCCGCCCGTCGGCCGCGAGGTGCTGGTCGGTCTCCCGCCGCTCGCCGAGCCAGGCCTTGCCGGTCACGTCGTACACCGCGTTCAGCCGGTTCGACTCGGTCTCGTCCGGGCCGAACAGCCGCAGGTTGCGGTGCTCCGCGTTCAGCGTGAACGAGTCCCGCAGGTACTGGCCGAAGACCTTCGTCGGCTCCCCGTCCTCCGCACCCGGCGCCTTCACCGGTACGGCGTACTCCGCGGGATCCGGCAGCTCGAGATCGCGGGTCAGCAGCCCGCCGTTCGCGTGCGGGCTCGACCCCATCCGCAACTCCGGCGACGGCGCCAGCTCCAGCACCGACGCGACCGGCTTGCCGTCGGCATCGAACAGCTCGTCCGGCCGGCAGCTCTTCAGCCAGTCCTCCAACTGGCGCAGGTGATCCTCGTTCGTCCGTACGCCGGACAACGGCACCTGGTGCGCCCGCCAGGTGTCCTCGACCGGCTCGCCGTCGACCGTGTGCGGACCGGTCCAGCCCTTCGGCGTCCGGAGCACGATCATCGGCCAGTCCGCCCGCGTCGGCGTACTTCCCTCGGTCCGCGCCTCCAGCTGGATCTCGTCGATCCGGTCCAGGCAGCGATCCATCGCCGCGGCGAGCGCCTGGTGCACGGCCGCCGGGTCCGAACCCTCGACCAGGTACGGCTCGTGGCCGTAGCCGCGCAGCAGCGAGTCCAGCTCGTCGTCGCCGATCCGGGCCAGCACGGCCGGGTTCGCGATCTTGTAGCCGTTCAGGTGCAGGATCGGCAGCACCGCGCCGTCGCGCCGCGGGTCGACGAACTTGTTCGAGTGCCAGGACGTTGCCAACGGCCCCGTTTCGGCCTCGCCGTCACCGATGACGCAGGCGACGACCAGGTCCGGGTTGTCGGCGGCCGCGCCGTACGCGTGACTGAGCGAGTAGCCCAGCTCGCCGCCCTCGTTGATCGACCCGGGCACCTCGGGCGCGACGTGGCTCGGAATCCCGCCGGGGAACGAGAACTGCTTGAACAGCCGGGCCATCCCGGCCAGGTCGCGCCCGGTGTTCGGGTAAGTCGCCGTCCAGCTGCCCTCGAGCCAGGTGTGCGCGACGATCGCCGGGCCGCCGTGGCCGGGCCCGATCACGTACATCAGCTCGCGCTCGCGCTGCCGGATCACCCGGTTCAGGTGTGTGTAGAGCAGGTTCAGCCCAGGCGTCGTACCCCAGTGCCCGAGCAGTCGCGGCTTGATGTGCTCGGGCCGCAACGGCTCGGTCAGCAACGGGTTGTCGAGCAGGTAGATCTGCCCGACTGACAGGTAGTTCGCGGCCCGCCAGTACGCGTCGAGGCCCTGCAACTCCTCGTCGCTCAACGGAGTGGCGTCGATTTGCTGCACCTGCTGCCTCCTACGGCTTCAGCAGCACCTTGACGGCGCCGTCCTGCTTCTTCTGGAACATCTCGTACGCCGCCGGCCCCTCGCTCAGGTCCAGGTGGTGGGTCGCGAAGCTCTCGACCCCGAGCACGTCCTTGTCGTCGAGCAGCGGCAGGATCTTGTCCGACCACCGGTGCACGTTGGCCTGTCCCATCCTGAGCTGGATCTGCTTGTCGAACAAGGTCATCATCGGCAGCGGATCCGCGCCGCCGCCGTACACGCCGCTGAGCGAGATCGTGCCGCCCCGGCGGACCGCGTCGATCGCGAGGTAGACCGCGGCCAACTGCTCGACGCCGATCGTCTCCATCATCTTGCGCTGGATCGCGTCCGGCAGCAGCCCGGTCGCCTTCTGGGCCAGCATGGCCTTCGGGGAACCGTGCGCCTCCATCCCGACCGCGTCGATCACGGCGTCCGCGCCGCGCCCGTCGGTCAACGTCCGGATCGCCTCGGCGGTGTCGTCGGAGTACTCCAGCGTCTCGACGCCGTTGTGCCGGGCGCGTTCCAGCCGCTCGGCGACCAGGTCGACGCCGATCACCCGCAGCCCGCGGTGCATCGCGATCCGGGTCGCCATGTCGCCGATCGGGCCCAGACCGAGCACGACGAGCGTGCCGCCGTCCGCGACGTCGGCGTACTCGACCGCCTGCCACGCCGTCGGGAGCACGTCGGACAGGTAGACGAACCGGTCGTCAGAGGGTCCGTCCGGCACCTTGATCGGCCCGTACTGCGCCTGCGGGACCCGCAGGTACTCCGCCTGGCCGCCCGGGACCTGCCCGTAGAGCTTCGTGTAGCCGAACAGCGCCGCGCCCATGCCCTGCTCGCGGACCTGCGTGGTCTCGCACTGCGTCTGCAGGTCCTGGTCGCACATGTAGCAGCTGCCGCAGGCGATCTGGAACGGTACGACGACCCGGTCGCCGGCCTTCAGGTTCGTGATCGAGGAGCCGACCTCCTCGACCACACCCATCGACTCGTGCCCGAGGATGTCGCCGGGGTCCAGGTACGCGCCGAGCACCTCGTACAGGTGCAGGTCCGAGCCGCAGATCCCGGTCGACGTGACCTTGATGATCGCGTCGGTCGGTTCCTCGATCTTCGGGTCCGGCACCTCGCCGTACTCGATCTTGCGCTTGCCCTGCCAGGTCAGTGCCTTCACGAAGTGCTCCTCTAGCGGCCGACAGCCTTCTCCAGCTCGGCCTTGCTCATCTTGGAACGGCCCTTGATGTTCTTCTGCTTGGCCTCGTTGTAGAGCTGGTCCTTGGTCCGGCCCTGGGACCCGCTGTGCGAGCGCAGGCCACCGCGCCGGCTGGACGAGATGTCGTGGGTGGAGCTGCGGCTCTTCTGCTTGGCCTCGCCGGACCGGGCGCGCTCCTTGTTCACCGTGCGCGCGGCGATCTCCTCAGCGACGTCCTCGCTGCGGCCGCTCTTCTTCAGCCCGGCCTTGATGTGCTGGTACTGCCGCTCACGCTTCTTGCTCGACCCTGCGGGCATGGTCCGCTCCTCTCGCGCTGACCGCCCGGTACCCCTCGCCTCCGCGGGCAATCAGTCCGGCGGTGCCGGGACCGGCGTGGCGGCCAGGGCCTTCGCGACCGCGACCAGGTTGCTCGCCATCGCGCGCCCGGTCTTGGCCGACCAGTCGTGGCCGTGCCCGGTCTCGTCGTAGCTCGGGCCGGGCCCCGGACCCTTGTTCCAGTACGTCCACGCCTGGCCCGGGATCGTGTACCCGATGTCGCCCAGCCCGCCGCTGATCTCGGAGATCACGTGGTGCGCGCCGTCCTCGTTGCCGGTGACGACCACCCCGGCGACCTTGTTGTACGCGACCGGCCGGCCGTCGCCGTCGGTCTCGGAGATCATCGCGTCCATCCGCTCCAGCATCCGCTGCGCGATCGACGACGGCCGCCCGACCCAGGTCGGCGTGGCCACGATCAGGATCTCGCAGGCCAGCAGCTGCTCGTGAACGGTCGGCCACTCGTCCCCGGTGCCCTCGTCGCTGGTCACGCCCGGCTGCACCGCCAGGTCGGCCAGCCGGACCCGGCTGACCTGGACGTCCTGCTTCTCCAGCGCGTCCACGACCACGTCGGCCAGCGAGTCGGTGTTCGACTTCGCCGGTGACGCCTTCAACGTACAGTTCAGCACCAAGGCCCGCATGTCCGCTCCTCCGTTTCGGCAACCCCCGTCGCCCCGCCGGTGCCCCGCGCCGAACCGCCCAACCCTGCTACTCCCGGGCGTCCTGGTCGAGCAACTTGTTCACCGAACGTTCGACCTTCGCCCGGGTCTTGGGGTCGTCGAGCTCGTCCACGTCGTCCACCGTCGCGGGGATCGTCCGGCCGCGCTCGTACTGGTCCACCACCCGCGGATCGACGTACGACGCCCGCGCGACCGTGGGCGTGTTCCCGAGGTGGTCCGAGACCTCGTCGAGCATCTCCTTGACCGCGCCGTTCAGCGCCTTCTTGGTCGTCGGCGGCTCCGCGCCCGCCAGCTCGATCGCCGCGACCACCGTCGCCGTCCAGGTCCGCAGGTCCTTGACCGTGTAGTCGTCGCCGACCAGCGCGTGGAAGCGCTCGTTCACCATCGCCGCGTCGATCCCGTGGTAACCGTCGCCGTCCCGGAACACCAGCAGCTGGTCCTTGTCGTGCCGCGCGCGCTTCAACGAACGCACCGCCGTGGCCAGCCGGTCGTCGTCCAGCTCCAGCTTGCGCGCGATCCCGCCCTTGGCGACGAAGTCGAACACCACCGTGCCGCCGCGGCGGACCGTCACGTCCTCGCGGAGCAGCGTGGCGGCGCCGCGGCTGCCGTACTCCTCGGCGTACCGGGTGTTGCCGGTCCGGAAGACGCCGTAGTCGAGCATCCGGAGCGCGACCGCGAGGACCTTCTCGCGGCCGAGGCCCTTACCGGCCAGGTCCTTGTCGACCGCCTCCCGGAACGCCGGGAGCTTGCGGGCGAGGCGGCGTACGCGGTCGTGCTTGTCCGCGTCCTGCGAGGTGCGCCAGTCGTCGTGATACAGGTACTGCCGCCGACCCGCCTCGTCGGTCCCGGTCGCCTGGATGTGGCCGTTCGGGTACGGGCAGATCCAGACGTCCTTCCAGGCCGGCGGAATCGCCAGCGTCCGGATTCGCTCGACGACGTCCGCGTCGGTGATCTTCCGGCCGTTCTCGTCGTGGTAGCTGAAGCCGCGGCCGTGACCCTTGCGGGACAGGCCGGGCTTGTCGGGAGTGGAACGCCGCAGCCGCATACCGGTCGGTACCCGGATCGCATGCATGAAGCGTGCGGGCCCGGGAACCGGACCGGCGTTGGGCAACGCGAGTGCGAGGAGAGGCTGGACATGGGTATCGGCGACAAGATGAAGAACGCGGCCGAGAGCGCCAAGGGCAAGATCAAGGAGCGCACCGGCGACGCCACCGACAACGAGGACCTGCAGGCCGAGGGCCAGACCGAGAAGACCAAGGCCGACCTGAAGCAGGCCGGCGAGAAGGCCAAGGACGCGTTCCGGGACTGACCTCACGCGTGGATCCCCACCACACCTCAATCCCCCCAGGGTGGTGGGGATCCGCTCTGTCCGGGCCCTGTTGCGGGGCCGGTGATCCTGTAGCGTCGGGCGGGTGGACTTCGAGGAGGCGGCGGACGCGCTCTACGCGGCGCCGGCGGCCGACTTCATTGCTACCCGCAACGAGCTGGCCAAGCAGCTGAAGGCCGATGGCGACCAGCTGGGGTCGACCCGGCTGAAAGCCCTGCGCAAACCGACCGTCGCGGCCTGGCTGGCGAACCTGGTCAGCCGGGAACAGCCCGACGAGATCGACGACCTGCTGGCGCTCGGCGACGAGTTCCGCGAGGCGACCACCGACCTCGACGGCGAGCGGTTGCGGGAGCTGACGCCGAAGCGGCACAAGGCGATCGACGTTCTGGTCAAAGCGGCCGGGAAGCTCGCCGACCAGCACGGGCAGAAGGTCAGCGCGGACGTCGGGCAGAAGCTGCGCGAGACGCTCGACGCGGCGCTGGTCGACCCGGCGGCGGGCGACGCCGTACGGGAGGCTCGGCTGAGCAGCGCGCTGCGGCACGTCGGGTTCGGGGTGGTCGACGAGAACGGTGAGCCGTCGAACGTGACGCCGCTGACCGACGACCGCCGGCAGGCGGCGAAGGACCGGCGGGCGAAGGCGCGTGAGGCCGAGGCCGAGGACGTTGCGGGCGGGGAGTCCGCGGCCGAGCGGAAGGCCCGGGAGAAGGCCGAGCGCGAGGAAGAGGAACGCGAGGCGGCCCGGAAGGCGGAGGCGCAGGCCGAGTTCGAGGCCGCGGTCGCGGCGGCGGAGAGCGCCGAGGCGACGGTCGAGGAGCTCGACGGGCAGCTCACCGACGCCCAGGAGGCGCTCGACCACGCCCGCGAGGAGGTGCGCCGGCTGACCGCGGAGCTGGACGAGGCGAAGAAGGTCGCCCGGGACGCGCAGAAGGAGAGCCGGGAGGCGCGCAAGCGCTACAACCGGCTCTGAGTGGGTACTTGCCGGACCGGAGAGGAGCTGGTCATGGCGAGGTCGATCTGGAGCGGGTACATCAACTTCGGGCTGGTGTCGGTGCCGGTCGGGCTGTACAGCGCGACCAAGGAGCACACGCTCGACTTCCACCAGTTCCAGCGCGGCACGTCGGACCGGATCCGCAACAAGCGCGTCAACGAGCGCACCGGCCGCGAGGTCGACTACGACAAGATCGTCAAGGGCCACGACATCGGCGGCGGCGAGTACGTCGTCGTCGAGCAGGACGAGCTGGCCGACATCGCGCCCGGCAAGTCCCGCTCGCTGGAGATCTCCACGTTCGTCGACCTGGACGAGATCGACCCGATCCACTTCCAGAAGAGCTACTACCTGGCGCCGTCGGACCGCGAGAACGCGTCGTCGTACGCACTGCTGCGGGACGCGCTGGCGAAGACGAACCGCGCCGGGATCGCCGGTTTCGTGATGCGCGGCAAGGAGTACCTGGCGACCATCCGCGCCGACGGCAAGGTGCTGGTCCTGGAGACCATGTACTTCGCCGACGAGATCCGCGACCCCGCCAAGGAAGTCGGCACACTGCCCGCCAAGACCTCCGGCAAACAACTCAAGATGGCCACCGACCTGATCGAGGCGATGGCCGGCCCGTGGAAGCCCACCGACTACAAGGACAGCTACACCGCCCGCGTGAAGAAACTGATCAGCACCAAACGCAAGGGCAAGGAAGTCGTCTTCACCGAGGAAGAGCCGGAGGCCACGTCGAGCACCGACCTGGTCACCGCCCTCCGAGCCAGCGTCGAAGCAGCCCGCGCCAAGCGCAGCGCCGGAGGCGGTAAGAAGACCGCCGCGAAGAAAACCACCGCCCGGAAGGCGACCGCCGGGAAATCCACCGCGAAGTCCGCCACCAAGAAAACCGCCAAGAAGGCCCCGGCGAAGAAGACGGCCAAGAAGAAGGCGGCCTGAACTCGCTGATTTATCAGGAACCTCTGCGCTCGCTCGTTCGTTCTCGTCGTGTCGGGTGGAGTGCGCGAGGGTTGGCGATGGAGCTTTCTCCGAGGGGTCGGCGGGTGGCGGGGGCTGCTGCGGCCGGGGTTGGGACTGCTGGGGCGCTGGTTGCTGTCCTGATGCTGGGGGCGGCGGCGACGGTGGCGCTGGTGGGGATCGTGTTCGCGCTGGTGTGGCCGTTGGCGGCGGTGATCAAGCACTTGGCCGACGAGCCGATCAGGCAGTCGTCGGCGGCGATCGCGGCGTACGCGGCGGGGGCGGTGTTGTGCCTGCCGGGGGTTGCTCGGTTGATCACCTGGGGAGCGATCGGGTTGGCGATCATGCTGGTGGTCGCCGCGGTGTTCGTGGGGCTTGATCTGGTGGTGGGGCGGTTGCCTCGGCGGGAGCGGCGGCTCACGTGGGACGAGGAGCTGGACGACGAGCGGTTGATCGCTTCGCTGCAGTGTCCGTTGAGTATCGAGGAGCTGTGCGGGGTGTGGAGCGAGACCGCGGCGACGCTGGCTGACAACGCGGGGACGCGGGATCGGCAGGCGGTGGCCGAAGTACGGCGGATCTGTCTGGACGAGTTCGAGCGGCGGAACCCGGCGGGGTTCCAGCAGTGGATCGAGGCCGGGGCGCCGAGCGATCCGAAGGGGTATCTGCTGCCGGAGCCCGAGACGGAGTCCTGACACGGGGTCGTGATCTGATGGGCGGATGATCAGATCGCGGGAGGATGCCGACTTCGTCGACTGCGTGGTACTGCTGCGCGACGTGCACGAGACGGCCGGCTACCCGATCAACTGGCCGGGCGACCCGAAGACCTGGCTGACCCCGCCGAACCTGCTCGGCGCCTGGGTGATCACCTCGTACGGCGAAGTCGCCGGCCACGTCGTCGTCACCGCCGTCGACGGCCGCGCGACCGTCGAGCGGCTGTTCGTCGACCCGAAGCAGACCGGCCAGGGCCTCGGTCGGCAGCTGCTCGACCACGCGGTCGCGGTCGCCGCCGAGCAGGGCCTCGAGCTGGCCCTGGATGTCGCCGACAACTGCACCGCCGCGATCGCCCTGTACGCCCGCGCCGGCTGGAAAGAAACCAGCAGACAGTCTGTGGACTGGGGTGGCGATCAGGTCTCCGCGCTGATCAGTTTCTCTGCGCCTTCTTCCTGATCCAGCGGGTTGGCGATCTCGTCCGACCGCATCCTCCCGAACCAGATCACCGCGAACGACACCAGCGCCGGCCCGACCCCGGCGACGATGAACACCGCCGTCACGCCGAACAACGCCCCGGCCGGCCCCGCCAGCGCCATCGACACCGGCATCAGCAGCAGCGACACGAAGAAGTCCAGGCTCGAGATCCGCCCGCGCAGGTGGTCCGGCACCCGGCGCTGCAGCAGCGTTCCCCAGATCACCATCGCCGCCGATCCGGTCGCGCCGACGATCGCGGCCCCGGCCATCATCAGCCACAGATCCCGCGCGAAGCCGAGCACCACGATCGGCACCGCCCCGACGCCCCACATCAGCGTCATCACCGTCAGGTACCGCCGGGGCAAGGCCCGCGACGAGATCAGCAGCGCACCGACCGCACCGCCGATCCCGAACGCCGCCATCACCAGCCCGAACTCGCGCGCGTCCCCGCCGAGCTGGTCGCGGATCGCGAACGGCACCAGCACCTCGAGCGGCCCGAGGATCAGCAGCACGAAGAACGTCCCGAACAGCAGCGACGCCAGCAACCACCGCGTACGCCGTACGTAGGTCCATCCCTCGCGCAGATCCGCGACCATCGCCCGTACGCCGGTCACCTCGCTCTCGGCAGCAGCACTCCCCGGCTCGTCCCGCAGGTTCATCGCCAGCACGCATCCGGCCGAGAACAGGTAGGTCAGTCCGGTCACCAGAATCGCGACCCCGGGCGAGATCGCCGCGATCACCAGCCCGCCGATCACCGGCCCGGTCGCCTGCTGCGCGAGCGGCCGGAGCGTCCCCTCCAGCCCGTTCGCCGCGAGCAACTCGTCGGCCGGCAGCAGCCGCGGCACCAGAGCCGTGTACGCCGGAATCAGGAACGCCTCCCCCGCGCCGACGAGCACAGCCGCGGTCGCCAGGTGCCAGATCTCCAGCAGCCCGACCAGCGCGAGCGCCGCCAGCCCGAGCAGCACCACCCCTCGTACGGAGTCGGCGACCACGATCACCGACCGCTGCGACAGCCGGTCGGCCGCGATGCCACCGAACAGCACGCAGACCAGCAGCCCGATGCTGTACGCCGTCGTGACGAACGACAGCTGCACCGGACCGCCGCCCAGCTCGATCACCTGCCAGGCCAGCGCGACCAGCCACAGCCCGCTCCCGAGCAGCGCGACGGCGAGCCCGATCCACAGCAGGCGGTAGTCCCGGTGCCGTAGCGGCCTGACTGCCTTCCAACCGACGCCCACGATGCACACCTCAAGAGTTGACAGCGAAACTATTGGCGCTCACCTTACGCAGATCAACAGTTCACCTGTCAACCGTTTACTCGTATACTCAAGGCCATGACCGCTTCGAGCACCGAGCAGCTGGACGCGTGGCGCGCGCTGTACCGCGCCGACACCCTGCTGTTCACGCATCTCGACCAGACCCTTCGCAGTATCGCCAAGATGACCTACTTCGAGCACGAGGTGCTGCGCGCGCTCGACGAGGCCGGCGGGAAGCTGCGGATGGCGCCGCTGGCGGAGACGCTGATGATCTCCCGCAGCGGCGGGACGCGGCTGGTGTCGAAACTCGAGGACAAGGACGGCTGGGTGGTCCGGACGACGTCGCCGGCCGACCGGCGCGCGACCTGGGCCGAGCTCACGCCGGCCGGGCGGGAGGCGCTGAAGGCTGCCCAACCCGTGGTCGATGCGGTGGTCGCGACGTTCTTCGCGGATCATGTTCCGGGTGAGGAGCTTCGACGAGCATCCCGGATCATGCACCGACTGGCCGACGCGAACCCCAACGACGACGGCTTCGACTGCGGCCTGTGAGCCGCCGGAGGTGGCGCGGTGAGTCAGGTCGACGAGTTGTTCGCCGAGCGCGTGCACGCCCTGAAACCCGCTCCCTGCGCGCACCCGCTCGACCTGGTCGACCGCCTGTACGACGCCCAGCTCGGCAGCCGTCACGCCGACCTCGCGGCCCGCTGGCTGCAGTCCCAAGGCCAGGGTTTCTACACCATCGGCTCCTCGGGTCATGAGGGCAACGCAGCCGTCGCCGCAGCCCTCAGGCCCACCGACCCTGCGCTGCTGCACTACCGGTCAGGCGCCTTCTACCTGGCGAGAGCCGAGCAGCACGGGGACAAGACGGCGCTCAGAGACATCCTGCTCGGTGTCGCCGCCGCGACCACCGAGCCGATCGCCGGTGGTCGCCACAAGGTGTTCGGGCGCCACGATCTCGCGGTGATTCCGCAGACCTCGACGATCGCCTCGCACCTCCCCCGGGCGATGGGCGTCGCGTTCTCGATCGCGCGGGCCGGCAAGCTCGGCGTCGAGTCGCCGTGGCCCGCGGACGCCGTCGTGGTGACGAGTTTCGGGGACGCCTCGGCGAACCACTCGACCGCGACCGGCGCGATCAACGCGGCGCTGCACGCGTCGTACCAGGGTCTGCCGATGCCGCTGCTGTTCGTCTGCGAGGACAACGGGATCGGCATCAGCGTCCGGACGCCGGACGGCTGGATCAAGCAGGCCTACGGGCAGCGCCCGGGGCTCCGGTACTTCGATGCCGACGGCACCGATCTCGACGCGACGCTGACGATGGCGACCGAGGCCGCCACCTTCGTCCGCCGCAACCGCCGCCCGGCGTTCCTCCGGCTGCGCACCGTCCGCCTGCTCGGGCACGCCGGCTCCGACGTCGAGGCGGCGTACCGGTCGCCGGCCGAGATCCTCGCCGACGAGGAGCTCGACCCGCTGCTCGGGACCGCCCGGATCCTGCTCGGTGCCGGCTGCAGCGCGGCCGAGATCGTCGACCGGTACGAGGCGAAGCGCGCCGAGGTGATGCAGCTCGCGCAGGAGGTCGCCGGCCTCCCGCAGCTCGCCTCCGCCGAAGCCGTGACAGCTCCGCTGCGGCTCAAACAAGCTCCGCCAGCCCAGCTGACCACCACCAGCACGGAGCCGCTCACCCTCAGCCAGTCCATCAACCGCGCCCTCGGGGAGGTCCTGACCACCTACCCCGAAGCGATGGTCTTCGGCGAGGACGTCGGCCGCAAGGGCGGCGTCTACGGCGTCACCCGCGGCCTCCAGAAAACCTTCGGAGCAGCCCGGGTCTTCGACACCCTGCTCGACGAACAGTCGATCCTCGGCCTGGCGCTGGGCGCCGGCGTCTCCGGCCTGCTCCCGCTCCCGGAGATCCAGTACCTCGCCTACCTGCACAACGCCGAGGACCAGCTCCGCGGTGAGGCCGCGTCGCTCAAGTTCTTCTCCCAGGGCCAGTACCGCAACCCGATGGTCCTGCGGATCGCCGGCTACGGCTACCAGAAGGGCTTCGGCGGCCACTTCCACAACGACGACGCGATCGGCGTCCTGCGCGACATCCCCGGTCTCGTCATCGCCTCACCGTCGCGCCCCGACGACGCGGCCGCGATGCTGCACACCTGTACGGCGGCCGCCCGCCACGACGGCGCCGTCTGCGTCTACCTGGAGCCGATCGCGCTCTACCACCGCCGCGACCTGCACGAGGACGGCGACGGCGAGTGGCTCGCGCCGCCGCCGGCCGAGCACGTCCCGATCGGCAAGGCCCGCACGTACGGCGACGGCCAGGACCTGACGCTGCTCACCTTCGGCAACGGCGTCCCGATGAGTCTGCGCGTCGCCGCGCGCGTGCCCGGCGTACGGGTGGTGGACCTGCGCTGGCTGGCGCCGCTGCCGGTCGAGGACCTGGTCCGCGAGGCGGAGACGACCGGCCGGGTGCTCGTCGTCGACGAGACGCGGCGGTCCGGCGGCGTCTCCGAAGGGGTGTTGGCCGCGCTCGTGGATGCCGGGTTCACCGGCCGGATGGCCCGCGTGACCAGCGAGGACAGCTTCGTGCCGCTCGGTGCCGCCGCTCAGCACGTCCTGCTCAGCGAGGAGACGATCGAGAAGGCAGCCCGCGACCTGATCAGCTGAACAGCCGCTGCCAGAACGACTTCTTGCGCGGTGCCGGATCCTCGGCGGCGGCAGCCTTCCGGCGCGCCTCGCGGGCCGGACGCGCGGCCAGCCACTCCTGCACGACCGCTTCCTCGTCGACCATCCCGACCGGTACGACGACGCCGGTGGTGTCCCGGATCTGCACCCGGATCCGGACGTTCAGGTCGCGCAGGTACTCGCGGACCTCGGACTCCGTGCGTAGCGTCGCGACCTTCTCGGCGACCTGCGCCTTCTCCTTGCGCAACTGCATCGACGGCGGCAGCAGCGCGTCGGTCTCGATGTTCTCGCGGCGGATGAAGTCCTTCACCCACCAGTCGGGGTCGTGCGCCTCGGCCAGCTTCAGCGGCTTGCCGGCCCCGGGCAGGTCCTCGAACTCGCCGCGCTGCTCGGCCTGCTTGATCTGGATCTCGACCCAGTCCTGGGTCTTCATGCCCGGCGGTTTCCGGTCGGTCATGATCGCCTCCCGTGGTTGCTCCTCACCCGGGACCTTGCCCGGACCAGCCTCCAGACAACCATATTGTGAACGTTTTCACAAGCCTTCTTTCCGCTCCGGCCAGAGCTCCGGCAGCGGGATCGGCATCCGCCAGATCCGCAGCCCCGGATCGACCAGCCCGTTCCGTACGGCGACGTACCGCAGCAACCGGAGCGGGCCCGCGATCAGCACGAACGCGAGCGGTAGCTCGATCACGACCGCGCTCAGCACCGCCTGCATCCGGTCGCCGCCGGGATGGCTGGTCAGCACGTCGAACCACGCGTCGCACAGCAGCAGTACGCCGGACGCGAACGCCGTCGGGAACAGCAGCTGCCGCCGCCGGTACCCGAAGATCGCGGTCAGCAGCAGCATGATCGTCAGCACGACGTCGAAACCGACCCAGGTCGCGACCCAGTTCCGCGCCTCGTACCGCTCCGGCAGCGTCACCGCGAGGTAGACCGTCCACGGGATCAGCGCCGCCACGCACAGCAGGATCAGCACGAACCGCCAGCGCCGGATCCGCTCCATCACCCGCCGGGCCGGCAGCAGCCCGGCCGGGACCGGCGCCAGCCGCAGGATCAGCTCCCGGCGCTCCTGCGTGGACATCTCCGCGATCTGCTCATCGGTCACCCGCACGCCACTCACAGTGCATGCTCACATGGGACGATGGCAGACACGAGCACCGCACGTCGAGAGGACAAACTTGTGCCGTCCGTGATCCTGTCCGTCGTCGCCGGGGAGCGCGTCCCGAACCCGCTCCGCACCACCCGCTCGACCAACCCGGCGAACACCGCCGATCTGGTCGGCGAGATCGGCCTGGCCGGTCCCGAGGTGTTCGTCGAGGCCGCCCGCGCGGCCCGGGCGGCGCAGACCGGATGGGCGGCGCTGCCGGCGCCGCAGCGCGGACAGGTGATCGCGAACGTCGGGCGGCTGATGACGGCGAACAAGGACCGGCTGGCCGCGCTGGTCACCCGCGAGATCGGCAAGCCGCTGGCCGAGGCGCTCGGCGAGGTCCAGGAGATCATCGACACCTGCGACTTCTTCCTCGGCGAGGGCCGCCGGCTGTACGGGCAGACGGTGCCGTCGGAGATGCCGGACAAGCAGCTGTTCACGTTCCGCCGTCCGGTCGGCACGGTCGCGGTGATCTCGGCCGGCAACTTCCCGGTCGCGGTCCCGTCCTGGTACATCGTCCCGGCGCTGCTCTGTGGCAACACCGTGGTCTGGAAGCCGGCCGAGTACTCGGCGGTCGTCTCGGACGCGTTCTACGAGATCTTCGCGCACTCCGGCGTACCGGCCGGGGTCTTCGACGTCGTGCACGCCGACGGCCCGGACACCTTCGCCGGGCTCGAGCAGGCGCTGGCCGCCGGGCTGGTCGACAAGGTCGGGTTCACCGGGTCGAGCGAGGTCGGCAGCCGGATCGGCGAACTGTGCGGCCGGCACCTGCAGACCCCGTGCCTGGAGCTCGGCGGCAAGAACCCGATGGTGATCACCGAGAACGCCGAGCTCGACCTGGCCGTCGAGGGCGCGCTGTTCTCGGGCTTCGGTACGGCGGGGCAGCGCTGCACCTCGCTCGGCACGGTGATCGTCCAGGAGGCCGTGCACGCCGACTTCGTCGAACTGTTCGCCGCGGCGGTGTCGGCCGCGAAGATGGGCGACCCGACCCAGGATGTGCTGTTCGGTCCGCTGCTCGACGAGAAGTTCGCCGCCGGGTTCGAGAAGTCGCTCGGCTGGATCGGCGACCACCACCGCGTCCTCGGCCGGACCGGCCGGGTGACCGCGGACAACCCGCGCGACGGTTTCGTCGGCGACCCCGCGGCCGGGCTGTTCTACCACCCGACGATCGTGGACGGCGTGCTGCCGGACGACGAGCTGTTCCTGAACGAGACGTTCGGCCCGGTGGTCGGCGTCACGACGTACGGCGACCTCGACGAAGCGATTGCTCTGGGCAACAAGTCGGGCTACGGCCTGTCCAGCTCGATCTACACCACCGACCCGCGGCAGGCGTTCCGGTTCGCCCAGGGCATCTCGGCCGGGATGGTCAGCGTGAACAACTCGACCTCCGGCGCCGAGGCGCACCTGCCGTTCGGCGGCAACGGCAAGTCCGGCAACGGGTCGCGGCAGAGCGGGATCTGGGTGCTCGACCAGTTCACCCGCTGGCAGTCGCTGAACTGGGACTACTCGGGCAAGCTGCAGAAGGCCCAGATGGACACGGTCACGGTCGAGGCCGACTTCGGGTTCCTGCTGCCTTGAGCCCGACGCCGCTGCCCGGGTCCGCCGACGTGGTGATCGTCGGCGGTGGCGTGATGGGCACCAGCATCGCCTTCCACCTGGCCGAGGCCGGCGTCCGGCGGGTGCTGCTGCTCGAGCAGGACGCGCTCGGGGCCGGGTCGACGTCGAAGGCGGCCGGCGGGGTGCGGGCGAACTTCTCCGACGCGGTGAACGTCGCGCTCGGCGCGCGGTCGCTGCGCGCGTTCGCCGACTTCGCGCAGCGGCCGGGGCAGCAGATCGACCTGCACGAGGTCGGGTACCTGTTCCTGCTCTCGACCGACGAGCAGGTCGCGTCGTTCGAGCAGAGCACCCGGCTGCAGAACGATCTCGGCGGGCCGACCCGGATGATCTCGGTCGACGAGGCGGTCGCGCTGGCCCCGCTGATCTCGCCGGACGGGCTGGTCGGCGCGTGCTTCTCGCCCGACGCCGGGCACTGCTCGCCGGAGTCGGTCGTGCTCGGCTACGCGACGGCCGCGCGCCGGCTCGGCGCGCAGCTGGTGACCGGGTGCGCGGTGACCGGGATCGATGTCGCGGGCAACGACATTCGCGGCGTACAGACCTCACTCGGCCCGGTCCGGACGTCGACGGTGATCTGCGCGGCCGGCGCCTGGTCGGCCGAGCTCGGCCAGTACGCCGGGGTGGAGCTGCCGGTGACGCCGCTGCGCCGGCAGATCGTCGTCACCGAGGCTGTGGCCGGTCTGCCCGACGACCTGCCGATGACGATCGACTTCGACAGCACCTTCTACTTCCACCGCGAAGGCCCCGGTCTGCTGGTCGGCATGTCCGATCCTGGTGAGCAGCCGGGGTTCCACCTCGACCGCTCCGACGCCTGGCTGCCGGGTTTGACCGAGGCGATGGAACGCCGCGCCCCGAGCCTGCTCGACGTCGGTCTGACCGGCGGCTGGGCCGGCCTGTACGAGAACACCCCTGACCACAACGCACTGATCGGTGAGGCGGACGACGTGAGCCGATTCCTCTACGCCACCGGCTTCTCCGGGCACGGATTCCTGCAGGGCCCCGCCGTCGGCGAAGTGATCCGCGACCTGTGGCTGCGGCGACCGCCGGTCGTCGATGTCTCTCCCCTGCACGCCCGTCGCTTCCGCGACGCGGCGGCCCGCGCGGAATTCAACGTGGTCTGATGACACTGCTGCTGAAACGCTCCGACATCCTCGGGCTGCTCGACGTCCCGGCCGTACTGCGGACGTTGCGCGCGGGGTTCACCGCTGCCGTTGGGGTCGAGCCGCAGCGAGTCCGCACGGATCTGCCCGGGCCCGGTACGGCGACGACGCTGCTGCCCGGGACGATCAGCGGGATCCCGGCGTACACGGTGAAGGTCAACGCGAAGTTCCCGCAGTCGACGCCGGCGCTGCGCGGGGTGGTGTGCCTGCACGATGCGCGGGACGGTGCGCTGCTGGCGATCCTCGACTCGACGACGATCACGGCGTGGCGGACGGGGCTTGCTGCTGCACTGGCGACTGATGTGCTGGCGGCGAAGACGGCGCGAACTGTTGGCGTGGTCGGGACCGGGGCGCAGGCGTCGATGGTGGTGCGCGGGTTGCGGGTGCTGCGCGAGGTCGAGCATCTGGTCGGGTACGACGTGGACCGGCGGCGGGCGCGGACGTTCGTCGCGCAGGCGGGGGTGCCGGGGGCGGTGGTCGACAGCGCGACCGGCGTCGCCGCCCGCGCGGAGATCGTGGTGCTGGCGACGTGGTCGCGGACGCCGCTGCTGACGGCGGCCGACGTACGGCCGGGGCGGCACTTCACCACCCTCGGCGCGGACGAACC
Source organism: Kribbella sp. NPDC104740 (assembly GCF_055583505.1). Classification (NCBI taxonomy): domain Bacteria; kingdom Bacillati; phylum Actinomycetota; class Actinomycetes; order Propionibacteriales; family Kribbellaceae; genus Kribbella; species Kribbella sp. NPDC104740. The sequence goes on along the minus strand of NZ_JBVJNV010000001.1, from coordinate 560,052 downwards.
CGGCAAGATCGAGGTCGGCGCGGACCTGCTCGCGGGGGCTCGGGTGGTGGTCGACGACGCTCGGCTGGCCACCGCGATGGGTGCCATAGGCAACGTTGGGTTGGACGAATCGTCGATCGGTGCGACGCTGGGTGAGGTGCTGTCGAACGCCAAGCCTGGAAGGGAATCGGCGGCGCAGGTGACGGTTTATGCGCCGGTCGGGTTACCGTGGCAGGACCTGGCCATCGCCTGGCCGGTCTACCAAGCAGCGCAGGCCACCGGTGTCGGAAGGACGATCGACTTCCTCAGCTGAGCAAGCACTCCGGCCGATGCCAGTGCGTGCGCCCGGCGCCTCGAAGGGGCGTCAGCGGTGCGTGCGGGGGGTGTTCGGCGGGTCGTCGGGGTCTTCCCAGTTGTCCGGGTCGCACCAGGCCGGGTCCCAGCCGCGCTGGCGGCAGTACTCGGCGAGGAGTTCTTCGCGGGTCATCGTGCGGGTGGGGGTGGTCCGAGGCGGGCGCGGCGTCCGGGTGACCGTCTTGGTCGGCTGCGGGTCCTGCTCCTCGGTGCGTTCCGGCGTCCGCGTCGTGCGCGACTTGGTCGGCACGGTGGTCGGCTTGACCGTCGGCTTCGTCGGCACTGGGGTGCTCGGGCGGACGGTCGGCGGTGGCGGGACGGACGGGGTCGGCGTCTGCGACGGGGTCGGGCTGCGGTCGTCGAGCAACGGGGCGGCCTGGGACTGCGGGGGTTCACCGTCGAGCGTCGACAGTCCCCAGAGCGCGAGCACCAGCACCGCGGCGACTCCGCCGGCGCCGATGATCACCAGGCGCCGCGGGGGTCCGCCGTACCGGCCGACCGGGCCGCGGACCGCGTTGCCCTTGCCGTCGACCCAGAAGTCCCAGTCCTCCGGCGCGGGCGGCCAGGAGGGGTCGGGCCGCCACGTCTTGGGCGGCACCCAGCTCCGGCGAGGCGGCGTGGGCCAGTTCGGCGGTACGACGAACCGCTTCACCACAACCTCCACCTCGCCGACGAAAACCCGACCCAGGCTAATGGATCCGCCGATCCCCAGACACCCCGCCCAGGTCAGCTTTCCGTTAGGACTGCACTGACCCAACGATCCAGGCCCCCGAAAAGCTACTTCCCCTATCAGGAATCCTCCGCTGATAGCCAGGACCGATGGCTACCAGTCCAGCTCCGCGGCAACGAACGGCACGTCGTCAGGTGCTGCCTTGCGGGCATTCAGGAGCGCCGACGCGTTCTCACCGACAGGGATCCGAAACGGCGCCTTTCCACCCTCAGCGACGGTTGTCGCGACCACCTCAGCGACCTCCCGCACCGACACCGGCTCCGCACGGAACGGCCCGAGCTTGTCCAGCAACGGCCGGTACGGATTCGCGTCGTCGAGGTACACCTGAGCGCGCTCCGCGCCACCCGACGACACCGCCGGCGGCTGCAGCACATGCACGGACACCCCGAAGTGCCCGGCCTCGATCGCGAGCACCTCGGCGAACGCCTCCAGTGCCTGCTTCGTCGCGCCGTACGCACCGATCAGCGGGATCACCATCCGCCCCTGGATGCTCGACATGAAGATCAGTTGCCCGGCGCCGCGCTCCCGCAGCTGCGGCAGCACCCCTTGCGCGACCCGCAACGCCCCGAAGACGTTCAGCTCGAACAGCTCACCCAGCGCCCCGAGCGGGATCGTCTCGATCGGCGCCCGCACGGTCGCTCCCGCGTTGCTGAGCAGTACGTCGACCCGCCCTGCTTCGGCGAGCGCCCGGTCGACCGAGGCCTGATCGGTCACGTCGAGCTGCACCTTCTGCGTCACGTCGAGGTCGTCCAGCATCGCCACGTCGCGAGCCGTCGCGATCACCTCGTGCCCGCGAGCCTGCAACGTCTCCGCCGCACCTCTGCCGATCCCCCGGGACGCCCCGGTGATGAGTACCCGTGCCATGTCGAACTCCTCAATTAGGTATGCTGACCTGCATAGTATCTGGGCAACGAAAGACCCGCCCGAGAGAGCCAGTCCCTCAGGCGCCCTTCGGGGAGACCCGCGCCGCGTGGCCGGCCAGGACCGTCCGCACGGAGTCCCACGGCGCCGGGCTGCGCAGCGCGCGGGAGGTGATCATCGCGCCCTCGACTCCCGCGATCACCGCCTCGGCGAGCACCCGAGCCTCCGCCCGCTGCACCCTGAACGCCACCAGATGGAACGCCATCCGATCCGTCATCTCGGCGTACGCCCGCCGCCCGGTCTCGGCGATCTCGTCGGACTCGGCCGTCGCACCCTCGATCACCAACGGGGCAATGCCGCAACCACGCCCATAGGAGCTGGCGACCATCCCGTCCCGACCCAGCTCGACGTACCGCTCGACCAACTCCCGGGCCGAGCTCGACTCGTCCGCCGCCCGGTCGATGATCGCGACCTGCTCGAACGCGTGCGCCTCGGCCGCCTCGATCGCCAACTGCGTCTTGCCCCCGGGAAAGTGGAAGTACACCGACCCCCGCGACGTCCCGCTGCGCTCGAGCACGTCGGAGAACGCGGTCGCGTGGTACCCGCGCTCCCGGATCAACTGCTGGGCGGCCTGCACCATCTGCTGCTTGGCGTCCGTCCGCTTTCCCATCCCGCACCCGCTCCCGTCAAAGGTATGACGGTAACCATACTACTTGCCGATCAACTTGGCGGCCGAGTCGAGCATGTCCGTGGCGTAGCGCTCGCTGAAGCCGGCCGCGAAACCGGTGACGGCGAACACCGCGACCGAGGCCGGCGTACCGACCGCGGAACCGCCCGCGAGGATGCCGGCCAGCAGTGTGAAGTAGGCGAGCGACCCGAAGATCGCGCCGACGCCCGGACGGAAGGCGCCGAGCAGCGTGCGGTGCCAGCGGGATGCGCTGTGGTCGATGACCAGCGACCCCTTGGACATCCGCTGGATGACGGAGATCGTCGCGCCCAGCGCCGACATCGCGACGGCAGCGACCAGCGCCGACGGGACCAGCGCGTCCTTCCACCAAGCGCTCGCGGCCAGACCGAGGAAGATCACCAGCAGGAACGTCGGCACGATCCCCGCGAGCACGCCCTGGAAGTACTCGAGCCGCGCCTGCCGCTGCAGCAGCACCTCGACGCGGGCCTTGACGACCTTGACCTCGTTCTTCGCGGCCGCGACCGCGGCGGCGATGTCGTCCACCGGCGCGTCGCTCGCGACCAGGTCCGCGGCGACCATCACGCGTGTCAGCCCGGAGTACGCGTGGTCGGTCGCCTCTTCGAGCTGCTGCACGACGTGCTTGCCGCGCAGCCCGTAGCCGGCTTCCTTGGCCATCACCTTGCAGTCGATCTCGGCGTCGACGAGCTCGGGCGGCGGCGAGTTGAGGATCGAGTAGACCGTGCGGTCCTTGGCCAGCAGGCAGCCGCCGACGACGGTGCTGCAGTAGTACTCCTTCTCGATGCCGCCGTGCAGCTCGGAGAACTTCTCGGCCACCGCCGGGATCAGCCAGAAGCCCGCCGTACTGGCGGCCTGGTCGGTCGAGGCCGCGAGTTGATGGGCCTGCACGAGATGCCGGAAGGTCGCGGGCCCGTGCGTCGCCGCCTGGTAGAGATCCGGGTACTGCGCGGCAGCGTCTTCACCCGATGTCATGCGCAGAGCGTACGGCGCGAATCATCCGCGCGGTGGCCCGCTGGTGTCGCGCACCTGAAGGCTCATCGGCAAGTACGTCGGCTCGGCGTCGTCGCCGTTCACCAGCAGCTGTTCGAGCAGCTCACCGGCCCGCCGGCCGAGCTCGTCACGCGGCACCGAAACCGTGGTCAGGTTGGAGTGCGCGACGCGTTCCAGCGAGATGTCGTCGAACCCCACCACCGAGTACGCCGAAGGCACCGCGACCCCCAGCTCACGCATCCGCGCCAGCGCGCCGAGCGCCACCAAGTCGTTGTAGCCAAGGATCGCCGTCACCTCCTCGGCCGCCAGCACCGCCGCGACAGCGTCGTACCCGGCCTCGCTCGTCGCACCGCACTCGACGACCTCGACCTCCAGCCCGAACGCCCGCGCCGAATCGAACGCCCGCAGCCGTTCCGCGTTCGCCCACGAGGCCGACGGCCCGCTCAAGTACGCCGCCCGCCGGTGCCCGAGCTGCGCCAGGAGCCCGCACACCGCGGTCATCCCGCCGTGGAAGTCGACCGAGATCGACGGCACCGGCAACCCCGGCACGATCCGGTTGAACAGCACGAGCGGATGCTTGCGGGCGACCAGCTCGGCCAGCTCCGTACGCGGCATCCGCGGCGAGCACAGCAGTACGCCGTCGCAGCAGCGCATCAGATCCTCGACCAGATCGTGCTCGACCGCCGGATCCTCATCGGACTCCATCACCATCATCCGCCGGCCGTGCGATCGCGCGACGGCCGAGACCGCCTTCAACACATCGGGAAAGTACGGGTTCGCCAGGTCCGGGACCAGGACGCCGATCGTTCCCCACTCACCGCGGGCAAGGCCCTGCGCGGCCGCGTTCGGGCGATACCCGAGGGTCGCGACCGCGGCGTGCACCCGGTCGACGAGCGACGAGTCGACCCGGGCGGTCCCGTTCAGCACCCGGGACACGGTGGCGGCGGAGACGCCGGCCGCCGTACTGACGTCGCTGATCGTGACGCGTGGCGGCCGGCCGGGACGCAGCGGCACGGCGGACCTCCCTCGTCGAGAAAGCGCTTGCAGGCAGATCCACAGGCTAACCGGCGCGACCGCTCAGCGGAACGCGTCGAAGGATCTGAAATCGCTTTCAGGCCAGGCCTTGCCAGCGTCCCGAGCGGCGACTACCGTCAATCGGCAAGCGCTTACCGAAGCACGTGAAGGGTGATTCCATGCAGCTGGACCGTCTCTCGTCCTTCCCGGTGACGGCGTTCGACGCCGCCGGCGAGCTGGCCCTCGGGCCGTACCGCGAGCACCTGCGGCAGCAGATCGACGCCGGCCCGGCCGCGATCTTCGCCTGCTGCGGGACCGGCGAGTTCTTCTCGCTCACCCTCGACGAGTACGCCGCCGCGGTCCGCGCCGCCGTGGAGGAGACCGCCGGAGCGCTCCCCGTCTTCGCCGGCACCGGCTACGGCACCGCGATGGCCAAGCAGTACGCCGCCGCCGCGCAGGAGGCCGGCGCCGACGGGCTGCTGGTGCTCCCGCCGTACCTGATCAAGCCGTCGCAGCAGGGACTGCTCGACCACTTCCGCGCGCTCGCGGCGTCGACCAGCCTGCCGCTGATCGCGTACCAGCGCGACAACGCCGTCTTCACCCCGGACTCGGTCGCCGAGCTGGCCCGGATCCCCAGCGTGCAAGGCTTCAAGGACGGCATCGGCGACCTCGACCTGCTGCAGCGAATGATGGCCGTCGCCCCCGGCCTCACCTACTTCAACGGGCTCCCGACCGCCGAGGTGACCGCCCGCTCGTACGCCGCGGTCGGTGTCAAGGCGTACTCCTCGGCCGTGCACTGCTTCGCCCCCGAGATCGCGCACGCCTACGAGGCCGGGCTCGACGAGCTGCTGCCGGAGTTCTACCTGCCGCTCGTGAAGCTCCGCGACAAGGGCGCCGGGTACGCCGTCTCGCTGGTCAAGGCCGCCGTCCGCCGTCGTGGTGTCGACGTCGGACCGGTGCGGTCGCCGCTGACCGACCCGCTGCCCGAGCACCTGGACGAGCTCGACCAGATCATCGAGCAGGGACTGACCGTGGTCCGGAAGGCGAACGCATGAAGATCACCGACGTCAACATCACCCCGATCGCGATGAAGGACCCGCCGCTGCGCAACATCCACGGCGTGCACCAGCCGTACGCGCTGCGCTCGATCCTGCAGGTGCACACCGACGAGGGCCTGACCGGGCTCGGCGAGACGTACGGCGACCTGGCGATCCTGACCGCGCTGCGCAAGGTCGCGCCACGGCTGGCCGGGCTCGACGTGCTCGACCTGAACGGGCTGGAGCGGATCATCCGGGAGACGCTCGGCGCGAGCGCCGGGCTGGCCACGCACGGGCTGGTCGGCGAGGCGAGCGACGAGAAGACGGTGATGACCGTGCTCTCGGCGTTCGAGGTGCCCTGCTGGGACCTGCAGGGCAAGGCGCTCGGGCGCCCGGTCGTCGACCTGCTCGGCGGCAAGGTGCGCGACGCCGTACCGTACAGCGGCTATCTGTTCTTCAAGCCCGCGGCGCACACGCCGTTGCCGGACTACCCGACCGACGCGTGGGGCGAGGCGATGGACGCCGAGGGCGTCGTCGCGCAGGCCCGGAAGATGGTCGACGGGTGGGGCTTCAAGTCGCTCAAGCTGAAGGGCGGCGTACTGCCGCCGCAGGACGAGGCCGACGTGATCCTCGCGCTGCGCGACGCGTTCCCGGACCATCCGCTGCGGCTCGACCCGAACGCGGGCTGGACAGTCGAGAGCAGCATCGCGGTGGGGAAGAAGCTCGACGGCGTCCTGGAGTACCTCGAGGACCCGGCCGGCGGCATCTCCGGGATGGCCGAGGTGGCTCGTGAGGTTTCGATGCCGCTGGCAACGAACATGTGCGTGACCGAGTTCGCGCACGTGAAGCCGGCCGTGCTCGTCGACGCCGTCCAGGTGATCCTGTCCGACCATCACTTCTGGGGCGGGCTGCGCCGGTCGCGCGAGCTGGCCGGGATCTGCCGGACCTTCGGGATCGGGCTGTCGATGCACTCCAACTCGCACCTCGGGATCAGCCTGGCCGCGATGACCCACCTGGCCGGCGCGACGCCCGAGCTGACCTACGACTGCGACACGCACTACCCGTACCTGGTCGAGGACGTCGTCGTCGAGGGAGTGCTGGGCTTCGTCGACGGCGCTGTGAAGGTCCCGGACGGCCCGGGGCTCGGCGTCGAGCTCGACCTGGACGCGCTAGCGCGGCTGGCCGAGCAGTACACGAAGTGTGGGTTCGACACCCGCGACGACATCACGCCGATGCGCGCCGTCCAGCCGGACTGGGACCCGGTGATCCCGCGGTGGTGAGGCACGGCGCGTTCGCCTACACCTGGGATCTGGTCGGCGATCCGTCGGCGGGTGACCGGATCGCGTCCTTGGGTGTCGACACGGTGACCTTGCAGGCGGCGTACCACTCCGTACGGGCGACGACCGCTTGGCACCCGCGGCACCGAGTCGTGCATGCGGAGCACGCGGCGGCGTACTTTCCGGTGCGGCCGGACCGGTGGACCGGGCGGCTTCGTCCGCCGGTACCGACCTGGGCGGTCGAGGACCCGGACCGCTTCGGTACGGCGTCGGCTGCGCTGAGCGCGGCCGGGCTGCGGACCGAGGCGTGGATGGTGCTCACGCACTCGTCGATCCTCGGGCGGTCGGCGCCGGATCTCACCGTGCAGAACGCCTACGGGGAACGGTTCAAGCATGCGTTGTGCCCGGCGCAGGCCGAGGTGCGTGAGTACGCGCTGACGCTGGTGCGGGAGGTCTGCGAGCAGTACGACGTACCGGCGTTGATGCTGGAGGCGTGCGGGTGGCTCGGGTTCGAGCACCTCGGGGCGCACGAGAAGACGAGCGGGGCCGATCTGTCGCAGTGCGCGCGGGATCTGCTGTCGATCTGCGTCTGTGCTGCCTGCTCGCCCGATGAGGAGCTTCCCGCGCGCATCCGGGCGCTGCTGGACCGTGAGCTGCAGGACGGCGTTCCTGCCGGCGACAACCTGGTCGACGCGCTCGGTCCCGACCTGGCCGGCGCGCTGTTCGCGCACCGGACGCGAGTGATCGGCGACCTCGTGCGTGACATCACCGCGCTGGCCGGTGATCGGCAGATCTTGCTGATGGCAACCGACGACCTGCAGGTCACCGGGCCCGATGTCGGGGTCGACGTGACCTCGATGTCGCCGACCGCGTACACGCTGAAATGCTGGGACGGGTCGGACACTCCGGTTAAGGCAGCGGCGGCTCGGACCGACGTTCCGCTCGTTGCCAACGTCAACGCTGTCGGCGAGCGCCCTGATGAACTGCCGTCGCTGGTCGGGCGGCTCGTGGCGGCTGGCGCCTCCGAGATCCGTTACTACCACGCCGGGCTGGCCTCCCCGGCGCGCCAGGCGGCGATCCGCGCCGCCGTACAGGAGGTGCAGTGATGCTCAACGGCCTCTACGTGATGGATCTGGCCCGCTTTCCCGACGTGTACGGCGAGGACGAGCGTGCGGCGCTCGAGAAGCACCTCCACGTGGTGGCGCCGCCGCTGACGCCGGCTGACCTCACGCCCGAGTTGCTCGCGGATGTGGATGTCCTCGTGACTTCTTGGGGTGGGCCGCAGCTCACTTCCGAACTGCTCGCCGCCGCGCCTCGGCTGAAGCTCGTGCTGTACGGCGCGGGGTCGGTGCGCTCGATCGTCACGCCGGAGTCGTGGGCGCGCGGTGTCCGGGTCACGACCGCCAACGCGGTGATCGCGGAGTCTGTCGCGGAATTCACGCTGGCCCAGGTGCTGTACGCGCTGAAGCACGGCTGGCGCTACGTCCTCGGTGCGCGCTCCCGTGGCGAGTCGTTGCCTCGGGCCACCAACGAGCCTGGTGCGAACGGCTCGGTCGTCGGCCTGCTCTCCCTGGGCGCCACCGGCCGTGCGACCGCTCGCCTGCTTTCCCGGCACGACCTGGTCCTGCAGACCCACGACCCGTACGTCGATCCGGCGACCGCCGCGTCGCTCGGCGTCCGGCTCGTGTCGTTGGACGAACTCTTCGCGACCTCGGACGTGGTCAGCCTGCACGCCCCCGTCCTGGACGCCACCCGCAAACTCGTCAGCACCGACCTGCTGCGCTCGATGAAACCCGACGCCACCCTCATCAACACCGCCCGCGGCGCCCTGATCGACGAGGACGCCCTGATCGCCGTACTGGCTGAACGCCCGGACCTGTTCGCGGTCCTGGACGTCACCGACCCCGAGCCTCCGCTCCCCGGCTCCCCGCTCTTCACCGTTCCGAACGTCGTCGTCACCCCGCACCTGGCCGGCACCCTCAACACCGAACGCCGCCGCCACGGCCGCCTGATGGCCGAAGAGCTGGCCCGGTACGTCGCCGGAGAACCGTTGCAGCACGAGGTCTTCGAAGCAGGTCAGGCGAGGTCCGCATGAACACAACTCTTGTTCTTCTCCCTCCACAAAGGGAAAGTGCTGCAGGTTGGGCCGAACAACTGATGTCGGACGTGCCCGAACTCACCGTCCTCGCCCCCGAACCCTCCGAAGTAGTGGACGCCCTGCGGACCGCCGATGCCGCCTACGGTGTTCTCCCTGCCGAGCTTCTTGCGGCGACCACCCGCCTCCGCTGGCTCCAAGCCCAGCAAGCCGGCCCACCGCCCGGCTTCTACTACCCCGAGCTCGTCGCCCACCCGCTCGTCGTCACCAACATGCGCGCGACGTACACCGACCACGTCGCCGAACACACCCTCGCGCTCATCCTCTCCCTCACTCGCGGCCTGCCCCGCTACGTCCACGACCAGGCCCGCGCCCAGTGGAACCCCGACTGGGACCCGCGCTCGGTCACTCCGTTGTCCGAGGCAACCGCCCTGGTCATCGGCGTCGGCGCGGTCGGCGCCGAGATCGGCCGGCTGCTCGCCGCCTTCGGCACCCGTGTCGTCGGCGCTGACCCGCGCCGTACCGAAGCCCCCGGCTTCACGGAGATCACCTCTGAGCCCGAACAACACCTGCCCACCGCCGACCTGGTGATCCTCACCGTCCCGCACACCCCGGCGACCGAGGGCATGGTCGACGCGCGCTTCCTCGAGCAGTGCAAGCGATCGGCGTACTTCGTCAACGTCGGCCGCGGCCCCACCGTCCACCTCGACGACCTCGACGCCGCCCTCGAAGCCGGGGAACTGCGCGGCGCCGCGCTCGACGTGTACGAGATCGAACCGCTCCCCACCCACCACCCGCTCTGGCACCGCCCGCGCGTCCTGCTCACCCCGCACGTCGCCGGAGCCGGGCCGCACGAGGCCGAGCGGCGGTACGCCGTACTGGTGGAGAACTGCCGGCGCTTCGTCGCCGGTGAGGACCTGATCAACGTCGTCGACAAGACCCAGTGGTACTGACCCGGAGGTTCTGCAAGGCCTCATAAGTCCGCCCCGATGAAGGAGTCCGACCATGCGTGGTACCCGCCCCCTCGCCCTTCTGGCCGCGCTCGCCGCGAGCGCCGCCGCCCTGACCAGCGCCGGCCCCGCGACCGCCGCCCCCGCCTGCACCTACCCCGCCGAGGTGCTGAACCTGAGCCGCTGGAAGCTGCAGCTCCCGCTGGACGACCCGAACCAGTCCGGCACCCAGGTCCTGCAGATCACCCAGCCACGGCTGAACACGTACGTCGTCAACCCGTGGTTCAAGCCGAACGCGTCGTGCAGCGGCGTGCAGTTCCGCAACGCCGTCAACGGTGTCACCACGCCGAACACCAGCTATGCCCGCTCGGAGCTGCGCGAGATGGAGAGCAACGGCACCAGCGAGATCAAGTGGTCGTCGAACTCCGGCACCCACACGATGGTGATCGACCAGTCCATCGACCACCTCCCGAACACCAAGCGCCAGCTGATCGCCGGCCAGATCCACGACGGCAACGACCGCTCGACGTTCCGCATCGACGGCTCCAGCCTCTACATCACCCGCGACAACGACACGAAGTACAAGCTGGTCACCAGCAACTACGTCCTCGGCACCCGCTTCCAGGCCAAGTTCGTGGTCAGCAACGGCTCCATCAAGGCGTACTACAACGGCGTGCTGCAGACCACCATCCCGGTCAGCTTCACCACCGGCTACTTCAAGGCCGGCGTCTACACCCAGGCCAACTGCACGAACTCGTCTCCGTGCGACTCCAGCAACTACGGCCAAACCACCTTGTACGGCGTGACCGTCACCCACAGCTGACAGAGCACGGGACCGCGAGCACCCTGTCCTGGGTACTCGCGGTCCCGTGGATCTGTGGGTCAGCGCTTGCGGTGCTTCGGGTCGGCGTCGTCGACGACCTCGACCTGCTCCTTGCGGACCTTCTCGCTGATCTGCTGCTCCTCGCGAACCGTCTCGGTGTCCAGCCCGACGCGTTCGACCGCGACGGTCTCCTTCGCGACCACCGGGCGCTCCTCGTGCAGCGTCACCTCGACGTCCTGCTCGCCGATCTTCCCGCCGGTGCGCCCGTCCTCGATCGGCTCGCGGACGACGTGCACCTCCTCGTGGCTGACCGGAACGGTGATCTGCTGTTCCTCGGTGACGACACGCTTGTGCAGCCGCACCTTGCCCGTCTCGACCGTCTCGGTCCCCGCGTGCAGCCGCTCCTCGGAGCGGACCATCTCCTCGCGGCCCTTCATGTCCTTGTTCTTCCCGGACATGCCCTTCCTCTGGTCGCCGCGCATGTCCTGCCCCGGCTGCATCGACCCGCCCATCTGCAGGTTGTAGTGCCGGTACAGCTCAGCGGCCTCGGCCTCGGAGAGGTGCCCCTGGTCGTCGATCCGCGGCGCGTCCTTGATCAGGTCCTTGCGCTGCCCCACGTGCAGCCCGTCCTGCTCGGCGTGCGCACCGGCCAGCGGGACGAACGACTCCTTGCTGCCGAACAGGCCGGTCTTCACCGTCACCCACTCCGGCTCCCCGGACCGGTCGGAGGCGTACAGGTTCGCGGCAGTGCCGACCTTCTGGCCCTCCACGTCGTACACGTCCTGCCCCATGGTGCGTTCCAGCTCCTGCGCGGTGCTCATCGCGGTCATCCCCGTTCTGCTTGTCGAAGGCAACATCCCTACGACCGCCGGGTACCCGGCGTCACCGACGGTAAACAGCCCGTTGCCGTCGGCAATTCAGACCACGTGCTCGAGAACCGCCTGCAGATCCACCCCCAGCGGCCGGTCCGCGACGATCGGCGGCACCACCGCGTCCACGGCGGCGTGCAACTCCCGCAATCCTTCAGGGATTTCCCGCTCGGACAGCGCGAACGCCTGGTGCACCGTCAGCAACTCACCCGCAACAACTTCGCGCGCCAATCGTACGGCGGTCGCAAGATTTCCAGCCGCCTCCCAGGAGAAACTCTGCACGTCCTCCTGCCCGTTCGACGTCTCCATCGCGCCGATTGCCGCCGGCAACGAGAGCCGCCGCAGCGCGTGCGTGGTCGCCACCGCCCGCTTGTGCACAGTCACCAGCCCCGCCTGAGGCCCCGGCACCCGCGCCAGCTGCGCCGGCAATCCCGTCACCGCAGGATCCAGCAACCGATGGATCCGAGCCGTCGAAACCTCCGCCGCATGCGTCAACGCCGCCACCACGTGATCGCAGTGCGCCGCCAGATCAATCCCGTGAAACCCAGCCGTCCCGAGAAACTCCCCGTCGAGAAAGGCCGGCGAGTCAGTCACCCCGTCCAGCCCTCGCTCCACGGCCTCCCCCAGCCGTTCCACAGTCCGCCTGACATGCGAGACGACCTGTCCCGCCACCCGAAACGAAACTGGAGCCTGCAAGGTCCCCGGCGCCCGCTCTTCGCCGGCCAGTCGAAGAATCCGAGCCTGCTCCGCAGCGAGCAGGTCATCCGCCCGCCCCACCCGGGCGTCGTACGGATCGCGGTTGGCCCCCACCACAGCAACCGCCCCCGCAGCCACCTCCCCCATCCGCCCCACCAGCCGCTCCAACACCTCTACCTGCAACCACGCCCGCCCAGTCGCTCCGGGAATGCCCGCCAACAAGGCGATCCCCTCCTTGGGCCCGAGTTCAAACGAAGAGTTGGTTGCTGGGTACAGCTTGCCTTCGGCATCCACCAGTTGGCCGATCCCCACCAGCGGGCCGAACGCGTGCGCCAGCGGAATGATCTCTCCCGCCGACCCCGCCCCCTCGGCCGGGATCGCGGGAGCGTACCCGCTGTTCAGCAACGCGACGAGCTGCTGGCACAGCTCAGGCGAAACACCTGCATCGCCGGTGAGGAACGTCCGCAAACGCGCGAGCACCACCGCGCGGGCTTCGGCGTACGGGAGCCACGGCGGGCCGCCGACTGCTCGGCCCAGCAGCAGATTGCGTTGGTGGACGCGTTGTTCGGCGTCGTCCAGGCGGCGTTTGCTCATCGCGCCCATGCCCGTGTTCACGCCGTAGACCGGCTCACCTGAGGACAACGCCTGGAGAAGGGCCGAACGGTTGGCGCGAAGCGACTCGAGCAGAGCAGGCGACAACTCCACAGGCACAGCGTCGAGGGTCAGATCCTCCGCGCGCTCGATCAGCATCAGTGGAACCTGAGCATCGTGCCGACCTCGGACTCCTCGGCGCGGCGCAGGATCAGGTGTGCGATCGCCACGTCGAGCAGGGACAGCCCGCGGTGCCACAGAAGCGTGCGCTCGGCGTCGGATTCGCGCCCGGGCTTGGCGCCGGCGACGATCTGACCGAGCTCAGCATGCAGCGTCTCCGGCGACAACCGGCCCGTGTCCACATGCCGCCGCAGCGAGCCGAACCGCCCGGACTGCGCCTCCCGCCAGTCGTCGACGACGACCTTGTCGATCACATCCAGCAGGTCCAGCTCGACAGCGCTCACCGTCCCGTACGGTACGACGAACGCCCCCGGCTTCACCGCCGCCGTACGCAGCAACACCTCCGGCTCGTTCAGCCGCGTCGCCTCGACGATCACATCAGCGCCGTCGAACGCCTCCTCCGCCGACGCGACCACCCGCACCGGCGTCGACAGCTCCGCCGACAGCTCCTCGGCGAACTTCTCCCGCGACTCCGGCCGGCGCGACGTCACCCGGATCTCGTCCAGGTCGAACAAGTCGTCCAGCATCGTCACGTTCCACCACGCCGTACCGCGTGATCCCGCGTGCCCGAGGATCTTGCTGTCCCGTCGCGCCAGATGCCGCGCGCCGACCGTCGTCATCGCGCCCGTCCGGGCAGCGGTGATCATCGTCGCGTCCAGGATCGCCAGCGGCACCCCGGTCGTCGGGTCGAACAGCGTCGCCACCGCCAGCTCGCTCGGCAGCCCGACCTGGTAGTTCGGCACGAAGTCACCGACCACCTTCACCCCGCTGACCCCGTGCTCGCCGAGCCGGTTGAGGTGCCCGCGCAGCACGTTGAAGTGCCCGATGCCGCCGTTGTCGGGGACCAGGTGCACCCGCGGCTCGAAGCTGGTCTGCCCCTCGCCGTGGTCGCGGACCGCCTCCTCGACGGCGTCCACGATCTCGGTCCGGGTCAGGCCGAGCGACTCGATCTCGGGCCCGGACAGGAAGCGCAACCAGATTCCCTCAGCCATGCGGATGTTCCTTTCCCAGTGCGACTTTGGTCTCGACCAGGTTCGCAGGCACCGACTTCGGTATCGCGAACCGTCTCAACGGCTGACCGCGGGCGTGGCGCGCTGTTACCGTCGGTGACCTGCGACGAGAAGGAGTACGACGATGCCGGCGAACACCAGGACGGTGGTCGGGCACTCCGCGACCGACAAGGCCCTGCTGTACGGCGGACTCCCGCTGCTCGGCGGCGCGCTCGGCTACTTCCTGCCCCGGATCGCCGACTGGGCCGCCGGCCTGCGCTGGGTCCCGTGGAAGGGCCTGTTCGAGCTGGTCGCCGGCTGGGACGCCTGGTGGGCGCAGCTGATCATGGTCGCGGTCGGGCTGGTCGGCGGGTTGTTCCTCGGCGCGATCGCGATGGACGACTCGCTGCGGATCACGGTCACCAACAGTGACGTCGAGCTGCTGAAGAACGAGAAGACCACGCTGATCCCGCGGGAGCGGATCGCGGCGGTGTTCCTGGACGGCAAGGAGCTCGTGATCCAGGACCGCGAGTCCGCGGAGCTGGCCCGCGAGAAGCACGACCAGCTGAAGGGTGACACGAAGAAGATCGGCGCCGCGTTCCGCGCGCACGGCTACCCGTGGTCCGACGGCGGCGACCCGTACGGCGAACGCTTCCGCCGCTGGGTCGAGGACGACCCGGAGCTGCCGCCCTCGGTGAACGCGGTGCTGCGTGCCCGCGCCAAGGCGTTCAAGTCCGATTCCGACGCCGCCGATCTGCGGGAGCTCCGCGCCGAGGTCGCCAAGCTCGGGTACGTCGTCCGCGACCAGGACAAGAAGCAGTACTGGCGCCCGACGACTCGCTGAGACTCAACCCTCCAGCAGGTCCAGCAGCGCGTCAGCGTACGCCTGCTCGGCGTCTGGACCGCTCGTCGAACCAGCAGTCGTGTTGACGGTGTAACCGTCCCCGGTCGCCTCCAGGCTGACGAACTGCGCCCCGAGCAGCGTCCGCAGCTGCTCCTCGCGCGGCAGCCAGATCACCTCGCGCTGCTCGATGCTGTCCAGCGCCCACTCGGTGGTCCCGTTGAAGCCGATCACCTTGCCGCCGGGGTAGTCGTGCACCTCGACGGTCATGTCGCTGACCACGAACACGTCGTCGTCCATCTCCCGGTCCGGGACCACGAACCGGTCCCCCGCGCCGGGCACCCACAGCGCGCCGGCCTTCCGCAACCGTCTTGCCTGCTCGACCGTGATCACGCTTTCCATCCTCCCCACCGAGGCAAATCCCAAAGATCGGCGGGCAGCTCCCAGCAACGGTTCAGCGCGACAGCGCCCGCCGCAGCTCGGTGGCGCGCGACCGCATCCGGTCCCGCGTCCCGGTCGTGAACCGGTGCAGCGGCAGATCGACGACCGCCGCCGCCTGCCCCTGGCTGACGGCGAGCAGCGCACGCACCCGCCGTACGGCGGTGTGCCGGTCAGGTGCCGCGGCGATCACGTCGAGCACCTCGTCGCGGCGCTCGAACGCGGCCAGCACCGCGTCGTAGATCTCCAGCTGCGTGTACGCCGACCGGTCGGGCTCGGGCTGTACTGCGTGGTCCTCTCCCCGGGCGCCGCCGCGGACGACCTGCCGCCACAGCGCGGGGACGACCGGACGCTGGCTGCGCCGGGTGGAGAGCCGGGTGCTGGTCACGGGCAAGGTCATCGTCATGTCGGGCGCTCCTGGTTTCACTTGGCGAGTGCGTAGGGTTCGCGGGGCGGGCACTTGCGGCCCGGGGCGGTCAGGGCCTCGAAGTGCCACGGTTCGTTGTCGTAGCGGCGGCAGATCCCGTAGCGGTAGCCGTTCAGCTCCAGCCACTTCGCGCCGGTGGCCGGCGTGATGTCGACCGCCCGGCCCTTGACGTGCTCGGAGAACTCCGGCGGCAGCACCCAGCGGACGGCGGCCTTGTAGGACCCGTACTTCTCGATCGCCTCGTCGAGCAGCCGGCGCTGCTTGGCGGCGCTGCGGCGGCCGGAGTTGATCCTGAGGTCGACCCCGTCGGCCTTCGCGGCTGCCATCGCCTTCAGCAACCGGGACCGCAGCTTGGGCGACATCCCCTCGGTCGACTCCTCGTCGTACGCCTGGCTGTCGGTGCTCTTCGTCTTGGTGGGCTTGGGTTTGGGGGTCCTGGTCGGCTTCGGCTTCGGTCGCGGTGTGGTGGTCGGCTTGTGGACCGGCGTCCCGGGGACGTCGCTGTCGGCGTCCAGCACCCGGCCGGTCGGTCCTGACCCGCCGACCACGGGCGCCTTGTCGCCGGGCGATCCGAAGCCGAGGAAGTCCGCGACCTGGCCGTGCCAGACCAGCAACGACGCGAGGACTGCGATCCCGGTCACGGACAGCAACCGGGCCCGGACCGACAGGCTCCGCGGCGGTGGCTCGTCGTTCGTCATGGGGTACAGCCTCTCGGTTCGCCGCGCCGGTCACATCCCTCCCAGGGACCGTCCTGCGCGACCGGAAGTCGGACCTGGGTAGCAGGTCCGACGCGGTCCCTCGTCCGAAAGTTGGAGCTTTTGCCCGTTCGGGCGAAGGAACCGGTAAATGATTGCCGCGACTACGCTGAGCTAGGTGTGGAGCCTTTGGCGGGGGATGTCGCAGCTGCAGCGGGACGTGCTGCTGGCTGCGCTCATCGGCGTCGGCTGGTTCCTCGCGCTGGCGGTGGTGAGCGACAGTTCGCTGCGGCCGGCGAACCCGAGTGTCTCGGTCGTGACCGGCCTGTTCCTGGTGATCACGGTCGCCGCCGGCCGGAGCCTGCCGCGGACGACGCTGGTCTTCGTCGCGCTGCTCTACCCCTTCGTGTACGCCGCCGCCGGCACCGGGCTCGCCTCGCAGGCGGGCTTCCACGTCTTCGGCCAGCCGGTGATCGCGAACGCCGCGCTGCAGTCCGAGATCCATCTCGTCCCGCTGCTCGTCGTCGGGTACGTCGCCGCCGCCAGCGGCGTCCGGCGGTTCACCTGTCTGTTCTTCACGATGGGCAGCCTGGCCGGCCTGATGATCGGGCTCCCGACCGTGGTCGCGCTGGTCCTGGCCAACTCCGACGTCGTGATCAGCCGCCGCTACCGCAACCTCCCGACCGATCTCTACAGCCTGTACGGCTACATCGACGTCTCGCTGTTCGTGTTCGCCGAGGCGCTGATCGGGGGCATGGTGCTGCTCGGCGCGAACGCCCTGCGCCGCCGGAAGTCCGTGCTGGTGCTGGAGAACCGCAACGCCGAGCTGGTCCGGCTGCGCAAGATCGAGGCCGAGCGGGTCGCCGCCGCCGAGCGGACCCGGATCGCCCGCGACCTGCACGACGTCGTCTCGCACCACATGAGCGCCGTGGTGATCCGGGCCCAGGCCGCCGACCGGGTCGCGGACCAGAACCCCGCCGCCCTCCGCGAGGCGGTCCGCTGGATCATCACCAGTGGCAAGGAGGCGCTGACCGCGATGCGCGAGACCGTGCGCGTGCTCAACACGGCGTCGCCGGGCAGCGGCGGCGAGACCACCCCGGTGCCGGACCTGGCCGACGTGGCCCGGATGGGCGACCGGCTGAAAGCGGTCGGCGTCGACGTGACGATGACCCTGCCGACCCGGCACCGCGAGCTGACCAGCGCGACCGACCTGACCGCCGTACGGATCATCCAGGAAGCGCTGACCAACGTGATGGTGCACGCGAAGGCGTCCGCGGCCCAGGTCAGCTGGCAGAGTGGGCCGCAGGGCGAGCTGCTGACCATCGACGACAACGGGAGCGGTGGCCCGCCACCGGTGAACGTGCTGGAGAACGCCCGGCGGAGCGCGAGCGGCCGCGGCAACGGACTGATCGGGATGCGCGAACGCGCCTTGGCTGTCGGCGGCACACTGGCTGTCGCAGCTGGACCCCTGGGTGGATGGAGAGTGCAGGCATGGTTGCCGCCGCAGAGATGACGGACCAGATCCGGGTGCTGGTCGCCGACGACCAGGGCGTGATCCGGACCGGGCTCGCGATGATCCTCGACCACGAGCCGGACCTGACCACGGTCGCGCAGGCCGGGGACGGCGAGGAGGCGCTGCGGCTGATCGACGAGTTCGACCCGGACGTGGTGCTGATGGACATCCGGATGCCGGTGATGGACGGGCTGGTCGCGACCGAGCGGATCACCCGGGCCAACCAGGCGGCCGGGAGGAGCAAGCCGGCCGTGCTGGTGCTGACCACGTTCGACGACGAGGCGTACGTGCTGAGCGCCGTACGGGCGGGGGCTTCGGGGTTCCTGCTGAAGGACACCGACCCGGATCTGCTGGTGTCCGCCGTACGGGCGGTGCACCGCGGGGACTCGCTGGTCGATCCGGCGTCGACGCGGGTGCTGCTGGAGCGCTGTGTGGAGCTGGAGCGCAAGGTCGGCGACGGCGGCAACGCGCCCGCCCCGCAGGACGCCGGGCGGTGGATCGGGGTGCTGTCGCAGCTGAGCGAGCGCGAGCGCGACGTCCTGGTGTGGATGGCCCGTGGGCTGTCGAACCGGGACCTGGCGGCGAAGCTGTTCGTGAGCGAGACGACGGTGAAGACCCACGTGAGCAGCGTGCTGTCGAAGCTCGGGCTGTCGAGCCGGGTGCAGGCGGTCGTCGTCGCCTACGAGGCCGGGGTGGTCCGGCCGGGCGAGGCCGAGGTGCGGTGGGAGTCCTAGAGGTACAGCCAGAGTCCGCCCGCCACGACGGCGAGCACGAGCAGGACGGTCAGGATCTGGCTGAGCACCGACGCCTGGCGGCGGCGGGGTAGGAAGTCTCCGGTCATACCCCCAAGCCTGCAAGGAATCCGGCCGCCAACCATCGGCCGCGGGGACGATCTCGCGGTGACGGAAGTCGCCCCCAGGTCGCAGCAGCCTCATCCTCCAGGAGGAGACCGTTGCTTCAGGCCACTATCCGCTCACCCGAAGTAGGCGGCCCGGACCTTCTGCGGCACGCACATCGCCCAGGCCTCCAGGACCAGCTCGCGCAGCTCGTCGGTGTCGATCGCCTCCAGGTGCACCTGGATCCAGCGGAACCGCTCCTCCGACGGCCGCGGCCGGAAGAACTTGTGCGGCTCGGCGGCGATCGCCGCGTCCCGCTCCTCCTTGGGGAAGCCGATCCCCATCGTCGTCTCGTCGGCCGACAGCGCGAGGTAGACGATCTGCCCGACCCGGAACTTCACCCGGTCCCGGACCAGCACCTCGTAGCTGCGCGGCAGACCCTCGGTCACCGCCCGGATGTCGCTGAGATCCACCATCCGTCGAAGGTAACGCGGATCACTGCCAGAACGTGTCAGTGATTACGTCCGGACCGGCGGATGCCGGGGTTTCGGCGACCGGCACGTACCGTGGTCGGATGCCCGACGAGGTGAAGAGCGCGGTCGAAGGGGCCGAGGTGGTGTTCCGCCTCGCCGACCCCGGCCACGCCCTGCCCGGCGTCCGGCTGTGGGAGGAGCTCGGGCTGGCCGGTGAGCTGCTGGAGTTCAAACCGGTCGAGTACGGCTGGGAGCTGCGGCTGCCGCGCCCGTCGGTGCACCGGATGGAGTACCTGTTCGACGTCGCCGACGCCGGGATGCGCACCGACCCGACCAACCCGCGGGTGGTCGGCGGCGCCTTCGGCGAGCACTCCTGGCTCCCGCTGCCCGGGTACGTCGAGCCGGCCTGGATCGAGGTCGAGCCGATCGCGTCCTCGCTGACGCCGCTGCCGGTCGCGGAGTCGCCGGTCGGCGCGGTCGACGTACAGGTCTGGTCTCCGGACGGGATCGCGCCGTCGTTCGAGCTGCCACTGCTGCTCGCGCACGACGGCCCCGAGTTCGCCATGTACGCCGGGCTGACCCACTACGCCGGCGCGATGGTGGCCGACGGCACCCTTCCGCCGTTCCGGCTGGCGCTGGTCCGGCCCGGCTCCCGCAACCTCTGGTACGCCGCCAACCCGGCGTACGCGGAGACGCTCGTCGACCACGTGCTGCCCGCGATCACCTCGGCTTACGCGAGCAAGGCGCCGGTGCTGATGGGCGCGAGCCTCGGCGCCCTCGCCGCCCTGTACGCCGAGTGGAACCACCCCGGCACGTTCGCCGGGCTGTTCCTGCAGTCGGGGTCGTTCTTCACGCTCACCACCGACCCGCAGGAGTCCGGCTTCGAGTACTACGCCGAGGTGACCGGCTTCGTGAACCAGGTGCTCGGGGCAACCGCCGCCCCGAGCGCGCCGCGGATCGCGATGACCGCCGGGACGCCGGAGGAGAACGTGCACAACAACCGGGTGATGGCCGCCCACCTGAGCAGCCTCGGGCTGGACGTCGAGTTCGACGAGACCCCCGACATGCACAACTTCACCGCCTGGCGCGACGTCCTGGACCCGACACTCACCACGTTGCTGAAGTATCTCTGGAGCTGAAATCGTGCGAGGGTAGCGAGACTGCGCGAAGGGGTGAGGCCGGTGGAGCGTGAACAGGTCGAGCTGGACGCACCTGGGCTGGACCGGCCCGGGACACTGATCCGCTACGGGCACTACGGCCGGCCGGTGCTGGTGTTCCCGAGCGAGCAGGGCCGGGCCTGGGACTACGAGAACAACGGCATGGTCGGTGCGATCGCCGACCTGATCGAGGCCGGTCGGGTGAAGCTGTACTGCGTCGACTCCTACGACCACGTGAGCTGGTCCGACCGGAGCATCCCGCTCGAAGAACGCGCGCAGCGGCACGGCCTGTACGAGTCGTGGATCCTCGAGCAGGTGGTGCCGGCGATCGGCCGCGACACCCCGGGCGCGTCCGACATCATCACCACCGGCTGCAGCCTGGGCGCCTTCCACGCGCTGAACTTCGCGCTCAAGCGCGCCGACCTGTTCCCGATCGCGATCTGCCAGTCCGGCAACTACGACGCCGCCAGCTGGCACGCGTGGGGCGACCGCGGCGACGCGACGTACTTCAGCAACCCGGCCGACTACCTGCCCAACCTGGACGGCGACCACCTGGAGTGGCTGCGCAACCGGGTCTTCCTGCTGCTCACCGTCGGCCAGGGCGACTGGGAGACGCACCCGACCGGCTCGCTGCCATCGGCGCGCGCGACGGCCGCCGTACTGGCGGCCAAGGGCATCCCTCATGAGCTGGACCTGTGGGGGTACGACGTAGCTCACGACTGGCCTTGGTGGCGCAAGCAGCTGGCCCATCACTTGCCCCGATTCTGTTAGGAGTCCAACTGTGCCTGACCGCTCTCAGCACTTGATCGGGTTGTTGCTCGGCGCCGAGGAGGACTGGCCGCAGGCGTTCGAGGCGCTGCTGCGCCGGGTCGGGCCGGTCCAGTACGACGGCCGCACGCACGAGTTCGGTACCGAGCGGCTGACCATCGAGCCGTTCGACCTGAACGACCCGGTCCGGGTCGGGCTGGTGATCGACCGGCTGGCGTACTGGTACTACCACCCGCGCGAGTGGCTGAAGAAGGCCGCGCTGATGAACGGCACCTACCTGCTGAACTCGCCGTTCACCTTCCAGTCGATGGAGAAGCACTCGGCGTACTGCGCGATGCTGCGGCTCGGGCTGAAGATCCCGCGGACCGTGCTGGTGCCGTACAAGAACCCGGTCGACAACGTCCGCTGGGCCTACACGTCGGCCAAGTACAACAAGTCGTTCGACCTGGACAAGATCGCCGACGACCTGGGCTACCCGATGTACATGAAGCCGTTCGACGGCGGCGGCTGGCGCGGGGTGTCGCGGATCAACAACCGCGAGGACCTGCACGCGGCCTACGACGAGTCCGGCGAGATGCTGATGCACCTGCAGGCCACGGTCGAGTACGAGAAGTTCGCCCGGGCGCTGTCGATCGGCGCCGAGACGATGGTGATGGACTTCCGCCCCGAAGAGCCGATGCACAACCGGTACGCCGTCTCGCACGACTTCCTGTCGCCGTCCGCGGGCCACCAGGCGGTCGCGATCAGCCGGATCGTGAACGCGTTCTTCGGCTGGGAGTTCAACTCCTGCGAGATGCTGGTCGCGGGCGACTCGGTGCACCCGATCGACTACGCCAACGCCTGCCCGGACGTCGCGGTCACCTCGCTGCACTACTACTTCCCGTGGGCGATCGGCGCGCTGGTCAAGTGGTCGGTGTTCTCGCTGGCGACCGGCCGGCGGACCAAGGTCGACCTGCACACCGAGCGGTACTTCGCGATCGCCGACGACGAGTCGCTCGACTACGATGCCAAGATCGACGCGTACCTGGCGCTGGCCGACGAGCACTTCGAGACCGCGAAGTACCAGGAGTGGTGCGCGCAGAACCTGCCGCACTTCGACGAGCAGCTGGTCGAGTGGGTCTCCGGGCCGGACTTCGACCGGATCCTCACCGAGACGGTCGCGGCGACGTACCCGGCCCACGAGCAGGACAAGTTCCAGGCCCACTTCCGCGGGCTCACCGGTCTGTGGGTGCTCGACCAGTCGCGCTGATCAGCCGGGCCGCCGGGCGGTGGGTCCATTCACCGTCCGGCGCTTGCTGGAGGAACTTCGCGCGCAGGTCGTCGACGTACGCCTCGCCGCGGGCGTTCGCGGTGGCGCGCATCGGGCCGGAGTGTGCGTAGGCCTCGAAGAACGTCGCGGCGTCGTCGTGGGTGATCGGAAAGCGGACCAGCTCGTCGCGGTCGAGGGTGAGCACCACAGCTGGGTCCTCCTCGGCTGCTGAGGCTCCGGGACGCAGCAGTGCCTTCATCTGGCTGAACGGCCCGTCCTCCTCCGTGACGGACGGCCAGTAGACGACCGAGAGCCTCCCCTCGGAGCGCAGCGCGTCGTACCAGGAGCTGAGCGCCTGCTGCGGATCCGGCAGCTGCTGCAGGCCGAACACCGACACGACCGCGCTGCAGGTCCGGTGCCACTGGGGGTCGAGCGTGGCGGCGTCGCCCTCGACCACACTGACCAGGTCGTGCCCGGCGGCCCGCTGCCGTGCCAGCTCGACCATGCCGGCAGACAGGTCGATGCCGACGATCTCCCGGTTGGGGAACTGCTCCAGCAACAGGTCCAGCTCGGGGAACGTGCCGCAGCAGGGCACCAGGATCGGACCGGGCGGCAGGTCGCCCAGCTCGGCCACTGCTGCCTCCACCCAGGGCCGGAAGCGCGGGACGAAGTACTGCTCGTAGCCGTCGGCCGCCTCGTCCCAGGCCCGGGCCAGCTCGTCGCTCACAGCAGCACCGCGCAGAACGCACCAGCCAACAGCAGCTGTACGACGGTGGAGGCGCCCCGGCGAGCGGACTTGGCCCAGCTCAGCTCAGACCACCTCCAGCCGGCCAGTGCGGTCGCGCCTGCCATCAGTGCGAGGCCGACGAGCCAGAGCCAGGGCGGTGACGCGTTCCAGTCAGCAGTGGCCCGGACGACGAGGAGGAACAGGACACCGGTGACCAGCACGATCACCAGGTCGGCCCGGTCGCGCAGCTTGCGGGCGTGGATCTGCCAGAGCGCCAGGACCGGGTAACCGACGGCCAGGGCGATCAGGATGATGTCCCTCACTGGGCCTCCAGGAGCTTGGTGGCGAAGTCGTCGACCGGTACGGCGACGTCGGACAGGACGACGACCGCGCGGCGGCGTTCCAGGTCGATCCCGATGAACGAGCGGTAGCCGCCGGTGCCGCCGTTGTGCCAGACCATGCTGCGATTGTCGGGCAGCGGAGTGGTCAGCCAGAAGAGCCCGATCCGGTCCTCGTCGAAGTCACGGCGCGGAGCCAGCGCCTCGACGTACTGGCCGCTGAGCAGAGCGCGAGCCAGCACTGCGAGGTCGTTGGCGGTGGAGACGACTCCACCGGCTGCCGCGTAGCCGGTCTGGACCCACGGCGCTTGCCGGCGCCCGCCGGAGCCGTAGCCGTCGGGGGCCGCGCCGGCGTCGCTGACCGGCGTACGGGTCTCCTTCATGCCTGCTGGTTGGAAGATGTCGTTCTGCAGGAGCTCCGGGTACGTCGTACCGGCTCGTCGAGCCAGTGCCTGGCCCAGCAGGGCTCCACCGAGATTCGAGTACGTCGACTTGCCGCGGCCGTCCGTGCTCGCCGCGCGGGCGTGGTCGAGCATCTGGTCGACGCTGTACGGGTACGGGTTCCCGGCGGACAGGCTGGCCACCAGCGAGCGCACCAGAGGCAGCGGCTTCCTCGTCGTGTTGGGCAGACCGGACTGGTGGGTCGCCAGCTCCTCCAGGGTGGCGGTGGCGACGTCCGATCCCTCCAGCGGCAGCAGCGAGCCGACCTGCTGGTCCAGCGTCACCTCGCCGCGGCGGACCGCCTCTCCGAGCAGGATCCCGGTGAGCGCCTTGCTGATCGAGCCGATCTCGAAGCTGCCGTGCTCGTCGGTGCCGCGTCCGGCGTACCGGGAGTTGACTTCGTCGACCACGGCCACGGACAGGCGGTGGCCGGGTCCTTCGTAGTTGTCGTCGATGAAACGCTGCAGCTCGGAGTCGCCAGTACGGGACTCGGCCAGGTGCAGCGCGCCGGGCCGGATCAGCCAACCACCGACGACCAGTGCGACGGCGAGCAGTACGGCGATGAGCTTCATCGGCTACCTCTCCAGAGCGGCCAGGATCGCGAGCAGCGCGACCTCCCGGGCCGGGGGGACGGCGAAGACGCCACGGCTGGGGGTGTGCAACCAGCCTTCGGCCGTCAACTGCCGCAGGTGGTGGTAGATCTGCCCGCTCGTGCCGAGGCCCTCGACCTCGCTGAGCGCGCTGACCGTCGTCCGTCCCCGCAGGATCTCGCGGAGCAGGGTCAGCCGGACCGGGTGCCCGAGCGCGGCCAGCGCCGAGGCCTGCGCGGCCCAGTCGGCGCTTTCCGGTGGACGAAGCCGCGCGGACTCCAGCGCGGCGACCCGCTGCTCCAGCGCCGCGAGCCGGTTATCCACAGGCTTCTCCACACTGTGGATACTACGTAGCTACGTAACTTCTACAAAGCGTCAGCGTGTCTAGAGTGTTCGGGTGCGTGACGACGAGGTGCCTGCGTGGTGGCGGCGGTTGGGGCTCGAGGGGCTGGTGGACGTGCACGTCCACTTCCTGCCCGACCAGGTGATGAACGCGGTCTGGGCGTACTTCGACCAGGCCGAGACGCACTACGGCGTGGCCTGGCCGATCAACTACCGGACCTCGGCGGCCGAGCGGGTGCAGACGCTGGGCGATCTGGGCGTCCGGCGGTTCCCGGCGCTCGTCTACCCGCACAAGCCGGGGATGGCCGCTTGGCTGAACGGGTGGGCGCGCGAGTTCGCGGCGGCGACGCCGGGCTGCGCGGTGAGCGGGACGTTCTTCCCGGAGCCCGGCGCGTCGGCGTACGTGAAGGAGGCGCTGGAGCTCGGCACCCGGATCTTCAAGGTGCACGTCCAGGTCGGTGACTACGACCCGCGCGACGAGGAGCTGGACGCGGTCTGGGGTCAGCTGGCCGAGGCCGGCGTACCGGTGGTGGTGCACTGCGGGTCGGGGCCGATCCCGGGCCGCCACACCGGGCCGGGCCCGTTCGGCGACGTACTGGCCAGGCACCCGCGGCTGACCGCCGTCATCGCGCACCTGGGCATGCCGGAGTACGCCGAGCACCTGGCGCTCGCCGAGACGTACCCGAACGTGCACCTGGACACGACGATGGCCCTGACGCCGTTCACCGAGTCACTGGCGCCCTACCCGTGGGAGCTCCGGCCCCGGATGGCCGCGCTGCAGGACCGGGTCGTGCTCGGCTCGGACTTCCCGAACATCCCGTACGCGTACGGCGTACAGCTGGAGGGCCTGGAGCGCCTGGACCTCGGCGACGACTGGCTGCGCGCCGTCTGCTGGGAGAACGGCCTACGGCTCCTCGACGGGTAGCCGCCCGGCGAACCAGGCCAGCGTGAGCCCGGTGAGCAGGGCGTCCCGGTCGATCTCCAGGCTGACCAGCTGCGCGTTCCAGGCGAGCAGCGCCGTGCTCAGCACCAGCGCGGAGATCTGCTGGCCCTCGTTGAACGCCGTGAGGTTCTCGTTGAACCAGCGGACCTCGGCCAGCTCGGCAGCGTCCAGCCCGCGCTGCTGCGCGACCGCCTCCGACACTGCCGTGTACGCCGGGGTGGCGCCGAGCCCCTCCCGGTCGTCGCCGACCTGGTACTCGTCGTAGCCCAGGCGGCGCATCAGCTCGTCCCAGCCGGCCGCCGCGCGCCTGCTGGGCGAACCGCCTTCCGGACCGTTCAGCGCGGTCCAGGCGATCGACGGGATGACCAGGTGGTACATGCCGGACACCTCCAACCGCATCGCCCTGTTCAGTACGTCCATCACGCCGCTGGGCCAGGCGTGCGTGAGCAGCGCCGGCCGGGCGTCCGGGTGCGGGGAGCGCAGGTGCAGGAAGTGGACGAACTGGCCACCGATCTCGGTGCCGTAGTGGTGGTAGGCGTTCAGCCGGGCCTCGTGCACCCGCCAGTCGTACTCGCCGAGCCAGTGGTCGAGCAGCTCGTCGGCGTACGCGGCCGGCACCACGCGGTCCAGGCCCGCGGCGATGTACCCGCCCCCGTCGCGGAACGCGCGGAGCCGGTCGTACAGCGCGTCGAGCTCGGCCTGCGGCACCCGCAGCCGCAGCTCCCGGACCTCGGCGGTGCGCTCAGTTCCCACCCATCGACCTCTCCCTCTCCCCGCTCTCACCAGCATGACGCTCCGGACGGACAGATTGTTGGTCCCGGCGCAGAGTTGCCTCTTCTGACAAAGAACGACCTGGTCGCCACAGAGTTGCACGCCGGGACTGACAGGTTGCTGTCATCTCGTTCTGGCGGAAACCGTTGACAACGTTGCCCACGCCTCGGCCACCCCGTTGCCGGGGCTATTCCAACGTTGTAAAGTCGGCGCCGACCTGCTCAGCACACCTCACGGGAGCAACTCGATGCCAAGCACCCAGCCCCGCCCCGAGCACCCCCGGCCGCAGTTCGTCCGCCCGCACTGGCTGAACCTGAACGGCGAGTGGCAGTTCGAGGCGGACAAGTCCGACTCCGGCCTGGAACGCGGCCTGGCCGAGCGCGAGCTCGAGCGCCGGATCACCGTCCCGTTCGCCCCGGAGTCGCAGCTGTCCGGGATCGAGGACGTCGACTACCAGGAGGCCGTCTGGTACCGGACCACCGTCACGATCCCCGCCGGCTGGACCGGCCACGACGCCGTCCTGCACTTCCAGGCCGTCGACCACGACGCCACCGTCTGGGTGAACGGTGTCGAGGTCGTCCGGCACCGCGGCGGCTTCACGCCGTTCAGCGCACCCCTGGCCGGCGTCGCCGCGCCGGGCGAGGAGGCGCTGATCGTGGTCCGCGCCCGGGACAGCAAGTCCGGCGCCCAGGCCCGCGGCAAGCAGAGCACGCTGTACTTCAACCGCGACTGCCACTACACCCGCACCACCGGCATCTGGCAGACCGTCTGGCTGGAGGCCGTCCCGACGGTCCACCTGGGCCGCCCGCGGATCACCCCGGACGTGGCCGGCTCGGCGTTCCACCTGGCCGTCCCGGTGTCGGCGAACAAGCCGGGCTGGAAGGTCCGAGCGGTGCTGTCCGACGCCGACGGAGAGGTGGTCGCCGCCGAGGTCCGGGCCGACCTGGACCTCGCCCCGCGCCTGCTGCTCGCCGTACCGGCTGACCGGGTGCGGCTGTGGGACACCAGCGACCCGCACCTGTACGACGTACGGCTGGAGTTGCTCGACGCCGACGGCACTGTGGTCGACCAGGCCGCCAGCTACGCCGGGCTGCGGTCGGTGTCGATCAACGGGCAGGCCGTGCTGATCAACGGCAAGCACGTGTTCCAGCGGCTCGTGCTGGACCAGGGCTACTGGCCGGAGTCGCTGATGACCGCTCCGTCCGAGGAGGCGCTGGTCGCTGACATCGAGCTGAGCCTGGCCGCCGGCTTCAACGGCGCACGGCTGCACCAGAAGGTGTTCGAGGAGCGCTTCCTCTACCACGCCGACAAGATGGGCTACCTGGTCTGGGGCGAGTTCGGCGACTGGGGTGCGGGGGTCGGCGACACCAACGTCGACAACCAGCAGCCGACCGCCACGTTCGTGACGCAGTGGCTGGAGGCGGTCGAGCGCGACTACAGCCACCCGTCGATCATCGGCTGGTGCCCGCTGAACGAGACCCACCAGCTGCTGCACGACCGGATCACCCAGCTCGACGACGTGACCCGGGCGATGTTCCTGGCCACCAAGGCGGCTGACACCAGCCGGCCGGTGCTGGACGCGTCCGGCTACTCGCACCGGGTGCCGGAGACCGACATCTGGGACTCGCACAACTACGAGCAGGACCCGGTCGAGTTCGGCAAGCAGATGGCCGGGCTGGCCGACGGAGCGCCGTACGGGAACACCGGTGGGCGGGAGGACCGGCCGATCTCGCAGCCGTACAACGGGCAGCCGTACTTCTGCAGCGAGTTCGGTGGCATCTGGTGGAACCCGGAGGCGGTCCAGCTCGCGGGGACCGACCGGGCCGAGTCGTGGGGCTACGGCCAGCGGGTGAAGGACGAGGCGGAGTTCTACGACCGCTTCACCGGGCTGGTCGACGTACTGCTCGACGACCCGCGGATGTTCGGCTACTGCTACACGCAGCTGACCGACGTCTTCCAGGAGGAGAACGGCATCTACCGCTTCGACCGGTCGTCGAAGCTGGACGTGGAGCGGATCCGCAAGGTGCAGATCCGCGCGGCCGCGTTCGAGCAGCAGGGTTAGAGCTCCAAGGCGGTTCGATCCGGTAGGACCTTGACCCCCGCTGCACGCACTCCCCTGTGCTGCGAAGAGCGGGGGTCAAGGACCGGATTGGTGTTGTTGAGGTGCGTGTAGACCCAGCTGGTGCCGGGCTGCAGCGCGCTCAACTTCCGCAGGTGGTCGAGGCTGGTGGCGATCGGGACGTGGCCCATCACGACCTGGGCCTGGTTGTCTGCTTGCGCCCGGCCGGTCATCTCCCCGGCGTCGTAGAAGGTGCCGTCGAGGATCACCGTCGTGGCGCCGTCGACGAAGTCCTCGAACTCCGGCGGCAGCGAAGCCAGGCACGGCGCGTAGACCAGTACGCCGCCCGTGCGCGGGTCCTGGAAGCGGTAGGCGACCACCCAGGGGCCGGCGCCGCCCGACGCGTACTTCGGCCGCTTGTCGCCGACCGGCAGGGCCTGGACGTGGAGCCCGGCAATCTGTTGGTGAGCACCAATAGTTGGCCATGACCAACTGCCGTACCGCTCGACGATGCCGCGGACCGGGAAGTCGTCGCGCAACGCGGCGTGCACGGCCGGCGGCGCGTGCACCTCCAGCCCGGCGCCTTCGCGCAGCATCAGCAGCCCGAGCGTGTGGTCCAGCTCGGCGTCCGTCAGCAGGACGCCGCGGATCGGTGTGTCCCGCGGCCCCGGGCCGGCGCGCAGCTCCGGCGCGGCGAGGATCTGGGAGCGGATGTCCGGGGACGCGTTGACCAGGTACCAGTCGCTGCCGTCGGCGCTGATCGCGAGCCCGTCCTGGGTCCGCGGAGGCAGCGCCGGGTCGGCGCACGTCGTACAGGCGCAGTTCCACTGCGGGAAGCCGCCGCCGGCCGCCGTACCGAGGAGGAGGACCTTCACCGGGCGCGCTTCCGCATCACGAACTCCTGCTCGGTCCGCGGCGTCCGCAGGATCAGGTCGACGATCCCGCGGTCCGGCGACTTGTGGCAGACCGGATCGGTCGAGGTCGCGTCGCCGGTGAGCAGGAACGCCTGGCAGCGGCAGCCGCCGAAGTCGACGTCGCGCCGGTCGCAGCCGCGGCAGGTCGGGCTCATCCACTCCTCGCCGCGGTAGGCGTTGAACGACTCCGAGCCGTACCAGATCTCGTGCATCGACGTCCGGCTCGCGTTGTCGAGCGAGAGCGTCTCGATCGCCGACGCCGCCGGGCAGGGCAGGACGGTCCCGTCCGGCGCGATCGTCAGCTGCCGCGCGCCCCACCCGTACATACAGGGTTTCGGGTACTCCTCGTAGTAGTCGGCGACCACGTAGATCACCTGCATCCGGCCTTTGAGGCGGTCGATCGCGGCTCGTACGACAGGCTCTGCCGCGGCAAGCTGCTCGGGTGTCGGCATCAGCTGGTCGCGGTTGCGCAGCGCCCAGCCGTAGTACTGGGTGTTCGCCAGCTCCAGCCGGTCGGCGCCCATCCGCTCGGCGAGGTCGATGATGCCGGCCAGTTGGTCGTGGTTCGCGCGGTGCAGGACGACGTTGACGCTGAGCGGCAGTCCGGCCCGCTTGATCAGCTCGGCGGCCACGATCTTGAGGTGGTGCGCGCGCGTCCCGGCGATCTTGTCGGCGCGGGTCGCCTCGGCGGCCTGGACGGAGAGCTGGATGTGGTTGAGGCCGCGGTCGACGAGGTCGTTCAGGCGCTGCTCAGTGAGCCCGAGGCCGCTGGTGACGAGGTTGACGTAGGCCCCGAGCCCGGCGGTGTGCTCGATCAGTTCGGGCAGGTCGGGGCGGCCGAGCGGTTCACCGCCGGAGAAGTGCACCTGGAGGACGCCGAGGTCGCGGGCCTGGGTCAGGATGTCCTTCCACTGCTCGGTGCTCAGCTCGTCCTCGCGGGCGAGCAGCTCGAGCGGGTTGGAGCAGTACGGGCAGTGCAGCGGGCAGCGGTGGGTGAGCTCGGCGGTCAGGCCGAGCGGTGCTTCGGTCATACCCACTCCACCACCTGACGGTCGGCGAGGCGGTCCAGTACGGCGTGGATGTCTTCCGTTCGGACGTTCTCGTACTGATTGCCCAGGGCAACGGCGATGTCGGCCGGCGTGCGTTCGCCGTCGCACAGCCCGAGGACCGCCAGGGCTGTGGGGTTGGGGACGAGGACACCCTCCGGGTAGAGGAGGACTTGCAGATCTCTGGTCCGGTCGTACGTCACGCGTACTCCGCGCCGCAGCTTCGGCCGGGTGCTCACTGCTTGGCCGCCGCGCGCTCGATGGCGTCGAGCAGCGACCACAGCACGTCGCACTTGAACGACAGCGCGGCGACCGCGGCGTCCTGCTGCTCGCGGGTCACGCAGTGCTCGACGACCAGTTCGAGCGTCTCCTGCCCTTCACCGGAGACCGCGTCGATCCGGTTCGTGAAGTAGGCCAGATCCTCGGCGCGAATCCACTCGTACGCCGCCAGCATGTCGACGACGCGCTGCTTCATCAGGTGGCCGGAGAACATCTCGGTCAGCCCGGAGGCGACCGCCTCGACCCACGACCGGGTCCGCGCGAACGTCACGTACGCGTCGACCGCGAACCGCGTCGCCGGTGCGAGGTGGCGCTGGTCGAGCACCTCCTCGCGGGTCAGCCCAACGGCCTCGCAGAGTCGCAGCCAGCGCTCGAGTCCACCCTCGCCGGCGGTCCGGCCGTCGTGGTAGACGATCCGGTCGAGCCATTGGCGGCGTACGGCGGGGAGCGGGCAGTTGCTGAGGATCGCCGCGTCCTTCTGCGGGATCATGCTCTGGTAGTACCAGCGGTTCGCGGCCCAGACCCGCAGCTCGCGCTCGTCCAGTTCGCCGTCGTGCAGCCGCCGGTGGAACGGGTGCGAACCCCAGTACCGGTGCTCGAGACCGCGTAATGCGGTACGGAATTCCTCGGCGTCCAACAATGCGGCGGCCACGGTACCTCCGGGGTTTGGAACGTCACAAATGGAACCATCGGACATTTCTCCCCACGGCGTGGAACACATTTGTCACAAATGCGCGCCGGGGGCGGCCGGACAGCCGGCGGAGCCCCGGGGAAAGGGACCCCGCCGACCGCGCCTCAGTCGACCCGGGCCGCGTAGGACGTGACTTCGGTCGGGGTCTCG
Source organism: Kribbella sp. NPDC104740 (assembly GCF_055583505.1). Lineage (NCBI taxonomy): Bacteria > Bacillati > Actinomycetota > Actinomycetes > Propionibacteriales > Kribbellaceae > Kribbella > Kribbella sp. NPDC104740. The sequence continues at coordinate 528,223 of NZ_JBVJNV010000001.1, read as the reverse complement.
AACTCGACGAAATCGGGCGTGGTCCAGGCTTCGCGCTCGGTGGGTTCCACCATGGTCTGCTCCTGACGTACATGACGGGGGGCGCCGTCATCCGCTGCCGGCCCGGCGGACCGGGAATCAGACCATAAGACTTAGGCAGGGAGTTTTTCTAGCCCTGTCCCTGAATTCGGAATACGCATACCACTAAAGTGTGCCGGTCGCCAGCTGAAGGCCGAGGCTGCCCAAACTCACACAAACCCAGAGAATCGCGCCGAGGCCGAGCGGACGCCATCCGGCTTTCCGCAGCTCACCGACGCGCAGCGAGAGCCCGATCCCGACCAGCGCGCTGGTGATGAGGAAGGTGCCGACGAGGGCGAGGTCGCTCTGGCGCTCGTCGGGCACGAGACCGGCGGTCCGCAGACCGGCCGCGACGAGGAACCCGACGAGGAACAGCGGAAGCATCCTGCGCCACGGCAACTTCTGACGAGAAGAGTCAGTGTTGTTTCGGTTGTCACGCCGAGACTTCAGAATCACCAAGCCCAGCACGATCGGCACCAGCATCAACGACCGCGTCAGCTTCACCACCAGCGCGTGATCGCCGGCCTCCTGGCTGAACGCATATCCCGCCGCCACCACCGACGACGTGTCGTTGACCGCCGTACCGGCCCACAACCCAAAGGCTTCCGGCCCGAGCCCCATCAGATGACCGAGCGGCGGGAACGCCAGCACGGCCACGACGTTGAACGTGAAGATCGTCGCCAGCGCGTACGCGACCGACGACTTCTTGGCCTCGATCGCCGCCGTCGTCGCCGCGATCGCCGACGCCCCGCAGATCGCCGTACCGACTCCGATCAGCGTCCGCGTGTCCCCGCGCACCCCAAGCAGCCGCCCGAACAACCAGGCTCCACCGAGCGCGATCGCCAGCGTCCCGAGCATCACCGGCAACGACCCGACACCGACGTGCGCGACCTGCTGCAACGACAGCCCGGTCCCGAGCACGACGATCGACACCTGCAGCAGGAACTTCGACGCGAACTCGTACCCCGGCCGCGCCCACTCACCACGCAGTACCGGCACGACCGCACCAACGAGAACCCCGAGCACCAGCCCGAAGACCGGCCCGCCGACAACAGGCACCAGCCGCCCCAGCGGCACCGCCGCCATCGCGAGCACGAGCACCACCAGCAACCCGGGCAGCCGCTCGACGAAATGAGGTTTCGCCGCCGCCTCCGGCGACGCCTGTGACCTAACCTCGACCTGCACGCCGGAACCCCTCGCTCTTAAATGTACGCACATTTAAGCTAAGAGATGACCGGACATTTGGCAAGCGAGTGTGACCGACGGATCGGACAGGAAGGCCTCGATGACCGAGCGCAAGCTCAACCGCGGCGGCGGCCGCCCGCTGTGGAAACAGCTCCAGGAGGAGCTGGTCCGCCGGCTCCGCGCGGGTGAGTTCGACGACGTCTTCCCCGGTGAGCTGGCCCTGGTCGAGGACTACCAGGTCAGCCGGCACACCGTCCGCCAGGCGCTCAGCCAGCTCCGCGCCGACGGACTGATCGTCGCCGAGCGCGGCCGCCAGCCGCGGGTCGCGACCGCGCCGGAGATCCGGCAGCCGATGGGCGCGCTCTACAGCCTGTTCTCCTCGGTCGAGGCCTCTGGCCTGACGCAGCACAGCGTCGTACGGGCTCTCGACGTGCGCGCCGACGGCGTGATCGCCAGCCGGCTCGGCCTGGAGGCGTCGATCCCGTTGGTCTACCTCGAACGCGTCCGTTTCGCTGGCGACGAGCCGCTGGCCCTCGACCGCGTCTGGCTGCCGGCTGACGTCGCCGACAGCCTGCTCGAAGCCGACTTCAGCCACACCAGCCTGTACGCCGAACTGGCGGCCCGCACCGGCCTCCGCCTGGAGAACGGCCGCGAGGACATCCGCGCCGTCAACCCGACCCCGGCCGAGCGGGCCCTCCTGCACTGCCCCGCCGGAGCCGCGGTCTTCTCCATCAACCGCCTCGCCCACGCGCAGGGCCGCCCGCTCGAGTGGCGGCACACCGTCGTCCGCGGCGACCGCTTCGCCCTGGCCGCGGAGTTCTCGGCCCACCAGGGCTACCGCCTCACCCCGTCGACCGACACCAGCCTCGCCTGAGCTGGTTCACGCCGGGCGCGTTGGCCGCTGGAGTGCGCCCGGCGTGAAGCTTTCTACAGCGTGATCGACTCCAGGTGGTCGACCTTCCGGAACTCGGCGCCCGCGGCAACGACCGACGCCTGCAGCTTCGCGAGACCACCCCAGTCGACGGCCGGCTTGTCGAGCGGCTCGTCGAAGTCGTCCCAGTGCGTCGCGATCACCAGCGGTACCGGCTTGATCGTCGACAGCAGCCGATCGGTCACCCCGGGCTCACCACCGGGCGCAGCCAGTACGACGTCCACCTGCAGGTCCTTCAGCGCCACCGGGTCGAACCCGGCCGTGCTCAGACTCAGGATCCGCAGCCCACCGATCGTCAGCACGTAGGCCAGCGTCCCGCCCTCGACCAGGTCCGCGATCGTCCGCGGCTTGGCCGGTACGGCGCCCGGCCGTGTCCCCGGGTACGCGAACTGGTGCCGCGCCCCGCCGCAGGAGTGCAGCGACCGGAACACCTCCACGGTGAAGCCCTTGCTGAAGGGCAGGTACTCCCCGCCGACCACCTGTGTCAGCTGGTCACCCGGCGCCCGCAGCGCCCGCAGCAGGTTGAGGTGCGTCTCGTTGCCGAGCACCGTCGCCTTCGTCCGGCGTGCGACGTACGGGACGTCGGGGAGGTGGTCGTAGTGCCCGTGGTGAACCAGGATCGCGTCGGCCTTGGTGACGTACTTGTCGATCACGCTGGGCTTGCTGACGATCCTGGTCGAGTCGTCCGCGCCCTCCGGCTTGTAGGTACCTGTGCGGAACCTGGTCAGCCACGGGTCGGTCAGCACCACCGCATCTCCGCAGCGGATCTGCCACGCGTGGTTGCCCCACCAGGTCAGCTCCACGGGCTGGCGGTCGGTTTCTGCTGTTTCTGCGGTCGCAGCCCGTACTCCTGCGGTTGTCGCGGCAGCACCCACCGCCGCGACCGCTGCTCCCTTGAGCACACCTCTCCGGCTCACCGTCATCCCCAGTCTCCTCACCTCGACGTGTTGCTCAGTCAAGGCGCTTCGGTGCGGCGATGTCGAATATGCTCTTACACATGACCCGATTGCCTGCACATATCGCCCCAGGTCAGCCAGGTCATGCTCACTGAACGCCACCTGCAAATCTTCGTAGCACTCGCCGATGAACAGCACTTCGGCGACGCCGCTCGCGTCGTCGGCATCACCCAGCCACCGCTCTCCCAGGGCCTGCGCCGCCTGGAGTCCCTGGTCGGCGCCAAGCTGTTCGAACGCGGCCCTGGCCGAGTCCAGCTCACTCCTGCCGGTGCGGCCCTGCTCCCGTACGCCCGGCGCGCGCTGGGCTCGCTCGACGAGTTCCACCACGCAGCAGGTGCCCAGGACCCCGAGGGCCCGGAGGTGCGGCTCGGGCTGACTCCGGAGGTCCCGCCGTCGCTAGGAGCGGCTGTAGCCGCAGCCCTGCCCTCAGGCCGAGTCACAGTCGTCACCGCTCCGACCAGCCAGCTCCTGCCGCAGCTGACGTCGACGCGGCTGCACCTGGCCGTCGTACTGCACCCGGCTGTGCTGGACGGGCTGGAGGCCGGCCCGGTGACGCTCCTGCCGACTCACGCGCTCGTACCGACCACCCTGCACCCGGACGACGCCACACCGCTCAAGCTGCGGGACCTGGACGCCCTGCCGATCGCCGTACGCCCGCGGGCTGAAGCACCGGCGGCCAGAGACCTCGTACTGGACACCCTGGACCTGCACAGACCAGCAGGCGGCACAGTGGTCGTCACCGACGACCGAGCGGCGCTGGCCATGGCCGCTGCGGGCCAGGCCATCGTCGTCACCCCGGACTCGGGTCTGCACGCCACCGGCCTCGGCCGCCATCCGCTGGTCGACGACCCGCTGCCCGTCCGCCTCCGCCTGGTCTGGCCGGCCACCCGTACGCCGTCCGCCCTGCTCCCCGAGGCCTTGGCCCGGATCGCCCAGGCTCTGGCGGTGACGCCGTGAGCGCCCGACTCCGAGCAGCCGTTCCGGCGGTGACGCCATGAGCGCCCAGCTCCGCGCGATCTTCGAGGACGCCGGCGCCCGCGGCTGGTTCCACGCGATCTCCCTCGACCGCCCCGACGAGGCGATCACCCTCGACGCCGACGACGTCGTACCGATGGCCTCGGTCTACAAACTGCCGCTCGTCATCGCCTTCGCCGAGCTGATCGACCGCGGCCTGGATCCTCGGGAGCCGGTCACCCTGCAACCGACCGACCGCACCCCCGGCCCGACCGGCCTCTCGATCTTCACCGACCCGGTCACCCTCTCGCTGCGCGACCTCGCCGCCTCGACCATGGCGCTGTCCGACAACGCCGCCGCCGACGCCCTGCTCGACGTCGTCGGCCTCGACCGCGTCGCCGACCTCCTGCACCGCACCGGCCTGACTGGTACCCGCATCCGCCGAGGTACCGCCGACAACCTCCGCGACCTCATCCGCCGTACCAGAGCGACCGACGCCGACGCGGCCCTCGCCGCCCTCGCGGACAACGACGCCACCACCCCGCCCGGCGTCTACGAAGCCGCCAACGCCTCAGCCACCACGGCCCGCGACATGACCACGCTCCTGCGCGCCCTCTGGTCCGGCGACCTGCTCTCCCCCGACCAGACCGCGTTCGTCCAGCGCCTGATGGCCCAGCAGGTCTTCACCCAACGCATCGCCGCCGCCTACCCCCACGACAGCGTCCGCACCTACGGCAAGACCGGCACCTTCGGCGCCCTCCGCCACGAGGTCGGCGTCGTCGAGCTCCCCGGCGGCCCGACCGTCGCCGTCGCCGCCCTCACCCGAGCCGCCCGCGCCGACCGCCGCCTCCCCCGAGTCGACGCAGCGATCGCGCAAGCGACCCGGTACGCCGTGGACCGCCTCCGCTAGTCGGCGACCACGGCGTACGCCTCGACCTCGAGCAGGATCTCCGGCCGGAACAGCCCAACCACCTGCACCGCCGTACTGGCTGGTGGCCGAGCCGTGTCCACATGCTCGTCCCGCGCCACCCGCACGGCCGGCAGCACCGCCAGATCAGTCACGAAGAAGTTGAGCTTCACGACATCGGCGAACGTCGCGCCGGCCGCCTCCAGACAAGCCTTCAGATTCGCGAATACCTGCCGAGCCTGCGCCGCCGGATCGCCGACCCCGACGACCTCACCATCGGCATCCAGCGCGACCTGACCCGAGATCGCGACCCACCGTCCCGGGCCGGTCACGACATGGCTGTAACCGTTGCCTGGGGCAACACCTTCGGGCTGCGGGTAGGAAAGTTGACTCACGAGAACACCCTTTCGTCGAGAACTCGCCTCCCATCCTGCCCGACGACTCTTGACCTCAAGTCGACTTGAACGGTTTCACTGGGATCATGACCAACGAGTGGGGTATCGAGCGGCTCGACCTGGACGCCTACCTGGCGCGGATCGGCGAGCCCGCCGGCGACGTCTCGGTGGAGACGCTGCACCGGCTGCACGCGGCGCACGTCCGCGCGATTCCGTTCGAGAACATCGACGTCATCCTCGGCACCCACCCGGGGCTCGAGCTCGACGTGATCCAGGCCAAGCTCGTCGGCCGCGAGCGCGGCGGCTACTGCTACGAGCACGCGCTGCTGTTCGCCGCCGTACTGGAGACGCTCGGTTTCGAGGTCGAGCGCCGGGTCGCCCGCGTCCAGCCGCACAAGTCCGGGCCGAAGACGCACATGAACCTGCTGGTCCGGATCAACGACGAGCCGTGGCTGGCCGACGTCGGCTTCGGCGCCGGCATCCTGCACCCGATGCCGCTCAAGGACGGCGCCGTCGTCGACCAGGCCGGCTGGGAGCACCGCCTCACCCAGGACGGCCGGACCTGGACGCTCGCGAAGCGCACCGCCGACGGCTGGGTCCCGCAGCACGCCTCCGACGACGAGCCGCAGCGCCTGATCGACTACCTGGTCTACCACCACTACGTCGCGACCAACCCGCACTCGCCGTTCTCGACCAAGCCGGTCGTGATGCGCCTCACCGACGGCGTCAGCCGCCGCCTGGTCGGCACCGAGCTCACCACCGAGCACGCCGACGGCCGCACCGAGCACCGCACCCTCACCACCGAGGACCTCGGCCCGGCCCTGGCCGCGCTGGACGTCGTACTCAACGACGAGGAACTGGACCGCCTGCTGCTGCGGTAGTGGGTTCAGACGCTTCGGCCCGCGCCGAACCGAGGGCGAGGCACGATGGGTGGATGACGACGACCGAGGGGCAGGAACTGGCGGCGTGGGCGCGGATGCTCGCCGACGGTACGCGGGCGACCGTCTGCCTCGCGCTGCTCGACGGCCGGGCGTGGACCGCGACCGAACTGGCGGCGCTGGCCGGTGTCTCCCGCCCGACGATCAGCGAGCACCTGAACCTGCTGGTCGAGGGCGGACTGCTCAGCGAGGTGCGGCAGGGCCGGCACCGGTACGTCGAACTGGCGAGCCCGGAGACCGCGCACCTGCTGGAAAGCCTGTCCGCGCTGGCTCCCCGGCGTACGGAAGTCGCGACCAGCCTGAAGACCGCGAGCCGCCGCGATGCGTTCGCCCGCGCCCGCACCTGCTACGACCACCTGGCCGGACGGCTCGGCGTCGCCGTCATCGACACGATGACCGAACGTGGCCTGCTCGACTGGACCGACGGCCTCGCGCTGACCCCCGATGGCCTGCGCTGGCTGGAGGAACTGGGCATCGAGGTGAAGACCGGACGAGGCCGCCCGCTCGTCCGTTCATGTCTTGACGTGACCGAACGCCGGCCACACCTCGCAGGCGCGGTCGGCTCCGCCCTGTGCACGCACGCGATCGGCCAGGGCTGGGTCCAGCGGATCCCCGGTGGACGCGCTCTCAAGGTGACCGGATCGCTCACCGCGCTGGGGCTTTCTGTCGGCGTGGTGCGAGAACTCGCTTCCAGGGTGTGAGATTCCCGGCAGGGAACACGCCTTCGACAGGCGATTGTCGGCGGAAACGCCTAGCCTTCGGCCATGACTGGTTTCGAGCCCGACACCGAGCTGGTGTCCCGCCTCCCTCTGCCCAGCCATGTCGTCGTCCAGGTGGACGGCGTCTGGTACCGCGGCTGGCTGATCGGCCGCGAGCACGAGGACGCGGGATGGACCGGTTTGGTGCAGTACGAGGGCGACGACGGCGTCGAGCGGACCGAACGGCTTCCGGCCGACCGGATCGCTCTGCCGGAGTCGGACCGACCGACTGAGCGAGCGTCGTAGGAGGAACGACCACAGACAGGCCCCCGGGGATGATCCTCGGGGGCCTGTCTGTGTAACGGGTACTTCGGGCGCCTCGCGCGAGAGCGGATCCCGCTCCAGGCCCTTCGGGCGGTTGACCTGGAGCGGGATCGCAGCGTTACACCCTCTGTATCGGTGGCGACACGGCCGGTGTTACACGGGTCAGGAACTTTTCTGGGCTCAGGACAACTTCCGGGTCTCGATCAGCCGCTGCGCGACGTCGCGCAGCTTCACGTTCCGGTCCTGGGAGTACCTGCGCAGTACGGCGAACGCCTGCTCGTCGGTCAGGTCGAAGCGTTCCATCAAGATCCCCTGCGCCTGGCCGATCAGCTTGCGGGCGTCGATCGCCTGCCACAGCGTCGACTCGCTGCGCGCGTTCGCGACCGCGACCGCCGCGTGGTCGGCGAACACCTGCGCCACCACGTCGTCGTACGCGCCGAAGCGCTGCGGCGCGGCGTCGTACAGGTTCAGGACGCCGACGGTGGTGGTCGGCGTCCGGAGCCGGACGCTCAGCACGCTGCGCAACCCGACCCCGGCGACGCCGACCGACCAGCGTGGCCAGCGGAGATCCCCTGACACGTCCCCGCTGACCACGTTCTTCTCGTCCTGCACGACGCTGAAGCTCGGCCCCTCGCCGGTCTCGAGCTGCACCCGGTCGGCCTCCTCGACCAGCGCGTCGGTCGCCGACGCCGACTCCAGCCGGCCGCCGCGCATCACCAGCAGCAGGCTGGCGTGCCCGGTCCCGATCCGCGGCAGCACGAACTCGAGGAAGCGTTCCGCGGTCTGTTCCACGTCAGGCTGCTCGTGCAGGACCTGGGCCATCCGGGCCAACTCCTGGGCGAACTCGTCGTTCACCGGGCCACTGCGCCCGACGGGTAGGGGGTTGGTCTCACCGGCGTGTGTCCTCAACGCGTCGAAATCACTGCGGGCGGCATGCTGCGCCACCGGCTGACTTCCCAACCGCGATGAACTTTAACACCGACCCCGAAACCGCCCCCAGGCAGCAGGCGACCCCGGTGCGTCGGGTCTGAACACCGGGGCCTGGAACGACCTGCCTCTCGAGCGACCGGCCCTTCCTGGCTCTCAGGTTCCCGTTCCCCCGGCCGTCATGCGCTCCGGTCGTTGCGGTCTCAGAAGTGCACCGCGAGCAGGATCCGGCCGCTGTCGGAACTGCGGATGTCGAGCGCGCGGATCTCGCTGCGGTGCAGCTTGGTGGTCGCGGCCGGGCGGACCGTCGTACCGGGTGAGGCTGTCCAGCTGGCGATCAGCGTCGACTTGCCGCTCTCGTCGGTGACGAACAGGTCGTAGCCGCGGGCCCGTTCGCTGGGCGTCGCGAGGTCGTCGTACCGGCAGCTGATCTCGATCGTCGTCCCCCAGCGCTCCTCGACCAGACGGGCGTCGGCGGTGAGTTTGCTGGCGACGGTCTGCGCGAGTACGACGTAGTCGCCCTCGGGCTCCTCGCGGGCCAGCGGGATCGCCACCACCGCGCCGATCGCGGCCGCGGTGGCGGCGGTCGCCGCGACGAGTCCCGCCACGCGGAACCGCCGCTTGCGACGGTCCCGCGTGACGGCCCGGACCAGCCCGGGCAACAGGTTCGGCGGGGTGGGGTCGAGGGTCGCGAGCGCCCGGTCCCCCGGCAGCAGCGCCAGGGTCCCGGGGACGCCCGCCAGCGACGCCACCTCCGCCGAACAGTCCGTGCACTTGCGCAGGTGCTCCTCGTACGCGCGCCTGTCCTGCGCCGACAACGCGCCGAGCAGGTAGGCAGCGTCCCAGTCCCGGTACGGATCGCTCATTCCTGCGTCACCCCCCTCTCCTGCAGCGCGAGCTTCAGCGCCCGCATCCCGTAGTGCAACCGCGACTTCACCGTGCCCGGCGGGATGTCGAGCTCGGCCGCGATGTCGGTGACGGTCCGCCGGCCGTAGTACGCGCGGACGATCACTTGCCGATGGTCCTCCGACAGCTGCGCCAGCGAGTCCGACACCAGCCACGCGTCCAGTACGGCGTTCGCGTGGTCCGCGCTCGGCCGCTCCGGGAGGTCGTCACTGGCGACCTCCCGGTTGACCCGGGCACTGCGCCGGTCGTCGATGACCAGGTTCCGCGCCACCGTGAACAGCCACGCCCGAGCCCCCGCTTCGTCCTCGGTCAGGATCTGCGGCCGCCGCCAGGCCCGCAACAGCGTCTCCTGCACGACGTCCTCCGCGAACCGGTCGTCACCGGTCAGCCGCACCACGAACCGCCACAGCGAGGGCGCATGCACATCATGCAGCTCCCGCAGCAGCGCCGCCCGGTCGTCGGCCATCGGCACTCCAGCTCTGTCGTCGTGCACCGCCACGGCGGCCCTCAGCCGCTCGTCTTGCTCCTGGAAGGAAGGCTACTTTCCAGCGCCCAACGCCCGTTCCCGAGCACCGCGATCAACAAGAACGCGAACGCGAACAAAGCCGCCTTCTCCCCACCGTTCTCCACCGGCAGCACCCCGTCAACCTGATGCACCGTGAAGTACGCGTAAGCCATCGACCCCGAACACAACAACGCAGCCCACCGAGTCCCGAACCCCACCATCACCAGCGCCCCCGCCACCCCCTGAATCGCCGCCGCCCACCAACTGGGCCAAACGAAGACCTCGATCCGCGTGGCTCCGAGCACCCCGAACAACGCCGCGCCCCCATGACTCGCAAACAAGAACCCCACCACAACCCTGAACAACCCCACCGTGTGCCCCTGCCAACGCTCCATGCCAACTCCTCAGGTGAATGGACGGCTTCCCACCCCCACCCGCCTCACGCTGACAGGGGCGCTCCTTCACCCCACAGAACGACCAGCACCCCCATCCGGTTCAACCCAAAGTCACTCTCCTGTCACCCTAAGAAACCACCCCACCCACTGGTCCCATATTCCTGAAGTCCGTTACCAGTTGGCCCCCCACCCCCCCGACCTGTCACACTGGACCCCACACCCGGGCCTCTAGCTCAACTGGCAGAGCAGCGGACTTTTAATCCGCGGGTTGTCGGTTCGAGTCCGACGGGGCCTACCACTACAAGGACGTCGCCTCCGGCGACGACAGCACAACCGGCGCCTCCGGCGCGGGCGCCTACTGTGGGTGCCCAGCGAGCACCGCCGGCGGTTTGCACGAGGGCTTACGGACCTGCCGCCGGCCTAAGGCCACCGAACAGCATGCTTTTGCGTCGTGCACCGTCTTTGCGAGGACCCTTCCAGCGCACTCCACGCGAGGGATTCTTCGCCTTCCGACCCATGTAGACATCCTGAGTCATCGACGGTAGAGAGTGTCCGGGCCGCGCGATCTGCCGAGCACTCTGGCCGGCGTCATCCAGCATCGTTGCGTGGCCTTCCGGAGCACGTGCAAGGTTCGAGTCCGTCGGGGCCATCAACTACAAGGCACCCGTCTATGGCGGCGACAGCATCACCGGCGCCTCCGCCGTGGGGTCTGATGGCTCGGATCTGCCGTGCGGCGTTGAGGGCCGCCGGTGGGAATGTCACTTGCTGCAATTCGGGTCGCCGTCGATTGTCGGTGCCAGGCCGCGATGTCTACCGTTCCCCTACTTCGAGCCTGTGGGGGAACGATGAGAATGGTTCGGCGCGTGTGTGCACTGTTGCTGGTGGTAGCTGTTGCCCTCGTCATCGACCTCGTGCCGGTGCATGGGCCTGCGACGGCGCAGGCCGTCCAGGTTGCGCAGCAGGGTGGGTCGAGGCCGAAGGGGGCTGCGACGGTGGCCGACGGTGAACCTGCGGCAAGCATCGGCATCGCTCTGGCCGGCGACCAGCGGACCTACCGGCTTCGCGTCCTCTCGCGCCGTTCGGTCGCCGGCGCCCGTCTCGTCTTCCGGGTGTCGGTCGGCAACACAGTCATCCGCACCAGCAGCGAGCCGTTGGGCGCACTGACTCCGGCTGTGGCTGTCGCCAAGACCTTCGACGGCGGTACGCCGCCCGCCTCGACGTTCGCGGTCACCGCCGAGGTGGTCGCGAACGGTGCGGCGGTGGCCGCCGCGACCCTCGCGGCCGGCGCGGTCCGCGGCACACTGCTCACCGCCGCGACGTTTGAGCAGCTCGAGAACAAGAAGATCGAGTACGCCGTAGGCAAGCGCTGGTTGTCCGCGGCCGCAGGAGACGAGCAGCGCCGCACCCGTGGAGCGACCGACGCCGGGCGGCTCACGAGCAACCTCGTGGCCGGTCTCACTGTCTCCGGAGTCGCCAAGTACACCGACGGCCGCGGTGTACAGCTCCCGATCCGTAACGGCCTGGTCCAGCTGTGGCGCGGGTCTGCGGTCGGGTCGGCGCGAACATCGGCCACAGGCGCGTACTCGATCACTCTCGGAACCGGTACCGCCGGGACCTACTCGGTCCGGATCATCGCTGACATGGGCAACGGCAGCGTCCTCTATCCCAACAATCAGCAGTACGTTGGCTACGGACCCTCCAAAGTGCTGTCCGACGGAATGTCCTGGACCGGCGCGAACATCACCACCGATCGTGACTCTGACACCGGTCACGCCTTCGCGGCGATGGACACGTTGAAGACGATGTCCGACTACTACCTGACCAAAAAGGCTTCCGGCTGGCCGACCGGTCTGAGCATTCGCTATCCCAGTGGCGACAACACCAGCTACGCGCGGGAAAGCGATCAGGCGATCTACATCGGCGGCGGCAATGTGCGCTGTGGAGACAGCTGGTGCGAGGAAGACGCCTTCGACTGGGATGTCATCGCACACGAGGTCGGCCATGTCGTCGCCTATCGAGCCGACATGGACGCTTCGGACGGCGGCCCCCACAACGTCTGCGACGACGCGTGGACCGGCAGCCAGACCAAGGCTGCCGCCGCGCGCCTGGCCTGGAGCGAAGGCTGGGCAAGCTTCTGGGGACAGGTCGCTCTGCGGGAGGTCTCCAAGCCTGCCGGACTGGCCTCCGACATCGGCGACGGGCGGTACCACGACTCGTCCTGGCCCCCGAACAATGCGGGGCTGTCGTTCTCGTACGGGTTGGAGGACGCGGGAGCATCGCTGTGCGGCGACGCAGCGGTGGGCGAGACCAGCGAGATGGGAGTCCAGGCAGTCCTGTGGGACCTGTACGACAACGTCGCCGACAACGAATCTTTCACCTCGGCGTCGGCGCAACTGTACGCCGCGATCTGGTCCGCGAAGCCGGTGACTCTGTCCCCTGCTGTCCAGTCGATTCTCGCGGCCCGCACTCTGGCGGAGCGCGAGAGTGCGACTGCGGTCTTGCGGAACGGCGGCCTCAGTCCGGTCGTCACGTCCCATGTATCCGGCCCGATCGGTGGATCGACTGCGCCCGAGTTCACCTGGTCGCGCGGCGGACCGAGTGGCCACCCCAACAACTCGTTCACCTTCGTGGTCCGGCGCAACGGCTCAGCCGCAACGTTGGCGAACATCTTCTTGGGCAACCAGACAAGGTTCCGTCCAGCCGACTTGGACTGGCTCGCCTGGGGCGCGGGTGGCGGAACGATCGTGATCGAGGTGCAGGGCAACGAGACGGCATCGCCGATCAGCGGGCCGTTCACTTCGCCACCGGTGAAGTTGACCTTCAGTACCGCTCCCATCAAGGTGATGGTCGTCGGGGACTCGATCAGCCAGGGTCACGAGGGCGACTACACCTGGCGTTACAGGCTCGCGAACCACCTCGGGTCGGCGGTGGATTTCGTTGGACCCTGGAGCGGTACGACGGACCTGCCGCCGACCTTGCCGACGGGCTGGCCGGACACACCGGTCCCACCGGAGTACCACGGTGCCTACCGGCCGGGGATCTCGTTCGACAGTGACCACTACGCTCGCTGGGGACGCCAACTGCATGAGGCGAAGGACAACATCCGCAGCACGGTCGCGGCGCAGAATCCGAAGTACGTCCTGCTCGAGCTAGGGTTCAACGACCTCGGCTGGGGCGTCTCCGGACCGGACGGTCTGTTCAACGATCTGAAGACTTTCGTCGCCCAGGCGCGGCTGGCCCGGCCCGACGTCGTTGTACTGGTCGCGAACGTGACCCAACGCACGCCCCTGGGGAGCAATCCGGGGCTGCCCGCCACCATCTCGTCGTACAACACGTTGCTGGCGAACTCGATCGGTTCCCTCAGCGCGACCGGATCGCCGGTCGCGCTGGTGGACATCGACGGACCCATGACGGTGGCCGACACCTATGACGGGCTCCACCCCAACGGAGTCGGTGAGTACAAGATCGCCAAGGCGTTCGCGAGCGTGCTGTCCAGCAAGTTCGGGCTGGGTGCGGCCTTCGGTACGGTTCCGTCGACCGTTGCGCCGTTGAACCCGGTCACACCGACTGGGATTCAGGCGATCAGTACCGACGCGGGCATCACCATCTCCTGGAACCACAGCTTCGGGGCAGGTGGGTACTGGTTGTACCAGCGCAACGCAACCCAGAACGGTGCCTGGGAACGTTCGGCTGCGCAGATCCCCGCCGACAGCTGGCGGATCAGCTGGGTCTTCAGGACGCACACCTACGAATTCAAGGTGGCCGCAGCACGGGGTGACTACGAGTCCGGCGTATCCGGAGTGGCCTCCGCAGTAGCGAACCCGACCACGGCTGACGGTCCGACCGTGACGAAGGTGATGCCCGGGTCGAACTACGTCGACCTGACCTGGACGCGGCCGACGGGTGCGTACAGCGGGACGGTGAGCTCGTACGTCGTGTACTACCTCGACGAGAACGAGCCGGACGCGTGGGTGAGCAGCGTGAAGACGTCTTCGACCTCGCTCCGAATCGCGAACCTGGTCGCGGGCCATCGGTACAACATCGCGATCGCGTCCGTGAACGCCTCCGGTGACGGATTGCCGAGCGGAGCACCCGGTGTCATCCCCGGCCGCGGGACGCCAGGCGTGCCGGGCGGCTTCACCGCGCGGATCGCACCGGACAATGTGTACTCGGCGCTGCTGTCGTGGTCACCGGTGAGCGGTGCGGCGGGCTATGCGGTGCAGTACCGCAACTGGGTACGAGAAGAGCCGTACCACCAGCTGTTCTTCTCTGTCGTCGGACGAACGACCGAACGGGTCGATCTGCTGATCTGGGACGGAGCCGCCGCTCATCAGTTCTGCGTGAGAGCATTCAACGGCACCCTGGTGTCCGCGTGGAGCAGCTGCTTGATTCCCACCGAGCAGGCACCGTCGAAGCTATCGGACGGCGCCGCACCACATGGGATACAGGAGAACGGTTTGATGCCGGAGTGGCGCTCTCGACTCGCACCGTCGTTGGGCATCGCTGCGGGCACAATGAACAGATGAAATCCTTCCAGAGGTCTGTCGCGTACGCCGTACTGGTGATGGTGGCAGCAGCCTGCTCCGGAGGACGGACGTGCGGTCCGTGCGCACCGCCGGCGCTGATCGAGGTCAGCGGACTGGCGGCGAGCGCGACCGCGGTCCGCGTCTGTCTCGACGACCGCTGCGAGCAACCGATCATCTTGGCCGCCGGGTCGCAGACCGTTGCCGTTGACAACGGAATCTACGACGCCTCGACCGTACGGCTGGAGGTGTTCGCGGGGAGCAAGGTGATCGGCTCGCACGCCGCGCAGGTGACATTGCGGCGACCGAGCGGCAAGGACTGCGACTGCGGCGAGTCGGCTCTGCTCGCGCCTGGAGCGAACGGCTCCCTGATCCGAAAATCGTAGAGCGCGGCCGATTCGGCGGTCTGGCCTTTGTCCTGGCCCTGCGTGGTTGCGAAGTATGGGGAAGGTCAGAGGTCCTTTCGGCTGAAGGACAGGGCGGCCAGACCCCATAACATCGTGATCCAGAGGGCCACCCAGGCTAGGTAGGCCGGGGTTAGGGCGGCTGGGCCTAGGAAGGGGAAGGCTTGGCCGCCTTCGTCGTTGGTGAATTGGGTTAGGGCGGCTGGGTCTTGGAAGGCGTGCATGGCGCCTCGCCAGAGGGCGTCGGTGGGGAGGAGGATTCGGGAGAGGGTGCCGATTCTGGCGATTGCCTCGTTGCCGAGAGAAGCTCCGATGCCGCCTACTACGCCGGCTACCCAGGTGGTGCCGAAGAGGCCTACTGCAACTACTCCGGAGGCCATGGGGGAGATGGCTGTGGAGAGGAGGGTTGCCAGGGTTAGGAGGACTGTGGTTTGGGCTGCCAGGAGGAGAAGGGCGCCTGCGGGGTTGGGGGGCCAGTAGCCGGTTGTGGCTAGGACTACTAGGCATTGGGCTAGGCCGGCGAGGATTACGAAGCCGGCGCCGAAGATGACTAGGCCTAGCCATTTGCCTAGGAGGAAGGTGCTGCGGCGGATGGGGCGGGCCAGGACTGTCAGGGCTATGCCGGATTCGGTTTCGCCGGCGAGGGTGGGGCCGGTTAGGAAGGCTGTGCCTAGGGCGGCTATGAGGCTGAAGCCGAACATTACGAGGTTCAGGAGGATTGAGGCCGTTAGGCGGGCTTCGCCTGTGGTTAGGGTGCCGCCTGATTCTGCTGCCAGCTTGGAGAAGCCCCAGGCTGAGAGGGACAGCAGGAGGACGGTGAGGATGCCCAACGCGAGCAGCACTCGGCGGCGGGAGGCTTCGCGGAGGGTCAGGGCGGTGATGGTGAGGACTGTGGTCATTGGTCTGCCTTGCGGAGGATGCCCAGGAGGCGTTCTTCGAGGGTGATTCGGCCGGGTTCTACGGCGTGGATTTGTACGCCGAGGGCGGCCAAGTCGCTGACCAGTTGGGGGACGGTGGCGTCGTCGTCTGCTGGGAGGGCGACGGTGGTCCAGTCGCCGGAGTGGTCGAGGATCACCGTTTGGGCGAGGCGGGCCTCGGCGTCAGGACCAACGCTGGTGAGGTGCAGGCGGACTTCGCGTTGGCCCAGGAGTTCGGCGAGGGTGCCGGCTGCGGCGACCTTGCCGTGGTCGAGGATGACTACTCGGTCGCAGACTCGTTCGACCTCGCCGATCAGGTGGGAGTTGAGGAGTACGGCGACTTCGCGTTGCTTCAGTTCCAGGACGATGTCGCGGACGTCGGCGCGGCCGAGGGGGTCGAGGGCGCTGGTGGGTTCGTCGAGGATCACGAAGTCGGGGCGGGCGACCAGGGCGACGGCCAGGCCTAGGCGTTGTTGCATGCCTTTGGAGAAGCCGCCGACGCGGTCGGCGGATCGTTGCCCTAAGCCCACAAGGTCCAGAGCTGCCTGGCGATCGGCCGCAGCGATGTTGGCTCGGGCCAGTTTCACGTGCAGGGTGAGGACCTCAGAAGCGCTTAGCCAGGGCTGGTAGCGGAAGAGTTCAGGGAGGTAGCCGACTCGGGAACGCGCCAAGGGCTCGTACGCCGGGCGGCCGAGCAGCGTGACCTCCCCGGCGTCCGGTGCGACCAGGCCGAGGAGCATCTTGATCACCGTCGTCTTGCCGGCGCCGTTCGGGCCGAGCAGGCCGACGACCTCGCCGCGGGCGACCTCCAGCGAGACGTCGTCGACCGCCACTCGCTTGCCGTACCGTTTCCGTAGCCCGGAGCAACGAACCGCGAACTCCGCCGCGGCCCGCGGTTCGTTGCTCACAGCATCCACGGCTTCGACGGCGTTCAGCGCAGGCCCCGTGCGACGTCGAGTACCTCGGACTTGTCCAGCGATCCCGCAACAGCGGTGACAACGCCGTCGGAGACCCACACCACCGCGGAGACCGACCGGTCTCGCGATGTCAGAACCGTTGCCTGGTGCCCGTTCACCGACTCCGAAGACGTGGTGACCTGGTCTTCCGGGACAGGCAGCGGCAGCGTCGACCCGTCAGCGCTGAAGGTCTTCAGCTTCGCCGCGACATCGGCGGGGATCCCTGGCAGCGAGAGCAGGTAGTCCCGCGCCACTGCGAACTCGATCCCCGACGAGTGCGCCGTCGGGGCGACCGCGCGGCCGACCAGCAGCGCCGGCATGCCGCTCGTCGACTCCCACAGCTGTCCCACCCCAGGTCCGGCATCGAGCCGAAGGGGCTTGCCGTCAAGCCCAGCAGGGGCCGGAGGCAACTTCTTACCGGCCGCCTTCGTTGCCTTCGCCTCCGAGTACGTGAAGGTCACGCTGACCTTCCCGCCCACCTGGTACGTCGGCGTACCGGTCACGCCGCTCGGCAGCTTGCTCACCTCGGGAACGTCCAGCCCCGACCGCTTCGCCGCAGCCGCCGCGTCGTCCACCTTGCGCAGGCCGTTCGCGCCGGTGATCTGCACGTCGCCGTACGCGCGCAGGTCCGGCAGCGCGACGAGGTCGGCCGCGCTCAGGCTGATCGGCGCGACCTTCTCGGTCTGGAAGATCGGCAGCCAGTCCTTCGCGGCCGCCGTACCGGCGCCGGCCATCACCACAGCCACAGCCAGTACGGCGACCGCGGGCCGCGTCACCAGGGTCGTCAATCTCCGAGGCAGCTTCTCCATGCATTGAAGATCGCTCATTATCGATCGAAAGTCAATAGACGCTCAGCCTGCCAAGCGACCGCCGGAGAGCTCGACAATCCGGCCGGCGAATCGCCGCGCGAGCATCCGATCGTGCGACACCACGACCAACGCACCCCCGTACGCCGACAACGCGCTCTCCAGGTCCTCCACCAGCGCCGGCGACAGGTGGTTGGTCGGCTCGTCGAGCAGCATCAGGTCGACCGGCCGGTGCAGCAGCCGCGCGAGATCGAGCCGCCGAAGCTGCCCGGTCGACAGCTTCCCGACCGGCGTGTGCAGGTCGTGATGCCGGAACAGCCCCAGCCCGAGCAGCGCACCGCGATGCTCGTCCGGCGTACCGCCAAGCCCACGCGCGTACGCCGCCAGCAACGGCTCGCCCGGCCGAGTGACGACGGTCTGCTGCGGCAGCCACCCGATCCGCGCCGGCCGTCGTACGTCGCCCTGGTCGGGCGCGAGATCCCCGGCCAGCACACGCAGCAGCGTGCTCTTCCCAGCACCGTTCGGCCCGATCACATGCAGCCGGTCGCCCGCCTTGATCTCCAGGCTGCGCACATCGAGCCGCCCGTCGACCTTCACCTGATGCAGGTCAGCGAGCGTGCTGGTCTGGGACGAGCCTCCCGCGACCTTGGCCGTGAAACGCATCGGCGCAGGCGGCCGCGGTACCGGCTCCTCCTCCAACCGCCGCACCCGCTCCTTGGCCTGCCGAACGCGCGCCGAGATCTGCTTCTCGACGTTGCGCTGATGCCGTCCCGGCGCCTCCGCATCGGGCCGCGGCCCCGACGCCAGCGTGTTCGCCGCCTTCCGCGCGAGCTCCTTCTGCCGAGCCAGCTCGACCTGCCAGTCCTCGTACTCCTGCTCCCACCGCAGCCGCGCGGTCTGGCGCGCCTGCAGGTAACCGGCGTACCCGTTCCCATACCGTACGACGACCTGCTGCTCCGCGTCGACCTCCCACAGCGCCGTCGTCACCCGCTCGAGGAACACCCGATCGTGCGACACGACCACGAGGCTCCCCGGATGGTTGCGCAGCCGCTCCTCCAACCACTCCAGCGCGGACGCGTCGAGGTGGTTGGTCGGCTCGTCGAGCAGCAGCAGCTGCGGCGACGCGGCCAGGATGCAGGCCAACCCGAGTCGGCATTGCTCGCCTCCCGACAGCGATCCGAGCAGCCGGTCGCGTTTGATGTCAGCGAGGCCCAGCCCGTGCATCGCCGACTCGACCCGCGCGTCGGCGGCGTACCCGTCGCGGGCCTCGAACGCCTCCAGCAGTTCGCCGTACGCCGTCAGCAGCTCGTCGAGATTCGCCGGCTCCGAGGCCAGCGCTTCCTCGGTCTCCCGCATCCGCGTCTCCAGAGAACGCAGCTCGGCCAGCGCATGGTCGACCGCGTCCTGGACGGTGTCGCCCGGCGGCAGCGACGGGGTCTGCGGCAGGTACCCGATCCCGCCCGGTACGTGCGTCCGGACCTGCCCGCCGTCCGGCCGGTCGATGCCGGCCAGCACCCAGATCAGCGTCGACTTGCCGGATCCGTTCTCACCGATCACACCGATCCGCTCGCCGAGCGCGACGGACTGGCTGACGCCGTCGAGCACGGTCCGCCCACCCGGAGCGCGGACGACGTCCGCGAGCACGGCCTGAAAGTTGCTTGTGTCCCTCATCAGATCTCACTTCTCGGTCGCAAACGACAGATGAACACCGAGAACGAGGAGTCGTGGATCAGCGCAGCACTCGACCCGTCCGGGCGCGACACAGAAGGTCGACGGCCCGCGACTCCCCGCAGGGGATCAGACGAAGAAGTAGTAGTGCATGCCGGAAACGGTAGCCGAAGCAACCGCCCGAGCGCTGCTGATTTTTCGCCGCCGACCGGCGTACTCTCGGACGATGACGCCCAGTCGATCGCCCGCCGGGCTGATCGGGCGCCGGGACGAGTGCCGAGCCCTCGACGCCCTGCTGGAGGGCGCGAAGGCCGGGCAGAGCGCCGCGCTCGTCGTCCGCGGCGAGGCCGGGATCGGCAAGTCCGAGCTGCTCCGGTACGTCGCCGAGCGCACGCCCGAGGACCGTCTGGTCCGAGCGGCCGGCGTCCAGTCCGAGATGGAGCTCTCGTACGCCGGACTGCATCAGCTCTGCAGCGCGCTGCTCGGTGGTCTGGACCACCTGCCCGGCCCGCAACGCGACGCGCTCGCGACGGCGTTCGGCCTGCGCGAGGGCCCGGCACCCGACCGTTTCCTGGTCGGCCTCGCCGTGCTCAGCCTGCTGGCCGATGCCGGAGGCAACCAACCGCTGGTCTGCCTGGTCGACGACGCGCAGTGGCTCGACCGCGCGTCGGCCCTGACGCTCGCGTTCGTCGCGCGCCGGTTGCTCGCCGAGTCCGTCGTGCTGATGTTCGCCGTCCGCGAGCCGACGCCCGACGAGACGCTCGCCGGGCTGCCCTCGTTGCTCGTCGAAGGGTTGCGCGACCGGGACGCGCGGACGCTGCTCGACTCGGCCGTCTCCGGGCCGCTCGACCAGCGGGTGCGCGACCGGATCGTCGCGGAGTCGCGCGGCAACCCGCTCGCGCTGCTCGAGCTGCCGCGCGAGTGGTCCGCGGCCGAGCTGGCGGGCGGCTTCGGGGAGCCGGATGCGCGGCCGGTGCCGAGCCAGCTCGAGCGGGAGTTCCTGCGGCGCGTCGCGGCGTACCCGGAGCAGACGCGGCGGTTGATGCTCACGGCCGCGGCCGAGCCTGCGGGCGACGTACGGGTTCTGCGTCGGGCTGCTGCGCGGTTGGGGATCGATGTCGAGGCCGCCGCGGCGGATGCCGCGGAGCTGCTGACGCTGGGGACGCGGGTGCATTTTCGGCATCCGCTCGTCCGGTCGGCGGTCTACCGCGCGGCGTCGCAGGCCGAGCGGCAGCAGGCACATCGGGCGCTCGCGGAGTCGCTCGACGCCGCGAGCGATCCGGATCGGCGGGCTTGGCATCGCGCGCAGGCTGCGGGCGGGGCCGACGAAGAGGTCGCGACGGAGCTGGAGCGGTCGGCGGAGCGGGCGCAGGCTCGCGGCGGGATCGCTGCGGTCGCGGCGTTCCTCGAGCGGGCGGCGGAACTGACCGACGAGCCGGTACGGCGTTCGCAGCGGTCGGTCGAGGCGGCGCAGGCGAAGTTCCGGGCGGGGGCCTTCGAGCCGGCGGCGTCGCTGTTGACGGCGGCCGCGGCTGGGCAGCCTGACGACTTCACGCGGGCGCGGATCGACGTACTGCGGGCCGGGATCGCGTTCACGCAGGGCCGCGGCAAGGAGGCGCCGGCGCTGCTGCTCGGTGCTGCGCGGCGGTTGGAACCGCTGGATGTCGGGGTGTCGCGGGAGGTGTACCTGGAGGCGGTCGCGGCGGTGATCTTCGCCGGGCATCTCGCCCGAAATCCTGACTGGCGGGAGATGGGCTCGGCGGCCCGCGAGGCGCCGGCCGCCGAGCAGCCGCGGGCAACCGACGAGCTGCTGGACGCGCTCGGCGTACGGCTTGCGGACGGGTACGCCGAGTCGGTGCCGATGATCGAGCGCGTCCTCACAAGGTTCTCCGGCGACGACGTACCGGTCCAGGAGTCCCTGCGCTGGCTCCTCCTCGCCGGCGTGATCGCCGCGGACCTCTGGGACCTCGACCGCTGGCACCAGGTCGCCGCCCGCCACGTCGCGATCATCCGCGAGGCCGGCGCCCTCAGCGAGCTCCCGCTCGCCCTCGACTCCTCCGCCGTCACCCACGTCTTCGCCGGCGAACTCACCACCGCGGCCGCGGTGATCGAGGAGGTCCGCGAGATCAGTACGGCGATCGGCAGCAACCAACCACCCTTCGGCGCGCTCGCCCTGGCCGCCGTACGAGGCCAGGAACGCGAAGCCCGCGCGATCATCGACGCCACCATCCTCGAAGCCGCCCCCCACGGCCAGGGCCTCGGCGTCACCGTCGCCCACTACCACGACGCCGTCCTCTGCAACGGCCTCGCCCGCTACGACGAAGCAATCACCGCGGCGCAGTCAGCCGCCATCCATCCCGAGGAATTCGGCGCGCCCCGCTGGGCCCTCGCCGAACTCGTCGAAGCGGCCGTCCGTACTGGCGCTCACGACCTGGCTTCAGACGCGCTGACCCAACTGTCGACCGCAACCGCCGCGTGCCAGACCAACTGGTCCCTCGGCATCCAGGCGCGCTCCCAGGCGCTGCTCGCGGACGACCCAGAACCGTTCTACCGCGAGGCAATCGACCGCCTCTCGCAGACGCGAGTCCGTGTGCATCTGGCCCGGACGCATCTCCTGTACGGCGAATGGCTCGCCCGGCAACCGCGTCGCGTCGATGCGCGGGAGCATCTGACCACGGCGCACGAAATGCTGACGACCTTCGGCGCCGATGCGTACGCCGACCGAGCCCGCAGAGCGCTGCACGCGACCGGCACGAAGCTCCGCCCACGCGGTGCGAGCCCGACGAGCGCGCTGACCTCGCAGGAGTCCCAGATCGCCCACTTGGCGTCGACCGGGCTCACCAATGCGGAGATCGGCGCGAGGTTGTTCCTCAGTCCGCATACGGTGGACTGGCATCTGCGGAAGATCTTCAGCAAGCTCGGGATCACTTCGCGCCGGGAGATCCCGACGCCGGCGTAGGTGCCCGAAGGCTCGCACTCAGCGCATTCGCCGCCAGCGCTCCAGATCCTCGATCACTTGTTCATTTCGTCTGGCGACGGGCGCGATGACGATCCCGAACTCCGCGAAGGCGACGATCGGCGTCCACACAATCCTTCCGGATCCACTGGCCCAGCGGACTGCAGGGAGCGCAGTGATTTCGCGGATCGTCGACCGCTGGATCGTCCGGCTGCGGAACAGGCCTCGGACGGTGAGAGCCTCAGCGTCGCACCGGACGGCGAGCCGGTAGCCGCGCACCATGACGACGACTCCGAGGATCGCGACGACGGCGGCACTGACGTGATGCCTGCCATCGGTCGTGTCGAACCACCAGCAGAGGCCGACTCCGGTCATGGTGCCACCTGGCAGGAGGTTGGCGATGCGCGTGAGCAGCAGCGGTCGCAATTCCACAGCAGCATGCTGCCAGTCGGAGCACTGCGCGGCGATCAGTCGGTGGTTCCACCCGCAGGTCGCCGGCGGCGCTCGGTGGGCACCTGGGTAGGCGCCCCAAAAAAGACTGTCGCCGCCGGAGGCGGTGTCCTTTGAGGCCAACCAACTGAAGGATCAGCGCAAGCGCGCGATGCCGCCGTACTCGATCCACTCCTGGGTGAGCTGCCGCGGGATGTCCTGGTCCGCCTCCGGGCGCCAGGTCGAGACCTCGACCAGCCCGGGCTCCAGGATGTCCATGCCCTCGAACCAAGCCGCGACGTCCTTCTCCTCGCGGACGCGGCCCCAGTGGCCTTGGGTGACCTGGTCCATGATCTTGGTGACCGAGTCGCGGATCTTGGCGTCCTCGCTGACCAGCTGGCACATCACCAGGTAGCTGCCGGGGACCAGGCGCTCGGCCGTACGGCGTACGACGGCCATCGGGCCGTCGGTGTCGCTGTCCGGGATGCAGTGGAAGACCGAGTTGAACAGGACCGCGACCGGCTCCTTGAAGTCGATCAGGCGGAGCGTGTCGGGGTGGGTGAAGATCGTCTCGGTGTCGCGCATGTCGGCCTGGATGACCGTGGTGCGCTCGTCCTCGACGAGCAGCGCGCGGCCGTGCGCGAGCACGACCGGGTCGTTGTCGACGTAGACGACCTCGGCCGCCGCGTCGACCTTCTGGGCGACGTGGTGGACGTTGTTCTGCGTCGGCAGGCCGGAGCCGATGTCGAGGAACTGCCGGATGCCGTGCTCCTCGGCCAGCACCCGGACGGCGCGCTGCAGGAACTGCCGGTTGTTCACAGCCAGGGCACGGGTGCTGGGGACGACCTTGTCCAGCTCCTCGACAGCCGCGCGGTCAGCCGCGAAGTTGTCCTTGCCGCCGAGGTAGAAGTCGTACATCCGGGCCGCTGTCGGAATGGACTCGTTCACCGTGGACTGTGACTCAGGCTGCATGGACCTTCCCCAAATTCGGAGCTGCGCGGAACGAACCGCCGGCCGACGACACCTTACTAGTTCCCGGTCACTAGCGGTATCAGCAGGCCACGCCAAGTGACAGCTCCGCCGTACGCCGGCCTCGGCGATCAAGGCCGGCGTCGGACGATCAGCAGAGACTCAGCAGGGCGTGATGCCGCTGTAGCTGTAGCCGTGCCAGTAGTCCTCGATGGCCCAGGCGCCGGCGGTGCGGGTCTCGCCGTCGCCGGTGTTCCAGTGGAAGGTGGCGACGGTGTGGCCGGTCTGGTTGTTGACCCAGGAGAAGAAGTCGGTCTCGAAGGGGTAGAACCGGCAGTTGTAGAACGTGTACTTGTTCCCGTTGAAGTTGCCGCGGTCGTAGACGCAGAAGTTCCCGTACGGGCAGGTCTGCCAGTCTCCCGCGGCCTTCTCCTGTCCGGGGTACGGGATCGTGGTGTCGCCGCCGCCGTCGGCCCAGACGACCTTGTTCGGGGCGACCTGCTCGCCACCACGAACGGCGAGCTCGGCGTCGACCGCGCGCTGCAGCTCCTGCTGCTGCGCGGTGGTGAGCTGCTGGTACGACGAAGCGCCGGCCGGCAGCGCCTGAGCCGTCAACGGGAGCGTGACGACAAGAGCGGCGACGATCGCCACCGCGCGAGAACGAAGGGACATCTGGGACCTCTCGGATCAGGGGCGGATCTTCGGGACCCCGAACCTAATCGAACCCGGGTTCACCATTTAGTTGTAGACAGCAACATCATTCCTTGCCCAGGGCCCGCAGTTCGGTCAGCCAGCTGGCGATCTGGGCCCGCGACCGGAAACCCAGCTTGTCGAGGATGTGCACGACGTGCGACTCGGCGGTCCGCCGGCTGATCACCAGCTTCAGCGCGATGTCCTTGTTGGAGAGGCCATCGGCAACCAGTACGGCGACCTCCTGCTCGCGAGCGCTCAGCGGACCGTACGACGGCGCGGCCGCGCGGGGCTTGCTGACCCGACCGAGCGCGTACGCGATCGCGGCGTCGAAGTCGGTCGCCGCCGCGGTGCCCCGGTCGAAGGCGGCGCGGTAGCGATCGGCCCCCAATGCCTCGCCGGAGTCACGCTCACAGCTGTCGTGCGCGTCCGACATCGCCAGCGAGCCGAGCATCGCCCGCCCACCACCCATCGGCCACAGCCTGTCGGCGACGCCGAGCAGCTCGGCCGCGCGCTCGTGCCGTCCCTGCGCCGCCGTCGTCCAGCAGAGCAGTTCCAGCCACGTCACCGCGCCGAGTACGTCGTGGAAGGTCTGCGCCAGCCGCACCGCCTCGACCAGGTGCGCGGCCGCGTCGTCGTATCGGCCGAGCATCCACTCGCTGAGCGCGCAGGCGAACAGCAGCGCGCTGCGCGCGTACAGCTCGCCGCTGTCGTCGCAGAGCTCCAGCCCGCGGGTCGCGATCGCCAGGCCCTCGTCGGGGTGGCCGAGCCAGATCTCGGTCTGGGCCAGCGCGGAGTGCAGCTGCCGGACGAAGCTGCTCGAAGGGTCGAGCGCGTGCAGCTGGGCGAGCGCGGTCCGGAACAGCGGCAGCGACTTCTCGACCTCGCCGCTGAGGAAGTAGTACGAGCCGAGCAGGAAGACGGTGTGCGCCGCGATGTCCTGGTCGCCGTGCGCGTCGGCCCACTCCTCGGCCTCGCGCGCGTACGCGTAGGTGCTCGACGCGTACCCCAGCAGACTCAGCGCGTACGACGTGATGCCGAGCGCCGCCGCCCGGTCGCGCGACGGCCCGGGGTTCAGCTCGAGCGCCTGCTCGAGCCACTGCCGGCCCTCGGCGGAGCGGCCACCGAAGAGCCACCAGAAGTGCAACGCGACGGCGAGCCGGAGCCCGGCCTGGTGCTCCCCCGGCGTCCTGAGGCTGAACTCCAGCGCCGAGCGGAGGTTGGCGTGCTCCAGCCGCGCCCAGTCCTGCGCCTCGACCTGCCGTACGCCGTGCCGCCAGCCCTCGCCCCACGCCTCGCTCAGCTGCAGGTAGTGATCCCGATGCGCACGCCGTACGACGTCCGGATCGCGGAGCTTCTCCAGCCCGTACTGCCGGATCGTCTCCAGCAGGTGGAACCGCGTCGCGCTCTCGGACTGCACGATCGACTGGTCGACGAGCTTGGCCAGCAGTTCGAGTACGTCGGGCCGGTCGCAGACCGCCTCGGCCGCGACGAGATCGAAGCCGCCGCTGAACACCGACAGCCTGGCCCACAGCTCCTGCGACGCCGGACAGCACAGGTCGTAGCTCCAGGCAACAGTTGCCGCGAGCGTCTGTTGCCGTGTCGCCGCGGTTGTGCGGCCGCGGCTGAGGACCGCGAACCGGTCGTCCAGCCGGGCCAGCAGCTCGTCGAGCGAGAGCACGCGCAACCAGGCCGCCGCCAGCTCGATCGCCAGCGGAATGCCGTCGAGCTGCGCGCACAGCTCGGCGACCGCGGACCGGTTGCCCTCATCAACGGTGAAGCCCACCGCGGCGGCCCGATCAGCGAAGAGCTGCACAGAGTCCGATGCCACCGGCAACGGCGGTACGACGTACAGGTGCTCGCCGTCGACGCCGAGCACGTGCCGACTCGTCGCGAGCACCCGGATCCCCGGCGCACCCCGGAGCAGCACGTCGATCAGCTCGGCGCACGCCTGCGCGAGATGCTCGCAGTTGTCGAGCACGAGCAGCAGCGAACGATCCCGGAGGAACTCGAGCAGCGCAGCGACCGGGTCCTCCGCATCCCGCAGCCCGAGCGCCGCGCTCACCGCCCGCCCGACCAGAGCCGGGTCCTCGACGGAGGCCAGCTCGACGAACCAGACCCCGTCGGGGAACGTACGCCGTACCGACGCCGCCAGGCGCAGCGCGAGACGCGTTTTGCCGACCCCGCCCGCGCCGGTCAGCGTGAGGAGCCGCCCAGTCGCGAGCAGGGCACGGCTGTCGGCGAGCTCACGCCGGCGTCCGACGAAGCTGGTCACCTCGGCCGGCAACGGACCCATCGACCACCTCTACCGCGGGAGGAAGGTTTCAGGGCGAAGATAGGCCACGGGCTGACGGCGCCGCTACAGTCATTCGACGGTGCCGTCGCGGTTGCTACGCCTCCAGGTAGTGCCTCAGGTCCGCCGCGGCGTGCCGGAACTCGGCACGCGTGGACGGCAGGTCGCGGATCGGGTTGAGCAGCGCCATGTCGTGGATCTGCCCGACGTACATCACCGAGACGACGTCGACGCCGGCCTCGTCGAGCTTGTGCCCGTACGCCTGCCCCTCGTCGCGGAGCACGTCGTTGCCGGAGGTGTGGATGATCGCCGGGGGCAGCCCGCGGAGCTGGTCCGGACGCGCCTGCAGCGGAGCGGCGTACGGGTTGTGGCGGGTCGCCTCGTCGGGCGCGTAGACGTCCCAGCCGAACTTCATGAACGCCTGCGGCAGGAAGCGGCCCTCGGCGTACTCGCGGTAGGAATCGGTGTCGAGCCGCGCGTCGGTCGCCGGGTAGAGCAGCAGCTGGACCTTGATCTCCGGGCCGTCGTGGTCGCGTGTGTAGAGCGTGAGCGCGGCGCTGAGATTGCCGCCGACGCTGTTCCCCGCGACCGCGAGCCGCGACGCGTCGAGCCCGGCCGCCGCACCGTCCTTCGCGATCCACTGCAACGCCGCGAAGCACTCCTCCAGCTGCCGCGGGAACACGGCGTCCGGGATCGGCGTGTACTCCACGAACACCACGGAGTACCCGGTCTCCACGACGAGATCCCGCGTCAGCCGCTGATGGTTGTTGAAGTCCCCCGCGATCCACACCCCACCGTGCAGAAACAGCACCACCGGCAGCTGACCCTCGACGCCCGCCGGCCGCTGGATGTAGAGCTTCACGCCCACCCCGTCGACCTCGACGTCCCGCTCCTCGACGTCCACCCCGCCCAGATCCACAGGCGCCGAGGCCTGCAACCCCGCCAACGTCCCCCGAACCTGCTCCCCCGGCAACAACCAGTACGGCGAGGAGTCCTTGTTCACCGCCGCCAGAAACTCCCGAACCCGCCGCTCGATCCGAAGATCCGTCGCCGCATCCGGCACCACGAACTTCTCGTCCATCCGACTCTCCTGCTCATGAGGGACTGATGCCGTCCGAGTCCAGCACCAGCCCTCACTCACCGGCATCCGTCAAAACACGGACTTCTCACCCGGACGATCGACGCCGCAGGCTGGCTGGAGAAGCAGCTCGACACCCGGCTGCCCAGCGCGGGCGGATTCCCGGCCGGAGAAAGCGTTTGATCCTCGGCGCGGTTCGCCGAAGACTACGGCGATGGACTGGAACGCCGAGATCCGCCGTCAGGTCGAGACCCACTGGACGACGCAGCTGCGCCCTCGCCTCGAGGGGCTGAGCGATCCGGAGTACTTCTGGGAGCCCGTCCCGGGCTCCTGGACCATCCGACCTGACGGCGACCGTTTCACCGCCGACTTCGCCGTGCCGCCGCCCGAGCCGGCGCCGGTGACGACCATCGCGTGGCGGCTCGGGCACCTGGTGGTGGTGCTGCGCGGGATGCGCGCGATGCCGCCGTTCGGTGGCGAGCCGGTCGACTTCGCCACCTTCCCGTACGCCGGTACGGCGGCTGAAGCGCTCGCGCAGCTGGACGCGGCGTACGGCGCGTGGATGGGCGACGTCGAGCGGCTCGGCGTCGACGGGCTGACCGCTGACACGGCGACCGAGGGCTGGCCGGTGGTCGCGATCGTGCTGCACGTCCAGCGCGAGCTGCTGCACCACGGCGCGGAGATCGCGCTGCTGCGCGACCTGTGCCGCGGGCGCTAGTCGCCCAGCTCTTCGAACAGGGTCAGCTGGATGCCGCCGGGGGTTTCCAGGCGCGCGTTGAGCGAGTTCCACGGGGTCAGTGTCGGCTCGGCGATCAGCGAGGCGCCGGCCTCGGTGAGGGTGCGCGTCGTACCGGCGGCGTCGGTGACCTGCAGGGCGAGCCGGAACTGGCCGGCGACGCGCTTGCCGACCTCGACGCGGTCGATGTACTCGGCGTGGTTCGGGTCGGTGATCTCCAGCGTCGCGCGGCCCGCGTCGAGGATGGTCACGCTGCCGTCCTCCGACGAGTAGGCCTCCTCGGTCGGCAGGCCCAGCACGTCGCGGTAGAAGGCGACCGTCTCGGCGTAGTCGGGGGCGGTGACGACCAGGCGCAGTTGCAGCACATTCTCGCTCATGCCGCGATTCTGGCCCCGGAAAGGGCGACCGGCGAGCGAAATTCCGTACCCGGGACCTTTGCGCGCGGCAAGCACCGGGGACACCGGTCCGTGACCGGCACCTCCGGTGCGCGAACACCCCGGAAACCCCAGCCCGCAAAGGATTACCCGCAAGCAGGTATTTGAACGGTGACATTGATGCGTTCGCTTGACAACGCTGCGTGAAATCCGGGTCTTGTGCGCACGCGAAAGCCGGTGCTGTCATGACGTCGGCAATCCGCCACTGCCAAAGGGAGGAAAGATCATGGAGAAGAAGACCGAGAAGCCCGAACCGCGCAAGATCATGGTCCGCAAGCTCGAGAAGCTCGAGACCACCGCGATGATCATCTCGGACCCGGGCTGCCGCAACGAGCTCTGCGGCTAGTTCAGCAAGCACCGGGGCGCGGGCTCATCACCCGCCCCCCGGTGCGCCCGGTCCTGGGGAGGGGGCACGCGTGCAACGACCGAAGATCAAGGGGATCCACAAGCCGGTCCGGCTGACGCCGTCGCTGGTGAACATCGGCGGCCGGCAGGTCGGCATCGGGGCCGAGATCGACGACGAGGACGGCGCCCTGTGGACGCTGCTCGGGCTGATGGACGGCACCCGGGAGCGCGCCGGGATCGTCGCCGAGCTGGTCGAGCGCACCGCGCTGACCGCCGACGAGGCCGCGGACATGCTGGAGACGATCATCGCCGCCGGGTACGTCGAGGACGCGGCCGCGCCGCCGCCGGACGACCTGAGCCCGGACGAGCTGGACCGCTACGACCGCGCCTTCAACTACTACGCCTGGGTCGACCTCACCCCGCGTCCCTCCCGGTACGCCGTCCAGGCACAGCTGAAGCGCAGCCGGGTCGTCGTACTGGGCCTCGGTGGTACGGGATCCGCCGTCGCGTCGTCACTCGTAGCGGCCGGGGTCGGATCCGTGCACTGCGTCGACTTCGACGTCGTCGAGGCCGGGAACCTCACCCGCCAGCTGCTCTACACCGAGGACGACCTCGGCCGGCCCAAGGTCGCGACCGCGGTCCGCCGGCTCGGCGCGATCAACTCCCACGTCCGCGTCACCGGCGAGGAGACCCGCGTCGAGAGCACCGACCACGTCGCCCGTCTGATGCGCGACCGCGACCTGCTGGTGCTCTGCGCCGACCAGCCGATGGACAAGATCCGCGACTGGACCAACGAAGCCGCGCTGCGCAGCAACACCCCCTGGATGATCGCCCAGTACGCCGGTCCGATGGCCGTCGTCGGGCTGTTCGTCCCCGGTCAGACCTGCTGCCAGGCGTGCCTGCCGAGTGTGCGCGACCGGCTCGTCGATCAGCACGGGTTCGAGCCGGAGGAGCTGTTCCCGTTCCGGGGGCACGCGGTGATCGCGCCGACCGCGAACCTGACCGGGCACCTCGCGGCGCTCGACGCGATCTACCACCTGGGCGGGATCCCGCCGAGCACGCTCGGGAAGATGTTCCACCTGAGCCTGACCGACCTGACCTACCACTACGCCGTCCGGCCGACGCCCGGCGAGAAGTGCGGGACCTGCGGCTGGGTCGGCGAATGAGCGAGGACGTGACGACCCGCACCGCCGACGCCCTGGACGCCCGGCCCAGCGAGAGTCCGGCCGGCGGGCTCACCGCCGACAGCCGGCTGGCCGTCGACCACCTGGTCGTCCGGCGCGAGGACGAGGACGAGTACGTTGTCGGCGATCCCGCGACCGGCACCTTCGTCGTCGTACCGGAGATCGGCGCCCGGCTCGTCGAGCTGCTCGGCCAGGGCCGGACCGTCGCCGAGGCCGGCGCCGACCTCGAACGCGAGACCGGCGAGCAGATCGACGCGCTCGACTTCGCCGAGGTGCTGCTCGACGCGGGGATCATCACCACCGATCCGCGGCCCGCCGCGCGGCACTGGTCGGCGTCGCGGATCCCGGCGTGGGTGGTCCGGCCGCTGTTCACGCCGCTCGCCTGGGTCCTGTACGCCGGGTGCCTGGTGACGGCGCTGCTGATGTTCGCCGTCGAGCCGTCGCTGCGGCCGACGTACGAGGACACGTTCATCTTCCCCGACATCGTGCTCAGCCTGCTGGTGACCAACCTGGTCGTCGTGGTGCTGACCATCGTGCACGAGATGTGGCACGCGTTCGCCGGGGCCGCTGTCGGCGTACGGTCGCGGCTGCGGGTCGAGCGGCGCGGGATCTTCCCGGTGCTGGAGACCGACCTGACCGGGCTGTGGGCGCTGCCGCCGGCCAAGCGGTACGGGCCGTTTCTCGCCGGGATGGCGATCGACAGCGTGATCCTGTTCGCCGCGGTCGCGCCGCGGTACGCGTGGTCGCGCGGCTGGATCGACCTACCGCCGGGGCTGATCCGGCTGCTCGCGATGGTCGTGCTGAGCCAGATCGCGAAGCTCGCGTTCCAGACGCTCGCGTACCTGCGCACCGACATGTACTTGGTGATGGCAACGGCCACGGGCTGCGGAAATCTGCACCAAGTCACGCGGCTGTCGCTGAAGAAGCTCGTCCGGCGGCTGAAGCCCGAGGAGCAAGTGATCCTGCGCGACGCGAGCCCGCGCGACCTGCGGGTGGCGCGCTGGTACCGGCTGCTCTACCTGACCGGCTTCACCTGGATGCTCTGGTTCGCCTGGCACTTCTTGTTGCCGAGCGCAAAGGTCACGTTCGGCTGGGCGTTCGGCGTACTGGTCGGTGCACCGATCGCGAGCCTGTACTGGTGGGAGGGTGTCGTGCTGCTGCTGTTCACCTCGGTCAACGTGTTCCTCCCGCTCTGGGTGGTCATCCGCAACCGGCGGCAGGCCGCGCGATGAAGACGCGGAAGTACGGCGTACTGGTCGGCATCATCGTCACCACGCTGTCGGTCCTGACCATGTCGAGCTTCGCCTTCGGCGTCCTGCTCGGCCAGTTCGGCGACAAACAGGCCCTGCCCTGCAACGAGATCCCCGGCACTCCGCAACCCTTCGAGGGCAACCGCCACATCGCCTACCAAGGCGCGCCGCACGAGCCGTACAAGACGCTGCCCCCGACGTCCGGCCCGCACTCCCCCCGCGTCGTCATCCCCGGCATCTACCGCAGCCCGATCACCCCCGAGCTCCAGGTCCACATCCTCGAGCACGGCCACGTCCTGCTCCAGTACGCCGACGACGTCTCGCCGGCCGACGTCGAACGCCTGGAGTCCATCGGCCGCCGCTACCCGCGCGACGTCGTCGTCGCGCCGTACCCGGAAATCGGCCACGGCATAGCCCTCACCGGCTGGCAACGCCTGCAACTCCTGCCCACCTTCGACGCCGACAAGATCGAGGCGTTCGCCACGAAGGTCCCGACCCGCTACAACCACCAGTGGCGCGACGGAGCCACTGACTGCGTCACCGGGAACTGAAAGCGAACTGAAAGTGACCGCTGATTGCCTGTCGCTCGATCACAACTCGAGGGAAAGGCAACGATCATGAAGAACCGTCTCCTCAAGACCGTCGGTGCGCTCGCACTCGTCACGGGCGCAGCCGCGGCGACCGCCGCACCCGCCGGCGCCAGTGCCAGCGGCTGCAACGGGCACGCGTGCGTGGGCGTCACCGGCTCCGGGCTGTACGTCGACCAGGCGTACGTCAAGGGCAACCAGTGGGGAGCGCTCAACTTCTACGGGCACTACCGAATCTGGGGCCCCGGCTTCAGCTACAACACCGCCGAGAAGCAGCAGAGCTGGACCTACGTCTACAGCTACACGATCCGGCGCAACCTGCCGAACAACAGCAAGGTCTGCGCGGAGGCCTGGGTCCGGAACGCCGACGGCAGCCACACCTCGAAGGGCCTGCCCTGCGTCACGATCCACTCGTGACCCCTCGCCCGGTCCGGCTACGGCCGGACCGGGCGCCACGGCAGGTGCTGCAGCGTCCAGGTGTTGCCGTCGGGGTCGGCGAAGTAGGCGAACTGGACGCCTCGGACGTCCTCGACCGGTTCGACTTCGATGCCGTTGGCAAGGAGGCGGTTGCGTTCGGCGTCGATGTCGGCGACGACGAGGTGCAGGCCGCGCAGCGAGCCGGGTTCCATGTCGAGCTTCGGGAAGCCGGTGGAGAGTTTGATCGACACTGACGAGCCGGGTGGGGTGAGTTGGACGACCCGTACGCCGGGGGCCGGCTCGACGTCGACGTCGAGGGTGAAGCCGACCTGGTCGGCGTAGAAGGCCTTCGAGCGGTCGAGGTCGCGGACTGGGATGGGGACGAGTTCGAACTGGAGGTTGCCGGGGGTGACCGGCGGATCGGTGGGCATGTCGGGGCTCCTTAGACGAGGGCTTCGCCGCCGTCGACCGGGACGGTGTGGCCGGTGACGAAGGTGTTGGTGAGGGTGAAGAGGACCGCCGCCGCCACGTCCGACGCGGTGCCGATGCGGTGGGCGGGGTTGGTGGTGGCGCGGTCGGCGAAGAGGGCGGCTTTCTTGTCGGGGCCCAGGGCGTCGTAGGCGCCGGTGTCGATGGTGCCTGGGGAGATGGCGTTGACGCGGATCGGCGCCAGTTCGACGGCGAGGGAGCGGACGACGGTGTCGACCGCCGCGTTCGTCGCGCCGACGGCGAGCATGCCGGGCATCGGCTTGCGGGCGGACTGGCCGGAGAAGAAGACGAAGGAGCCGTCCGACGGCATCAGCGGGGCGAAGTGTTTGGCGAGCAGGATCGGGCCGGTGACCTTGGTGGCGAAGGAGAGGGCGATCGTGTCCGGCTGCAGGTCGGCCAGGGCTCCGCGGGCTCGGGCGGAGGCGGTGGAGACGACGTGGTCGACCTTGCCGAGGGAGGCCGCGAGGGCTGCGATGGAGGACTCGTCGGTGAGATCTACCGGGTACTTTTCTGAAGTCCGTCCGGCAAGGATCACGTTGGCGCCGGCACCCACCAGAATTTCCACAGTTGCCGCGGCGATGCCGCTCGGGCGGCCGATCACCAGGACTGTGCGGTCGTGCAGGGTCATCTCAGTGCTTCCCGTCGGTGATGTCGCGGTCGACGCCGTGCGGGCGGACCTGCTGGCCGGGCTCCAGGTGCAGCTGTACGCCGTCCAGGTACACGTCGGCCTTGTCGGGTTCGAAGGAGACCAGGTCGCGGACGCGGCCGACCTCGTCGTACGCGTCGCGGTAGGACCAGGCCGCGCGCTCGGCGCCGGCGATGTCGTAGTAGTCGGCCATGCCCTTGTACGGGCAGAACGTCTGGCCCTCGACCGCGGTCAGCGCGCCGTCGACGATGTCCTCGCGCGGGACGTACCAGCGCGGGGCGAAGCCTGATTCGTACAGGACGACCGGGCGGGTCGTCTCTGCGACGACGCGATCGCCGACCCGTACAAGAAGGTGCCGCGACGTGTTGCGGATGTCGATGCGGTGGTACTGGTCGGCCGCGTGGCCGAGGATCCGCTCGTCCTCCTCGTAGAACGCGTCCATCGCACGCCACGCGAACGCGACCCGGCCGGCCAGTTCGTCGGCGTACTTCGGGAGGTCGACGTGCTGCCACGCCGCGCGGTCGGTGCTGCCGACGGTGTACCAGGTCGTCGCGCCGAGATCGCGGTGCTGGGTCTGGCGCGGAGCCTCGGTGAGGACCTCGGCGCGGACGTCGGCGAGCGGGAAGTACGCGACCGGGTAGCGGCCGGGCTCGTGCAGCAGGATCACGTCCTCGCTGTCGGCGATCCACTCGCCGGCGTACTGGACGCGCATCCGGCGGCGCAGGCGTTCGGCGTACAGGAGTCGTTCGGGCAGCGGTTCGGGGGTGAGGAAGCGGCCGACCGGGCCGGCGCCGAGCGGGCCTTGTTGCCAGGACAGTCCCATGAGAAGTTCCTTCCTAATGTTGAAATCTGGGATTAAGTATTAGTACGATGCTGCCATGAGCACAAGGCCTAATGTCAACGAGCTGCTGGACGAAGGCTTCGCGATGGGCGGTGAGCGACTGGTCGCGCTGGATCTGGCGGACACCGAGATGCTGGTGCCGAATCCGTCGATCGATCTGCTGGAGCCCGCGGGGCAGCGGGAGAAGTGGTGGGCGCTGCAGGCCGGGCGGCTGCCCGAGGGGCCGATCCCTGATGTCGCTTCGACGCGGAGGATCCGGTCGGCGGTGCGGGAGGTGCTCGATGCGCACCTGGCCGGGCGACGACCGGAGGCGACGGCGGTCGAGGATCTGAACGCGGCGTCGGCCTCCGCGCCGCAAAGCGTTCGACTCGATGACGGAGAGCTGCGAGTGCGCTACCACGTCGAGTACGGCGGGAACGCGAAGCTCGCGGCGATCGCGCGGGAGACGATCGAGCTGCTCGCGGACGCGGAGCAGCTCGCGCTGCTGCGGCGCTGCGCGAACCCGGAGTGCTCGATGCTGTTCCTCGCCGAGCACAAGCGCCGGCAGTGGTGCGTGGGCTCGATCTGCGGCAACCGCACCCGCGTCGCCCGGCACTACGAGAAGACGCGGAAGCAGTCATGAGCGTCCACGAGGACACCGTCCGGCGTACGGCCGGTTTCCACGAAGGCGAGCTCGCGGTCCAGCGTCGCGCCGGCGTCGAGTACGACGCCTCGCGCCTCGAAGGCATGCTGCGTCCCCCGCTGCTCGACGGCGGCGCGGCCAAGTTCCTCGCCCAGCGCGAGTTCGCCGTGATCACCGCCCGCGACCCCGACGGCCGGCTCTGGACTTCCCCGCTGCACGGACCGGCGGGCTTCCTCGAAGCCGCCGGTACGACGCTCGCCGTGCACACCGCGCTGCCGCCGGGTGATCCGCTGCACCTGCTGCCCGCCGACCAGCCGGCGGGCCTGATCGTGATCGAGTTCGCGATCCGCCGCCGCTTCCGTGTGAACGGGACGTTGATCGTCAGCCGGCCGGACCTGCTCGCGATCAGCGCCGACCAGGCGTACGGCAACTGCCCGCAGTACATCCACCCCAGGCCGTTGCCCCCAGCAACGGAGCGCCAGGTGACCGAGATGACCAACGGCCTGCTCGGCCAGGACCTGATCGAGCGCTCCGACACCTTCTTCCTCGGCACCACTCACCCCGAGCGCGGCGCCGACACCTCGCACAAGGGCGGCACCGTGCACCTCGACGGTGACACCGTGTGGTGGGCCGACCAGCCGGGCAACAACATGTTCAACAGCCTCGGCAACCTCGCCACCGACCCGACCGCGGCGCTGCTCTTCGTGGATTTCGCGACCGGGGACTCGCTTCACCTGTCCGGGCGGGCGACCATCGACTGGGATGCTCCGACCGAGACCGGCCGGGCCGTCCGTTTCACCCCGACCCGGTCGGTGCTGAGCTCAGGAGGATCGTGATGGCCACACTCGTCTCGCTGAACGTCGGGATGCCGAAGGACGTCGAGTGGGAGGGCCGCACGGTCCACACCGGGATCTGGAAGGCCCCGGTCGACGGCCCGCGGATGGTCCGGCGGCTGAACGTCGACGGCGACGGGCAGGGCGATCTGGGCGGGCACGGCGGCGAGATCCGGGCGGTGATGGTCTACCAGCTCGACTCGTACCGGCACTGGGAGAAGCATTTCGGCCGCGAGCTCGAGTACGGCGTGTTCGGCGAGAACTTCACCGTCGACGGGCTGCCCGACGCCGAGGTCTGCATCGGCGACCGGTACCGGATCGGGACGGCTGAGTTCGAGGTCACCCAGCCGCGGGTGACCTGCTACCGGGTCGGCATGCGGACGGGCGAGCCGGAGCTGCCGTCGCTGCTGGTCAGCCACCGGCGGCCGGGGTTCTACCTGCGGGTGATCACCGAGGGGATGGTCGAGGCGGGCGACGAGATCGTTCGGACGCGGGTCGGGCCGGAGCAGCTGTCGGTCGCCGAGGTCGACGGGCTGCTCTACCTGCCGAACCGCGACGAGGAGAAGCTGCGCGCGACGCTGCGAGTGCCGGCGCTGAGTCCGGGATGGGTGGGGTCGTTCCGGGAGCTGTTGGAGAAGACGGTTGAGGCGCCACAGGTTGGATGGACCGGGTTCAAGCCGCTGACCGTCGAGCGCGTCGTGCGGGAGAGCCCGACGGTCGTGTCGGTGCATCTGACGGGCGACCAGCTGCCGTCGTACCGGGCCGGGCAGTACTTGACCGTACGGGTGCCAGGACCAGCTGTGCGGAGCTACTCGTTGTCGACGGCACCGGGCGGTACGGCGTACCGGATCAGCGTGAAGCGGGACGGGGTGGCCAGCCGCTACATCCACGAGCAGCTGAAGGCTGGGATGACGCTCGACGTCGCGGCGCCGCGCGGCGAGTTCGTGCTGGAGGACGAGGTCGGGCCGGTGCTGCTGGTGTCGGGCGGGATCGGGATCACGCCGGTGCTCGCGATGCTGCACACGCTCGCGGCCTCGCCGCACACCCGGCCGGTCTGGTGGATCCACATCACGCGCGATCCGGCGTTCGGCGAGGAGGTGGACGAGCTGCTCGACGCGCTGCCGGAGATGCACCGGTTCGTCTACACCCACGGACGGCCGACGCCCGACGAGCTGCGGGCGCTCGGCGTACCGAAGGATGCGACGGCGTACATCTGCGGGCCGACGGCGTTCATGGACGACCTGCGTGGGCTGCTCACCGAGGCGGGTCTCACGCGGATCCACACCGAGCTGTTCGGGACGCTGCCGCCGATCAACCCGGGACTGGTCGGGCAGACCGTCGTACCGCCGCACGTTCCGGCGGGTGAGCCGGGGACCGGGCCGCTGGTGACGTTCGCGCGGAGCGGGTTGTCGGTGCCGTGGTCGGATCAGCACGGGTCGCTGCTGGAGCTGGCAGAGGCGTGCGACGTACCGGCGCGCTGGTCGTGCCGGACCGGTGTCTGCCACACGTGCGTGACCGATCTGGTCGCGGGCGAGGTCTCGTACGAGCCGCAACCGCTGGAGCCGGCCGGGCCCGGTCAGGTGCTGCCGTGCTGCGCGCGCCCGGCCGACGATGTGGTGATCGATCTGTAGGGGCATGATGGTTGCCGTGAGTGAAGAGCTGACGCCGGAGCTGGCGGCCACCATCGAGGAAGCGTTCGCACGACGGAGCCGGGCCAACATGGCGCCGACGATCGCGTTCTTCGAGGATCTGCTGCGCGAGCACCCCGGCAACCCGTACGTCCTGTACGAGGTCGGCGGCTCCTACGACACCGACGGCCAGGAGGAGAAGGCGCTCGTCTACTACGAGCGAGCCCTTCCCGGCCTCACCGGCGACACCCGGCGCCGCTGCCTGCTCCAGTACGGCAGCACCCTGCGCAACCTGGCCCGGTACGACGAGTCGCTGGACGTCTTCACCAAGGCCTGCCAGGAGTTCCCGGAGTCCGACTCCCTCCGCGTCTTCAAGGCCCTCACCCTGCATGCCTCCGGCCGCAAGGACAAGGCCCTCGCCTCTCTGCTGCTGGTGATCGCCGACCGCGTCGACACCGCCGAGATCAAGCGCTACGAGGCGTCGATCCGCGGCAACGCGGACTACCTCGCCTCGCACTGATCAACAGGCGCAGGCGACTCCGCGTGGTGCGACCAGCGGGTCGACGGCTCGGCGGCTGGTCCCCTCGACGGTTTCCACCGGCAGGCCTTCGCGGGTCCAGTACTCGAAGCCGCCGAGCATCTCCTTGACCGGGTGCCCGAGGCGGGCGAACTCGAGCGCGGCTCGGGTCGCGCCGTTGCAGCCCGGGCCCCAGCAGTAGGTGACGACGGGAAGCCCGGCCGGTACGACGCTCGCCGCGCGCGCCTGAATCTCGCGGGTGGGCAGGTGGATCGCGCCGGGGACGTGGCCCTGGTCCCAGCTCTCCTGGCTGCGGGTGTCGATCAGCGCCCAGCCGCCGACCCCGGCGCCGATGTCGGTGGCGACGTCCGAGCAGTCGGTCTCGAAGGCCAGCCGGGCGGCGAAGTGGGCGACGGCGGTCTCGGACGGCGCCGGCGGGACCTGCAGGACTGCTGACATGGGGACTCTCCTCGGTCGGGGAGTCCCCAGCGTCGCCGAGGCGAGCCGGCGCGGAGAAGTGGCAGAAACGACCTTGTGCTACGAATTACTGCCACTGCGCGCCGCGACCATCGCCCGCGCCCGCGCCGTCTTGATCGCCTTGGTCAGCGTCTCGATGTCGTACGCGCCGTAGTGCCGCTGCCCGTTGATGAAGAACGTCGGCGTCCCGGACACCCCGCTCAGGTCCGCGGTCTCGACGTCGCGGGCCACCCGGCCGGCCGCGACGTGCCGCTTCACCTCGTCGTGGATCCGGTCGTCGTCCAGGCCGAGCTGATTCGCGTACCGCATCAAGTCGGTCGGCTGCAGCTTGTCCTGGTTCGCGAGCAGCAGGTCGTGCATCTCCCAGAACGCGCCCTGGGCCGCCGCCGCTTCCGACACCTCGGCGGCGATCTGCGCCCGCGGGTGCACGTCGGTCAGTGGCAGATGCCGCCACACGTAGCGCAGGTCGTCGTCCTTCAGCAGGTCCCGTACGACGGTCTCCGCCAGCCCGCAGTACGGGCACTCGAAGTCGCCGTACTCGACCAACGTCACCGAGGCGTTCGCCGGGCCGCGGACGTGGTCGTTGTCGGGGTCGACCTCGTCGACGAGGTCGATCAGCTGCTCGGCGTCACCGAGCAACGCGGCCGCCTTCTGCGGCGGCGACAGCAGCTTCGCCGCCCGGAACACCGCCCAGGTCACCGCCGACGCGATCACCAGTGTCGACAGCAGCCCGACCTTCGCCTCGGCCAGCGCGTCGCCCTCGAACGCCAACGTTGCGATCAGCAACGACACCGTGAACCCGATGCCGGCGATCGTCCCGCTGCCGAGCACGCCGACCCAGCCGACCAGCGGCTTCACCCGGCCCTTGGTGAACCTGTTCAGCGCCCACGAGCTGACCGTCACCGCGATCGGCTTGCCGAACGTGTAGCCGAGGATGATCCCGAGCGTGATCGGTGACGTGTAGGCCTGGGCCAGGAAGTCCGGGTGGATGCTGATCCCGGCGTTCGCCAGCCCGAACAACGGGACGATCAGGTAGCTCGTCCACGGGTGGTAGAAGTGCTGGAGCCGGTCGTTGGGCGACAGCGTCGAGGTCACCCCGAGCGTCGCGCTGCGCGCCAGCTCCGGCGTCGGCTGCTCGCGGAACAGCCGGAACAGCCCGCTCGCCTGCTCGAGGTCGTCACGGCCCGGCGAGTACGCCGGCGCGGTCAGCCCGATCGCGAGGCCGGCGACGACCGGGTCGACTCCGGAGGTGAGCAGCGCCGCCCAGGTCACGATGCCCAGGAACACGTAGAAGACAGGGTTCCGGACGCCGGCCAGCGACAGCGCGAAGATGATGCCGAAGGCCACAATTGCCGCCAGCAACGGCATCATCGCGATGTTCTCGCTGTAGACGATCGCGATCACCAGCAGCGCGATCAGGTCGTCGACCACGAACACGGTCAGCAGGAAGACCCGGACCCGGTCCGGGACGCCGCGACCGACCAGCGCCAGCAGACCGAGCGCCAGCGCGGTGTCGGTCGACATCGCGACGCCCCAGCCGTGCGAGCCCTCGCCGCCGGCGTTGAAGGCGACGAAGACCAGGATCGGCAGGATCATCCCCGCCACGCCCGCGACCACCGGCAGCACGAACCGGCTCCGCTCGCGCAGGTCGCCCAGGTCGAACTCACGCCGCGCCTCCAGCCCGACGACCAGGAAGAACAGCGTCATCAGCCCGCTGTTGATCCACTCGCGCAGGTCGAGGCTGAGCTCCTCCTGACCGAGTTTCAGCGAGAAGTCGGTGTGCCAGAAGCTCTCGTAGGTGTCCGGCATCAGGTTCGCCCAGAGCAGCGCGAGCACGATCGCCGCCGCGAGCACGCCGGAGCTGCCCGCCTCGGTCCGCAGGAACGAGCGCATCGGCGTCGCGATCCCCCGGGTCCACAACGACCGCCCCGACAGTCGCGAAGTCGGCTCGGACACTTCAGTCCCCCTGCCCGGTCGGCCGGCGTACGGCGTAGGACTCCACGAGGGTCAGCATCGCATCCAGCGCCGCCCGCAGCGGCTCAGGGTCGCGGTGCGTCTGCGTCAGCAGTACGCCGCCCTGCAGCGCGGCGAGCAGCGCCGTCGCCAGCCGCGCCGGATCGGCGTCCGGCCGCAGCTCGCCGCGGTCGCGCATCGCCTGCAGACCGTCGCGGAGCGCGACCTCCCAGCGGCCGAACCCGGCGGCCAGCTCGCGCCGCGTCACCGGGTCGCTCTCGTTGAGCTCACCGGCCAGCGACCCGAACACGCAGCCGCCGGCGCAGGACCGGTCGACCTGGAGCTGCACCTGGGCGTCGGCCCAGCGCCGGAGCGCGGCGAAGCTGTCCAGCGCGGTCGCCCGGACGACGACGTCGGCCTGCAGGCCGACCACCGCCTGGACCAGGCTGCGCTTGTCTCGGAAGTAGTGCGTCATCTGCGAGCCGCTCACCCCGGCCGCGGACCGGACGCTCTCGATGCTCGTCCCCGCGACGCCGTGCGCCGCGATCAGGCCGGCCGCCGTACGGACGATCCGCTGCTTGGTGGCCAGGCCCTTGCTGGTCAGGCTCATGGTTCGAAGCCTACTGGGATGCACAACCCAGAACGTGCGGTCTACGCTCGCCTCCATGACCTATGTCGCGCGGATCGTGGACGTGCCCGGCAGCGGGCTCCGGCTCGAGCCGGCCGAAGGATCGGTCGCTCCGGAGCTGCCGAACGACGTGAACCTGCTGGGAATGGCGGCCGCACTGGCGCTCGGCGCCGCGGGGTACCAGCACCACCCGGAGGTCCGGGACCCGGAGATGCAGACGCTCGAGGCGCTGCTCGCGGGTGAGGCCGTGATGCCGTGGCGGCACCCGCAGCCGTCGGCGGACGCCGTACTGGTGTGTGAGACCGGGCCCGGTGGGCCGCAGTGCCGGGTGGAGCAGCGGCCGGCCTGACGACTGACGCGATCGCGGGGAGATCTGCGCCACTGATGGTGGTTGAACCGCGAACGAGTTTGTATACAGTACTCCGGGGGTTGTCAGTCGATCCGAGGAGTTCCGATGAATGACCGTCCGCCGTTGCCGCCGTTCACCGCCGAGACCGCGGCCCAGAAGGTCCGCGCCGCCGAGAACGGCTGGAACAGCCGCAACGCCGAGGCCGTCTCGCTGGCCTACACCGAGGACACCTCCTGGCGGAACCGGGACACCTTCGTCACCGGCCGCGCCGAGGTGGTCGCGTTCCTGACCCAGAAGTGGGAGCGCGAGCTCGACTACCGGCTGATCAAGGAGCTGTGGGCGTACACCGGGAACCGGATCGCGGTGCGGTTCGTGTACGAGTGCCGCGACGCCGGCGGGCAGTGGTACCGGTCGCACGGCAACGAGAACTGGGAGTTCGACGAGCACGGGCTGATGCGGGTCCGCAAGGCCAGCATCAACGACCAGCGAATCGAGGAAACCGACCGGTTGTTCCACTGGGAGGCTCCCGGGCCGCGGCCCGACGACCACCCGGGGTTGACCGACCTCGGACTGTGAGCTCTACACACATTTGACGTAGGACCGGCTAACAGTTCTGCGGCCACAGCCTGCATGATGTGCACTGTGGAACACTCCAGCCTCGGGGTGCCCTGACGCTGACCCATGTCTGGAGCCCGGATGGCAGAGTTCGACTACGCCGCGATGACGTCGGCCGACGCGTTCGCCCAGCTCGCGATCGAGCTGCACGACGCGCCCGGGATCGAGGAGACGATCGACGCGGTGGTGCAGTTCGCGCTGCAGGCGCTGAACTGCACGTACGCCGGGGTGGCGCTGCACCGGCGCGGCTCCCGGCCGGAGATCGCCGCGGTCACCGACCCGGTCGTCGCCGAGGTCTACGAGCTGCAGATCGACGACGGCGACGGCCCGCTGGTCACCGCGCTCCGCGACCGCTCGAACGTGCTGATCCGCGACACCTCCACCGACACCCGCTGGCCGAAGTGGACCGCCCGCGTCGCCCAGCTCGGCGTCCGCTCGGTCCTCGACGTTCCGCTCACCACCGGCACCGGCAGCAGCGCGTCGGTCGGCGTACTCGGTCTCTACAGCCCGCAACCCGACGCCTTCGGCGCCGATGACGAGGCGATCGCCCACATCCTCGCCCGGCATGCCTCGGTCGCCGTCGCCACCGCCCGCCACGAGGAGACGATGGCCCAGGCCGTCGACGCCCGAAAACTCGTCGGCCAGGCGATGGGCATCCTGATGGA
This sequence comes from Kribbella sp. NPDC104740, assembly GCF_055583505.1. Taxonomy (NCBI): domain Bacteria; kingdom Bacillati; phylum Actinomycetota; class Actinomycetes; order Propionibacteriales; family Kribbellaceae; genus Kribbella; species Kribbella sp. NPDC104740. The sequence goes on along the minus strand of NZ_JBVJNV010000001.1, from coordinate 485,240 downwards.
ACGCTTCGACGTCGACGGCGACCGAGCCTTCGCCATCCTCAAGCGCTACTCCCAGGACACCAACACCAAACTCCGCGACGTAGCCCAACACCTGATCGACACCCGCAAACTGCCCCACTAGCCGGACGACGCGCCGGTCGCCGGGTACGGATTGCGTATTCTGCCGTGCAGATCGAGCTGTGGACGGGGGTGGGCTGGTGGCGGGTGGGTGGGAGCCGTTGGTGGGGCCGGCGCAGCGGGTCGGGTTGGAGATCTTGCTGGACGGGCCCTTGTCGCGGGCGGAGTTGTCGCGGCGGGTGGGGTTGTCGCCGGGGAGTTTGACGCGGATCACGAAGCCGATGCTGGAGTCGGGGTTGCTGGTCGAGGTGTCGGCGGGGCCGAGTGATCCGCGGGTGGGGCGGCCTTCGCAGCCGCTCGACGTGGTCGCGGCGGCGCATCACTTCGTCGGGATCAAGCTGACCGGGGATCACGCGGTCGGGGTGTTGACGACGCTCCGGGCCGAGGTGATCGCGACGGCCGAGCTGCCGCTTCTGGAGCACAGTCCGCAGGCGGTGGCGGCGACGGTGGCTGAGCTGACGAAGACGTTGGCGGCGTACCAGCCCGAGACAGAGCTGAGTGGGCTCGGGGTCTCGCTCGGTGGGCATGTGGTGAACAAGAGCCAGGTCCGCTCCAGTGCCTTCCTCGACTGGTACGACGTACCGCTCGGCGAACTGCTGGCCGCGCACACCGACGTCCCGGTGGTGGTAGCGAACGACCTGACCGCGCTGACCGAGGCGACGCACTGGTTCGGCGCGGGCCGGGGCGCGGAGCGGTTCTGCCTGATCACGATCGGCGCCGGGATCGGCTTCGGGCTGGTCGTGCACGACCGGATCGTCGACAGCCCGGACGCCAGCCTCGGCCTGATCGGCCACCAGCCGTTGCTCGCCGACGGTCTGCGCTGCGAGCGCGGTCACGTCGGCTGCGCCAGCACGATCCTGACCACCGACGCGATCATCAGCCAGGTCAGCGAGGCCCTCGGCCGCGACCTCTCGTACGACGAGTGCCTGGATCTCGCCGCGCAAGGCGACCCGACCGCGAAGCCGCTGATCGACCGCGCGGGCTGCGCCATGGGCCGCCTCGTAGCGGCCGCGGCGAACTTCACGCTCCCCGACCGGGTCGTCCTCGGCGGCGAGGGCGTGCGCCTGGTCGAGGTCGCGCACGACGCTCTCCTCGACGGCCTGCACTTCGACCGCCACCCGGAGGCGACCGATCCTCCGATCGTCCTGCTCGACGCGAGTTTCAACGAGTGGGCCCGCGGCGCTGCAGTGATCGCGATCCAGACCTTTGTCCTGGGCAGCTGACACCCCTGTCGTAACTACCTATCTCGTGATAGACAGTTACCCATGGATGATCTGCTCCGCCGCTGGCAGTACGGCTGGGGTCTGTGCCGCGGCCTCGAACCCGCCGCCGACCGCAGCACCGCGCTCGACGTCACCCTCAACCTCCCGCACCGCGATCGCGAGTTCTTCGTCCACCCCGACGCCGACCCGGCGCCGTGGATCGACGCGGCCCGCACCGCCGCCCGCCCGACCTGGCTGACCGTCACCACCAACACACCCGACGAAGCCGAGACCGAGCTGACCAACAGCGGCCTCCAGCTCCTGCCGGAGCGACGCCTCCTGATGACCATCGACCTCAGCGCACACCCCGCGCCGGCCCATCGACACACAGTGCTGAGATCCACCGAAGGACCGCTCGAACGCGTCCGGATCCCCGGTTGGCAAGAAGACGCCGCGTCCGGCGATCGAGACGAAACGCCCACGGAGGCCGCCCGGGGCATGGCAGCCATCACCAACCGAGACGCCGTCCTGCACGACATCCACACCGACCCGGCGTACCGCCGCCAGGGTCTCGGCAGCATCGTGATGGGCGCACTCGCCGCACGAGCACGAGAACGAGGCGCGACCACCGGCCTGCTGATGGCGACCGTCGACGGCGCCGCCCTCTACCGCCGGCTCGGATGGGTGCCCCAGGCAACCATGTTGACGGCTACGGCCGCCTAGCCCGGTGCGCGGCGACCTTCGTCCGGTTCTGGCAGGCCGTCGAGCAGTACCGCTGCGTCCGGCTGCGCGTGCTGTCCAGGAACAGGTTGTCGCACCGCTCCGCCTCACACGAACGCAGCCGCGACGCGTCGTTCCCGATCACCCGGGCCACCGCCGTCGCGAACTCGGCGAGCCAGCCGATCGCAACCGACACACCGGTTCCGGCGAAGTGCAGATGCCACGGCTGGTTCCCTTCGCGGACCAGTCGCGGTGTCGCCATCGTCCGTTCGAGCATCGCGTTCACACCATCGGCCGCCGCGTCCACGTCGTCGTCGACGAGCAGCCGCAGTACGCCGTACAGCTCGCGCCCACCCTCAGCGAAGGTCGGCAGATCGATCTCGGGCACCCGCCGCGTCGTCAGCCGCAACGAAGCCACGACTCCGGCTTCGTCGCCCTCCGCCCGCACGCGCCCCTGCGCGAACTCACCGCCGAACACGTTCGCCAGCGCCACGGCGGCGAGGAACGAGTCGCTCAGATGGTCGGTGTCCGGCACCGGACAACCCTAGCGGCCCGGATCAACGACCAATGACCGATGACACCGCCCGGATCGTGGCCGCACTCGTCCTAAGGGACGGTTGCGCGGGGCCCGGCATGCTACCAGGGTCGTAGCCGGGGCACCGGAAACCTCCGACCTCGATCGGATGTGCACCTCGTTGCTGAATACAACAATGGTCGGCATGAACCTGGTGCAGAGTCCACCGCGGGCCGTCTTCGGCCTGGCGGAGGCCGCGATCGACCTCGGCGCGGTCCGGGCGAATGTTCGCCACTACCAGCGACAGCTCCAGCCCGGCACGGCGATCATGGCGGTGGTGAAGGCGAACGGTTTCGGCCACGGCGCGGTCCAGATCGCCAAGGCCGCGGTCGATGCGGGCGCGACCTGGCTCGGTGTCGCCCGCGCCGACGAGGCGCTGGAGCTGCGCGCCGCCGGCCTGACCGTCCCGATCCTCGCCTGGCTGTACGACGCGACCGAGCTGATGTGGCTGTCCGACGTCGACGTCAGTGTGGCAACGGTTTCCGAGCTGCAACAGGTGGTCTCGGCGCCGAGCGTGCATCACGTTCACCTCAAACTCGACACCGGTCTGCACCGTGGTGGCAGTACGCCGGACCAGTGGATCGAGCTGACCCGCGCGGCCGCGCACTACGAGGCGCTCGGCGCGATCAAGGTCCGCGGCATCTGGTCGCACCTGTCCCACGGCGACGACCCCGCCGCGACGCACAGCCGGCGGCAGCTCGAGCTGCTGCGGGCGGGCGTCGTACTGGCCCGCAGGGCGGGTCTCGACCCGTCGGTCATCCACCTGGCCAACTCGGCCGGCGCGCTCACGCTCGACGCCCCGGACTGCAACCTGGTCCGGATCGGCGCCGGTCTGTACGGCATCGACGAGCTGGACGCCGGGCTGCGGCCCGCGATGCAGCTGGTCACCAAAGTCGCGCAGGTCCGCCGGATCCGTGCCGGTGAAGGCGTTTCGTACAACCACGACCACATCACGCCGACCGACACCACGATCGTGCTCGTCCCGCTCGGGTACGCCGACGGCATCCCGCGCTCGGCCGCGGCCGGTGCGAGTGTGCTGATCCGCGGTGTCCGGATGCCGGTCCGCGGCCGGATCGCGATGGACCAGTTCATGGTCGACGCCGGTGACATCCCGGTCGAGCCGGGCGAACCGGTGGTGGTCTTCGGCCCCGGCGACCAGGGCGAGCCGACGGCCGCCGACTGGGCGCAGTGGGCCGGCACCATCCCGCACGAGATCTACACCGGCCTCGGGTCCCGGGTGCCGCGTCGCTACAAGGAGGCAACCCGGTGAAGGTCGCAGTGATCATGGGCGGCGTCAGCCCCGAGCACGAGGTGTCGCTGGCCAGCGGCAGCGGCATCGCCGCCGCGGCCACCGAGCTCGGCCACTCGGTCGTCCAGCTGGTGATCGAGCGCGACGGCAGCTGGCGCGACGGTCAGCACGAGGCGATCGAGCTGCTGCAGGACTGCGACGTCGCCGTACCGGCCCTGCACGGGCAGGGCGGTGAGGACGGTGTCATCCAGGGCTTCCTCGACCAGCTCCGCGTCCCGTACGTCGGCAGCGGCGTCGCCGCCAGCGCGGTCGGGCTCGCGAAGCCGATGACGAAGGCGGTGCTGCGCGCGTACGGTCTGCCGGTCACGCCCGGGATCACCTTGCACGGCGCCGATCTGCAGGACCCCGAGGCCGCGCACCAGCAGCTGAAGGAGGCCGGCATCGAGTTCCCGGTCTTCGTGAAGCCGGGCAACGGCGGTTCGAGCTACGGCGTGACGCGGGTGACCGACGCGGCCGCGCTGGCCGAGGCGATCGCGCTGGCCGCCGGGCTGGACGGCCAGGTGCTGGTCGAGCAGGAGATGCGGGGCCGCGAGATCGACCTCGCGGTGATGGAGTTCCCCGACGGCCGGGTCGACGCCGGGCCGGCGCTGGAGATCCACAGCACCCCGGAGCAGCCGTTCTTCAACACCACCGCCAAGTACTCCGAGGGCGCGGGCGAGCAGTTCGCCGTACCGGCTCCGCTGGACGCCGACCTGGCCGCGACGCTTCGGCGTACGGCGATGGAGGTGTTCGAGACGCTCGGCTGCGCGGGCCTGGCCCGGGTCGACTTCTTCGTGCCGGCCGACGGCCGGCCGGTGGTCAACGAGATCAACACCTTCCCCGGTTTCACGCCCGCGTCGCAGTTCCCGCTGATGTGGGCCGCCGCCGGGATGTCGTACGCCGATGTCGTGCAGAACCTGCTGGAGACCGCGCGTGCCCGTGCTGCTGAGTGACCAACGGATCACCCGGATCCCGGCGATCGAGAGCGGCGAACCTCTGGTCGACCTGTACGGCCGGGGCGTGCTCGCCCGCGACCGACAGTTCGTCCGGGACGGTCTCGCCGACCGGCTGGCGATCGCGGACAGCTTCCTGCCGACGGGCATCCGCCTGTACGTCGTCGAGGGGCTGCGCGAGCTGAAGCTGCAGCAGGAGATCTACGACGGCTACCGCGCCGAGCTGACCGAGCTGCACCCGGGCATCTCCGACGCCGACGTGCACGTCCTGGCCAGCCGCTTCGTCTCGCCGGTCGAGGTCGCGCCGCACGTCGCGGGCGCCGCGGTCGACCTGACGCTGGTCGGCGAGCACGGGCCGTTCGACCTGGGCACGCCGATCGACGCGACGCCCGAGCAGTCCGACGGCGCGTGCTTCTTCGACGCGGCCAACATCAGCCGGGAGGCCCGGAACAATCGGGCGCTGCTGGCCGACGTACTGACTGCGGCGGGTCTGGTGAACTACCCGACCGAGTGGTGGCACTGGTCCTTCGGCGACCGCTACTGGGCGTATGCCGAGAAGCAGGCGCACGCGATCTACGGGCCGGTCGAGCGCCCGGTGCTCTCCACGCACTGCTGAGCCAGGCCGGCCAGGATCTCCACCAGGTCCGGCCGGTCGAACGGGCCGACGTGCGGCGCGTCGATGCTGCGCACGTCGGTCGGGTTGTCCGGGGTGAGCCGGTCGGCCTCGGCGATGAAGCGGTCCTGCAGCGCGGGCGGGATCAGCCGATCCTGGGTGAACCGCACGTAGGTCCTGGGAATCCGCCCCCAGGTCTCGGCCTGCCCGCGCGCCTCGGCGAGCGGAATGCTCGCCGCCTCGTCGGGTTCGAGCAAGTTCAGCAGGCGGCTGACCCCCTCGTCGGTGAAGTCGCCGGCCAGGCACCGCTTGACCGCGTCGAACACCGCCGGGTCCGCGGACCGCCAGTTCACCCGCGTCGCCCCCAGCACCGCGGGATCGGCGACGATCGCCGCCTGGATCAACGGCAGCAGGCTCTCCGCGTTCTCCGGCGTCTCCAGGTAACTCACCATGTTCGGCAGCTCCACACAGCAGTACGCCGCCAGGTACACGACCCGATCGAGCAGCTCCGGGATCTCGTTCCCGACCCGACTCAGGGTCACGCCGCCCTGACTGGCCCCCGCCAGGATCACCGGCCCGGCCACCCGCCGTACGGTCTCGACGACGCGCGCGACGTTGTCCTCCACGGTCACCTTCGCCAACGGCGACGGCTCGACAGCCAGCGCCTCCAGGTCCTGCGGCGCCTGGTAGGCGCGCGGATAGAACGCCTCGTCGCCGTGCCCGGGCAGATCCACCCCGACGCTCCGCACGCCGCGCAAGGTCAGCTCCCGCACCAGCCCCGCGCACCAGTACGACGACGAATTGGTGCCGTGGACAACGATCACAGTTGGTTGGTTCGGCATGCGTACACCGTATTGAGCCAGCCTCCGCAGCCCCAGAGACCACGAAAAACACCACCACATAGTGTTTCGGTGGACTAGTACACTTCACTGAATGACCGAGCCTCCGTACCAGCGGATCGTGGCCGGGCTGCGGGCGGCGATCCTCGCCGGGGAGCTCCGGCCCGGGCAGCGGGTGCCGTCGGTGCGGCAGATCGCTCGCGAGTACGGCGTGGCGGCGGCGACCGCGAGCCGGGTGCTCGCGACGTTGCGGGCCGACGGGCTGGTGGAGTCGAAGGTCGGGTCCGGGTCGGTCGTGCGCGCGGCGGCGCCGCGCGTTCGGCGTACGGGTGTGGGGCTGAACCGGAAGCGGGTTCTGCGGGCCGCCGTCGCGATCGCGGATCGGGAAGGGCTCGACGCCGTCTCGATGCGCCGGCTGGCGAGCGAGCTGGAGGTCGGCCCGATGTCGCTGTACCGGCATGTGGCCGGCCGGGACGAGCTGACGACGCAGATGGCCGACGAGGTGTTCGGTGAGATCGAGCTGCCGACGCCGGGCCCCGACGGCTGGCGGGCGAAGCTCGAACTGCTCGCCAACGAGCAGTGGGCGCTGTGTCACCGGCATCTGTGGCTGCCGCGCGCAGTGTCGTTCACCCGCCCGCTGCTGGCGCCGAACATGATGGCGCAGACCGAGTGGACGCTCGCCGCGCTCGACGGATTGAACCTGTCGATGACGACGAGGATGCGAGAAGCGCTGACGCTGCACGCGCTCGTGGTCTCGTCCGCACTCGCGCGAGCGGACGAGGTCGAGGCCGAGCAGGAGACCGGCGTGACCCTCGAGCTCTGGGCGCTGGACCAGCGCGAGCGCGCCGGCGCGCTGCTCACCAGTGGGCGGTTTCCCTTGCTGGCCAGGGTTTCCGGTGAGACCGTGGCCGATCTGGACGGATTGTTCGCCTACAGCCTGGCCCGGCACCTGGACGGATTCGCTGCCCTGCTTGAGGATCCCTTGCGTTCCGGCGATTAAGGGCATCATACTGTGCTCTAAATACCGGCCCCTGCATACTGGATATTGATAGTAGCTGCCTATCACGTGATAGGCAGCATTGCTTTGACCCCAGCCGTCCGGGCAGGGACCGTGGTTGCATGACGATGCCTGTCACGGATTCCGCCCCTGTGCCCGGTGCCGGGCGCCCCCAACGCGTCCGCGAGATCGCGACCGAACGTCGCCGAATGCGCGGTGCCCTGATGCCGATCCTGCATGCCGTGCAGGAGGAGTTCGGCTGGGTCAGCCAGACCGACGTACCGGTGATCGCCGACGTGCTGAACCTGTCGGTGGCCGAGGTCCACGGCGTCGTCACCTTCTACCGCGACTTCCGGCGCGAGCCGGGCGGCCGCACCACCGTGCGGATCTGCCAGGCCGAGGCCTGCCGGTCCGTCGGTGGCGTCGAACTCGCCGACCACGCCAAGCGCAGCACCGGCCTCGGCTTCGGCGAGACGACGTACGACGGCCGCCTGACCGTCGACGAGGTGTTCTGCCTCGGCAACTGCGCGCTCGGCCCGGCCGTCCAGGTCGGCGACAAGGTCCACGGCCGGGTCACCCCGGCCCGGCTCGACGCGATCCTGGGAGAGGCCCGATGACCACCAAGGTGTTCGTGCCGCGCGACATGGCGGCCAAGTCGGTCGGCGCCGACGAGGTCGCCGAGCGGGTGCTGGCCGCGGCCCGCGCCGCCGGGACCGAGGTCGAGCTGGTCCGCAACGGCTCCCGCGGCATGCTCTGGCTGGAGCCGATGATCGAGGTCGAGACCGCCGAGGGCCGCGTCGGCTACGGCCCGGTCTCCCCCGAGGACGTCGACGGCCTGGTCGCCGCGGGCATGCTCGAAGGCGGCGCGCTGGCCGCGGCCGGTGACGACCCGACCGCGGGCCCGTACCTGGGTCTGGTCGAGGACCTGCCGTGGATGAAGCGGCAGCAGCGCCTCACCTTCCAGCGCGTCGGTCTCGTCGACCCGCGCTCGGTCGACGACTACACCGCCAACGACGGGTTCGCCGGGCTCAAGAAGGCGCTCACCATGACACCGGCCGAGGTGGTCGAGGAGGTCGTCGACTCCGGCCTGCGCGGCCGCGGCGGCGCCGGCTTCCCGACCGGGATCAAGTGGCGCACGGTGCTCGGCGCCGAGTCCGACCTGAAGTTCGTCTGCTGCAACGCCGACGAGGGCGACTCCGGCACCTTCGCCGACCGGATGCTGATCGAGGGCGACCCGTTCGTGCTGATCGAGGGCATGACGATCGCGGCGTACGCCGTAGGTGCGACCGAGGGCTACGTCTACCTGCGCTCGGAGTACCCGGACGCCGTCGAGGCGCTGAACGCCGCGATCGTGACGTGCCGCGACAACGGCTGGCTCGGCGAGAACATCCTCGGCTCGGGTCTCACCTTCGACCTGCAGGTCCGAGTCGGCGCCGGCGCCTACATCTGCGGTGAAGAAACGAGCATGCTGGAGAGCCTCGAGGGTAAGCGCGGGATGGTCCGGGCCAAGCCCCCGATCCCTGCCCTGGAAGGGCTGTTCGGCAAGCCGACCGTGGTGAACAACGTGCTGTCGCTGGCCACCGTCCCGACGATCCTGGCCAACGGCGCCGCGGCGTACGCGGCGTACGGTGTCGGGCGGTCGCTCGGCACGAGCGTCTTCCAGCTCGGCGGCAACATCGCCCGCGGCGGTGTCGTCGAGACGGCGTTCGGCATCACCCTCGGCGAGCTCGTCAACGACCTCGGCGGCGGCAGCGCCTCCGGCCGGCCGGTCCGCGCGGTCCAGGTCGGTGGGCCGCTGGGGGCCTACCTCCCGGTCAGCCAGTTCGACCTGCCGATGGACTACGAGGCGTTCGCCGCGGCCGGCGCGATGGTCGGCCACGGCGGGATCGTCGTCTTCGACGAGTCCGTCGACATGGCCGCGATGGCCCGCTTCGCGTTCGAGTTCTGCGCGGAGGAGTCGTGCGGCAAGTGCACCCCGTGCCGGGTCGGCGCGGTCCGCGGTGTCGAGACCATCGACCGGATCGTGGCCGGCCAGGACCGGCGCAAGAACCTCGTCCTGCTGGACGACCTGTGTGACCTGATGACCGACGGTTCGCTCTGTGCGATGGGCGGACTCACCCCGCTGCCGGTACGCAGTGCTGTCCGCCACTTCGGAGAGGACTTCGACGCATGACCCTGCTCAAGGAACCCGACTTCGGCACTCCCGCTCGAAAGGGCGAAGCGACGGTCGAGCTGACCGTCGACGGGATCGCCGTCACCGTCCCACCCGGTACGTCGGTGATGCGCGCGGCCAAGCAGGCCGGCGTCGACATCCCGAAACTCTGCGCCACCGACAACCTGGAGGCGTTCGGCTCCTGCCGGCTGTGCGTCGTCGAGATCGACGGCGCCCGCGGTACGCCGGCCTCCTGCACCACGCCGGTCGGCCCGGGCATGGTGGTCCGGACCCAGAACGAGAAGCTCGGCAAGCTGCGCCGCGGCGTGATGGAGCTGTACATCTCCGACCACCCGCTGGACTGCCTGACCTGCTCGGCCAACGGCGACTGCGAGCTGCAGGACATGGCCGGTGTCACCGGTCTGCGCGAGGTCCGGTACGGCTCCGGCGTGGACGCCGGCGCGAACCACATGGACCTGGAGACCGACCACTCCAACCCGTACTTCGACTTCGAGGCGTCCAAGTGCATCGCCTGCTCGCGCTGCGTCCGCGCCTGTGACGAGGTGCAGGGCACGATCGCGCTGACCATCGAGGGCCGCGGTTTCGACTCCAAGGTCGCCGCCGGTGCCGGTGTCTCGTTCATGGACTCCGACTGCGTCTCCTGCGGCGCCTGCGTGCAGGCCTGCCCGACCGCGACGCTGCAGGAGAAGTCGGTCGTCGAGCTCGGCATGCCGACCCGCTCGGTGATCACCACCTGCGCGTACTGCGGGGTCGGCTGCTCGTTCAAGGCCGAGCTGCGCGGCGACGAACTGGTCCGGATGGTCCCGTACAAGGACGGTGGCGCCAACGAGGGCCACTCCTGCGTGAAGGGCCGGTTCGCCTTCGGGTACGCCGACCACCCGGACCGCGTGCTCGAGCCGATGATCCGCGACTCGATCGAGGAGGAGTGGCGGACCGTCTCCTGGGAGGAGGCGATCGGGTTCACCGCGCGCCGGCTGCGCGAGATCCAGGCCGAGCACGGCCAGGGCTCGATCGGCGGCATCACCTCGTCGCGGACCACCAACGAAGAGGTGTACGTCGTCCAGAAGATGGTCCGCGCGGTCTTCGGCAACAACAACGTCGACACCTGCGCGCGGGTCTGCCACTCGCCCACGGGCTACGGCCTGAAGCAGACGTTCGGCGAGTCGGCCGGGACCCAGGACTTCAAGTCCGTCGACGACGCCGACGTGATCCTGGTGATCGGCGCCAACCCGACCGACGCGCACCCGGTGTTCGGGTCGCGGATGAAGAAGCGGCTGCGCCAGGGCGCGAAGCTGATCGTCATCGACCCCCGGCGGACGGACCTGGTCCGCTCGCCGCACATCGAGGCCGAGTACCACCTGTCGCTGCAGCCCGGCACGAACGTCGCCGTGGTGAACGCGATCGGGCACGTGATCGTCACCGAGGGCCTGGTCGACCGGGCCTTCGTCGACGCCCGCTGCGAGGGCTTCGAGGACTGGGAGACCTTCATCGCCGGCCCGGAGCACAGCCCGGAGGCGGTCGAGGGACTGACCGGCGTACCGGCGGCCGACATCCGCGCGGCGGCTCGCCTCTACGCGACCGGCGGCAACGGCGCGATCTACTACGGTCTCGGCGTCACCGAGCACAGCCAGGGCTCCACCACCGTGATGGGGATGGCGAACCTGGCGATGGCGACCGGCAACATCGGCCGCTCCGGCGTCGGCGTCAACCCGCTGCGCGGCCAGAACAACGTGCAGGGCTCCTGCGACATGGGCTCCTTCCCGCACGAGCTGCCGGGGTACCGGCACGTGAACGACGACGGTGTCCGCGAGGTCTACGAGCAGCTCTGGGGTACGCCGCTGCTGAACGAGCCCGGCCTGCGGATCCCGAACATGTTCGACTCCGCGATCGACGGCTCCTTCCGGGCGCTGTTCGTGCAGGGCGAGGACATCGCCCAGTCGGACCCGAACACCGCGCACGTGTTCGCGGCGCTCGGCGCGCTCGACCTGCTCGTCGTCCAGGACCTGTTCGTCAACGAGACGGCCAAGTTCGCGCACGTGCTGCTGCCGGGCACGTCGTTCCTGGAGAAGGACGGCACCTTCACCAACGCCGAGCGCCGGATCAACCGGGTCCGCCCGGTGATGGCGCCGCGGACCGGCAAGCAGGAGTGGGAGATCATCTGCGAGATCTCGCAGGCGATGGGCTACCCGATGCACTACGACAACACCGCGCAGATCATGGCCGAGATCGCGATCACCACCCCGACCTTCACCGGTGTCTCCTTCGAGCGCCTGGACGAGGTCGGCTCGATCCAGTGGCCGTGCAACCTCGAGCACCCCGACGGGACGCCGGTGATGCACGAGGAGGAGTTCACCCGCGGCAAGGGCCGGTTCATGGAGACTGTGTACGTGCCCACCACCGAGCGGTCGACCCGCAAGTACCCGCTGATCCTGACCACCGGCCGGATCCTGTCGCAGTACAACGTGGGTGCGCAGACCCGCCGTACGGCGAACGTGGCGTGGCACCCGGAGGACATCCTGGAGCTGCACCCGCACGACGCCGAGGTCCGCGGGATCGAGGACGGCGACACGGTGGCCCTGTCCAGCCGGGTCGGCCGGACCACGCTGCACGCCAAGCTGTCCGAGCGGATGCCGGTCGGGGTCTGTTACACGACCTTCCACCACCCGATCACCGGCGCGAACGTGATCACCACCGACAACTCCGACTGGGCCACCAACTGCCCGGAGTACAAGGTGACCGCGGTCCAGGTCGACCTGGTCGTCGAGCCCTCGACGGTCGAGCGCGAGAAGGTCTCGGTGGGCCACTGATGAGCGCGACCACGCTGCCGCCGCACGTCCGGCTGGCCAACGAGATCGCCCGGCAGTTCGCCCACAAGCCGGCCGAGGTCGCGGCGACCTCGATCGCCAACCACATCAAGGCGGTCTGGGACCCGCGGATGAAGTCGGCCCTGGTCGCGCACCTGGAGGCAGGCGGTGAGGACCTCGACCCGGTCGCGGCCCTGGCTGCCCAGCAACTGAAGGCCGGGTAGTGGCCCGACCCGGTCACCGGCACGCGGCGGCGGCCCTGCCCTGGGACGTCGCCCGCGAGCTGGCCCACGCGGCGGCCGCTGCCCTGGCTCCGCGCTCGCTGCCGCTGTCCGCCGCCGACGGTACGACGCTCGCGACACCGCTGGTGTCGCCGGTCGCCGTACCGCCGGTGGACCGGTCGGCGATGGACGGGTACGCCGTACGCGGTGACGGGCCTTGGCAGGTGGTCGGGACCGTCCTGGTCGCCTCGGAGGTGTCTGCGTCGCTGCTGGACGGCGAGGCTGTCGAGATCGTCACCGGGGCAGCTGTTCCTGCGGGGACCACTGGGGTCGTGCAGGAGGAGCGGGCTGTGCGGGACGGTGATCATCTGCTGGGGCGGGTGGTCGACGGGCAGCACATTCGGCGGGCTGGTGAGGAGTGCGCGGCCGGGGAGGTCTTGCTACCTGCTGGGGTGCGGATCGATCCGGCGGTCCTCGGTTTGGCGGCCGCCGTCGGGCTCGATCGCTTGACGGTGATCCCGAAGCCGCGGGTCGCTGGGCTCGTGACCGGCGACGAGTTGGTCGTCCGTGGAGCCTCCGGCCCTGGTCGCGTCCGCGACGCGATCGGCCCGATGCTCCCCGGCCTGATCGAGCGCGCCGGTGGCGTCTGTACGGCGGTCACGCACCTCCCCGACACCCGCTCGGCGCTCGTCGACGCCCTGGAGAAGACCGAGGCCGACCTCATCCTCGTCTCCGGCTCCTCGGCGTCCGGTCCTGCCGACCACCTCCGCGCCGGCTTGGCCGCTTTGGGTGCCGAACTCGTCATCGACGGCGTGGCCTGCCGCCCCGGGCATCCCCAGGCGCTCGCCCGCTTGGACGACGGTCGCCTGGTCGTCGGTCTCCCCGGCAACCCCTTCGCGGCCCTCACCGCATTCCTCACCCTGGGCGTCGCGGCCCTGCACCGGATGCGCGCCCTGTCGCTCCCGACGTTGCCCGTGGCCCCCATCCCCGGCGGCCTCGCGGGCCACCCCACGAGCACGCGCCTGGTCCCCGTCCGGGTCGCCCCTGAGGGTGCCGTTCCCGTGGGCCACGCCGGCTCAGCCATGCTCCGAGGCGCCGCCGCAGCTGATGCGCTGGCGATCATCGAGCCCGGCCCGACCACAGCAATCGCCGCCCGCCTGCTCTCGCTGGACCCGGGCGCTGCGCCCTGGCCTCTGTGATTCTTCTGCTCGTTCAGCCCCCGAGCGCGGTTACTGTGGCGGGATGGGGCTGAGTATCGGGCAGGTGTCGGAGCGGACCGGGTTGAGCGTTCACGCGCTGCGGTTCTACGAGCGCGAAGGGATCCTGGCCGAAGCTGTGCGGCGGGAGTCCAACGGGCGGCGGATCTACAGCGAGGACGACGTGGACTGGCTGGAGATGTGCATCCGGTTCCGGGCGTCGGGCATGCCGCTGGACACCATTCGCCGCTACACCGACCTCGTCCGCCAGGGTCCCGGGAACGAGGCGGAGCGGCTGGCGCTGCTGCAGGGCCATCAGCGGTACGTCGAGGAGCAGCTCGCGGCGTTGAACGCCTGCCACGAGGTGATCACCCACAAGGTGGAGATCTATCAGCAGCACCTCGGCGCCGGCACCGCCGATTGCCTGTGGACGATGCCCGCGTCAGCTGAGAGCGTCGAGGGCGAGCTGGACGTCCGCCTGGGTTGAGTAGACGTGGAAGGAGGCCCGCAGGCGACCATCCCGTACGGCGGCCCGGATACCGGCCCGCTTGAACGCGTCATCGGCGCCCGGTACGTCGGCGCTCACGATCGCGGAATCCCCCGCCGGCAGCCCGAGGCCGGCGCGGAACTCGTTGGCCAGGGCGAGGTTGTGCGCGTGGATCTTCTCGACGCCGATCTCCTCCAGCAGCTCGAGTGCGGGCGCGGCGCCGACGAAGCAGAACCACGCCGGCGACTGGTCGAACCGGCGCGCTCCCGCGGCGAGGTCCATCGCGGTTCCGTAGTACGAGCCGTGGACGTCGTCGGCGGCGTACCAGTTGGCGTGCAGCGGGCGGCAGCGCTCCTGCAGCTCCGGGGACAGGTAGCCGAACGTCGCGCCGCGCGGCGCCATCAGCCACTTGTAGCTGTGGGCAACCAACGCGTCCACGCCGGTGACGTCGATCGGCAGCCACCCGGCCGCCTGGCTCGCGTCGAGGACCACCAGCGCGCCGATCTTCTTGCTTGCGGCAACAACCGCCGGAAGGTCGAGCACCGACCCGGTCGAGGACTGCACGAGGCTGACGGCAACGACATCGACACCCGGCTGGATCGCCGCGACCAGCTCGCCGGTCGGCGCCGCCACCACCTCGATGCCCCGGTCGGCATGCACCTGCCACGGGAACACGTTCGACGTGAACTCCACCGAGTCCGTCAGCACCTTCGCGCCGTCCGGCAGCGCGGCCGCGATCGGCGCGACGGCCGCCGACACCGTGCTGCCCACGAACACGTCCGCGACCGGCGCTCCGATCAGCCGCGCGAACGACTCGCGCGACCGCGTCGTCGACCCGTCCCACGGCTCCCAGCTGGTCGCGCCGACGTGCCAGTCGGCGAGCGCGGACTGCAGCGCCTCCCAGGCGGGGCGCGGCGGCAGCCCGTACGAGGCGGTGTTCAGCCAGCCCGGCTGCGGCTCCCAGAGATGGGCGAAGTCGGCAACGTCCGTCATTGGTGCTCCCTGCGGGTGGCCCGAGCGGTCGGTGCCAGTCTGCGTCATCGCCGCAAAGCAGGTTGACCTAGAGCGCGGTCTAGCTCCTAGGTTCGTGAGCACACCACCACCTGAGGAGTACGCCGTATGCGATACCGCACTCTTGGCGCGACCGGCATCGAGGTCAGCGTGCACTGCCTGGGCACGATGATGTTCGGCGCGGTCGGCAACCCCGACCACACCGACAGCGCGCGGATCATCCACGCCGCGCTCGACCAGGGCATCAACTTCGTCGACACCGCCGACATGTACTCGTCCGGCGAGTCCGAGGAGATCGTCGGCAAGGCGCTGCAGGGGCGCCGCGACGACGTCGTGCTGGCGACGAAGGTGCACTTCCCGATGGGCGAGGGCCCGAACCGCGGCGGGAACTCGCGGCGCTGGATCACCCACGAGGTCGAGCAGAGCCTGCGCCGGCTCGGCACCGACTGGATCGACCTGTACCAGGTGCACCGGCCGGACCACCGGACCGACGTCGAGGAGACGCTGTCGGTGCTCACCGACCTCGTCCGGGCCGGCAAGATCCGCGCGTTCGGGTGCTCGACCTTCCCGGCGGAGGACGTCGTCGAGGCGTACCACGTGGCCGAGCGGCGCGGGTTCGGGAAGTTCCGGACCGAGCAGCCGCCGTACTCACTGATCGCGCGCGGGATCGAGCGGTCGCTGCTGCCGACGGCGCAGCGGCTGAAAATGGGGGTGCTGACGTGGAGCCCGCTGGCGTCGGGCTTCCTGTCGGGGAAGATCCGGAAGGATCAGCCGGTCGACCTCACCGTCGGGCGGGCGGCGCTGACGCCGTTCCGGTTCGATCCGTCGATCCCGGGGAACGCGGCGAAGTTCGAGGCGCTGGAGCAGCTGATCGAGGTCGCGGAGGGCTTGGGCCGGACGCTGCCGGAGCTGGCGCTGGCGTTCGCGGTGACGCATCCGGCGGTGACGTCGGTGATCACCGGACCCCGCACGATGGAGCACCTCGAGGGCACGCTGAAGGCGGCTGATCTGACGCTCGACGACGCGACGCTGGACCGGATCGACGAGATCGTCCCGCCGGGCACCGATCTGTACGCCGCCGACGGTGTCTGGCGGCCGTTGTCCCTGACGGATCCCGCGCGTCGCCGGCGTCCCGTCGCGGATCGCTCGGCCGGCTGACTACCTGCTCAACCCCGCGTGCACCTTGCCGGCCAGCTTCAGCAGCTGGGCTCGTTCGGTGGCCGTCAGCGGCGACAGCGTGGCGTTCTCCACCTTCTGGACGACGCCACGCGCCGTCGTGAACGTCCGCCGCCCGACCGGCGTCAGGGCGATCCGGTACCGCCGGCGGTCGTCCGGGTCGCGCTCGCGGGAGACCAGCTCGTCGTGCAGCAGCTCGTCCATCAACCGGACCATGTCGCTCGGGTCCAGCCCCAGGCCGCCGGCGAGCGCGCTCTGCGCCGCCGGGCCCTGGTCGGCCAGCTCGGCCAGCGCCGCGAACTGCCACAGCGTGATCCCGGGACGCACCGCGAGCCGCTCCGCGATCTCGCGCCGGCCGGCCACGCCCACCTTGTGCAGCACGAACGTGGTCATCCCCAGCAGCGTCTCCATGGCAGTCCATTGTAGGGTCGAACCAATCGTTGGTACTTCCCCACTAATTTGGAGCGGCCCGATGGACGCGCTGTACCCCCGCCTGCTGGTCGACGACTTCCCCGCGACCGTCGCGTTCTACCGCGGCGTACTCGACGAGCTGTTCGGAATTCAACCAGTGAAGGTGATCCCGGCGGCGGCGTACGCGAACTGGGACCTGCACGGCGAGACCGCACTGGTGCTGTTCGGCCGGGCGGCACTGAGCGCCGCGCTCGGCCTCGACCCGGACGAGCGGCCGTCGACGAGCACGATGCTGGTGCTGAAGGTCGACGACGTCGACACCGCCGCGGCGGTCGTCGAGAAGCACGGCGCGACACCGGTCGCCGTACCGCAGGACCGTCCGCAGTGGGGTCCGAACCTGCGCACCGCGCACCTGCGGGCGCCGGAGGGCACGCTGCTGGAGCTGCAGTCGTACTGAGCTCGATCCTCCCCCGGGACTTTTACGCCGCTCGCTCCGGGGAACCGGTACACGAGAACAGCCGGACAACGGAGAGAAGAAGCTGAGTTCGATGGCACTACCGCAGTCGATCCGGAACGCTGGGGAGCCGTGGACCGTCCAGGACCTGAGCAAGCTGGAGGAACTGGCCGCCGACAACTTTCCACCCTGCGTGATCGGGCTTCGGCTCGGCCGTCCCGAGGACACGATCGTCACGCAGGCCCGGCGGACCGGGATCAAGCTGACACCACTGAACCGCCCGCCGTACGGCGACTGAACAGGCCGATCCCGCGGGTGATGCCGCAACCAGCTCTCGCCGGTCGACTACCGTGGGCGGACCAGCGCCGGCGGACTCGGAGGGCTCCTTGTGGCAGTGACCATGCGTGATGTCGCGCAGCATGCCGGGGTGTCACCGAAGACGGTGTCCAACGTGATGAGCGGGTACCCGTACATCCGCGAGGAGACCCGGCAGCGGGTGCTCGCCTCGATCGACGCGCTCGGCTACCAGCTGAACATCTCGGCCCGGAACCTGAAGTCGGGCAAGACCGGCATCATCGGCCTGGCCGTGCCGGAGCTGAGCCTGCCGTACTTCGCGGAGCTGGCCGACGCGGTGATCACCGCGGCCGAGGAGCACGGGCTGACGGTGATGATCGAGCAGACCGGCGCGATCCGCGAGCGCGAGCTCACCGCGCTGAACCGGCCGCGCGGGCACCTGGTCGACGGGCTGCTGTTCAGCCCGCTCGGGCTCGGCCCGGACGACGTCGAGCACCTGCACATCTCGACACCGATGGTGCTGCTCGGCGAGCGGATCTTCCACGGCCCGGTCGACCACGTGATGATCGACAACGTCGCGGGGACGCGCGCCGCGACCGAGCACCTGCTCGCGCTCGACCGGCGCCGGATCGCGGTCATCGGCACGCATCCCGGCGAGCAGGTCGGCACCGCGGCCATCCGGTACGACGCGTTCGCGGCCGCGCTCGGCGACGCGGGCGTGGAGCCGGTCGAGCAGTTGGCCCGGCCGGCCGGGCCGTGGCACCGCGCGACCGGGGCCGAGGCCATGGAGGCGCTGCTCGCGTCGGGCGTGAAGTTCGACGCCGTGCTCGCGCTGAACGACACCCTCGCGCTCGGGGCACTGCGTGCGCTCGCCAAGCACGGGGTCAGCGTTCCTGACGACGTGGCCGTCGCCGGGTTCGACGACATCGACGAGGCGCGGTACAGCACGCCGAGCCTGACCACGGTCGACCCCGGCCGGGCGCAGATCGCGGCGACCGCGGTGGAGATCCTCGTCGGCCGGATGAACGGCGACGAGACCGAGCACCGCGAGGTGGTCGCGCAGTACGAGCTGCACGTGCGCGAGTCCACTTCCGGCCACTGACCGACGACCTCTTGACGCTGGTCGAGCGCCCGGGCATCATCCTTCTACACCGATGTAGTACACCGATGTAGATGCGTGCTCCACCGCCCTGGGAGGACACGAGGATGACTGTCAGCAGACCTTCCCGACGTACGGTGCTGGCCGGTGCGCTCGGTCTCACCGCAGCTCTCAGCGGGTGCGGCTCGTTCGGCCGCGACGCCCGGGTCCGCGAGTGGAACCTGTTCGGCGGCGGTGACGGCGCGCGGCTGCTGCAGATCCACGACAAGTTCGTTGCCGAGCACAAGGACATCGCGTTCGAGGCGCACACCCTGGCCTGGGGGCCGCCGTTCTACACCAAGCTCGCGATGTCCGCGGCCGGCGGCCGCGCGCCCGAGGTCGCGACGCTGCACCTGTCCCGCCTGAAGGGTTTCAGCCCGAGCACGATGCTCGACCCGATCCCGGTCGACCTGCTCGCCAACGCTGGGATCACCGAGCAGGACTTTCTCCCCGAGACCTGGAAGAAGTGCCACGTCGACGGACAGCTGTACGCCGTACCGCTCGATCAGCACCCGTTCGTCCTCTACTACAACACCGAGATCTGCCAGCAGGCCGGCCTGCTCGGGCCGGACGGCCGGATCAAGACCGTCAAGGGCGTCGACGCCTTCTTCGAGATGCTGAAGGCGGTCAAGGACGTCACCGGCAAGTTCGCCGCCTCGGTCGAGACGACCAACCCGTGGCGGATCTGGTGGACGCTCTACGGCCAGCTCGAGGGCGAGTTCTTCGACGAGTCCGGCCGCGAGCTCGTCCTCGACGACGCCAAGGCGCTCGAAGCCCTGCAGCTGATGGCGAAACTCTCGGCCGACGGTCTCACCCCCAAGTCGTCGGACTACGCGGCGCTGGTCGCGCAGTTCAGCAACGGCGACGCCGGGCTGAGCTTCAACGGCGAGTGGGAGGTCACGACGTACCAGACCGCGAAGCTACCGTTCAGCATGGCGCCGTTCCCGGTCGTGTACGACGTCCCGAAGTTCGCCGGTGACGCGCACACGTTCGTGATGCCGCACCAGGCGTCACGCCGGGCCGAGGACACCGCCGCGACCGTCGAGTACATCGCCTGGATGCTGAAGAACAGCGCGGACTGGGCGGCCGGCGGCCACATCCCGGCGTACCAGCCGGTGGTCGCCGGCCCGGAGTACCTGGAGCTCAAGCCGCAGGCCGAGTACCGCTCGGTCGCGCCGGACGTGCTGTTCGACCCGGACGCGTGGTTCAGCGGCTCGGGCGCGCAGCTGCAGAACGAAGCGGGGGCTGCTTTCGCGGGGGTGTTCTCGGGCCGGACGACGCCACGGCAGGCGCTCGACCAGTTCAAGGCCGCCACCCGGAAGCTGCTCGACACCCCGTCCCCGGTCTGACAGGAGCTGTGACGATGGCCGTGCAGACACCCACCCGCCCCCGCACGAAGACCACCGCAGCCGATCCACCGAGAAACGGGCCACCGTGGACCGAACGCTGGGGCGGCCTGTTCTTCGTCGCGCCGTTCGGCCTGTTCTTCGTGTTCTTCCTGCTCTGGCCGACCCTGGCCGGGCTCTGGAACAGCTTCTTCAACACCAGCCTGGCCGGAGTGAAGCAGGAGTTCCTCGGTCTGGCCAACTGGCGGGAGCTGTTCGGTGACCCGGCGGTCTGGGACTCGCTGAAGAACACGCTCGTCTTCACCGCGATGAGTACGCCGCCGCTGGTGCTGATCGCGCTGGTGATGGCCCTGCTGGCCAACCGGCGCGGCGTCTTCGGGTGGTTCCTGCGGTTCGCGTACTTCGCGCCGTTCGTGCTCCCGGCGACCGTGATCACGCTGATCTGGGTGTGGATCTACCAGCCCGGGTTCGGCCTGGTGAACGGGCTGCTGACGGCCGGCGGGTTCGCCGAGATCGACTGGCTGAACGCCGAGAACCGGGCGATGCTCGCGGTGGTGATC
This sequence comes from Kribbella sp. NPDC104740, assembly GCF_055583505.1. Classification (NCBI taxonomy): domain Bacteria; kingdom Bacillati; phylum Actinomycetota; class Actinomycetes; order Propionibacteriales; family Kribbellaceae; genus Kribbella; species Kribbella sp. NPDC104740. The sequence continues at coordinate 464,666 of NZ_JBVJNV010000001.1, read as the reverse complement.
ACGACGGTCTGGTGGACCGTCGGGTTCAACTTCCTGCTCTACCTGGCGGCCCTGCAGGGCATCCCGGCGCAGGTCTACGAGGCGGCCTCGATCGACGGCGCGAACGGGCGGCAGACGCTGTTCCGGATCACGCTGCCGCTGCTCGGCCGGACCACCGGGCTGATCGTGGTGCTGCAACTGGTCGCGTCGCTGAAGATCTTCGACCAGATCTACCTGATGACCGACGGCGGCCCGAACTACGCGACCCGGCCGATCATCCAGTACATCTACGAGAGCGGCTTCACCAGCTACCGGATCGGCTACGCCTCGGCGATCTCGTACCTGTTCTTCGCGATCATCGTGATCGTGTCGGTCGCCCAGTTCAAGCTGTTCGGCGGCCGGAAGGAGGATCGGGGATGACGCGCACCAGCTTCCCGAAGGTCGCGATCGCGGTCGGCGCGGCGCTGCTCGCCGTACTCTGGCTGGTTCCGTTGCTCTGGGCCCTCGACACGTCGCTCAAGCCCGAGGTCGAGACCACCCGGACGCCGATCAGCTGGTTGCCCTCGGCGCCCACCTCGGCGGCGTACCAGAGTGTGCTGGAGCAGGGGTCGATCCTGCGCTGGTTCGTGAACAGCACGGTGGTCGCGGTGCTGGTCACCGCGCTGACGCTGCTGGTGTCCGTGCTGGCGGCGTACGGTTTCTCGCGGACCACGTTCCCGGGGCGAAAGGTGATCTTCGGCGTGGTGATCGCCGGGATCCTGGTACCGCCGCAGGTGCTGATCGTGCCGCTGTTCCAGGAGATGTCGAGCCTGCGCCTGGTCGACACGTACTGGGGGATGGTGCTGCCGCAGGTGGTCGCGCCGGTGATGGTGTTCGTGCTGAAGAAGTTCTTCGACGGCGTCTCCCGCGACTACGAGGACGCCGCCCGGGTGGACGGCGCGACCCGCTGGCGGATCGTCTGGGGCGTGATGGTGCCGATGTCGCGGCCGATCCTCGTTGCCGTCGGCATCTTCACCTTCATCGGGGCCTGGAACAACTTCCTCTGGCCCTTCATCGTGACCACCGACCCGTCGATGATGACGATCCCGGTCGGACTCGCCACCGTGCAGGGCTCGTACGGCCTGCGCTACGCCCAGATCATGGCCTCGGCCGTGCTCGGCGGGCTGCCGCTGCTGATCGTCTACGCGCTCTTCCAGCGGCACGTCGTGCGCGGTGTCGGCGACGCCGGCATCAAAGGCTAGACATCCCACCTCACAAGGAGCATTCCCTCGTGCCTTCCGCTGCACTCGTCCTCGATCCCTCCTTCACCGTCGCGCCGGTCAGCCGGCGCACCTTCGGCACCTTCGTCGAGCACATGGGCCGCTGCGTCTACACCGGCATCTACGAGCCCGGGCACGCGACCGCCGACGAGGACGGCTTCCGCAAGGACGTCCTCGAGCTGACCCGCGAGCTCGGTGTCTCGCTGGTCCGCTACCCCGGCGGCAACTTCGTCTCCGGGTACCGCTGGGAGGACGGCGTCGGGCCGCGCTCCGAGCGGCCGCGCCGCCTCGAGCTGGCCTGGCACAGTATCGAGACCAACCAGTTCGGCCTGGACGAGTTCGTCCGCTGGTGCGCGAAGGCCGGCGTCGAACCGATGATGGCGATCAACCTGGGCACGCGGGGCGTCCAGGAGGCGCTCGACCTGCAGGAGTACGCCAACCACCCGGCCGGCACGGCGCTCTCGGACCTGCGCGCCGAGCACGGCGCGGCGGCGCCGTACGGGATCAAACTGTGGTGCCTGGGCAACGAGCTGGACGGGCCCTGGCAGATCGGGCACAAGACCGCGACGGAGTACGGGCGGGTGGCCGCCGAGACCGCGCGGGCGATGCGGATGGTCGAGCCCAATCTGGAGCTGGTCGCCTGCGGCTCGTCGGGCTCGGGGATGCCGACCTTCGGCACCTGGGAGCGCGAGGTGCTGCGCGAGTGCTACGACCTGGTCGACCACATCTCCTGCCACGCGTACTACGGCGACGACAACGACGACCCGGCGTCGTTCCTGGCCTCGGCCGTCGACATGGACCGCTTCATCGACTCGGTGGTGGCCAGCGCCGATCACGTCGGCGCCGAGCTGAAGAGCAACCGCCGGATCGACATCTCGTTCGACGAGTGGAACGTCTGGTACAAGGACCGGTCGCGGCTGACCGACGGCGACCCGGACGCGTGGGAGGTGGCGCCGCGGCGGATCGAGGACGAGTACAACGTCACCGATGCCGTTGTCGTCGGCAACTTGCTGATCTCGTTGCTGCGGCACAGTGACCGGGTCGCGGTCGCCTGTCTGGCCCAGCTGGCCAACGTGATCGCGCCGATCATGACCGAGCCCGACGGCCCGGCCTGGCGGCAGCCGACGTTCCACCCGTTCGCGATCACCTCCCGGCTGGCCGCGGGTCAGGTGCTGCGGGTGGAGACGTCGTCGCCGACCGTCGTCACCGAGAAGTTCGGCGAGGTCGCCGCGGTGGACGCTGTGGCGACGTACGACGAGGGCAAGCTCGCGGTCTTCCTCGTCAACCGCTCCCTCGACCAGACGATCGAGGTGTCGGTCGACGTCAGCCGGACCGGGGTTTCGACGGTCGACGAGGCACTGACGCTCGCCGACGACGACCGGCTCGCGGTCAACTCGGCGGCTCAGCCCGACCGGGTGGTGCCGCAGCCGAGCACGGCCACGCTGCAGGACGGCAAGCTGACCATCAGCCTCCCGCCGATCTCGTGGACGGCGCTGAGCCTGAGCTGATTCAGAGCACTCGCTCCCGGCGGAACCGTGTGATGGTGACGCCGGGGGCGATCTCGACCTGCTCGTCCTCGCGGTAGCCGCGGCTGAGGTAGAGCTTGGTGGCGGGTGCGTTCGCCGTACCGGTGGAGACCAGAGACAGGCCGCGCGGCTCCAGGTCGTCCAGGGCGTCGAGCAGCGCGGTGGCGTGGCCTTTGCGGGCGTACGCCGGGTCGACGATCAGGCGGGTGATGTCGACGGTCTCGTGGTCGGGGAACTCGTAGGCGACGGCGGCGACCAGCACCTCGTCGGCGAAGCAGCCGAGCCAGTGCTCGGTGGACGCCATCAGGGCGGACAGGTCCTCCTGCAGCGGCGGAATCCCGTCGAAGCCGATCAGAGCGGCCTCCACGGCGTACGCACGGTGCTGGACCTCGAGAAGCCGCGGCGCGAGCCCAGGGTCGGCCGGGCTGATCGGACGGATCACAACCCCACGCTAACCCGCCAACGTGTCAGGCGCGCGAGGAACCGATTCGGCGCCCCGGGTGACAATGGACGTCCGGGTCGCGCCGCGCCCGCCGCCTGAGTCGAAGGGAACTGCGTGAAGGTCTACCGGGACAGCTGGGGAGTGCCACACCTTCGCGCCGGCGATCCGTTGTCGCTGGTTCGGTTGCAGGGGCGCAACGTCGCGGCTGATCGCGCCTGGCAGATCGAGCTGCAGCGACGGAAGTTCTCGGGTACGACCGCCGCTTTGCTCGGCCCGGATGCGGTTGCTTGGGACACGTTCGCGCGGCAGACGCGGATCGCGGACACCGCCGAGCGGTGTTTCCGGGGGCTCGACGACGACACGGGCGCGTGGGTCGAGGCGTACGTCGCCGGCGTCAACGAAGGGCTTCCGGGCGGGGCCGCGCGGGCTCCGGAGTTCGCGCGGACCGGGGGGTCGCCGCAGGAGTGGGAGCCGTGGGCGCCGTTGGGGATCTGGATCGCGATCCACATCCTGTTCGCCGGCTTCCCGGACAAGCTGTGGCGCGGGGAGGTCTCGCGGCGGCTCGGCGACGGGATGATGCAGGTGTTCACGTCCGAGGGGCCGCGGTCGTCGGGGAGCAACGGGTGGATGATCCCCGGCGCCTTGACCGCGACCGGTACGGCGCTGATCGCCGGTGACCCGCATCGGTACGTCGAGAGTCCGGGGATCTATCAGCAGATCCGGCTCGCTTGTCCGGAGTACGACGTGCTGGGGCTGGCCGTGCCGGGTATTCCTGGGATCGCGCACTTCGGGCACGCCGGGGAGGTTGCCTGGGCGATCACGAACGCTGCCGCGGACTATCAGGATCTGTACGAGGAGCAGCTGCGGCGGACTGCCGACGGCGTGGAGGCGCTCGGGCCCGATGGGTGGGAAGCGGCGGCGGTGCACACCGAGTCGGTGCAGGTGGCGGGGCGGGACGCGATCGAGGTCGAGGTGATCGAGACCGCGCGCGGGCCGGTGGTGATCGATCAGCGGGTCAGCCTTCGCTATCCGCCGCGGGTCACGGGCCGGCTCGGGTTCGAGGTGCTCCCTCGGTTGCTTGAAGCAACGAATGTGGCGGCGGTGGACGCGGCGCTCGACGGGTGGGTCGAGCCGGTGAACGTGGTGCTTGCCGCCGACACCTCGGGCGGGCTGCTGCACCGCACCGCCGGGCTCGTCCCGCTGCGTGACGCGGAGAACCTGCTGCGCGTCGTACCGGCCTGGGAGAGCAAGCACCGCTGGACCGGCTGGTTCGACCCGATGCCGCGGGCGACGGTCGACGGCGTCGCGGTGATGGCGAACTCGCGGCACCTGGCCGAGCCGCTCGGCCTCGAGTTCAGCGCGCCGCATCGGTACCGGCGGATCCGGGAGCTGCTGACCGCGCGCGACGGCTGGTCGGTCGAGGACATGCCGACCATTCACACCGACACCTGGCTGGGCTCGGCCGGCAGCATCATCGACCCGCTCGCGTCGTTGCAGGATCTCTCCCCCGCCGCAGCTCTGATCCGCGCGCGACTGCAGGCCTGGGACCGCCGGATGGACGCGGCGAGCACCACGGCGTCGACGTACGCAGCGATCCGCAAGGCGCTGAGCCGCCGCATCACCGCCCACCCGGCGATCGCAGCGCTCGACGAGGTCGAAGTCGCGGAGATGTTCCTGCCGTACCTCGACCTGCTGACCCACGTGTCGTTCGCCCTGGAGAACCTGTTGGCCAGCGACCTCCCGATCGACTTCAGCGCGCTGCTGCGGGAGTCGCTGGAGGAGGTGGCGGCCCAGAAACCACGTGGGCCGTGGGGTGACACCCATCAGCTGGCGCCGCTGCAGGTGCTGCGTGGGTCGCTGTTCGAGCGGGGCGAAGCTCAGATCGAGCTGAGGCTGTCGGGTGATCACCACTGCGTCTGGTCGACGTCCAGCATCCCCGGGTCGGGTGACCTCAGTGTGCGCGCTTCCGCGGCCCGCTACGCGTGGGACCTCAGCGACCGGACCAAGAGCGGCTGGAGCGTGCCGCTGGGGGCGTCCGGCGTACTGGGTGATGAGCACCACCACGACCAGCTCCCCCTGTGGCTGCGTGGAGAGCTCGCTCCGATCGTGACGGACTGGGATCAGCTGACGCCGGAGTAGCTGTCGAGCACTACCTGCAGGCGGTCGCGGCGGAAGCGCCCTGGTTGGCGGTCGTACACCTGGCGTCCGGCTGCCGACCAGAACCGCTCAGCGGGCACAGCGTCGGCTCCGGGCGGCAGGAACTTCAGCACCTCGGCTACGGCCGCTGCGGCGAAGGCTGCCGTCTCCGCTGCCCTGTCGGGGTCGACGGCCGACATCAGCTGGTCGGCCACGTCGAGCCACTGCCCGGGGTCGAGCAGCGCCGACGGCTCCGGCCCGCCGAAGTTCGGTACGCCGCCCGCGTGCTCACGCGCGGGCAGCTCGAACAGGTACTCGCGCTCCGCCGAGCAGCCCTGGCAGGTTCCGTCGTACGCCGCGACCAGCTCGCCGTCGACCTGGGCGAGCGCGTGCCGCCACTCGGTCTCCACCGAGCCGCAGGTGGGGCAGGGCGTCAGGTCGAGGTACAGGTACGCCTCGTCCCGGGTGCGCGCGGCGGGCAGGACCATCGTCTACTCCTCGTCCTCTTCGTCGTCTTCGTCGTCGTCGATGTCGGTGACGCGGTTGGTGATCCGGTCCAGCGGCTTCGTCTCGCCGCGCAGGCGCGCCTCGAAGTCCGCGTAGCTGACGGTGGAAACCGGACGGTTGCCGGCCAGGAACTGCTCCAGCTGCTGATAGTCCGACTCGAACATCGTCAGATACGCGACGCCGCGCGGCGTCTGCGCGACCTCAGTCTCCCGCACCGCCCGGACCTCCCCGGTACGCCGCAGCTCCTGCTTGACCAGGCGTACGTCGTACGCGACCTCGACGCGCGCCGTCACCACCCGGCCCTTCTCGAACCGGCTGCGCTCCCGCCGTACGCCGCGTCCGTCGCTGGTCTGGTCGGCGAGCTGATCGCCGGCCGTCACGCCACCGGTCACGCCGCCACCGTCCAGGGTCGCGCCGCCGTCAACCGGCAGCACGCGTCCCGCGGTGACGGTGTGGCTGACCGTGTGCTGGCTGCGGTTCACCTCGCCGATCTCGACGCCGTCGACCGGGCTGCCGATCAGCTGGGCGCCTACGACGGTCGCTCCGACCTTCACCTCGACGGACTGCGACGCGTAGCCCGGCAGCGGTAGCCGCAGCACGGTGAAGCCGTCCGGCTGGGCCATCCGGCTGAACGACGCGTTCAGGGTCGCGGTCGAGAGCATCACGGCTAGCTCGGGCCGGTGCACGCGCATTCCGGCCTGGCCGAGCAGGTCGGTCAGCTGCTGCAGCACCACGTCGGTCAATTCGTTGCCTTTGGCACCTTCTACGAAGTAGGCGTCCGGGACGCCGCGGTCGTTCAGCGAGCCGTTCGGGGTGTCCGCGGTACTGCGCTCCAGGGCTGGTGCGGCGACCTCCGGCAGCACCCGGAGCGGGATGAGCTGCACGACCTCGCCGTCGAGCGTCGTCGGGGCGAGCGGGGTGAGCGGCGACTCGGTGCGCGACAGCGCGCGGCCGACCACGTTCCGCGCGGGCGTCGCCGTCGCCCCGGGCACGACCTCGACGGTGAACTTCACCCCGCGCCGGACCCGGTGCTGCCCGTCGAACGTCGCCAGCCGCTCAAGCCGGGTCGTCTGCTCTCCAACGGACACTGACGTGGAGCCGGTACGGTCGGTGCCTGCGGCGCCTGAACGACCCTCCTGCCAGCTCCCGTCGACACCAGCACCGAGCGACCGGCCACTGGTCTCGCCGGCGGTTCGCTCGTCGTACAGGTAGCGCTGGACGATGCTGATCGTCTGCTTGGTGGTCCCGAGCGACACCGCCTCGTCGGTGAACTCGGCGCGGATCCGCACGCCCACCTGCTGCGCGCCGAACTGCCCCGGCTGTCCGACCGGGTAGGTCCGAGCGAACCCGTCCGGGCCGAGCATGTCCTCCAGCCGCCCCCACCAGCGCTTGCCGGCCAGGTCTACAGCGAGCGCTTCAGCCAGCATCGGGTCGCTGTCCGGTGCGATGCCCAACTGGTCGCTCACCAGCGCCCGGACCTTGTCGAACAGCGCTACGCGGTCGCCCTGATCTGTGACCGAGGCCTGCTCGACCAGCGTCGAGCCCAGGTTCTCCTGGTAGTGCTCGGGGATCTCCACCTTCTTGGTTGCGTCCAGCTGCTCCGCCTGGTCCAGCACGAGCTCCAGCTGCGCTGCCTTGCTGCGTGGAGTCGGCCTGCCTGGCTGCAGCTTCTCCAGCAGCGCACGGGGCGTGTGCGACGCCGACACCTTCGGGACCACCTCAGCAACGGCCAGAGCGGCGCGGTACTGACGGATCAGACCAGTGGCGAGCCGCCGGTCCAGCTCCAGGCTGCCGTTCAGGTACCGCTCGACGGCGTCGGCCACCTGCTCGAGCGGCAGCGTCAGCTCGCCCTCGAGGTGGAAGCGCAGCACGTCCCGCTCGGCGACCTGGAAGACGACGGTCGCATCGGCTGCTGCCGGCTTTCCGTTCGCCGTCACGCCCAGGGCGGCGGTCCCCGCGAACAGGTAGTGCCGCCCGACCTCGATCGTCAGCCGCTCGACACCGGCGATGGTCTGGTCGGTCCGCGACGCCGAGCTGTTGGTGCCGTACTCCCCCGACAGGTTTCCACCGCTGCCGTCGCCGTTCGCCCCCAGCCCGGCCGAGGTAGAGCCGCCGGTACTCCGGCCAGCCGACAGACCGTGGCTGGTCAGCGCCAGGTTGATGTCGCCGACCACCGCGTCGCTGGTCCCCAGCAGGACCACGTCACCGATCCGGCCGTGCACCGCCAGGCTGCCGCGGCTGGAGACCGGTCCGGCGCCGCGGACCAGCGCGTCGGTCCGGTACGTCGTACGGGCCCACTCGGGGTGTGCCAGCAGGTGGCGGGGGTCGAGGAACGCCTCCAGGTGGTGACGCGCGGTCGGGTCCTGGCCGCCGAGCTGCTGGACGAGGCGGTTCAGCTCGTGGGCGTCCAGGGCGACCAGCGTCGCCCGGTCGAGCACCTGGTCGCTGACCGGTCCGTCGCTCACCGGTGTCGGGGTGACCTCGGTGGAGGGCAGCAGGTCGGTGTCGACGAGGATGCGCGCCGACGTTCCCGGCGTACCGGGGTGCAGGACGACGTCGTCGGCGCCGAGCTCGGTGACCACGAGCCGGTGCGGTACCTCGAACGCGGCGACCGGCGAGCGGCTCTCGACCAGCGTCACCTGGTTGAGCGTGCCGCCGGAGAACCAGCCCATCACGCGACCGAGCGCCTGCCGCCCGTACGACAGCGCCGACGCCGCGGTCGTGCCACCCGGCGCGTCCTGGGTGAGTCCGAGCGGCGACGCCCGCCAGGGCAGCGACTTGCCCCAGCCGTCGGTGCGGCTCGCAGTGTCAGAACCGATATTGAGTGTCACCATCGCCTCGTCGTTCGTGACGGCGACGGAGGACGGCGGGCCGGTGCGCAGCGAGATCCGCAGGGTGAGGGTCTCGGCCGCGCGGCCGGTCATCGGCTTGGTGAGCGTCACGAGGATGCCGCTCTGCACGGCGATGTCGTAGCCGGCTTCGAGCCTGTTCACCGAGAGCTGCGTGCGCAGCTCTGTCAGGTTCAGCAGCTGGCCCTGGCGTAGCAGCGGGTCGCTGGTCATCCGGGCGAGGTCTGGGTTGCCCTGAGCATCCAGCGGCGGCAGGAAGCCGCGCTCGGTCAGCGGTGCGATCAGGTCAGCCAGCGCCTGCTCGCCGCCGGTCACCTGTTGCGCCAGCCCGGGCCCTGCACCGGTGAGGCGGCTGGTGCCGCCGGCCAGCCAGTTCGGCAGCTCCAGGCGGCGTCCGGGGACCTCCACACCCTTGCGGGGATCGCCACGCAGTACCGGTACGCCGTTCTCGATCACTCGCTGACCTGTCTGGTCGTGGACGAAGGCGCTCTCCGCTACCGGCAGACCGTGCCGGTAGGCGTCGTTGGTGTGCAGCCGGACCAGCCCTTCGCTGCTACCGGCCACAGTGCCCTGCGACTCACCATCGAGGACCAGCGTGACCTTGTGCTCGAACACCATCCGGTAGCCCTGTGTCGGGCCGGTGTAGCGCTGCACACCGACGTGGATGCCGACGCCACCACCAGTCAGCGACTCCGACCGGTTGAGCGACCGGCCACCGCTGGCGGTCGGACCCAGGTCGACGCTGGTGTCGCCGAGGTCGGTGAGTGCCTGCCCGCCGTACCCGACGGTGGCGTTCAGCGAGGTGCTTGCGGAGAAGGCCTGCTGCCCGCTGGCGTTGCTGAAACCGACACGGACACGCTCCTGCCAGTGCGCCGTACTGGTGTCCCCGACCAGCTCGACCTGCTCGTAGCGGACGTCGGTCCTGATCTCCAGGTGGCCGACCGGGCGACCGCCTGCCTGCAGCGGACGCAGCAACGACTGCTCGGCGCTCTCGGCCAGCCGCGACGGGAGGTCCTGGGTGATCGCCTCCTGGATCTGCTGGCGCAGCAACGAGGCGTGGTCACCGAAGCGGCTCAGCTGATCGCCGTACTCGGTCAGCACGTCGTCGGTGAGGCTCTGCAGCCCGTCGAGGGAGGTGAGGGTGTGGTTGGGGAGGCGGCCGGACGGTTGCGCGCCGCTGGTGAAGGTCTTGGTGGGCGCGAGCACGGTGTAGGCGTGCGAGACCCAGGCGCGCAGCCGGGAGACGTCCTTGCCCTGTCCGCGGTTGACGGTGACGTCGGCGAGGAGGCGGTCAGGCTCGCCCGGGCGTCGCGCCTGCACGTGCCAGCTCGCGTGGCCGGCGTACAGGAGGGACTCGCCGCGGTTGTCCTCGACGGAGCCGTCCTGTCCGTACTGCGCGCCGTTGGAAGTGATCGAGCGGCTCCAGCCGGAGCTCTGCTCGCCCTTGAGGGTGATGAGCTGGCCGAGCGCGTTCACCCAGGAGTGCTCGCCGAACAGCTGCGTCAACGTGCTCAACCCGAACGCGCCGCTGGCGCCGATCCGGCCGTTCTGCGTGATCCCGAACTTCCGCGACGGCTGCGGCAACAGGCCGAGCATCGTCTCCGAGGCGCGCACCGAGGGATCGAGGACCTCGATCAGATCCGACACGCTCAACCGGAACCGGAGCTCGATCGGCCGCGCATGACCGGCTCTCAGGATCGCGCCGTCACTGGTCACCGCCTGCCCGAACTCCGCGTTGAGCCGATGCTGCAGGCTCCCCGGAGTGAACCGCTGATCGACGTGGTTGGCCGCCAGTACGGCGTTCACCTGGTTGGTCAACGCGGTCAGATGCGGCAGCCAGTCGGTGGGCAGCAAGCTCGACAACGCCATGAGCGGCGGCGCCACCGCAGCCAGGCTTTGCTCGTACTGCGCCAACTGCTTCGCCAAATCCGCCGCGGCCGTCGCCCGCTGCTCCGGCGTCATGGTCGCCGCGTCGGCAAGCAACAACCGGTAGCCCTCGGCAACAATCTCCAGCTGCGCGCGGGCTTGCTTGTACGCCGCAGCAACTCGCTCCTGCCACGCACTCACCTCCGCCTGCTTGGCCGCTTCCTTCTCAGCCTGATGCGCCCGAGCGAACCGCCCAGAATCAACGGCTTGCTGCGCCTTCGCAGCATCCTGCTCCGCCTGCTTCGCCGACTCGGCTGCCCGCTCCGCCGCCTCGGTCTTGGCCGCGATCCTCCGACTGATCTCATCCAACTGGCCCTGAAGATCCGTTACCTGCAGGGCGACATCAGCAACGAACGCATCCGTCTCCACCACGCCAACCCAAGGAAGCTGCGGCGGTTGATGATGCACCCGGATCGCTTCAACCAGCCCTTCCAGATCCTGCCGAAGCGCAGCGATCTCCACGTCCGACTGCGCCTCATCAAGCTGCCGACTCAACAGCCGATACTCGTTGAACTGCGCCGCCACACACAGATCCACGGTCTGCACCGAAGCCCGCCCCAACAACCGCCGCCACCGACTCCGCGGGGCCGCCTGTTCCTGCAGTGTGTGACTGATCTCGTGCACCCAGGCGCGTGTCAGCTGATCAGCACCCAACGCGGTCGAGATCCGCACCAGGTGTGGCCTTCCGACCGATCCCACCCGAACCGCCGTTGCAGCCACCCGCCCAGCAGGAACCGCCGAGCGGGAGATCTTGAAGTACTGCGGGCCGGTGCTGGTCTGCACCACAACCACACCTTCAGCAGCCTGCCCGGGGCGGCCGTTGATCAGGCCACCGAAGTCCTCCTCCTTGGCCGCCAACGCGGCCTGCACGGCTTCCCCAAGCGACCCAGCTGCCTGGCTGCTCCCATCAGCAACAAACCGCGTGCCGGGGACTTCCGGTGCGTGCACGGTGCGGCCTGGCCCATTGGAGCCGTCCCCGGTCCCGTCGGAAGCCGCCCGCTCCGGCGCCGCTTGCTGAGCGGGGGCCTGCTGGGACGCAGCAGCCGGTGCACCTGCCTGCTCCGGGCCGGGCTGCTGAGAGGTTGGCTGTTGGGCGGTGAGGCGGGCTGCGCGGAGGGCGATCCGGTCGGCGGCGCGGCGGGTTGCGGTGACGTCGAGCGGGTTGTCGGAGGCTGGGGTAGTGGGTTGCGTCGCCTGGTAGTAGCCGCCGCCTTCGAGCGGGATGGCGCCGGGCGGGACTTGCTCTGGGTTGGGAGCCGTGGGCTGCTCGGTCGTCTCCAGCGTGGGCTGCTCGGTTGGTTCTGGTGCTCGGTGGCGGCCGCCGGGAAGGTCTGTGCGGGTGTCGAGGTCGGTGCGGTCGGGTGTTGCGGGGGCGACCACCTCGGGGCGGTGGCGGCCGACGTACTCGGTCACCTCCTCGGGGCGGTGCCGGCCGACGTACTCGGTTGTCTCCTCGGGGCGGTGGCGGCCGACGTACTCCGTCGCCTGCTCGGGTATCTGGTTGCGTGCGGTCGACTCGTCGGCGTGGTGGCGGCCGGTCTGCTCGGCTGCGTGGTGGCGGCCGGTGGGGGTGTGGGGGCCGGTGGGGGTGTGGGGGCCGAAGGTGCGGGCCAGTTCGGTGATGGTGGTGGGCCCGTGGGACTCGGTGGTGTTGGTGGTTGGGTCGGTGAGGCGCACGGTGAAGCGGAGGGGGTCTGCGGTGGGGTGTGGGCGGGCAACTCGGTCTACGGTGACCTCGATCTGGTGGCCTTGTTCGGCCAGGGCTGTCAGAGCGCGTTCGACGGTGGTGAGGGCTTCGGTGTCGAGCAGTGGGGCGGTGCCGAACAAGGACTGGGCGCCGGTTGTTCGGGTGTGGTTCCACTCGAGGAGGCCGACGTCGGGTGCGGTCAGGGAGCGGATGGGGATTACTGCGTGGCCGCCGACCTGGTTGAGGTTTGGGGAGACGCTGAGGGCTGGGAGGGTCAGGCCCTGTGGGGCTCCGGACTCCTGCCACAGGCGGTGGGTTTCTTCGAGGGCTTCGTTGAACTGGGTTTGTACGAGGGCGCGCGAGTCGTCGGTGCCGTGAAGCATGTGGTGGTCCACGGCGTCTGCGGCTGCGGCCAGTTGTTCCAGTGCGACCAGGCGCTCGGCCAGGAGGGGTTTGCCGGCTGGTTCGGCGACCAGGCGGCGGATTGCTTGTTCCACGGCGGCGCGGGCCTGGGCGGTTGGGCCGCCGAGCACACGGCGTCCGGTTCGTGGGTCGACCGATTCGAGACGCGGGAACGTCCGGCGCACTCCGTTGTTGTCGGCAACTGATTCGTAGAGGCTGATGGCATGCGCGAGATTCGCTCGGACGTCGGCCAGCGGGCCGCCACTCCGCCCGAGTGCTTGCAGGCGGTCGATTTCGGCTGCCAGAGCGTCGATCCGCTGCAGGAGGGTGACGCGCTCAGACCGGGCGTCCTGGTCGAAGGCGCTCTCCGGCTGGCCGGGTGGCACGTTGTCCAGTTCCGCCCGTCGTAGCGCCGCGCGGATCAGGTCGGTGTAGTGCGGTGCGGTCTCGTCGATCGGAGCGGTCGCCGGGGCTGGCTGCGTCCGGTCGGTGATCTCCGCGGCCCGGGACGTCAGCTGTTCTACCAGGTAGCGCGTGACGGCGCGCTGTTCCAGCAGCTCGGCGCGGTCGACGGCCTGCTTGGCCAGGGCCTTCTCCAGGTGGGACTGGATGTCGATCTCGGTACGGCGGAACAGGTACCGAGCGACCGGCGTACCGATCATCGCGCCCGCCGCACCGGCGACCGTCAGGACGACACCGAGGTCGGGCAGGTCGAAGATCAGGTCCAGGCCGACCGCGCTGACCGCGCCGCCGAGGGCAGCGGCGGCCACCTGTACGGCGTACGCGGTGAACGGTGACTGGCCGGACGGCCGCGGGCCCGCAGGTGGCGCGGTCGGTGCCGGCAGGGCTCGGTTGGCGGCGCGGGTTGCGAGGTCGGGTGGGGCGCCGACGACGGCCTCGAGTTGCTCGGTCAGTTGGCGGAGCTGGGCGAGGCGGGGGCGGATGACCTCGGAGAGCGCCTCGGCCTGGGCGGCCTCCTGTTCGTGGCGGGCCCACTGTTTGCGGGCGTCGTTCGCGGCCTCCTCGCGATTGATGAAGTACTTGTCGCCCATCGCGCCGGCGACCGAGCCGAACAGGCCCGGGCCGACGGCGTTCAGCAGGCCCTCGACCTGCGCGCTGACGTGGCGTGCGAGCTCGGTCGGGTCGACGTCGACGGCTTGCTGGCCGCCGACGAAGACACGGCGGGCGGCGGCGGAGACGTTGTCGATCAGCTGGACGGCGAGCGTGATCCGGAACGGCGGGGCGCCGGGGATGGGTGGCTGGACGGGGGTGACGGTGGCGGGTGGGGCGGCGGTTGGGTCGGTGGCCGGTACGACGCCGGAGCGGATGTCCAGGGCAGCCAGCACTCGTTCGAGTCTGGTGCGTAGCTCGCCGAGCTCGGCGACGAGTTGGTTCGAGTAGAGCTGCGGGTCGGAGAGTCTGATTCGCTCGGTGGCGTCGACGCGGCGGAGGCGGAAGTCGAGCTTCTTCACGTCGACCAGGCGTTCGGCGAGGGACTTGGCGAGGGCCGAGGAGGCGATCACGAGCGCGGTCGACAACGCCGGTACGCCGAACAGGGTGAGTGCGCCGGCGACCGCTGCTGTTGCGAGGGTCGGGGTGGTGTGCCGGACGAGGTAGTTGCTCCACTTCGTGGCGCGGGGCAGGTGGGTGAGCGGCGGGCGGGTCTGCTCCGGGCCGTCGAGGAGGGCGTGCAGGCCGGGGTAGTCGTACTCGCGCTGGACGCGTTCCTCGACGTACGCCGGTTTCTTGCCGGGCTGCTTGCGGGCGTCGAGGTAGCGCTCGGACATCGAGCCGACGAGGGCGTTCACCATGGTGGGGACGGCGATGCCGACGCCGACCAGGGGGTCGCCGGTGAAGACTGTCGCGGCTGCGCCGATGACGATCGAGGACCAGCCCGAGCTGAGGATCGCCTTCGCTACGTAGCCGGCGCGGCTCACGCGGTCGTCGCCGAGGGTTTCGGTGCGATCCATGACGCGGTCGAGGATCGCGCGTTCGCTCTGGTCGAGGAGGGTTCGCAGGAGGTCGGCGTTGGGTTGACCTTCGGTGAGGCCCATCGCGAGGGCGAGCTTGCGGATCTCGGTGTCGAGCAGGGTGCGCCGGTGGGGTTGCTCCTGTACGCCGTACTGGCGAAGCTCGGCGCGGTCGCCGGTGTCGGAGATCTGCTGGGTGGCGTCGGTGTGCGGGGTGCTGTCGGGGCGGAAGACGGCTGGGCCGTCGGTGGCGCCGTGGACGATCGCGGCGGACTCGGCGAGGACTCTGGCCAGGAGTGGGGCGATCTCGTGGGCGGCCAGGCGGTCGGAGAGGAGGAGGTTGACGGTGGGGAGATTGGTGGTTTCAACGGAGTATTCGAGCTGTACGTCGGGGTGGAGTGGGCCTACGCGTTTGACCAGGCGGAAGGTTTCGCCGGTTTGGGTGCGGATGCGGTAGGCGCCGTTGCCCTCGGGGTGGACGGAGGCGAGGTCGACGGCCAGGGGGTTGTTGCCTGCGGCAAGTTCGTTCAGGAGGTTGGTGGAGTGATGGCTGACGAGGACCCAGCCGGGGAGGAAGCGCTCGACGCGGTGGATGGGTTGGGTCGAGGTGCTCGGGGCGGCAGGTCCCACCTGAGTTGCTGGTGGGGGCGGGGCGTGAGGCACCTGGGCCGGAGCCGCCGGCGGGCCTGTCGTCGGCGCCGGGGCCGGCGGGGTGACGGGGGTCTGCGGGACGGGCGCAGCGTGCGGCGTCGGTGAGGTGGGCTCGGTCTCCGGGGTGGTGGGGACCTCCGGTGTCCGCGGGGTCGTCGCCGTCTCGGGTGTTGGCGGGGTGGCGGGGGTTTCCGGCGTGGGCGTGGTCTCCGCGGACTCCTGGGTGGTGGCCTCCGGGGCTGACGAGGGCTCCGGGGTGGCCGCAGTACCGGGGGTTGGTTGGGGTGGGACGGGAGTGGGGGTTGTGGGGACGGCGCCGGGGGTGGTGGGGTCGTCGGGGTTTTCGAAGAGGTTTTCGGTGCCGGGGGTGAAGGTGTTGATCTGGGGAGTGGTGTAGCGGGCGAACTTCTCGCCTTTGGCGTTGGTGAAGGTGCGGCCGCCGGTCCAGATGGTTCGGCCGGTTTTCGGGTTGGTGACTGTGTAGGTGATGGTGATGGTGTCGGGGCGGGACTGGCCTGGGGGGAAGATGACCGTGACCTCGACGTGGTGGCCGGCGTCGAGCCAGGCGGCGATTTCGTTCTCCACCTTCTTGAAGGCGCCGGTGTTGAGGTTGCCGGTCTGGGGGAAGTAGTTGCCTGGCATCACGCGCTTGAAGAAGCGCCAGGCGAGGGCGTGGCCGCCCTGGTCGCCGGGGGCGCCTCGGTCGCGGGCGTCCTTGCGGGCTGCCGCGTCGTCGGCGTTGCGGCCGGAGCCGTCGTAGGCGTGCTCGAGGTTCGCCTGGACCATGCGGGGGGTGCCGTCGGGGTCGAAGCGCCAGCGGGCTTCGTTGGGGCCGTAGGAGTGCCAGGGGGTCCATTGCGGTTGGCTGATTTGCTCTGGTGCTACTACGGGGGAGTTCTCGTTGAACCAGCCGAATTCGGAGGGGTTGTCAGAGGAGAGGTGGTCTGCGGCTGGGGGGTCTGCTGGCGGGCCTGGGGGTCGGGTGGCGGTGGTGGAGTCGGTTGGGTCGGTGGCGGCGGGGGCGCTGGTGTCGGTAGGGGCGCTGGTGTCGGTGGGGTCAGTGGATGCGGTGAGGTCGGTGACCGGGTTGGCATCGGTGGCCGCGGCGGGGTCGCTGGTGGCGGTGGAGTCAGTCGTATCGGTGGAGTCGGTGGTGTCGGTGGAGCTGGTTCTGGGGTGCGCGTCGGTTGGGTTCACCGGCTTTGTGGCTTGGGAGGCGGGGTTGGATCGGGCGTCCGGGTGATGGGCTCTCGAGGGGTCGGTGGGGTGTTGCTCGATGGAGGTGGGGCGTCCATTGGGGTGCTGTGCGCCGGAGTTCTGGGACGCTGACGAGTGAGTACTTGAGGAGCCCTGCGTAGGCGCTGGGTTCTGGGCGCCGGTGGGGTTCTGAGAGCCGGCAGTGTTTTGGGCACCCGCTGGGTTCTGAGTGCCCGCCGTGTTCTGAGTGCCGGCCGGGTTCTGAGCACCCGCCGGGTTCTGAGTGCCCGCGGGATTCTGGGTGCCCGCCGGGTTCTGGGGACTGACTGGATTCTGCGTACCCGTTGGGTTCTGGGCACCCGTCGGGCCCTGAGGACTGGCGGGGTTTTGGGGGTCGACCGGATTCTGGGGGCCAGCCGGCGTGCCGACGGGTCCGCCAGGGTCGACGCCTCCGGCATGCACCACCACCGGCACCTGCGGCAGCGTGAACCCGTCCCCGCGGAAAAGGTTGCCAGTAGCAACACCCCCGTTCAGCGCCACGATCCGCGACGACGCCAGCGCACCGGCCAGCGGCGCCTGGTTCACGATCGCGTGCCCGTAGTCGGCCAGCGTCGGGACCTTCCCGTCGGCCAGCGCCTGCACCGTCGTACCGGCGACCGGGGACGTGATGCCGTTGACCACGAACGCGTGGCTCATCTGCTCGACGGTCCGGGTCAGGCCGGGCGGCGCGCCCAGGCGGTTGGTGAGGCGCCCGGCGGGGATCGACGCCGCATGCCCCAGCGGCTTCAGCACCGGCGCCAGACCAGCGCCCAGGAGGCCGGCGCCCGCGCTGATCAGCGTCTGCTTGAAGTTGTAGCCGGTCTGGTAGCCGCCCGCGATGCTCAGCGCCTGCTGGATCGCGTCGGCGGCTGCTTCGTCGGGGACTTCGGCGAGGGCCTCGAGGCCGAACCTCAGCGCGTGCGGCACCATCGCGGACGGTGCCTCCATCGCGGCGACGGCGGCGCGGCTGTAGCCGAGGAGCCGGAGCGCCAGCTGGCTGGCGAAGCGGCCCATCAGCACCCCGGCGCCGGGGAACATCGCCAGCGCGGCGAAGAGCGTCGCGTTCAGGACCAGTTCGGCGATGATCGAGTTCCGCAGCGCGGCGATCTGGCCGGCGAAGTCGCGGCAGAGTTTCTCCATGTCGCGGTACGCCTGGACCATGGTGCGGTAGTCGTCCAGGGTCCGGGTGACGTTGCGGTTGTAGATCGTCCCGGCGGAGTCCGGCCAGACATCGGGCAGTTCGTCGTTGGCGGCGGCCGCGGCGTCGATCATCTCGGTCATCAGCTGCGCGGCCTGGCCCCAGTCGTTGGCCAGTTGCAGTACGACGGCCTCGTCGGTCGACGGCCAGATGTTCTCGTCCAGGTAGGTCCGCAGCCACAGCCACAGCTCGGTCGTCGGTTCCGGGATCGCGCCCACGGTCAGCAGCCCGGGTCAGCAGTCGTCACGCCGTCAGCGGTACGGCGGTCAGAGGTCGCCGACCGAGCGCATCCGCGCCACGTCGCGCTGCGCCGACTCGACGTACTTGCCGACGATGACGCCGCCCTGGCTGCCCATCCCGCCGACGTTGCCGCTGGCGGCGTCCGACGCTTCCTGGATCGGCGGCTTGGCCGGGTTGTACGTCTCCCGGAACCGCACGCTGAGCGTGTCGAAGCCGGTGGTCGAGCCCAGCTCGCCGACCCGGATCGCGGCGCTCAGCAGGCTCCAGCGGGTGCCGAAGTCGGTGCCGGCCTTCTCCAGCCGGCGCATCGCCTCGCGGGTCTGCTCGGGGTACATGTCGATGTCGCCGACACCGCCGAAGTTGATCGGTCCTTGGCTCATCACAGTCCTCCTCGGCGGTGCTTGCGCAGCTCGGCGTTCAACGGTTCGAAGGCGAGGTCCGACGGGTCGTTCAGCCCGCCGGGGAACAGCGCCGACAGCCGGCCGGCCGCGGTCGCCTGCGCGTCAGCGACCGCAGCGTTGATCACCTCGCGCAGCGACTCGGCCAGCGCGGTGGCGTCGGCGGCCCGGTAGATCCGCGGGTCGAGGACGATCTCGCGGACTTCGCCGTACAGGCCGACGGTGGCCTCGATCAGGCCGTCGTCGGAGTGCGCGGTGCCGGTGGTGTCCTGGCTGACCGACCGGTACTCGCGGAACCGGCGGTCGGCGGCCTCCAGCTGGCCGAGCAGCGACTGCCCGGCGCCGGTGTCGTCCTGAGCTCTCATCCCCGCCTCCTCTGTCGACGCCCACTCTCCCGGCCGGTACGCCGTACGACGGCCGCTGACCGCTTCCGGCCACCAGCACCGGAGCACCCGGGACCTCCGCGACCCTCGGAGAGTGAAGACGAGGTGGCGCGTTCCGGTCCTGCTGATCTCGGCCGCCGTGCTCGCGGCCGGGCCGGTCGTCGTCCCCGCCTCGGCGGCGCCGCCACGCGGCGCCTGCACCAACCCCGAACCAGGCCGCCCGGTCGAGCGATTGTTGCCCTGGGCCCAGGAACTGCTGAAGCCCCAGCGCGCCTGGCCGTTCAGCACCGGCAACGGCGTGACGGTCGCCGTCGTGGACTCGGGCGTCGACGCCGATCATCCGCAGCTGCGCCGCGCCGGCAAGGTGCTGCGGGGCCGCGACTTCTACCTGGTCGGCACGCTGCCGGGCAACTTCGACTGTGTCTCGCACGGCACCGGCGTGGCCGGGATCATCGCCGCCGATCGCGCTGCCGGCGTCGGCTTCCAGGGGATCGCGCCGGGGGCGCGGATCCTGCCGGTGCGGGTGAGTGAGCGCGAGGCCGGCCAGAACGGGCAGGCCGAGCTGATCGACCCGCAGATCCTTGCCCGGGGCATCCGGTACGCCGTCGACCAGGGCGCGCGGGTGATCAACCTGTCGATGTCGGGCGATCAGGATCAGAAGCCGGTGCGCGAGGCCGTTGCGTACGCCGTACGGAAGGACGTCGTGGTGGTCGCGGCGGTCGGCAATCGTCAGGGCGATGCTCCCGGCGTGCTGCCGTCGTATCCGGCGCAGTACCCGGGTGTGCTCGGTGTCGGGGCGATCGACAACGGTGGGGCGCGGTTGCAGGCTTCGCAGTTCGGGCCGTACGTCGATCTGGTGGCGCCGGGTGGTTCTGTGCTGACGGCGGCGCGCAGTACGGGGCACGCCTACGCGGACGGGACGAGCTTCGCCGCGCCGTTCGTGGCGGGAAGCGCTGCGCTGGTGCGGGCGGCGTACCCGAAACTGACTGCTGCGCAGGTGATCCAGCGGCTGAAGGCGACGGCGAGCCCGGCGCGGGGTGGGGCGGACAGCCTGCAGTACGGCGCGGGGATCGTCGATCCGTATCGCGCGGTGACGGAGGCGATGATCGGTACGGCGGCGCGTGAGCTGCCGCCGATGCAGGCGCCGCCGCCGGATCACAACGCGCTGGCGCTCGCGGCCTGGTGGAGGACGGCCGGTGCGGAAGCGCGCTGGATGACGACGCTCGCGCTCGCTGGTGCCTGCGTGATTCTGATCGGCAGTGCGCTGCTCGTTGCCGGACGTAGACGACGCTGGGCTGCCGGACGGTCGGAACTCGTACGGCGGCCGACCCCCGAGTCCGAGCTACCGCCAGAGCGCTTGTTCGCCTGAGCGCATACACACCGCAGAGACCCCAACGCAGCAAGGCCCCGGCCGGATCACCCGGCCGGGGCCTTTCGTCGTACCGAGGCTCACAGACTGGCTGCGATGCTCCGGCAGGTGGCCAGCGTGCTGGCACCGTCGGCGGCGCACTGGTCCCACTTGACGGCCTGGTTCTGGGCGTGGTCCGCGGCCCCGAGCGTTCCGGTGACCTCCTGGTGCGTCGCGGCGAAGTGGCCGTCCGACGCGCTGTCGGTCCACTCCCCGCTGGCCAGGTTGCTCGCCGCGCGCAGTTCGTCCTCGGCCATCATCGTGCGGTCCGACGACACGCCGCGCAGGGACTGCGCGGACATGCCGATGCCGCTGAAGGCCTGGTAGATCTCTGGCATCCGAGTTGCTCCTTCCGGTGTCCGGTCCTGTCGGTCAGGCGGTCAGCGAACCGACGCTGTTGACCGCCTGCACGTTGTTGGCGATGGTGCTGTCGTACTGCGAGCTGATGCTGGAGACGCCGGCGGACCGGTTCTCCACCCGCGCGTGGTGCGGGCGCACGCCGCTCTGCCAGTTGTCACCGACCGCCGACGCGGCGGTGTAGCCCGGACCGCGCCACGAACCGTTCAGGTCCATCGTGGTCGAGGCCGCCCGGGTGGCGTTGCCGCTCAGGTCCTGCCCGTAGGCGTTGGTGCGGTTGGCGTGCTGGGTCATGCTCTCGGTGAAACCCTGGATGAAGTCACTCATCCTCTGCTCCTTCCTGGTGGTGGAACCTCACCGCCAAGGTAGGGACGGCACTCCCCGCGCCGGTCCCGGCGACACCTTCCTGCCACCACGGTCCGGGCCCCGGTCAGGCCCGTGATGATCGGAGCGCAGCGAACCGGTGGAGGTTGACGATGGCAACAGTGGTGGTACGACGCCCGATGCGGCGACCGGCGCCCGAACTGCCCGGTGGCGAGTTGCTGCTGGAGGCTCCGCCGGAGGTGCCCGAGCCGGGCGGCCGGCAGTGGGCGCAGATGCTGATGGTGCTGCCGATGGTGGCGATGATGGGCGCGATGATGCTGATGTTCTCCGGCAGCATCGCGAGCAGCCTGCGGTACGTGATCTTCGGCCTGTTCGGCCTGGCCATGATCGGGATGATCGTCGCCGGGGTGCTCAGCCGCAACAGCGGCGCGGGCAAGGTCGAGATGGGCCAGGCCCGGCGGACCTACCTGCGGCACCTGGCCCAGCAGCGGCTGCGGCTCGGTCGCTCGGTCGAGCAGCAGCGCGAGACGCTGCACTACCTGCACCCGGATCCGCGGTCGCTGTGGGCGCTGGTCGGCAGCTACCGGTTGTGGGAGCGCCGCCAGGACGACGCCGACTTCGGAGTGACCCGGATCGGCGTCGGCCGGCAGGGTCCGGCGACCACCATCGTGCCGCCCGACACCCAGCCGCTGGAACGGCTGGAACCCCTGTCGGCGTTGGCGTTGCGGCGGTTCGTCTCGACGTACGCGACGGTGTCGAACCTGCCGCTGGCGATCGCGGTGACCGGCTTCGCGCGGATCTACCTGCCGGGTGACGAGGACCGGTCGCGGTCGCTGGCTCGGGCGATGGTCGCCCAGCTCGCTTCGCTGCACGCCCCGGACAACCTGCGGATCGCAGTGTGCGCGGGCCCGGATCAGCGGGAGGAGTGGGACTGGGTGAAGTGGTTGCCGCACGCCCTCCACCCGGAGCGCAGCGATGCGCTCGGGCCGCTCCGGTTGATCGCCCCGACGATCACCGCGCTGGAGGCGATGCTGGACGACCTGCTGACCAACCGTCCCCGCTTCGATCCCGACACCGCAGGCTGGGCCGGCGGGCCGCACCTGGTGGTCGTGATCGACGGCGGAGTCGCCGACGGCTCGGACCATCTGCTGGCCGGCCCTGGCCTGGAAGGCGTCACCGTTCTCGACCTGACCTTCCCGCCGCCGCGAGCGCTCGACACCAGCGCGATCAGCCTCGACGTCGAGGCCGACGGTGCGCTGCACGCGGAGACGATGGACGGGACCGAACGGATCGGCGACGCCGACACGCTCGACCTGACCACCGCGGAGGGACTCGCCCGGCAGCTGGCCCCGCTGCGGCTCACCGCCGGGCAGCACGGCGAGCAGCCGCTGAGCGCCGATCTCGGGCTGGCCGAGCTGCTCGATCTCGGTGACCCGTTCGAGTTCGACCCCGAGGACACCTGGCTGCCGAAGCCGAGCCGGGACCGGCTGCGGGTCCGGTTCGGGCTGCGGTCGGACGGGCAGCCGATCGAGCTGGACCTGAAGGAGTCCGCGCAGGAAGGGATGGGGCCGCACGGCCTGCTGATCGGGGCGACCGGTTCGGGCAAGAGCGAGCTGCTGCGGACGCTCGTCCTGGCGTTGGCGATCACACACCCGCCCCGGTCACTGAACTTCGCGCTGGTCGACTTCAAGGGCGGTGCGACCTTCACCCGGCTGGACAAGCTGCCGCACACCAGCGCGGTGATCACCAACCTCGCCGAGGAGTTGCACCTGGTCGACCGGATGGCCGACGCGATCAACGGCGAGCTGCTCCGCCGCCAGGAGCTTTTACGGGCCGCAGGCAACTACTCGTCGCTGCGTGACTACGAGAAGGCGCGAGCCGCCGGTGCCCCGCTGGACGAGGTGCCGACGCTGCTGGTGATCTGCGACGAGTTCAGCGAGCTGCTGACCGCGCGGCCCGACTTCATCGACATGTTCGTCCAGATCGGCCGCGTCGGCCGGTCGCTGGGTGTCCACCTGCTGCTGGCCAGCCAGCGGCTCGAGGAGGGCCGGCTGCGCGGGCTGGAGACCCACCTGTCGTTCCGGATCGGTCTGCGGACCTTCTCCGACATCGACAGCCGCACCGTGCTCGGCGTCAACGACGCGTTCCACCTGCCGCGAGCACCTGGCCACGGGTTCCTGCGGGTCGGTACCGAGCAGATGGACCGCTTCCGGTCGGCGTACGTGTCCGGTGTGCATCGGCGTCCGGTGCCAGGCGCCGTACCGGTGCTCGGGGACCAGAGTGTGGAGCTGCTCGACTACTCCAGCGGGTACGTCGCACCGGCCGTCGAGCAGGACGAGGACGAAGCCACTGCCGATCCGGACGGTGTGTTAGACGAGGCGGTCGGCGAGAGCCTGATGGATGTCCTGGTCGACCGCTTCGAGGGCAAGGGCACTCCCGCGCACCAGATCTGGTTGCCGCCGCTGGACCAGGCGCCGGCGCTCGGCACTGTGCTGCCCAACGGACCTGCGGAGTACCCGGTCGGCCGCTACCGGCCCGGGCGGCTGCAGATCGTCGCCGGGGTCGTGGACCGCCCGCTGGAGCAGCGGCGCGACCCGCTGCTGCTCGATCTGTCCGCTGGTGGTGGCCACGTCGCGGTGGCGGGCTCTGTCCAGAGCGGCAAGAGCACTGCCCTGGTGACGATGATCAGCGCGCTGGCGATGACCCACTCACCACGTGACGTCCAGTTCTACTGCCTCGACTTCGGCGGCGGCGTGCTGACCGGCGTCCGCGACTTGCCGCACGTCGGTAGCGTGGCCGGCCGCCAGGACGTCAACGCCGTACGCCGGAGCGTCATCGAGGTGCTCGGCATCGTGGCCGAGCGGGAGAAGACCTTCGCGCAGCTCGGTATCGACAGCATGGAGACGTACCGAGAGCGGCGCCGGCAGGGCGAGCTGGCCGACCTGCCGTACGGCGACGTGTTCCTGGTGGTCGACGGCTGGGCGACGATCCGCAACGACTTCGAGGACCTGGAGCAGCTGCTCGCCGACATCGCGACCCGCGGTCTGGCGTACGGCGTACACCTGATGGTCAGTGTGGCGCGCTGGTTCGACCTGCGCACCAACGTCCGGGACCTGTGCGGCACCAAGCTGGAGCTGCGGATCGGTGACCCGATCGACTCGATGGTGGACCGCCGCGCGGCCGCGCTGGTCCCGGAGCGGTCGCCAGGGCGCGGGATCATCACCGGGCGCCACCAGTTCCTGATCGCGGCTCCCCGGCTCAGCGAGCCGCAGGGCGAGGAGCGGGTCTCGGTCGGGCTGGCCGAGCTGGTCCGGACCGTGGTCGAGGCGTGGCCCGGGCTGGCGGCCCCGGAGGTCCGGCTGCTGCCGGCCGACGTACCGTACGAGGCGGGCAACGGCGCGAGCTCCAAGGAGACCGGACTGGCCGTCGGTGTCGCCGAGCGCAGCCTCGAACCGGTGCTGCTCGACCCGAACGCCAACCCGACGTTCATCCTGCTCGGCGACACCGGGTCGGGGAAGACCGGCTTCCTGCGGACACTGGCGCGGCGGATCTCGGAGACCTACGCACCGGACGAGGCCTGTGTGCTGGTGATCGACCACCGCCGCAGCCTGCTCGGGACCGTCGAAGGGCCCAATCTGCTGGGCTACGGCACCGGCCACCAGGTCACCGAGAACCTGATCAACCGGCTCGTCCAGATCCTCGAGGAACGGCTGCCGGGGCCGGACGTGACGCCGCAGCAACTGCGCGAGCGCTCCTGGTGGCAGGGCCCCGACGTGTTCGTCCTGATCGACGACTACGACATGGTCGCCACCGGCGAGGGCCACCCGCTGATGCCGTTGCTGCCCTACATCCCGCAGGCCGCCGACATCGGGCTTCGGATCTACGCCGCCCGGCGGACCGGCGGCGCGATGCGCGGCCTGTTCGAGCCGGTGCTGGCCAAGATCCGGGCGGTCGGGTCGCCCGGGCTCCAGCTGTCCGGCAGCCGCGACGAGGGCATCCTGCTCGGCGGCCTGCGGGCCCAGCCGCTGCCGCCCGGCCGTGGCTTCCTGGTCAACCGCCAGGGCGACAGTCAGCTCGTCCAGCTGACCCATCCCCCGTCGGACGAGCGAGCGGTCTGACGCAGTTCCCGGTGCGGCACCGGCCGCACCTCGTGAGATGAAGGAGGATCGATGGCAGGCGAATTCATCAGCGCGCACAGGACCGAGGACATCGGCACGTTCAGCGGCCAGCTCGGCGTCGTCGCGGACAACTTCGAGGGCCACGCGAGCGCGGTGGGCCAGCGGGCCACCGGGGCGACCGGGACCAGCTCGATGGCCGAGGGCGCGGCGTTCCTGACCAGCGAGCAGCAGGCCCGCCAGACGCTCGGGCAGTTCATGACCGAGACGACGCAGGGCCTGCGCGGGTACCAGTCGGCGGCCGCCGCGACGCACCAGAACTACGACGGCGTCATCAGCGCGAACACCGCGACGATGAACACGCTGCTGCGGCCCGCGACCGGGCCCGGGCCCGGGCAAGGAGGCAACTGATGGCGAAGACCAGTTACAACGACGGCGCCGGTGTGAACAGCGCCACCACGCTGGACCAGCTGGAGGCAGCACTCAACCAGCTGTTCCAGGTCGCGTCCGGCGAGAACCGCATGGTCGCCTCGGTGAACGCGTCGAGGGACGCCTGGGAGCAGGCGGGCCAGGGCATCTTCGACGCGGTCACCGAGCTGCCGAGCAACACCAGCCAGGTGATGACGTCGTGGACCGACGACGCGGCGAAGCTGTTCGAGCAGGCCACCGAGCGGTCGACCCGGTCGCTCGCCACCGCGCACGGCTCGATCGTCGGGGCGGCCGCCGGGCCGTCCGGAGGGTCGGGGGTGGTGAACGCGCTGACCTCGCTCGCGGCGAACATCTCGCGGACCGTCGAGCAGGCCGCGACGATCAAGGACGCGGCCGACCGGCAGATCGCGTTCGCCCGGCAGTACGCGGCGAGCACGATCAACGAGCCGGGGGCCGCGATGGTGGCGTCGGAGGCGGAGATCGCCAACCAGTACGTCGACCAGATCCGGCCGACGGTTGCTCAGCTGGGCACGGCGCTCGATCTGCTCGGGACGATCTACGAGGGGACCGGGCAGCAGGTCACGTCGGCTGCGGCGCAGTTGAAGTGGGACGGGCCCGGGGCGAACGGTGCTGGACCGGGTGACGTGCCGGCTGGGACTGGGGCCGGTCCTGCTTCGGCTGGAGCTGGTGGAGGGCCGGCGGGCGCTACCGGTGGGCCCGGTGGAGCTCCCGGAGGGCCTGCGGATGCGGCGGGGCCTGGTGGCGGTGCGGGTGGGCCGGCGGACGCGGCTGGTGGTCCAGCTGACGCGGCGGGTGGTCCCGGTGGTGCGGCTGGTGGTCCTGCCGGAGCTGGGGGTGCTCCGGGTGGGCCGGCAGGCCCAGTGGGCGGAGGTCCCGGCGGGACCGAGCTGTCCCGGCTGTCGCCGGGTGGCGGTGGGCTGCCTTCTCTCCCGAACGGCGGGCTCCCGCACCTCCCCACGCAGACGCTGCCGAACAACGGTCTGCCGTTGCCGCCGGCCGGTGGGCTTCCGCTGCAACCGCTCGGGGCTGGTCTCAACGGGTCCGGCCCGAACGGCAAGGGCAAGTTGCCGCCGCTTCCCACGCTCGGCAAGCCCGTCGGGCTCGGCGGTGGCGGCGGGCTGGGCGGTGGCGGGCTCGGCGGCGGTGGACTGGGTGGTCTGCGCGGTGGCGGCGGTGACGTCGGCCTCGGCAAGAGTGGCGGCGATCAGCTGATCCCGCGGGCCGGCGAGCAGCTCACCCCGCCCAACCAGGCCACCGTCGGCCGAGGCCCGGCAGCACCTGGCTCCGCCTTCGGTACGACGTCCGCCGGTACGCCGGGCGGCCCGGCCGGTGGTTCGCCGATGATGCCGCCGATGGGCGGCGCGGCGGGCGCCGGTGGCGGCAGCCGTGGCGGCAGGCCGGGCGCCGGTGCGATCCGGCCGGTCAACCGGAAGCGCAAGACGCGCGAGGACGAGACGCCCGGCGTACCGGTCGGGCTGCGCGGCAAGGCCGGGCGGGAGCTGCCCGGGGCGTTCCCGACGCTCCCGGTCACCAACCGGCGGCGCAAGGACGAGCGGGACAAGCCGATCGACACGATCCAGCTGCTCGACGAGGAGCTGTGGAAGGTCGAGGAGGCGCAGGCCGTCGAGACCCAGAAGCGAGTGGGCCGCCTGGCCACCTGACCGGCAACGCAACCGGCCCGGACATCGCAGATGTCCGGGCCGGTTCGCGTGCGGGCGCGGCGCGGGAGACCGGCCGGCCGGCTCAGTGCACGGGCTGGACCGCCGCCACCGGGTCGAGCCCACTCCCCTGCGGGATCCGCGCGACCAGCTGGGCCGGGATGCGGACCGGCACGACGCCCTTGTAGCCAAGGGCTTCCAGCAGCGTCGGGTCGGCCAGCGGGTACGTGCGACCCAGGTCGGTGATCACCGAAACCGTGCCCGCCTTCGCCTGATCGGACGGCATCGCCTCGACCACGGCCGCCGTACCGGGCTCGACCAGCACGCGATCGGCCAGCGCCGTGCCGAGCTTGCCGCGCTTGACCGTCACCGCCGCCGCGTCCCGCGCCGGCATCGCCGCGTCGATCGAGACCGACGGCACCGGGTCACCAGGCTGGAAACCCGCGCACACGGTCCCCTGACCGTTGCGTGGGGCAACAAACTCGGGCCGGCTCCGCGGCGCCTGTCCCTCGTCGGCGGCGGTCGACGGCGACTCGGCCCGGGCCAGCGACAGCAGCCCGATCTCGAACGCGCTCGGCGACTTCCCTCCGTACGCCGCGGCCACCGGCCGGTAGGCGCGCTGGATGTCGTACTGCAGCGCACTGATCGGCCGCAGCTTGTCCTTCAGCGCCACGTAGTGCTGCCGCGCGCCGCTGGCCGTGGTCACCACGAACAGCTGGCCGATCCGCACTCCACCCCGATCCTGCACCGCGTACGACGGCCGCCCGGTGCCGGCGATCGCCAGCGGCGCGATCGGCTCGCCGTCGGGCAGCGCGGCGACGAACGCAGCGCCGACCCGAGCCCATGGCTCCGACCCCAGCGCCAGGCCGACCGTGGTCGTGTCGGACTTCTGGATCCGGTGCCGGTAGCCCTTCCAGATCAGGTACCAGTCACGGGTTTCCATCACCTCGACCAGCATCGCGGCGTCCGTCATCGGCGCGTCGCCAGGCGGACGGGACCCGATCATCAGCACCGACTCGCTGGTGGCCGCGCCGCTGCTGTCGAGGGCCGGCTCGGAGCACAGCGTCCAGCCGCCGGTCAGCAGCCGCTTGCGATCGGGCAACGCGTCCGGTGCGTCCTCGATCCCGATCAGCGGTCCACGCGGTACGTCGGCCAGCGACCGGCGCGAGACCCGGCGGACCTGGCCGTTCTTCCCCAGCGCGAGCAGCGCGGAGGTGTAGTTGGTGACCGGGTGCAGGTGCCCGTCGACGTACACGAACCGCGTCCCGGTCTCCTTCTCCACCACGACCACGTCGCCGCCGCTCCACGCCTTGCTACCGCCCGGCACGATCAGCCCGTAGACACCAGCGACGACCAGCGCCAGCACCAGAATCACGACGCCACCCACAGCAGCGCCGAGTGGGCGCTTGAACGGCGGCTGCTCCGGGTCGGTCTCGCGGGTGACCAGCGCCGACACCATCCGCTGGACGGAGAACTGGTGGGACTGCAGCTGATCCTTCCTGGTCGCCATCTCAGCCTCCCCAGCCCCGGACCACGCCGTACAGACCGAGTACGGCGGCCGCGACGGGGATCAGTGCCAGGACCACCACGATCTCCGCGACCTCGGCGTACCGGCTCAGGTAGGGGCCGGGCCGGCGGTTGCTGTAGCGCAGCCCGAGGAACACAGCCAGGCCGGCCAGCAGGAGCACGCCGGGAGCGATCACGGCGACCGGGTCGGTGAGCTGCCGAGTCAGCGGGCCGAGCGCTAGGCCGGTAGCGCCCGTCAGAGCGGGGATGAGCAGCAGCAACCGCTGCTTCACGATCGGGTAGAGCCGGGTGCGCAGGAACGCCCCGGCGGTCAGCAGTGCGACCAGGATCGTCGCCGACCTGGTCTCGGCGAGCACAAGCAGGATCTCGCAGACCGACAGCACCAGGGCGAGCCCAGCGAGCATCCCGGTCAGCAGGCCGTCGGCCCGGACCACTGCGCCGTACACCTCCTTGCGGGGTGGCAGCGGGTCGTCGCGGACCAGGTCCATCGTGGTCCGCGGCAGGATCGGCATCGGTAGCCGACCCAGCCGCAGCGCTGCTGACGCCAGCATCGGCGAGAAGGCCAGCAGTGCGGCACCGAGGATCGCTGCAACGTCATGGCTGTCGAGAGCCTCGGAGGTGCCGATCCATCCACCCAACACACCCAGTACGCCGGTAGCAGCAGCCGCGACGAACAGCATCGCGCCGTCGACGACACCGAGGTAGCAGCCGACCCCTGCCAGCATCAGCGCCGCGCTACCGGCCAGCACCTGCGGTGCGCCGATCGCCGGCCACTCCGCCGTACCGGCCAGCAGCAGACCGCCGCCGAGCGCAGCACTGGGCAACGCGATGCCGCCAACCATCACACCGGCTCCGGAGTCGCCCACCACTCGGGCCAGCGCGACCGCACCGGCGACCAGCACCAGTGTGGTGATCAGCAACCACCCAGCGGGCTCGTGCCAGGGCGCGCCCATCCGCAGGATCGTCACCGCGACCACCACGAGCGCAGCGGCGGCGCAGACGAGTCCGGCCAGCCTGGTGTGCCAGGGCGCCCAGGCGGCGCCGAGCAGGCCCGAGCCGGAGGCGACCGCGTCGACCAGGTCGTCGTACTCGAGCTCCGGCCACTCCAGGCGACGCGGCACCAGGTGCAGGATCTCGCCGTCGCGGATCCGGTGCGAGCCCAGGCTGCGGCCCAGGACGAGCTCCGTGCCGTCGGAGCGGCGCAGCACCCAGCCGCCGCCCGGCGCGCCCTCGTCGGCGAGGTGCTCACCGGCCTTGGTCAGGACGCCGGGCAGGACCTCGGCGACCGACGACTGCTCGGGCAACGCCAGGTCCAGCCGGCGCTGCGGGGTGGAAACCGTGACGCGGAGAAGTCCGGTGATGTGCATGGCAACCTTCCGTGGTCCACTTCCCTTCCACTGCACACTGTCGGCGTCCCGCGGTACCGACGGGCTCCCCTGACCTCTTGCGGCCACTCCCCGCGCGCGACAGGCTCCGCTGGCTACGGTCGGTCGAACCAGCCGATGCCGAAGGAGGCCGCCCGTGGAGCCGCTGCTGCTGCCTGTCGGGCACGACGTAGGTGTGCTGCACACCGCCGGAGGCGACCGGCGCCAGCAGGTCCGTGCGGGCCGGAACCTGGTCGAGCTGACCGACCCCGAGTACGTCGTGTGGCTGCTTGCCCACGGCACCGGTGACGACGACCGGCCGACCCGCTCGTCGGTCGCTGCCGCTGCCGAGCGGCTGGAGGTGAGCGCTGCCGACGTCACCGCGATCACCGATCAGCTGCTGGCGGTCGGCCTGCTCGCCGAGGTGGACCCCGAGGCCGGACCGGCTGTCGAGTTCGCGCAACGGCACCAGCTGGTCCCGCTGCTGATGGGACTCGGGCCTGACCAGGAGGAGGGCTCCCTGCAGACCATCGGCCTGTTCGGCCAGCCGATCGTCCAGGTCTCCAGTGCCGTGTACGACGTGTGGGCGTGGGCCCAGCTGACCCCGCATCTGTGGATCGCCTGCCAGGACGCGGCCGAGGTGGCTCGCCGGGTCGGTGTGACGGCTCCGGACGAGACCGAGCCGCGCGAGGTGCTGACCGGGATGCTGCGGTCGGTGCACGGACTCCTCTGCGTGCGGGCGGCGTACCTCGACCGGAGGGGTGTGGCGTGATGGTCTTCCCAGTTGGCCACTACACCGGGCTCCGCGCGTCGGACGACGGGCTGCTGCACACGATCCGGGCCGGCTGGCAGCAGCACCGGGTGGAGGAGGACGCCTTCGCCACCTGGGTGCTCGCCCATGGGTTGCGCGAGACCGGCAAGGAGAAGTGGACCGACGCGGACGTACTGGGCCAGGCAGAGCAGGCCGGAATCCCTGGTGCGGCAGGGCATCTGCAGCAGCTGGCCGCGCTGGGACTGGTCGCGAGTACTGACGACGTCGAGCAGTTCGCGCGGGGACATCTGCTGGGAGTGCTGTTCGTCGGTCTGGGCAACAGCCCGGAGCAGCTGGACGAGTACGCCGTCGGGCTGCCAGGGCTGGGCACTGCTGCTGTGCTGGACGCCAGCAGCTACGAGCTGTGGCAGTGGGGATCGATCGCGCCGACACTCTGGGACTTCTGCCAAGCGGCCGCTGTCGAGCCGAGCGACGTACTGGGTGACCTGCGGTTCCTGCTGGCGAACGGCTGCGCCTACCTGGATGTCGCTGCGGTGAGCTGAAGTTGGTGCGAGGATGACAGCGATGGCCGAGATCCCGCTGGAGGCACTGGTACCGCGGGCGACAGGTCCGGTGGCCAGTGTGTTCCTGCTCGCGCCGGCCGTCGCCGGTGGGCGGACGATGGTGCTGAAGGTCTACCCGCAGCCACTGGATCGGCGGACCTACAACGGTGTCGAGGTCGAGCAGGCGAAGCTGGCCGGGCTGCGGTCGTCGGCGTCGATCGTGCTGGTGCAGGGACTCGACGAACTGCCGGACGGGCGCACCGGGCTGCGGATGGAGTTCTGCCCGCAGGGATTGCGGGAGCTGGTCGCTGGTGGGCCGCTGCCGATCGGCGACGTGGTGGTGCTCGGGCAGATCCTCTCGTCGGTGCTGGCCGAGGCGCACGACATCGGGCTGGTCCACGGCGGTGTGACGCCCAGCAACGTGCTGGAGCGGGCCAGTGGGCAGCCGGCGCTGGCTGACTTCGGTCTGGCGCTGCGGCTGCGGTTCCCGCGTGACCTGATGGGCGACGCGGCGTACACGGCGCCCGAGGTGCTGCGCGACGGTGAGCTGTCCGAGCAGGCTGACGTCTACGGGCTCGGTGCGACGCTCTACCTCGCGCTGGCCGGGCACTCCCCCTTCCCGGCGCGACCTGGTGAGTCGCCGGACGACGTCGTACTGCGGGTGCTGCGTGAGCCGGTCCCCGCGGTGTCAGGGCGGGACGTACCGGCTGGGCTGACCGCGCTGCTGAGCCGGATGATGGCGAAGGAGCCGGACGACCGGCCGAGTGCTGCGGAGGCAGTGAGCGAGTTCGAGGCGCTGCTGCGCAGCCCGGAGGAGCCGGGCGCGGACGACCTGGACTTCGACGACTTCCGGGACGAGCTGGCGTCCGCGCGCGTCGCGGACGCGCCGCAGGTCGCGGCTGTCGCGCTGGCCCGGCCGCCGAAACCCCAACGGGACAAGGGCTGGCGGCCTTCCAAGGGACTGCTGATCGGCGCTGGGGTGGTGGCGTCGCTGGCCGCCGTACTGGTGGTCATGCTGCTGCCGAAGGACGAGCCGGACAGTGCACCGCCGGTGGCGACGCAGCCGACGACAGTGGCCCCGACGACTCCATCGGTGACACCAGCGGTGCGGCTGGAGCTCAAGCCGCCCAAGGACAACGGCACCTCGGTCCAGCTGGAGTGGACCAGCTCCAAGCCGCTCACCTACGCGCTGAACATGGCAGAGCAGGGCGGCAAGGACGCGCAGACCACCTATCGCGGCACTGGTACGTCGATGACCGTGCGGGTCAGCCCTGGCCTGCTCTACTGCTTCGAGGTCCAGGGCACGGACGGTACGGCGATCTACATCAGCGATCCGCAGCCACTGCGCGGCGCGACCTGTCGCCGCCGCTGAGCTTCCACAGGCTCCGCAGCTCCAGCGCCGCCTGCAGCCGATCGGCCAGCGGCCGGGAACGCAGCCCGCGCCGTACCTCCCGTACGCCGGCCCACGCGCTGCTGGTCACCTCCGGCCCGACCTGACCGCCCGACCACAACGCCTGGTCGACGCTGTTCGCCACGGCCACCAGTCCAGCGGCTGCTCGCTCGTCGGTGACGTCCTCCGCAGCCACTGCGAGGTCCCGCACGGTCATGCCCGTCGTCACCGCCACGCCGTGCGCCCGCAGCCGGTCGCGGGCCTCCGCCCACGCTCCCACCACCGCAGCATTGCCAGGGCGCCGCTTACGCCGTACTGCACGCAGCGTCTTCAGCAGCGGTACGCCGAGCAGCCAGAGCAGCAGCAGCGCGGCCGAGGCGATGAAGATCCCGAGCACCGGTACGTCGGGCCGTTCCCAGCCGCCGCCGTTGTCGGCCTTCTCCGTGGGCGGCGCGACCTCCGGGTCCTGGATCTCGTTCACCGGCGGCACCTCCCGCCGCGCCTGGTCGGTCACGTCCGCGTCGCTGCCCGGTACGACGGACTTGCCGGCCGCGGCCTGGCCGGACGGGTCCAGTGGCCACCAGCCGACGCCGTCCACCGCCACCTCGGGCCAGGCCAGCGCGTCGCCGTTGCGCACCGTGTACCAGCCGTCGGCGTCGGCCGTCGTGGGAGCGCGGAAGCCGACCACCAGCCGGGCCGGGATGCCGTTCGCCCGCGCCAGCGCGACGTACCCGGCGGCGAACTGCTCGCTGGTCCCCGGCTCGTCGTCGAGCAGGAACCGGCGCAGCTGCGGCCAGCTGTGCCCGGTCGGCAGCGGGTCGGTCGACGCGAGCTTGTAGCGCTTGCGCATGTAGTTCTCGAGCGCGAGCGCGGTGGCGAACGTCGCTCGCCGGCCGGCCAGCGCGTCGGAGGCCAGCGCGGCCACCTCGTTCGGGACGGCGCCGAGGTCGCCCAGCCCGCCGGGCGCGTCGGCGTCAATCCCCGCGGCCAGCAGGAGCTTGGCGTCCACCTTCGGCTTCGACCAGGTCAGCTCGTACCGGTCCGGAACCTCACCGGTCAGCAGCGTGCCGCCGATCGGCTCGATCTGCGGCTCGATCGCGCCGTGCACCGAGGACGGCAGCAGCTGTCCGGGCAGCCAGGGCCCGCGCAGCTCCTTCACCTCGACCTCAGCGCGCTGCGGCTCGACCGGTACCCGCACCTCGGGACCAGGGGTCAGCTCGGAGCCCAGCCGGAGGATCGGGTGGTCAGTGGTCCAGTTGGCACCGTCGAAGTCGTCCAGCGCGACCTGTCGCCACCGCCCGACCGGGCTGGGCGCCTGGTAGCGAAAGACGACGGTGTCCCTGTGCCGCCGGTCGAGGCGCCCGGCCAGCTCGTCCAGCGGGCTCGCCTGCCGGGTCGCCGGTGCAGCAACGCTTTGCGCCTGCTGCAGCGTGTACGGCGTACGGTCGAGCAGGTCTGCGGCGCCGACAGCCAGTGCGCCGACCACTGCCACGACCGTGACCACCACCACGGGCGTCACCGAGCGCCTGCTCTTGCCAGTCGCGTCCGGCACCAGCAGCGCGGCGAGAACGAGCCCGTACGCCAGCGCAACCAGTACGGCGTTGAGTCCGTTCAGCGCGATGTAGGCCTGCGCGATGCCCGTGACTGCCAGACCGGGCAGCACGCCGACCAGCGGCGGCGTACGGTCCAGCAGCTCGACTGCGAGCAGTGCTGCGAGCAGGACCAGCAGCGGGACGAACACCACGAGGTCCGGGTCCGGCCGCGCCGGCCAGGTCGACTCCAGCGTCAGCTGCCAGGCGGTGAGCCCGCGGCCGAGGGCGCGGACCGTCTCCAGTGTGGGGAGGCCGGCGAGCGTCGTACCGCGGAGGACTGTCTCGATGGTCGCGAGCAGACCGGCAGCGACGACCAGGAGCGGGCGCCAGGTGAGGAGCGTCGGCCTGTAGCGGCAGAGCTCGGTGACGGCGTAAATGACCAAGCAGACAAGGAGAACCGGCAGGAGGAGCGACCGCAGCCCGAAGACCGGGCCGAAGCACAGGCCTCCGACAGCAACGGCTGCAAGCACTGCGGCTGTCCTGCGCCGCGTGCTCACCCGATCACCCCGCTCCACTGCGTCAGCGCCTCACCGGCGTCGGCAGCGAGGATGACCCGGGCACCGAGGATCGGGGCGACACCGTGCGCCGGGCCGAGGCCCAGCACGGTCACCGAGCCGTAGCGGACCAGCAGCGGCGCCAGGTCGCTCGCCGTACCGTGGGCCCCGGTCACGACGACGATCGCTCCACCACTGGACGCTCCGGTCGTCAGCGCGCGCGGCAGCAGGCCCTCACGCTCGTCGCTCTGCTGAACCACGCACAGCTCGTCCAGGAACTGCCGCGATGCCAGGGCTCCACCAGGTGCGGCCAGGTCGGTGCCTGCTGATGTCAGCAGCCGGCAGCGGTGGCCGGCCATCGAGGCGGCGAACAGGATCGACGCCGCGACCTCGACCGCTTCCTCGAACGTTGCCTCAGGCAAGGGATCGGTGCGGGTGTCGAGCAGCACGGTCAGCCGGGGCTGGTCCGGGTCGACGTAGTCGCGGACCATCAGCTGACCGGTCCGCGCGCTGGCCTTCCAGTGCAGGTGCCGGACCTCGTCGCCGACCACGTACGGGCGGACGTCGCGCAGGTCCGCGGAGCCGCGCAGCGAGTCGTCGGCCGTGCGGCCGATGTGGTGGTGCCGCGGCCGCCCGGCGACCACAGTCCGGGTCGGGTGCCGCTTCGGGTGCACCCAGAGCACGGCGGTCTCGCCGGTGGCGACGCGGTTGCGGGCGAGACCGAGCGGGTCGGTGCGCTCCAGGGTGAGCGGCCCGACCTGGATCCGGCCACGCCGCGAGGTCGGCAGCTCGTACCGGTACGTCGCCTCGCTGTCCGGCCCGAGCCGCCGGATCGGCACCTGACGGCGCTCCGGCCCGGCCGAGTCGTGCGCCGCGAAGGAGGGCTGCCAGCGGTTCCCGGTGTTCCGCACGCGGAGCGTGGCCAGCGCCGGGCGGCCGCGCTCGACGCGGTCGGGCGAGAGGTCGCGGTGCACGGAGACCTGCGGGCGGCGTACCGTCAGAATGGTTGCTGCCAGCAACGCTCCGAGGCCGATCCCGCCGAGGGCGCGGAAGAAGGGGTAGCCGGCCAGCTCGCCGAGGGCGTAGGCCAGCAGCGCGCCGACGAGCACGGCGATGCCTCGCCCGGTGAGCCGCATCATGCCCTCCAGATCAGTTTGTTGGAGGTGATCTGGCCACCCGGTCCGGTCGCGTCGACCCAGACCTCGCCACCGGTGTCGTCGTTGTAGAACTTGTTCACCGTGATCGACCCGTTGGCGTCCGCGGTCAGCGGGTCCCCGCCGTCGTGCAGGTCACCGTAGTTGGTGGTGTGGCCCTGGAAGTTGTACGTCGCGTTGGGCTGCAGACCGCGGGCCACGATGTGGATGTAGTAGCAGTGCTCGGGACGGCACACGCCCTCGGTGTCCTCGGTGAACGCCGGACCCTGGCTGATCGTGATCGTTCCCTCTCCACCGGCGGTCGCGGTGACGGTGGCCGGCGCGCCGACCAGCAGACCTCGGCCGGGCACGTTGGTGACCGCGCGGACCTGGAACGTGTAGCGCTTGCCGTTGTCCAGGCCGGTCCAGCGGTAGCTGGTCCGGGTGGTGTTCTCCGGATCGCCGTCGAGCGTCACGCCGTAGCGGACCAGCGAACCACCGTTGAGGTTGGGGCGACGCCAGGACAGCGTGACTGCACCGTCCGAGCCTGTCCACGCGAGACCGACCGGTGCGTCGGCGGGGCCGCCAAGGGTGACACCTGCGGTGGACACACCCGGCCCGGTACCAACGCGGTTCCGTGCGCGGACGGTGAACGTGTAGGAGCGACCATTGGCCAGCCCTGAGATCACCACGCGCCGCGCGGAGCCCGCGAGCGTCCGGGTGCCGCCGGTCCACGTCACGACGTACGCCGAGATCGGTGCGCCGTTGGCCGCGGCAGCAGACCACGTGACCGTCGCCGAACCGTCGCCGGCGGTCCCAGCGACGTTGCGGGGAGCACCTGGGCGGCTGGCCTGGACCGTGGGCTTCGGCGGCGGCACCGGGCGCTCCGGCGGCTTGCTGGTCTCCGGTGGTTCAGGCCGCTCGGTAGCGCGCGGCTGGACCGGCCGCCGGGTGACCGGAGGGAGCTCCGGGCGCTGGGTGCTCGGCTGGACCGGAGGTGGCGCGACCGGCCTGTCCGTAGTCCTCGGCTGCACGGGCGCGAGCGTCGGCTTGTCCGGTGTCGGCTTGGGCTGCTCACCCTTGCGCTTGATCGGTCCTGCGGTCTCCACCTCGGTGACGTCACCGTTGCCGTCGACAACCAGGACGTGCTCGCCGGCCAGGCTGTCGACGTACACGCGGGAGTCGTCGCCACGCGTCAGGCCGGGCCGCTCGCCCGGCTTCACCTTGGCCAGCTTGGACGGCGCCGGGATCGGCCGCCGCCGCTCCTGCTCGCCGCGGCTGTCCAGCGTGACCAGGCTCTGGTCGGTCGAGTCCACCAGGGCCACCGTCTCGCCGGAAGAGGCGATCTGGTCGTAGCGGCCAGGCTTGAGCTGCTTCACCACCGGCTCGGCAGCGGGCTTGCCGCTGGTCAGCTCGGTTGTGTCGACCAGCTGCAGCGTGTTGCCGGTGACGATCGCGATCCGGCCGTCGACGTCGTTCGCCGCGACGATCGAGCGCTGTCCCAGCTCGAGGGTCGCCAGCGAGACCGCCCGGCCGAGCCCGTCGTTGCCCACCGTCTGCATCTGCCGCGCGGTGGTGTCGACGAACACCGCCTGCTCACCCACGAGCGTCAGCGACCCGTTGTGCCCGGCCGGAATCCTCGCCGTACAAGCGATCCGGGCACTGGTCACCGGCAGCTGGCAAAGCTGACCTGTGCTCGTGCGGTGAAGCCACACGGTCCCCTCCGGCGTCACAACCGGTTGGCCGACCGGCCCCTCGGTGGAGACCACCATGGGGTTCTCGCCGAACCGCTGCACCTGCCCGGCCTGCCGGTACACCGCGTACGCCGAACCAGCAGCCGTCAGCGTCACCGGCCGCTCCGACGCCGGCGCCGGGATCGGGTCCGCCACCCGCAGGTCGGACTTGCCGAAGCCGATCACCGACCCGTCGGCCAGCACGTAGCCGTTCTGGTCCGTCTCGACCACCTGCGCGCCCGGACCGACGCCGGGGATCGGCACCTCGGCCTCGACACTCTTGGTCCCGCCGTCGATCTTGAACACCTTGCCGAGCGTGCTGTTGTAGACCAGGTGGCCCGACTGGGTGAACCGCATCCCGCTCAGGTCCGCGCCCGCGCCGGTGACGGCGAGGGTGGTGACCACCATGCACCCCGCGACGACACCCGCGAGCGCCATCCGCGCGCGTACCTCGGGCCGGACCTTCCGCATGCTGACTCCCCGTTGTGATGACTGCTCAGGCGGCGCCGACGCTCGCGGTCGGGGCCGGCGTCGCCGCCAGCACCTCGTCGACCACGGACGACGGCGGCCGCTGGCTGAGCTCCGCGTCCGGCGTGAGCACCAGGCGGTGCGCCAGCACCGGCTGCGCCACCTGCTTCACGTCGTCCGGGGTGGTGAACGCCCGCCCGTCGGTGGCCGCGTAGGCGCGCGCCGCGCGGACCAGGGCGATGCTCCCCCGCGGGCTGGCGCCGTACCGGACCGCGGTGTGCTCACGGGTGGCGGCGACCAGCTTCACGGCGTACGAGCTGATCGCCGGGTCGACGTGCACCGAGCGGACGGCCGCGATCGCGTTCCGCAGCGCGGGCACGTCGATCACCGGGCTGAGCGAGTCCGGGCCGATCCGGCCGGTGTCGCCGAGCACGATCCGGACCTCGGCGTCGTGGTCGGGGTAGCCGATCTCGATCCGCATCAGGAACCGGTCCAGCTGCGCCTCGGGCAGCCGGTAGGTGCCCTCCATCTCGATCGGGTTCTGGGTGCCGATCACCAGGAACGGGTCCGGCACCGCGCGGGTGACCGAGTCGACGGTGACCCGCCGCTCGGCCATCACCTCGAGCAGCGCGGACTGCGTCTTCGGCGTCCCGCGGTTGATCTCGTCGGCGACCACCACGTTGGCGAAGATGCCGCCGGGGTGGAACTCGAACTTCTCGCTGCCCTGGTGGTAGACCATCACGCCGGTGATGTCGCCGGGCAACAGGTCGGGAGTGAACTGGATCCGGTTCCAGCTCGCGTCGATGCTGCGCGCGATGCAGCGGGCCAGCGTGGTCTTACCCAGCCCGGGCACGTCCTCGATCAGCAGGTGCCCCTCGGCGAACAGCGCGGTCAGCGCGAGCCGAACGACCTCGGGTTTGCCGTGGATCACCCGTTGCAGGTTGTCCGCGACCAGCCGGTAGGCCTCACCGGGCGGGATCGTCGCACTCATCAGCTACTCCAGACGAATTTGTTGGACATGAGGTCGGTCTCGCCGGGCGCGGTGGCCACGACCCAGACCTGCTGGCCGGGCGCGTCGGTCGCGAACCGGTCGTCGATGGTGATGCTGCCCTCGTCGTTGGTGGTCAGCGTGGCGCCGGGGTTCGAGGGCTGCCACTTCGTCGTGTACGGCGTGAAGTTGTACGCCGTGTTGGGTTTCAGCCCGGTGCCGACCACCAGGATGTAGGCGCAGCCGGGCGCCTCGCAGGCCTGCTCACCGCCGCCGTGGGTGGTGGCGGCACCGCGGGAGGCGACCAGCTTCGGCGTCGTCGTGCTGCCGCCGCCACCGACCACGATCGTGCGGACCGCCTGCTTGCCGAGCACGAAGTTGCCCTGGGCATCGGTTGTGGTCGCGCGCACGGTCACCCGGTACGTCGCCCCACTGGTCAGTCCAGGCAGCGTCGCGCTGGTGGCAGTCGTCGAGTCGGCCTTCGCGGTGCCCTCGCCCTGCGTCGGGTTGGCCGCGAAGTCGTAGCCCTGCAGGGTGGTGCCCTTCAGGTTCGGCCGGGTCCAGCTCAGCCTCAGGCTGTTGCCCGACGGGGTGACCTGGAAGTTGCCGGGAGCGTCCGGGACTCCTCCGGTCGGCACCACGCGGGACGTGCTGCTGCCTGGTCCGGTGCCGACACGGTTGGTCGCGCGGACGGTGAACGTGTAGCCGGTGCCGTTGGTCAGGCCGGTGACGTTGCGGCTGCGCGCCGCCGGACCGAGCCGCACACTGCCGCCGTTCCAGCTCAGCGTGTACGCCGTGACCGCCGCGCCGTTGGCGGCGGCCGCGTCCCAGGTGACCAGCACTGAGGCGTTGCCGGGCTTGCCGGAGACGCTGCGCGGGGCGCCGGGGCGGCCGGCCTGCACGGTCGGTTTCGCCGGAGGCGGCGTGGGCTTGTCGGGCTTCTCGGTCGGCTGGACCGGGCGGTCGGTGCTGGGCGGGTCGGTCGGCTTGTCCTCGGTCGGCCTGCCGGTCGGCCTGTCCTCCGTGGGTCTGCCGGTCGGTCTGTTCGTAGGTCGGTCGCTGGGCTTGGCCGTCGGACGCTCCGGGGGCTTCGGGTCTCCGGTGGCCGGTGGCTGCGGCGGCTTGGCCGTAGGCGGCGGCTGGACCGGGCGGTCCGGCGTACTGGGCTTGGCGGTCGGCTTGACCGCGTCCGGCGTCTTACGCTGGTCCGGGCGGGCCGCGTTGGTGTCGACGGCGACCACGTCGCCGGTGTCCTCGACGACCATCACCTGCTCGCCGGAGCGGCTGGCGACGTACAGGCGGGAGTCGCCTCCGCGGTACAGACCGGTCTTGTCCGAAGGGCCGACCTTGGACTCCTTCGACGGCTCCGGGATCTTGCGGGAGGTCCGCTCCTCGCCGTTGCGGTCCAGCGTGACCAGGGTGTCGGTGCTCTCGTCGATCAGCGCGAGGCTGTTGCCGGACGAGACGATCCGCTCGTACTTGCCTTTGCGGAGCTGCTTGCGGACCGGCGGTCCGTCGGTCTTGCCGCTGGTCAGCCCGGCCGCGTCGACCAGGTGCAGCACGCTCTGGTGCGGGTCGACGATGGCGAGCCGGCCGGTGACGTCGTTCGGCGCGACGATCGCGTCGCGCGGCAGGTCGTCGATCGGCAGCAGCACCTTGCGGCCGAGGCCGCCGTCATCCACGGCGTACATCTCGCGAGCAGTGGTGTCCACGAAGACGACCTGGTTCGCTCCGACGACTGCCAGCGAGCCGGTGTGACCGCTGGGCAGCTCGGCCGGGCAGGCGAGCCGGTCGGCGTCCAGCGGGAGCAGGCAGAGCTGGCCGCTGCCCGGGCGGTGCACCCAGACCGTGCCGTCCGCGGTGACCACCGGCGGACCGAGCGGTGCACCGACCTTGGCCGACGCCACCTTCTCGCCGAAGCGGACGATCTGGCCGCTGTCGCGGTAGACCGCGAAGGCCGCACCCCCGGCTTCCAGTACGACCGGGAGCTCGTCGAGCGGCGCGGGCAGCGGGTCCGCGACGTCCAGGCTCGACTTGCCGAACTGGAACGTCCGGCCGCGGGACAGGACGTAACCGTTCTGGTCGGTCTCGACCACCTGCGTGCCGGGACCGGCGCCCGGCAGCGGGATCTCCTGGTCGACGCTCTTGGTGCTGCCGTTGATGTGGAAGATCTTGCCGAGCGTGGAGTTGTAGATGTAGCGGCCGGGCTGCGCGAACTTCATCCCCGGCGAGGCGTTGCCGGCACCCGCGACCGCCACCCCGGTCACCGCGACGCAGCCCGCCACCACCGCGGCCAGCGCGGCGCGGGACCGCCGGTTCTCGCGGGCGGACGGCGGCCGGGGCCCGGGGCGGGCACCTCCCGTGACCGTCCGCAACATCTCGGTGACAGACCTCACAGCGACGAGACTAGGTCATCACCGGTACAGCCGGTGTCCAGATTCGATCCAGGCCGAAAGGTCAGCGTTCGGCGACCGGCAGCCGGAACTCGAAGATCGCGCCGCCCTCGTCGCCGTTGTGCACCTTCAGGTCGCCACCGTGCGCGAGCGCGACCCAGCGGACCACCGAGAGCCCGATCCCGGCCCCGGCCGAACCGCTGCCCGCCGCGAACCGCTCGAACAGGTCGTCGCCGATCGCCGGGTCGATCCCCGGGCCCTGGTCGGCCACGGTGATCCGCCCGTCGGCCACTGTCACCGTCACGATCGCCAGGTCGGCGCCGGGCGCGCGGCCGTGCCGCAGCGCGTTGTCGAGAAGGTTGCCGATGGCCCGTTGCAGCAGCGCCGGGTCGGCGCGCACCATCGTCGGCGCGGTGACCAGCGAGATCCGGGCCGAGTCGGACGGGGTGTCCTCGACCACTACGCCGACCAGCTGGTCGAGCCAGACCAGCTGCATGCTCAGCTGCTCGACACCGGCCGCCAGCCGGGCGCGGACCAGCAGGCCGTCGATGATGTCGCCCATCCGGCCCGCCAGCCGGACGGTCCGCGGCAGCAACTCGCCACGCTGGTGCGGGTCCTGCATGGCGGTCTCGGCGAGCGCGCGGAGCGCAGCGACCGGCGTACGGAGGTCGTGGGCTGTCTCGGCCAGCAGGTTCTCCTGCTCCTGCAGGGCTGCCATGGCCGGCCGGATGGCCCGGCCGGAGACCCAGTACCCGAGCAGGGCCGCCGCGAGGATCAGGAACGCGCAGACCAGCAGCACGGTGACCACCAGCTGCCGGTGGTCGCCCAGCTCGTCGTCGATGTCGGTCCAGGCGACCACCGCACCGGCGTACTGGCCGCTGGAGTCGCGGAAGGGCTGGACGGCGACGCGGACCTGCTGGCCGCCGAGCGCCTTGCGGTCGTCGCTGAGGACCACACCGTCGCTGACCGCCCGGGTGGCCAGCTGGTCGAGGACCGTGGGGTCCATCGGCGTGCAGTCCTTCAGGCTGGTGTGCCGGTCGAACGGCGCGGCGCCGCCGGGGACGATGACGAACTGCGGGCAGGTGGCGTTCAGCGGGTCCCGGTTGACCGCGGTGAAGTCGATGCCGCCGCTCTCGCTGACCAGCCGCAGCACCGGGCCGGTGACGACGTCCAGCTGGTTGCGGATGTCGGCTTCGGTGCTGTTGGAGTCCAGCCGCAGGATGAGCGGCGCCAGCACGATCAGGCCGATCGTGTTCATCACCGTGAACAGGACCGTCAGCCACCAGCGCAGGCGGCGCAGGCGCTCGGCCGCGGGACCGCGCATCAGGCGCCGTCCGCCCGGACCAGCCGGTAGCCCTGGCCGCGGACCGCCTCGATCAGGTCCGGGGTGCGCAGCTTGGTGCGCAGCCGCCGGATGGTGGCGTCGACGACGTTCGACATCGGGTCGGCGGCGGAGTCCCAGCAGTGCTCGATCAGCTCCGAGCGGGACACCGTCCGGTCCGTCCGGGTGATCAGGTACTCGAGCACGGCGAACTCCTTGGCGGTCAGGCCGAGCAGCACACCGCCCCGCCTGACCTCTCGCCGGCCGGTGTCCATCTCGACGTCCTGGTAGCGCAGTACGGGTGTCCGGCCGGTCCCGGCCCGGCGGCACAGGCTGAGCACGCGCGCGGTCAGCTCGGCCACGGCGAACGGTTTGACCAGGTAGTCGTCACCGCCGTACTCGAAACCGTCCACCCGGTCGGCCAGGGTGTCCAGGCCGGTCAGGAACAGCACCGGGACCGCCCAGCCCTGTTCCCGGCGGTGGCGAACATAGCGGATCGAGTCGCCGTCCGGCAGCAGCCGGTCGAACACGACGCAGTCGTAGGCGTTCACGAACAGCGCCTCGTCGGCGGCCGCGATGCTCACCGCCAGGTCGACCGCCAGCGCGGCCGACCGCAGCGCCGCCGGGACCGCCACCTGCAGGTCCTCGTTGTCCTCTACCACCAGTACGCGCACGCCTGTCCGTCCGTGTCATCGAAATGTCATCGTCCACCCGGATCGTATGTGTCATGAACGGTCACTCAGCGCACACACCGGCCCGGATCGCCTTCCGGGTGCTGGGCCCGCTCGAGGTCGACGGCCCGGACGGAGCCCCGCTGGACGTCACCGGCGGCAAGCCGGCGACGATGCTCACGCTGCTCCTGCTGCACCGCAACGCCTGGGTCAGCACCGACCAGCTGATCGACGCCGTGTGGGCCGGGCTGGACGCTCCGGCGTCCGCGCAGCGCAACCTGAAGACCTACGTGTGGCAGCTGCGCCGCGCCCTCCCCGACGAGCGCATCGAGAGCCGGCCCGGTGCGTACCGGGTGCGGGTGCTGGCCGGTGAGCTGGACGCGGACGTTGCCGCCGACCTGTCGGACCAGGCGCGCACTGCTCCCCCTGCCAAGGCTGTTGTGCTGCTCGAACAAGCCCTGGGCCTCTGGCGCGGCTGCCCGTACGACGGACTGACCGGCGACGCCACCTCCGCCGTCGACCGCCTCACCGAGCTGCACCGCTCGCTGCGCGAGGACCTGGCCGAGGCGCTGCTCTCGCTGGGCCGCTCCGCCGAGGCGATCTCGTTGCTGAGGGCCCTCACCGACGAGGACCCGCTGCGGGAGCTGGCGTGGACGCGGCTGATGACGGCGCTGCACGACACCGGCCGCCGGCACGAGGCGCTGGCGGCGTACCAGCGGGCTCGCACGGTGCTGGTCCGCGACCTGGGCATCGAGCCGGGCGCAGAGCTCAGCAGAGTGCACCAGCAGGTCCTCACTCCGACGCCCACTCCCTCTGGTCTTCCGCCCCGGATCCCCGGGTTCGTCGGGCGCGAGCTGGAGCTGGCGGCCGTTCGCGCGATCGGCTCTCCGGACCGGGTGAGTGTGGTGACGGTCGACGGGATGGCCGGGATCGGCAAGACCGCCTTCGTTCTGGAGGCTGCCGCCTTGATCCAGGGCCTCCCGGTCGTGCTCGAGGATGTCGAGAACGCCGCGCAGGTCCGCACCCTGATGCCGAACACCCCAGGCACCGTCGTCCTCGTGACCAGCCGCCACCGGCTGACCGGGCTCGACCGCGATCTGGCCATCACCCTGGAGCCCCTGCCCGCCGGCGACGCCGCCCGGATCTCCGACTGCGAGCAGGCGCTGCGCTGGGCCGCCGGTCACCCCGAAGCTCTCCGCCGCTTCACCGAGCTCCTCGCCGGCCGCCCGCCGTGGACCGCCGCTCGTCTGGCCGACCGGATCGACCAGCAGGCGACCCGGCACAGCGTCCTGCGCGACCTCCACGACCGCTTCGACACCACCTACCGCTCGCTGCCCGAGCCGGTCCGCAGGCTGTACCGCCTCCTCGGCCTGACGCCTCAGTTCGACGTACGCCGGGCAGAGCGGCTCCTCGGCGTAGACCAGCAGGAGGTCGAGCCGCTGATCGACGAGCTGATCGACCATCACCTGCTCTCGGAGCCCGCGCCGGGGCGGTTCAGCATGCACCCG
The DNA here is from genome assembly GCF_055583505.1 of Kribbella sp. NPDC104740. Classification (NCBI taxonomy): domain Bacteria; kingdom Bacillati; phylum Actinomycetota; class Actinomycetes; order Propionibacteriales; family Kribbellaceae; genus Kribbella; species Kribbella sp. NPDC104740. The sequence goes on along the minus strand of NZ_JBVJNV010000001.1, from coordinate 419,669 downwards.
GTCGTCCGCGACCACGCGCACCGGCTGCTGCTCACCTCTGGCTCCCCCGAAGACGTGAGGGTCGCATGAGGCCCCCGGCCGCGGCAGCTGCAGCTCCCGAGCAGCAGGTCGCCTACGCACCGACCGCAGCGACCACTCCCCGAGCAACCTCAGTCGGTACGCCGATAGCCGCTGCCGCGCCCCAGCGCTCCGCGCCGCGGCCGGTCGCCGTACCCACTGCGCTGACGGCACCAGCGGCTGCGCGCTCGTACCTGGTTGATCAGCCGCCGGCGCCGACACCTGTGGTCAGCAAGGTGGAGATCCCCGAGCGCACGATCCGCGTCGGGCAGGTCGTCTGCTGGCAGATCGCGCTGCTGGCTCTCGGTGCCGCTACCGCGGGCTCACGGCTGACGCTGATCCTCACCGGCGCGGCCGCGCTCACGCTGGTCCTGCTGACCGCTGTCCGCATCCGCGGCCTCTGGCTCTACCGCTGGGTCGGGGTGCTGCTCTCCTTCCTGGCCCGGCGCCGCCGGGTCGACCTGACCGGCGAGACCGCGCTCAACCTCACGAGCGTGTTCCTGGGCCGGACCACGGTGAGCACGCTGACGATCCGCGACCAGCCGTACGGCGTACTCAGTCATCCCGGTGGCGTCCTGCTGACGATCCGGGTCGGCGCTGACGCGCAGCACGAGCTGCTGCCGCGGCTGGCGTCCCTGACCGAGTCGGTCGACGAGCAGCCCGCTGCAGTGTCGATGCAGCTCGTGCTGCACACCGGCATCAAGCAGAACCAGCCGCTGCGGGCCTGGATCGCCGTGGCTGCCCGGCGTACGCCGGAGATCGCCACGGACGAGCAGATCAACCAGGTCCTCACCAACACCGTTCGCCGCCTGGTCCGCCGATTCGACCGAGAGCAGGTCGAGCACCTGCCACTGGACGAGTCGGACGTGCTGGCCTCGATCGGAGCGCTGGCGCACGCCAACGCCGGTCGCGGCCAGGTCCGCGAACGCTGGTCCACCTGGGCCGCCGGACCGGTCCTCCAGGTCTGCGTCCGCCTCACCGGGTACGCCGCACTGCCGCAGCCGCTCGCCCAGTCCCTGGTCGACACCCTGCTCGGTACGGCGACCGGCGCGGCCCAGACGCTCGCCCTCACCGTCACGGCTCCGCCCGACGGTCCCGAACCCGCCCAGCACGACGCCGTCCTGCGGGTGGCCGCTTCGCACCCGGCCACGCTCGACTCGGCGATCACCGTACTCACCTCGCTGGCCCGCTCCTTCGGAGTCGAGCCGGAACGTCTCGACGGGCGGCACAGCACCGGTCTTGCCGCCACGCTACCTCTGGGGGTCCCTCTCTCATGACTGTCACCGTGCTGAACCCGCCCAACGGCTTCCACCACGTCCCGGCCCAGGACGGCATCTCCGCGCTGCTCGCCAGCGCCCGCGACGAGGTGATCGCGATGAGCGACCTCTCGCCGGCCGGTCCGGCCTTCGGGCCGCGCGACGTCCGCCCCGGCGTGCGCTACCGGGCCATCTACCCCGACACCGCCCGGACCGCGCCGACGCTGTGCCGGCACCTCGCGGCGCTGTCGGTCGCCGGTGTGGCCGTCCGGACCGTGCCGCACGTCCCGCTGAACGGGCTGGTGGTCGACGGGCGGGCCGTCGTACTGCCGGCGGACACCTCCAACGGCAGCGTCGCCGTACTGCGGCTGAGCAGCGCGGTCGCCAGCACGACCGGGCTGTTCGAGCTGGTCTGGCCCAGTGCGGTGCCGCTGACCGACAGCGACCTGCCGGGTGACGCCGACCTGGACGAGCGGAACCGGGAGATGCTCCGGCTGCTCGCGCTCGGCGTCACCGACGAGGTGGCGGCCGCCCAGCTCGGCATCTCGGTGCGGACCGTGCGCCGGATGGTCGCGCAGATCATGGGCCGGCTCGGTGCGCGCAGCCGGTTCCAGGCGGGCGTGAAGGCCGCCGACCGCGGCTGGCTGCTGGACCGGGCCAGCTGATGCGGGTCCTGACCGTCGCCGCGGACCGTCCCGGCGCGTACCCGACCATCGGCTCCGCCCTGCTCGAGGCGCCCGACGGAGCCACGGTCGCGGTCGCTGCCGGGACGTACGCGGAGACGCTGGAGCTGAGCGGCCGCGTCGTCACCCTGCAGGCCGAGGCCGGCGGCGCCGTCGTACTGGACGGTGCCGGTGCCGACTGGCCGACGCTGCGCGCGGTCGACGGCGAGCTGACGCTGCGCGGGCTCGACATCCGGGCCGGCGACAACCTGGCCGTGTCGGTCGAGCGGACCGTGCTCACCGTCGAGCAGTGCGAGGTGCGCAGCCGCAGCCGTCCGGCGATCAGCGTGCACGCCAGTACGGCGTTCACCGTCGACCGCTGCACGATCACCGGCGCCGAGACCGGCATCGTGGTCGAGGGCGCGAGAGGCCGGATCCTGGACAGCACCGTCTCCGACGTCACCGGCGACGGGATGGTCGTTGCCTTGGGCTCCGATCCGCTGATCCGCGGCTGCACGGTGAGCGGCTGCGGCGGGCGCGGGATCTACGTGTACCAGTACAGCCGCCCCGAGCTGACCGACACCACGGTCGCGCGGACCGGCACCGACGGGATCGGTGTCGCGCACGGCAGTACGGCGACCATCCGCCGGGTCACCGTCGAGGACACCCGCGGCGCCGGGATCGCGTTCAGCCCGGGCTCCGGCGGGACTGTCGAGGGCTGCCGGACCGAGAACACCGCACTCGCCGGGATCCTGATTCCCGACGGCGCCACGGTCGAGGTGATCGAGAAGGCGTCCGCGCGGCCGGCCGACACCGACGGGCCGCTGGAGCAGCTGCTCGGCGACCTGGACGAGATGGTCGGGCTGCCCGGCGTGAAGGCCGAGGTGCACGCGCTGGTCGACGAGATCCAGGTCAACGAGTGGCGGCGCGCGGCCGGGCTGTCGGTCGGCGCGGTCAGCCACCACCTGATCTTCGCCGGGGCGCCCGGCACCGGGAAGACCACCGTCGCGCGGCTGTACGGCAAGCTGCTGAAGGCGCTCGGCGTGCTGCCGAACGGCGAGTTCACCGAGGTGTCGCGGCGGGACCTGGTCGGCCAGTACATCGGGCACACCGCGGAGAAGACCGCGACCGTGTTCGAGAAATCGCTCGGCGGCGTGCTGTTCATCGACGAGGCCTACACGCTGTCCCGCTCGGCCGGCAGCGGCGGCGACTTCGGGCAGGAGGCGATCGACGCGCTGGTCAAGCTGATGGAGGACCACCGCGACGAGATCGCGATCATCGTGGCCGGCTACACGACCGAGATGAACGACTTCCTGGACGCCAACCCGGGCCTGGCGTCGCGGTTCTCCAAGACGATCGAGTTCGAGAACTACTCGGCGCCCGAGCTGCTGCTGATCACCGACCGGATGGTCGCGGCCGGGGACTACCAGCTCGACGCGGCCGCCGCCGACCCGCTCACGGCGTACTACGAACAGATCGCCGACGCGCCGAACTTCGGCAACGCCCGCGAGGCCCGGCGGCTGGTCGAGAGCATCCGCAAAGCGCAGTCGCAGCGCCTGCGCGCGCTCGGCCGGATGCCCACCACGGAGGAGCTCCGCGCACTGCTGGCCGACGACGTCGCGATCGCCGCCGGCCTGCACAGTTCGGTGGGTGGGTGAGGCCACCCGGGGTGGTTCAGGTCAGGATCTTGTCGTCCCTGGTCTTGCGGTCGCGGCCGGCTGGGTGCCGGTCGGCCGGTTGGTGCTCGGTGCGTGGCGCCGGGCAGACCGGGCCGCGACGGATCGGTCCGCCGCCCAGCCGCCTGCTCTTCCACTGCTTCTCGTCGTAGTCGTAGTAGGTGTCGGTCCCTCCAACAGTCACTGCGGTCCTCCCTGTCACCCCCCGGTGCTCTTTCCACAGTCCGTCACCAGACCCCTGCAACACAAGGGATTCACGAAATTGAGTTGGTCGTGATCAAACCGCGTAGATCGCGACCGCGTGCCCGGAAAGCCTTATCCCCTGAGCGATCGGCTCGCTCGTCCCGAACACCATCACCTCGTACGACGGCCGCCCGTCGACCGGCACCACCTGCTCGTCGCCGGACAAGTTGGCGACTACTCGCAACGCACCCCGGGCGACCACCAGCCAGCCCTCCCCCGACGTCACCGCGACCGAGCCGAGCCGGTCGTCGCGCAGGTCGTCGTTGCGGGCCCGCAGCGCCAGCAGGTCGCGGTACCAGGCCAGCAGCTCCCGGTGCGGTGACTGGTCCACCTCGGTCCAGTCCAGCACCGACGACCGCCACGTCTCCGGGTCCTGCGGGTCCGGGATCTCGTCGGCGTCCCAGCCGAAGGCCGCGAACTCGCTGCGCCGCCCGTTGCGGACCGCGTCGGCCAGCTCCGGCTCCTCGTGGTCGGTGAAGAACCGCCACGGCGTCGACGCGCCCCACTCCTCGCCCATGAACAGCATCGGCGTGTACGGCGAGGTGATCACCAGCGCGGCGCCGATCGCCAGCTGGCCGGGTGAGAGCGCCGGGCGGTCGCCGAGCGCCCGGTTGCCGACCTGGTCGTGGTTGGAGGTGTAGGCGAGGAACTCCGAGCCCCGGTGCACCGACGGGTCGACCGGGCGTCCCCAGTCCTTGCCGCGGAACGAGGAGTACGACCCGTCGTGCAGGAACACCTGGGTGAGCACCTTCTCGAACACACCGGGCTGCGCGAAGTCCTCGTAGTACCCGGCCCGCTCACCGGTCAGCAGCGTGTGCAGCGCGTGGTGGTAGTCGTCGCTCCACTGCGCGGTCATCCCCATCCCGCCGTCGGCGACCGGGGTCACCATGGCCGGGTCGTTGAGGTCCGACTCGGCCACCAGTCCCAGCGGCCGGCCCAACTCGGCAGCCAGCGCAGCCGTCTCGTCGGAGAGCTGGGCGAGCAGGTGCTGCGGGCTGTCGTCCTGCAGCGCGTGGACGGCGTCCAGCCTCAGCGCGTCGATGTGGAAGTCGCGGAACCAGCGCAGGGCGTTGTCGCAGATCCAGCGGCGGACCTCCACCGAGCCGGTGTCGTCCAGGTTGACCGCCGGACCCCACGGGGTCGTGTGCTTGTCGGTGAAGTACGGCCCGAACGAGCCCAGGTAGTTCCCGGACGGCCCGAGGTGGTTGTAGACGACGTCCAGGCAGACCGCCAGCCCGACCGCATGGCACTGGTCGACGAAGCGCTGCAGCGCCTCCGGTCCGCCGTACGGCGCGTGCACGGCGTACAGGTCGACGCCGTCGTAGCCCCAGCCGTGCTTGCCCGGGAACGCGGCTACCGGGAGCAGCGACACCACCTGTACGCCGAGCGCGACCAGGTAGTCCAGGTGCCCGGCAGCTGCTTCCAGCGTGCCCTCGGGGGTGAACGTGCCCAGGTGCAGCTCGTAGAAGACAGCCCCGCGCACCTCCTGCCCGCGCCAGTCCGAGTCGCTCCAGCCGAAGCGGGACGCGTCGAACACCCTGCTGGGCCCATGGACGCCGTCCGGCTGCCAGGCGCTCCGCGGATCGGGCATCGGGTCGCCGCCGTCGACGGAGAACGCGTAGTCGGTGCCGTGCCCGGCGTCGGCGACCTCCAGCGACCACCAGCCGTCGGCCGACTTGGCCATCGCCAGGCGTTCGTTCAGCACCAGGGCGACTTCCGACGCGTCAGGCGCCCAGACAGAGAAGGTGTGCATTCCTCAGCTCCTCGCGAGCAGCGCCACCGGAAGCTCAGCCAGCAGCTCGTCGATCCGAGCCGCTCCACTACCCACGGACCGGCCCGTCAACACGTCCTGCCAGTCCCCTGACGGCAGCACGACGGCCGAGTCGCCCCAGCCGCCGAGCCGGTGCAGCGCGACCGGCAGCCGCGTCGCCAGCGTGATGACCTCGTTCCCGCGAGCGAACGCGACCGCATGCCCGTTGGACGTCGGCAGCGGCGTGTAGCTGCCCGCGAACGCTCCCGGGTTCTGCCGGCGTAGCCGGAGCGCCCTGGACGTCACCAGCAGCTTCTCGTCGGCCAGGTCTTGAGGAGAGCCACCAGCGTCCAGCCGGGCCAGCCGCTGGATGCGCTCCTGGTAGTCGACCGGGCGCCGGTTGTCCGGGTCGACGAGCGACAGGTCGACCAGCTCGCTGCCCTGGTACACGTCCGGTACGCCGGGCATGGTGAGCTGCACCAGCTTCTGCCCGAGCGTCGCTGCCCGCACGTACGGCGCCTGCGCGTCAGCGAACCGGCGTACGGACTCAAGCAGCTCGGAGTCGCCCAGGACCGCCGTCGCGAAGGCGGCGACCGCCTCCTCGTACTCACTGTCCGGTGAGGTCCAGCTGGTGTGCCGCTTGCCCTCCCGGATCGCCTTCTGCAGGTAAGCCTGCAGCCGGTCCTCGGCGAGTGGGCCGTCGTCCCACGTCCCCAGCAGGGTCTGCCAGATCAGGTACTCCGTGCTGCCGTCCAGCAGCGAGTCGCGGTAGTCCTCGGACTGCACCCGCCAGGACCGGACCGCCTCGACCCAGGCGGCCGGCTGCTCGGAGAGCACGCTCAGCCGGGCCCGGACGTCCTCGGACCGCTTGGTGTCGTGCGTCGAGAGGGTGGTCATCGTGCGCGGCCAGTGCTCGTTCAGGCGGGCAGCGTACGCGTGGAACTCCTCCGGCGAGACGCCGAAGTGCTCCGGGTCGCCGCCGACCTCGTTGAGCGAGCTGAGCCGGAACCAGCGGTAGAACGCGGTGTCCTCGACGCCCTTGGCCATCACCGGGCCACAGGTCTGCTGGAACCGCACGATCAGCTCGTGCCGCGCCCGCTCGTCGATCCGGCTCGCCGTCCCGGCCTCGCGGCCGAGCAGCAGGTCGCGGACCAGGTCGAGCGTCTCCTGCTGCTCCTCGTCCAGGTTCCGCCGGGCGAGCTCGGCCACGTGCTCCAGCTCCGCCACCGCCTCGGCTGGCGCCGCCTCTCCCGGTACGACGTACGCCCGGTAGCGGTCGAAGTTGACCAGCAGCTCGACCACGACCTCGTGGAACGCACGGCGGGTGTGGTCACGCAGGCGGACGTCGTCCTGGCAGATGCGGGCCAGCAGCTCGACCAGCCGGTGCACCTCGGCGTACTGGCCGTGCTTGACGATCTCCCGCTTCGCCTCCTCCACCACCGGGGCGAAGTCGGCCGGCTGACCGGTCAGGTCCGAGTGGTACGCCGCCAGCGGCGCGGCGCCCGCCGGGTCGACGAAGAGCCCGCCGACGCGCAGCAGCGCGTCGTAGCCCGTCGTACCGGCACAGGGCCAGTCGCGAGGCAGCTGCTCGTCGCCTTCGAGGATCTTCTCGACCACTACCCAGGCGCCGCCGGTCCGCTCGGCCAGGCGGCGCAGGTACCCGCGGGGGTCGGCCAGGCCGTCCGGGTGGTCGATGCGGAAGCCGTGCAGCTTGCCCTCGTGCAGCAGCGCGAACAGCAGCTCGTGCGTCGCCTCGAAGACCTCCTGCGTCTCCACCCGGACAGCTGCCAGCGTGTCCACGTCGAAGAAGCGCCGGTAGTTCAGCTCCTCGTCAGCGACCCGCCAGTGCGCCAGGCGGTACCACTGCTCGGTCACCAGCTCAGCGATCGGCAGGTGCTCGGTGCCGGGGCGCAGGGGGTACTCGTGCTCGTAGTAGCGCAGTACCGGCTCGTCGCCACTGCTGTCGACCGACAGCTCACCGTCGGCCAGCACCTTGCCGATCCGGTTCCCGAGCACCGCCATCAGCAGCGGCTGGTTCCCGGAACCCCAGTCGACGTCGAACCACTCCGCGTACGGCGAACCCGGCCCGTCCCGCAGCACCGACCAGAGCGCGGTGTTGAGCCGCGCCGGCGTCGGCACCGCCACGTGGTTCGGCACGACGTCAGCGATCGCCCCCATCCGGTGGTCGGCCAGCTTATCGGTCAGCCGGTCGAACGCCGGCCGACCACCAGCAGGCTCCGACAACCGGCTGTGGTCGACCACGTCGTACCCATGCATCGACCCAGGCGCCGCCTGGAGAATCGGCGACAGATAGGCGTGCGAGACGCCGAGGTCATGCAGATACTCCACAACCTCCGCCGCGTCATCGAACCCGAAAGCGCCATTGATCTGCAACCGATACGTCGACAGCGGTACAGCTGTCATCCGGCAGCCTGCCGCGGTCGAGTCAGGACCAGCGACCCCCGGGCCTCGATGCTGATCGTGCTGCCCGCCTCGTGTGGCTCGTCGCTCGCCCCACCGGTCGCGCTGCTGGTGTCGACCACCACCGTCCAGGACTCGCCGTACTCCTTGGCCGGGAGCAGGAAGTCGAGCGGCTGGTGGTCGCTGTTCATCAGGATCAGGAACGAGTCGTCGACCACCGGCTCGCCGCGGGGGTCCGGCTCGGAGATGGCGTCGCCGTTGAGGAACACCGCGATCGCCCGGGCGTCGTCGCGACCCCAGTCGGCGTCCTGCATCTCGGTGCCCTTCGGCGTGAACCAGACCAGGTCGCCCAGCCCGTCCACGCCCTGGTCGCCGTGGAAGAACCGGCGCCGGCGCAGCACCGGGTGCTCGGTGCGCAGCCGGACCAGCGACCGGGTGAACTCCAGCAGGTCCTTCTGCGCGTCCGACAGGTCCCAGTCCACCCAGGCGATCTCGTTGTCCTGGCAGTAGACGTTGTTGTTGCCGCCCTGAGTGCGGCCGAGCTCGTCGCCGTGCGCGACCATCGGCACGCCCTGGGAGACCAGCAGCGTGGTCAGGAAGTTGCGCTGCTGCCGGGCCCGCAGCGCGAGCACCGCCGCGTCCTCGGTCTCGCCCTCGGCCCCGGAGTTCCAGGACCGGTTGTGGCTCTCGCCGTCGCGGCCGCCCTCGCCGTTGGCGTCGTTGTGCTTGTCGTTGTACGAGACCAGGTCGCGCAGCGTGAACCCGTCGTGCGCGGTGACGAAGTTGATGCTCGCGATCGGCCGCCGGCTGTCGTCCTGGTACAGGTCCGAGGAGCCGGTCAGCCGGGAGGCGAACTCGGCCAGCGTGTACTTCTCGCCGCGCCAGAAGTCCCGCACGGTGTCGCGGTACTTGCCGTTCCACTCCGTCCACAGCGGCGGGAAGTTGCCGACCTGGTAGCCGCCGTCGCCGACGTCCCACGGCTCGGCGATCAGCTTCACCTGGCTGACCACCGGGTCCTGCTGGACCAGGTCGAAGAACGCCGACAGCCGGTCCACCTCGTGGAACTGGCGGGCCAGCGTGGCCGCCAGGTCGAAGCGGAAGCCGTCCACGTGCATCTCGGTGACCCAGTAGCGCAGCGAGTCCATGATCAGCTGCAGGACGTGCGGGTGCCGCATCAGCAGGCTGTTGCCGGTACCGGTGGTGTCGTAGTAGTGCGACTTGTCCTGGTCGACCAGCCGGTAGTACGCCGCGTTGTCGATGCCCTTGAACGACAGCGTCGGGCCCATCTCGTTGCCCTCGGCGGTGTGGTTGTAGACGACGTCGAGGATCACCTCGATGTCAGCCTCGTGCAGCGCCTGGACCATGGTCTTGAACTCGGTCACCTGCTGGCCGCGGGTGCCGGTCGAGGAGTAGGCGTTGTGCGGGGCGAAGAAACCGATCGTGTTGTAGCCCCAGTAGTTGGACAGCCCGCGCTCCTGCAGGTGCCCGTCATCGGCGAACTGGTGCACCGGCATCAGCTCGATCGCGGTCACCCCGAGCTCCTTGAGGTGCTCGACGATCGCCGGGTGCCCGATCCCGGCGTAGGTGCCGCGGATCTCCTCGGGCAGCCCCGGATGGGTCTTCGTCAGGCCCTTGACGTGCGCCTCGTAGATCACGGTCTCGTGGTACGCGTGGCCCGGCGGCCGGTCGTTGCCCCAGTCGAAGAACGGGTTGGTGACGACCGACAGCATCGTGTGCTCCCGGTTGTCCATCGTGTTCAGCTCGTCCGGCTCGGCGAACCGGTAGCTGAACAGCGACTCGTCGGCGTCGATCTGCCCGTCGACGGCTTTCGCGTACGGGTCCAGCAGCAGCTTCGACGGGTTGCACCGGTGCCCGGCGGCCGGCTCGTACGGGCCGTGCACCCGGTAGCCGTACCGCTGCCCCGGCTGCACCGCGGGCAGGTACGCGTGCCACACGAACCCGTCCACCTCGGTCAGCTGGACCAGCTGCTCCGACCCGTCGTCCCCGATCAGTGCCAGGTCAACTTGTTCGGCAACCTCCGAGAACAACGCGAAGTTCGTACCGGAGCCGTCGTACGTGGCTCCGAGGGGATAGGGACGACCTGGCCATTTCTGCACTCGACGAAGGTACCCATCCCTATCCCCATCCGGGCAACGCTGGCGTGTTTTCACGCCAGGTGTTCACCTCAACTGACGGCGACGCCCTTCGTGACGCTCACCACGGTGGCGTGGTCGGCGTCGGCGAGCCAGACGACGCGGTAGTACGACGTACCGCGCAGCGTCGGCTTGATGCTGAAGCCGTAGTTGCCGGTCGCGTTCAGTTTCGCCGTGGCCACGGTCGGCCAGGACGGGCCGGTGAGTCGCTGGAGGTAGACCGTCGTGCCGGGGTGCTGCGGGCGGAGGAACCCGTAGACCGGCGTGGTGGCGCCCAGCTTGATGGCGGTCGCCAGGTTGATCGTGATGGTCGGCTTGACCTCGATCGTGGCGTTGCCGCTGCGCGAGCCGAGCAGGTCCGGGGAGCCGTTGTAGCCCCACGCGTACACCGTCGAGACGGTCGGCTTCTGCACCGACGACGCCTGACCGGTGCCGTCGGAGGTGACCTTGGCGACCTCGCGCCAGGTCGAGCTGTTCTTCGCCCGCGCGTAGAGCGACAGCGGTACGCCGGTGAGCGAGGCGCCGGTGTCCTTGCGGGTGGCGCGGGTGTAGAGCGTGACCGCGCCGCCGTAGCTGATCGCCGGAGCGCTCGCCGCGACGGTAGCGCCGGTGCCGACGAGCACGGTGTCCACGCCGGGGCCGATCTTGCCGCTGCTGTCCTTCACCCAGGCCCGGAACGCGTAGCTGGTCGCGTTGGCGAGCCCGGTGGCGGTGGTGGAGCCCGCGGTGCCGGTGTAGACGGCGGTGCCGACGTTCGGCAGCGGCGGCGGGGTGGTGCCGGTGTTGCGGCGGACGATCACCTGGCTGCCGGCGGGGGCGGCGTTCCACTTGAGGGCGGCGGTGGAGTAGGCGCCGGTCGCGTCGAACCCGGTGAGCGCGGCAGGAGGGGCGGTGAGGTTCACCGCGTTGCTGTCGATCTCGATCTGCACGCCACCGTGCGTCTCGAAGTGGTCACCCTGGTACTGGTGAACGCGCTGACGATTGGTCCACATGGTCGACGGGATGTACTTGTCGTCGGTGGTGTTGGTGACCATGTTCCAGCGAGCGAACCAGAGGTTGTCCGGCCGGGTGTAGGCCGTGTTGTTGTACGCGCTGGCCAGATCGACACCACCGGAAGCAGCAGCGACGTACGCGCCACCGACATAACCACGGGTGTTCAGTTCGAGCGTCCAGCCACTCAGGTACGACAGCACCGCCGCCTTGCACGCCGCAGTCGACGTGTAGGCCTCGATGTCGCTGTAGATCGCGCTGCGCTGCGCGAACCCGAGCAGTTGGGCAGAGGCGACCGCGTTGGCCGCAGCAGTCCGGCCCTGCGCCCGCGCAGTGGCCGGGTCCGCCGACATCCGGGTGGATTGGGTGCTGCAGGGGGCCTGCATGCCGACGTCGATCAGCAGGAACTGCCACCCCTTGGCAGCGTTCGTGGCGACCCACTCAGGGGTCAGGTTCGGCTGGCCGCAGGCGCGGTGCTCACCGCTCGTGTAGATCCCCACCGCCTTGTACCCCGAGCTCGGGTACAACCACGCATCCATCGCCGCCTGGCTAGGCGCCGTACAAGCGTCGAACGCGAACCCACCCTGCAGGTTGCCGGTAGCAACCACGGACGGCGCCACAGCAGCAGCACGCGGCTGAGCGACCCGGCTGACCTTGCCGGTCACCCGGCCCGTGTCCAGCACCTCACGCGCCCCCTGCTCACCACCAGCGCTGTAGTACGCCGTAGCAAGCACTCCCGCGTCAGCAACAGCCTCCTGGACCTCGCCAGGAGTAGTCCGAGCAGCCCGGGTCAGCGGCTCCAGCACCAGTCCCTGGCTGCGTCCGGTCAGGCTCGCCGGGCAGTCCGGCTGGGCAGTGCTCTTCCCCAGGTACACGGCAGGGCGGTCGAACCGGACACACGCGGTCGGGTTCTTCGCCAGGTCGACGACCTGCCAGTCGGCGGGCACCGTGACCTGGTAGCCGCGGTACTCGACGGTCTTGTCCCCGGCGGCCTGCGCGGGCAGCACGCCCGTCGCAAGTACCGCGAAGGGCACAACGATCTTCCACAACCTCACAAGAACTCCTCACAGGGCAGGCGGCCGCCGCGAGTATTTCAGAGGGACCAGACCAAACGCCTGCGTATTGCTACTTACTGCAACGCCGCAGCCCGCTCCTGGGAGCCGACAAGGCCGAGCGACGCCAGTACGGCGTTGCCGAGCAGCACGACGCCGGAGCCGACCCCAGCGACCAGACCCACCAGCGGCCGGTCCTGCTGGGCGAAGGCGATCACCAGCCCGATCACCCCGAGTACCGACATCACTACGCCGATCGCGAGCATCTCCCGGTTGCCGCGCATCCACCAGTACGCGAACGCGACGAAGTGCAGCCCGACGACCAGCGCCACCCAGCCGACGGCAGCGGTCGGCTCGACCCTGTTCAGCACGGCCAGCCCGCCGAACAGCAGCACCACCTCGGCGGCGACGATCGCGAAGTACCCGCGAGCAGACTGCTGCTGCGGCTTGCGCGGACCACCGGCCCGCAGCAGCTGGACGAACGCCACCAGCACCAGCAGCGCCGCGGCGATCGCCACCGCGCTGACGATCGCGCGCCCGGGTGAGCCCAGCTTCGCGGAGTTGACGAGGATGAACACGAGTCCGAACGACGCTCCGACGACGTGGCCGGGCTGGGCGGGGGTCAGCTTCACCGCGTGAACCTACCCCGCGCCCAGGGTCTCAGAGGATGTAGCGATCACCCGGCTGAACCACCCGCAACCAGCGACTACCGTACGGCTCCAACTCGAGCCGGACAGTGCCGTCCTCGGCGACTTCCGCCGTACCGGGTTGGAGCAGGTCAACAGCCTGTACGCCGACGCCGGTGCCCGACACCGCCAGCGTCACGGCAGCCGGCTCGGCGGAGAAGTTGTGGGCCGTGACCACGCACCCGTCCTCGTACGCCGAACAGTGCGCGAGCACGGTCGGCGACTCGTGCTCCAGAACCGTGCAGTCGCCCCAGGACAGCTCCGGCGTCTCCCGGTAGCGCTGGATCAGCAGCTTGATCCAGTTGAGCAGCGAGTCCGGGTCGCGCCGCTGGGCGGCCACGTTGACGTGCTCCGGGGACAGGTCTCCGGTGACGACCTGACCGGCCAGGTCCGCCGCGTCGGCGGTCGAGAAACCGCCGTTCACCGAGGCGGTCCACTGCATCGGAGTCCGTACGGCGTTGCGGCCCTCCATCGCCAGGTTCTCCCCCATGCCGATCTCCTCGCCGTAGAACAGCACCGGCGTACCGGGCAGGGAGAAGAGCAGGCTGTAGACCATCCGTAGCCGCCGCTGGTCGTTGCCGAGCATCGGAGGCAGCCGCCTGCGCAGCCCACGCCCGTAGAGCTGCATGTCCTCGTCCGGGCCGAAGGCGGCGAACACCTCCTGCTTCTCCTCGTCGGACAGCTTGTCCAGCGTCAGCTCGTCGTGGTTGCGGACGAACGTGCCCCACTGCGCCTCCTCCGGCGGGGCCGGCCGCTCGCGGAGCGCCTTGACCAGCTCAGCCGGGTCCTGCCGGGCCAGCGACAGGTACATCTTCTGCATCCCGATGAAGTCGAAGCACATGGTCAGCTCGTCGCCGTCCTCGTCCCCGAAGAACTGCCGGGTCTCCTTGTACGGCAGGTTCACCTCCCCCAGCAGCACCGCCTGCCCGCTCCGGCGGCTCAGGAACGCCCGCAGGTCGCGCAGGTAGTCGTGCGGGTCCGGCAGGTTGTCCGGGTCCAGCGCGCCGTCGGTGTCGAGCAGGAACGGTACGGCGTCCACCCGGAAGCCGGAGATGCCCAGCTGCAGCCAGAAGCCGATCACCCGGATGATCTCGTCGCGCACCTCCGGGTTGGTGATGTCCAGGTCCGGCTGGTGCTTGTAGAACCGGTGCAGGTAGTACTGGCCCGCCTGCTCGTCGTACTGCCAGAGGCTGGTCTCCTGGTCGGGGAAGACGATCCCCTCCGCCGCGTTCTCCGGCGGCTGGTCGCGCCAGACGTACCAGTCCCGGTACGGCGACTCGCGCGACTCCCGCGCGCTCCGGAACCACGGGTGCTGGTCGGAGGTGTGGTTGACGACCAGGTCGGCGATCACCCGCATGCCGCGGTCCTGCGCCAGCGTGATCAGCTCGACCAGGTCGCCGTGCGTGCCCAGCCGCGGGTCGACGCCGTAGAAGTCGGTGATGTCGTAGCCGTCGTCGCGGTCCGGTGTCGGGTAGAACGGCATCAGCCACAGGCAGGTGACGCCCAGCTCGGCCAGGTGGTCGATCCGCTGCGACAGGCCGCGGATGTCGCCGCGGCCGTCGCCGTCGGTGTCGAAGAACGTCTCGATGTCCAGGCAGTAGACGACGGCGTTCTTCCACCAGATGTCGGCGGTCTCGGTCAGCCTCACGGGCGAGTCACCTCCAGCTGCGGCAGCACCTTGTCGCCGAACACGTCGACGAACTCCGTCTGCTCCTGGCCGACGTGGTGCAGGTAGATGGCGTCGAACCCGAGTGCCGCGTAGGCGTTGAGCCACTCCGCGTGGCGGGCGGGGTCGGAGGAGACGTGCACGGTCTTGTGCATCGCCTCCGGCGGAACGTGCTCAGCTGCGAGGTCGAAGGACTCCGCTGTGTCGGTGTCCCAGCAGAACGGCGGCGGGAACACGTTGCTGCGCCACTGGTCGTGGGCGATCGCCAGAGCCTCCTCGTCGCTGGCTGCGTAGCTCAGGTGCACCTGGAGGCAGACCTTGCCGCGGCCGCCTGCTTCCTTGTACGCCGAGACGATGCGGCGCAGGTGGTCCGGTTCGGCGTTGACGGTGATCAGGCCGTCGGCCCAGCCGGCGCACCACTGCGCCGTACGCTCCGAGACTGCTGCGCCGAGCAGGGCCGGCACCTCAGTGGGTAGCGTCCAGAGCCGGGCTCGGTCGACGGTGACCAGGCCTCGTTGGCTGACCTCGTCGCCACGCAGGAGGCGGCGGATCACGTCGACCGCCTGCTCGAGGCGCTCGGTGCGCTGCTGCTTGTCGGGCCAGCGCTCCCCGGTGATGTGCTCGTTGCTGGCCTCGCCGGTGCCCAGAGCGGCCCAGAAGCGGCCGGGGTACATCGAGCTCAGCGTGCCGATCGCCTGGGCGATGATCGCGGGGTGGTAGCGCTGGCCTGGTGCGTTGACGACGCCGAAGGTGAGGTCGGTCGCCTGGAGCGCCGCGCCGAGCCAGGACCAGGCGAAGCCGGACTCGTTCTGGCGGAGGCTCCAGGGGCTGAAGTGGTCGGAACACATGGCCGCTGTGAAGCCGGCTTGTTCTGCCCGCACCACCGCTTGCAGCAGGCCGGCGGGCGGGACCTGTTCGTGCGAGGCATGGAAGCCGTAGACAGTCATACGTCCCCGTGCCCGTACGCAGCGGACGGCACACGTCTACTGAGCGGTCGGCTCCGGCGTGGGCTCGGGTTTCGCCGTGGTCGTGCGCCCGGTCTGCGCGTTCTGGTTGGCCGCCTCGACGATCGCCGCCGCCACCTGCCGGAGCTTGACGTTGCCCGACTGCGACAGCCGGGCCAGGAACGCGAACGCCCGGTCGTCGTCCAGCGTGTACCGCTCCATCACGATCCCGACCGCCTGGCCGATCACGTTCCGCGTCGCCAGCGCCTCCGACATCGTCTCGCCCTGCCGCGCCCACCCCATCGCCAGCGCCACCTGCCCGGCGAACAGGCTGCCCAGATGCACGGAGTCGTCGTCGATCCCGTACGGCTTGGTCGAGTACAGGTTCAACGCGCCCCGCGCATGCGGCTCCGCGCGGAACTGGAACGCCAGATGCGCCCCCAGACCGAGCTCTGCCGCCCGCGGCCCGAACTCCGGCCAGCGCGAGTCCGTCGCCAGATCACCGACCATCACCACCGGCTCACCCAGCGCGGCGTCCAGGCACGGCCCCTCGTGCAGTTCGTACTGAAGGACGTCGGCCCGCGTCGCCAGCGGCCCGGTCGGCGCGAGCGTGTCGATCCGGCCGTCCTTGCGGGTCAGCGAGATGCTCACCTCGACGATCCCCGGTACGGTCTCGGCCGCGCTCTGGGTGATCACCAGCAGCGTCTTCTCCAGCGCCATCGGTGACTGGATCGACGCGGCGACCTCGGTCATCACCTCCGCCAACTGCCGCAGGTCCGGCGATTCCGCGCGCACCGACTCCATAGTTGCCCCCTCCCAACGGGTGTTCCCCGCCAGTCTCCCCCCTGGGACCTACTTTCCGGGGCGAGGCCCGCGCCGGGCCAGCGCGTGGGTTCCGTCGCAAAGCGGTTTCAGCGCCGACCGGCCGCAGCGGCAGAGCGCGATCGTGCCGCGCTCGGGGGTGATCTCGGCGCCGTTCTCGTCCTGCAGGACGAAGTCGCCACGGACGATCAACGGGCCGTCGGGGTACGCGCGGATCACGGAGTCGCTCATGACCGTCCGGTACCCGGCATGAATCGGGGTACCGGTCAGCCCACGGTTCAAAGGAGTGTTCGATGCGACTTCCACCCCCTCGCGGGCCCCTCAGCGGATGGGTGATCGACCACCTGCACGGCGCGCGTACGCCGTACCCCGGCCTCGGCCAGGCGCAGGTGCTCGACGACGATTTCCAGCTCGCGCTGTGGTGCTGCTACGAGCTGCACTACCGCGGTTTCGACGGCGTCGACCCGGAGGCCGAGTGGGATCCCGACCTGCTCGCGTTCCGCGCCGAGCTCGAGGAACCCTTCACCGGCTGGCTCCGGACGCTCACCAAGCAGGAGCCCTCGGCAACGACTCCGGTCGCCGACCAGTTGCGCGCCCTGATCGACGCGGACGACGGGCCGTCGCTGGCGGCGTACCTGCACCGGCACGCGACGCTGGACGAGTTCCGCGAGTTCGTGATGAACCGCTCGGTCTACCAGCTCAAGGAAGCGGATCCGCACAGCTACGGGATCCCGCGCCTCGACGGTGCCGTGAAGGCTGCCCTGGTGGAGATCCAGGCCGACGAGTACGGCGGCGGCCGCGCCGAGCGCATGCACGCCGAGCTGTTCCGGACGACGATGCGCTGGCTCGGCCTCGACGACAGCTACGGCCGGTACGTGCCGGACGTCCCCGGCGTCACGCTCGCGCTGTCCAACACCATGTCGCTGTTCGCGCTGCACGGCCGGTGGACGGGCGCGCTGCTCGGGCACCTGGCCGCGCTGGAGATGACGTCGACGCTGCCGAACCGCCGCTACGCCAGCGGCGCGGCGCGGCTCGGCGCGACGGACGAGCAGGCCCAGTACTTCACCGAGCACGTCGAGGCGGACGCCGTCCACGAGCAGATCGCTGCGCACGACCTGTGCGGGGCGTACGCCGAGGAGCGCCCCGAGGCGGTCGGCGACATCCTCTTCGGGGCCGCCTGCTGCCTGGCGGTCGACAATCTGGTCGCCGTGCACCTGCTGAGCGCGTGGGGCGCCGTACCGGAAGGACAGGTCGCCAGCTGACGCGGTCGCCTACCGCAATCGGTCGCGTACAGAGAGTACGTTCGTTGCCATGATGAAGCGTGCCGCGGCGATCGCCGGCGTCCTGGTCCTGACGATCTCGGGGGTTTCGACCGCCGCGACGGACCGAAGTCAGATCGTCGGCGGCACGCTCGCGGCCCTGTCGGAGGCGCCGTGGGCGGTCGCCCTGACCAACTCCCGCTCGGCGAACGACAGCGGCCGCTGGTGCGGCGGCGCACTGGTCCGCCCGAACAAGGTGCTGACCGCCGCCCACTGCATGACCAAGCCGATCGACACCTACACCGTCGTACAAGGCCGCGCCGAACTGCTCGACACTCGCGGCGGCCGGACCTCGCAGATCAGCAAGGTCTGGATCCACCCCGGCTACAACGACCAGGCCAACCGCAACGACTTCGCCGTCCTCACCCTCAGCACCCCGATCACCGGCGTCCCGTTGATCGCCCTGGAAACCAACCCCAAGGCCGACCGCAAAGGCGTCGTCCCCACCGTCTTCGGCTGGGGCGAAACCCAGAACACCGGCCCCGCCGACACCTTCCACAAACTCGCCGTCCCCGACCTCGGCGACGCCACCTGCCTGGCCAACCCCGAGTACGTCGACAACGGCTACGCCGCCGCCACCAACATCTGCGCCGGCTACCTCAACGGCGGCAAAGACGCCTGCCAAGGCGACTCCGGCGGCCCCCTCGTCCTCAACGGCCGCCTCCTCGGCACCGTCTCCTGGGGCAAAGGCTGCGCCGAAAAGGGCTACCCCGGCGTCTACGCCGAGATAGCCCCCGCAGTGAAAACCCTGCAAGCGCAGTTCGCGAACTAGCCTTTACCGCACTGATTCCCCCAGGAACGGAGCCCTCGTGCCTGAGCCGGTTCGTGTGATTCGAAAGGCTGAGCTGGTCGCCGCGGATCCGACGGCGGGGATGTTGCGGACGAAGGCGTTCGAGGTGCCGGTGCTGTGGGCGGGGAAGGTCGAGACGGCGCCGGGGCGGTGTCCGGGTGGTGAGCCGTCGGTGGCGGTGATCGCGCGGGCCGGTGGGGGGATTCCGACGGTGAACGTGGAACCGCCGCCGGACCTGGGAGTGCGGTAGGTCCGGCGGCGGGGTCGCGGACTACGGCATGCGTTCGTACGCCGGGAGCGTGAGGAAGTCGGCGTAGTCGTCGGCGATGGCTACTTCCAGGAAGGTTTCCCGGGCGTCCTTGTAGAGCGAAGGGTCGTCGCCGAGTTTGGTGATTTCCTCGTCGGCGAGTTGGGTGACGAGGTCGGCGGTGACTGTGGCGCCGGTGTCGAGGACGACGGCGTTCTGGCGCCACTGCCAGATCTGGGAGCGGGAGATCTCGGCGGTGGCGGCGTCTTCCATCAGGTTGAAGATGCCTACGGCGCCGGTGCCCTGCAGCCAAGCGGCCAGGTACTGGATGGCGACGCTGATGTTGTTGCGGAGGCCGGCTTCGGTGACCTCGCCGGGGGTGGCGGCCACGTCGAGGAGCTGGGCCTCGGTGACGGAGACGTCTTCGCGGAGCTTGCCGAGCTGGTTCGGTGTGGAGCCGAGGACCTTGTCGAAGACCTCGCGGCAGGTGTCGACCATGCCGGGGTGGGCGACCCAGGAGCCGTCGAAGCCGTCGCCGGCCTCGCGGGTCTTGTCGGCCTCGACCTTGGCGAAGGCCTGCTCGTTGACGGCCGGGTCCTTGCTCGGGATGAACGCGGCCATACCGCCGATCGCGTGCGCGCCGCGCTTGTGGCAGGTCTGCACCAGCAGCTCGGTGTACGCGCGCATGAACGGCACCGTCATCGTGACGCTGTTGCGGTCGGGCAGCTGGAAGTCAGCACCGCGGGTGCGGTAGGTCTTGATCACGCTGAACATGAAGTCCCAGCGCCCGGCGTTCAGCCCGGCCGAGTGCTCGCGCAGCTCGTACAGGATCTCCTCCATCTCGAACGCCGCCGGGTAGGTCTCGATCAGCACCGTCGCCCGGATCGTGCCGCGGGGAATCCCGAGGAACTCCTGCGCGAGCACGAACGCGTCGTTCCACAGCCGCGCCTCGAGGTGCGACTCCATCTTCGGCAGGTAGAAGTACGACCCCTGCCCGCGGTCGAGCTGCAGCTGCCCGCACGCGGTCAGGTAGAGCGCGAAGTCGACCAGCGACCCCGACGTCCGCTCGCCGTCGACGAGCAGGTGCTTCTCCGGCAGGTGCCAGCCGCGGGGCCGGACGACGATGGTCGCGAGCTCGTCGTCCGGCTTCAGCGCGTACGACTTGCCGGCCTCGCTGGTGAAGTCGATCTTGCGGGTGATCGCGTCGAGCAGGTTGAGCTGCCCGCCGATCACGTTCTCCCACAGCGGCGTGTTGGCGTCCTCGTGGTCGGCCAGCCACACCTTCGCGCCGGAGTTCAGCGCGTTGATCGTCATCTTCCGGTCGGTCGGCCCGGTGATCTCCACCCGCCGGTCGACCAGCCCGGGCGCCGGGTCGGCGACCCGCCACTCCGGGTCGTCCCGGACGCCGGCAGTCTCGGCCAGGAAGCCGAGCGACCCGCCCGCGGCGATCTCCTCGACCCGGGCGCGGCGCCGGTCGAGCAGCTCCAGGCGTCGCGGGTTCAGCGCGCGGTGCAGCTGCTCGATCAGCTCGAGCGCCCGCTCGCTGAGGATCTCGTCGTACCGCTCGTGCATGGGTCCCGTGACCTCGACTGCCACAACTGCTCCTCTACTCGACGACCAACACTTCGTGATCGGTGATCCGGTCCACCTCGACCGTAATCCAGCCGTCCTCCGGCGTCACCGCGGCCTCCCCGCCACCGACCAGCAGCGAGGCCCGGCTCCCGTCAGCGCGCACCGCCACCGTGAACGGCCCGGCCGGCGTGAACTCCTCCAGCCGCCCGCGCCACGCACCGCCCTGGTCGAGGTTGACCAGGTGGACGACGGTCCGCGACCCCTGCCGGTACACCTGGCAGTCCAGTACCCCGGCACCGGAGACCCGCAACGGGAGCTCCCCGGCGAAGCGCCTGACGAGGTTCGCCAGCAACCGCCCGTGGTCCGGGTGGTGGTAGCGCGCGTAGAGCCGGTCGAGGTCGGCCGCCAGGTACGCCGTCCGCTCGCCGAGCACCAGCGCCGGTACGTCGGTCCGCGGCTCCGCCATCCAGGACTTCTCCGGCGGGTAGATCGGGAACGGCGGCACCAGCGTCAGCGCTCCGGTCCCCTCTACTACCTCGAGCGCGCCGCCGAACGGCAGCAGGTCGGTCCCGTCGAACCCGTCAGCCACCGAGCGATCCTCGATCCGCAGGTAGCTGTGGCTGTCGTAGGTCTCCCAGCTGCCCGACGACCCACCCACCTGCCGCTCCCCGCTGTGCCGTACGCCGAGCAGCGAGCCCAGCGCGAAGTCGTCGCGGCGGTCGCCCCACTCGTCGTAGAGGGAGGACTCCCCGGTGACGATGAGCGATCCCCCACCCGCCACATACTCCTTCAAGTCAGCACACTCGGCATCGCTCAGAACGCCGACGTTGGGAACCACCAGAACAGAAAACGAGCTGTCGACAGATGCCGTGGGCAAGTACGGAATGCGGGCTCGCACCAGCGCGTCGACCCACCCTCGGTACGGCAACTGACTCACCGTCTCCGGATCGTCCTTCCCGTGGAAGTCCACACTGCGTTGACTCCACAGCAACCCAACAGTTGCCACCGGCACCCGATCCACCAGGTACTGCTCATGAGCAGCATGCCAACCGAACAGCGCCTCCGCCGTCCCGTACTGCCGCCGGTCCTCGTGCACCGACCCGATGTGGTGCCACCACGGCTGGATCCCACCCGCGAACCCCTCCAGCGCCCACATCCGCGCCTCCGGCTCCGGCTTGCTGCCGAGCCGGAACGTCGGCGTTCCCGCGTCGTACATCGCCGTGCTCTCCGGGATCAGCGTCTCCCACCCGAGCATCCCGTGCAGCCGCTTCCCGGTGTCCGCGTTCGCCTGAAACCCCGACTCGTCATGCCGCCACTGCGAGTCCAGGAAGAAGATCGGCGCCCGCGCACAGATCGCCGCGTCGTCCCGCAACCGCTTGCTCTGCGCAACGACCTCCCCACCGTTCATCCCGATCCACAAGCAATCGGGCCCGCCCGCACGCTGCGTCACCGAGTTGTTCAGGTCCCACACCGCGAGCCGCCGCTCGTAGCTCCACCGGATCCACCGCCGGTACGCCGCGTCCTCCCAGTCGACGGCGGCCGGCAGTTTCTCCCCGAAGCTCTCGCGGCAGTTCGCGCAGTAGCAGATGCTGTCCCGCCCGAGCCCGCTCCAGCTGTTGTCGGTGATCCCGTCCGGCGCGGTCCTCTCGATGATCTCCTCGAGCACGCCGGTCAGGAAGTCGCGGTAGTACGGCCCGGTCACGCAGGCGACGTACAGATCACCCGCCCGGTAGGGCGCACCCGACGCATCAACAGCGAACCAGTCCGGGTGCGCGTCGTACAAGGGCTGGTGCGCCCGGTTCGAGTCCATCCGCGCCAGCACCGTCAGCCCTTCGGCCCGCGCCGCCTCGACGATCTCGCCGTACAGGTCCCGGTCGCCGAGGAACTCGGCGCGATGATGCAGCGGGAACTTGCTCGGGTAGTACGCGACGATGCCGCCGGCGTTGACGATCGCGCCCTGCACCCTGGTCCGGCGCCACTGGCCGCGCCACCAGTCCGCATCGTACCGGGCCGGGTCCTTCTCGGTCAGGTTCGTCTGGGCCCAGCGCAGCGTACGCCGGTACCAGGGTGCGCCGGTCATCCGGCCAGGCTCTTCAGCGCGTCACCGGAGCCGGACAGGTTGTCCAGCACCATCTCGGAGTACTTCCGGCTCAGCACGACACCTTCGGCACCCCCTTCGAACGCGGCCAGTACGGCGTCGCGCACGCTGTCGCGCGTGCACGTCGTCAGGTCGCCCTCGTTGTCGTCCCAGTTGATCTTCGTGCCCAGGTCGCGCGGCGCCTCCAGCCCGCGCTGCTTGGCGACGCCGACCGGGATGTCGATGTCGATGCCCGGGTAGATCGCGCTCTGGCCACCGACCCCGGCGACCGCACGCTCGGTCTCGCGCCGGACGTAGTCGGCGGTGAACCCGGTCTGCGGCAGCTTGTCGTACGAGCCCTCGTCGAGCTGCAGCAGCTTCATCATCAACGGGTAGACGTCCTCGGGCTCGGCGTCGGCGAACAGCGCGCCGCAGATGCTCTTCACCCAGGTGAAGAAGCGCGGCCCGGCGCAGTTGTTGTAGATCACCACCTTGATGAAGTCGGAGAACTTGGCCATCTCGCCGTAGTCCTGGTCCGCTCGGTAGAACGGGCTGAACGAGATGTTGTGGTAGACGTGCCAGCCGACCTGGGTCTCGGGCTTGATCGCCTTGGCGACGCCGTAGATGTCGCGGTAGATCTGGCGCTGGCTCTCGGTCCACAGCGTCTGCCAGGCCAGGACCTCGGGGAAGTTCAGCAGGATCCGCCAGAAGGTGACGAACGCCCCGTCGGCCGGCCGCTCACCGGCGCCGATCCGCTGGTTCCACTCGATCAGCTCGCGGTAGCCGCGCTGCGCCCGGTCGACGTCGATGCCGCGGTCCTTGCCGATCTGCTTGCAGTGCTGGCAGAAGCAGCCGATCTCGGGCACGTCGACGGTGCCCTGCATCAGCATGTTCAGTGGACCGGGCCGCTCCGAGCACCAGGCCAGGCCGTCCAGGTCGTAGCTCTGCAGGTAGTCCTCGACGAAGCCGAGGTGCCAGTTGCGGTAGTCGGGGTTGTTGAAGCAGGGCCGGCGGCCCGGCCGCGACCACGGGTCGACCTCGAGCACCTTGGCGAAGTTCGGGTACGTCCGCAGCTGCCGGGCGCCACCGCTCTCCTCCATCCAGGCGAACGACTTCATCCCGCGCTCGCGGGCCTTCGGGATCACCTCGTCGAAGAGGTCGAGCCCCGGGTGCTCGGGAGCCGCCCCGGCCGAGCCGAGCACGGTGTTGCCGTAGTACTGCGGGTGCGTGGTCGCGTAGTTGCCGCCGACCCAGCCCAGGTCGTACTCCTGACCACCGTGGTCGGGAATCGGGTGCCCGGGGATCTGCCGCCCGCCGGTGCCCCGGGTCCAGGTCGGCGTGGCCAGGAAGAGCGCGTTCACCGCGCCCCGGTCGGCCAGGATGTCCAGTGTCTGGTCGACGCCTTCGTCGACGAACGAAACCGCTCCGATCTGCATGGCTACGAGCCGGTCCGGCACGTCGCTCACCCCTTCATTCCTGTCATCGTGATGCCTTGGATGAAATAGCGCTGCGCGAAAAGGAAGACGGCGATCACCGGTACGACGGAGACCGTCGCACCGCACATCAGCAGACTGATCTGGGTGAAGTACTCGCCCTGGAACTGGGCCAGCGCCACCGGAAGCGTCTGCAGGTTCTCGGAGTTGATGTAGATCAACGGCCCGAACAGGTCGTTCCACGACTCGAGGAAGGTGAACACCCCGATCGCGGCCAGGGCCGGTTTGGTCTGCGGCAGCATGATCCGCCAGTAGATGCCGAACGTCGAGGCGCCGTCGATCTTGCCGGCGTCCTCCAGCTCCTTCGGCACGGTCAGGAAGGACTGCCGCATCAGGAAGGTCGCGAAGACCGGCGTGAGCACCTTCGGCACCCACAGCGGGTACTGGGTGTCCACCCACCCGATGTGCCGGAACACGATGTACTGCGGGATCAGGTACGCGATCCCGGGGATGATGGACGTGGCCAGCAGCACCATGAACGCGATGTCCCGGCCGGCGAACTTCAAGCGGGCAAAGGCGTAGCCCGCCATCGAGGCGACGATCAGGATGCCGATCACGTTCAGCCCGGCCAGCTTCACGCTGTTCCACAAGAAGACGGGGATCAGCTCGAAGATCTGCCGGTAGTTGTCCCACTGGGCGTCCTTGGGCAGGAACTGCGGCGGTACCGACAGCACCTGCGCCTCGGGCCGCAGCGACGCGCTGATCATCCAGACCAGCGGCGCCAGGAACGCGACCGCGAACAGCGTCATCACGACGTACTGCGACGTCTTGGTGGCGATCCTCATGTGTAGAACACCCACCTCTTCTGCAGCCGCCACTGCAGGAACGTGACGGCGGCGATCACCGCGAACAGGATCCAGGCCATCGCCGAGGCGTAGCCGACCTTCCCGAAGCCGAACGCGTTCTGGTAGATGTTGAAGATGTAGACGCTGGTGGAGTGTCCCGGCCCGCCCTTGGTCATCACGTAGATCAGCCCGAAGACCTGGAACGACGTGATGAACTGGGTGATCAGCAGGAACAGGAAGTGCGGCGTGAGCAGCGGCAGCGTGATGAACCGCAGCCGCGCCCAGGCCCCCGCGCCGTCGATCCGGGCCGACTCGAAGTACTCCTCGGGCAGCCCCTGCAACCCGGCCAGCAGGATGATCATCGGGTAGCCGATGCCCTGCCAGACGCTGACCAGGATCACCGCCGGCATCGCCCAGCTCGAGCTGGACAGCCACTGCGGCCCGGTGATCCCGAGCTGGCCGAGGATCCCGTTGATGACGCCGTTGTCGGGCTGGAAGAACCAGAACCAGACGAACCCGATGGCGACCACGTTCGTCACGTACGGCGCGAAGTACGCCGTCCGGAAGAACGCCACACCCTTGATCGGCCGCGCGCACAGCAGCGCCAGCACCAGCCCGAGGCCGATCGTCAGCGGGATGCTGGCGAGGGTGAAGTAGATCGTGTTCTTGAACGTCTGGACGAACAACGGGTCGTTGCCGAACAGGTCGCGGAAGTTCTGCAGCCCGACGAACTTCGGCGCCGAGATGCCGTTCCAGCTGGTCAGCGACGCGGCCATCGAGACCACGATCGGGAAGAACTGGAACACCACCACGCCGACCACGATCGGGCTGATGAACAACCAGCCGACCAGGTTCTGCCGGCGGCGTTCCCGGCGGGCGGCGGCGACCGCCACCGGGCGGCCGCGGGCCAGGGATAACGTTGCCATTGGCAATCAGCCCTTCAGTGCGGTCTCCACCTGCGGCGTGATCTGTTGGAGCACCTCGGCGACCGGCTTCTCGCAGTTGTAGGCCTGGTCGAGCGCGGGCCGGTACAGCTCCCGGGCGCCGAGCGTGTTCTTGGTCTGGTTGGTCGCGGTGAGGTGCTTGGACGCCTCACCGAACAGGCCGATGTGCTCGGGCATCTTGCCCTTCGGCGCGAGCTCGGCCGCCGCCTTGTTGTTGATCGGCGTGAACGAACCACCCTCGAGCAGGATCCGGCCGCCGTCCTCGCTGGCCAGGTACTTGAGCAGCGCCCAGGCCTGGTCGGGGTTCTTGGCCGACTTGGGGATGCAGAAGACGATCACGCTGGACTCGGTCTTCTGCTCCAGGTCGGCCGGCGGCGGCGCGACGTCCCAGGTGAAGTCCTTGATCGTCGTGCGCAGGTACGGCACCGTGCCGAAGGTCGCGTAGAGCATCGCCAGTTTGCCCTGCGCGAACATCTGCGTCTCGGCGTTGTCCTGCTGCAGCGACGACCAGGGCGGCTGCACCTTGTCCTTGCAGGTCAGGTCGGTGGCCCACTGCAGGGCCTCGATCTCCTTGTCCCCGGACAGCGTGAACTTGGTGCCGTCGGTGGAGAAGATCCCGGTCTCGCTGCCGTGGTTCACGGTGAACGTCTGCTCGTACCCGGTGTCCAGGTAGATCAGCCCGCCGTACCGCTTGCCCGGGATGGTGAGCTTCTTGGCCCGGTCGGTGAAGTCGTCCCAGTGCCAGCCCTCCGCGCTCCAGGTCGCCGGCGGCAGCGGGACGCCAGCCTCCTTGAACATGTCGACGTTGTAGAAGACCAGCCGCGGCTCGTAGCCGACCACCCAGGCGGTGTGCGACCCGTCGGGCTGCTTCGGGAACTCGTACACCTCCTTGGCGAACTGCGTGGTGTCCAGCCCGTCCTTCTCGATGTACGGGCGCAGGTCGAGCAGCGCGCCCTGCTCGGAGAAGCCGCGGACGAAGTCGTCGTTGATCCGCATCACGTCCGGCGGTGCCCCACCGGCCAGCAGCGTGCGCATCTTGGTGTCGTACTCCTGGGTGACCGCGGGCTGGATCGTGACGCTCGCACCCGAGGCCTTCTCGTGGGCCTGGATCGCCTGCTCCAGCGGCGTTCCCTTGACCTGCTGCCAGTTGAGGAAGGTGAGGCCCTTGCCGCCACCGCCCGCGTCGTTGCCGCTGCCACCGCAGCCGGCCAGCATGGTGCCGGCCGCGATGCCGCCCAGCCCCGCCAGGAACTTGCGGCGGCTGAGGTTGGAGGGGATTGTCTGCACCGGAATCTCCCATCCACGATGGATGAATACGTATACAATGAATACGTATACACAGCTATTCTGCAGTGGTCAACGGCGAGTGGCCACACTCTTCAGTAGGGTTTCGGCTCCGACCACGAGGGGAGGCGGCGATGGGACGTCCACCGACGAGCAGGGACCTGGCGCGCCTGGCGGGGGTTTCGCAGGCGACGGTGTCCCGGGTGCTGACCAACAACCCGCGGGTGAACCCGGAGACCCGGGCCCGGGTGCTGCAGGTGCTCAAGGAGGCCAACTACACGCCGAACGCGCTGGCCCGCGCGATGAAGACCGGCCGCACCGACACCATCGGTGTGTTCATGACCCGCGTGACCAGCCCGTTCCACGCCGAGCTGCTCGACGAGATCGGCCGCGTGCTGAGCTCGCTCGGGCTGCACATGATCCTGTGGAACATCGAGCACGACCCGGAGGAGTCGGTCAGCCGCGTGCTGCAGCAGCGGCTCGTCGACGGCTTCCTGCTCACCTCCGCGACGTACGACTCGACGCTGCACACGATGGCCGTCGAGTCCGGTACGCCGACCGTCCTGCTGCACCGCGGCATCGACGGGCTCGACTGCGACCAGGTCGTCGGCGACAACTGGCAGGGCGCGTACGACGCCGGCCGGTACCTCGCCGAGGCCGGTCACACCGAGATCGGGCTGGCCCGGCTGGAGCACACCGGGAACACATCCCGGGACCGCGAGCTCGGCTTCCGGGCCGGGCTCGCCGACGCGGGCGTGAAGATCAAGGCGCGCAACACGGTGACGGTCGGCGTACCGCACGCGGACGGTCACGCGGCGGCGCAGAAGCTGCTCTCGCAGAAGAAGCCGCCGACCGCGATCTACACGATGACCGACCTGCTCGCCTTCGGCATCCTGGACGGCGCCCGCGCGCTCGGCGTCCGGGTGCCCGACGACGTCTGGGTGATCGGCTACGACAACACCGACCTGGCCGCCTGGGAGTCGTTCGACCTGACCTCGGTCGCGCAGCCGATCCACGCGATCGTCGAGAAGGGCATCGACCTGCTCCGGCTCCGGATCGCCGAACCGGACCGCCCGACGGAGATCGTCACCCTGCCCTGCCCGCTGGTCATCCGGGGCTCGACCGCGAACACCCCGTCGAAGGGCTAGCCGAGCGCCGGCAGCACGTCGCGCAGAACCGCGGCGTGCTCGCCGGGCGAGGTCAGACCCATCCCCATCGTGTTGACGTCGAGGTGCGTCGCGCCGAGCTCGCGCCAGGCGGCGGCGAAGGCGGCCCACTCGGACTCGGGGACGCGGCCGAGGGTGAGCCGCGCCTCGATGCCGATCTCCGCAGGGTCGCGCCCGGCCTGTACGGCGTACGCGCGGATCCGCTCGACCGCGGCGCGGGCCTCGTCGGTCGGCCCGCTCTGCGGCATCCAGCCGTCGCCGAGCTCGCCGGTCCGGCGCAGCACCGCCTCGGCGCCGCCGCCGAACCAGATCGGGATCCGGCGACCGGGCAACGGGTTCAGGCCGGCCTCCTCGAAGCGGTGGTACTTGCCGTCGTACGAGATGACCGGGTCGGCCCAGAGCTTGCGGAGCAGATCGACCTGCTCCTCCAGCTTGGCGCCGCGCTGCTTGAAGGGGACGCCGAGCGCGTCGTACTCGACCGGGTTCCAGCCGATCCCGACGCCGAGCCGGAGCCGGCCGCCGCTGAGCACGTCGACCTCGGCGGCCTGCTTCGCGACCAGCGCGGTCTGGCGCTGCGGGAGGATCACCACTCCGGTGACCAGCTCGACCTGGGTGGTGATCGCCGCGAGGTAGCCGAAGAGCACGAAAACCTCGTGGAACAAGGACTTGTCGGTGTAGCCGGTCCAGCCCGGGCGGTTCGCCGGGTCGGCGCCGAGAACGTGGTCGTAGGCAACGACATGGGTGTAGCCGGCCTGTTCGACGGTCTCGGCCCAGGACCGGACCACCGCCGGGTCGCTGCCGATCTCGAGCTGGGGAAAGACGGCACCGATCCTCATCGTGCGGCTCCTTGCAGTAGGTGGACGATTCCGCGGACAGCCTGGTCGAACGGCGCGTCGTCACCGGCCGCGCGGGCCAGCACGTACCCACCCTGCAGTACGGCGGCGACGGTCGCGGCGGTGGCGACCGGGTCGAGCGCGGCCGGGAACTCGCCCGACTCCTTGCCCTCGGCAAGGATCTCGGCGAGCCGTTCGCGGATCCGCCGGAAGGTCGCGTCGACCGGCGCGCGCAGGCCTGCGTCGGCCATCACGTCCGGGTCGGCGGTGAGTCGGCCGATCCGGCAGCCCTTCTGCACCTCGCGGTCGCGCTCCAGGTACCGGGTGATGCGTTCGACCGCCGTACCGGGGCCGGACAGCTGCTCCTCGGCCGCCGCGGTCAGCTCGGTCGCGGACCGCTCGATCGCCACCTTGGCCAGCTCGGCCTTACCGGTGAAGTGGTGGTACATGCTGCCCTGCCCGGCGTCGGCCGCGGCCTGGATCGCCTTCGGGCTGGTGCCCACGTAGCCCCGCTCCCAGAGCAGCTGCTGCGTGCTCCGGATCAACCGCTCGACTGTCTCCACCCTGTTCACTGTACTGACAGGTACAGCACCGAATGGCCTCGCCCGAGGCAGACCGATAGTCTCGGACGCCATGAGCACCTCCGTCGCCATCGCCGTCATCACCTTTCGGCGACCCGAGCTGCTGAAGGACCTGCTGGACAGTCTGCAGGCCCAGGAGTTGCCCGCGGACAGCGACTACGCCGTACGGATCGTCGTGGTCGACAACGACGCGGCCGGCTCGGCCGCGGAAGTGATTGCCGCGTCAACCGGCCCGTACGAGGTGGTCTCGGAGATCGAGCCCGAGCCCGGCATCCCGTTCGCCCGCGAGAAGTCGGTCCAGCTCTGCTGGGACGACGACGCGCTGATCTTCGTCGACGACGACGAGGTCGCGCCCGCGGGCTGGCTGGCGACGCTGCTCGGCGCCTGGGAGAGCACCGGCGCGGACGTCGTGACGGGCCCGATCCAGGGCATCCTGCCGCCGGACGCCCCGGCCTGGAACCGGTACAGCGACGTGCACGACTCCACCGGCAAGCACAAGACCGGTGACGTGCTGAACAAGGCGTACACGAACAACACGCTGGTCGCGCAGAAGGTGTACCACCAGGTCACGCCGGCCTTCCACCCCGCGTTCCGGTTCACCGGCTCCAGCGACCTGCACTTCTTCCTGCGCGTGCACCAGGCCGGGTTCCGGATCGTCTGGTGCGAGGAGGCCCGGATCACCGAGGACGTGCCGGCGTCGCGGACCACGCTGCGCTGGCTGGTCCGGCGCGCGTTCCGGTCAGGCAGCGGCGACAGCATCTCCCGGGTGCTGATCCGGCCGGGCGTGGCCAGCATCGCGAAGGCGCTGGCCTATGCTCTGGCGCGGATCGGATCGGCCTTCGTCTACGGCCTGGCCGGTCTGGTGCTGGTACGCAAGACCTATCTGCTGAAGGCCGTTCGCCGGTTCTTCTCGGGCATCGGCAGCCTCGCGGGCATAGTAGGGATCAACCATGACGAGTACCGGGAACGGCACCACACCGACGGTGGCGACGCTGTGCCACGCGATCTGGCAGCTGGAACGGGAGCTGGATCTGCTGAGCTGGCGGATCCAGGGCGCCCACCCGTGGCCGATCATCCGGATGCGCGTCTTCCATGAGCTGACCAAACGCGGCGGCATCCACGGCGAGCCCCACCCGGTACGCCGGACCCGGTCGGACAAGGCCCGCCTGGTCGGCAAGCACGTGGCCGGCGTCGTCGGGAAGAACCCGTTCCTGGCCGGCGGCACGTACGACGCCCTGGTGGTGCCGCACCCGCGCAAGCCCGCCGGGATCGAGATCTACACCGACAAGCTGCGCATCGAGCTCGGCTCGTCGGCGCTGGTGCTGGACTCCGGGATCAACGGGACACCGCTCGCGGGCAGCCGGAACCTCGACTTCTTCACCTCGGCCGCGGGCGCGGTCCGCAGCCGCTCGATCGACGCCCGGACCACGACGATCGCGAACGCGCTCGAGGCATTGACCGGCGTCAAGGTCCCGATCGGCGCGCTGGTCGCCCGCGAGATCCCGAAGCACCTGCGGCTGCGCACGCTCTACCGGGCGCTGCTGCGCCGGCACCGGATCAAGACCGTGTACT
The DNA here is from genome assembly GCF_055583505.1 of Kribbella sp. NPDC104740. Classification (NCBI taxonomy): domain Bacteria; kingdom Bacillati; phylum Actinomycetota; class Actinomycetes; order Propionibacteriales; family Kribbellaceae; genus Kribbella; species Kribbella sp. NPDC104740. The sequence continues at coordinate 388,628 of NZ_JBVJNV010000001.1, read as the reverse complement.
CCGTGGTGTCGTACTTCCACCAGCACATCACCGGCGCGGCCCGCGACCTCGGCGTCCCGGTGGTCGAGCTGCAGCACGGCGCGATCAGCCCGTACCACCTCGGCTACAGCTACCCCGGCAGCCCGGTCGTCGCCGACCAGCCGGACGAGCTGTGGTGCTTCGGCTCGTACTGGGAGACCGTCGCCGAGCTGCCGGCCGGGATGACGACCGCGGTGATCGGGGCGCCGTTCCTGCCGGCTGCTGACGAGTCACTGAAGGTCGGCGACCAGGTGCTGTTCCTCTCGCAGGGCACGATCGGGCGGGAGCTGTTCGACTTCGCGGTCGCGTTCGCGGGCTCACGGCCGGAGCTGGACGTGGTCTACCGGCTGCACCCGAGCGAGCACCTGTCGGACTACCTGCTGCCCGTCGACAGCCGGCTGCGGGTCTCCGCCGGGTCGGCTGAGTCCACGGTGGAGCTGCAGCGGGCGGCGGCGTACCAGGTGGGTGTGTCGACGACGGCGCTGTTCGAGGGGATGGCGCTGGGCTGCCGTACGGCGGTCGCCGAGCTGCCCGGGCACGAGTACCTGCAGCCGGTGGTCGACCGCGGCGACGCGCTGCTGGTGCCGGACGCCGCGACGCTGGCGGCTCGGATCGACTCGGCGCCGCTGTGCGCGGACAGCTCGGTGTACTACGCGGCCGACCAGCTCAGCGCCGTACTGAAGGATCCCTCCCGATGAACCCGAGCAGGCGGTCCTGCAGCGGGGCGTCTGCCGGAACAGGGATCTCGGGGCCGAAGACCTCGACGTCGGGGCCGAAGGCGCCCGGGGTGCGGTAGAGCGTCATCATCTCGGCCGGGATCGCGGTCGTACTCCGCCAGAGCCGCTCGACGTCGGCCGGGTCGATGGTCTCGTCCTGGCCGGTGGCACGGGCCAGGTCCCAGCCGTGCAGCACCAGGTCGTCGCTGACCACCTGGTCGATCTGCGCCTCGGCGGTCATCCTTCCCGCCGGCGTGTCGACCTCCTGCGCGGCGAGCTCGGGGTTGTCGAGCACCTCCTCGACCGCCTTGCGGGCCGCGCGGAACGTGGTGAGCGGGTCGTCGTCGTTGCCGAACGAACGGCCCACCGGCCCGAGCATGTAGCCGTGCATCGCGATCACGTGGTCGACCACGTCCCGCGCCGTCCACTTCACACAGGGCGACTGGTTGCCCCAGTCCCCTGCCCCGACCCTCGCGACCTTGTCCTCGAAGGCCTGCGCCCGCCGCCTGTACCGGTCCCCGATGTCTGCCATCGGGCCACCCTGCCACCCGATCGGCCGAAACAGAACCGTCTGAGCCACCCGTCGCCGGGTACCGGGGCGGCTCGCTGATGATGAGGAGGTTCCGTGATGAGTGGCATCACGCAGTCCGTGGACGTCGCCGTACCGGTCACGACGGCGTACAACCAGTGGACCCAGTTCGAGTCCTTCCCGCACTTCATGGACGGGGTCGAGGAGGTCCGCCAGCTGGACGCCACGCACACGCACTGGGTGACGCGGGTGGGCGGCGCGACCCGGGAGTTCGACGCCACGATCACCGAGCAGCACCCCGACGAGCGTGTCGCGTGGAAGTCGGACTCGGGCCCGCACCACGCGGGCGTCATCACCTTCCACCAGCTCGACCCGACCACCACCCGGGTGACGGCTCAGATGGAGATCGACCCGGAGGGTTTCCTGGAGAAGGTCGGCGACAAGCTCGGCGTGGTCGAGGGCCGGGTGAAGGGTGATCTGCAGCGCTTCAAGACGTTCATCGAGGCGCAGGGCACCGAGACCGGAGCCTGGCGGGGCGACGTCCCGCGGTAGCCGGACGATTTTGTCGGTGGCAGTTCGTACTGTCACCGGCATGCGTTGGGTGGAGCTCGGGCGGAGTGGGTTGGCGGTGAGCGAGCTCGGACTGGGGCTGGCTTCGTTGGCGGGGATGTTCGCCGAGGTGCCTGAGGGGCAGGCGGTGGCGACGATCGACCGGGCCTGGGAGCTCGGGGTGCGGTTCTTCGACACGGCGCCGGTGTACGGGTACGGGGTCTCCGAGCGGCGGGCGGGAACAGCGTTGCGCGGGCGGCCCCGGGACGCGTACGTGCTGTGCACGAAGGTCGGGCGGTTGATCGAGCCCGGTGGGACCGATCTGCAGCCGATCTGGGCCGAGCCGCCCGCGGGGATCGGGCCTCGGCTGGACTACTCGTACGGCGCGGTGATGCGCTCGTTCGAGGAGAGCCTGCAGCGGATGGGGATCGATCGCATCGACATCCTGCACATCCACGACCCTGAGCTCGACTACCCGACGGCTTCGACCGAGGCGCTGCGGGCGCTCGTGGAGCTGCGCGACCGGGGGACGATCCGGGCGCTGTCGCTCGGGATCAATCACGCGGATGTCGCCGCGAGGTTCCTTCGCGAGGCGAGCGCGACGCCCGACTGCGTGCTGATCGCCGGGCGGTACAGCTTGCTCGACCAGACCGCCGCCGAGGAGCTGCTTCCGCTCGCGCAGCAGCTGGGTGTCGCGATCATCGGTGCGGGAGTCTTCCAGGGCGGGCCGCTCGCGGTGCCGAGCAAGAGTCCGAGCCCGGTGCGGTATCCACCGCTCCCACCTGAGGTCGCCGCTCGCCTCGACCAGCTGCGGCGGATCAGCGACCGGTACGGCGTGCACCTGCCGGCCGCCGCGCTGCAGTTCCCGCTCGCGCACCCGGCGATCCCGGCCGTGGTCGTCGGCGCCCGCACCCCGGCCGAGATCACCGAGGTCGCGGGCTACCTCGACCACCGCATCCCCCCGGCGTACTGGCGCGCCCTGGAACAGGCGGGCCTGATCCCGCTACGGTCGGCCTGAGGAGGTGCGGATGCGATTCGCGATGATGCACAAGACGAACCCGGCACTCGAGGCCGGCGAGGCGCCGGACCCGGAGATCCTGGCCCGGGCCGACGCGGTGCTGGAGGAGATGCGCCAGGCCGGCGTGCTGCTCGTCGCCGAGGGGTTGCTGCCGAGCAGCTACGGCGCGCGGGTCAGCTTCCCCGACGGCCCGCCGCGGGTGCTGGACGGGCCGTTCACCGAGACGAAAGAGCTGGTCGCGGGCCTGTCGATCATCCGGGTCGCCTCGAAGGAGGAGGCCGTCCGGTGGGCGCTGCGGTTCGCCGAGGTCGACCCCGGGACCGAGATCGACATCCTTCAGCTGGCCGACTGACCGCTCACTCGGGGCGAGCTCAGCTGCTCACTCGAACGAGCTGAGGACGCCCTCTTCGGCGCTCACCAGCGCGTCGATCGCCGCGAAGAAGGCGGCGATCCCGGGCAGGTTCGGGCCCTTCGCGCTGCTCGCCTTGTAGTCCTCGCTGGTCTCCCACTCGACGATGTCGAGCCACTCGTCGTCGGCCAGCTCGACGAGGCGGGCGGAGACGAAGCCGGTCCGGTCCGCCGCGAAGTCGGCGAGCATCCCCGGGCGGGCGGCCAGCAGCTCGTCCCGCCGGGCGGCCTTGAAGCGGGTCAGTTCCACAGCAGTCATGGTAACCATCCTTGATAGTCAGTAATGATGACTATATCAGGTTCACCGCGGCCCACTGCCCGATGTCCTCCCGGCGGATCGCCGTCGCCATCAGGTCCGGGAAGAGGTCCGGCGTACAGGCGAACGTCGGGATGCCCAGATCAGCGAAGGCCGCCGCGTTGTCGGCGTCGTACGACGGCGCCCCCGAGTCGGCCAGCGCGAGCAGCGCGACGACCTGAACGCCGGAGTCGACCAGCGAGCGGGCCCGCCGCAGCAGCTCCTCGCGGTTGCCGCCCTCGTACAGGTCGCTGATCAGCACCACCACGGTCTCGGCCGGCCGGGCGATCAGCGTCTCGCAGTACGCCAGCGCCCGGTTGATGTCCGTCCCGCCGCCGAGCTGCGTCCCGAACAGCACGTCGACCGGGTCTTCCAGCTGGTCGGTCAGGTCGACGACCGCCGTGTCGAAGACGACCAGGCTGGTCCGCAACGACCGCAGCGACCCCAGTACGGCGCCGAACACGCTCGCGTAGACGACCGACTCGGCCATCGAACCGGACTGGTCGATCGCCAGCACGATGTCGCGCTGCACGCTGTGGTTGCGCCGCGCGTACCCGACCAGCCGGTCTGGGACGATCGTGCCGAGCGCCGGCGAGAAATGCTTCAGGTTGAGCCGGACCGTGCGGTCCCAGTCGATGTCCGCGTGCCGCGGCCGGGCGGTGCGGCCGGCCCGGTCGAGGGCGCCGGTGACAGCGGCCCGGGTCCGCTCGGCGAGGCGTTTCTCCAGGTCGGCGACGACCCGGCCGACCACCTCGCGCGCGGTCTGCTTGGTCTCCTCGGGCATCACCTCGTTCAGCGCGAGCAGCGTGCTGACCAGGTGTACGTCGGGTTCGACGGCGTTCAGCAGTTCGGGCTCCATCAGCATCCGGGTGATCCCGAGCCGCTCGACGGCGTCACGCTGCATGACCTGGACGACGGAGCTCGGGAAGTACCCCCGGATGTCGCCGAGCCAGCGCGCCACCCGCGGCGCCGACGAGCCGAGCCCGGCCGACCGCTTGGTCCCCGGCTCACCGCGCTCGGCGTCGTACAGGGCGGCCAGCGCCGCGTCGACCGACTGGTCCTGCTTCGACAGCGTCGTACCGGTCTCCGGGTCGGCCTCGCTGCCGAGCACCATCCGCCAGCGACGCAGGCGTTCGTCGTTCATCACACCCCCAGCAATCGGGCGACCGTCGGCAGCACCGACGCCGCCAGCTCGGCGTCCAGGTCATTGTCCTCAGCAACGATCCGCACCGGCCCGCCCAGCGCCTGCGCGCGCTCGCCGATCGACCGGCGCTCGGGCTTGGCGAAGGTCCCGAAAGTCCTGCGCAGCAAGGGCAGAACCTCCAGGAACGCCTCGTCCGGGATCGCCGCGAGCCATCCGTCGACCAGCCCGAGCAGCCGTTCGTCGTGCACGAGCAGCAGACCGCCACCGGCCAGGAACCCTTCGACGTACCCAGCGGCCTCGCCGGTCGGCGTTCCCGGCGACAACGCGCGTCCCAGCCTGAGCGCGACTTCCCCCGCCGAGACGCGTGACGTGTCGAGCATCAGCCGCGTCAACCGCCCGCCGATCAGCGGCGGCACCGACGTACGGTCGCTCAGCCCTTCCAGCGTCGCCAGCCAGAGCTCGCGCGACTCCGCGGAGAGCAACGCCGTCGCGTCCTGCACCCCGTCGATCCGCTCCAGCACGGCCGCGGCCGCCTCCGGATCGAGCCCGTGCACAGTCCGTCCGAGCCCGGCGCACACCCGAGCCACCATCCGCTCGGCAACGGCTCCGAGCCCGGCCGTGTCACTTCCCCGTACGTCGCCGTACCGCGCGGACCGCGCCAGCGCCGGCAGCGCGGCCATCAGGTGCCCGACGTCCGCATCCTTCGCCGCGCGTGTGTCCACTCCCGCGAGCAAGGCCGGCAACGCCTCGGCGAGATCCGCGAGCAACGACCGTTCCAGCGCCGCGGTCACCTCAGCGAGCGTCGACGAGTCAGCAGCAGCCGCGAGCATCTTCGTCGTCGCCGCCCCCGCGACCGTCGTACCGTGCGCTCCGGCCGCGACCAGGTCGACCTCGAGCCCGGGATCCCAAGCCAGCTTCCACATCTCGCGAAACGTGCCCTGTGCCCGCCGGTCGTCCGACGTCGGCCGGCCCCAGTCGATGCCGAGGATCCGCAACCGGTGCAGCAGATGCGACTTCTCCCGGTCGTTCTCCTTGCGCAGATCGAGATCGATTACCCGCTCGGCCGGGTCGCGCTTCAACCGCAGCCGCCGCGCCTGCGCGGCCAGATCCGCCGCGACCGGCGCCTGCGGCGTGTCACCCGGAACACTCCCGAGCAGCTCACCGACGACGGCTTCCCGCGTCACCAGATCGAGCAGTACGTCGTTCCCGCCGCACAGGACGGCGCGCGTCGCCTCGGTCATCTCGCTCAGCCCGGCGAGCGGCCGTTCCCTCAACGCCGCAAGGGTTTCCGCGAGCCGTACGGCCTCGATCACGTGGGCACTCGACACCGGCAGGTCCTCGGCGCGCAGCACCCGCGCGACCTTGGTCAGCCAGCGCGTGGTGATCTGGTCGGGCGCTGTGAACAGGTGGTGGTACCAGCCCGGCGACGTCACGCCCGCGCCGTACCCACTCGCGTTGGCCAGCCGGCTGTGCGTCCACGGCACCCAGGTGCACGCGACCTTGCGCTTGGCCAGGCCCTTCAGGATCCGCGCGTCATGTGTTGCCGGAGGCAACGGTGCGGTCAGCGCCGGGACGTGCCAGGCGCCGCAGACCACGGCGATCCGCTCGAAACCCTCCTTGATCGCCTTGCGCAGCGTCTGCCGCATGTACGCCTCGCGCTGGGCCTCGCGGCCGGTCGCCTGCTCGCCGTGCCGCAGCTCGCGCATCGCCTCGGCGATCACCGTGAACGGCTCGGCGCCGTCGCGCCGGTGCTCGATCACGTCGTCCCACCAGCGCTCCGGGTCGTCGTACCCACCGGCCGCCGCCAGCGTCGCGAGCGGGTCGATCGACGCACCGCGCTCGCGCTCCGACGACCCGAACATGAGCGCCGCGGGCAGGTCGCAGAACCGCACCGGTACGTCGCTCGCGAGCGCGAACCGGATCGCCTGCCACTCCGGGCTGAACACCGCGAACGGCCAGAACGCGGCCCGGGTCGAGTCGTCGACGGCGTACGCCAGCAGTGCGACCGGCGGCACCATCTCGGGGTCCGCGGCCAGCTCGACCACCTTGTCGGCCTCGGGCGGACCCTCGATCAGCACGATGTCCGGCTGCAGGTCGGCCAGGGCAGCCACCAGCGCCCGGGCCGACCCCGGACCGTGGTGCCTGATCCCGAACAGGTGGACGGGCATCAGCTCAGGTCCCGGCACGCCCGGTAGAAGTCCGACCAGCCGTCGCGCTCGCGGACCACGGTCTCCAGGTACTCCGACCAGACCACCCGGTCGGCCGACGGGTCCTTGACGACCGCGCCGAGGATGCCGCCGGCCACGTCGTACGAGCGCAGGACGCCGTCGCCGAAGTGGGCCGCGAGGGCGAGCCCACCGGTGACGACGCTGATCGCCTCGGCGGTCGACAGCGTGCCGGACGGCGACTTGACCGCGGTCCGGCCGTCCTCGGTCCGGCCCGAACGCAGCTCGCGGAAGACCGTGACGACGCGGCGGATCTCGTCGAGCGCGCTGTCCTGCGGCGGCAGCTCCAGCGACGCGCCGAGCTGCGCGACCCGGCGGGAGACGATCTCGACCTCGTCGTCGGCGGAGTCCGGCAGCGGCAGCACGACGGTGTTGAAGCGGCGCCGGAGCGCGCTCGACAACTCGTTGACGCCCTTGTCGCGGTCGTTCGCGGTGGCGATCACGTTGAAGCCCTTGCGAGCCTGGACCTCACCGGCCAGCTCCGGGATCGGCAGCGCCTTCTCGGACAGGATCGTGATCAGCGCGTCCTGCACGTCGGACGGCATCCGGGTCAGCTCCTCGATCCGCGCGATCTTCGCCTCGGCCATCGCGCGCTGCACCGGGCTCGGCACCAGCGCCGCCTCGCTCGGGCCCTGGGCGATCAGCTGCGCGTAGTTCCAGCCGTAGCGGATCGCCTCCTCCGCCGTACCGGCGGTGCCCTGGACCAGCAGCGTCGAGTCGCCGCAGATCGCCGCCGCGAGGTGCTCGCTGACCCAGGTCTTCGCCGTACCGGGTACGCCGAGCAGGAGCAGCGCCCGGTCGGTCGCCAGCGTGGCGACGGCAACCTCGATCAGGCGGCGCGGGCCGACGTACTTGGGGGTGATCTCGGTGTCTCCGGCCTGGCCACCGAGCAGGTACGTGACCACGGCCGCGGGCGACAGCTGCCAGGCCGGCGGCCGAGCCCTGTCGTCGGTGGCGGCCAGCGCCGCCAGCTCGTCGGCGTACTCGGATTCGGCATGCGGGCGCATGACGGCAGTGCTCATGACAGCTCCTCGTACATCTCACGACGGAAATTCAGGGTCTCCACCAGGCGCAGGCGCCAGGTGTCTTCCTCACCGGTCGGCTCACGGGTGATCGGGTGGTTCAGAACCTCAGGCGGTACGGCGCGAGCGGCCGTGCTCGCCAGGCGAGCCCAGCTGCGGTGGGTGCCGGCCTTGGCCAGCAGGTCGAGCACCAGCTGAGCCAGCGGCGCCGGCCAGGGGACGGGGAGGCCGCCGACGAGCTCGGTGAGGTCAGTGGTCTTCCGCAGGTGCTCGATCGCTTGCGGCCACTGCTCGGCGGGCAGCACTCGGAGCAGCTCGCCCGTGCGTCCGTCGGTCGCTGCGTCGCTCAGGAGCAGTGCGGTGGCCCAGTCAACGCGCTGCTCGCGGACAGCTGCCTCGGCCCAGGCTGCTTGGAGCACTTCTGCTGCTACGCCTTCAACCGGTCGCTGCAGGATGTCTGGCGACGGCAGCGGGGCTGCTGCGACGAGCTGCTTCAACCACCCAGCGCGACGGCCGAGCCCTGGGTGCGCCTGCGGGTCGATGCCGTCCCGCTCCATCGCCTTGGTGACCCGCTCGGGCAGCTGGATCGCCAGGACACCCTGCGTCTCGGTCAGGTACGCCGCCACCCGCTCAGCCATCCGCAGGCTGTACTGCGAACCGCCGATGCTCGCCAGCAGGTCGGCCGCGAGTCGCCGTACGTCCTTGGCCCGGTCGTCGAGCGCGTGCTCGAGGAACTCCTCATCCTGCGCGCTCAACCCCGTGCGCAGCGCTCCCAGGAACTCCACTCGGGTAGCGGCCGTCTCGCTCGGCCACACGTCCCGCAACGCCTCCAGCGCTGCTGCTGGGTCGGTGGTGCGCAACCGCTTGAACCAGGCCCGCCGCTGCAGCGCGTTGCCGTGTGTCCACACCTGCGGGTCGTCGTTGACCGCCTCATGCATGAAGCGCCACTCCGGGTTCAGCTCCGCCAACCAGGCAGCGCGCCGCCCCGCAGCGGCGACCACCAACGGCCGGTACTCCGCTCTGCCTCGCGCGTAGTCGGCCAGCGCCGGCAGGTGCTCCGGTGGGATCCCCCAGCCCTTCGCGTCCGCAACCCGCAACCACTCGCCTAGTGCTGCCGACTGGAAGCCTGTGAGCATCGCCGCCAGGCGTCGGATCGCGTTGCTCCGCGGGAGTGGGCGGTCGTCGCCTTGAGCTTCCGGCAACGCCTCAATCCCTTGCAGAGGAAGGCGTCCTGCTCGCTTGTAGAGCGTCGCCAGTGCTGCGGCATCCAGCAGCCCGGCATCGTCCTTCAGCTGCTCCTGCACTGCCGGAGGAAGCTCGTCGAACACCGGAGGCCGCCGCTCGGTCCCCAGCAGAGCGGAGGAGACAAGCCCGTCCCAGCCCCTCATCCGCACACCCCCGCGACACGTCCGCTCACACGATCACCGCTCGGTCGCCGTCCCACGCGGTCATCGGGCGGAAGCCCGCTCGGTTCCATTCGCCTGCGACGGTGATCGGCGCGCCCGCGGAGACGGCCAGCAGCTTCCACGGGTCGAACGTCGGCAGAACCTCCAGCGCTCCGTCTCCGTCGACCAGCGCCCAGGTGGAGCCGTTGCGCGCTGGGCGCACGTCCTGCAGCACCAGCGGCCAGCGCTCGTTCCACGGGTCGGCGGTGAGCGATTCGACATACGCGGCGAGCGCCTGGTGCGCGGTGAGGCCGGACGGCCTGGGACCAGGAAGGCGAGGGGCAGTCTGGGTGAGGAGAGCGCGGAGCGGCAGGGCACCGGGATAGAACGAGAGCACGGCGGGAAGCAGCTCGCCCGGGCGCGCAGGCAGCGGATCGAGCCGGCGACCAGCGGGCGCGAACGCGAGAATCAGCGCCAGCCGCCCACTTGTTGCCCCACGCAACCAAAGCCGCCGTACGGTCAACCGGTCGTCAGGCTCGACGACCCGCCCCAGCACCAGCCAGTCGTCCTCGACCTTCTCCCCCTCAGCCTGGACGCGGGCGGTCTCCACGGTCCATCCGATGCGCGTCTGCACCGTGTCGGCCATCGCAGGCGGCAGATCACGCAGGCGGCTGTGCGCCGACACAGTCAGGTGGATGAGCGCCAGCTCCTCCAGCAACTCCCCCGGCCACCCGTGGCCACGCCCGACCACCCCGGCTGCTCGTCGTACAGCGCCGGCAACACCAGGCGCCTGCGCGTCGACCATCCGCGCCGCCAGCCGGCTCAGCTCCTCGTACCCACGCTGCTCGAACCCGCTGAGCCCTTTCCGTACCTGGTCGTCGAGCCAGCTCTCCAGCTCAGCCATCCCCGCAGACACCCGATCAGCCCGCCGCGTGGCCCGCGCCTGCGCAGCCAGTGGGTCAGCAACCTCGCCAGGCTTCTTCTCAGCCCGCTCAGCAGCCTTCTCCGCGCGACTGCTGCGCTCGGCCAGCCACTTGTCGACCCACTCCGGCTCCTCCGCCGCCGGCAACCCACCAGCAGCCCACAGCAACATCAGCCCCAGCGAGTGCTTGCACGGAAACTTCCGGCTCGGACAGCTGCACTTGAACGCAGGCCCGCTCAGATCGACCGACGTCTGGTACGGCGACTTCCCGCTGCCCTGGCAGTACCCCCAGAGCGCGGCATCGGAGCTACCGGCCTCGGACCACTTGGTGACCCGCGCCTGAGCCTGCCCGGCTTTCGCAGAGGCCGGATCCGGCGCAAGCGCCAGCACCTGCTCCACATCCCAAGGCCCCACTACGCTCCCCGCTCTCGCCTCCGTCTAGACGAGAGCATGCCATCAGCTACAGACACCTCACCCAAAGGCCTGCTGCTCGGACTCGTACCTGTTCGGGTAACCGTTGCCGGTCGGCGTCGCAGGCGGGGTAGGCGGAGGCGCCGGAGTGTCCGACAGTCCGTCCCGTACGGCGCTCAGTAGCTGCTGCTCTACTGCTTGCAACCCAGCGATCCGCTGGCGGATCGCCTCCTCCTCTGTCCGCGCCGCCGACACGATCTCCTCGGCGTCTGCCTTGGCGGTCTCTCGCAGGTGGTCAGCGGTCCGCTGGCTGGCGCTCAGCACGCTCAGCTCGTACCGGCGCAGCTCGTCCACCCAGGCGCCGTCCTGCGGCTGGGCGGCGAGGACAGGTGCCATCGGGTGCTCGCTGTCGACCGGAGGAAGCGTCCGCTCCAGGTCGGCGATCTGCTGGTCGACCCGGGTGAACAGGTCGGCCACGTCCGTGCGCATCTGCCGGATGACGGTCGCCGCGGCGGCGACTCGTTGACTGGCCTCCCGCTCGCGTTCGAGGGCCGTTCGTTCGGCTGAAGTGATGACACCGAGCGCAACCAACGCATCCCGCTCAGCAGCATCGGTCGGCTCTGGAACTACTTCGGTCGGGGCGTCTTCACTCATCGCCACAGTCCTCCGCAGCGGCACCTCGCGGATGAACAGCACCGCCAGCAGACTCACCACACCGGCAGCCGCCGCGATCAGGAAGATCCGTCCCGTCGCATCGCCGTACGCATGCCGTACGACCTCCGCCACCTGCGGCGGCAACGCACCCACATCCAGCACGCTCGCCCCCGGCGCCTGCAGCCCGGCCCCCGGATCCAGCTCCCGCAGGTTCCGCGTGATCAATTCCGTCACCCGGCTGGCGAGCACCGCACCCAACACCGAAACCCCAACAGCACCACCCAGACTCCGGAAGAACGTCACCGAAGCACTAGCGGCCCCCACCTGGCTGACATCCACCGTGTTCTGCACCGCCAGCACCAGGTTCTGCATCAGCATCCCCATGCCGATGCCCATCGCCCCCATGCCGACTGCCAGATACCAGTACGGGCTCGTGTGATCGATCGTCCCGAGCACTCCGAGCCCACCGATCAGCAACAACCCGCCCAGCACGAGATACCGCTTCCACTTCCCGTACCGCGTGATCATCTGCCCCGCGCCCACCGACCCGAAGAACGACCCCAGCATCATCGGGATCGTCAGCAGCCCGGACTCGGTCGCGCTGTAGCCGCGCGCGATCTGGAAGTACTGCCCGAGGAACACCGCCGACCCGAACATCGCCAGCCCGACCGCCAAGCTGGCCACGATCGCCAGCGCCGTCGTCCGCTCCCGTACGACGGACAGCGGGACCAGCGGCTCCTTCGCGCGGGTCTCGACGACCACCGCGAGGATCGCGAGCACCGCCGTACCGCCGAGGTAGTACGCCGTCTCGCGCGACCACCACGGGAAGTGGGTGCCGGCGAACGACACCCAGACCAGCGGGAGACTTGCGGCGCCGCTGATCAGGATCGCGCCGAGGTAGTCCATCCGCACCTTGCGCTTCAGCAGCGGCAGGTGCAGGTAGCGCTGCAGGACGACGAGGCTGATCATCGCCAGCGGCACGCACACGTAGAAGCACCAGCGCCAGCCGAGCCAGTCCGTGTCGACGATGACGCCGCCGAGCAACGGCCCGCTGACCGTGGCGACGGCGACGACAGCGCCCATGTACCCCGAGTACCGGCCGCGGTCGCGCGGCGGGATCGCGGCGCCGATGATCGCCTGCGCGAGCGCCATCAGCCCGCCCATCGCCAGTCCCTGCAGGACCCGCGCCCCGATCAGGAACGGCACGTTGTGCGCCATCCCGGCCAGCGCCGACCCGATCACGAACAGCACGATCGCGAGCTGGACGAGCAGCTTCTTGCTCATCAGGTCGGACAGCTTGCCCCAGACCGGCGTCGAGACCGTGGTGGCCAGCAGGCTCGCGGTGATCACCCAGGTGTACTGCGTCTGGGTGCCTTCGAGGTCGGCGATGATCGTCGGCAGCGCGTTGCTGACGATCGTCGAGCTGAGCATCGCGGTGAACAGCGCGGCCAGCAGACCGACCAGGATCTCGAGGATCTCCCGGTGCGTGAGCTCGGGATCGGCGGCGCGGGTGGGAGCGGGGGCGGGTGCCGGCGCGGGCGCGGCGACCGGGGTCTCGGTGACAGCCATCGGGGGTGGATCCGTCCTCACGCAGTCGTTCGGCCGGAACAGCCGGTCGGGCTGCTCCGGGGCGGAGTACGGCCTCCAGGTCCTCACCCAGGCCTTATTTGGTTGCAGTAGGAAACTGTAAGGCAGCTCAGCGTCACGCTTGATGCCGGGTCAGCCATCGGGTTGATCGACCTGTTCCGAGGCGCGGTACGCGCGTAACATCCGTTGGCTGTTGAGCGATCAACAGCGGGAAGCCTCGGCGGAGCTGTCAGGGCCCGCCGAGGCTTCCGCCGGATTCGTCAACTGCCGGCGCCGCGACCGGTCCGGGTCTGCAACTCGTCGATCAGCTGTGAGGCCGCCGCTTTGGTCAGCCCGGCCGGCACCTCTTCACCGGCCTCCTGCGCGAGGGTGTGCAGGTAGGACTCCTGCGGCCCGGTCATCGGCTCGTCCCCCGTCGTCCAGTCCTCCGGCTCCTTGTCCGGCACTGGATGCACGTCCTGACTCATCGGTCCTCCTCGTTCGAACACCAGCTCGATTACCGGCACCAGTACCCGCGCCGGCACTTCGCATGCATACGTCAGGACGCGCGCTTGAGAAGCCGTACGGCGTTGGCAGTAGTCCTCGGTCGCCACCCCTCAGCAACCGCAGCCTCGTCCAGCGCGGCGATCTGGTCGGCCACTGCCTCCACCGGCGTGAAGCAGTGGTCGCTGCCGTACAGCAGGTGGTCAGTGCCCGCTACTGCCTGCAGCGCCGGCAGCTGATTAGGCACCGGCGTACCGGCGACGTCGTACCAGAGGTGCTTGAGCTGGTCGGTCACGCTGGGCAGGTCGCTGGTCGGAGCGAAGGTGTCGCGGAACAGGTCGAGCCGGTCGCCCAGCAGCGGGATGACTCCACCAGCATGCGTGACGACGAAGCGGATCCGTGGGTAGCGGGTGAAGATCCCGCTGAGCACCAGGTCGGTCACCGCGCGGGCACTGTCGAACAGGAACTCGATCATCGGCCGCGGCCGGTCCAGCGAGACCTGTCGCCACTGCGGCGGCGAGGTCGGGTGCAGGAACACCACTGCCGCCCGCTCGTCCAGTGCGCGCCACAGCTGCTCCCAGGACGGATCGCCTGGGTACTGCCCGCCGGCGTTGCTGTTCAGGATGACGCCGTCGGCCCCCAGTACGTCGTACGCGTGCTCCAGCTCGACCAGCGCGCCGTCGACGTCCGGCAGCGGCAGGCTGGCGAAGAACCCGAACCGGCCCGGGTGATCCTTGGCCAGCTCGGCCGCGGCCTCGTTCATCCGCCGGGCCAGCACCTGGGCGCGGAAGTCGTCGCCGAAGTGCACGCCGGGCGAGGACAGCGACAGGATCGACCGGGCGATCCCGTTGCGATCCATCAGCTCCAGGTGCTTGGCCGCGCTCCACGTCGGCCAGGCCGGCATCCCGTCCGGCCGCACGTGACCGGCCCGTTCGGCGGCGTCGACGTACTCCTTGAGCAGGAAGTGCGCGTGCACGTCGATCAGTTCACTCATCGGTCTCACCTCCGTCGGGGTCCGGGCGGGCGGGAGCGAGGGCGACCGTTCAGGCCGCCCTCGCCGGGGTCGTGGTCACGCGGTGGTCGGGTGCAGCAGGTCGTCGAGCTCGACCCGGCGCAGGAACTCCGAGCGGATCCGGTCGGCGACCGCGTTCACCACGGCGGCGCCGTCGTCGGAGGGATCGACGTGGACCCGGAACGGGCGGCGGCCCTTCTCGGTGTCGACGACCCGGACGATCTCCTGGGCCACCTCGGCGACGTCGGCCCACGCGGGCTCGAGCTCGCGCAGCTTCTGGCTGACCTGGTCCATCATCCCGGCGTACCTGGTCTCGTACGCCGCGACGATGTCGGTGTCGGCGGGCGAGCCGCTGTGCGCGAAGTGGTTGGTGCCGTGGGTGAACGAGCCGGGCACGACGATCGTCGACTCGATCCCGAACCGGGCGACCTCGAGGGCGTAGCTGACCGCGAGCGCGTCCATCGCGGCCTTGGCGGCGAAGTACGGAGCCAGGTACGGCGGGGTGCCGCCGCGGGTGCTCGAGCTGCCGACCCAGAGCAGCAGTCCGTCCTGCTGCTCGCGCAGGTGCGGCAGCGCCGCGCGGTTGAGTCGCTGGGTGCCGATCACGTTGGTGTCGTACAGGTTGGCGAGCTGCTCCGGGGTGAAGGCCTCGGCCGGGCCGGTGACCATGTGGCCGGCGTTGTGGATCAACACGTCCAGCTTGCCCTGCTCGGCCAGGACGGTCCCGACCGCCTGCCGCGCGGACTCGTCGGAGCTGATGTCCAGCTCGACCGTGCGCAGGTCGACCGAGTTGTCCTTGGCGTAGTCGGCGGCCTCGGCCGCGGCGGCGGTGTTGCGGCCGGCGACGTCCCGCATCCCGGCGTACACGGTGTGGCCGGCGTCGGCCAGGGCGCGGGCGGTGAGGGCGCCGAAACCGCTGGAGGCGCCGCTGATCAGGATGGTTTTGGGCATGGCAAGACTTCCTTTCGGGCAGGCAGAAGCCGGGTACGGGTGAGGGGTGGAGCACGGGGTGCGGGCGCCGCAGGGGCGGGCGCCCGCGGCGGATCAGGCCGCGGAACCGCCGTTGGCGTAGATGGTCTGGCCGTTGATCCAGCGACCGGGCCCGGCCAGGAAGGCGACGATCTCGGCGATGTCCTCGGGCTGGCCGAGGCGCTCCAGCGGCGGCTCGGCGATCATCCGGTCGATGATCTCCTGCGGCTTGCCGGCCATGAACAGGGCGGTCTCGGTCGGGCCGGGGCCGACCGCGTTGACGGTGATGTCGCGGCCGCGCAGCTCGCGGGCCAGGATCAGGCTGATCGAGTTCACCGCGGCCTTGCTGGCGGCGTACGCGGAGTAGTTCGGGCGGGCCAGCGTGGTCAGCGAGCTGGAGATGTTGACGATCGCGCCGCCGTTGCGCAGCCGGCGGGCGGCCTGCTGGTCGACCACGAAGGTGCCGCGGACGTTCACCCGCAGGTGCTCGTCGAGGACGCTCAGGTCCAGGTCGGCCAGCGGGCTGAGCTTCATGATCCCGGCCGCGTGCACCAGCACGTCGATACCGCCGAACTCCAGCTCCGCGGTGTCGAACAGCGCGCTCACCGACTGCTCGTCGGCGACGTCGGCCTGGACGGCGATCGCCCGGCCACCGGCCTGCTCGACGTCCTTGACCGCTTCCTCGGCCTCGGCCTTGCCACCGCTGTAGACGACCACCACGTCGAAGTGGTCCTTGCCCAGGCGGACCGCGGTCTCGCGGCCGATCCCCCGCGACCCACCGGTCACGATCGCCACCCGGTTGGTGTTCTCCGTCATCGTCGATCTCCTTCGTGCTGCTCGGTGCGTTCTTGCTGACACCAGAAGCTTCCCGCGCCGGATGGATCAAGTCCAACGACTCAACTCGATGGGTGGATCAATTCTGTTGATGCGCCAGGTCCTGACCGGGCAACGTGCCCGGCGGGTGGTTCAGGTGCGTGACGACCAGCCCGAGCAGTGCCCGGAGCGCGACCGACGGTTTCCGCTTCCGCAGCGTCGCCATGTAGAGCGACCACTGGAAGGTGTGGTCGGTGATCGGCACCGCCCGGATCGCCGGCTCGTCGGCCACGGCGTACCCGGGCAGGATGCCCAGCCCGACGCCGTGCCGGACGAACTGCACGCCGTTGTCGATCCCGAGCGCCTCGACCACCACGTGCCGGCCGATCCCGGCCGCGTCGAAGGTCTGGTCGATCAGCGACCGGGTGCCGAAGCCCGGCGGGAAGTCCACGAACGCTTCGTCGGCCAGGTCCGCCAGCTCGACCGAACGCCGCCGGGCCAGCCGGTGCCCGGTCGGTACGGCGAGCACCTGCGGCACCTGCAGCAGCTCCCAGGCCGTCAGCTCGCGCGGCACGCTGCCCGCGCCGACGCCGAGGAAGCCGACCTCGATGTCACCGTTGCGCAGCCCGGCGATCACCCCGGCCGACCCCTCCGGCTCGACCCGCAACTGCAGCTCCACGTTCTGGTGCCGGCGCCGGAACTCACCCGCGGCAGCCGGCAGGTCGATCAGCCCGAGCCCCGGCAGCAGCCCGACGCGCACCGTCCCGCGCATCCCCGCACCCAGCTCGTCGACCACGTCTCGCGCGCCCTGCACCGCGTCCATCACCGCCAGCGCCTCCGGCAGCAACGCCGTACCGGCCTCGGTCAGGACGACGCGCTGCGCGGACCGCTCGAACAGCGTCACCTTCAGATCGCGCTCCAGCGAAGCGATCGCCGCGCTGACCGCACTCTGCACGACATGCAACCGCCGGGCCGCGAGCGTGAAACTCCGCTCGTGCGCCACCGCGACGAAGTACTCCAGCTGCCGAAGCTCCACGGCACGAGTCTGGCAGCATCCGCGTCGAGAACGCCGAGACGACTCCGACGGGACCGGATGAGCGGCCCGGTGACTTGGTTACGGCGTGCGGACCTGGTCCTGGTCGACCCAGACCAGGTGGCCGTGGTGGCTGATCAGGATCTCGGGCGACCCTGAACTCGCCGTACGGCGGGACAACGCCTCGCCGGCGATCCAGCGGCCGCCGATCCGGACGTGCACCGACTCGGGCCGGGTGGGAGTGGCAACAGGCATGGGACCTGACTTCTGAACTGGGGCGGCGACGGGTAGGCGACGTCTGGTGGAACGGGAGTGGCGCTGCAGGTCGGGCATCTTCGTCCTCGGGAGGGACCGCAGTCGTCGGCGCTGTCACGCCGGCTGGCTGCTCAACCAAAGGCCACCCTACAACCGGACCGGGAATGATCCCTAGCCGTATCTCGAAACCGCCGGTAAAACAAAGACCTTCAGGAATTCACCGGCCGAAAGCGGGCACCGGGGGTGTGCGACCAAGGAGGTCCACGATGACGACCAACCCGATTCCCCCGATCGTCCCGACCGGCCCGGGCAGCGACCCGGACGAGAACCCCGACCTGGTCGACCCGGTACTGGAACCGAACCCGGACGACGCTCCCGAGCAGGAGGACCCCAACGAGCAACTGCCCCGGGAATAAGTCTTCGCGAACAATCGGCAGCCGGGCACCGGCTGCCGATTGTTTGTTCCGGAAACTATTTCCACTCGGGCAGCTGCTGCAAAGCCCAGGTGTTGCCGTCCGGGTCGTCGAAGAAGACGAACTTCCCCCACGGGAAGTCCTGCACCTCGCTGACCCCGACCCCGCGCCCGGCCAGCTCCTCGCGGGCCGCCGCCACGTCGGCGACGACGATCTGCAGACCGCGCACCGAGCCCGGCTCGCCCTGCGGCATTCCGGTGCCGAGGGCAATCGAACAGGCCGACCCCGGCGGCGTCAGCTGGACGAAGCGGACCTCGTCGCTGACCTGGTGGTCGTGGTCGGCGACGAAGCCGACCTGCTCGGTGTAGAAGGCTTTCGACCGGTCGACGTCACTGACCGGTACCGACACCAACTCCAGTTTCCAATCCATTCCCGTCCCCTCCTGCCTAGGTCCCTGATGCGGCAACCTACCGGGGGAAGCGGTCAGATTCCGGCCACCCGGTTGCCGACCAGGCCCTTGGGTACCGGGTCGTCATCCCGACACCACGGAGGGCAACCATGACGACGCAGACCCCGGCCGTCCACCAGGACGGTCAACGGGCCGCACCGGACGAGCACGTGGGCGCGCTGGTCGCCCAGTTGACCGCCGACGTGAGCCACCTGGTCCGCGACGAGCTGCAGCTGGCCAAGGCCGAGCTGAAGACGAAGGGCAAGGAGGCCGGCCTCGGCGCCGGCCTGTTCGGCGGCGCCGGAGCGTTCGCGTTCTACGGGCTGGGCGCGCTGATCGCGACCGCGATCATCGGGCTCTCGTACGCCGTACCGGCCTGGCTCGCGGCGCTGATCGTGACGCTGCTGCTGTTCGCGATCGCGGGCGTGGCGGCGCTGCTGGGCAAGAAGCACGTCAGCCAGGCGACACCGCCGGTCCCGCAGCGCGCCGTCGAGGGCGTGCACGAGGACCTCGAAGCCCTGAAGGGCCACCAGCCGGAAGGGAAGATCCGATGAGCACCACCACGCGGCAGAACACCGCGCGCAAGACGCCCCGGCCCGCGGCCACCGACGGGATGACCGAGGTCGATGCGCTGCGCGCCGACCTCGAGATGACCCGTCAGCACCTGGCCGACACGGTCCAGGAGCTGAGTCGCCAGCTGAACGTCCCGCGCCGGATCAAGGACTCGGCCGCGAGCGCCGGGCACCGCGCCGCGCAGGCGGCGGGGACCTTCGGCCAGCGCGCGAAGGCGACCGCGGGCGACGTCGGCGTACGCGTCAGGACCACCGCGGGCGGGATGGGCGAACGCGCCAAGCACCTGCCGGAGCACGCGAAGAATCTCCCGGCCAAGGCCAAGCAGGCTCCGGAGCTCGGCCGCAAGCACCCCAAGGCGACCGCCGCCGTCGGAGGCGCGGTAGCTCTCGGCGTAGGCGCGGCGGCCTGGATCGTGGGACGCAACCGGTGAGCACCAAAGCCGTCAAGCTCGCCTACCGCCCGTTCGGCCTGGTCTCCGGCATCGCCGGCGGCCTGGTCGCGGGCGCGATCTTCAAGCAGGTCTGGCGCCGCCTCGCCGACGAGGACGATGCCCCCGACGCTCTGCAGTCGGAGTACCCCTGGCGTCAGCTCCTGCTCGCCGCCGCCCTCCAGGGCGCGGTGTACGCCGTGGTCAAGGCCGCCGTCGACCGCGGCGGCGCCAAGGCCTTCGAACGCTGGACCGGCGAGTGGCCCGGCGACTGATCCCCACCCCGTGAACTGACGGTGGCCCCAGCTCGGATGCGAGCGGGGCCACCGTCGTTTTTCCGGGTGTATACCTCCGGAACATGAATAGAACAAGACGTACTGGGCACCAGATGAGTGCAAGTACTGGTTGCCCAAGGCCCCGGCGTTGAGCAGACAGCGCCGGGGCCGCCACCAACCGGCAATCAGTCCGGCGGCTCGGGAGTGACCGGTACGTCGAGCGCAGGATCGTCCGTCGTGGACTCCGCCGGCGGATCCTCCTCCGGCCCCCGGGTCTCGTCGACCAGGTCGTCGATCAACTCTTCCGGCCTCTCGGTCATTGGCTCCCCTTCCGTCGCTGAAACAGCTCCCGGTACCCAGTGTCGCCCGGCGCACCCATCTCACGCTGTGTCGTCAGGTTGTCGACGTTCTGCGCGATAGGCCCTCGACGGCCGTGGCGCAAGAGCACTACCGTCACAGCTTCTGGTGATTACTGCAGGTGAGGAAGTTCATGGACGTCGATCTACGGTTGGTGCGCTACTTCCTGGTGATGGCGGAGGAGTTGCACTTCACCGCCGCCGCCCGCCGGTTGTACGTGTCCCAGCCGGCACTCAGCAATCAGATCCGCCGCTTGGAGAACCAACTGGGGGCCCAGCTGTTCGAGCGTTCCCCCCGGGGCGTGACGTTGACCGCCGCCGGGGACGCGTTCCTTCCGCACGCGCAGAGCGCGCTCGCCGCGATCCGTTCCGGTGTCGCCGAGGCGACCGCCGCCGCCGGCCGCGACCAGGTACTGCGCATCGACGTGCTCCAGACCGACCTGGTCACGCCGCGCGCCGTACTGGCCCGTCTCCGCGAGCGCCTCCCCTCGCTGCGGCTGGAAGTCAGCAGCCGCGGTAGCCGCGAGCAGGAGCAGCGGCTGCTCAGCGGCGAGCTCGATCTGGCGCTGTGCGGTTCGACGGCCCACCTGGCAGACGGCCTTGTCCAGCGGGTGATGCGCCGCGAGGCGCTCGGCATCGCGCTGCCGACGGACCACCCGTTGAGCGACGCCGACGCGGTCGCTGTCCGCGAGCTCGCTGACGAGGTGCACTACCTGCCGCGCGACGACTTCGCCCCCGAGTGGAACGACTTCGTGCTCGGCTGCTTCCGTACGGCGGGCTTCCAGCCGCGCCGGCACCCGGCGAGCACCGACGGGACCAGCTCGGCGCTCGAGCTGGTCAAGGCCGGCGAGTGCGTCGCGCTCGGACTGCTCTCGACGCCGGCGCCGGACGGGGTCGTGGTGAAGCCGCTCGCGGCCGGCGTACCGCCGTACACGTGGACCCTGCGCTGGCGCGATTCCGCGCACCCGCCGACGGCCGCGCTCGGGGTGTTGCGGTCCCTGGACTGATGCAACAGGTTCGTGTGAGTTCGGGGTCGGATGCATAACTTCGGCATCCATGGGGTAGGAATGACTCACACAGATATTGACCGCGGTCCAGACATGTGCCGCGCCGTGACTCAACGTCGCGAGGTCAAGAATCATGGGCACCGTACTTGCCAGTTCCACCGTCGAAGAGCTGCACCCTTCCGATCCGAAGCAGCGCCGAGACCTGGCCACCCGGGAGCTTCTCTCCCGCCGAGCGGCCACCACCGACGAAAGGCTCCAGCAGTCCTTGCTGGAGGAAGCCATCGAGCTGAACCTGGGCATCGCCCACAGCATCGCGAGCCGTTTCCGCGGTCGCGGTGTCGAGGCGGACGACCTGGACCAGGTCGCTTACCTGGGTCTGCTGAAAGCGGCCCGTAGTTACCGTCCCGACACCGGGACACCGTTCCTCGCGTACGCCGTACCGACCATCCGTGGTGAGGTGAAGCGCTACTTCCGCGACTGCTCGTGGACCGTGCGGATCCCCCGTCGCCTGCAGGAGCTGCAGGGGTCGATCGCGAGCGTTCGCCCGCAACTGGTCCAGGACCTGCAGCGTGATCCCACGCTGGAGGAGCTGGCCGAAGCCGTCGGCACCGACGTGGCCGAGATCGAGGCCGCGATCGCCGCCGACGGGTGCTTCTCGGTCCTGTCGCTGGACCGTCCGGTCGACGGCGAGTCGACCGCGAACCTGGCCGACACGATCGCGGACGAGGAGGACACCTCGTTCGAGCGCACCGAAGCGGTCGCCGTGCTCGAACCGGTGCTGAACGAGCTCGCCCCGCGCGAACGCAAGATCCTCGAGCTGCGCTTCATCGAGGGTCACACCCAGGCCGACATCGGCGCGGAGATCGGCGTCAGCCAGATGCAGGTCTCCCGGCTGCTGCGCGGGATCCTGGACAAGCTGCGCGACCAGATCGAGCCCCCGGCCGTCTCCGCGGCCTGATCGCCCCGCCTGCGGTTCGCCGTACACTCATCCGTACGGCGAACCGCACGCGGAGGATTAGATGCCATCGGCACCCATTTTCGTGGTGCAGCTGCACGACGCGCGCCGCCGGCACTACGACGTCCGTCTCGAGGTCGACGGCGTCCTGAAGTCCTGGGCCGTCCCGCTCGGCCCCTCGCTGGACCCGGTGGTCAAGCGGCTGGCCGTGTTCACCACCGACCACGAGCTCGAGTACGCGACGTACGAGGGTGTGCACGCCGGCGCCAAGTACGGCAGTGGCGCGGTGATCGTCTGGGACGCGGGCGTCTACACCAACCTCACCCGCGACAAGCAGCGCCGCCTGGTCGATCCGGCCGACGCCATCGAGCACGGCCATCTCAAGTTCCACCTCAACGGCGTGAAGCTGCAGGGCACCTGGGCGTTCACCCGCACCGACCGCGACTGGCTCCTGGTCAAGGTCCGCGACGACTCCGC
This sequence comes from Kribbella sp. NPDC104740, assembly GCF_055583505.1. Lineage (NCBI taxonomy): Bacteria > Bacillati > Actinomycetota > Actinomycetes > Propionibacteriales > Kribbellaceae > Kribbella > Kribbella sp. NPDC104740. Next base: position 366,249 of record NZ_JBVJNV010000001.1, on the reverse strand, counting down.
CGATCCCCTGCTCGACCTCACCGCAGCCGAGCCCCGCTCGATCCTCAGCGGTCTCACCATCGACGAGATGGCCGCTACAGCAACCTGATCACCGCGGTCGCGACGATCCCGCCCGCGACCGCGACCAGCATCGGTACCTTGGCCAGCGCCAGTACGCCGGATGCCCCGACTCCCGCGAGCTGCGTCCAGTCGAGCTGCTTGCCGCCGAGTTCGGTCACGATCAACCCGGCCAGCAGCACCGGCGCGGTGAGCGCGGTCATCCTGATCACCGGCGGCGGCAGCTTGCGCTGGGCGATGACCAGCGGCGCACTCGCCTTCATCAGCCAGCTCAGCACGGTGACAGCCGCCACGGACAGCCAGATCCTGATCATGCGGTCTCCTTCTCCGGCAGTACGCCGATCAGCGCGGCCGCGGTGGCACCGAGCAGCGCGTAGCCCGGGCTGGTCACGAACAGCAGCGCGGCTGCGATCGCCGCCCCGAGCAGCGCCGCGGCGAAGGCCCGCCGCGATCTGCGCAGCTCGTCGATCGCGAGGATCAGGAAGAACGCGGGAAACGCGACATCGAGGCCGAGCGTGTGCATGAGCTCGGGCGAGGGGGCCGTGAGCGCGCCGATCGCCGTACCGCTGACCCAGAAGACCCACTGCGGGACACTGGCCCCGATCAGCCGGGCGGCGTCGTACCGTCCGTCGTCGGTGTGCGCGGCGACGAACGAGGCGTCCGCCAGCGCCAGCGCCTGCACCGATCGCCGAACCCGGCCGCCTTCGAGGTTCTCGTTGAGCGCGACACTCATCACCAGGTAGCGGGCGTTGATCAGCACCGCCGAGGTGATCGCGGCGAGCGCGGACCCGCCGGCCAGCGCGGTCAGCAGCGTGAACTGCGCCGACCCGGAGAACGCCAGCGCCGAGAACACGACCGGAAGACCGAACCCCCACCCCCGCGCCTCCGCCTCGGCCCCGAAACTCAACGCCAGCACGAAAGCCGCCGCCCCGGGGCCGGCCCCGAGCCGCATCCCGTCGACGAAGTCCTGACGTCTCATCCGCGCGTCCCGCGGTGTTGTCGCTTCACCCTCGTCCTGTGCCCACAGTCCGCCGGGCTGCACTCACCAGCTGTCGACGTGCAGCACCTCGTCGAGCGGCTGGCGCTTGGCGGGCTTGAAGTCCGTACCGATCGTGTACGCCGTGGGGATCAGCACCGTCTGGCGGACGTCCTCGGGGATCCCGAGCAGCGCGGAGATCTCGGTCTCGTACTTCAGGTGCAGCGTCGTCCACGCCGTCCCGAGTCCGCGGGCGCGGGCCGCGAGCATGTAGCTCCAGGCCGACGGGAGGATCGAGCCCCAGAGCCCGGCCTGATTGCCCGCCGGCAGGTTCTTCGCCGTCAGGCACGGGATCGCGAGTACCGGGACCTGGCCCATCCGCTCGCCGAGGTAGGCCACGCTCGACCCGACCCGTTGCTGGATCGGCGCGCGGTCCGGGTCGTCGGCGTACAGGCGTCCAGCGGCACCCGAGGACTCCAGGTACGCCGCGACCGCCTGCCGGTAGTACTCGCCGATCTGCGCGCGCTTGTCCGGGTCGGTGATCACCAGCCAGTACCACGACTGCCGGTTGCTGCCGGACGGCGCCTGGAGCGCGATCTCGATGCACTCGCGGATCAGCTCCGGCGGCACCGGGCGTTCCAGGTCGAGCCGCTTGCGCACGGTCCTGGTCGTGGTGAGCAGTTCGTCGGGCGTCAGGTCGAGTGTGGTCACCCAGCCAGTCTTAGCAGGTGTACATGCTGTTCGGGTGCACCGTCTCGCAGTACCGGACGTGCAGGTGGTTGTCGTGCGCCGGCCAGTTGCTGGTCAGGCCCTCGCTGATCAGCGTCGGGTCGTTGAACCAGATGTAGCGCACGTGCCCGGGCGCCGCCGCCCGGATCGCCTGCACCAACTGCCGCGTCGCGGCGCGGTCGTACGTCGCCGACTGCCAGGTGATCCGGCCCGCGCTGCACTGCCCGTTGTCGGTGCGGATCGGCCAGATGTCGATGTCCAGCCCGTTCTCGTGGCTGCCGTGGCCGGGGATGTCGCCGCCGTGCTCGAAGCCGGCGTCGCCGTACGGGACCTTGCCCTGGCCGGTGCCGGCGAAGTTCCGGGTGGCCTGCTCGAGCTGGGCGACGGCGGCCGCCGCGGCCCAGTTGGCCGCCGTACCGTTGCCGTCCGGGTCCTGGTCGCACAGGTTCGCGGCGAAGTCGGGGTAGTCGTAGTGCCAGGTCAGGTTGCGCCAGGTGACCGGCCCGGCGATGCCGTCGGCGCCGATCCCGGCGTGCGACTGGAAGGCCGTCACCGCGTCCTTGACCGCGGCACTGAAGACGCCGTCGACCGGGAGCGCCAGGCGCCGCTTGGCGTTCAGCTCGACCTGCAGCGCGCGGACGGCGTTGCCGCTGTCGCCCTGGCGGATGGTCGGGACCAGCGCACCCCAGGTCTGCGGGCCCACGATCCCGTCGGACCCGAGGCCCTTCGCGGTCTGGAACGCCTTCGCCGCGGCGACTGTCGACGGACCGAAGACGCCGTCGGCCGAGACGCTCTGGCCGTGGTGCTGGAGCAGGTACTGGATCGCCTGGACGTCCGCGCCCCGGTTGCCGGTGCTCTGGGTCGGGAAGAACGCGTTCGCGTAGGCGTGAGCGGGCGTTGCGGCGGTGCCGATCAGCACGATCGCGAGCAGCAGCAGGCCGAGTTGTCTCATCGCTGGACTCCATCCGGGGCGGGGAACGGCAGGTCAACGAGTAACTTCTACTGGTTCACCATCGGGCAGAATCTTGCGGGCCGCAAGGTCTCGGCGCCGGAGCGCTAGGGTCGGGACCATGGCGAGGTATTTCGACGTGCATCCGGAGAATCCGCAGAAACGCGCGATCGGGCAGGTGGTCGACCTGGTCCGCGGCGGCGGCCTGATCGCGTACCCGACCGACTCGTGCTTCGCGCTCGGCTGCCAGCTGGGCAACAAGGACGGCATCGACCGGATCAAGACGATCCGGCACCTGGACGACCGGCACCACTTCACGCTGGTCTGCCAGGACTTCGCGCAGCTCGGGCAGTTCGTGCACATCAGCAACGCGGTGTTCCGCTCGATCAAGGCGGCCACGCCCGGCAGCTACACGTTCATCCTGCCGGCCACCAAGGAGGTCCCGCGCCGGCTGCTGCACCCGAAGAAGAAGACCGTCGGCGTCCGGATCCCCGACCACGTCGTAGCGCAGGCTCTGGTCGCCGAGCTCGGCGAGCCGCTGCTGTCCAGCACGCTGCTGCTGCCCGACCACGAGGAGCCGATGACGCAGGGCTGGGAGATCAAGGAGGAGCTCGACAACCAGGTCGACGCCGTCATCGACTCCGGCGAGGCCGGCACCGAGCCGACCACCGTGATCGACTTCTCCGAGGACTTCCCGGAGATCGTCCGGGTGGGTGCGGGAGACCCGACGCCGTTCGAGTAACAGCTCAGAGGTGAGAGGTGATCACCGAGATCGACAGCGCGAGGCAGCCGAGCACGAAGACCAGCAGCCAGCGGGCCCGGCGAGCGGCGCGCTCGTCTCCGGGGGCCGGGGGTGCGGTCGGACTTGTCATGTCAACATCATCCACCGAGCCGCGACCTCGGTGAACACCGGTACCCCGACTTCAGGGACGGCTCCGGGGTGGACTACCTGACCACCCCTACGGGGACGGCCGTCACCAGCAGGTTCGACTCGTAGCCGCCGCGGGCCGCGTCGTACGCGCCGGTGCAGGTGATCAGCGACAGCTTGTGCTCGCCGACCTGGTCGAAGGCGCCGCTCCGCGTCGCGAGCGCGTCCTTCGGCACCGACACCACCGAGCTCACCCGGTACGCCGCACTGTGCCCGGCGCCCTGCAGCACAACGGTTTCCCCGACCTTGATCCGCAGCAGCCGGGCGAAGTACCCGATTCCCTCGGTCGCCGAGTCGACGTGCCCGGCGAGCACCACGGCCCCGAACGGATCGCCGGCCTCGGCGCCACCGTCCCACCACCCGACCCGGCGGACCGCGTCCGGTACGGCGAGCCGCCCGTCGACCGTGCTGGCCGGGTCGACCGCGGCCTTCGCGCCACCCGGGAGCACCACCTCGGCGGGGACGAACCGGATCCGCTGGCTCGCGGCCGGCGTACCGACTCTTGCCGGAGGCACCGATCCGGTGGCTGCGGGCGGCGGCCCCGTGCTTTCGCCGCCGCCCGCCTCTCGGCTCTGACCTGCTCCGTCCGCCGGAGCGGCGCACCCCTCCAGGGCCACACCGAGGACGAGAAGCAGACCGAGCAACACCTTCTTCAGCGACGGACCACCTTCCGGACCGTCAGCAGCACCGCGCACCCGGCGAGCAGCGCCAGGCCGATCAGCGGCGACGGGTTGTCCTGCATCGCCGCAATCTGGCCGCCCGTCCCGGTGTCGACCGTGCCCGGCCGGTCGGACCCGGTGCCCGGCAGCCGGATGGTCCCGACCGCGACATTCATCGTCTTGGAGTTCGGTTCACCGACCGCGAATACCCGGGTCAGGTAACCGGCCTTGACGGGTAATGATGCAGGCCCCAGAATGACCGGCCCGGTGGCACCCGCGGGCACGATCTCGACGGTGTAAGTTCCCGCCGGAACGACTACGTCGAGTGATTCCCCGTTGGCCACGTTCGCGAACAGCACCTTGCCGTTCACCCGAATGTCGGCCGGCCCGACCGCGGCCGTGTGCGCGACCCGGACCGCGGCCTTGTCCTTCGCGACCGCGGTCAGCTTGTTCGGGTACGTCGTGATCACCGGCGCGGCGGTCGGCGCGGCCGGACGGTGGATCACCACGTCCTGGTTGCTCCCGGCCCCGACCGAGACCTGGCGGTCGACCAGCGTCTTCCCGCCCGCGACAGCAGTGATCCGGCGCTGCCCCTGCGCCACCTTGAACGGACCGACAACCTTGGTCGCGACGACCCCACGCGCCACGACCTTGCCGTCGACCTGGACGTCCACGGTCTGCCCGGGCAGCCCTTGGACGACGTACACGGTGCCGTTGCCGGCCGCCCCGGCCGGGCTCGCCAGCACCGCCGGCACCGCGGCGACGATCACCCCGAGCACCAGCGAAATCACTCTGCGGAAATGCGGACCGGGAATTCTCGAAAACTCCCCAGTGACTTTCCGTCGGCTTCCGGCGACTGCCCGGAATGGCCCGAACACTTTCCGTTCCCGCATTCACTGCCCCCTCAGAAATGCCACTCCCGAAAATGCCTGACGGTCTAATTCCGGCGTATCGTACGCAGAAGTCGCACTCGGCCACCAGAGGAAGTGGCCGGGTCGTTGGGGGCGATTCAGCATGTCCGTTCGTACCTGTCTGGCCGGCGCCGTCCTGATCGTGGGGCTGCTGGCAACGACCGCCTGCTCGTCCGAGCTGGCGGGGCCGACCCCGCCCAGCCCGGGACCGTTGCCCGCGGGCAGCGGCGCGGCGCCGGTGCAACCACCGCCGACCGCCGAGGGGCCCGGCCTGACCGCGCCGGGAATCCGGCTCACCGCCGTACCGCGCGGTGACGGGAGTTTCGACGTCACCGAAGAGGTGATGCTGCGCGACCCGACCGACCGGTTGCAGCTGCGACTGCCGCAGTCGGGTGAGCGGCTGCAGGGGATGATGGCGCGAACCACGCCGGAGGCAACCAGCCTGCGGATCGTTGCCGACGGCGATCCGGTGCTGCTGCCGGAGACCGATGTGAAGGCGACGCGGGAGCTGCCGCTGAACGCGGCGGCCACCGAGCTGAAGCTGACCTACCGGCTGAGCGGTTCGTCGGCGCGCAGCCTGCCGTCGCGGGTCGGACGGGCACTGGCCGCGATCAGCCCGCTGACCGCCGCCACCGACGGGACGCTGCCGACCAACCTGGCCGTGTCGGGCGGCGGACTGCTGAACGCGGTCTGCCCACTGATGACCGAGACGCGGTGCGCGGTCGGTGAGCCGCCGGGGCTGGGGATCCAGCAGGGACTGCCGGCCGACCGGGCGCTCGCCGTACTGCAGCTGGACCTTCCGATGCAGCCCTGACCGTCGGCCCTACCCTGTCCTTATGGTCGACGCTCAGGCGGGTTCACCCGATCGAATCGCATTCGGTACGGCGCGCGCCCGCTGGGTGCTCGCCGCCACGGCCCTCGGGTCCGGCATGGCCTTCCTCGACGGCACGGTCGTCAACGTCGCGCTGCCGGCGATGGGCGAGGACCTGGACGCCGGCATCTCCGGCCTGCAGTGGATCGTCAACGGCTACATGCTGATGCTGGCCTCACTGATCCTGCTCAGCGGCTCGCTCGGCGACCGGCTCGGCCGGCGGCGGCTGTTCGTGATCGGCGTGATCTGGTTCGCGCTCGCCTCGGCGATCTGCGCGGCCGCCCCGAACCTCGAGGTGATGATCGCGGGCCGCGTCCTGCAGGGCATCGGTGGCGCGCTGCTCACCCCAGGCAGCCTGGCGATCCTGCAGACCAGCTTCCAGCCGTCGGACCGCGGCAAGGCGGTCGGCGCCTGGTCCGGGCTCACCTCGGTCGCCGCGGCGGTCGGGCCGTTCATCGGCGGCGGCCTGGTCGACAGCGGCTCGTGGCGACTGATCTTCCTGCTGAACCTGCCGATCGCCGCCGTCACCGTGCTGGTCACCCTGCGGCACATCCCGGAGTCCCGCGACGAGACGATGGCCGGCAAGCTCGACGGCACCGGCGGGCTGCTGGCCACGGTCGGCCTGGCCGGGCTGACGTACGGGCTGATCAGCGCGGGTGACCACGGCTGGGGCGACCCGATGGTGCTGACCGCGCTGGCCATCGGCGTGGTCGGGCTCGCGGCGTTCGTCGAGGTCGAGCGGCGCAGTTCGCACCCGATGCTCCCGCCGGGCATCTTCGCCAACCTGCGCTTCACCGGCGCCAACCTGGTCACCGTCGTCGTGTACGGCGCCCTCGGCACCGCCACGTTCCTGCTCGTCGTCTACCTCCAGACCGTCCTCGGGTACGACGCGCTGACGGCCGGCGCCGCGCTGCTCCCGATGACGCTGCTGATGCTCACGCTCTCCGGGTACGCCGGCAGCCTGTCCGAGCGGATCGGCGCGCGGATCCCGATGACCGTCGGGCCGCTGTTCATGGCCGTCGGGTTCCTGCTGATGCGGCGCATCGAGCCGGGCGTCGGGTACTGGACCGCCGTGCTGCCGGGCGTCGTCGTACTGGGGATCGGCCTGGTCTCGACGGTCGCGCCGCTGACCGCGACCGTGCTCAACTCGGTCGAGGACCACCACGCCGGGATCGCGTCCGGCGTCAACAACGCGGTCGCCCGGTCGGCGCAGCTGATGGCGGTCGCGGCGATCCCGCTCGCGGCCGGGATCACCGGCGACTCCTACCGCGACCCGATGGCGTTCAAGGGCAGCTTCATGACCGCGATGGTGATCTCGGCCGTGCTCGCCGCCGGTGGCGCCGTGCTGGCCTGGGTGACGCTCGGCGACCGCACCTCCCGGCGTACGACGCCGGAAGCGGTGACGACCCACCGGCACTGCGCGCTGGAGTCGCCACCGCTGTCGAACAGCCCGACTAAGACACCGTGAAGGTCCGCGACGTCCCGGTGAACGGCGTGATGGTGCCGTTCAGCGCCTTCGCGTCGCCGTGGTGCACGATCCGGTAGGTGCCGGGGGCATCGGCCTTCCAGGTGATCGTCGCCTTCGAGTCGGCGATGCCGCCGCGGGCCCAGCGGTACGTCGTACCCCAGTCACCGTCGTCGGCAACTCGTTGCCATTGGCCACCAACTGATTTCTGCACCTCGAGGAACGTGCCGTTGCGGTGCAGGTTGTTCTTCGGGTGCCCGGTGACGAAGGCGACGGTGACGGTCTGGTTCAGCTGGTACGTCGGCGCCGCGTCGGTGAGCACCTGGCCGAACGACTTGAACGGCGGCGGGGTGTCGAGGACGACGCCGGTCTGCAGGTTGAGCTCGGCGGTGATCGGCTTCGGCGGGCGTGCGCCCAGGTCTACGGGTTGGCTTGTTTTCAACGCGTTGGCGAGCTTCGCGAACTCCTGCTGGTACGCCGGCAACGTGTACTTGCCGAACAGCGTCGACCCACCCTCGTACTGCTGCAGCTGGTACTCCTCGGGCGTCGTCACGTACTGGCTGTACGCGTTGGCGTACCCCTGCACCAGCACGTTCTCCAGCGGTACGCCGAGCTCCTGCGCGACCGTCCTGCGCAGCCGTAGGCCGGACACGATCGTCACCTCACCCGGCACCGCGATCAGGTGCAGCTGCCCGAGCTTGACGAGCTGGATCGGTACGACGTCCGGCGTTGCCTGCAGCTGGCCGGTCGGGACCGCGGGAGCCTTCGGCGACTGGCAGCTGATCAGCCACGGCGGCACGTCCACGTTGAACGGCTTGAGCAGCTCGAAGAACGGGTTCGTGACGCCCTCGGGGATGATCGGGATCCCGGGTCCGTCCTCGACGCTGCCGGCCAGCGTGGAGACACCGACCACGCCCGGGCAGGTCCGGTGCGGCTGCCCGTCCGGGGTGTAGCGCGGGTCGACCTGGACTGCCGACATGTCGACAAATCGCATCCGGGCGTCGATGCTCCCGGCAATGGTTGCCCGCGGCCCGTTGTACGCCTGCTGCGCGGCCTGCTGCTGGCGCTGCCCGATGATCTGCTCGTTGGTCAGCGGATCCTCGGTCGGCCCCGAGCCCGGCCGCAGGTTGAGGTTCGGCGACATGTCGCCGGCGTTGGTGTTCGGGAACGCAGCGACGAATCCGTTGCTGTCGTCGTCGAGGTAACGCACACCCTTGAGATCGTGCTCCCACCGGTAGGCGGCGTACCCCTTGTTGTCCGGCGAGATCAGCGTGTTCTCGTTGGTGATCGAGGTCGGGTGCGTCGCGAACCAGTTGATCGCCCCGATCTCCTTGCTGCCCTGCTGGAACCGCAGTACGGTCACCGCCGGATCGATCCCCTGCGGGAACGCGGCCTCGTCGGCCGCCGGGTTCTCGTCGAACGCAACGCGCGACCGGTTGACGCTCGCGTTCGTCAGCTCACTGCGCCCGAGGCTGATGTCCCCCGGCCGCAGGTTCTCGTGCGCCTCCACCACCGCCTCGACGATCCCGTCCACCGTCGCGTCGAACGCCTGCTTCTGGAACCCGAGGATCGACAGGTTGTAGGCCAGGTTGTGCGACTGCCCACCCGGCCCCGAGTGCGTGTGCGTCGCCGACAGCAACACGTTCCGCTCGCCGTACAGCCCGCCGTACCTGGCCTGCAGCTTCGCCAGCACCGCATCCCGCTGCGCCTGGAAGATCATCCCCAGATCAGCGTTCACGTAGGCCACCCGCTCCTGCGTCCCCTGATCCACCACCACGAACGCCCGGGCCCGCAACCGCTGATGGATCCCGCTCGTGTTCTGCCCGAACTTCGAGTACCCCATCATCCCGTTCTCCGCCGCCGGCCCGGTGACGTCGGAGATCCCACTCCCGACCAGATAAGGCTCAGCAGCCTGCGCCGGCTGCACCCCCACTCCCGCAGCCACCAGCGCCCCCACGACCCCCAACCTCCACCACCGAGCCACGGCAACTCCCCTCCGCAGAAACTGAGCACCTCTCACCTTTGCCCCGGAGAGTAACCACCTCGCTCCTCTTTGTGAAGTCCATAGCGTTTTGACACACTCGTACTGTACGTTCGTACACATGACCTGGATCCGAGCCACCTACGGCCCTCTGACGATGGCCACCGCCCTGGCCGTAGCCGCCCTGATCCCCAACCCCTGGCTAGCCGCAGCCGCCTGCACTCTCATCGCGGTGGCCCTGATCCGCCCGTGGCGCCACAAGCTAGGCCTGACCGGCGGCCCCCGCCCCTTCCTGATCGGCCTGGCAGTCCCCCTGGCCGGCGCCACCGTCCTCTTCACCCTCGGCACCCTCACCGACTGGCTCACCTGGGGCCCGGTCGACGCCCCTCAACTACTCCGCTTCCTCATCACCAACACCGTGATCGCCGTACTCCTGGAAGCCTTCCCCGAAGAACTCACCCTCCGAGGCCACACCTACACCACCCTCCGCAACCACCGCCCCTGGATCGCAGCAGTCACCACCACAGCCCTCTTCCTGACCGTCCCCGCCCTGTCCTCAGTCATCCAATGGGCCCTCACCCTGGGCACCCACCACCCGACCTTGGTCCCCACCGGCGAAGACCCCATCACCTACCTGATCCTGCTCACCCTCTTCGGCCTCACCCTCATCACAGCCCGCAACGCCACCGGCTCCCTGTGGACAGCGATCGGCACCCACCTGGCGTTCCTCACCATCAACCGCCTCACCTTGTACGGCGAGGACCGCAACGCCGGCTGGTCGATGCATCTGGAAACCCCAGACGCGATCCTCCTGATCCCGGCGTACTTGTTGCTCACAGCAATCACCTTCAAGATCATCCGCCGAAGGCTTACTCGCCCTGCCGCAGCACAGCGTCCTGGAACTCTGCCGGCGGTTGGTACCGATGCTCCGTGATGTAGTGCACGATCAACGACGGCGCCGCGTACCACTGCCCCGCCTCGCTCTCCACGTGAATTTCTCCCATCCCGAGCCAGACAAATCCCTCGGGAACCGGAGCCGCCACCCCGATCGGCGACTCGACATCGCAGAACCGGCAAGAGTGAGATCCCCGGGTCAGCTCCTGCTGATCACCCGCAAGCACCAACAGCGCATCGACCACTGGTCGTGCAACCGTCCCGACCGGGAACCTGTGCCCCCGATCCAGCCAGCCGACGTTCAGCATCTCCCGCTCTGACGGCCAGAACTCGTACCGGGAGAGGTCCGGGTAGTAGGTCACTCGATCACATCTTTCCAAGACGCTCGGTGAAGTCTTCCACCGTCAGCACCACGGTGAGCACCGGCGCCACGTCGTCGAGGAAAGTGACCGTCCCTGCTTCGACATCGACGCTGACATCGAGGCTCGTCAACGACAGGTACGTCGAGCCACTCGGCTTCTCCAGCGCCGCCCGGACGCCCCCTCGCGTGTCGTCGTCGAGCTCGTCACGGAAGAAACGATCGACCAGTTCCCTACGCGAGGACTCGACGAACTCGTCGAGGTACTCCACCATTTCGTCAACCAATCCTTCGGTCACGCTGAACGGCTCGAAGCAGACCCGGAGGAACTCTCGCTTGGCCTCGATGTCCGCGAAGCCGGCCCAGGAGGCGGGCTGCGTGGCGAGGCGACGGCGAACCGCCGCAACCTCCAGCCGTTCGGACGACAGCTCACGCCAGGTCTCCCACCGAGCGGCCTCATCGACGGCCCCCTCCGACCGGCAGACCTCGATGATCTCGGCGACGAGGGCGCTGTGCATGCCCGCGAGACGCGGAGAGCCCAGCAGCACCTCGTCGTTCGGGCTCTCGGCGAACCGGGCGCCCATCAGCGCGCGATGCATCAGCAGCAGACCGTTGAGGTCCTTCACTTCCATCAGAGCGTCACTTCCCGAAGACATTCGGTCCGGCGTACAGGATTCGTCCCAGTTTGAGGCTGCCTTGGTGGATGAATTCGTTCGCCTGCTCGCCGGCCCGGAGACCGGCACCCTCCAGCATCTCGAACGCGACCATGTGACTGCCCTTGCCGAGATACTTCGGGTTGCCCGCGAACAGATGCGTCCACGCCTCCTCGGCACTGTACTGACCCTGGGTCACGAACACCTTGCCGGCGCTGTTCGCCTTCAACTTGTTCGAGTCGAGGATCTTCGACAGCGCGCCCTCGTCGGTGTAGTGGAAGAACGTGTTGTCGGACAGGTTGTCCACCAGGTCGTCCAAGCTGCCCATGGGCGGGCAGTTGTGGACCAGGAGGCTGGAGGGGCCTACGTAGTAGTTGTGGTCGTTGGCTACGGCGAAGTTGTAGACCGTGGTGCTCTTTGTGGTGCGGGTGATCGTCGCGATGACGGCTGACTTGCCGTCGGCCTGGAGGAGTTTGTCGCCTGGTTTCAGGTCGCCGGACTCGATCCAGCCGCGGTCGGGGGTGTAGAAGGGGTGCTCGGTGGTGACCGGGACCTGGCCGCCGTCGGTGAGGGTGATGGTCATCAGGTCGGAGGCCTGCTTGTTGAACAGGCTGGTGACCTTCTGCAGGCGGCGTTCGCCGGTGACCTGGTCGCGGGCCCAGACCTCGTCGCCGACCTTGATGTCCTCGATCGGTTTCGGGCCGTCGGCCGTGTCGACCGTCGTGCCGGCGGGGAAGCACTTGCAGCCGCCGTCGACGGCCTTGCCGACGGTTGTCGACGCCTCCTCGGCCGCGTCCTTGGTGCCCTTGGCGACAGTCTTGGCTTCCTTGGCCGCCTTGATGCCCTTGTTGACGTACTTCGCGCCCTTCGCCGCGGTGGCTGCGTAGCCGGCTAATGGGATCGCTGAGGCGGCGCTGAGGGCTGCGTTGACGTAGTCGCCTTCGGCGGCGTACCAGGCTGCGTTGGCCAGGTCGGCGACTTCGCCGACGACCGGTATCAGGCCTATGACGTCCAGCGCCGCATGGCCGAGGTCGCCCTTGTGGTCGGCTACCCAGTCGCCGGCCTTGCGGAGGGCTTCGGCGGTGGCTACCGGGTCGGAGAGGGTTTTGACGACGTCTTGGACGATCGGGCCGACGGTGTTGACGGCCTTCTCGAACAGGTCGGTGACGGACTTGCGGACGTCCTTGATCAGGTCCTTGAGGCTGCCGCCGCCTCCGTTCAGGGGGTTGCCCTGGCGGAAGAGTGGGTCGGTGACGCCCGTCGCGTTCGGTTGGGGGGCGTACTTGACGGATTTCTCCAGCTGGACTCTCGCCTTGACGGCGGGGTCGACCGGCTTGGGCTTCGGCTTCGCGGTGGAGCCGGGGCCGGGGCCGCCGTCGCCGGGGCCTCCGTCGTCGTCGCCGCCGTCGTCGTCGCCGCCCGGACCGCAGTTCGGGGGGCAGGGGTCCTTCGGCGGCGGGCAGCGGCGGGGGTCGCAGTTGATCTTGCCGCGGTCCCAGCGGCACTCGAGGTGCTGGCCGATCGGCAGGGTCTTCGTCGGGACGACGTAGCTGGCCTTCGACGCGTCGAAGCCCTTGCCGGTACTGCGGTCGGCGCCGCCGTCGTTGTTGCCGCCGCCGGTGTTCGGCGGCTTGCCCGGCTTGAAGCTGCACGACTGGGTGATCGGTCCGTAGTCGTCGATCGCCGCGTTGCCGGTCGGGTCGGTGTGCGTGACCGGGTTCGCGTTGCCGTACAGGTACTTGTTCGCGGCCACCGACGGTCCGCCGGAGTACGTGATGGTGTCGCGCGAGTCGAACGTCCCCGACTCCGGGTCGTACCAGCGGGCGCCCATGTTGACCTGGCCGGTGGCCGGGTCGCTCCAGTCGCCTTGGTAGCCGACGCCGTACTTCAGCCCACCAGCGGCCAACTGCTTGCCGAACGGGTCGAAGCTCCGAGAATCCGGCAGCGCGCCCAGCGTCGCGTCAGCCGGATCGAACCCGCCGATGACGTCGCTGCGCCCGTCGGAGAGCAGCAGGCGCTTCGTCGTTCCCTGGGCGACCGAGAGGATCTCGTCGCCGACCCCGCGCCCGTAGATCTGCGTGCCGTCAGCAACGACCTCGTTCGACGACCCGCTGTACTGCATCGTCGTCCCGTTGCCGACCACCGGGCGATCCGCCCCGTCGTACGAGTACGCGCGTCCCTCCTGCGAAACCATCCGGTCCAGAGCGTCGAACGTCATCGCGTCCGTCGTCGAGCCGTTGGTCTTCGACAGCAGTGTGCCGCGGGCGGAGTAGCTGTAGTCCGACGTCCCGTCGGTGATCAGCCGGTTGCGTTCGTCGTACCGGGCGGTCTTGCCGTCGATCGAGGTGCGGTTACCTGCAGCGTCCCAGCCGTACGACGTGGTCTTGCCGCCGCCCGTCCAGGTCTTGAGGCGCCCGGCCTCGTCGTAGGTGTAGGTGTTCGCGCCGGCGCCCTGGACGCCGGTGGTCGTCTTGCCCGTGAGGCGGTCGTCGAGGTCGAAGTCGTACGCGACCGAGCTGACCGTCGCGCCCGCGCTGTTCTTCAGGCCGTCCGATTTCAACCGGCCGAGAGCGTCGTACTCGAAGGTGCGGGTCCGCCCGAGCCCGTAGTTGATCGTCTTCGGCGCCCCGGCGGCGTCGTACCCGAGGGTCTGTTGCGTCCGGCTGACCGGATCGGTGATCGTGCTCAAGCGGCCGTTCGTGTACGCGAAGTCCGCGACCCCCGCCGCGTCCGTACGCCGGACCATCGCACCATCGGCATCGAAGCTGAACGTCGCCGACCCCGAAGGCCCGTTGGCGCTCAGCATCTGGCCGCGGTCGTTGTAGGTGTAGACGTTGTCCGCGCCGATGCTGTTCACCGCGGTGACCCGCCCGAGCACGTCGTACCCGAGCTTGCGCTGAGCCGCCGGTACGCCGGTCCCGCCCGCGCCGTTCTCGTCCGTCAGGCGACCAGCAGCGTCGAAGACACGGTCGCGGGTCACCCCGCCGGGCGCGACCACCTTCACCGGGTTCCCGGCGGCGTCGTACGACGTCGTCCAGGTCCGGTCAGCCGCGGCCGGATGCGCGACAGTGGACGGCTCGACCACAGACTCAGCCAGCCCGAGGCTGTTCACCTTCGTGTACGTCGAGTTCCCGCGCCCGTCCGTGTACCGGGTCTGGTTGCCCGCCGCGTCGTACCCGAAGCTCGTCGACAGCGTCTCGGTCGCGGAGACCGGCTCCTGCTGCGAGACCTGCCGGCCGAGTGCGTCGTAGCCGTAGCTGACAGTCGCGCCGACCGGCGGCTTCAGGGTCAGCACGTTGCCGTCGGCATCGAGTGTGTAGCTGGTCCGGCGGACCACGTTCTGGGCCGCGTCGAGGTCGCTCCCGGCCACCATCCGGTCGGCCAGGTCGTACGTCGTCAGCTGGATGCGGCCGAGCCCGTCGACGGACTCGACCTGCCGGCCGGCGAAGTCGTACCCGAACTGGGTGGTCACGTTCGACGGGTCGATCGCCTTCACCGGCTGGCCGACGCTGTCGTACTCGGTCCGGCCGGTCGCCCCCGACGGTGACACCGTGCTGAGCACCCGCCCGGCATCGTCGTAGGTGTAGCGGGTGGTCAGGTTGTCGGTGACCGGCTTGCGCTCGACCTGCGTCGACGTGATCACCCGGTCCAGATCGTCGTACGTCGACTCGGTGGTCCCGCCCAGCGGGTCGATCGTCTTTCGCAGGTCCCCGTTCCCGGTGTACTCGAAGCGCCAGACCGCCCGCTCCGCGTCACTGCTCGCGGGCTGGTCGCGGACGACCATCCGGTCCTGCCGGTCGTACCCGTACCGCGTGGTCGCACCCCGCGCGTCGGTGACCGCGACGACGTTCCCGTTCGGGTCGTACGCCGTGCGCACCTTCGGCGTGATCGCCGTCCCGCCCGGCGGCGTGTACGACGGCCCGCTGCTCTCGACCGGTTGCCCGACCTGGTCGTAGACCGTCGTCCCGACGTTGCCCAGGGCATCCTTCGCCGAGACCGGCTGCCCGAACGCGTCGTACCCGACCGTCGTGACCGGCGCCGCGACAACCGCCGGCTGGCCGTTGGACTCGACGGCGACCTTCGGCTGGGTGACGACGTCCTGCCGCCCGAGCTCGTCGTAGGCGTACGTCGTGGTGAAGTCGGCCTTGACCGCGCCTGACTCGTTGCCGCGTGGCGGCGTGATGCTGGTCTGCAGGCTGCGCTGGTCGTAGGTCCAGCTGGTGGTCAGCCCGTTGGTCGCGTCCAGCCAGCTGGTCTGCGACGTCTGCCGTCCGGCCGCGTCGTACCCGTACGTCGTGCGCCGCTCGAGTCCGGAGATCTGCTGGTGGGTGTTGGAGAAGTCGCCGGTCTCGGACTTGGTCAGGACGTTGCCGGCGATGTCGTACGTCAGCGTGGTCTTGCGGTCCAGCCCGCCCGGGTCGAGCGTGCTGGTCTTCACCCGCCCGGCCGCGTCGCGGGTGTACGCGATCGTCGTCTTGCCGTTGTCGCTGACCTGGCGGATCAGGTTCCCGGCGCCGTCGTAGGTGTTGGTCTCCAGGACGATGTCGCGCTTGCTGCCGTCGGGGTTGTGGAAGTCCTTCAGGATCCGGGACTTCACCAGGCCGTCGGTGTAGTACAGCGTCTGCGTCGTCCGGCCCATCGCGTCGGTCTCGCGCACCTGCCGGCCGACGGCGTCGTAACCGACCGACCGGATCACCTTGTACCCGGTGTCGTCGGTGCTGTCGGCATCGACCAGCCGGACCTCGGCGATCGCGTTCCGGGCCGTGTAGGCGTACTCGTACCGGTTGCCGTTGGCATCGACCATCATGGTCTGGTTGCCGAAGGCGTCGTACGAGAACTGGACTTCGTGGCCGCCGGCATCGGTCTGCCGGGCCAGCCGGTTGCGGTCGTCGAAGGTGTACGTCGTGACCCGCGGCTCGCCGCCACCGATCAGGTCGACCGACTCCTGCGCGGTCATGTTGCCGTCGTCGTCGTACGAGACGGTGACGCGCTGCTGGTGCTCGGCGCCGGTGACCTTGTCGGTGGTGACCGGTCCGGTGGTCGTCCGCAGCCGCGACGCCGCGTCGTACGTGAAGGTCGTCGTGACCCCGCTCGGGAACGCGTCCGAGATCTGGGTCTGGCTGGTCTTCCGCCCGACCGCGTCGTACCCGAAGGTGGTCGCCAGCCCGGTCGGGCTGGTGACCTTCGCCAGCTGCCCGGTCGAGTGGTAGTCGTACGTCGTGACCGCGCCGCGGGCGTCGGTCGTGGTCCGGACCAGGCCGGACGGCATCAGCCCGGTCGGCCCGGCCTCGGTACCGTCGGTGTAGGTGTTGCGGACCGTTCCCGCCTCGGTGCTGTTCTGCGTGACCAGCTCGCCCTGCGGCAGATAGGTGTACGCCGTCCGCGCGGTCGGGTCGGTCGCGCTCGTCGCACGCCCGTCCCGCGACTCGGTCGGCAGGCTCCAGCGCGGGTCCAGCGGATCGGTCAGCCCGCTCAGCGGGTACGTCGTGTAGCTGGTGTGGCAGTCGGTCGCGCCGGTGCGGCAGGTGGTCCGCGACGTGTTGTTGCCGCGGACGTCGTAGGCGAGGGTGGCGGTCTCGCCGTTCTCGTTCGTGGTCTTGATCAGCTGCCCGGACTTGTCGTACTCGTAGCTCCGCACGGCGATGCCGTCCAGGGCGTGCCAGTCGAAGATCGGGTCCTGCGACCCGGACCCCGGCGTGACGACGCAGAACTGCGGATCGTTCGGGTCCGGCGTGTTGCAGGGCGTCGGAGTCGTGGTCGGCGGCGGCGCCGGCGGCAGGTCCTCCTCGCGCGTGCCGAGCCCGTTCGGTACGCCGGCCCGCAGCAGCCAGCCGCCGATCCCGTCGTACTCGTAGAAGTAGCGGCGGTCGGCCGGGTCGCGCACCTCGACGGTCCGGCGCAAGTCGGTCGAGCTCCCGCTGAGCGCGGGCGCGCCGATCTTCCACAGCCCGCCGTCGTCGTCGGTCAGCTCGGCGATCCGCTCGGTCGCGGTGTCGTACTTCGCCGCCGAGACCACCTTGCCGCTCGGCTGGGTGACGGTGGTGAGCTGGTCGGAGGCGTTCCGGCCGAGCTTGTAGTGCGCCGCGACGACGTCCGCGCTGAGCGGCCGCGAGTACACCGCGACCTCGTCGACCGCACCGGCCAGGTAGTTGCGCGTGGCCGTTCCCCAACCCGGCCAGGCTCCGGGCGCGACGGCGTAGGCCGCGCCGACCTGGTTCGCGACCATCCCGAGGTGGTCGACGTTGCGGCCGGTGCTGGTGCCGATCTGCGCGCCGTCGACGTACAGGGTCTGGGTCGCGCCGTCCGAGGTCAGCGCGACGTGGTGCCAGTTGCCTTCGTCAACGGTCGCGGTGGTGGTGATCGGCGCCGCGGCGCCGTTCCAGAACTGGCCACGCAGCTTGCCGTCCGACCCGACGTACAGGACCGGCAGGCCGGCCGTCGAGAT
The DNA here is from genome assembly GCF_055583505.1 of Kribbella sp. NPDC104740. Taxonomy (NCBI): domain Bacteria; kingdom Bacillati; phylum Actinomycetota; class Actinomycetes; order Propionibacteriales; family Kribbellaceae; genus Kribbella; species Kribbella sp. NPDC104740. The sequence goes on along the minus strand of NZ_JBVJNV010000001.1, from coordinate 348,373 downwards.
GGCCTCGATCTGGCCGTTCTGGTAACCCAGCAACGGGTTCGCCCGGCCCTTGGAGACGATCCGGAACCACATCTCGACGGACTGGTTGCGGTTCTTCCGGATCGCGCCCTTGGGCAGGTCCAGGTACGACGGCCCGGCGGTCCCGCTGAACGACGCCGCGGTGTCGCTGGACCCGGTCAGCCCGCCGGCGACGTTGTTCGCGACGCCCTTGTAGGTGCCGTTGTCCTTGCCGAAGTCGACGGTGACCTCGCTCGCGGCGACGGCGCCGTCGTCGTTCATCCGGTAGTACAGCTCGGGCTTGCTGTCGGTGACCGAGGTCCGGTAGTGCGAGCCCTGCGCGAACCCGTACGTCGTGCACTTGCCGTCCGGCCCACAGACCGAGGTCAGCAGGTCACCGGTGTAGCTGTAGGTCCACTTGAGCGCGGCGCCGTCGACCGGCTGCGTGCTCACGGAGGCGATCCGGGTGCCGTTCCAGGTGAAGGTCAACGACCGGTTGTTGCCCTGCTGGCTGGTGACACGCAGGAGCTTGCCGTCGGTGCCGTACTCGAACAGCATCGGCTTGCCCCAGCGGCCCTTGATCTGGGTGAGCTTGCCGGACACCGAGAACGTGTAGGTGTTGGCGTTGCCGTCCTTGAAGGCCCAGGTGTTGGTCGTCGCGCTGAACGTGAGCCCGGCCTGACGCGCGGCGGGTCCGACGTACGTGCCGTCGGGGTTCTTGCCGAACCGGACCTGCTGGCCGTCGGGGTAGGTGATCAGCACGCTGCCCTCGGCCTCGGGCACGAGCTTCAGGTCGTACTTGCTCGACCAGCCCGCGCCGAACACCCCGGTCCGCCGCGGGTCCAGGCTGTTGTACGTCCGGACGACGTCGAGCTCCGGCCCGGCGACCGGGATCGACGCGTCGACGGCGGACACCAACTGGTTTCCGAGGTTCGGGTCGAACGGCTGGTCCCCGCTGCCGTGCGGCGCGTTCGCGAGCCGGGAGGTGATCTCGGGCTGCGGTACGTCGGTCAGCAGCGACACCCGCTCGGGTGCCGGCGGCGACACCGTGACGCCGCCGTTCGCGTCCTTGGCCGACAGCCGCCAGGCGTACTCCTTGTTCCACGCCAGCCGCCCGGCCGGGACGGTGTAGTTGCCCGCGGCCTGGTACGGCGAGTTCGTGCACCCCGTGAACGTCCCCGTGGCCGTCTTCTCGCAGATCTCGAAGCTGTAGGTGACACTCGACGTCGGTGCGTCGATGTCGAACGCGCGTCCCCACAGCTGCGGGGTGAGCGTCTGGGTCCGGTAGCCGTTGTCCGGCGACAGTTGGTCGACGACCGGCGGCAGGTTCCGGACCTCGATCGCGATCCGGGCCGGGCTGACCTTCTCGGTGGTGAAGTCCGGCCCGCCGACCTTCGCCATCGTGAAGTACACCCGGTACTGCTTCACCCCGGTGCCGGCGCTCATCGCCTTGATCGTCGCGTCGAGCGTGACGCTGCTGCCGCGCGCGATCGTGGTCGGCAGGCTCGCGCCGCGGTACTGGTAGAGCTGCCGGTCGTTCAGGTCGGTGACGACGGTCTTCAGGTAGTACTGCGACGGCGCCCAGGCGGCCGCGCTCAGGTTCTTCACCCTGATCTGCAGCTTGCCGTCCTGGTTCTGCAGCACCGGCGGCTTCGGCTGCCCGAGCACCTGGTACGACGCGTTGTACTCCGAGTGCGTGACGAACAGCGTCGGCGGGTTGGTGATGTCAGACCCGGTCCCGGCGAACAGCTTCCAGGAACCGTCGTCACCGACCGGCCCGCGCAGCGACAGGCCCTGGTTGGACGCCGGCGTGGTCACCCAGCGCTGCACCAGCGTGGCGCCGTTCGCGCCCAGGTCGAACGCGATCGGCACCGGCTTGCACTTCGAGGTGGTGGAACCGCTCGCGATGTACCCCTGCGCGAAGGTCTTGGACGTCAGCGCCGCACCGACCGCCGGGCCCGGGTACCTCAGGCTCGGGTCGGGTGTCCAGGCGCCGGTCACCGGGTAGACCGTCACCGGCCGCGGCGTGCAGGACGGCGCCCGGAAGCTGCTCACCTGCAACTGCGCGCCGAAGACCGTGTGGTTGGCCAGCGCGCTGACGTCGAACTTCAGGTACGCCGCCGCGCGGTTGCCGTTCTGCCGGCCGACCATGAAGTCGCTGTTGCCGACGTAGCTGCCGGAGTCGCGGACGGTCAGCGCCGCCGACGACTCGACCTCCTTCACCGTCGGGTCGATCCGGACCGGGTAGACCCGGCCGGGCGCGTCCAGCCAGTCGTTGCTCGGCGTCACCTTCAGCGCCGGCTTGCCGTCCTGCTCGACCAGCGCGTAGCTGACGTCACTCGACGTCGCGGCCGCGGCATCGGCCATGAACCCGGCCGGGATCACCGCCTTCTTGTTGCCCTCAGCATCGACCAGCGCGACCTCCCGGCCGTCGAGCCGCGGCGTCAGCCCGTCCAGGTGCAGCGGGAAGACGAAGCTGCGCGCGGCCGTCTTCGACCGCAGGATCACGGTCTCCTTGACGCCGCCCGGTTGGCTGGTGAGCTCGAGGTCCGCGCCGGGCGCGACGCCGGCGTACCGGACGGTGTCGGTCCCCGCCTGGGTCCCGGCAACAGGCTGGGCGCCGCTCAGGCCCCAGCCGACCTTCTGGCCGCCGCTCAGCACGACCTCGGCGACCGGCCGGCCGGCGGTGAGTTTCGCGGCCAGCGTCGACGTGACGCTGTCGCCCGAGCTGCGCCAGCCGTTGCCGGTCAGGGCCCGGTCGCGGCTCAGCGTCGTACGGGCGGGGGCCCACGAGCCGTCCGGACGCTGGAAGTTCCTGGGGGTCGTCGAGACCGCGGTGGTCTGGGTGCCGTCGGCGTTCGCGTACGTCGTCTCGTACCGGCCGCGGTCGATCTCGCGACTCGTCCGGGCGTCGAAGCCCTTCGGCGTCGCGGGGCTGACCGGCGGCAGCACCTTCACCGTGCTGACCGGCGTCGGCTTCTGCCCGACCTGGAGATCGGGGTAGCGCGCCTTGAGACTGGCCGGCACGGTGTGGTTGCGGTTCTCGCCGACCTCATGTGGCTGGCCGGCCGCCGAACCCTCGCGCTGCTCGGGCGCGGGCTGCGTGCGGTGGTTGGACGGCGTACCGTCGGCACCGCGCAGCTGCGGCACCGCGGCGGCGTAGTTGGCGGACCCCGCGCAGACAGCGGTGGCCAGGAGTACGGCCAGCCCCTTGGCCGACCAACGACGGACGGCCCGTTTCCGGGCGCGCGAAAGCGATCCAGCCATGTGGAGTACCCCTAGCGAAAGTTGTCCTACTCGTCCCCCGAGCGACGACAACGCGAGGAAGCTAGCACCGCGGCGATCACGCTGGCCAGTGATCTGGTGGCCGGTTGCAACTTGCTGCAGAAACCCTGCCAGACAAGGCGATCCGGGCTAGTCTCCGAGCCGACCGGCGGTCTCCCCTGACCCGCCGTCGAACTGGGCATGCGGCTCGGGGCGGGCCTCTCGCATGCATCGTCCGAGTACTGGGGGTTTCCCATGGTCCGCACCCTGTCCACCCACCGGCCCGGCCGCCGGCGGCGACGGCTCGCCGCCGCCGCACTGACCGCAGGCCTGCTCACCGGTGGCCTGTCCACGATCACCGCGCCGGCCCAGGCCGACGACGCCGACGTCACCTGTACGACGGTGCAGCCGGTCTTCGCGGTGACCGCCGCGGGTGAGCTGATGCGCTACGACTTCAACGACCTGAGCAGCAACGCCGAACCGATCCTGGCCCGCAACCCGGTTCAGATCGGCGGCCGCGGCTGGGACCAGTTCGGCAAGATCCTCGGCGGCCCGGACGGCTGGATCTACGCGATCAGTGCCGCCGGCACCTACCAGTACCACTGGAACGGCAGCACCTTCGACGTGTCGTTCCGGTCGCTGGGCAAGATCTTCGCCGGCTGGTCGCAGCCCGCGCGGAAGAACAAGATCACCATGGACGCGCGCGGTGACGTCTACCTGATCGAGGACAACGGCCAGCTCAGCCGGTACCGGCGCGACCCCGTCACCAACACGTTCAGCGTCCAGCCGGTCGGCACCGGGTTCGGCGCCTTCACGTCGCTCACCGCCGTCGGCGACGGCGTACTGGAGGCGGTCCGGAACGACGGATCGCTGCACCGGTACCACTACGAGCCGACCAGCGACCGGTACCTCGACTACATCCAGACCGGCAACAGCAGCTGGACGAACTACAAGACGATGCTGTCACCGGGCGCCGACATCGTGGTCGGGATCAACGCGGCCGGGCAGATGCTGCAGTACCGGTACAAGCGCGAGACCAACACCTTCCTGGTGAACGCCCGCCAGATCGGGACCAGCTGGCAGAACTTCCTGAACGTGTTCGCGACCTCGAACGCCTGCAAGCTGACCAAGTCGTACATCCCGGCGACGCCGTCGGTGCCGCAGCAGAGCTACCCGCAGCTCAACGTCCTGCAGTCCGCCGACGGTGCGGTCGAGTTCGCGCACACCGACAACATCGGCCAGGCCAAGTGGGGGCACACCCCGGACCCGGTCGACTTCGGCGGTACGGCGTGGACGCCGCTGCACGGCCCGAACGCCTTCACCGGTACGCCGGCGCTGGCCGAAGGGGCCGACGGCAAGCTCGACATCTCGATGCACGGCACCGACAGCCGGATCCAGGCCCGGACGCAGACCGGCGCCGACACCGCGCTGGTCGGTGAGCTGCAGGATCGCTCTGGGCTGGTGGCCTCGGACGCCGCGGCCGGGAAGTCGCCGGCGACGAACAAGCTGGTGCTGTTCGCGGTCGACGGCGACGGGGTGCTCTGGGGCAAGCGGCAAGCGCCGCTGGCCAACGGGTTCCTGCCCTGGTCGAAGTTCACGGGCCCGGTGCTGTCGTCCGGTACGCCGGTGATCGCGCCCGGCCCGAACAACACGCTGATCGTGATCGTCCGCGACGTCGCGGGCACCTTCTGGTCGGCGAGCTGGAGCGGGACCGGCCTGTCGGCGTTCAGCAGCCTCGGCGGCAGCGACTTCACCGGCAAGGTGTCGGTCGTCCAGTACCCCGGCCAGTTGCTCCGCGTCGTCGCCCGGGACGCCGACGGGCACATCAAGACCCAGAAGCAGACCGCCGCTGGTACGACGTGGCCCGGGACGTGGGACGTCGTCGGCGACCCGGCGCAGGTGTGGCCCGGGCAGCCGTCCGCGGTGATGTCGCCGGACTCCGGGCTGATCGAGATCGTGGCCCGGGGCAGCGACAACCAGATCTGGTTCGCCCAGGAGCTGATCCAGGGCTCGGGTCAGTTCCCGCAGTTCAAGGCGGTCCCGACCGGCTACGACGAGCAGTACCCGACCGACCCGACGGCGTTCGTCTACACCGCGGGCGGCGACCAGAAGTGGGCGATCGCGACGTACAACCAGAACTTCCAGGTGCGGGTCGCGACCACCCAGCTGGTCAGTGGGTTCGCCGCGAAGTCGACCGCTGACCCGGTGTTCGGCACCCACAAGGTGTCCTGAGACCTGACGGGCGCGAAGGTGGGTCACCAGCCAGGTGGCCCACCTTCGTGTTTCACAGGCTCCGGTAGTGCTTGCGGGTCTCCGGCGTCAGGTGCTCGACGGCGTAGCTGAGCATCGTGCGCGGCATCCGGGCGGCGTACTGGTCGAGGAAGGCCAGGAGCTCGTCGGCGGAGACGCGTTTGCCGGCCTCGCGGAGCATCCAGCCGGCGGCCTTGTGGATCAGGTCCTCGCGGTCGTCGAGGACCTCGGGGACCAGGTCGTAGATGTCGGTGCTGTCGCCGGCGCGGATGAAGCGGTGGGTGGCGACGAGCGCGATCCGGCGGTCCCAGATCAGCTCGGAGCGGATCAGGGTGTGCAGGACGTCGCCGGGGCGGCCGAGCAGGTGGCCGCCGACGATCTCGGCGGCGCTGCAGTCGACCAGGTCCCAGTTGTTCACGTGCTCGGTGTTGCGCAGGTAGAGGTCGAAGATCGCGGCGACCTCGCCGGGGTCGGCGGTCCGCGGTTTCAGCGCGCGGTCGGCGCGGTCGGCGAGCAGGCAGAGGACGGCGAGGCGGTGCTCGTGGACCGGGCTGCGCAGCGCCTCCTCGAGGTCGGGCAGCGGGAGCCCGGCGCGCAGGTACGGCTTGAGGATGCCGCGCAGCGTCGAGAGCTTGACGCCGATCATCACGTCGCCCTCGCCGTAGCCGCCGGGCTTGACCTGGAAGTAGCCGGACAGGATCGCCGCGGTGCCGGCGTCGGCCTCCGCGTCGATGGCGGCGAGCAGGTCGTCCACGGTCGGCATCAGATCAGCAGGCCCCCGCTGGCGCGTAGGTTCTGGCCGGTCAGCCAGCGCGCGTCCGGTCCGGCGAGGAAGGCGACGACGTCCGCAACGTCCGCCGGTTCGCCGACCCGGCCGAGCGCGGTCAGTCCGACCAGCAGCTCGGCGGCCTCCGGCGGGTTGGAGTCGCGGAACATGTCGGTGTCGGTCGCTCCGGGCGAGACCACGTTCGCGGTGATGCCGCGGGGGCCGAACTCGCGGGCCGCGACCTTCGTGACCTGCTCGAGGGCGCCCTTGCTTCCGGCGTACAGGGAGATGCCGGGGACCGGGAAGCTGGTGTTCAGTGTCGAGACCGTGATGATCCGGCCGTGGTCGCGCAGCACCTCGCCGGCCCGCTTGATCGCGAAGAACGGGCCCTTGAGGTTGGTGCCGAGCATCTGCTCGTAGTCGTCCTCGGTGACGTCGGCGAGCGGTTTGACCATCGAGCGGGCCGCGTTGCAGACCAGGATGTCCAGCCCGCCGGCCGGTTCGGCCGCGGCTTCGAACAGTCCTGGGAGCGCAGCGAGATCGGCCTGATCAGCCTGTACGGCGTACGCGCGACCGCCGGCGGCCCCGACCTCCGCGACCACCTCGTCGGCGGCCTGTTGCGAAGCGGCGTACGTGAAGGTGACCGCGGCGCCGTCCGCCGCGAGCCGGCGGACGATCGCGGCACCGATCCCACGCGAACCACCGGTGACCAGCGCGGCCTTGCCGTCCAGGACGCCCATCACAGGGCTTTCTGGAGCTGTCGCATGGTGCTGATCTCCTTGGTCTGGGTGACGGTTACGTCCTGGGCCAGCTCGCCGATCCGCAGGTCGGCGCCCTTCTCGATCGCCGTCGCGCTCATCGCCAGCGCGCCCTCATGATGCTTGATCATCAAGGTCAGGAACAGGGCGTCGAACGCCGGTCCGGTGGAGTGCAGCAGCTTGGCCAGCTCGGCCGGCGTCGCCATCCCGGGCATCCCGGAGTGGTCGCTGTGCTCCACGTGCTCGAGCGCCGGCGGAGTGCCACCGCGCTCGGTGAGCAGCTGGCGCATCGCCGCGATCTCGGGCTTCTGGCCGACCCGGATCCGGTCGGCCAGCGCCTTGACCTGCGCGTTCGCCGCGGCCGTCCGCGCGCGCTCGGCCATCACCAGGGCCTGGCTGTGGTGGATCATCATGTCGCTCAGGAACGTCAGGTCGTCGGGGTCCGTGGAGGCGGCCGACGTCGGCGCTGTGGCGAGCGTTCGATTCGGGCCGCCCGGCGTACCGGGGACGATGACCGGCAGCGACGGGGTCGGGGCGGGGGCGGCCGCGGGCGTGCTCGAGCTGCACCCGGTCAGGGCGAACCCCAGGGCGGCGACCAGTGGCAGGGCGAAGTTCCTCACAGCACCTCACTCTTCGTGGCAAATCGCTTCCCCACAGTGTCTATCACGCTTACCCTGAGGCAATCGATCGATTCAACTGCACAGAAGGGACCCCGGCATGCGCCGCCCACGCACGCTCGTCCGTCTCAGCCTTTCCATAGCCCTGATCGCCGGTCTGACCGGCCTGTCCGGTGCCGCCTCCGCGGAGGTCCCCACGCCGCCGGAGACCGGTGCCGCCAAGAGCGACAACATCACCCACCTGGCCAGCGCGCCGATGACCGGCCCGCTTGCGGGTGGGGTGAACACCGACATCGCCTTCGCCGGCAAGCTCGCGTACGTCGGGAACTACTCCGGGTTCGCGATCTACGACATCGGCAACCCGGCCAAGCCGCAGCTGGTCAGCCAGGTCTCCTGCCCGGGCAGCCAGAACGACATCAGCATCTACGACGGCCTGCTGTTCCTGAGCACCGACTCGTCCCGCAGCGACAACTCCTGCCAGAGCGTCGCGCAGTCGCCGACGATCAAGGAGTCGTGGGAGGGGATCAAGGTCTTCGACGTCAAGGACCCGCGCAACCCGCGCTACGTCGCCGCCGTCGAGACCCGCTGCGGTTCGCACACGCACACGCTGGTCCCGGACAAGCTGAAGCGCTCGGTGTACGTCTACAACTCGTCGTACAACCCGAACGCGACGTACCCGGACTGCCAGCCGCCGAACGACCGGGTCGACATCGTCAAGGTCCCGCTGCGGCACCCCGAGCAGGCCGCCGTGGTGGCCTCGCCGGTGCTGTTCCCGGACGGCGGGTTCCCTGGCAGCCCGACCGGCTCGGCGACCAGCGGCTGCCACGACATCACCGCGTTCCCGGCCAAGAACATCGCCGCCGCGGCCTGCATGGGTGACGGTGTGCTGCTGGACATCTCGCGGCCGGAGCGGCCGAAGGTGATCGACCGGGTCCAGGACGCGGCCAACTTCGCCTTCTGGCACGGCGCCACCTTCAACGGCGACGGCAGCAAGGTCGTCTTCATGGACGAGCTCGGCGGCGGTGGCGGCGCGGAGTGCAACCCCGAGGTCGGCCCGAACAAGGGCGCCACCGCGGTCTTCGACATCAAGCACCGCAAGCTGCAGTTCCGCAGCTACTACAAGATCGACCGGCACCAGGCCACCGACGAGAACTGCGTCTCGCACAACGGCTCGCTGATCCCGGTCAAGGGCCGCGACATCATGGTCCAGGCCTGGTACCAGGGCGGTTTCTCGGTCTGGGACTTCACCGACTCCGCGCACCCGAAGGAGATCGGCTACTTCGACCGCCCGCCGCGCGACCCGGCGTCGTTCGGTGGCTACTGGTCGGTCTACTACTACAACGGCGCGATCTACGGCACCGAGTCGGTGACGGCGTTCGACGTGTTCAAGATCAAGGACCGGCGGACGGATCCGGCCAACCGGGTGAAGCTCAAAGAGCTGAACGTGCAGACGCAGCCGGCGTTCTGGGGCTAAGCGCTTACATCACGCTCCGGGGTCACTGGCCGTACAACCATTGTGACCCCGGAGCATTCCGGCATACGGTTGCACCAGGGCTGTCACCCACCACGCCAGGACCGACCGGCGTTTCGCGGGGCTGCCCGGGGGAGAGACCGCCGTGAGCCAGCCCGATTCCCAGGACGGCGAGATGATCAGGACCACCTTCGACGCAGTCACCGAGGAACTGCGGCCTGGTGTCGTGCTGGTCAAGCTGTCCGGTGAGATCGACATCGCCACCACCGACTTCGCCTCGGAGTCGATCCGGGCGGCGATCGCGCCGCCGGCGCGCAGTGTCCTGATCGACGTCTCCGCGGTGACGTTCTGCAGCTCGGCCGGCCTCGGCAACCTGGTCGAGGCCCGCCGCCTGGCCACCCAGTACGGCATCCAGCTCGCCCTGGTCGGCGTCGGCCGCCCGGTCGACCGCCCGCTGACGATCACCGGCCTGGGCCAGGAGTTCCGGATCTTCGCCTCCGTCGAGGACGCCGAGCGCCAGACCGGCGACTGAGCCTCCGGCTGCCGTTGTCGGCGGCCACCATGTGGAATCGTTGGCAGCCGAGGGTTGCCGGTTGTTGTGGACTGTTCCGCTTAGACTGCCGCGCATGAACTCGCGGGGGCAGGGCCGTCCGCGTCCGGCAGCGGCGGTCAAACGACCGACTGTCCAGGACGTCGCCCGCGAGGCCGGGGTTTCGCCGTCAACGGTTTCCCGCGCACTGCACACCCGTGGTTACGCATCTCCGGACGTGCGCGAGCGGGTCCGGGCCGCGGCGGCCAGGATCGGCTACGTGCTCGACCACAACGCGCGCAACCTGCGCAGCCGGTCGTCGACGTCGATCGGGGTCCTGATCTCCGACCTGCGCAACCCCTTCTACGCCGACCTCGCGGCCGGGATCGAGGAGGAGCTGCGGGCGGCGGAGTACCAGATGGTCCTGGTCAACGACAACGGCGATCCGGCCGAGGAGATGCGCGCCGTGGAGACGCTGCTGGCGATGCGGGTGCCCGGCGTGATCGTGACGCCGGTGACCGCGGCCTGCCCGCGGGTGCTGCAGGACAACGGCGTCCACGTGGTCTGCGCGGACCGCGAGCTCGGCCGGTCCGGCAGCGACGTCGTCCTGAGCGACAACAAGGCCGGCGCCCGGGAGCTGACCGAGCACCTGATCGAGCTCGGTCACACGCGGATCGGCTTGCTGATCGACGAGACCAAGTGGTCGACCGGCGCGGGCCGGCTGGCCGGCTTCCAGGCGGCGCACGCCGAGCACGGCCTCGCGGTCGACGAGAACCTGATCGCCTACACGAGTTTCGACGCCGACGCCGCGCAGCTGACCACGAGCCGGCTCCTCGACGAGCAGGACCTGACCGCGATCGTCTCCGCCAACAACGTGCTGGCGCAGGGCGCACTCGCCGAGATCAAGCAGCGCCGGTTGAAGGTTCCCCGCCAGATCAGCCTGGCGGCGTACGACGACGTCCCGTGGATGTCGCTGGTGCAGCCCGGGCTGACCACGGTCGACCAGCACACCGTCGAGCTGGGGCGCAGCTGCGCGCGATTGCTGCTGGCCCGGATCCGCGACGAGCTGCCGGCCCGGCGGCGGATCGTGCGGGTGGCGCCGAAGCTGGTCGTGCGGGGGTCGACGGGGGCTGCTCCTTAAGCAGGGAAGCTGGTTGAGTCCCACTGTGCTGAGTGGTCCATTGGGATACTGGTCTTGTTCAGCGGAGCGCTTCGGTTGCCGGTGACAACCTCTGCCGCCATCAGCGCCGCACCTTCGGCCGCGGCCGCCTGGCTGTCGACGACGGCGAACTCGCGTCCGTTCGCCTGCGCCTTGCGGCGCATCCAGCCCTTGCTGCGCGTCGGTCCGCCGAACGCGATCGTCGTACGCCAGTCGATGCCGAGCCTTCGGGTCTGCTCCTCGGCCATCCAGCGGGCGTGCAGGCTCAGCCCGTCGACGAGCGCGCGCATCTCGGCGGCCTGGTCGGGGACGTCCGAGCGGGCGTCGTACGTGACGGCCGGATCGGGCGCGGGCGCCTGCCGTCCTTGTGGGTACGGCGCTGCCGGGCGCGCGCTGGGCGGGCAGTCCGGGTCGAGGACACTCGCCAGCCACGCGTGGTCGCGGCCGAAGTACGCGAGCCGCTCGTCGATCAGACCACCCACCGCGCCGTGACCGGAGACGGCGGTGGCGAGCCGGCCGTCGGCGTACCAGCCGACGCTGATGCCCTCGCGGCGGAGCTCGTCGTCGAGCACCAGCTCGCGGCTCGGCGTGATGATCGCCTCGGCGGTGCCGAGCGAGTCCGCGACCTGCCCGGGCTCGCGCACCCCGGCCGCCCACGCGCCGACAAGGTGGTCATGACCACACAGGACCACCGGGACGCCGTCCGGCGTGTACGCCGTGACGCTCATCGGCTCGGCGATCTCGGGCAGCCGGTCGAAGCCGCCCCAGCCGAGCAGCTCGTCGTCCCAGCGGCGCCGGCGCAGATCCAGTACGCCGTACCGCTGCGCGTGAGTGAGATGCGTCGCGTACCGCCCAGTCAGCGCGGCGAGCACGAGGTCGGGAGCGCCGGCCCAGAGCCGCGTCTTCCCGATGATGTCGGAGGTCTCCGCGAGCCAGCGCCAGGTGGTCAGCGGGAGCTTGGCGCTGAGTCTGAGGCCGGTCCGCGCGTACAGGCTCTGCGGGCCGAGCTCCTCGCGGAGACGCTGCGCCTGCGCCGTACCGGGCTGGTCGCGCCAGCTGATGAGCTGCGTCAGCGGCTGGAGATCGGCACCGAGCGGGACACCGGTCTCGGCCATCCCCGCGATCCCGATCCCGTCGATCCGCTCGCCCTCGGCAACGTCCTCGACCAGCTTGGTGACGACGTGCTGGAGCTGCTCCGGATCCCCCGGAGTCGGGACCCCGAGCGTCCGGCGTTGCGGGATCAGGCAGACTTTGGTGTTGGTGGTTCCGACATCTATCCCCAGGAACGTCACCTTCAGCAGGCTAGACCGGTTGATGCGATAGCGTCCTGAGTCCCCGAAGCAAGGAATCTTTTTCATGGGTGAGTCCAAGATCGTCGTCGTGGTGCCGACCTACAACGAGCGGGAGAACCTGCCGGAGCTGGCCAAGCTGCTCGCCGGGCTGGACCTGCCCGGGCTGCAGATGCTGGTCGTCGACGACAACTCCCCCGACGGCACCGGTGACGTCGCCGACGAGCTGGCCAAGGCCGCGCCGGAGCAGGTCGGCGTCCTGCACCGGACCGCGAAGGACGGCCTCGGCCGCGCCTACATCGCCGGGATCACCCGCGCGCTCGACGAGAACGCCGACATCGTGATCCAGATGGACGCCGACCTGTCGCACCCGGCGTCGGTGCTGCCGACGATGGTGGAGACGCTGCGGACCACCGACGCCGGCCTGGTGATCGGGTCGCGCTACGTGCCCGGCGGCTCGGCCGCGGCCGAGTGGGCCTGGCACCGCCGGCTGCTGTCGGCCTGGGCGAACTTCTACGTGAACACGATCCTGCGGCTGCACGTCAAGGACGCCACCGCCGGGTTCAAGGCGTGGAAGGCCGACACCCTGCGCGCGATCGACGTCGGCACCATCCAGAGCAACGGGTACTCGTTCCAGGTCGAGATGAACACCCGCGCGGTCCGCCGCGGCTTCCGGATCGCCGAGGTCCCGATCCGGTTCGAGGAGCGCACCCACGGCGCGTCGAAGATGAGCCTGAAGGTGCAGCTCGAGTCGGCGCTGATGCCGTGGAAGCTGCTGTTCAAGCGCTCCTGAGTCTCGCTTCGTCGAAGGGCCGGTACGGCGTACCGGCCCTTTGTCGTTTCACCCGTAGCCGAGCTCGTGCAGCCGGGCGTCGTCGATGCCGAAGTGGTGCGCGATCTCGTGCACGACCGTGATGTTCACCTCGTCGACGACGTCGTCGACGGTGTCGCAGATCGCCAGCGTCGGGTTGCGGTAGATGGTGATCCGGTCCGGCAGCACGCCGCCGTACCAGTTTCCGCGCTCGGTCAGCGGGATGCCCTCGTAGATCCCGAGCAGGTCCGGGTCGCTCGCGGGCGCGTCGTCCTCGACGAACACCGCCACGTTGTCGATCAGCGCGGCCAGCTCCGGCGGCACCTCGTCCAGCGCCTCGGCGACCAGCACCTCGAAGTCCGCCCGGTTCATCTCGATCACGGACCCAGCGTAGTGAGGCGCACCACACGGCGTCCGGCGACAGATTCCTGCCATGCCGGATTCCGCCAGCGCGATACCTCGTAACCGGCGTTACCCGCTGCTGATACTGACGGCCATCGGTCGCGTCCCGGCGACCGGCGTTTCCGTCCCCAGCTCCAGGAGATCCGGTATGACAAAGCGCTTCCTGACCGCGGTGGTCACCACCGCCGCCGTCCTGGGCGGCTTCACGGCCGCTCCCGCCCTCGCCGCACCCACCACCCCGGCCGCAGCGGCCCCTGCCCCGGCGTTCGCCGGGCTCTCGTCGCCGATCGCTGTCGAGCTCGCGCAGCGGCTCCCGGAGATGCGCAAGGTCGCGGCCGACGTCCAGGCCCGGCTCGGCAGCGAGGACAGCCAGCTGCGGGAGCGCATCCTCGACGTCATCGACCCGACCGACTACGAGTGCCCGACCGCGAACCCGCCGGTGCTAGACGCGATCAGCGCCGAGATCGCGACCTGGACCGCGGACCAGAAGCTGGCGTCGGCGTACGTGCTGATCTTCGACCTGGTGATGAAGGACGCGGTGTACTTCCCGCAGCCGGCCGGCAAGTTCACGTACGGCGCGAAGGGCACGTACACGAAGAAGGCGAACGACACGTTCAGCGGGCTGCGCAAGTTCTGGGACATCAAGTCCAAGGACATCCAGCTGGTCCCCGCGCACGGCCGGATGCTGCTCGACACCGCCCGGGTGACCCGGGTCTTCACGACGCTCTACGGCCAGCCGGCCGACCTGTCGCTGAACACGGCGAACTTCATCAAGGACCAGATCAACAACCCGGCGATGAAGTACGGCGACCAGCCGGCGTACACGTTCAACGCGTACGCGTTCAGCGCCGAGGGCCAGCCGGTGCCCGGCGTCGGCACCGTCGGCGACAAGATCGTGATGGGCGACGGCGTGCTCGACGGGTTCGGCCTGGTCGGGCTGGGTGACGTGACCACCCAGGCGATCCTGGCGCACGAGTTCGGGCACCACATCCAGTACGAGGACGGGCTGTTCACCTCGACGCTGCCGGCGCCCGAGGCGACCCGGCGTACGGAACTGATGGCAGACTCGTTCAGCGCGTACTTCCTGACCCACGCCCGCGGCGAGCGGATGAACTGGAAGCGCGTCCAGCAGTTCACCGCCATGTTCGCCCAGATCGGCGACTGCGGCTTCGACGGCGCCGGCCACCACGGCACCCCCAACCAGCGCGTCAAGGCCGCCCTGTGGGGCTACGGCGTCGCCCAGGCGGTCTGGCCGCGCTCCCTGGTCCTGCCGTCCCGCGTCTTCGCCTGGCTCTTCGAGAAGCACCTGCCGCGACTGGTCGCACCGGACGCCACCGACACCACGGTCCTGAAGGCCGCGGACGAGGCCGCCACGTCGGTCAGCTAGTCGTTTTCCCCTCTCCGATCGGCTGGCTGGACTCTGGGGGCAGAGTCCAGCCAGCCCCCTCCCCAGCGGCCCGATCCCCTTTGGCAACAACTCGTTTTGGACCTTCGCCAAGACTCCTCTATGCTTACGGCTGTCCCTGGAGCTTCGGCTCCCGCGGGTCCGAGTCCCCATCGTCTAGTGGCCTAGGACGCTGCCCTTTCAAGGCGGTAACGCGGGTTCGAATCCCGTTGGGGATACGGTCGAAAGGCCGATTAATTGAACAGTTCGAAGATGGTGTACCATCGTCGAGCATCCTGGCCCAGTAGCGCAGTTGGTTAGCGTGCCGCCCTGTCACGGCGGAGGTCGCGGGTTCGAGTCCCGTCTGGGTCGCCAGGAGAAGGCGGCGGATGTCCTGAACATCCGCCGCCGCCTTTTCTCCCCGGTCAGGTAGCTCAGCTGGTAGAGCGTCCGCCTGAAAAGCGGAAGGTCGGCGGTTCGAGACCGCCCCTGACCACACATCTCACCTGCGGTTTCTCCATCGGAGAACCGCCAACCTCCCGCAAAAGACCGCAACGAGGACCGCAACGCCTACCCGGCGACGACTTCCGCGAGCTGGTCGAGCGCCTTCCGCTGGTCCTCCAGCGATGCATGCGCGTAGATCGCCATCGTCACCTGTACGTCCGCGTGCCCGACGATCGCCTGCACGATGTGCGGCGGCACCTTAAGCCGTAGGAGCAAGGTCACACAGCTGTGCCGGAGATCGTGGAAGCGCATCTCCCCTAGGCCGGCCTCAGCCCGAAGCGGGTACCAAGTCCGCCGCAGATTGTCCGGCTCGATCGGCGTACCGATCTCGGTCGTAAACACGTAGCCGGTATCAACCCACTTCTCACCGGCCAACAACCGTTCTTTGGCCTGCTGCCGCTTGTGGACCAGGAGCACGTCCAAGCAGAGCTCGATCAACGGCACCGTACGGCGCGACTTCCGCGTCTTCGGAGTGACGGCCTGGAGCGCACCGTCAACCCGTTGCAGCGTGCGCCGGATCTCGACTGTCTTCTCGACCCAATCGATGTCATCCCACTTCAGCCCGAGCAACTCGCCGCGACGCAATCCCATGAACAGCGCCAGCACGAACAGCGCGTACAACCGCGTGGCCTTAGCTGCCTTCAGCAACAGCCGAGCCTGCTCCTCAGTCGCTCCCCGATTGGTGTCGTACTGCGCGCCCTCCACCTGGACCAGCTTGGCGACGTTGCGCTGTAGAACCTCCTCACGCACCGCCGCCTGCAGAGCATTCCGCAGCACCGCGTGAATCTGCTGAACGAGCCGATCCGACGGCCGGCGCTCGCAGCACCTCCCGATCGCGCAGCACCGTGCCTGATCGCCGCGCCGCTCGTCGTACCCGTGCCGGCAGCACAGGCACATGTTCCGGATCCGCTTCATGAACAACCGCACGTCGGCACCGGTCAGCTTGTGCAGCTTCTTCCGGCCCAGCTCGGGGATGAGATGCACCCGCGCCACCAGCTCGTACCCCTGGTGAGTCTTCGGCTTCCTCGCAGGCTTCACGATGTGCTCAAGCCAGTACTCCAAAAACGTCGACACGAGCCAGTTGTTCGCCTCGGCCGGGATGCCCTTGTCCGACTTCGACTGCAGATCCCGGAGCTTGCGAACCACCTCGTCGCGATCTTTGCTCGACACTTCCCGCCGGGCGTACGTGCCATCGGACTGCAGCACGTACGCCGCGCCGAACCAGCGCTTCTTGTTCTCGCGCCAGTAGACGGACCCATCACCGTTTGCGGCTCTCACGCTGCGGTCTCCTCTTCCAGAAGTTGAATGGCTTCCTCCAGTGCCGAGACCCGCACAAGACGGCGAGAGCCGATCTTGACGGTCTTCAGCTTCCTACTGCGGATCAGGTCGTAAAGCGTCGAGCGATGAATGCCGAGCCGCGCGGCGGCGTCTTCCGTGGTGATCAACAGCCGGTTCGCGTCAGCGATCTCAACCGTGCTCATCAGTGGTGTAGCTCCGTTCTGTCCGGGCGCGCTCATGCGGTCTCGCGGTTCGGGTGGGTGACGTCGACCAGGTCGGGGACAGCTCTGGGGACCCAAGGCGTACCAGCCGTACCAGGCTCGTTTTGCCTGGTCAGGGTTGAGGAGGCTTGGTCGGTTGGTACGGCTTGAGCCGTACCAGTGGTGGAAGCCTCTTCGGGGCTGACCTGCGATGTTGAGGCTGGTACGGCTGGTACGGCTTCCCCAGCCGCTGGCTTTGGCTCGGGGCAGTAGCGGCTCCACGCGTCGGTGAAATCGCTGCGGTGGTACCCCTTGGCTTGACCGGTGGGGAACCGGATTGTGTCGCTGCGGATCTCGAATTCCCGCAGCAGGTTGCCCATGCGCATCGCGGTGAGTCCGGCCGGGCCCATGGTCGCCCAGGGCGCTTCCGGGTCAGTGCGGAGCCGGTCAAGCAGGGTCTGCGTGGGCAGCGCGTCAGCGTCCTGGAACGCGGTGCGGCAGTCGGCCAGCAGCCGCGACGGGATGGACGTCTCATCGCCCGCGTCGCGATCGCTGGTGAGCGCTACAGCGGCCTTCCTGGCAGCACGCGGCCATTGCCCGCCCGCCAGGTCGGCCACGGCAATCATGGGCTCCCAGGTGTCGGCCGCGCGGTCTTCCAATGGCATGTCCGGCGTCGCGGCTCGCAGCTCGTCAATGTGGCCGGTGAGCCACTGGTTGAGCCGCTGCCGCAGCTCGTCCAGCTCGGGGCCATCGCGGCGGACCCGGTACGGCGCGACCTCCTCGCCCGATGCGCGGCGACGCATCCGGATCACGGCGGCGCGGTCC
Organism: Kribbella sp. NPDC104740; assembly: GCF_055583505.1. Classification (NCBI taxonomy): domain Bacteria; kingdom Bacillati; phylum Actinomycetota; class Actinomycetes; order Propionibacteriales; family Kribbellaceae; genus Kribbella; species Kribbella sp. NPDC104740. The sequence continues at coordinate 330,869 of NZ_JBVJNV010000001.1, read as the reverse complement.
TCGATCGTGTCCGGCATCGCCCCAATCCCTGCCAGAGCGGCCATCGCGAACGTCTGGATCTTCTCCACCGACCGCGACCCAGCGTCGTAGCGCAGAGCAGGGCGGTTGCGCTGATGCCCGGCGTTCAGCAGCCCGCGCAGGTCCTCGTTGTCGCCTGCCTTCGGGCCAAAGATCGTGTCCGCCTCATCGATCAGCAACGTCGGCGGATCGGACGGCGCCATACCGATCGACCGGTAGACCGCTGACGGGGAGGCGTTGACGGTCATCAGCGGCCGGTGACTCATCCCCTCGACCATGTCCAGGAGCCGCGACTTCCCACACCGCCGCTCGGGTGCTCGGATGACAAGCCGCGGAGCACAGTTCCACGCCGCAACGGCATGGGTAGCAGCGATCCAGAGCACAACGGCTGTCGCTGCTGACTGGCTCGGCAGGATCACGTACCGGTCGATGGTGCGGCTGACGTCGTCGAGCAGCTCGGCGCCGTCGACGAGCTCGGCGGCGTCGGCCTGGTCGTGCTCGGGGGTGGTCATGCGGCGATCCCTTCGTCACGGAAACCGCCAGCGATGGCGGCCCTGATCTCTCGGGCGGTCTGGTCGGCCTGCTCCCCCACAGCCGTCAGCGCAGCGACAGCGGCGGTGTGGTCGATGGCTCCGGCGGCGATCATCTTGGCGACGCCTCTGGCGGCCCCGTAGAGCGTCGTGCGGCGCTTCCCCTCGGGTGCTTGCCGTACGGCGTCCAGGTGCGCGCTGAGGAGCTTGTCGGGGTGGGAGATGCCCCGCCCCGGCGTCGTGGTGATTGGGCCGGCACTGGGAGGAGCGCCAGTCACGGGCGGCGGCGGAAGACAGGCGGCGATGAGAGCGGGGGGCATCTCCACCGGGTCACCAGAGCCCTGCCGCCACTCGTACGCCCGGCCCGTGCGGTGATGGATCGACGGCGGCAGCACGACGTACCCGCCGTCAGCCTTCACATCGATTCCCGGCCGCGACGGCATCGGACGAGACGGCATGAGCCGTCCGGGGTGACGGTAGTACAGGTGCGTGCCCCACGAGCCGGTGAGGACCTGCAACGTCCGGGGCGCGATCCCCTTCACGGCAAGGTCGATCAGGTTCGGGGTGCCGCCGTGATCGGGGTCAACGTCGACCACCAGGAGCCCGGACACCGCGCCGGTTCGGACGGCGAGCTGTCCGCCCGGGACGGCGGCGACGATCGCAGCGACGCGGGCCGGGTCGGTGGTCGCGGCGTAGAAGCCGTGGCAGGTCAGGTGCCCGCAGCTCGCGGGGTCGTGGTCGCCACCAGCAACGACCGGGCGGCAGGCCCGGCAGTTGGCTACCGGCCGCTTGGAGCGACCGAGCACGAACACCGGCCAGCCACGTCCGGCCGCGTCGAGAGCGGCGGTCAGGATGTCGTTCATCGGGTGATCTCCCCTCGAGGTGGTTCTCAGCGGCGCGGTCACTTGCTCGCGCCCTTGCTGGTCGAGTTGCTGCCCGCGCTGCGGGTGCGGCGGTAGTAGCTGATGACCTTGCGCCCGACCCGGACCCGCAGCCCGGAACCGTCGCACCGACCGCAGTGCCGGAACGCGTTGCCGAACGGGGACTTGAACTTGCCGACGCCCTTACAGCGGCGGCACTTCCCGAACGGCCAGACAGCACAGGTCAGCAGGTAGAACACGACGCAGGTAGTGACGATGAGTGCCACGATGGCGGCTTGGGTGACGGTGTGGACGGTCGCGGTGAGGTCGATCGAGGCGCTACCCAGGCAACTACCGTCGGTAGCGGCGGTGAGGGTGGCGGTAGCGGGTGCAGTCGGCATGGGATGCCTCCAGAGGGCTGTTTTTGGGCGTGAGGAGCCGTGACCGCTACCCGCTACGCGTGGATGAACGGCCTGGTCAGATCTGGGTTGCGGGGTAGCGGGACGGGTAGCGTTGCCGCTACCGGTAGCGGCCAGGCCGCTACTTCAGCCATCCCCGCCACCCCAATTGAGTTGGTTACTCTCTGTTGCTCGCGGCTTAGGTGTTGCGGCGGGCGATGGCGGCGCGGATGTCGTCGGCCTTGGCGCCCTTGCGGGTCGCGCCGTCGCGCTTGACGTTGACGCTGGACACGTTCAGCCCGCGCGCCTGGGCGCTGATGGCGTCCGGGGTGGTGCCGTCGTACTGCTCGGGCATCTGGTCGGCCAGCCGACCGGCGATGGTGTCCCAGTGGGCGGCGGTGTCGGCGCCCATGACGGTCAAGATGTCGGCCAGGACGTCACGGCTACCGCGCTGCATCTCCTCGCCTGCCGCCATGCCGGACAGCAGCCCGAGCCGTTCCCGCAGCACGCGGGCAGCGGTCAGGATCTTGTCCGCGTCTGTGGCGTCGGCCAGCTCGGTCCGCACGGTCGGCGTGGCATCGGATGCGCCGTAGAGGTAGCCGACGCCCCGGTACTCATCGCCGACCGGCAGCGTCGCTGCGTCGAAGCCTTCCTGATAGGCGTCGCCGCCCAAGATCGCCTCGGACACGACTCGGTTGCCACACTTGAGCGCGAACCGCAGCGTGTGGTTGTCCCTGTACCGGTTGAAGAGTCGGGCCACATCACCCGCCCCGACACCGGACGGCTTCTGTGAGCTGGACTCGATGATCACACCGGCTGACGGGCCGACGGCTTGGATACGGGACAGCTTGGCGGCGATCTCCTTGTTGACCGCCTGGTCCTCGGTCTCGAAGTACACCTGAAACTCTTCCATCACCAGGACCAGGACGTGCAGGTCCGGGTAGCGGGGATCGTTGTGGAGTTCCTCGGTGAGCTTGCCTTCGGGGCACAGCTCGACCGGCAGCGTCGTCAGGATGCTGTTCACGTGGTCAATGTGGGCAAGGATCTCGCCCAGGATCGCCCGGAACGTCTCGATCGGGTCATCGGTGTTGGGGTTCGGGTGGGTGCCGAAAACGATGCGGTGGGCAACCTTCTTGAACGCGAGCCAGTCCGGCGAGTTCTTGCCGTCAACCACGATCAGCCGCACGTTCGGATCCAGGGCCGCGTACAAGGCCAGCAGACGGGCAAAGTACGTCTTGCCCTTACGAGGCTGGGCGCCGACCAGCAGTGAGTTCCACATCAGCGACAACTTGACCGGCGAGTCCCGCTCGTCGCGGCCGATCACGAACGCCTTCCAGATCGACCGGCGCTTGCAATCCAGCAGCGACGTCCGGCCCACAGGCACCGCGAGCGGGTCACGGTCGGCCACAAACAGCGTGTGGCGACGCGAGCTGGTCTTGTCCGGAGTCAGGAACACCTGATTTACATGGACATCCAGGCCGGAGGCGATCTTCTCCCGGCAGTTCGCCACGTCGGTCCAGCCCTTGCCGTACGGGAGATCCACCAGCACCTGCGAGCCGGTGTTGCGGGCATCGCGAGACATCTGCGATCCGAACCGCACTTCCTGGTCCGCGCGGTCGGGCTTACCTAGTCCGGCCGCGTAGTAGGCGCGCAGCACGATGTCTGAGTTGAGCTTGCGGAACCGGGGAGCGACGACCGCAGTACCAACCAGGGTCTGACCGGCCGGGCGGCCGTAGTGCGCGGCCGCAGCGACCAGACCAGCGCCCGCGAGGGCGACAGCGGCTGTAGGAGCGGCGTTCAGAGCGATCGGCGCACTGATGGCAAGCCCGATGTTCTGAGCCGCGAGAACGCCACCCCGCCACAGCCGCGTTCGCTTGAGCTCGCGGTGGATCTTCTCCCACTCCTTCAGCTCGTTGCCGTCAGCGGCCTTCTGCTCAAGGGCAAACGAGTTCGGCACCCACCACCAGTTGAGCTGATTCCGTACCAGCCGGGCGAATCCGCGACCGGCGAACCAGGACAACTTTGCGCCATACCAGGGCGACCGGACCGCGTGAAACGCAGCGACATGACCTGACCTGGCAACCGCGCGGCGGACCGTGGCGCGGAGGTTCTGCGGGAGCAGGTGCACCGGGATGATCGGCAGTCGCTCCCCCGGCGTCACCGGCACCGCCAGGCCCGGCGTATCCACCGGCACGAGCACCTTGCCCGCACCGGATTCAGTGTCGTCGTCAAGGGCGACTTCGTAGGCGGTGTCCATCCGCTCGACGTCGTCCGCCGACAGCGGCACCGTTTTGCCGGCATTGTCGTCCGGCGCCTGCGGGGTCTCGTCGCGGCGGGCGCGGTGCGCGTCCAGGTCGATCGGTTCGGGCACGTTCTCGTTGGGAAGCTCGCTCATGTCAGTTCCCCTCGCTCTTGGCGGGACGGGCGTGGATGAGATGGGCGAGGGCGGCGCCCATGCCGAGTACGGCGACCGGCAGGCACGCAACGACGGTGGTGATCTGCCACGGCGCCCGCGTCACTCCGGCCGCCTCCAGCAGGTGGTAGGCGACCTGACCGAGCGCGCCCAGCACGAGCGCGGACAGCGCCGACCACTTCGCGAACCGGCGAGCCGACGCTGGGACCTGACCGGACAGCCAGACCCGCAGGGCGAAGGCGGCGTACGTCTCGACGCCGATCGGCAGCGTGATGGCGGAGTTGATCGTGAACCCGTCCGCGATCCCCGGCAGCGGGTGGACGACTCCGAAGCCGGTCAGGGTTCCGAGTCCGACCCAGCCGGACCAGACCGCCACGAACGCGGGCAGCGCCAGCAGCAGCACCGGCCACGACCGGACCGACCGAGCTGCGTCGGCGGGCTCGCCGGATGCTTCCGGAAGGGCAGCCGCGGGGACTACCTCGACTGGGGTGGGCTCGGCAACGACCCCCGGGTCTACAGGCGCCGTGACCTGCGGAGATGCCTCCCCCGCAGCCGCGCGGGGCATCTCATCGTTCCTCGGGTCAGCCCCAGTCTCGGGTGCGGACTCGACCGGGTCCGGGACGGGGTGCAGGTGCGTCCCGGTCGCCGCAGCATCTTCCTCGATCAGGACCAGCCGTACGGCCTTGGCCTTCTCCTTGCCGATCCGGAAGTGCTTCATCAGTCGGTTCTGTGACGGTACCGAGCCCGCCTCGTCGGCCAGCTTGCGGGCGGCCGGGATCAGGTCTTCGACCGGTACCGGGTAGGTCGTGCGCAGCGGTGTGCTCATGCGTTGATCTCCTTGCCTGCAAGGACGCGTTGGGCGTCGGCGAGGAAGCCGGTCAGGGCCCACAGGTCGCCGTAGGCGACAGCTGCGTCAGCCGTACCGGCCGGGGGAACGTCAGCAGTCACAAGAGCGACCACGAAGACGAAGCGGGCCTCAAGGTCGGCCGGGATCTCGACGGCAGCGTCTAGGCCGAGACGCTCGGTCCAGACCTCGTTCAGACCCGTCAGTCGACGGCGGTTCACCGCGCACCACCAATGAGCAGCAGGGTCCAGCCGACCAAGTTGGTACCGGCGATGGTCGCAATCAGGGAGAGCTGCAACAGGCGATGCTTAACCCAGCTCAACCGGCTCAGGACAACTGCCTGAGCGCACACCTCCCGAATCGCGCCTTCACTGTCCAAGCGGTCGACCAGGCCATCCGGGGAGTGGTGGCGGATGGTGCCGAAGTACAGAACGCTGCCGTTGCTGTGCTTCGTGTGGCGGGCCCGCAGGATCGGCAGCACGACTGCGACGGCGAACAGAACCGCAGCGACCATCAGGAAGATGCCGAGCGACACCACTAGTCGGCCTGTCGTGCCGAGCCGGTCCGGGTGGGCGAGGGTCAGGACACCGGCCAGAAGCGCGGTGTTCAAGGTGGCGACGAATCCGGCCTTGGTGTCGGCCTTGCCGATCGACCCGGCGACCGCGTCGTGAATGCGCCACGCCATCGCCAGTTCTCCGCCGTCAACCGGCTGAATCTGAGCGATCGTTGCGAGGACCTGCGCACGGCGCAGGCGGTACAGCTCGCTGTCGACAGAGAGCGCGTCATCGGCGGCCTTGAGCTCCTGCAATGCCTCCTGCGCAGGATCGACGCCAGTCATGCCACGTCCTCCGACTCCGGCTCGTGGTCGGCCACCTCGCGGCCGATCTCCAACACCCGGCGCTGCGCCCGGCGCACCCGGCGCCGGTCCAGCACCGACGCGGCCGGACCCGCGTTGATGAACGCAATCTCGGCGTCCAACAGCTCCAATTCGGCCGCCAGCAGCGGCCATTCCCGCTCGATTCCGGCCAGATCGGCCGGGGTCGGCTCGTCGTCCTCGACGGGCGAAAGGTGGATGATGTTCACGGGTTGTGCTCCTCTACGCAATGGACTAGTGCGATCCAGACGCCTCGGCGGCTGCAACCGCCGGGGCGTCACCTTCAAGCTTGTTCAACCTGACCAACCTGCCTAGCCAGGTCGTTATGTGGCTAACCTACATAGCCTGGCTAGCCAGGTCAAGCTTTTCGGCACAGCTCGCCTAGCCTGCCTAGTCAGGTAGTAGAATCAGGCTCATGGAGCAGCAGCTAGACCCGACTGACCCGCGCCCGCCGTACAAGCAGGTCGCCAACGCGCTGCGCGCGGCGATCCTCACGCACAAGTTCAAGGCCGGGGAGAAACTCCCCTCACAGAACGATCTCGCTACTCAGTACGGCGTCGCCCGCATGACCATCCAGCAGTCTCTGCGCATCCTTCGGGACGAAGGTCTCATCGTGTCCCGCGTCGGCAGCGGCGTGTACGTCCGCGAGCAGGCCGACCAGGCTGTCGGACTCCGACCCCACATCGAGAAGGCTTTCGAGCGCGACTCCGTCACCATCGACTTTGCCGGCCTGACCGGCGAAACGCTCCTCGGCGCCCTGGAAGAGCCCATCGACCGCATCAGGCGCGGCCGCCTCACTCCCCAGGCCATCACCATTCGGATGCTCCTGCCCGACCTCGCGCAGCCCATGGCCGTGCCGTCCCGGGCTGGCAAGAACCCTGGTGACGACCCCGCAGTCAGAGCCCGCATGGAACAGATCGCTCAGCGATCAGCCGGAGAAATCGTCGCGTCCATCCGCGAGCTCGGCGAGCTGGGCCTGGTCTCCAAGGTCAACGCCGAAGTCCGGGTCGTCGGCTTGCCGATGATGTTCAAGCTCTACGCCCTGAACGACGAAGAGGTCTTCTTCGGCTTCTACCCCGTCGTAGAACGTGACGTCGAGATCAACGGCAAACCAGTCCCTACGTTCGACGCCGTTGGCAAGGACACCGTTCTCTTCCACCACTCAACCAGCGACGACGACCGAGCCACCGGCTCGCAATACGTCGAACAAGCCCGCCGCTGGTTCGACAGCCTCTGGGGCACCCTCGGGCAGGGCCGCGACCTGTGACCACCGATCCCCTGACAAAGATCCTCAGCTCCGCGGAAGCCGTCCTCTTCGACTTCGACGGCCCCATCTGCTCAGTCTTCGACGGCTACCCCGCGCCGAAGATCACCCACGAGCTCTTGGAGCTGGCGAGGCGGATGCGAACCAAGCTGGAACCTGCCTTTGAACAGGCCTCCAGCCCTCATGATCTGCTGCTCACTGCGGCCGGCGACGTGGTGCTAGCCCACCAGCTCGAGGTCGCTCTTCAGAAGGCCGAGTTGAGAGCGATCGAGACTGCCCGCCCAACGCGTGGCGCGGCCGAATCAATCGCGGCTTGCACAGCAAGCGGACGCCAGGTGGCAATCGTGAGCAACAATTACGCGGAAGCAGTCAACAAATACCTTGCGCGAACTGGACTCTCAGAAAGCGTTACAAATGTCGAGGGTCGCAGTGCTGCGGATCCGAAATTAATGAAGCCAAATCCTCATCTGCTCCAGAGAGCGATCAGCACCCTTGGCATCTCCGGGTCGCGTTGTGTCTTCATCGGTGATCAGACAACCGATATTGAGGCAGGCATTGCAGCAAACGTTCCAACCATCGGCTACGCCAACAAGCCTGGCAAGATCACGGCGCTTAAAAAGGCTGGGGCGGATGCCGTATTTCTTACGATGATGGATGTGGCAGAGGCGATCCGTAGGGACCCTGAACTCTAATTGCTGGTTGCCGTCGACGTGAGGAATGGATTGATGACTTAACTGAAATCCGCACCCCTCCCACTCGCAAGTTTCAGCCGAACTGCGGTTCCGATAGATGATCTAGATCGAGCCGCTCACTCTTGCGTATCCGGCTATTGGGGAAGTCGTCATCACTGACCATCTCACTAGTAACCTCGACGACGGCTCGGCTAACTGCGTCGTCTCCGCGATGCTTCCCCGGGGGCTTGCAGCGCGCCGCCCAGGCGTCCCCCAGGGCAGTCCACAACCAGTAACGCTGAGCATCATCAGACGTCTTAGCAAGCCGCTCTGCAATCTCGAAAGAGTTTCGCTTCAGCTCACCCTTGCCCTTATACAACCACGACACGAGGTCGCCCGGGATGTCAGGCAAATTATCACCGGCAAAGAACGGCAGCTCGCCAGGCTTGAGCAAGAAGCAGAGATTCAGATAATAGGGCTCTTCCGTCCATCCATTCACAGATTCAACATAGATATCCTCAACTTGCCGAAAAGCCCACCCTTCGGGATTCTGCTTGTCATGCTTGGACGCGGCGACCTTCTCCAGTGGTCGCAGCCACGGCGTGACCTCGTCGGGGAAGGGGAAACGGCTGAACCGCCTACCGACGGCCTTGCCGAATCGGCTCACCTGGCGCATGCTACTCACACCGTGGACGTGATCGAACGTGACAAGGTGCGATTTGTAAACCGTCTCGACATCATCCAGGTCAGCGAACGCGGCTAGTCCGAGCGCCGGCACATGAACGAAACGTGGACGCTTTCCCTCTCTCGCTTCCTCGGCATCGCGCTCGTCGCCCAAGTACGCGAGCCGCGCCACCTGAACCTTGGGGCGATCTACCCGCACGATGTCGCATGTCTGGCTGATGACGACAGCGCCGTGCGGCATTTGCAGCACGGCGCTCTCACCACTCGGGCCGCTCGTCGGCAACTCGGTGAGGTCTGCTACTACATCAGCTTGTCTCCACTCCTGCAGCGTTAGCGCAAGGTCCTGTACGGCGTGCTCTGCAACCCGATCTCCGACCGCTTCACCGGCATCGGGTGTGTCGATTGGCGTCACTTGATCTCTCTGACTTCATCGTGCTTAGCGCCGAGAAGTTGATCCGGCGTGAATGGACTTCCAGCAATATTGTCTGCAGAATTACCCCCGTTTCTCGCTCGAAACTCATCCAGGATGCTGCGCCCGTTTCGGCTGGGCATCAACAGCTTGGAGCGTCTCTCATCCACTGATAGTGCAGCAACATCTCTGACGGTCGCGTAGAACTCATGCAGCCGCTCCAGGTTCGCCGAATTCATTCGGCCCCCTGATGCCCACAGGTGTACTGCGCGGCGAGATACACCAAAAATCTTGCCCAGCTGGTCCCAGGTGAGGCCGGTTTCGTCATGCAGCCAGCGGACCATGTCACCCTCGCTAGGGATAGGCCTACTAGCCGAAAACTTGCGCTGCTCGACATTTCTCCCAGGGCCAGTCCTCTGCAGATTGCCCCCATACACACGCGGATCGAAGATCCTGACGTTTGACGTGGAACTGTTCAGCAGTAGGACTTCGCTTGCGGTACTAACGGGAGCAACACTAGACGTTCCCGCGAATGCACCGACCAACGCCACCCCGGTCCCGAGCAAGAAAACCAGACGGCCCGAATTCTGAGGTTCAATCGGCTGCGGCTCCTTCGCCACTTGGGAACTAGTGGTCGGATATGTGATTGACAAGTTTTCCCCCAAACCGGTCCAAGAATTGATTGGTCACGGCCCACCTGAAGAACCGATAGTCGCGCTCCGCCAACTCCGATGCTCGCTTTACGACAGCGCCAGCGTCAACATTCGGGACCTCAGTGGTATAGGCATCCAGATCCAACACCCAACTCTGACGATCGATTCCATCGACAGCAGGATCCAAGACCGCATTCGGCGGCAATAGGCCAGCTCGAATATGTATTCCACATCCGTCCGATAGATCATAAACAGAGTCGAAGATCGAATGCGTCAAAGTGGCAGTTGATGGAAGCGGCACTGCAACACTGCCCAAGATTTCGGCGCGCACGAAATCTCTTAGGCGATTAAGATCGTCGACCCCCTCAAGACGATTGATGTAACGCACGCCGATTCGCTCAATCTTGGCTGGCTCGGCGATCGCCATGAAGCATCGAACTGCCGTCGCCATGCGATCAAAAAACTTGTCGTGCCCCGGATAGTTGGAAGTGTCGATCGCAAGGAACGAATTTCCGTAGCTCACCTGCCATTCGCCGTCTCGAGTAGCCAACTTCCACAATTTTTCTCCACTGCGTGACGGCGCAACGTTGTCAGGCGTGATGGTCACCGATAGTTCATCACCTTCAATCAGTAGCGGATAGTCCTCGGCCATTGCTCCAGCGAATCGATTGGGCACATCACTCGCATGCCAGTTGAACCGTGGAAATCGAATCTGAGCAAGGACGCGGACCAAAGGAGCCGGAGTCAGGGCGACATCCCTGACCGGCTCATCGCCGAACGGGCTTGACAGCTCAGGTTCCTCCATGCTTCACACTGTACTTCACACTCCCCGTCCGCGCGATGCTTCCGCTCTGTGAAGTGGGGTGTGAAGCACTGACTGACCGCTTACGGCGATGAGCGGCTACGTCGCCTGCGTCGCCTTGGCTGGTCGCAAGAAGTCTTCCGTCGCTGATCGTGAGCTTCGCTCGGGGAAGCCCTGACGCGACAGAGTTTTGATGTACTGACGTAGCCGCCTCGGCGTGCGTGAAACTTCTTCCCTGCCGACACGCACGGTGACCGCAAACAGCACCGTAACGAGGAGCGATTGCCCCGGACGTCGTTTGGACCGAGAGGGCCACCCGCCAGCCAGGCGTGCCGGCGCCGATCTCATCGTGGAGAGCACACTAGATGCGGCGAGAGCGGTTGGCTGAGGGATGCCGGAGGCATCGATCTTTCTGGAAGATCCATCTCAGGAGATCCGGGCATCGGTCCGCCTTGCGCGGACATAGCCACTGGCACGCGCATCCAGCCCCGTCTCACTACGCTCGCTGTTGGAGCGTAGCTCGAGCGTAGTGAGACGGGGCTGGATGGCTACCTCAACGACACGCCAGTCAGTTTTGTGACCTTGATCACAATTTTTGCCAATCTGATCCCCGTCGAGGCACCCTGGTGCTTGACGGGTACTTTGGTACCTGGGAAACTTGTCATACCGAGCCTAGGGGACACTGTGGCTACTGCTGTCACTCCGATCAAAGTCGATGCCGAAACCGACAAGCGGATCTCTCATGCAGCGCACTTCCTCGGACGATCGAAGAAGGACGTTGTAGACATAGCTGTTCGTGAGTACATCGAGAACCACAGAGAAGACATCGAGAAGGGTGTCTCGCAGGCTCTGCATCAACTTGACGGTTCAGTTGCAAGCTCTGTCGCATTGCTAACCGGTTTCTCTCGTGCCAAGCTAGATGAACTTGGCGGGGTAGAGGGGCCAAAGTAGCTAGCTTCAGGGGGATCCATGGAAGGTCGATTTAGTCATGCCCACCGAAAGTGGTGCAGATAGTGACCGAGTCGACCTTTCCTCCTGTGCGGCCGACTAAGCGATGCCTTGACGACTTAGGGCTAGCCTTTCCGTCTCTCGAATCCCCTCTTCAAGAGATTGAGCACACGCTTATCAAGAAGGCCCAGCAGATACCGGAAGAATTCGCCGCCGGAGGCTGCGAACGAGTGCATTGCCTTAGTGACCGGGTTTGGTTCAAGTGCAAGGCATCGGTCTACCGAGCCGCAGTTACCAAGCTCAACTGGAACGACACGGCGAAGCCAGAACTTCTTCAAGGCAGCGATGCATGGTGGTGGATCGGCGCAGCTGGCGAGAGGCGCGCCGACAGTGCCACCGATTTTTACAAGCAACTCGAGGCCGAGGCCACTCGGGCCGGCAAGGGCCAAGAGGAAGTCAGCTCTACTCATCTACTACCGCGGACGGTCGATCTCGAACGGCTAGAGGCTGAGATCGTAACCCGAGCCGTAGTCAGCATCCATCGAGTGGTACGCGAGCTAATCGCAAGCTCGCTGAAAGACGGCAAGCTGTGGTCGGCGACTCTTACAGGACACGAAGTTACGGCAGGAGTCCGCACCAAAGACGGCGACGCCTATCTAGCGATTTCTGCCGAAGGGTTCCCGGACTCCCGAGTGATCGCAGTGATCCTCAATGCAGTTCCGCACATGGAGGAGAGCGACTGGATGGCTGAACCTGGTGGCGCGATGGGTATCGAACCCGCTGCAGGACAGATCATCTACTCTGCCATCATCTCTGCGCAGTCTCAGGCGGCAATTTTGGACGAATGCTCGCCAGAAGACGACTAAGTACGGTCGCCCGGCATGCGGTGGGGTGACCACCCTCCTAGGTACCGCAACCAGTACCGCAACGGCCACCGCCACCCACCATCAGGCGCCGCTTGGCAGGACAAGCGCTCCTACGCCTCAGCATTCGCCCCGGTATCCGCTATCGAACTGAAAAGCGGAAGGTCGGCGGTTCGAGACCGCCCCTGACCACATATCTTGATCGTCGACCCTCTCCGGTTTCGGAGGGGGATTTTTTCTTTCTGTGCGAGCGTCGCGGCCGCGTGTGGATCCTCACATTGCTGGTGAAGCGGGCCATCGGCAAGCAGCGCTGCGACAGCCGGCTGTGATCAGTGGTTGGTCAGGTGAGGAACTCGCGGAGGTTTGCTGCGAGGGCGATCGCGAGGGTCTCTCGGCGTCTGAGGTGGGAGGTTCTCAGGAGGTCGGTGAGGCGTTGCTGTTGGGAGTTCGTGGGGAGGAAGTACATCGGGGCTTCCGGTTGGCTGCCGAGGCTCGACAGGGTGGGGTCTGGGTCTTGGTGGAGTTCCAGGTCGGCGATCACTGCTTCCCAGCCGCCCAGGTTGCGGTGGATCCACCAGGCTCGGCGGCGTAGGGCGGGGTCGGTGGAGGACTTGAGGGGTGCCAGGTCGGGGATCGTCCAGAGGCGAGGGTTGTGGATGAGGACCTCGCCGGCCAGGCGGGCGATTCGGGTGTGGGGCGCGGCGGTGAGGGTGAAGAGGGTGGGGACGTCCTCTGGGGTGGCGTTGGGTTTCAGGAGGGTCAGGCCGACCTTGCGGAGGGCGGGTTCGTTGCTGGCGATCAGGGTGAGGATCTCGGGGCGGGCGACTGGGGCTTTGAGTTCCGTCAGGCCGATGTAGGCGCGGGCTCGGGTGGTTGCGGGTGCGTCGGAGTGGGCGATCTCGGCGTACGTCGTACTGGGGTTGTGGCCCAGTTCTTCCCAGCGGCGGCGGGCCCAGAGGCGGACCAACGTCGAGCGGTCTACGAGGAGGCGTTCGACGTCGGTCGGGTTGAGGTCGGCTGCGGTCAGGCGGACCAGGGCGAGGACTCGGCTGTCGGCGGCGCGGGCGTGGAGAAGGAGACGGGTGATGAGCTCGGGTGAGCCTTCGTCGAGGACGATGCGGTTGAGGAGTTGGCGGACGAGTTGGTCAGGCTCGCGGGGGTGGAGCTTGGTGACGTCGGCGAGGGTCAGCAGGCCGGTCTCGTGGCTGTGGTGGAAGGCTGCTCGGCGTACGTCGGGTTCGGCGGACTCCCGGAGGAGCGCCCAGACGTTCGCCTCGCCGTGAAGCGTGACCAGGGAGCGCAGGTACTGCGGCAGGACGTCGGCGCCGCGGCTGCGGTTGTCGATGCGGTGGAGCAGCGGGACGATCCGGGCGGCCTGACGGAGGGTGGTTCGCCCGCGTACTTCGGCCAGCGCCGTCGTACGGATCACCGCGACGTAATCGTTGATCCGCATCGTCAGCGCGCGGTCGGCGGCGTTCCCGTCGGCGCTGATCAGCGCGCGGACCGCGGGCTCGCGGACGAAGCCGTTGCGGTGCATGCTCGCCAGTACGGCGATCATCGGGTGTGACTGCTCGAGGACCTGCGGAGTCCACAGCTCCGGCGGGCCCGTCGTCGGGCCTTCGTACCGGGATTCGCGGGCGTAGTAGTCGATCCGCAGCAGTTCGCGCGCGGTCGCCGTACTGAACCAGGACAGGCTGTTGTCCAGGCCGACCCGGTCGCCGCTCAGGGCGGCGTCCGCGGCTTCGCGGAGGCGTTCGCGGATCTGCGTCGGGCTCAGCATGCTGCTCATCTTGGCTGACCGGACGCCGCGACGTCCGGGAATTATCGATGCGGCTCAGATACCGGTGGTGCCGTCCAGGGACTCCCGGATGATGTCGGCGTGGCCGGCGTGGCGGGCGGTTTCCTGGATCATGTGGAGCATCACGTAGCGGAGGTTGCAGTCGGCCAGGTCGGGGCGGGTGCCTCGCGCTTCCAACGGCGTGGTGGTGGTGATCGCCTTCGACTTCTCGATCTGGGCGCGGTAGTCGGCGATGCAGCTCTCGACGCTGTCGGCGTCGGCGAGGGCGAAGTCGGCGTTGGGCTCGGTGGGTTCGACCTCGGGCCAGCCGTCAGGGAGTTTCCGGCCGGCCACCAGGTACTCGAACCAGCGTTGCTCCCAGATCGTGGCGTGCTTGACCAGGGCCAGCAGCGACAGTGAGCTCGCGGACGGGGTCTTGCGGGCCGCGTCGTCGGAGAGGTCCTCGACCTTGCGAATCAGGCCGATGCGCTGGGCGTCGAGGATGTTCTCCAGCGCCGAACGCTCGTCGGTCGGAAGGCGGTTCACGTCGATCCAGCTGGCCATTCCGCGATCGTAGCGGTGCGGCGGGTGACGGCGGACAAGGTTCATCGCGCGGTGGTTCGGCGTTCACCGGCGCGATGCAGGTTCGGCGGTATGGAATCAGGAGTTTTCTCTCGTAGGCGCGCTCGAGTCGCGGTGGCGATCGGCGCGGGGGTGGCCTTGATGTGCGCGGGCGCGGCGGTGAGTCAGGCCGGCGGCTTCTGGCCGCGGCCGACGCACGGGTTTCGCGTTGTTGCGGACTCGTACGCCGGGCACGGTGCGGTGAGTGGGGACGTACTGCGCAACGACGCCGGCGCGACTGCCGTCGTACGGAATTCGCAGCCGGCGAATGGGGCCGTGACGGTCGCTGCGGACGGGTCGTTCGTGTACACGCCGAAGGCCGGGTTCAAGGGGACGGACAGTTTCACGTACACGGCGACGGACGCCGTACAGGTGTTCAAGAACAGCAAGGCCGGCGGGGGCGCTTTGGCACCGTTGGCGAAGGTCGCGGGGCCGGGTGGGAGTACGACGGAGATTTCCGGTGAGGGTTTCGGGTCGGCGTTGGCCGCCGTACCGGGAAAGGCCGGGTACTTCTACGGGCTGACCGACCGCGGGCCGAATGCGGATGCGCCGGACGGGAACAAGTCCGAGATGCTGCTCGATTTCCAGCCGCAGATCGGGAAGTTCAAGCTCGTCGACGGGCGGGCCGAGCTCGTCGGCAAGGTTTTGCTGAAAGGGCCGAAAACGCTGGGTGGCAAGAAGTACAGCGGGCGGCCGCCGCACGACACCAGCGAAGTGATCGACGACGTCAATGCGACGAACGCCAACGGGGGTACGCCGGTTCCTGTTGCGCGCGACGCTTACGGCTACGACTCGGAAGGGCTCGTTGCGCTGCGGGACGGGACGTTCTGGGTTTCGGACGAGTACGGGCCGTACGTGACGCATTTCGATGCTGATGGTTACGAGATCGGGCGGCTCACGCCGTACCGGGACAGCGTGGACAACTCGGCACACAAGATCCTCGGGTACTTGCCGGCCGAATTGGCGAATCGCGTGAAGAACAAAGGGATGGAAGGGCTCACTGTTACGCCGGACGGATCGACGCTCGTTGGTGTGATGCAGTCGGTATTGCAGATGCCGGATCTGGGGAGCGTGAAGGCGGCTGGGGTTGCGCCGGTGCGGATTGTCGCGATCGATCTGCGAACCTACCGTTCCAAGCAGTACCTCTACCTGCTGGACAATCCCGGTACGACGGGTGCAGCGATCAGCGAGATCACGGCGTTGTCGAACACGCGATTCCTGCTGGACGAGCGGGATGGCGCGTTCGCGCCGTTCGCACAGAAGAGCCTGAACGAGATCGACATCGAGGGCGCTACGGATGTCAACGGGCTGACTGTCGGTGGGAAGTCGCCGGAGGCTCTTGTTGGCGCCTCGACTACCAACGCCGCGCTGGCTTCGCTTACCTCTGCTGGGATTCAGGTTGCTCTGAAGCAACCAGCCGTAAATGTCGGGGCGTTGGTGAGCCAGTTCGACCCGACGGGCAAGTTCTTCGGCCACGACAAGGTCGAGGGCGTTGCGACGACCGATGGCGGGCGGACGCTGTACGTGTCCAACGACAACGACTTCGGGATCGACACGATCGTCGTCGATCCGGACGGGAAGTGGACGGTGCACCAGAAGGTCCTGCCGCCGACCGGGCGGACGGACAACGGCGAGATTCTGAGGATCGACACCTCTAAACTGCCGGCCGTTCTGAAGACCGTGACGGTGACCGTTCACGTGCGCTGAGATGCTGGCGGGCCCGTCCCCCGTTGTCGGACGGGCCCGCCAGGTCAGGGCCGAAGCTTCCCGAACACGACTCGACTCAGCAGAGCCACGAGCACGAAGGCGACGAGACCGGCCAGGGCGATCACCGAAACGACGCATGCGCCGTTGATGGCCATCGTCAGTCGGGGTGTCGTCTTCGTGAAGCCGTCGGTCAGCATCGCGAGGCTCGCGAGCGTCAGGAAGCCAGCGGCGGCGAAGCCGAGCACGATCCAGTGGTGGCCGCCGAGGGTTGCCGTGGCGGTGAGCGGAGAGGAGTGATCGAGCCAGGCCCCGAAGGTGTACATCCAGATCACGGCCATCAGATCGGCTGCCATCAAGGTCCACAGGGTGACGGCGGAATGAGAGGCACTGCGCGTGGCTGTGTTGTGCCGCGGCATGCGTTGCAACATTGTCAACACCTCCGAACTTCCCAAGCGCACCGCTCCTAGGCGGTGCCGGTCGTGAAGACGAGGGACCATCGAACGCCGGGTGCTCGGCGTTGGGAGATAGCCGTGGACGGAGGCGCCACGCGAATGGCGTCGCTCGGGATGTCGGGTGGGCCGGCAGGTTGTCTGCCTGGACGGAATCCTCAGAGCGCGCGCGTGGCTGGTGGGTTCCGTCGTCTCCTCTACCAGTAATACCGGTGGTTGGGATGAAGTCAGTGGAGCTTGTGTAATTACAGTAGAACGTGGTGTAGTCCGGTGCAATAGCGAAAGTTGCTTGAACTGAACCGTGACCTGACGCTCGGTGAGCCGTTGAAGGTGCGGCGGCCGCGGTGATCCACAGTGGACTTCAGTGGAATGACACCGATCCATAGCGCTTCAGGTGTTACGGGTGTAGAACATGTATACGGTTACCGGACGCGTACGCGCGTGCGGGGCGCTCTCTATCTGGGAGGAACGGGTCTTGGCCGTTGGACCAGAGGCCGGCCGGCTTGCCGAACGGCTTCGTGAGCTTCGGACATCGCATGAGCCAAGGCTGACTCAGGCGGACCTGGCGCGCGCCCTCAGTGAAGAGGCTCCGGCCGCCGTCGCGACGATCAGCTCCTGGGAATCACAGCGGGATCCGAAACTGCCACCGGAGGAGCGGCTCCACTCGTACGCGCTGTTCTTCTGCTCGGATCGATCGAGTGCCAAGCCTCCGCGGCTGCTGTCCGAGGGCGAACTCACGGACGACGAGCGGCAGCGATTCGACGAGCTTCACGACGAACTCATTGCATTACGCAACGCGGTGGGCGGCCATGCCGGTCCCGGCGGATCAGCTGTCCTCAGCTCGCCGACCTGGACCTTCGACGACGGGCCCATCACGGTCATCTGCCCGGAGGCGCCGCTGAGCGAGCGGCCTCAGATGGCCAACGAGAAGAATCCGAACTACACCCGGATGTACCGGTACGCCGATCTGGACGCGTTGATCGAACTCTGGGGCCACATTCGGGCCGCCAACCCCAATGCCGAGGTCAGTCATCGGCTGGCGTCGGAGGTGGGCCCGGACGACCTCTCCGGTCACGTCGTCGTGATGGGCGGTGTCGGGTGGAACCAGCTCGCGCGGCGACTCCTGAAGGCATTGCGCGAAATGCCGGTGTCCCAAATCGAGGTCGACGCACTGAAGACGGGCGACATCTTCAGGACCAGCGGGGCCGAACCGGGCGAGTACTGGCCGGTGTGGGAGGACTTCGGTGACGCCGGGCGTGAACTGGTTGAAGATGTCGGATTACTGGCGCGAGTGCGTAATCCGTACAACCACAGCCGGACCATCACCATTTGCAACGGGGTCCACAGCCGCGGAGTGCTCGGGTCGGTGCGGGCGCTCACCGATGTTGCCGTCCGGGAGCGTAACGAAGTGTTCCTCGCCAACCGTTTCCCCGGTGGATCGTTCGCGCTGCTGATCCGGGTGCCGGTGGTGAACGGTGAGGCGATGTCCCCAGATCTCGAAATCGAACGGAACCGGCTCTTCGAGTGGTCTCCGAAGGAGAAGGCGACCACTCGATGAGCAGCAGGACACACCACGTCGCGTCACATGCTTCGCTGCTGCGCGACGTTTCGTCCGTTCCTCCCTCAGGGACGAACGGACGGCTGGATGCGATCGTCGTACCGGCCACCAGGCCGAATCTGCAGCGGGTGATCGATCTTTCGGCGATGCTGTCGGTCCCGCTGGTGGTGCTGTGCAGCAACAACGCAAAAGCGGAGAAAGTCGCGGTCCGGGTCGATGCGACATTCAACGCGCGAGCGCTCCTCATCGACCTACCACCGGCGTATCAGTTGTTCAGCGGCGATCACTCGACGTCGGACCAGGCGTTCAGGGAAGCCAGCGCCGGGCGTACCAGCGACCTGAGCCTGAAACGCAATCTGGGACTGGTTCTGGCCCGGTTGCGGGGCTGGAGCAAGATCCTCTTCATCGACGACGACATCCAGCCGCTGAGTCCCCGCGACGTCTCTCGCTTCTCCGGCTCACTCGATCGCCATCCGGTGGCCGCGATGGCGAGCAGGTACTTCCCGGACAACTCGGTGGTCTGTCATGCTCGCCGGCTCGCAGGGTTTCCCCAGGACGTGTTCGTCAGTGGCGCTGTGCTCGGCGTCAACACCCAGGATCCGGCGGTGTCGTTCTTCCCGGATGTCTACAACGAGGACTGGTTCTTCTTCGCGCACCATGCGGCGGAGCGATCATTGCCGAAGATCGGTGAGGCTCGGCAGGACGAGTACGACCCGTTCATGGATCCCGAGCGGGCTGCTCGCGAGGAGTTCGGCGACGTTCTCGCCGAGGGACTGTATGCGTTGTTCAGCGGTATGCGCGGATGGAAGCTGAAAGATCAGCTGAAAGCTGCCGAGAACCTGAACCACTGGCGACAGTTCATCGACGATCGGAACACCGTGATCTCGAAGACGTTCGATCGCCTGTCGGCTGCGCAGTGCGGGCCCGGGACAGACCCGTCGTCGGCACAGAAATCGCTGCTCAGGGCCGCTGAACAACTGGGCATGATCGGGCCCGACCTCTGCGTCGAGTTCATCAGGCAATGGCGATCGGACATCGAGCGGTGGCAGCGATTGATGCCACCGAGAGGGCTCGCACTCAGCGAGAGCGAGGCGCTGGACGTGCTCGAGCTGACGAACTGGATCTCCTGCGGCTACGGCCAGCGTTCGGAAGGGCGCAACTTCAAGCGCACTTCCGACAGAGTTCCCGTGAGAGCGTGATGCTCGACGGTCTCGAAACCCAAGCTCTCATAGGCTTCCCGGGCGAGGTCATTGCCGTCGAGGACCCAGACGTACCAGTGCTGAACATCGGATTCGAGCTCCATGATGCGGTGGAGCATGGTGCGGAGCACGCCTTGTCTGCGGTGGGCCGGGTCGACCCACACCGACTCGATGTGCCTGGAGTCCGGTAGTTGCTCAGGGTCCTGGACGGACCGCGCGATCCCGACGGCCTGCTCGTCGATCGAGGCGACCACCCAGGACTCTTCGGTGCACCGTGTGCGCCAGTAGGCCTCGTCACCCGATCTGGTCGCGTCGGCGTTCGGCAGGAACGCGGCGGGTGATTCCTCGAGAGCGCTGAGCCGGAGATCCTGGAGGAGTTTCCAGTCGTCGGCAGTGAGTATCTCGACGCGCAAAACTCCCCCTCACCCGGCGCGCCTCGCGGTGGCCGTTCAGCGGTCCCAGTCTTGGCCATCCGGAACAGACCGGCAACGCGCGCCGAGTGTCGCCTTGGGGCGGGGTCGGTTTGTCCGGAGCAATGCTCGCCGGCACCCGGGCGATTGAGGATGTGACTGCTTGCCCTTCAGAGTCGGCGTCAGGCTGGGAGCGATCTTGGTGAGTTTGGTGTGCTCGGTGGGATCGGTTGGAACAGAGCCGCCGAGCACGTACAGCGAGCGCTGAAAAGCCTTACGGTCCAGCAGGTCATGGTTCCGGGATTGCGGAACGGCCTGGCGGTGGCCCCTGACTTGGCGGTTGCTGGGAACCGGTTGTACGAGTGGTCGCTTGAAGAGTGAGGTCTGCGGTGGTTGCAGGCCAGCCGGCCCGGGCTGGGAGGCCCGGGCCGGCCGTTTGGGCTTACGACGTCACGCGGGAGCGGGCGAGGGTTCGCCAGGTGCGGGCGGGGTCGGGGAGTCTGTGGTCGAGGTGGAGGTCGTGGGTCGTGAGGGCGGGGGTGGCGGTGGGTGGGCACTGGGTGGCCCACTCGCCGGTGGGGGTGGCGATGCCGGCTGTTGTGTTGGGGAGGTCGGGGTTGGTGGAGACGGCGAGGCTTACCCAGATGAGGTTGAGGACGGCGTGGGCGGGGGTTGCGGCGGCGGCGTTGTCCTTGGTGATGCCGGAGGTGGCGTAGGACAGGAGGACGCAGTCGGCGTCGCGGCGTACGTAGTCGATGAAGATCTCGGGGATGTGGGCGTCCATGCCGACGGCCAGGCCGAAGCGGAAGCCGTCGAGGTCGAAGGTCTTCGGGTCGGTGCCGGGGGTGTACATGTAGTTGAGCTTGGTGGTGGACAGGGTGCGTTCGTCGTAGCGGGTGACGAGGGTGCCCTGGTCGTTGAAGACGTAGAGGGAGTTGTGGGGGCGGGCGTCGGGCTGTCGGTGGAGGGACGGGATGGCGGTCCAGATGCCTAGTTCGGCCGACAGGGCGGCGATCGAGGCCAGTTCCTCGTCTAGGACGTGCCACTGGGCTTTGGTCCAGTCGGACGGGCCCAGCTCGTCGGGGCCGAGTTCGGACATGACGTACTTGCTGGGGAAGCAGAGGGCTCCCTCGGCGAAGTGGACGAGGCGGGCGCCTTCCTTTGCCGCCTGACGGATGAAGGTGCGGACCTCGGCGCCGCTCTCGCGGAGGGCTGCCTCGTCGGTCGGGTCCTGGCGGACCGTCGACTGTACGACGGCCAGTCGCAAGGTCGACGGGGGCTGGGTCTGGGTCTGGGGAGTTTCCGGCATGTCTTCTCCTGAAGGAGTCGGACGGAAGTGCCGGAGGGCAGCCGTGTAGGACTCGCCGGTTTTGGCGGCGCGGGCGCGGACCCGTCGCTTCAAGTTCCTGTGCGCTGTCATCTGGCCTTCCACGCACTCGACCGCGATCCCCCAGCGACCCCGTCCGAGGCGGATGACCAGGACGAGCGGCCCGAGATCGGAGATCCCTTTGCCTTCAGCAGCGGACCGGGCTGGGGCCGGTCGACGAAGGTGAGGCGCGGGCCGCGCCGGACCTCCATCTTGACCGAGGGCGGGCGGGGTCGTCAAACAACCTGCGCTTGTCGGAGCGGCTCGGTAGGGTCGGCGGCATGAGGATTCCGGTGCTGATCGTGAGCGGACCGGTCGGGGTCGGGAAGAGCTCGGTCGCGCACGAGATGTTCGACCAGCTGATCGACCGCGACATCGCGCACGCGGTGATCGATCTCGATGCCTTCGGCATCAGTTGGCCGTACGCCGAGGGCGACCCGTACAACGAGCGGACGGCGCTGCGGAACCTGGCATCGGTGTGGGCGAACTACGCCGAGGCCGGCATCGACCGGGCGATCATCGCGCGCGTCGTCGAGGCCGAGGCCGACCTCGCGGGGTACGCGGAGGCGATCCCAGGCGCCGAGATCCAGGTGTGCCGGCTGGTCGCCGACGACGGCGTACTGCGCGAGCGGGTGCGGCGGCGCGAGGTCGGGTCGTCGTACGAGGGGCTGGTCCGGCGGTCGGTCGAGCTGGCCGCGAGTCTGGAGCAGTCGGGGCCGACGGATTTCGTCGTCGAGACGAGTGGGCGGGAGCTGGCGGAGATCGCGCTGGAGGTGCTGACCAAGGCCGGGTGGATCTCGGGGTGAACGAGGTGCTGCGGGAGGTCGCGGCGCCTGGTTCGCCGGGGGTGTACTTGTTTCTCGACGGCGCTGGTGAGGTCCTGTACGTCGGGAAGGCGGGCAACCTCAAGCGGCGGCTGGCGCAGCATGCCGCGGCAAAGGGACCTCGGGTCGGGCTGTACGAGAGGTACGACCTGGTACGCCGAGTGGTCTGGGAGGTCGCGGCGTCCGAGGAGGCGGCGGCCTGGCGGGAGTCGGAGCTGATCTTCGCGCTGCGGCCGGCGTACAACGCGAACACCGGGGTGCGTGGGGTCGCGGCCGTGGGGCAGGATGCCCGGATTCCTTACCTGGTGGCCCGGGACGAGGGCGCGGGGGTTGTGCGGCTGCGGCTGGAGACGTCTGCTGAGGGACGGGCCTACGGATGCTTCCCGCATCTGGGGAAGGGCGTCTCGTCGTCGCTCGGGATCGCTTGCAGCGATGGCTACACGGCGCTGCTTCGGTTGCTGTGGGCAAGCGATGGCGCCGGGGAACGGATGCCTGCGGCAATCACTCGGTCGGCGCCGGAGGAGTTCGCGGTGGTGGTCGAGCTGCGGGAGGAGTTGCACGGGTTCCTGGCTGGGTCGCGGGCGAAGCTCGCGGACGAGCTGCTGCAGCGGGCGGGCGCTCGGCCGGCGTACATGCTGCCGGCGTTGAAGCGGGACCGGGACGCCGCGCTGAGGTTCTTCGCGGGTGGGCCGCGGCTCGTGCGGGAGCGGAGGTTGCGGCACGGCGTACGGGGGCGGGTGCTGGATGTGGCGACGTACCGGCGGTTGGTCCTCCAGGAGATCGCGCCGGTGCTGCAGGGCTGAGGTCAGTCGACCCAGCGCCACCAGGCGGACTCGCCGTCGATGTGCAGGAGGTACTCGGCGACGGCGGTGCCGTTCGGGTTCACGAGGGTGAGGGTAGAGCGGATCTCGGCAGTCGCGGACGCCCAGGCGTCCTCGTCGGACTCGAGCTGCTCGAAGAGGTGCTTGACGTCGTCGAACGCGGGCGTCGGCTCGACGTGGGCCTGGAGCCACGGGTAGTCGGCGCCGACGACGACCAGGGCGGCGACCAGTTCGTCGCCGCGTTTCAGGTGCCAGGTCTGGTCTTTCATGGGGTCGAGCCTAGGGCGTGTCTCCTAGTTCCCGCCGTAGCGAGCAGGTGCTCGGCGCGGTAGCTCGGAGTGCTGGAGTGAACGCCTCGATGTTTTTCCATCGTGGCCTTTGCTCCAGTGCTCCGAGGTGCCGTGCCGAGTGCCGCGCAGTAGGCGGGAACTAGGAGACACGCCCTACGCCGCGGCGGGCGCGGGTAGGTTCTGCGGTATGGCGCGGACTCTTGCGGATGGGCAGACGGCTGAGGTCTACGTAGTCGACGTACGGACGGGGGTGAGTCGGCTGGTGTTCTCTTCGACCGAGGTGCTGGTCGAGGCTCCGAACTGGTCGCCGGACGGGAAATGGCTGGTGCTGAACGGGGACGGGAAGTTGTTCCGGCTCTCCGTGGCAGGCGGGGAGTTGGAGGAGATTCCGCTCGGTGGAGTGCCGGAGATCAACAACGATCACGTGATCGGGCCTGATGGGGAGACGGTTTACGTTTCCGCTGAGGACGGGCATTTGTACGGTGTGAGCCGCGGGGTTGCTCGGCGGGTGAGCAATGAGCGGGGTCTCGGGTTTCGGTATTACCTGCACGGGGTTTCGCCGGACGGTTCGACGTTGGCCTACATCGGGATGGACGCTGAGCGGCGGACGAATGTGTGGACGATTCCGGCATCGGGTGGGGACGATGTGGCGGTGACGGATGACGCCTTTGCTGATGACGGGGCGGAGTTCGGGCCGGACGGGGAATGGATCTACTTCAACTCGGAGCGGGCGTCGGCGAATGCGCAGCTTTTCCGGATTCGCGGTGAGGTGCTCGAGCAGTTGACGCACGACGAGCGGGTGAACTGGTTTCCGCACCCGGCGCCGGACGGGTCGGCGATCGCGTACGTGAGTTTCCCGCCGGGGACGGTTGGGCATCCGGCTGATGTCGAGGACGTTCGGGTGCGGTTGCTGGTCGACGGGGAGATCCGGGAGGTCGCGACGGTGTTCGGTGGGCAGGGGACGATGAACGTGCCGAGTTGGTCGCCGGACAGCCGGTTCTTCGCGTACGTCGCTTACCCGGTCGGTTAGGTCGCGTCCGGCGTGAAAGTCCGTCGCGGCCGGCGGGGAGCCGGAGGTAGGTTCGCCGGATGGTGACGGTGGAGCGGCTCACGGCCGAGCACGCGGACGAGCTGCTGCGGTTCGAGCGGGAGAACCGGGAGTACTTCGCGCGGGTGATCCCCGACCGCGGCGACGCGTACTTCGCGGAGTTTCCCGCGCGGCACGCGGCGCTGCTGGCGATGCAGGACGCGGGGACCGACCGGTTTCATGTCCTGGTCGACGACGGCCGGATCCTCGGGCGGGTCAACCTGGTGATGATCGAGAACGGCACCGCCGACCTCGGCTACCGCATCGCGGAGTCGGCCGCCGGGCGCGGGCTGGCGACGTGGGGGGTGCGCGAGGTCGTCGGTACGGCGTACGGGCTGTCGGTGATCACCGCGCGGACGACGGTCACGAACCTCGCGTCGCAGAAGGTCCTCGCGCGCACCGGGTTCGTGCGCACCGGAGACATCGAGCTGAACGGCAAGCCGGCGTACAGCTTCGCGCTGAACCTAGAGGAGTAGCTCCGCGATTTGGTCGGCGAGGGCTATGCCGAGGCGGGGTTGGTTGTGGAGGCGTTCCCAGAGGGCTGAGCTGACGGCTCGGGCTTGGGTGGTTCGGCGGGCGAGGGTGGGGTCTACGCCGGCTGCTTCGCTGTACGTCGTGAGGCGGCGGTGGAGGCCTTGCTCGACGTTGTCGGTGATTTCCTCGATGCGGTCGCGGACGATGGTGGCGGCGTCGAAGGCTGCGGTGCCGGCCAGGCCTTTGGGGTCGATGACGAGCCAGGGTTCGCGGTGGGCTCGGAGGATGTTGGCGAAGTGCAGGTCGCCGTGGAGCATCGTGTCGGTGGGGTCTTCGGCGAGGGCCTCGATGGTCTCCAGGGCCGCGTCGATCTGGCGGCGTGGGAGCGGGTGGCCCAAGTGTTTGCTTTGGGCAAGTAGTTGGCGGGACCAGCCGGGGAGGGTTGCCGTCAGGCGGGGGATCTCGGGAGGGGCTGGTACGGCGAGGCGGCGGGCGAGGTCGCCGGCCAGGTGCCAGGGGTCTTCGGTGGCTGTGGACAGGGTTTCGCCGGGGAGGCGTTCGAGGAGCATCGCGAAGGCTGCGTCGTCGCGTTCGAGGAGGTGGATCGCGGCGGTGCCGGACCAGGTGGCGAGGGCGGTGGGCTCGAAGCGGTGGCCGGGGTGGGGGAAGGAGAGTTTGAGGATGACGGGGGTGCCGGCGCGGGTCGCGGGGACGATGAGGGCGACCTGGCCGTGGATCGCGGGGGCGGTTTGGGTGCAGTTCCAGCGCCCGAGGTGGTGCTCGGTGAGGCTTGGGAGCTGGTCGAGCCAGGTCCGGCCGGGAGCACCCTCCCGGGCGATGGTTTGCTGGGCGAACGCGGCGGGGATCACCCGCACACCGTAGACACCCGGCGCCCGGGCGGCCGCGCGAGCGCCGGGGCGGCCGCGCCCGGGGAACCGCGCACCGCGCCGCGAGCGGACTCGCAGGCGACGCGCGGCTGACTCCGCGGCCAGGCCGCGGCGATCAGGCCGCGGCGGCTGCTTCCGCGAGCTGGTCGGTGGTCGGCTGGATCCGCGGGGTGATCACGGTGACGGCCACGTTGGCGACCGCGAAGAGTGCCGCGATCAGCATGCCGCGCTGGAAGCCGTCGACCAGGGCCTGCTGCTGGGCCACGCCCGCGGTCAGGGCGTCCGTCGTACGGGTGATCGACAGGGTGGTGACGACGGCGAGGCCGAGGGCGCCGCCGACCTGGTACATGGTGGTGACGGCGCCGGAGGCCGCGCCGGCCTCGTGGTGCTCGACCTCCGAGACAGCGGCGATCTGGGCCGGTACGGAGACCCCGATGATGCCGAGTCCGAACAGGATCAGGCCGGGCAGCAGCGAACCGGCGTACCCGGAGGTGGCGTCGGCGTGCGAGAGCAGGAACAGCCCGGCCACGCTGAGCACGGAGCCGCCGAGCTGGACTGTGCGGGTGCCGAACTTCTGGACCAGCTGGGACGCGAGGACCGCGCCGAGCACGGCGGCGACGCCCATCGGGAGGAAGTGGACGCCGGCCTCCAGCGCGGAGTCGCCGCGGACCTGCTGCAGGTAGATCGCGGTCAGGTAGAACATCGAGAGGAAGCCCGCGCCGTTCAGGGCGAGTGACAGGCTGGAGACGCTCAGGGCCCGCGAGCGGAAGAGTCGCAGCGGCACCAGCGGCGCCTTCGACCGGGACTCGACCACGACGAAGGCGGTCAGGAGCAGGATGCCGCCGATCAGGACGCCGAGCACCTCGAACGATCCCCAACCGCGCGGTTCGGCGCGGACCACGGCGTACACGATCGCCAGCAGTCCACTCGTCCCGAGTACGGCGCCGGCGGTGTCGAAGCCGCGCGGCCGGTCCTCGTTGTGGCGCATGTCGGGCACGAAGACCGGGATCAGCGCGACCAGCGCGAGCACGATCGGGACGTTGACGAAGAACACCCACTGCCAGCTGAGCGAGTCGACCAGTACGCCGCCCGCCACGACGCCGAGGGTGCCGCCGAGCCCGGCGAGCCCGCCCCAGACGCCCATCGCGATGTTGCGTTCGCGGCCGTGCGCGAACGTCATCGTCAGGATCGCGAGCGCGGCCGGGAGAGCAGCGCGCCGCCGAGCCCCTGGACGGCGCGGGCGCCGATCAGGAACTCCGGCGAGGTCGCGAGCCCGCCGACCAGCGAGGTGACACCGAACAGCAGCAGCCCGGCGATGAAGACGCGGCGGGGGCCGAGCAGGTCGGCCATCCGGCCGCCGAGCAGCAGGAAGCCGCCGAAGAGCAGGGTGTACGCGCTGATCACCCTGCGGCGGCTCGCGCAGCTGCACGAGGTGACCCCGATGGCGCTCTACCGGCACTTCAGCGACAAGCTCGACCTGCTGAACGCGCTCGGCGACCGGCTGCTCGCCGACATCGAGCTGCCGGAGCCGTCGGAGCGTCCGTGGGAGGAGCGGCTGCAGCAGATGCTGACGGCGTTCGTCGCGGCCCTGCGGCCGCACCCGCGTGCGGCCGGGCTGACACTGACCCGGATCCTGATCGCCGAGCCCGGCCTGGAGATGGCCGAGCGGACGATGGAGATCCTGGTCGACGGCGGCTTCGACCCCGACTACGCCGCCGAGGTGGGCCGGCAGTCGATCTGCTCGCTGATCACCCTGGTCACCACCGAGCCCGGCGCTGGCGAGGACCCCGAGCCGTCCGCGCGCGAGCAGGCCCTGCGCCTCAAGCGCGCCACGCTGAGCGCGCTCGACCCCAAGCGCTACCCGCTGATCACCGGCACCGCCGACACCCTGGTCTGCCCTGCCTCCACCGACGACTACTACTCGTTGGGTATCGATCTCGTCGTCGCGGGGATCCGCGGCGTCCGACCGGCATGACGATCAGCATCCTGACGTACCTCGAGCAGACCAGCCCGTACGACGTACGCCCCACCAAGCCCACCTCCGCCGAGCTGCGCCGGGTCGAGGAGCTCTCCCCCGAGTTCGCCCGCAACCTCTACAGCGCCGTCGGCGGCGAGTGGCACTGGACCGAGAAGGTCAAGTGGGACTGGGCCCGCTGGGTCGAGCACCTGACCAGGCCGGCCTTCGAGACCTGGGTCGCGTACGCCGGCGGCGTACCGGCCGGCTACATCGCGCTGAAGGGCGAGGGCACCGAGGTGGAGGTGGAGAACTTCAAGACCCGCGGTCTCCGGCCCTACAAGACAGAGCAGGAGGAGCGCCCGGACGCCGACGGGCCGACCCCTGGTCCGTGGCCTGGGGCTAACCGTCCAGCTGCTCCCTGAGCTCGGCCAACTGCTCAGCGGTGCCGCCTGTCCTCTCTATCTGCTCCAGTACGCCGTCCGCCGCGCCGCCGGTGCGGATGAGCAGCTCTGCTAGATAGAGCAGTGCCGGTAGCCGCTCCTCGTCGCTGGCGTCGGCGTGACGGCGCAGTGCCGCTTCCAGCACGCGGATCCCGGCGGCCTCGTCGCCGTGTGAGTCGGCCTGGCGGGCCGCGTTGAGCAGTGCGCGTTCGAAGCGGTCGCCGGTTGTGGTTTCCTCGGCGCCGGAGCTGATTCGCAGCCAGTTGCCGGACGGGTCGATCAGGGAGAAGCCTGCGCTCGTGCCCTGTTTGCGGCGTGGGCGGGTGATCCGTGGCAGCCCGGCGACCGGCAGCTTGCCGTACGTCGCGCGCAGCGCCGCCGCGAACTCGTCGTACAGGGCCTGGGTGTCGGGGACGCCGACGACGACGCTGAACAGCGAGTTCTCCACGTCGTACCCGGGCAGGCCGAAGAAGTGCAGGTCGAAACCGTCGCCGCGGCTGACGCACAGGTACGGGTTCGGCCGGGCCTGGCGGTAGGTCTGCCGGAAGCCGAGCGCCAGGTAGAACGGCAGCACGTCGTCGAGGTCGCGGGTGGGCAGGATCGGAATCGTCCGGACACTCATGCCGCACACCGTACCGTACGCCGTACGGCTCACGCTCGGACCGGCCGGTCGGGCGACACGGCGTGAGTCGGCGACTACGCTCCGAACCAGACCATCACCACGGGAGGTTCGAAAAATGGCGGGCAAGTTCGAGCTGTACGAGGACAAGTCGGGCGAGTTCCGGTTCCGGCTGAAGGCCGGCAACGGCGAGGTGATCGCGACCAGTAGCGAGAGCTACAAGACCAAGGCCTCGGCGCTGAACGGGATCGAGTCGATCAAGAAGAACGCCGGCGACGCGCAGGTCGACGACCAGACCTCCTGAGCGACCCCGGTGACGGCAGGGACCATCCGCGTCCCTGCCGTCCAGGCCGTCAGCGCTCCTGCTCGAAGACCACTTCGCGCACCTCGACGCCGAGGCCCTCGACGCCGGCGTCGGGAATCATCGCCGCCAGTTCCTCGACCCGCTCCCGGGACGCGCAGTCCAGCAGGTAGTAGCCGGCCAGGAACTCCTTCGCCTCCACGAACGGCCCGTCGGTCACCGCCGGGACGCCGTCGCGGACCTTCACCACCGACGACTTGGCCGGCTCGGCCAGCGCCACCGTGCTGCGGAACTCGCCCGACTCCTGCACGGTCGCCAGGAACTTCTCGTGCCCGCTGAAGATCGCCTGCTGCTCGGCCTCGGTCAGCGCGCTCAGGACGTCGGGGTTGATGTTCAGGACCACCAGGTACTTCACGAGGATCTCCTCCGGTTCCGGCTCCCGGAGTGGAAGCCGCTCGTCATCAGTACGGAGCCGGGCCGTCCGTCTTGACATGCTACGAACCCTGGCGGCCACGGAGTGGTTGTGGGACGGTGAAGTCTCGGAAAGCCGGTTTGCTGGGGGAGCCGCGAACGGCTTTGGGGGAACTGCTGATGCGTCGCGTCGTCCTGTCCTGTCTCGTCCTCGTCGCTGCGCTGCTGGTTCCGGCCGGCCCGGCGCAGGCGGCCACGATCACCGTCACCACCACCGCCGACGTCGTCAGTGGCGCCGACGCCTTCACCTCGCTCCGGGAGGCGGTGACCGCGGCCAACGCGGCCGCGACGCCGACCACGATCACGCTGGCGGCCGCGGCGTCGTACGGGCTGAACCTGTGCGGCGACAACGACACCAACGCCTCCGGCGACCTCGACAGTACGTCGGCGCAGCCGCTCACCATCGACGGCAACGGCGCGACGATCGACCAGAACTGCGCCGGCGAACGCGTGCTCGACGCGATCGACTCGGACGGCTCGATCGCCTTGCAGGCGGTCACTTTGACCGGTGGCGACGACGTCGACGGCGCCGCGCTGCGGCACAACGGCGACGCCTCGCTGACCGACTCCACAGCGACCGGCAACAACGCCGGTACGGGCAGGGTGCTCGCCAGCTCGCTCGGTGGCGCAGTGCTCGACCTGACCGACTCCAGCGTTCACGACAACACCGGTACGGGCGTGGCACTGTCGCTGGGCACAGTGCACATCACCGGCACGACGATCAGCGGCAACACCGGCCGCGGCGTCGGTCTGACCGACGGCGCGCTGACGGTGACCGGCTCGACGATCAGCGACAACGGTGGCGACGGCGTACGGACCACTGGGCAGGGGTCGGGGTTGTTCACGCTGACCGACACGACTGTGGACGACAACGGCGGGACCGGCGTGATCTGCTCGGCCTGCGGCGACCTGACGGTCACCGGCTCGACCATCACCGGCAACCACCCGGCCGGGACGAGCCAGGGCGGCGGCGTACAGGTGCTGTTCGACCAGGACGCGCCGACTGACCAGCCGGTCGTCACGGTGACCGAGACGACGATCTCCGGGAACACCCGGACCGGCGCGGGCGGCGGCCTCAGCACCGGCATCATCGAGAACAGCGGTGGGCCTCCCCCGGCGCAGATCCACGTGATCCGCTCGACGATCAACGGCAACACCGCATCGGGTGTGGCCGACAGCCAGGGCGGCGGCATCTCCGCGCTGACCGGCGAGGTGCGGGTCGACAACTCGACTGTCACCGGCAACAACGCGGACGCGGCAGGCGGTGGCATCTACACGCTGGACCACGACGTGCACCTGCGGCACGCGACGGTGTCCGGCAACACCGCTGGTGGAGTCGGCGACAACGTGGCGACCAATGCTGGGCTGCACAGCTTCGGCTCGATCCTGGCCGGCGGTCCAGGTGCGGACTGCGCGATCGAGCTGGCGACCACCTCTACCGGATACAACCTGGACGGCGACGGCAGCTGCTCGCTGGCCGGCCCGGGAGACCAGACCGGCAGCCCGCAACTGGCAGCACTCGCCAGCAACGGCGGCCCGACCCAGACCATGCTGCCGCTGGCTGCATCGCTGGCGAACGGACTAGTCCCAGCAGCGGCGTGCACTGTACTTACTACGGACCAGCGCGGAGTCGCGCGACCACAGGGCACCAACTGCGAGGCCGGAGCCGTTGAAGTCGCCGAAGCCCCACCAGCTCCGAGCTGCACCCACACCGGTACGAACGGCAGCGACCTGCTGATCGGCACGCCCGGCAACGACGTCCTGTGCGGCCTGAAGGGCGACGACCTGCTGCTCGGCGGTGGCGGCAAGGACATCCTGTACGGCGGCAAGGGCAAGGACGTCCTGATCGGAGGTCCCGGCAAGGACGTGCTGAACGGCGGGCCGGGCAAGGACTTCTGCCTGGGGATCGGAGACACCCTGATCTCCTGTTGAATAAGGACATGCTGACCTACGACGACGTACGAGCTGCTGCTGACCGGATCGCTGGAGCGGCCCACCAGACGCCGGTGCTGACGTCGCGGACGCTGAACGAGCGGGTCGGCGCCGAGGTGTTCCTGAAGGCGGAGAACTTCCAGCGGATCGGGGCGTTCAAGTTCCGGGGTGCATTCAACGCGGTCAGCCGGCTGACCGCGGAGGAACGGGCCCGCGGCGTCGCGGCGTACTCGTCGGGGAACCACGCCCAGGCGGTCGCGCTGGCCGCGTCGCTGGCCGGGACGCGCGCGGTGATCCTGATGCCGGCCGACGCGCCGCCGACGAAGGTCGCGGCCACTCGCGGGTACGGCGCGGAGGTGGTCACCTACGACCGCTACACCGAGGACCGGGCGGCGCTGGCCACGAAGCTCTCGGAGGATCGCGGGCTGACGCTGATCCCGCCGTACGACCACTACGACGTGATGGCCGGGCAGGGCACGGTGGCGCTGGAGCTGATCGAGGAGGTCGGGCCGCTCGGCGCGCTGTTCGTCCCGGTCGGCGGCGGCGGGCTGTTGGCCGGCTGCGCGACCGCGGCGACCGTCGCCTCCCCCGGGATCCGGATGATCGGCGTCGAGCCGGCCGCGGGCGACGACCACGCCCGGTCGCTGGCCGCCGGGCAGCGGGTCGAGATCGCCGTACCGCGGACGATCGCCGACGGCCAGGCGATCTCGGCGCCCGGCGAGCTCACCTTCGCGGTGAACCAGCGGCTGGTGGAGGCGTTCGCGCTGGTCTCCGACGACGAGATCCGGGCCGCGATGGCGTTCGCGTTCGAGCGGCTGAAGATCGTTCTCGAGCCGAGCGGCGCGAGCGCGCTGGCGGCGCTGCTGGCCGGCCGGGTCGCCGACCTGCCGGAGCGGGTCGGAGTGGTGCTTTCAGGCGGGAACGTGGGCCTGGAGAGGTTCCTGGAACTGCTCGGCGAAGGGCAGCCTGAGTACTGACTGTGCCGGTTGTCACACACAGCAACCTCCGACTGTGACCCAGGTCACAGAAATCGGCTGAGCGGGCGCCTGAACGCCGCTCAGACACGCTCAGGACACCTGGTGTTCAGCAGCGGTCGCTGATCCGTCAGAGAGCCACTGAGGGCCTTTTGGGAGGGTCTCTGTGGATTGGAGGGTTTGCGTCGTGACCGTTCTGTTATACAGTCGTCGGCGGTTCGACAAATTAGCCGAACTGCATGTGTGTCAACGCCGAGTCCTGCCAGGCACACATGTTCCCCTCGAACAACCATGGCAGGAGTGGGGGACCCAGGATGTTGGGGTCCGGCTGTGAGTGGCCGGGTCCCTGGGGTGAAGTCCGCGGGAGCGGACCGGGCGATCGACTTCCAGCCCGAACCCGACAGCTAACTCCGCAGGCGTCGGGAGACAACCATGCCCGTCACTGCCCGACGGACAGCGCTTCTGCGCGCCGTCACCACGAGCGAGTCCAGTACCCGGCCGACCGGACGGACGCTGGCCAAGCACCGCAAGACCAGCAAGTCCTCGGCTCCCCGCACCCCGCGAGCCGCGGCCGCCGTCCTCTCGGTCGGCCTGGCCGTCTCCGGCGGAGCGGCGCTCACCATCGCCGCCCCGGCCGACACCGCTCACGCAGGGACCTCGAAGACCACCTCGGCCGCGTGGGCCCGGGGCAACAAGGCGATCAGCACCAAGCCGCTGCTGCGCTACGCCGACGCCGGCTCCGCCGTCCGCTACGTGCAGCGCTCGCTCGACGTCCCGGCCGGTGGCTGGTACGGCTCGGCGACCCGCACCGCGGTGGCGAACTTCCAGCGCCGCGTGGGCCTGCCCCGCACCGGCACGATGACCGTGAACACCTGGCGCTCGCTGTTCTACGCCGCCAGCCACGGTCTGCTGCACGGCGGCTCCGGCAAGGCCACGACCTTCCAGGCCAAGGTGCTGAAGGAGGCCGCGAAGCTCAAGGGCACGCCGTACCGCTACGGCGGCACCACGACCAAGGGCTTCGACTGCTCCGGCTACACCGGCTACGTCTACAAGAAGGCCGGCAAGAAGCTGCCCCGCACCTCGCGTCAGCAGTACGCCGCGACCAAGCACATCAGCCGCAAGGCGGCCAAGCCGGGCGACCTGGTGTTCTTCAAGAGCGGTGGCGGCGGCGTGTACCACGTCGGCATCTACGCCGGCGCGAACACCCTGTGGCACGCCTCGAAGCCGGGCAAGCCGGTCGCGAAGGCGAAGATCTGGAGCTCGAACGTGGCCTTCGGCCGCAAGTGATGCTCCGGACCGGGGCTGACCCGGTCCAGACCGTCAGCGAGACCGGATCCCCCCTCCGGTCGCTGACCTGAAACCGGCTGTGCGTCGCCGCCCCACCCCTCCGGCGGCGCACGGCCGGTTTCCTTTTACTCGTCCAGGAGTCCCGCGTCGTGCGCGAGGATCGCGACCTGGACGCGGTTGGTGGCGTTCAGCTTCACCAGCACCCGGGAGACGTGCGCCTTCACGGTCGCCTCGCTCATGAACAGCGTCTTGCCGATGTCGGCGTTCGACAGCCCCTTCGCGACCGCGGCCAGCACCTCGCGCTCCCGGTCGGTGAGCGCGGTCAGCCGCGCCCGGGCGTCGCGCTGACGATCGGTCCGCGGGTCCGCGGCGAAGTGCCCGATCAGCCGCCGGGTCACCGCCGGCGACAGCATCGCCTCACCGGCCGCGACGACCCGGACGGCCTGCACGAGCTCACGCGGCGGCGTGTCCTTGAGCAGGAACCCGCTCGCCCCTGCCTGCAGCGCCCGGAACACGTAGTCGTCCAGATCGAACGTGGTCAGTACGACGACCTTCGGCGGATCCGGCAGCGCCTGGATCTCGCGGGTCGCGGCGAGCCCGTCCAGCCGCGGCATCCGGATGTCCATCAGGACGACGTCCGGCTTGTGCTCGCGGACCATCGCGGCCGCGTCGGCACCGTCCTCGGCCTCGGCGACCACCTCGAGGTCCTCGTCGGACTCCAGGATCATCTTCAGCCCGGCCCGGACCAGCGCCTCGTCGTCCACGATCAGCAGCCGTGTCATGCCTCTCCTTCTCTCCCGTCCGACCAGGGCAGCCAGGCCTCGACCTGCCAGCCGCCGTCCTGCGTGGGCCCGGTGGTCAGCTGGCCGCCGGACAGGGTGACGC
The DNA here is from genome assembly GCF_055583505.1 of Kribbella sp. NPDC104740. Taxonomy (NCBI): domain Bacteria; kingdom Bacillati; phylum Actinomycetota; class Actinomycetes; order Propionibacteriales; family Kribbellaceae; genus Kribbella; species Kribbella sp. NPDC104740. The sequence goes on along the minus strand of NZ_JBVJNV010000001.1, from coordinate 296,302 downwards.
GCTCGCTCAGCCCGACCAGTCCCGCACCGGACCCCGGGAGAAGTGAACCAGCCGCGACCGGCCGGACGTTGCGGACCCGCACGGTGACGCCATCACCTTCCTGACCCCGGACCAGGACCTCGGTGGTCGCGCCGCGCGCGTGCTTGTGGACGTTGGTCAGCGACTCCTGGACGACCCGGTAGACCGTCCGCCCGACCAGCGGCGGTACGTCGTCCGGCAGGTCGATCGAGCTGCGGACGTCGACGCCCGCAGCCCGCGAGTCGTCGACGAGCTTGGCCAGGTCGGACGCCTTCGGCACCGGCGCCAGGTCGGCGCCGTCCTCGCTGACGTCGGCCTTGAGGACGCCGAGCACCTCGCGCAGGTCCTCCATCGCCTGCCGCGCGGTCTGCCGGATCAGCCCGGCGGAGCTCTCCACCTTCTCCGGTCCGACCGCCGGGTTCACCTCCAGGCCGCCCGCGTGCAGCGCGATCAGCGACACCTTGTGCGCCAGGACGTCGTGCATCTCCTGGGCGATCCGGGCCCGCTCGCCGAGCTTGGCCTGCTCGGCGCGCAGCTCGCGCTCCGCCTCGGCCCGCTCGGCCCGGTCCCGCAGCGAGACCATCAGGTCCCGCCGGGCGCCGATGTAGGCACCGACCGCGACCCAGCTGCCGATCAGGAACGGCCCGGTGAAGAGCAGCACGTACGGCTCGGTGTTGTCCCCCCACGAGGTCCCGACGTACGCCGCGTAGCCGGCCACGCTCAGCACCGCGAGCCAGACGTCCCGGCGGCGGATCGCCAGCGTCAGCAGCGCCAGGCCCATCGGGACGAAGATCTGCGCGACGGCCATCGCGAGGATGCCGATCACCGTGACGGCGATCGGGTACCGGCGGCGCCACCACAGCACCAGCGAGGCGAAGATGCCGACGCCGAGCACGAACCAGCTCCTGGTCACCCACCCCTCGCGGCCGCCGGTGCTGGTCGCCTGGGCCAGGATCGTCAGCAGGCTGAAGCCGATGTACATCAGGTCGCGGAAGCGCGGGGCGTGCTTGACGAACCAGGCGTACCACCGGCGGACCCGGCGGTACGGCCGGCGCAGCCAGGCGTACGACCAATGCATTCCGTCAGCCTAGTCGCGCTGTGTCATGTCTTTCGTCCCCCTTGTGGGGGTCCTGGAGTCACAGTTGTGGCGACTTTCGTAGGGGGCCGGTCGAGACGGTCGGTCGATGTGGCGCGGGGGTCCGCGGCGGAAGAGTAGGGCCCATGATCACCGTCGAGAACCTGAGCAAGCGGTACGGCAGCACCACGGCTGTCAGCGATGTCTCCTTCACCGTCCAGCCCGGCAGCATCACCGGCTTCCTCGGGCCGAACGGTGCCGGCAAGTCCACCACGCTGCGGATGCTGACCGGCCTGACCCCGCCGAGCGCGGGCACCGCCACCATCGCCGGCCAGCGGTACGCCGACCTGCCCAACCCCGGCCGCGTCGTCGGCGTCATGCTCGACGCCGCCGCCCAGCACCCGGGCCGGACCGGCCGCGAGACGCTGGCACTGAACGCGAGCGTGCTCGGCGTACCGAAGTCCCGGGCCGACGAGATGCTCGAAGCGGTCGGCCTGACCGGCGCCGCGAAGCGCCGCGTCGGCCAGTACTCGCTCGGCATGCGGCAGCGGCTCGGCATCGCCAGCGCGCTGCTCGGTGACCCGGCGGCCCTGATCCTCGACGAGCCGGCCAACGGCATGGACCCCGAGGGCATCCGCTGGATGCGCGGACTGCTCCAGGACTTCGCCGCCCGCGGCGGCACCGTGATCCTGTCCAGCCACCTGCTGGGCGAGGTGCAGGCCACCGTCGACCGGCTGGTCGTCATCGGTGGCGGCCGGATCGTCGCCGACGGCTCGCTCGACGAGCTGCTGGCCGGCAGCGGCACGCTGGTCCGCGGCCTGGACCCGATCGGCCTGAACCAGGCCCTCACCGCGGCCGGGCTGAGCCTGGAACCGCTGCAGGACGGCGCCCTGCGCGTCGACGCCACCGCCGAGCAGGTCGGCCGGGCGGCCGCCGCCGCGGGCCAGATCCTGATCGAGCTGCGCGAGAGCGACAGCGCCGGCCTGGAGGAGCTGTTCTTCCAGCTGACCACCCCGACCGCCGCCGCGGCCTGACCACGTCTTCCACAGGAGCTTCTGACATGACTGTCACCGAAATGACCACCCCGGCCCCGGCGGCCACCGGTAAGCACCGGGCCGCAGCGGTCTCCACCAGCCTGCCGCCCGCGCGCCGCCAGTCGTTCGCCAAGCTGACCGGCATCGAGCTGCGCAAGTCCGTGAACACCCGCAGCGGCCGGGTCCTGATCCTGGCCATCCTGGCCCTCGCCGTCGCGGCGCTGGTCTGGGAGCTCACCCACCTCGGCGACAAGCCGGCCCGGTTCGACGGGTTCCTCGGCGCCGCGTCGACCGGCGTACTGCTGATCCTGCCGGTGATCGGTGTGATGGCGATGACGAGCGAGTGGACCCAGCGGACCGCGCTGACCACGTTCACGCTGTCGCCGCGCCGGATCCGGGTCCAGCTGGCCAAGTTCGTCTCCGCGGTGCTGCTGAGCGCCGTCGTGCTGACGGTCACGGCGGCGATGGCGCTGGCCGCAACCGCGATCGGCGGAGCGATCGGCGGCACCGGTACGACGTACGCCGGGATCGGCGGATCGCTCGCCGGGGCCTACCTGAGCACCGCGCTGAACGTCGTGATGGGCGCCGCCTTCGGTGCCGTGATCGCGCAGACCGCGGCGGCCGTACTGGTCTTCTTCGTCGCCCCGACCGCCTGGGCGCTGGCCGGGCCGGCGCTGTTCAAGGACAACGCGAACTGGCTGGACGTCTTCGGCGCCTTCGGCCGGATCGCGGAGCGTGACCTGCACGGGATGCTGCCCGAGACGCTCACCGCGGTCGCGGTCTGGGTCCTCCTGCCGACCGTGGTCGGACTGTGGTCAAGCTCACGTCGTGAGGTGAAGTAACCAGCACGACTGAGCGCAAAAGACGCGGTGGGCCTGACCGGTTTGAGGGGACCGGGCAGGCCCACCGGACTGTCATCGGAGGTCTGGGGGCGTCCGAGCAGGGGGCGGTGCGTGTGTCGATCCCCGGCTCCGGGTAACCTAGAACCACGATTACTGACGACTGATCCGTGGACGCCACGCTGCGTACCCGGTTGACTTGTGCGAGGGGGTCGACGCTATGGGGCGCGGCCGTGCAAAGGCCAAGCAGACGAAGGTCGCTCGCGACCTGAAGTACCGCACCTGGGACACCGACCTGGACCAGCTCAAACGAGAGCTGGCCGGCGGGAACGAGGGCGGTACCGGTTCTGCGAACGGTGACTACGACGCAGACGCCGGCGATGACGCCGACGACTACCACCCCCGTCGGTAAAGCGACAGCAGCTCCGTTGACTGGTCCACGCGTCTGAGGCGCCTGGACCAGTCAGCTGTGCTCGACCGACGGAGTTCGTCCACACCAGCACCGCAGGTGATCTCGGCCTGCCGTTTTCGGTGTGAGCTGTGCTTCTCGAGGTGGGGGGTGCAGCGGGGGGGAAGGCACACTGGCGACTTCCTTCCCCGGGGGGTCTTTCCGCCCCCCACAGAGGGCCCTCTCCTCGTCCTCCTTGGGGTCCCC
>NZ_JBVJNV010000001.1:208772-292671 GCF_055583505.1 Kribbella sp. NPDC104740 | reverse complement strand
GGGCATAAGACAGGGCCTCGCCCCACCACAACACCAAGGGTGTTCTTTCCCCCTTTTCCCCCCTCCCCCCCCCCCCACTCCCCCCCCCCCCCCCCCCCTCCCCCCCCCCACCTGAGCAGTTCCTGCACCGGGTGCGCTTCGCCGACCCCAGCGGGATCAGCTCGCGTAGTCGCCCTGGAGCTCGACGCCGGTGCTGCCGGTGCTGACCTCGCCGCAGACCCAGGCCGGGATGTCGCGCTCGGCCAGGACGGCGATCGCACGGTCCGCGGCGGCCGGGTCCAGGACCGCGACCATGCCGACGCCCATGTTCAGCGTCTTCTCCAGCTCCAGCTGCGGGACGTCGCCGAGCTGGCCGACCAGGCCGAAGACCGGCGCCGGCGTCCAGGTCGAGCGGTCGATCCGGACCGCGAGCTCGTCCGGGATCACCCGGGCCAGGTTCGCCGCGAAGCCGCCGCCGGTGATGTGCGACATCGCGTGCAGCGGGCGGTCGCCGTCGGCGTTCAGCGCCCGGATCAGCTCCAGGCAGTGCTTGGCGTAGACCCGGGTCGGCGTGATCAGAGTGTCGCCGAGCGTGCCACCGAGCTCCGGCACCTCGCGGTCGAGGGCCCAGCCGGCCCGGTCGAAGAACACGTGCCGGACCAGGGAGTACCCGTTCGAGTGCAGCCCGGACGACGCCATCGCGACGACCACGTCACCGGCCTCGACCCGCTCCGCTCCGAGCAGCTCGTCGGCCTCGACGACGCCCGTGGAGGCGCCGGCGACGTCGTACTCGTCGGCCTTCAGCAGGCCCGGGTGCTCGGCGGTCTCGCCGCCGACCAGCGCCGTACCGGCCTCGACGCACGCCTCGGCGATGCCCTTGACGATCTGCGCGATCGTCTCCGGGACCACCTTGCCGGTGCAGATGTAGTCGGTCATGAACAGCGGCTCGGCGCCGCAGACCACCAGGTCGTCGACGACCATGCCGACCAGGTCGAACCCGATCGTGTCGTGCCGGTCCAGCTTCTGCGCGATCGCGACCTTGGTCCCGACGCCGTCGGTCGAGGTGGCCAGCAGCGGTCGCCGGTACGCCGTCAGCGCGGACGCGTCGAACAGCCCGGCGAACCCGCCGAGCCCCCCGACCACCTCGGGCCGGGTCGCCTTGGACACCCATTCCTTCATCAGCTCGACGGCCCGGTCCCCGGCCTCGATGTCGACTCCGGCGGCGGCGTAGCTCGCGCCCTGGCTCACGGTGTTCTCCTTCGTCGGCGGGACGGCGTCCCGGAAGTACGTCGTACGGCAGTCACCAGTGCCCGGCCGGTCCTCGTGGGAGCGTCGGTCGGGTGCTGGCTCATCGGACTGCCTTACGGGCGGGACAGGGCGTCCGCGGCGCCGGCACCGCCGGAAACGGTGGCCAGGCCGTCGGCGTCGGTGCTGACCGGGATCTCCAGCAGGTGCTTGCCGAGGTGCTCCGGCTTCGGCAGCTCGACCGGGTAGACCCCGTCGAAGCAGGCCCGGCAGAGCTTGTCCTTCGGCAGCGTGGTCGCCTCGACCAGCGTGTCCAGGTCGATGTAACCGAGCGAGTCGGCGCCGAGCGAGCGGCAGATCTCCTCGGTGTTCAGCCCGTTGGCGATCAGCTCGGCGCGGCTGGCGAAGTCGATGCCGTAGAAGCACGGCCACTTCACCGGCGGCGCGGTGATCCGGACGTGGATCTCCTTGGCGCCCGCCTCGCGGAGCATCTTGATCACCGCGCGCTGGGTGTTGCCGCGGACGATGGTGTCGTCGACGACGACCAGCCGCTTGCCCTCGATCACCTCGCGCAGCGGGTTCAGCTTCAGCCGGATGCCGAGCTGGCGGATGGTCTGGCTGGGCTGGATGAAGGTGCGGCCGACGTAGGCGTTCTTGACCAGGCCGGCGCCGTACGGGATGCCGGACTCCTCGGCGTACCCGATCGCGCCCGGTACGCCGGACTCCGGCGTCGCGATCACCAGGTCGGCGTCGGCCGGGTGCTCGCGGGCCAGCCGGCGGCCGATCTCGACGCGGGTCGAGTGGATCCGCTGGCCGGAGATCTGGGTGTCCGGGCGGGCCAGGTAGACGAACTCGAACAGGCAGCCCTTCGGGTCCGGCTCGGCGAACTTGGTCGAGCGCAGCCCGTTCTCGTCGATCGCGACGATCTCGCCCGGGTCGATCTCGCGGACGAAGCTGGCACCGACGATGTCCAGCGCCGCGGTCTCGCTGGCCACCACCCAGCCGCGCTCGAGCCGGCCGAGCACCAGCGGGCGGATGCCCTGCGGGTCGCGGGCGGCGTACAGGGTGGACTCGTCCATGAAGACCAGGCTGAAGGCGCCCTTGACCTTCGGCAGCACGCGCGCCGCGGCCTGCTCGATGGTCAGGTCGGGGTACGCCGCCAGCATCGAGGTCAGGATGTCGGTGTCGGAGGACGCGCCGTGCTTGGCGTTCGCCTTCGCGTGCTCGACCTCCAGGTCCAGCCCGAGGTCCAGGTCGTCGCTGCCGTCCAGCGTCGCCGCCAGGTCACCGGTGTTGGTCAGGTTGCCGTTGTGCGCGAGCGCCACCGACCCGGTCGCGGTGGACCGGAAGGTCGGCTGCGCGTTCGCCCAGACGCTCGACCCGGTGGTCGAGTACCGGCAGTGCCCGACGGCGATGTGCCCGCGCAGTGACGCGAGGGTCGCCTCGTCGAAGACCTGACTGACCAGGCCCATGTCCTTGTAGACCAGGATCTGGCTCCCGTTGCCGACCGCGATCCCGGCCGACTCCTGCCCTCGGTGCTGCAGAGCGTAGAGCCCGAAATAGGAGAGTTTGGCGACCTCTTCCCCAGGAGCCCAGACTCCGAAGACGCCACAGGCGTCCTGCGGACCCAGATCCTGCGGGTCGAGATCATGAGTGAGCCGACCATCGCCACGAGCCACGGCAGCAGTCTACGGGACGGCTCTCCTACCAGCAGACAGTGCAGTAGCCGGTGGGGTCGTCGCTGACCGGCGGCTCCGGCCGCGCCGTCGCGGATCCAGCGGACCAGCACGCCGAACCCAGCAGCAGCGCCCCCGAAACCACCACCACCAGAAACCTCTTGATCACAGTGAGTCCCCTCCGAAATAATCCAAAACCATCTGCTGAGCGCGCTTAATCGACGCACCCTGTATATGGTCGGTTCCAAACGGGCGTTGGAAGGGTGTGGAAAGTGCTGGAACCGCTGGGTCTGGACGAGGCGACCTCGGCGGTCTACCACGCCCTCCTCCGCGCTCCGGACAGTACGCCGGAGCAGATTGCCGCGCGAGTGAATAAGTCATTGCCCGAGGTTCACCAGCTAATGGACGAGCTGCGCAAACTCGACCTGCTGGTCCCGACCTGGACCAACCCCGACGTCGAGCACGCCGTCCACCCGCGGGTCGGCCTGGCCGGCCTGGTCGAGCGCCGCCGCAGCGAGCTGAACCGGATGCTCGGCGAGCTGAACGAGGCGTCGTCCAAGGCCGAGGTGATGGCCGAGCAGTACAACGAGCTGCTCACCTCGCGGACCAGCGGCGACGTCGAGGTGCTGAAGGGCCGCGCGAACGCGTCGCGCCGGATCGAGGAGCTGGGCGCGAAGACCCGGGACACCTTCTGGGGCCTGATCCCCGCGCACGTGGACGACATCGTCGCCCCGCCGGAGGAGTCGCCGGACCTGCCGCTGCTGGAGCGCGGGATCAAGATGCGCAGCGTCTACCTGCAGAGCATGACGGTCTCCAAGCTCGGCCTCGAGTACGCCGCGTACATGCACAAACGCGGTAACGAGGTCCGCGCCACCCCGACCCTGCCGCTGCGGCTGCTGATCATCGACCAGGAGATCGCGATCATGCCGCTGGACCCGGCGGTCGAGAGCACCGGCGCCGTGATCCACCGCAGCCCCGCCGTACTGGCGGTCGCGCTGGCCCTGTTCGACTCGTACTGGTCCCGGGCGACCGACCTCTTCGCCCCCGAGGACCGCGACAACGAGTCACCACTCACCCCGCACGAGGCCGAGGTCCTCCGCCTGCTGGCCGGCGGCGCCAAGGACGAGCAGGTGGCGCGTCTGCTGGGTATCTCGTTGCGCACCGCCCGCCGTATCACGGCAAACCTCTCCGACCGTCTCGACGCCACTTCGCGTTTCGAACTGGGAGTAGCCGCGGCGAAACGCGGCTGGGTCTAATTCACCGGCGGTTTCTCGCGTGAATTGATCGCGTACGTCGGCAGTTCGGTCTGTGCATTTCAGCGGACGCCGTGCGGACAATTGTTTCGGGTTGACTGGACGCACGTCCAGTGGTGCTCGCGGATCGCGGATCACGCCTACCTGCAGGGCCGGACGCCCCGGCGAGGTCAGACGACCAGGCCGTGGCGTCTTTGTGCCAATGGCTTGCGCTCGGCCCGGAAATGGGTCTATCGGGCGGAGTGAGCGCTCCGAGTACCGTTAATGCAATTGGTCTGGACCGGTAATCGGAAGGATTGCACCGCTCCGCGCGGGCAGCGCGACTTCCGCGCCATTGAACAGCGGCGTACCCCGGTGGGAGATGACCAATGACTGGTCGACCGGGCTGACATTCAGCGCGTGCAGCAGGCGCGTGCCGTCCGGAGTGGCGGTCGAGGTCAGGACGACGCCCGGAGTCGTGGCGGTGTGGGTGTGACGGGGAGTAGCGCCGAGGCGGGCGAGGAGGTCGGTCCAGAACGGGAGGTGGGCCGGGTAGTCGCAGGTGAGAACCACCGCGTGGCCACTGCCCGGGCGGACCTCGGTGCCGACCACAGAGCCGGTGGAGACGTCGACGGCGAAGGGGTGGTGGGAGGAGGTTGGGGTGAGGGGCTGGAGGACGCCGACCCGGACTTCGGCCGGGGCGCCGTCGGCCCGGACCGAGGGGAAGTAATGAGGGGTTCCGTTGACCAGGTCGCCGGGGGTGAGGCCCAGGGCGTCGGCGAGCACGGTGCAGGGCGTGCCGTCGTAGGTCTGGGTGGGAAGCGCGCCGGTGAGGAGCAGCCGGCCGCCGCCGTGGACGAAGTCGGCGAGGCGGTGCTGGACGTCCGCCGAGAGCCATGGGGTGGAGGCCAGACAGAGGACCCGGGAAGAGGCGGGGCCAGTGAGGTCTGACTGAAGGTTGACCGCTGGGAACGAGAAGCCCGACAGCAGCAGCGCACGGGCGAGGATGTCGCGCGTACCCATCCCCCGGAAGCGCTCCAGGTCGGCGATCTGGGCCCGGCGGACGTGGTCGCCGGGGTGGCAGTACTCGGTGAGGTAGTGGTCGGGGACGAAGCCGAGCACGACGTCGTCGTACTCCTCGTCGCTGTCGGCGAGCGCGGGGAAGCGGCGGAGGTCGGCGACCACGTCCGCGAGAGCGGCGTACGACGGGTTGAGCTGCCCCTCGGGGCCGACGGGGGCCGTGAAGCCGTGGCGTTCGCCGGTGAAGGCGATCCGGTCGTTGCCGTCGCCGACCGGATCGTCGAGCGGCGGGTTGTGGCCGCCGGCGAACAGGTAGTAGTTCAGGAGACGGTTGCCCTGGGCAACACAGAGCCGGGTCTTCAGAGCGACGGCGGAGGGCGGAACCTGCCGACTCAGATCCTCGCCGTAGTCCCCCAGGCCGGCCTCGAACTCCAGCGAGGTCAGGGGCTGGTCGGGTGAGTGGACCGCGGCCATGAACGCGTTCATGACGTACAGGTCGGCGACGTTCTCGACGGTGAGGTCGCCGAGGTAGTGGTCGGAGCCCGACGTCATGTCGGGCTGACCGGAGTAGCTCTCGTACAGCTGACTGATCCCGATCGGATACGTCCGGCCGCGCCCCTCGCCGGTGCCGTGCAGGTTGATCAGGAACGGCACACCAACAACGCCGTGCGACTCGGCCTCCGCCCGCAGGATCCCGAAGTACCGCGCGTACCGCTCGCGCTGGAACACCGACAGCTCGTGGTGCAGCCCCAGCGCCCCAGCCTCAGGAGACCGTACGTCGGCCACCTCGACCCGAGACCCCGCCCACTCGAGGAACGAATCCACGTCGTTCAGATCCGGCGTGTTCGTCACCCACGACAACATCCCGACCTCGTTGTCCAGCTGCACCGCGACGACCGGACCACCGACCGGCGCCAGATGCGAAGCCAGCAAGGGCATCACCGCGCCGTACCACCGCCGTACAGCACCCAGGTAGTCCGCCGACAGGTAGTCCACGTCCCGCGTCGGAGCCGGCGTCGAGTCCCACCCGATCGATGCGACACCCGGCGTGTAGACCGAGTACGGCAACCCCTCGTTCTTCAGCTCCGCCATCACGAACGGCCCGGGCCGGGCGATCACCGACAGCCCCTTCGAGTCCGCCAGCTCCAGGAACCCGACCAGATCCCGGTACGGCGAAGTCCGCCCGTCCAGGTCGAACGACCCGTCCGGCAGCTCGTGCACCAGCCACGGGATGTACGTCGCCACCGTGTCGCACCCCGCCGCGACCAGCAGATCCAGCCGCGACGCCCAGTCCTCCCGAGCGAGCCGGAAGTAGTGCACCTCCCCCGACAGCATCAGAGTCGGTTCCCCGTCGATCATCAGACGGCGCCTGCTGAGCTGGACTGTCCTCATCGTGACCTCTCCACCGGGCCGGCGACGCGCCACCTCTTGCCGCGGGTCCGATTCCTCACCTATGGTCGCTGAAACCGGTTACTGCAACGTTACGGCGGAGGTCGCGGATGGGCAACCAGCGGCTGACGGTGCGCGAGATCGCCGAACTGGCAGGGGTTTCGATCGCCACCGTGTCCCGGGTGTCGCGCGGGATCGGCCAGGTCAGCCCGGAGATGCGGGCCCGCGTCGAGCAGGTGATCGAGGAGCACGGCTACCGCCCGAGCCAGCTCGGCAAGGCCCTGGCCGAGCGCAAGCACGGCGCGGTCGCGATGGTGTTCCCCGGGTTGTCCGGCCCCTACTTCTCCGAGCTGATCCAGGGCTTCGAGTACGAGGCGATGGAGGCCGGCGCCAGCGTGCACATCGTCGGCACGCACCACCGGGCGGCCGCCGACGACGACGTACTGGCGATCTCCGGCCGGGTCGACGGCATCGCCGTGCACGGCGGCACGATCCAGGACCGAACCCTGCACCGGCTCGCGGCCGAGGTACCGGTCGTCGTACTGGCCGGGCGGCCGCTCGACGGCATCCCCGCCGTCCGGGCCGACAACACCAGAGTGGCGGAGCTGACCAGGCACCTGCTGCTCGACCACGGCTACCGGCGGCTCGCGTTCGTCGGCAACCCCGACGGCTCCCCCGACGTCACCGAGCGCTGGGAAGCCTTCAAACAAGGGCATCGCGAGGCCAAGGTCGCCGCGCCGAAGAGCCCGCTCAAGGTCGGCATGCAGCAGTCCGACGGCGTGATCGCCGCCGGTGAGCTGCTGACCGGACGCCGACCACCCGGCGCGATCGTCTGCGCCAACGACGAGACCGCGCTCGGCGTCCTGATCGGCGCCCTCGGCCGCGGTCTCAAGGTCCCCGAGGACGTCGCCATCACCGGCTTCGACGACGTCGCGATGTCCTCGCTGGTCCGACCCGGGCTGACCACGATCCGGCAGCCCGTCCGTGAGCTCGGAGCCGTCACCGCACGCCTGCTGATCGCCGGCGTCGGCGGTCCGGGCGCGGTGATGGACACCGTCCTCACCACCGAGCTCGTACTGCGGGGCAGCTGCGGCTGCCCGTAGTCCCTCCGCCCAGGAGGCCGCCCCGATCGACAGGAGCAGGCAGATGAACCGCCCGACATTCCTCCGTACGGCGGCAGTCGCCGTCGCGACCACCCTCGCCCTGGTCGGATGCACCGGCACCAGCGGCACCAACGGCAGCGGTGGCGGCGGGACGGCCGCGAACGGCCTGGTCGACTTCCTCGACTACGGCGACTTCGGCGGCGGCACCGCGCCGCAGGCCAACTACAACCCGTACCTCGAGGCCACCCGCCTCGGCGCCGTCGACTACGTCTTCGAGAAGCTGATGGTCTACGACAGCTTCTCCTGTACGCCGAAGCCGTGGCTGGCCACGGGTTTCGAGTGGGACGACCCCAAGACACTCACCTTCACCTTGCGCGACGGCGTCAAGTGGAACGACGGAAAGCCCTTCTCCAGCAAGGATGTCGGCTTCACCTTCGACCTGCTGAAGAAGCACCAGGCGCTCGACGTCAAGGGCATCTGGCGCTACCTGGCCGCTGTCGAGACTCCGGACGCCCAGACCGTCACGATCAAGTTCAAGGACCCCGGCGCCTCCACCTTCACGCTGCTCACCGAGATCTACATCGTGCCCGAGCACGTCTGGTCGCAGCAGTCCGACCCGGTGAAGTTCGTCAACGCGCAGAACCCGGTCGGCACCGGCCCGATGAAGGTGAAGTCGTTCAACCCGCAGCAGCTCACCATCGAGCGGAACGCCGATTACTGGCAGGCCGACAAGGTCAAGGTGCAGGAGATCCGCTTCCACAAGGCCGACGCCGGCGGCGCGGTCGAGCAGCTGAAGCTGAGCCGTGGCGAGTACGACACCAACGCGATGTTCGTGCCGGACATCAAGAAGGCGTTCGTCGACCGCGCCCCGGACACCAACCACTACTGGTACCCGCCGGGCGGCTCGATCTCGGCGTACATGAACCTCACCGAGGCGCCGTTCAACGACCTCGCCTTCCGCAAGGCGCTGACCACGGCGTTCGACCGGGACCAGATCATCGCCAAGGCGCAGCTGGGCTACGTGAAGGCCGCGAGCCAGACCGGGCTGGTCGTGCCCGGTCAGGACAAGTGGTTGCCCGAGGGCCTCGCCGACCAGGGCCGGATCGGCTTCGACGCCGCGAAGACCGACAGCGCGCTGACCGCCGCCGGTTACCCGAAAGATGCCCAGGGCAAGCGTTTGGGCAAGGACGGGAAGCAGGTCGAGTTCACCTTCAAGGTGCCGGGCAGCTACACCGACTGGGTCTCGGCCGCGCAGATCATCGTGCAGAACCTGAAGGCGCTCGGCTTCGACGTCGCGCTGGAGACCCCCAACCCGCCGACGTACGAGAGCGACCGCGCGGTCGGCCGGTACGACATGCTGTTCGGTGTCCACGGCGGGTCCTGCAACATGTTCCGCAACTTCTCCGAGCCGCTCGGCAGCGACCAGTCCGCGCCGATCGGCAAGAAGGCCGCCAGCAACTTCGTCCGCTGGAACGACCCGGCGACCGACAAGCTGCTCGACGAGCTCCGGCTCGCGACCGACGAGGCGAAGCAGAAGGAGGCTGTCGGCGGGCTGGCCAAGATCATGACCGACCAGGTCCCGATGATCCCGCTCTGGTACGGCGCCAAGTGGTTCCAGTACCAGACCGACAAGGCGGTCGGCTGGCCCGACGAGAAGAACCCGTACGCCGCCCCCGGCGACAACGTGCTCGTCCTCACCAACCTCAAGCCCGCCGGCAGCTGACATGCGCTACTTCCTGCGCCGGGCCGGCTTCTTCCTGGCCACCCTCTGGGCCGCGATCACCTTGAACTTCCTGATCCCCCGGCTGCAACCGGGCGACCCGGCCGAGGCGATCGTGTCCCGGCTGGGCGGCCAGAGCCAGGCGATCGACCCAGCCCAGGTCGAAGCGGTCCGCAAGATGCTCGGTACCCCCGACGGCAACCTGCTCACCCAGTACGGCGACTACCTGGGCGCCGTACTGCGCGGCGACTTCGGCATCTCGTACACGTACTTCCCGTACACGGTGACGCACATGATCGGCCAGGGACTGCCCTGGACGCTGATCCTGGTCGGCGTCACCCAAATCGTGTCGTTCGTGGTCGGCACGCTGCTCGGCGCCTGGGCGGCGTACCGGAGGAACAGCCGGGTCGACTCGGTGATCACGCTCGGCTCGACGTTCGTCGGCACGTTGCCGTTCTTCTGGCTCGCGCTGGTGCTGATCTACGTCTTCGCGATCACGCTGAACTGGTTCCCCAGCGGCGGCGGGTACGGCGGTGGCAGCAACCCGGGCTGGACCTGGCTGTTCTTCTCCGACGCCTTCCAGCACAGCGTGCTGCCGGCGGTGTCGCTGCTCATCGTCGGCCCGATCGGCTGGATCATCGGCATGCGCAACAACATGGTCCAGACCCTCGGCGAGGACTACGCCCGGCTGGCCCGGGCCAAGGGGCTGTCCCGGCGGCGGATCGCCCTCACGTACGGCGCGCGCATCGCGGTGCTGCCGAACGTCACCGGCTTCGCGATCGCGCTCGGCGGCATCCTCGGCGGGACCGTCCTGGTGGAGTCGATCTTCAACTACCCCGGGCTCGGCCGGATGATGCTCGAGGCCGTGTCGAACCGCGACTACCCGCTGATGCAGGCGTTGTTCCTGTTCATCACGATCGGCGTCCTGATCGCGAACTTCCTCGCCGACCTGCTGTACGGCGTACTGGATCCGCGCGTCCGGCGGGAGGAGGCGGTATGACGCTCGAAGCCCAAGCGGTGGAGGCCGCGCGCGGCTCCCGGGTCCCCGGCTGGCTCGTCATCCTGTGGCGCAACCGCAAGTGCCGGATCGGACTGCTGATGCTCGCCGCGTTCGTGCTGGTCGCGGTGCTCGCGCCGCTGATCGCGCCGTACGAACCGCGCGCGAACACGTTCACCCCGTCGATCGGCCCGTCCGGCAGCAACTGGCTCGGCACCACCGCGCAGGGCGAGGACGTGTTCAGCCAGCTCGTGTACGGCGCGCGCACGTCGCTGATCGTCGGCCTCGCCGCCGGCACGCTGTCGACGGCGATCGGGCTCGCGGTCGGGCTGACCGCGGGCTACCTGCGCGGGACCGTCGACGAGGTGCTGTCGTTCTTCATCAACCTGGCGCTGGTCGTCCCGGTGCTGCCGCTGATGATCACGCTGGCGGCGTACGCGCCGGTGAAGGGGCTGTGGCTGATCGTCTTCGTCATCAGCATCACCGGCTGGGCGTACGGCGCGCGGCTGAAACGCTCGCAGATCATCACGCTGCGGACCCGCGACTACATCACCGCGGCGAAGTTCGCCGGGGACTCGACCGCGCGGATCATCGTCCGCGAGATCCTGCCGAACATGACCTCGCTGGTCGTCGTCGGCTTCATGGGCGCCTGCCTGGGCGCGATCGGCGGCGAGGCCGGCCTGGCGTTCCTCGGGCTCGGCGACCCGACCACCACCAGCTGGGGCACGATGCTCAACCAGGCCAACACCGGCGGCGCGATGCTGACCGGCCAGTGGGCCTGGCTGGTCGCGCCCGGGCTCGCGTTCGCCGGGCTGATGACCGCGCTGACGCTGATCAACTTCGGGGTCGACGCCCTGAGCAACCCGCACCTGAGGGAGGACTGAGATGGCCCTGCTCGAGGTCCGCGACCTGTCGGTCACCTACAGCCCACGCGACAGTACGCCGGTCCGCGCGGTCGACGGCGTATCGTTCGACGTCGCCGACGGCGAGTTCGTCGGGCTGCTCGGCGAGTCCGGCAGCGGGAAGTCGACGCTCGGGAACGCGATCCTGGCGTTGCTCGACAAACCGGCCGCGGTGAGCGGTGGATCGGTCGTCTTCGACGGCACGACGGTGACGGGCGCCGCGGAGGAGTCGCTGCGCCCGTTGCGCTGGGCGAAGATCTCGACGGTCTTCCAGAGCAGCATGAACTCGCTGAACCCGGTGATCACGGTCGGCGCCCAGTTCGCCGACACGTTCGCCGCGCACGGCCGAGACGGCGACGCCCGGCACCTGCTCGAGCTCGTGTCGCTCGACGCCGACGTACTGCGGCGGTATCCGCACGAGCTCTCCGGCGGGATGAAACAACGCGTCGCCCTGGCCCTCGCGCTCGCCCTGGAACCGCGCTTCGTGCTGCTCGACGAGCCGACCACCGGCCTCGACGTCGTTGTCCAGCGCAACATCCTGGACCGGCTCCGGGAGCTGCAGAAGGAGCTCGGCTTCGCCGTCCTGTTCATCAGCCACGACCTCGGCACGGTGATGGAGATGGCCGACCGGGTGCTGGTCATGTACGCCGGCGAGCTCGTCGAGGACCAGCCGGCCGCGGCGATGATGCGGCACCAGCTGCACCCGTACACGCAGGGCCTGCTCGGCTCGTACGCCGATCCGCGCGCGGCCCAGATCTCGGTCGACTTCATCCCCGGGCGCCCGCCGAACCTCGCGGAGCCCCAGACCGGCTGCCGCTTCACTCCCCGCTGCCCGGTCGCCGTCGAAGCCTGCGCGACGCAACATCCCGCGCTGCTCCCGGCGGGCGAGGGCACCGCCCGCTGCCTGCTGGTCGAAGCCGGCACCGAGGTCGACGCCCGCCGGGCGCGGACCTTCGTCGCCGAACGCGACACAGCAGAGTCCGAGCCGGTCCTCACCGTCCGCGAAGCGGTCAAGCAGTACAAGAACACCCGGGCCGTCGACAACGTCTCCTTCGACCTGAAACCAGGCCGAGTCACTGCGTTGGTCGGCCAAAGCGGGTCCGGCAAAACCACCCTCGCCCGCCTGGTCACAGGCGTGGAGCGCCCGACGTCAGGCGCTATCACCTTCGCCGCCCCGCGCTCCCGCGCGGGAGCGCGGGGCGGAACGGGAGAAGAGGCGGTGGACGTCGGCAAGCTCCGGGGCCGGAGGCTTCGGTCCTACCGGCGACACACCCAGCTCGTCTTCCAGGACCCCTTCGCAGCCCTCAACCCGACCCGCACGGTCGCCTACGCCCTCTCGCGCCCCCTCCTCAACCACCTCAAGCTCTCCAAAGCCGAAGCCCGCACCAGAGCCTCCGAGCTCCTGGAAACCGTAGGCCTCTCGCCAGCCGCGCAGTACCTCGACAAACTCCCCCACCAGCTCTCCGGCGGCCAACGCCAGCGCGTCGTGATCGCCCGAGCCCTCGCCCCCGACCCGAGGATCCTGGTCGCCGACGAGCCGATCTCGATGCTCGACGTCTCCATCCGCGCCGAGATCCTCGCCCTGCTCGACCGCCTGGTGAAGGACCGCAGCATCGCGATGCTCTACATCACCCACGACCTGCTCAGCGCCCGCCTGCTCGCCGACGAGGTCCTCGTCCTCAACCAGGGCCGCGTCGTCGAGTCAGGCCGGACCCTGAACGTCATCCAGCACGCCCAGGACCCCTACACCCAGCTGCTCCTGGACGCGATCCCGACGCCGGGTCAGACCGTCTTGACCGAGGCCAGCAGTTTGCCCAGCGACTCCCTGGCGTCGCCGAACAGCAGCGTCGTGCGGGGGTCGTAGAGGAGCTCGTTCTCGATGCCGGCGAAGCCGGGGCGCATCGAGCGCTTCAGGAAGATGACCCGCTGGGCCTCGTCGGCGTTGAGGATCGGCATGCCGTAGATCGGGGCGCTCGGCGTCGTGCGGGCGGCGGGGTTGACGACGTCGTTGGCGCCGACGACCAGGACCACGTCGGCCTGCTTGAAGTCGCCGTTGATCTCGTCCATCTCGCGGAGCTGCTCGTACGGGACCTGGGCCTCGGCGAGCAGCACGTTCATGTGACCGGGCATCCGGCCCGCGACCGGGTGGATCGCGTAGTCGACCTTGACGCCGCGGCCCTGCAGCTCCTCGACCAGGTCGCGCAGCGTGTGCTGGGCCTGCGCGACGGCCAGGCCGTAGCCGGGGACGATGATGACGCGCTGCGCGTAGCCGAGCAGGATCGCGACGTCCTCGGCGCTGCCCGAGATCACCGGGCGCTCGGACGCCTCACCACCGCCGAGGGTCGAGCCGCCCTTCACCGCGCCGAAGAGGATGTTGAAGACCGACCGGCCCATCGCGTCGGCCATCAGCTTGGTCAGCAACGTACCTGCCGCACCGACGAGCGTTCCGGCGACGAGCAGCAGCGTGTTGCCGAGCACGTAGCCACCGGCGGCGACGGTCAGACCCGTGAACGCGTTCAGCAGCGAGATGACGATCGGTACGTCGGCACCGCCGACCGGCAGCACCAGCATCACGCCGACGGCCAGACCGAGCAGGCACAGCAGGACGCCGACCAGCACGCGCGGCTCGGAAACCAGCCAGACCGACACCGCGACGCCACCGAGCAGCCCGGCGACGAACAGCACCGGCAGGCCCGGGAAGGTGACCGGGCGGGTGGTCATCAGCTCCTGCAGCTTCGCGAACGTGACGATCGAGCCGGAGAACGAGATCGCCCCGACCAGGATCGTGAACGCGGTGGCGATCGCGGCGACGGTCTCGCCGTCGTGCACCTCGCCGAGCTCCATCAGCGCGACCAGCGACGCGGCGCCACCGCCGACGCCGTTGAACAGCGCGACCAACTGCGGCATGTGCGTCATCTGCACCCGCCGCGACCCGATCACACCGCCGACGGTGCCGATCGCCAGCGCGATCAGGATCGGCACCAGGTTGTCCGGCTTGTACGCCGCGAAGGTGATGATCACGGCGAGCACGGCGCCGGCCGCGCCGAGCGCGTTACCGGTCCGCGCGGTCTTCGGCGAGGACAGCGCCTTGAGCGCGACGATGAAGCAAACGGCCGCGACCAGGTAGCCGATCTGGGCCCAGGTGGCGATCACTTGTGCAGCTCCTTCTTGCGCGCTCCCGGACCCCGGAACATCTCCAGCATCCGGTCGGTGACCACGAACCCGCCGACCATGTTGACGGTGGCCAGGACGACGGCCAGCAGCCCGACGATCACCACCGGCACCGACTCGGCCTGCCCGGTGACGATGATCGCGCCGACCAGGATGACGCCGTGGATCGCGTTCGCGCCGGACATCAGCGGCGTGTGCAGCGTCGCCGACACCTTGCTGATCACCTCGACCCCGACGAACGCCGCGAGCACGAAGATCGTCAGCAGAGCAATCGATTCGGTCATCAGCCCTGTCCTTCCAACAGCTCGCGGGTGGGCTCGTGCAGCACTTCGCCGTCGTGGGTGACGCAGCAGCCGGCCACGATCTCGTCGCTGAAGTCCGGGTCGAAGGCGGCGTTGCGGGTCATCAGCGTGATCAAGTTGGCCACGTTCTGCCCGTACAGGCGGCTGGCCGGGCCGGCCATCTGGCTGGGCACGTTCGAGCCGCCCCAGACCAGCGCGTTCCCGATCGTCAGCTCGGTTCCGGCCACCGAGCCCTCGACGTTGCCGCCCTGCTCGGAGGCCAGGTCGACGACGACCGAGCCGGGCTTCATCTGCTCGACCATCTCGCGGGTGACCAGCATCGGCGCGGTCCGGCCCGGTACGGCGGCGGTGGTGATCAGCGCGTCCGCGCCGGCCACGTACGGCGCCAGCAGCTCGCGCTGCAGCTGCGCGCGTTCCTCGGTCATCTCACGGGCGTACCCGCCCGGGCCGTCCAGGGTGCCGAGCTCGAGCTCGATCGGCTGGGCGCCCATCGAGGCGATCTCCTCGGCCGCGGCCGTCCGTACGTCGTACGCCTTGACGACCGCACCGAGGCGCTTCGCGGTCGCGATCGCCTGCAGGCCGGCGACGCCGGCGCCCAGGACGAGCACCTGGGCCGGCGGCACCGTCCCGGCGGCGGTCATGTTCAGCGGGAAGAACCGGGGCAGCCGCTCGGCCGCGACGATCGCGGCCCGGTACCCGGCGACCAGCGCCTGCGAGGACAGCGCGTCCATCGCCTGCGCCCGGGAGATCCGCGGCACCAGCTCCATCGCGAACGCGGTCAGCTTGGCCCGGGTCGCGGCCCGGACCACGTCCGGCGGGTTGGTCGGCAGGAACGACATCAGCGCCGTCCCGGCGTGCAGCCGCTGCAGGCGTTCGCGCTCCAGCGGCTGGACCGAGGCCACCACCGTCGCGGCGTGGTCGGCTCCCCAGGCGACCTCCGCGCCGGCCTCGCGGTAGGCGTCGTCGGAGAACAGCGCCCGCTCGCCGGCCGCGGGTTCGACCGCGACCTGGTACCCGAGCTGGACGAGCTTGACGACTTGTTCGGGCACCAGCGCCACCCGGCGCTCGGCCGGGCGGGTCTCTCGCACGACTGCGATCTTCACTCGCCGAAACCTATGCCAAACTCTGGGTCGCCGGAAAGCCCGGTCCCTACTAAGAGCCCAAGTTCTGAAGAAGAGTTGCCTCGGCGAGACATACCTTGGCGAATTCCTCCAGGTGCAGGCCCTCGTCGATGCCGTGGGCCCGGGTGTCCGGGTCCTCAACACCGGTGACCAGAACGGCCGCGTCGGGGAAGGTCTGCTGGAACTCCGCGATGAACGGGATCGACCCGCCCATGCCGGTGTCGACGGGCTCGACACCCCACGCCGTCGCGAACGCCGAGCGGGCCGCGTCGTACGCCGCACCGCGGGCGTTGATCGAGCAGGGCTGGCCGATGTCGCCGTCGGTCACCGTCACCTGCGCACCCCACGGCGCGTTCTGCTCCAGATGGTTGCGCAGGGCCTGCATCGCCTTGTTCGCGTCGTCACCGGGAGCGACCCGCAGGCTGACCTTGGCCCGCGCGACCGGGACCAGGGTGTTGCTGGCGTCGGCGACCCGCGGCGCGTCGATGGCCAGGACGGCGATCGCCGGCCGGGTCCACAGCCGGTCGACCAGCGTGCCGGAGCCGATCAGCTTCACCTGGTCGAGCACGCTCGACTCAGCACGGAAGCGGTCCTCCGGGTACTCCAGGTCGGCCGCGCGGCTCGCGTGCAGGCCGTCGACGGCGACGTCGCCGTTGTCGTCGTGCAGCGTCGACAGCAGCCGGCAGAGCGCGGTCAGCGCGTCCGGGACAGCGCCACCGAACAGGCCCGAGTGGACGGCGTGCTTCAGCGTCCGGACCTCGACGTAGCAGTCGACCAGGCCGCGCAGCGAGACCGTCAACGCCGGCTGGCCGATCGCCCAGTTGCCCGAGTCGGCGATCACGATCGCGTCCGAGGTGAGCTCGTCGGCGTACTCGTCGAGCAGCTGGAGCAGGGTCGGCGAGCCGATCTCCTCCTCGCCCTCGACGAAGACCGTCACGCCGACCGGCAGATCGTTGCCAAAGGCCCGTACGGCGGCCAGGTGCGCCGCGATGCCGGCCTTGTCGTCGGCCGCGCCGCGCGCGTAGAGCCGGTCGCCGCGCTCGGTCGGCTCGAACGGCTCCGAGGTCCACTCCTCGACGTTGCCGGTCGGCTGCACGTCGTGGTGCGCGTAGAGCAGCACGGTCGGCTTGCCCTCGGGCGCCGGCTTCTTGGCGATCACGGCCGGCGCACCCTCACCCGCACGGACGATCTTCACCTCGAAACCCTCGGCCTCGAAGAGCGCGGCGGTCGCCTCGGCGGACCGCTGGACGTCGGCCGCACGGGCCGGGTCCGCGCTGACCGAGGGAATCCGGATGAGGTCCTCGAGGTCGGCACGGACGGAGGGCAGAACGCGGTCGATCGCCGCGGGCAGGTCGGTCATGCGCCCTACGGTACTGCGGGTGACATTTTCACGGGCTAGTGTCTGTGGATCGAAGGTTATCGCCCAACCCGAGAGGATCACCATGGCCCGCCCCGTCGCCATTCTGACCGCCCTGTTCACCACCGCGGCCGCCCTGACCGCCGTCGCCGCACCGACGATCGCGACCGCCGCGATCAGCTGCGACACCGCCACCACCGGCGGCAGCACCTTCTACGACGGACCGTCGGCGTCGAAGAAGTACGACGCCCGGTTCAGCAACAGCCTCGGCATCCCCAACCTCGGCACGCACACGCCGCAGGGCGCCGGCACTTGGTACAACTGGGACGGCGCCGGCAAGAACCTGCTGCTGGTCGCGTCGTACCGGACCGGCGCCGACTCGCAGATCTACGGCATCGACCCGGCCACCGGCACGACCGTTGGCGTGGTCGCGATCGCCGAGTCGCACGTCGGCGGCATCACCACCAGCAAGGGCTGGGCGTTCGTCTCCGGCGCCGGCAGCTCGATCCGCAAGTACCGGCTGACCGACCTGCGCACCGCGATGAAGGCCGCCGGGACGCCGTACCTGACGCAGGTCGGCACCGCCCGGGACGTCGCCGGGGCGTCGTTCCTGAGCAGCTACGGCGACTCGCTGTTCTCCGGCAGCTTCAACGAGACCGGCCGCGGCACGATGTACGAGTACAAGATCGCCGACGACGGCACGCTGACCACCGTCGCGGGCGCCTGGGAGGTCCCGACCAAGACCCAGGGCCTGATGATCACCGCCAACCACTTCGTCTACTCGACGTCGTACGGGCGCGGCAACCGCAGCAACCTGTACGTCGTGAAGCGCGGCACCAAGGACCTCGATGCGGCCCCGCTGAGTTGCTTCCGGGCGCCGAGCATGACCGAGGGCGTCACCGAGTACAACGGCACGGCGTACCTGGTCTACGAGTCGGGCAGCCACCTCTACAGCGGCGACTCCGCCACGCTGAACGTCATCCCGCGGATGCACAAGGCGACGGTCTCGTCGCTGACCTCGCTGGTCGGCTAGGAACCGTTGTAGGTCACGGAGTTCAGTACGTCGGTCAGCTGTTGCGGGTCGTCCCCACGGACCTGGATCCGCAGCAGCTGATTGTCGCCGGGGAGCTTGCGGTACTGCTCGTAGACGTCGGCGCCGGAGTCGCACGCGTAGCGGAACGTCACCCGCGGCTGCTCGGCGGTCGGTGTGTCCGAGCCGGTCTGCTTGCACCCGCTGGGCGGCGTACCGGTCGTCGGCAGCGCGTTCTGGGCGAGCACGCCGATGAACACGCCTTCGGTGTTCGGGTCGGTCTGCCAGTTCGCCGTGTTCTCGCTGACCAGCAACGCCAGCGGGCTCTTCTGCGCCGACTTCTCGTCCCAGCTGCGCGGCACCTCGACCGACACCGGGTTCTCCGCGACGTCGACCGGCCGGCTCATCACCAGCTCGTAGCCCGCGTACCCGCCGCCTCCGGCCAGCACGATCGCCAGCAGGGCAGCGATCCAGCCCGCCCGCCGGTTCCGGCGCGGCGCGGCCGGGGTCGCGATCGTCGCCTCGGCGTCCGGGCCGCCCTCGGTCTTCGCATCGGCCGGGACCACCGCCAGCTGCGTGGCCTGGTCGAGACCACCAGGTCCGGCCGGGACCGGCAGCTCGTCGGCCGGGACGAGCCCGGCCGGGATCTTGCCGGTCCGGTGCGCCTCGTCCAGCGCGGTCAGGAAGCTGTCCAGATCGGGCCAGCGCTTCTCGCGGTCGGGCTCCAGCGCCCGCCGTACGACGGCGTCGATCGCGTCCGGCACGTCCGCGCGCAGCGTGCTCATCGACGGCGGCGGCGCGTCGATCCGCATCACCGCACCGAGGCTGATCACCCCGTGCGGTGCCTGGCCGGTGAAGGCGGCGTACGCGACCGCGCCCAGCGAGTACAGGTCGGCGCGGTGGTCGAGCCGGTCGCCCATCACCTGCTCCGGCGCGACGTAGGCCGGCGTACCGCCCGGCATCGTCAACTGCGACACGGTCTCCAGCGACTTGCCCAGACCGAGGTCGCCGAGCATCGCGCGGTCACCGGACGGGTCGCTGCGGAACAGCACGTTCGCGGGCTTCACGTCGCGGTGCAGAACCCCCCGCGCGTGCAGCTGCTTGAGGCCGCTGCCGACCTGCGTCACCACATCGACCACGTCGGCGACCGGCAGCGGGCCGGCCTTGATCCGGTCGGCGAGCGAACCGCCGTCGGCGTAGGTCAGGACCAGGTACGGGCGGCCGTCGTCGGTCTCGCCGACGTCGTGCACGCCGACCACGTGCGGGGAGTCGACCCGGCGCAGGAACCGGCCCTCGGCCAGGAAGCGGCGCCGGACGTCGTCCTCGTCGATCCAGTTGTCGGACAGGATCTTGACCGCGACCTCGGCGTCCAGCTGCTCGTCCCGGGCCAGCCAGACCGTGGCGAAACCACCGGCACCCACCCGGCGGACCAGGGAGTACCGGCCGATCCGGGGTGGCTGGTCCATGCCCGCATTATGCTCGATCCCTCCTGCGACCGCGTCGCCGGAGCGAACAAAACACTCAGTTGTGACGTCACACCGAGGATCGACCACCCCGGTCGGCCGCCCCGCCCGCCCGTCCGGTGCGAGATGCAGCACACTGCTGAGATCCACGACTGTTTGTGAAGGAGCCTGCTCATGAGGCAGCTGAACGCCCGGCTGACCGTCGTGGTCGCAGCCGTCGCGGTCGCCGCGGTGGCGGGGGGAGGGGTGTTCGCGTACCGGCAGGGCCCGCAGACGAGCACCACCGGAGCGAGTCCACTGGGTGGACAGCCGACGACCCCGACGCCGACACCGACGCCTTCGGGGACGCCGTCGAAGACACCGAGCGCGACGCCGACCAAACCGAGCGTGAGCAAGCCGAACGCTCCCAAGACCGTCGCGATCAGCCTCGCCAAGCTCCCGGCCGGCCGTGCGCCCCAGTTGGTGCATGTGCTCGACCGGAAGGTCAGCGGCGGCCCGGACCAGGCGTACACGGCGCCCGGCAAGGACCGGATCATCGAGGTGGCCCAGGCCGGCGCCAACACGTACACGCTGCAGAGCCGGGACCCCGACCTCGTCCTGGTCCGGTCCGACGGCGCCGGTGAGAGCAGCGAGGTCCGCGACGTGACGAGCCTGGTCGGGTCGATCGACGGGACCCTCGCGGCGTTCGCCAGCCAGAAGCAGAAGTCGACCGGTGAGCAGCTCGCCGGCAGCACCCTGTACGCCGAGGACGGTGGCGAACTGAAGGAGAAGCTCGTGCTGCCGGACGCCTGGAACGTGCAGGTGATCGGCCTCGGCGCCGGGAAGGTCTTCTACGCAGCCACGCCGCAGGAGTCCGGACTGCCGAGGCTCTACACCTGGGTGCCCGGCCAGTCGTCGGCGAAGCTGGTGAAGAACATTACCTCGCCGGTCGCGGTGTCGGCCGACGGCGAGCTGGTCGTCGGGCTGGACGTCGGCGGCGCCGGCAGCTGCTCGAACGTCATCGAGCTCGCCACCGGGAAGAAGCTCTGGCGGACCTGCGACTACATGGTGCTGGGCTTCACGCCCGACAAGTCGTTCGCGATCGGCGGACCGGCGTACGCCGACGGCTACGCGGCGCAGACGAGCTGGGTCCTGGACAACAAGAAGAACGGCGCGCTGGTGCGGGAGTGGACCGGGCTGTCGTTCCGGGAGGTGCGCGCCGAGGACGACCAGCACCTGCTGATGGAGGTCGACGACGGCCCCGAGACCAAGGGCGCCATCATCCGCTGCACGATCACGTCGGACGAGTGCGAGCGGGCCACCCCGATCACGCCGAACGAGCAGTTCGGGCTCGGTAGCTGATGCCCGGCGGCGGCAACACGCGACTGGTCGTGCTCGTCACGACCGTCGCCGTGGCTGCCGTGGCGATCGGGGGCGTGGTGGCGACCCGGCAGGGGCCGGACACCGAGGACGACCCTGGGACGGCTTCGCCGTTGGCGGTTCGTACCGGCTCGGCGTCGACCGGCCCGACCGCCGAGCCGACGTACAGCGGGCCGGTGAAGGTCAAAGTGCCGCTCGCTCAGCTGAAGGCGGCTCGCGAGCCGCAGGTGCCGTACAGCGTCGGGCGCGAGATCCGTGGCGGCGCGGGCGGGCCCGTCCGTGTGCCGGGCAGTGCGTCGGTGCTGGAGTTCACCCGGATGGGTGAAGAGGCGTTCGCGGTGCTGTCCACCGACCAGAGCACCACCCAGCTGCTGAAGCTGAAGATCGACGGCACCCGGGAGCAGGTGCCGGACGTGATCACCGTCCGGGGGACCGACGACCAGTCGGCGGTCGCGTACTCGACCCAGCCGCGGGGCAAGGACGAGCTGAACGCGGCTGGGTCGACGGTGTACTCGCAGGACTCCAGCGGCAAGGTCGACAAGCTCGTCGTCCGCGACCTGTGGAGCGTCCGGGTGCTCGCCTACGTCAACGGGCTCGTCTACTACCGGGCCAGCCCGACCGACGAAGCGGTGAGCTGGAAGTTGTACGCCTGGAAGCCCGGGGAGCCCACCGCCAAGGTGATCCCGACGCCCGGCTCGGCGACCGCGATCAGCCGTGACGGCAAGCTGGTCGCGCTGCGGACCGCACCCGGCGAGCACCGCGCGTGCTCGACCGTGAACGAGCTCGCCACCGGCCGCAGCTTGTGGCGGACCTGCGACTTCGAGATCCAGAGCTTCACCCCCGACGGCCGGACTGCGATCGCCACCCCGCCGTACGACGACGGCTGGGCCGCGGCGTCCGCGGCCGCGCTCGACGCCACGGACGGGACGCTGCTGCGCCAGTGGACCGGGGCGTTCTTCGTCAGCAGCGTCGCGGAGGACGACCAGCACGTGCTGCTGCTGATCGACGACCGCGAGTCGATGCCGCGCGGTGTGCTGCGCTGCAGCATCGTCAACGGCAGTTGCGAGAACGCGATCCCGCTCGGCCCGATTCGGATCGGGCTGGGCAACTAGTCTGCCGTCAGCAGAGTTGCGGCCTGTACGGCGTACTGCCGGGCCAGACTGGTCGGTATGGAACGCATCGCGGTGCTTGCTGACATCCACGGAGTGCTCCCCGCGCTGGAGGCCGTACTGGCCGAGCCGGACGTGCTGAGCGCGGACGCCGTCGTACTGGCTGGTGATCTGGCGTCCGGGCCGCAGCCGGTGGAGACACTGGATCTCCTGCTGTCGTTGGGATCCAGGGCGGTCTGGGTACGCGGCAATGCCGACCGGGAGCTGGTGGCGATGGCTCGCGGCGAGCAACTCGACCCGCCGGACCAGGTGAGCCCGTGGGCCGCTGCACAGCTCCGGCCCGACCAGCTTGAGTTGCTGGCCACGCTGCCGACCAGTGTGACGATCGGCGACGCCTTGTTCTGTCACGCGACTCCTCGGGACGACGAGGAGATGGTGCTGGTCGACAGCCCGCTGGCTCGCTGGGCCTCGGTCCTCAGCGGCGTACCGGAGGAGGTCCGCACGGTCGTCTGCGGCCACACCCACATGCCGTTCGCGCGGCAGGTCGACCGGCGGCTCGTGGTGAACGCCGGCAGCGTCGGCATGCCGTACGGCGCACCGCTGCCGAGCTGGGCGCTGCTGACCGGCTCCGACGTCCAGCTGCGCCGCACCACCCTCGACCTGGCCGCTCTGGCCGACCGCGTGACCGCCGAGTCCGCCTACCCCGACGCAGCGGCCTGGGCCGACGAGTACCTGCGCACCAACTACTCCGACACCGAGGCCCTGGCCGCGTTCTCACCCCGCGCGAAGGACTGACCGGCTACCGTCAGGACATGTTCGCGCGGCGGCGGAAGCATTTCGGGACTCCGGCTGACAAGGCGACGTATGCGACGCTGCATACCGCCTCGCTGGCCTCGCCGCACCTGCGCGAGGGGCTGACGCCGGTCGCGGCCGGGCGGGCCAGCAAGCACCTGCGCGACCTGCTCGGGACAGCGGCGATCGCGATCTGCGACTCCTCCGGCGTACTGGCCTGGGACGGGGTCGGCGGGCCGTACGAGAGCAACCACCGGGTCGATGCGAAGGCGATCGCGGCGATGACGCTGCGCAGCGGGCGGACCGCCGTACTGGGGGCGCACGACGTGGCCTGCTCGGACCCGCAGTGCCCGCTGCGGACGGCTGTGGTCGCGCCGATCGTCACCGAGGACCGGGTGGTCGCCGTACTGGTGGCGTACAGCCCGCGGTCGTCGGCCGCGCTGGTGCGGGCGACCGAGGAGGTCGCGCGCTGGGTGTCGGGGCAGGTCGAGCTGGCCGAGCTTAACAAGGAGCGGACGCGGGCGATGGAGGCCGAGCTGCGGGCGCTGCGGGCGCAGATCAGCCCGCACTTCATCTACAACGCGCTGGCGGCGATCGCGTCGTTCGTGCGGACCGACCCGGAGCGGGCGCGCGAGCTGCTGCTCGAGTTCGCGGACTTCTCGCGGTACGCGCTGCGTCGCGGCGGCGAGTTCACGACGCTGTCGGACGAACTGCGCAACGTCGAGCGGTACCTCGTCCTGGAGCAGGCCCGCTTCGGCGAGCGGCTCACGGTGTCGCTGCTGATCGCGCCCGAGGTGCTGTCGGTGGCGATCCCGTTCCTGGTCGTGCAGCCGCTGGTCGAGAACGCCGTCCGGCACGGTCTGGAGGGCACGACCGGGGTCGGGCAGATCACCATCCGGGCGATGGACCGCGGCTCGGAGGCGGAGATC
Organism: Kribbella sp. NPDC104740; assembly: GCF_055583505.1. Lineage (NCBI taxonomy): Bacteria > Bacillati > Actinomycetota > Actinomycetes > Propionibacteriales > Kribbellaceae > Kribbella > Kribbella sp. NPDC104740. Next base: position 268,775 of record NZ_JBVJNV010000001.1, on the reverse strand, counting down.
AGCGTCGAGGACGACGGCTCCGGCAGCGAGCCCGAGGTGATCCGGGCCGCCCTGTCCGGCCAGTCCAGCAGCGACTCGATCGGCCTCGGCAACGTCGACGCCCGGCTCCGTCAGGTGTACGGCGACGCCTACGGCCTGGTCGTCGAGACCGCCGTCGACGCCGGGACGAAGGTCAGCTTCCGGGTCCCCAAATACTCCTCAGGAGTGCACGCGTCGGCTTAGATTGGGCGCATGGCCGACACTCCCCTGCGTGCGCTGGTCGCCGACGACGAGGAGCCGGCGCTGGCCGAGCTGGTGTACCTGCTGCAGCGCGACGAGCGGATCGGGCCGATCCGCACCGCGTCGAACGGGCCCGAGGCCCTCAAACTGCTGCAGGGCGCCGACATCGACGTGGTGTTCTGCGACATCAAGATGCCGGGCCTGGACGGGATCGACCTGGCCCGCGTCCTGTCGAAGTTCGCCAAGCCGCCGCGGATCGTCTTCGTCACGGCGTACGACGAGCACGCCGTGGACGCCTTCGACCTGGATGCCACGGACTACGTGATGAAGCCGGTCCGGGCCGAGCGGCTGGCCGAGGCGATCCGGCGGGTGGTCAGCGCCGGCGCACCGACGGTCGTGCAGTCGCCGGAGGAGACCGACGACGAGACGATCCCGGTCGAGCTCGCCGGGGTCACCCGGTTCGTGCAGCGCTCCACCGTCCGGTACGTCGAGGCGCAGGGCGACTACGCGCGGCTGCACACCGGCCAGAACTCGCATCTCGTGCGGGTCCCGCTGAGCACGCTCGAGGAGCGCTGGCGCGACGCTGGGTTCACCCGGATCCACCGCAGCACGCTGGTCGCGCTGGCGCACGTCGACGAGATGCGGGTGGACGGCGGGCGGTGCGCCGTACGGGTCGGTGACGACTGGCTGCCGGTGAGCCGGCGGCACACTCGCGAGCTCCGCGACCTGCTGGTCCGCTCGACGTCGCTGCGCGGGTGAGATGAGTACGCCGGACGGGCCTCGCCGGATTCGAGTGACAAGTCCACGGACAAGTGCTGCTCGGCGTACGACTGGACACACAGGGACCCGAGAAATCGACGAGCAGACCCGCGTCGGCGAGGTCTACATGCACTCGCTCATCCAGTCGCAGCTCCGGCTCGCCCTGCTCGTGATCGCCGGGACGGCAGTCGTCCTCGGCAGCCTCCCGCTGCTCTTCTTCCTCGTCCCCGCGACGCGCACCCTCGGCGTCTTCGGCATCCCGCTGCCCTGGCTGCTCCTCGGCGTCGTCGTCTACCCGGTCGTCTACGTCGCCGCCCGGATCTACGTCCGCAACGCCGAACGGATCGAGGCCGAGTTCACCGAGTTCGTCGGGCGGCAGTAGATGTCACCAGCCATGAGCCTCACGGCGATCGCCTTGGTGATCGTGGCGACGATCGGGATCGGCCTGTTCGGTCTCCGGATCTCGCGAACGACCAGCGACTTCTACGTCGCCAGCCGCGCCGTCACCCCGCGCTGGAACGCGTCGGCGATCAGCGGCGAGTACTTGTCGGCGGCATCTTTCCTCGGCGTCGCCGGTCTGGTCGTGGTGAACGGCGCGGACATGCTCTGGTTCTCGGTCGGTTACACCGTCGGGTACCTGATGCTGCTCGTCCTGATCGCCGCCCCGCTGCGCCGCTCCGGCGCCTACACGCTGCCCGACTTCGCCGAGACCCGCTTCGAGTCGGCCGTCGTACGCCGGATCTGCTCGTTCCTGGTCGCCGGGATCGGCACCCTCTACCTGCTCCCGCAGCTGCGCGGCGCCGGGCTGACTGTGCAGACCGTGACCGGCGCGCCGCCCGCGGTCGGGGCCGCGCTGGTCGCGATCATCGTGGTGATCAACGTCGCCGCCGGCGGGATGCGCTCGATCACGTTCGTGCAGGCCTTCCAGTACTGGCTGAAGCTGACCGCGCTGGCCGCGCCGGTGTTCGTGATCCTGATCGCCTGGCGCTCGATGGACCACCCGGTCGGCGTCCTCGACTCGCTGCAGGGCGCCGGGTCGGAGTGGGCCGAGCCGCTGTCGCGCGCCGGCGGCCGCGACCATCCGCTGTACGCGACGTACTCGTTGCTCCTGGCCCTTTGTTTCGGAACGATGGGCCTGCCACACGTGCTGGTCCGCTTCTACACCAACCCCGACGGACGGGCGGCGCGCCGTACGACGGTCGTGGTGCTCGCGCTGCTCGGTGCGTTCTACCTCTTCCCACCCGTATACGCCGTACTCGGCCGGACGTTCGCGCCGGACCTGGTCGCGACCGCCGCGGACACGGTCGTCCTCGAGCTGCCCGGCCGCATCTTCCCCGGGACGATCGGCGACCTGCTCGGCGCATTGGTTGCCGCGGGCGCCTTTGCCGCGTTCCTGTCGACGTCGTCCGGTCTGACCGTCGCGATCGCCGGCGTGATCGACCAGGACCTGCTCCGCAACCGCCTGCACCGCCTGACCGGCGGCGACTACCTGGCCGTCAACAGCTTCCGCATCGCCGCCGTCCTGGCCATCGCCGTGCCCTACCTGGCCTGGAACTTCACCGGCTCGCTGAGCCTCGCCGACACCGTCGGCCTGGCCTTCGCCGTCGCCGCCTCGACCTTCTGCCCGCTGCTCGTGCTCGGCATCTGGTGGCGCCGTATGTCGACGGTCGGCGCCGCGGCCGGACTGCTGGTCGGCGGCGTCGCCGCGATCTCCGCCGTCCTGGTCAACGTGATCGGACCACCGCAAGGCGGCTGGCTCGGCGCCCTGATCGCCCAGCCCGCCGCCTGGACGATGCCGCTGGCCTTCGCGACGGTCGTGATCGTCTCCCGCCTCACGCCCACCCGGATCCCCGCCGGAACGGCGCGCAGCATGGTCCGGCTGCACACCCCCGAGGCCGTCGACGTGGACCGCGGCTTCACCGGCAGCTGACCCGCGCCGTTCGTCGTACGGATGCGACCGCTCGTCGCACTGCCGTTCCCCGCCGGTCGAGAGGTGTGCGCCGCTGAGCGCTCGACGCCTCGCGGTGCTGTCTCGGGCGGGTGAGCTGGACCACAGTACGGAGCAGCAACCCGTACGCCGGACTCCGCCCGGCCCGATCACGTCTGGAGGTCCCGCGATGAGTGAAACGCGTCGTGCGGGCGATCCGGAGCTCACGACGTACCGAGACGTCCAGCTGTCACCGGACTTCTCCGAGCTGCGTCGCCGGTTCCGGCGTTTCGTGTTCCCGATGACCGGCCTGTTCCTGGCCTGGTACTTCCTCTACGTCCTGCTCGCCGACTACGCGCACGGCTTCATGTCCCAGAAGGTCGGCGGGAACATCACCGTCGGGCTGCTGTTCGGGCTGGGCCAGTTCGTCTCCACGTTCGCGATCACGCTGCTCTACGTCCGCTGGGCCGACAAGAAGTTCGACCCCGACGCCAAGCACCTGCGCGACCAGATCGAGGGAGACCACTCGTGACCGCACCGTTGATGTTGCCGATGGCAACCGTTGGCGACCCGAAGGTGAACATCGCGATCTTCGCGCTGTTCGTGGTGGCCACCCTGGCGATCGTGATCAAGGCCTCGCGCAACAACAAGAGCGCGGCCGACTTCTACGCCGGCGGCCGCTCCTTCACCGGCCCGCAGAACGGCGTCGCGATCGCGGGCGACTACCTGTCCGCCGCGTCGTTCCTCGGGATCGCCGGAGCGATCGCGCTGAACGGGTACGACGGCTTCCTGTACTCGATCGGCTTCCTGGTCGCCTGGCTGGTCGCGCTGCTGCTCGTCGCCGAGCTGCTCCGCAACACCGGGCGCTTCACCATGGCCGACGTACTGTCGTTCCGCCTCAAGCAGCGCCCGGTCCGGATGGCCGCGGCGATCTCGACCCTCGGCGTCTGCTTCTTCTACCTGCTCGCCCAGATGGCCGGCGCGGGCGGCCTGGTCGCACTGCTGCTCGGCATCGACGGCAAGGCCGGCCAGAACATCGTCATCGCCGTCGTCGGCGCGATCATGATCACCTACGTGCTCGTCGGTGGCATGAAGGGCACCACCTGGGTGCAGATCGTCAAGGCCGTGCTGCTGGTGATCGGCGCCGGGATCATGACACTGTGGGTGCTCGCGAAGTACACCTTCAACCTGTCCGGCCTGCTGGGCGCCGCAGTCGAGAACAGCCCGGCCGCCGGGGAGAAGCTGCTCAACCCCGGCCTGCAGTACGGCGCAACGGGGATCAGCAAGCTCGACTTCATCTCGCTCGGCCTGGCCCTGGTGCTCGGCACCGCGGGCCTGCCGCACGTGCTGATGCGCTTCTACACGGTGCCGAACTCGCGCGAGGCGCGCCGCAGCGTCAGCTGGGCGATCTGGATCATCGGCATCTTCTACCTGTTCACCCTGGTCCTCGGGTACGGCGCTGCCGCGCTGGTCGGACCGGACGCGATCCGGGCCGCTCCCGGCAAGGCGAACTCGGCCGCGCCGCTGCTGGCGTACGAACTGGGCGGGGAGATCCTGCTGGGCGTGATCTCGGCGGTCGCGTTCGCGACGATCCTCGCCGTGGTCGCGGGGCTGACGATCACCGCCAGCGCGTCGTTCGCGCACGACATCTACGGCCAGGTGATCAAGAAGGGCCAGGTCAGCGGTGACGGCGAGGTCCGGATCGCCCGGATCACCGTGCTGGTGATCGGTGCGGTCGCGATCGTCGGCGGTATCTTCGCCAACGGCCAGAACATCGCGTTCCTGGTCGCGCTGGCCTTCGCCATCGCCGCCTCGGCGAACCTGCCGACGATCCTGTACTCGCTGTTCTGGCGGCGCTTCAACACCCGCGGCGCCCTGTGGAGCATCTACGGCGGTCTCGGCTCGGCGATCATTCTGATCGTCTTCAGCCCGGTCGTCTCCGGCAAGGTCGACGCCAAGACCGGCGCCAGCCTGTCGATGATCACCGACCCGGGCATCGACTTCCACTGGTTCCCGCTGGACAACCCCGGCATCGTGTCGATCCCGCTGGCCTTCGTGCTCGGCATCATCGGCACCCTGACCAGCAAGGAAGCCACCGACGTCGACCGCTTCGCCGAGATGGAGGTCCGCTCCCTCACCGGCGCCGGCGCCGAGAAAGCCGTCCACCACTGACCGCGGGGGCGCCGGTCCCATCACGGGTGACAGCCCGGCGCCCCCCCACCCCAACCCTGTCAGGCAGGTCCTGCTGACCCGTCGCGAACCTGCCTGACAGCCCCACCCGCCCCGAGGGGCCCAGCACCCAGCTGGGCCCCTCGTTGTATGTCCAGGCGATGGTGCCCGCGCGACCAGCTTGTTGCTGGAGGCAATCACCGGCACACCCGTCCGCTCGTCAGCACGTTGTCCGAAGGCCTCGGGTCGGTGCCGACGGTGGTCTTTCCGCGGGTGAACGCGGGGCATGCTCGGCATCCCGCCTGGGAAGGGCATCTCGCCGCGTTGCGGCGGGCCGGCGTACGGCTGGTGTACGGCGAGGACGTCTGGCCGCTGGTCGAGCCGCGGGCGGAGTCGCGGTCGTTGCCTTGGGCAGCGATTCGGGAAGCGGTTGGTTAGTGGAACCAGCCGGGGAGGTCTGACAGGGGTGTGGGCCGGCTGCTGGGGGTGAGTTTGGGGAGGGCGTCTTCGAGGGCGGCCAGGCGGGTGGGGCCCAGGGCTGTTTTCCATTCCGTGTGGAGGGTTTCGAAGATCTGGGCGGAGCGCGTGAGGGCGTTGTGGCCGTGGGGGGTGAGGGTGAGGAGGACGGCTCGGGCGTCCGTTGGGGACGGGGTTCGGGTGACGTAGTTCAGGTCGGCGAGTTTGGTGGCGGTTTTGGTGGCGGCTTGTTTGGAGACGCCCAGGCGGCGGCCGAGGTCGGAGACCGTGCAGCCGTCGCTGCCTACTGCCTGGAGGGCGAAGCCGTACGCCGGGCGCAGGTTCGGGTGGCCTTCGGCGGCGAGGCGGTGGTGGAGCTCGTCGATGATGCGGCGGAAGGCTGCGGCGAGTTGGAGGGGGAGTACGTAGCCGGGGCGGTCCATGGAAAAGCATTGTTCCAGATCGACAACCCGGTGTACTGTTTTGGACAACCAGGTTGACGAAAATGGAGGAGTGGGGATGCGAGTTACCGAGACGCCGAACGCCGTGATGACGACGTACGCGTCGCCGACGCTCGGGAGTGAGCGGCTGAGTGTCTGGCGGGTGGAGATGAAGGCGACTGCGCAGGGGCCGGTGCACGTCGTCGACAGTGAGCAGGTGTGGACCGGGCTGAGCGGCCGGGCTTCGATCAGCATTGGTGGGGTGGAGCGGGAGTTGGTGGAGGGTACGGCGGTCGTCGTACCGGAGGGGGTTGAGCGTCAGGTGACGGCGACGGGGGATTTCACGGCGATCGTCAGCGGGTACGGGCACGCCAAGGTCAGCGTCCCTGGAGAGGACGCCGACCGCGGTACTCCGCCGTGGATGAGCTGACCAACCTCAGCTGAAGTCGATCGTCGGCCACAGCTCCAGGAACGCCTCGCGCGACCGCGCCCCGCGGTACTCCTCCGCGGCGTGCAGCCGGCCGAGGGTGAACGGGTTCCCGCCGTCCAGGTGCTGCTGTACGGCGAGCTGACGCAGGAGGTCTCGCGCGACGACGCTGTCCTGGTGGTCGCCGAGGACCTCCTGCACCTGCTCGGCGCGAGTCGCCAGGTCGGTCGCGGCCTGACCGAGCACCGGCACCGCAGACTCAGCGGCGTACCGGAGTCGCTTGGAGGCCTTGCGGGTCTCGTGCAGCTCGTGGTCCTGCTCGGCGAGCGTCTCGGCCTTCTCGGCGCGCTTGACGCACTTGCTCATCCGCTTCAGGTCGCTCTTCAGCAGGCTCGGCGCCTGCTTCTTCGCCTTCGTCTTCGCGTCGAGCAACGGCGGTGCGGCGACCAACCGGTCGAGGGTGTCGAGCAGCCGGAAGTACCGCTCGCTCTCCAGCGCCTCCAGCGCCTGCACGCGCGCCTGCTTGTAGACGCCGCGCAGGTGGTCGTCGATGTACCCCGCGACGCGGCCCATCACCAGCTCCTGCGGCTGCTCCGAGACGGCGACCAGGAAGTGCTCGCGCAGCACCTCCGCGTCCCGCGCGCCACCGAGCTCACCGGCGAACCACTTCAGCTCGTCCCGGATCGCGTCGCCGACCTCGCGGTCCACCACCGGCCGGTACGTCGCCAGCGCCGAGCGCAGCCGGCGGGTCGCCACCCGCATCTTGTGCACCGAGTCCGGCAGGTCGCGCCGGACCTCCGGGTCGCGCAGGTGAATCGCCTCGACCTGAGCCGAGGCGTACGCGCGGAACAGCTCCGCGGTCGTCGGCTTGGACGGCAGCTCCCAGGTCTCCTGCTCCGGCACCCGGTCGCCCAGCGCACGAGCAAGCTTGCTCGGCCCGGACGCCGGTTTGGCGCCTGCCTCGCGCAGTACGGGCTCAGCAGCCTCGAGCAGCTCGGGCGGCCCGTTGACGAGCTCGACCTCCCACTCGCGCCAGCTCAACGTCGAGACCCCGCTCGCTGCCTCGGAAGCGTCCGTCGCTGCAGCGCCATCGGGGGTCGCGACGGCCGCGCCGTCGGCGGCCGCGGGAGCGGCGGCGTCGGCGTTCGCGGGAGCAGCTTCGGCGGCGTTCGCGGGAGCGGCGTCGGCGTTCGCGGGAGCAGCGTCGGCGTTCGCGGGAGCAGCGTCGGCGTTCGCGGGAGCAGCGTCGGCGTTCGCGGGAGCAGCGTCGGCGTTCGCGGGAGCAGCGGCGGCCGAAGGCGCGTGAATGGTCGCGGTCACGTGGTCGTCGGCGACCTCGGCGAGGACCTCACCCTCGGCGTCGACCAGGCGGTGCACGATGCGGCGCGTCGCCAGCGTCACCACCGGGAGCAGCTCGTGGTCGCGGACGTGCACGCGCACGGCCCGGACGACCTGGATCGGGACCTTGCGGACGGCGCGGCCGAGCGGGTGCTGGATCTCCATCCGGCCGCGGGCGGCCGGGAGCTTGATGTGCCAGCCGTCGTCCTCACCGCCGGTACGACGGCGCAACGTCACCTTGTTGCGCGCCAGATGCAGCTCGGCGGTGTCGAAGTAGACCGCCTCGAGCGCCAGCTCGACCGGTTGCTCGACCCGGTCCACCCCGGGCAGCTCGTGCAACGCCGGCAGGATGGCGTGCTCGTCGACGTCGTACTTGGTCTCGATCTCGAGCTGCTCGGTCGGCGTCATCCCCAAGTTTTACCAGTCCGCGCAAGCCCTGGCAGCGGCTGCTCGGAGATCGTCCAGCAGGCGGTCAAGATCCCGATCCGGTACGCCGGAACGCCGGAACGCGACCGATGCCGGCGAGTCGGCGAAGCCGCCGGGACCAGCCTGCCGGCGGCGGTTCAGCTCCAGCCCGGCGAGCACCGCCGCGACCACGACGAGCAGCGCGATCATCGCACCCCGACCCCCTTGAAGAACGTGTAGTGGAACGTCCCGCCGGGCTCGGCGGTGCATTCCAGGTCGCGGATCCCGCGCGCCCACGCGTCCGGCGTACTCAGCCCGGCGGCGATCGAGCGGTCGCGGACCGAGCCGACCATCGCGATGAACGTGCGGCGGGTGAAACCGTCGACCAGGTGCGGCAGCGTCTGGTCGACGTACACGGTCCGCGGCTCGGTGCGGACGTCCAGGAACCCCGCGTTGGCGAGCAGCGGCTGCACGCGGCGGCCGATCAGCGCGTCGCCGCCGGCGTCGGCCTGGCTGCGGTTGAGGCACTCGATGACGGCCTGCGCGGCCGCGCTGCGCGGGTGGTAGACGGCGGTGCCGTGGTCGCCTTCGACGACCGTGATCGTGCCGCCGGGGCGGAGCTGGCCGCGCAGGGTCCGCAGGGCGTCGACCGGGTCCGGCAGGTGTTCGAGGACGAAGCAGACGAACAGGTGGTCGTACTCGCCCGCCGGGAGGTCGTGCAGGTCGCCGTGGTGCCAGCGCACTTCGGCGTACGGCGCTGTGGTGGCGACGCGCTGTTTGGCCTGGGCGAGCGAGGCTTCGGAGATGTCGATCGCGGTCAGGTCGATGCCGGGGCTGCGGGTGAGCAGCTGGACGGTCTGCGCGCCGACGCCGCAGCCGACCTCGAGGACGCGGCTGCCGGGCGCGTACTGCGTACCGCCGTGCAGGAGGTCGGCGAGCGTGCCCGCCTGGTCGCCGAGGCGGCGGGTCTCGGAGTCGGTGTAGCCGTGGACGTAGTCGGTTCCCATGAGTCCACGGTGCGGCGACAATGGTCCGGTGAGTAGATCCAATCCGGGCGAGATTGGCAGGTCCATAACTGCGGCGGGGTCCGACTTCCTGCAGCTCAGTACGGCGGAGGTGCCCGCGGGCCGGCTGTCGACGTGGCTGGCTGATCAGTTGCGCGGCGCGATCGCGGACGGGCTGCTGCCGGTCGGTACGCGGCTGCCGCCGACGCGAGTGCTGGCGGGTGAGCTGCAGGTGTCGCGGGGGGTGGTGACGGAGGCGTATCAGCGGCTGACCGAGGACGGGCACACCAAAGCTCGCGGCAGAGCAGGTACGACGGTCGTCGCAGCGCCGATCAGCACGCTGCCGCCGGCCACCACTGCCGGAACGGCGGTGGAAACGGGCGGGATGCAGGGCGAGCCCGGGGTCGACGTCTTCGACGTGTTGCGCGCAGCGCCTGCGCAGATCGATCTGACGCCCGGGGTGCCTGATCTGACGGCGTTTCCCCGCGCGGCGTGGTTGAAGGCCGAGCGCGCAGTCCTCGACCGGCTCTCCGCCTCCTCCTTCGGCTACGGCGACCCCGCCGGAACTCCCGAGCTCCGACTAGCAGTAGCGCGCTGGCTGGCGCGCTACCGCGGCGTGCAGGTCGACCCGAGCGAGGTCATCATCGTCGCCGGAGTAGCCCAAGCGCTCAGCCTGATCACCCAGCTCCTCCTCGCCGACGGCATCGACACCCTCGCCGTCGAGGACCCCGGGTCGCTCGGCTCCCGCCAGCACCTGGAGAGCCTCGGGCTGCGCACTCCCCCGATCCCCGTCGACGCGGACGGCGTACGGGTCGACGAGCTCCACCGCAGCGGCGCCCGCGCCGTACTGCTGACTCCGGCCCACCAGTTCCCGACCGGCGTCGTGCTGGACGGCGAGCGGCGGCGCGAGCTGATCCAGTGGGCGACCGAGACCGGCGGGCTGATCGTCGAGGACGACTACGACGCCGAGCACCGCTACGACCGTCCGCCCGTCCCCGCGCTGCGCGCGATGCTCGCCGACCACGTGATCTACGCCGGCAGCGTCTCCAAACTCCTCGCCCCCGCGCTGCGGATCGGCTGGATGGTCCCGCCCCCGGCGTACCGCGACCGCCTGATCGCCGCCAAACGCCTGGCCGACCTCGGCAACGCGGCGCTCCCCCAGCTCGTGCTCGCGCACCTGATGGAGTCCGGCGACCTCGAACGCCAGCTCCGCTACGCCCGCCGCCGGCACCGGCGCCGCCGGGACACCATGATCGATGCCATCAGCAACCACTTGCCGACCGCGACGGTCCACGGCGCCGCCGCCGGGCTGCACCTCACGATCACCTTCCCAGAGGGAGCCCTGGACGACGTGGAGCTGGCCACGAGAGCACTCGCCGAGGGCGTCAAGACCCACCCGCTGAGCTGGCACACCCAAACCCCGCACCCGCCCGGGTTGGTCCTCGGCTACGCGGCGCGCACTCCGACGGCGCTGACAGAAGCGGTGGAGATGCTGGGCAGCCTCGTCGCCGGCAGCTGACTCCCCTCCGCCTGTCAGGTGACTTGGGCGACTGGCCGCCGAGGGCGCGGGAGGACGAGCGGCGTACCGGTCAGCGGATCCGGGATGATCTCGCACGACAACCCGAAGACCTCCTCGACGGTCTCCGAGGTGATCACCTCGGCCGGCGTGCCCGTCGCGACGATCCGGCCGGACTTCAGCGCGATCAGGTGGTCGGCGTAGCGGCTGGCCAGGTTGAGGTCGTGCAGGACGAGGACGATCGTCTTGTGGTGCTGGTGGTTCAGGTCCTGGACGAGGTCGAGGATCTCCAGCTGGTGGGCGAGGTCGAGGAACGTCGTCGGCTCGTCGAGGAGCATCGTGTGGGCGTCCTGCGCGAGCGCCAGGGCGATCCAGACCCGTTGCCGCTGGCCACCGGACAGTTGGTCGAGGCAACGGTTCGCCAGGTCGGCGGTGCCGGTCGCGGCGAGGGCCTCGGTGACGACCTGCTCGTCCTCCGGGGTCCACTGGCGGAACCAGCGCTGGTGCGGGTGCCGCCCGCGGCCGACCAGGTCGGCGACGGTGATGCCTTCGGGGGCGACCGGCTGCTGCGGGAGCAGGCCGAGCTTCGTGGCGAGCTCGCCGCCGGGAACACGGCGTACGTCGACGTCGTCGAGGTAGACCGCACCCCCGCGCGGCACCAGCAACCGGGCGAGCCCGCGCAGCAGCGTCGACTTGCCGCAGGCGTTGGCACCGACGATCACGGTGATCTTCCCGGGCGGGATCTCGACCGAGAGGTCGTGCACGACCGGCGTCCCGTCGTACGCGAGGGTGAGGTTCTCCGAACGCAGCATGGTCATCCTCCTCGGCCGACGCGGTTGGCTCGGGCCATCAGCAGCAACAGGTACGGTGCGCCCAGGAACGCCGTGACGACGCCGACGGGCAGTGGGACGGGGGCGAACAGCTGGCGCGCGACGAGGTCGGCCGCGACGACCAGCAACGCGCCGATCGCACCGGAAGCGAGCAGGCCGGCGGCGCGTTCGGCGAGCAGGCGGCGGGTGATCTGCGGCGCGACCAGCGCGACGAAACCGATCGGTCCGGCGGCCGCGGTCGCCAGGGCGGCGAGGGCGACGCCGATCGCGATCAGCAGGCCGCGGGAGAGTTCGACCCGGCCGGCGAGCGTCCGGGCGAGGTCGTCGCCGAGCTCCAGGAGCCGGAGCTGCCGGGAGGCGATCACCGCGGCGGGGAGCAGGACGAGCAGCGTGAGCCCGATCAGCCACACCTCCGCCCAGGACCGCCCGGCGAGGCTGCCGGACAGCCACATCAGCGCGCTCTTCGCGGTGTAGATGTCGGCCAGCGTCAGCAGGTACGCCGTGAGCGAGCCGATGATCGCGGTGACGCCGATCCCGACGAGGACCAGCCGGTAGCCGGCGACGCCGCGCTTGAAGGCGAACAGGTAGATGGTGATTGCTGTCAGCAACGAACCGCCGAGGGCGCCGGCCGGGAGCCAGAACGGGCTGGCACCGATGATCGTGATCACCACGACGGCCGCGAGCGCGGCGCCGGCGTTGATGCCGATCAGGTCGGGGCTGACCAGCGGGTTGCGGGCCAGGCGCTGGAAGATCGCGCCGGAGACCGCGAAGGCGAAGCCGACGCCCAGGCCGACGAGGACGCGCGGCAGGCGGTTGTCGACGACGATGTCGGTGAGGATGAGGGAGCCGTTGCCCGCGAGGGTGTTCAGGACCTGGGCGAGCGGGATCTCGTAGTCGCCGATCGTCAACGAATAGGCGCCGACGGCAACGGCCACGCAGAGCGCGCTGAGCGTGACAAGCACGGCGCCCACGTCGATCCGGCCCGAGAAGGCGCCGACCCGCACGGGGTAGGACGCCGCGCGCTTCACAGCTCCGCCAAGCGCTGGCGGCGTACCAGAGCGATGAAGAGCGGCGCTCCGACCAGCGCGGTGATGATGCCGACCTGCAGCTCGTCCGGGCGGACGACGACCCGACCGAGCACGTCGGCGAGCAGCAGCAGCGTCGGGGCGAGGACCAGCGAGTACGGCAGGATCCAGCGATAATCAGCGCCGACGAGAGCCCGCGCGACATGCGGTACGGCGAGCCCGACGAACCCGATCGGACCGGCCATCGCGGTCGCCGTACCGGCCAGGAGCATGATCGCCAGACCCGCGAGGATGCGGACCACAGCGACCCGCGTGCCGAGCGTTGTCGCCAGCTCCTCGCCCAGCGCGAGCTGGTTGAGCGACCGGCCCAGAACCAGCGACAAGACGATGCCGACGGCAATGAATGGGAGCGCCTGCCCGACGATCGGGCCGGTCGCCATCGTGAGCGAACCGACCACCCAGAAGCGGAACTCGTTCAGCGTCGAGAGATCGAGCAACGTCGCCGCCGACGTGACGGACCCGAGCATCGCGGACAACGCGGCACCGGCCAGCGCGAGCTTCACCGGCGTCGCCCCACCGCGACCGAGCGTGCCGACGACGTACACCACGACGGTCGCCACCAGCGCGCCACCCATCGCGAACCACACGTACCCGGTCAGGCTCGTCACGCCGAAGACCCCGATCGCCCCGACGACCGCGACCGCGGCGCCTGCGTTCACGCCGAGGATCCCGGGGTCGGCGAGAGCGTTGCGCGTGACGCCCTGCATCAAGGCGCCGGCCATCCCGAGTGCGGCTCCCGCCATCAGGCCGGTCGCCGTACGGGGCAGCCGGAGGTACCGGATGACCCGATCGGTGTCCGAGCCGGTGAAGTCGGCGGCCGCGAGATACACGTCCCGCGGACCGAACCATTGGGTTCCGGCGAGCAGCGAGAGCAGCACAGCGGCCAGCAGTACGACGAAGGCGATCACGAGCCCCCCGGCCCGGGACACCCCGCTCCCCAACACCCCCCGCCCGGAGGCGGGTGGGGGCAGGGGTGGGGAGAGCGTGCGGCCGGCCTCGACCCGGGTGGTCACTTCACCAGGTCGGGATGGATGATCTTCGCGATCAGCTCGGTCGAGTTCGCGCCGCGGACGCCGGCCGAGTGGTGAGCGAACAACCACGGGATCACCCGCTTGTTCTTCACCGCCTTGAGGTTCGCGAACGCCGGGTTCTTCATCAGCTTGTCGACGTCCGGCTGCCCCTGCGCCTCGGTCAGCGTCGCGTCGCAGCAGGCGCTGATCAGCACGTAGTCCGGGTCGGCCTTGATGAACTCCTCGACGCTGATCTTCACGTTCCGCTTCGAGGTCAGCGCGGCGAACGCGTTCACGCCACCGGCCTGCTTGATCAGCACCGTGCCGAAGTCCGGCCCGCCGGAGACCGTCATCCCGCCGCCCTCGAGTCCGGGCCGCACGATCGCGACCGTCGGCCGGTCGGCGTCCTTCACCGCGGTCTCGACCGCCGCGATCCGCTTCTGCTGGTCGGCGATCACCTGCTCGGCCTTGTCGCTCGCGCCGAACAGCTTCCCGAGGTCGCGCAAATCGGCGTACACGTTGGTCATCGAGACCGTCGACGGGTCGATCGCCTCGTCGCCCTTGCCGTCGGCGGTCGGGCAGAGCGGGCTGAAGATCCAGGTCTGCACGCCGAGGTCGGACAGCGACTTGCGGCTGCCGAAGCTGCCGTCGCTGCCGGCGGCGTTGAAGATGTCGTTGAAGCCGGACAGCACGAAGTCCGGGTTCAGGCTGAGCACCTCCTCGCGGCTCGGCATGTTTTTGTAGTACTTGCGGTCGCGCTGCGCTTCGGCGTACTCCGGCAGTGGCTCGGAGTCCAGGAACGCGGTCCCGACCAGCCGGTCGGAGACACCCAGCGCGTGGGCCAGCTCGATGGCCGGCTGGTACGCCGCGAAGATCCGCTGCGGCGGGGTGTCGACGGTGACGTCGAGCCCGCAGTTCTTGACGGTCGTCGCGCTCGCGCTCGGACCTTCGCTCGCGCCGGCGCTTCCGCAGCCGGCGACCAGGGACAGGAAAACGGCAGCAAGCACTGCCTTGGGTACGACGGCCATGGCGACCGTTCCTCCAACACCTCGTGGACGGGACGCGTCGTGGCCGGTCTCCTGGCTGACGGGACGACCGCATCCGCCGCGCTGACCTTCCCAGCCCCTCCGGGCCAGTGGTCTCACACCAGGTGAACGCGCGACGGACAATCCCGATCACAGTGGCGAGGGCCGCGCCGGTACTCCACCGGCTTCCCGAACACCACGACGGCCACACGGTAACCCACGCTGCGACCCGGTCGCAGCTTCAGGTCCACCGTCAGCGCGTGTAGAGCGGCGAGATCGCCAGCGCGAACGCCACCATGTCGTCCGTCTTCACCTTGTTGCCGGGGACCGGCACCAGGTCCGCGATCTTGTCCGTGCCGACCCGGATGGTGCCCCGCCCGGTCGCGGTGTCGACGTACCCCTCGTCCCCGAGCGGCACCGACTGCGAGGTCGGTGCCTTGCGCACCGACGCCATCGCGGCCACCGCGTCCGGGACCCGGCGAGCGGTCGCGTAGACGGCGGCGCTCGGGTTGATCCAGCCGCAGACGATGTCGCCCGCCGCCGTCGTGCTGTCCCGGCGCGCCATCGCGGTGGCCCCCAGCACCTTCCCGGCCGCCTTCGTCCCCCGCTCGCACTCCTCGCGGGCGATCAGCAGCGCAGTCTCCGGCAACCCGGCCGCCTGCCGAGCCGCCTCCTGCGCCAGTACGACGTACTTGGTCGGCGTCGCCGCCGGTCCCTCGACCTTGAACAGCCGGTTCCCGAGCAGGAACACCGCGAGCTTGCTCGTCCCGAACCCACCCTGGCCGACCGCGATCGGCCGCGCCGGTTCGCCCTTGGTCGCCGCGTACGCCGCCTGCGCCGCGGTCAGGTCCGACTTCGTCGCCGTCAGCACCGACACCCCCAGCCGAAGCGCCGGACCGCTCGGGGCCGCGCTCAACGCGAGCTGACAGATGTCGTAGCTCGGCAGCCCGATCTCCGCCGGCACCGCCTTCGGCTCGATCGTCACCACCGGCACAGCCAGCGTGGCCTGCACCAGCGCCTGGTCCATCCGCACGCACAACGTGTCCGCGACCTTCGCCGTGGGCGGCACGCCCGGCGTCTCCGACGGGGTCTCGCTCGGTGTCTCGGTCGGCGTCGTACTGACCGAGACCAGCGGCGGCACGTCCGGCGCGGTCTCGTTGGACCCACCACCGCAGGCACTCAGCACGAGCAGGCCCACAACGGCGGCGAACGAAGTCACTGGGCGGGTACGCATGGTGACCCCGACTCTAGCCGAGCCCACCCTTTCGATCAGGGCGATATCGAGGTCGCTGGCTCGCGGTTGCTCCCGCGCCCGGGCGCGCGCCGACGCCAACCCGCGCCCTCCCGAGCCGCGCGCCTGACCCGCTAGCTCGCAGCCCCGCGCAACTCTCGTTCGCGAACAGCGTGCTCGTCCGTGCGGGCGTCGTACCGCCAGAAGTCCTTCAGCCACACGGCGGTGCCGATCACGCCGGCGACGCAGAGGAGGCCGCCGCTGACGATCGATGTGCGCACCGACGTCAGGTCGGCCACCAGGCCGGAGCGGGACTGGCCGCCGAGCGGGCCGAGGGAGTACGAGAGCATCTCGATGCCGGCCAGGCGGCCGCGCATCTCGTCGGGGATGGTCTGGTTCCAGATCACCGCGCGGAACAGGCCGGAGATCATGTCGGCGCCGCCCGCGACGGCGAAGAACGCGATCGCGAACCAGATGTTCGGCGCCAGCCCGGCGATGCCGACCGACGCGCCCCAGGTGATGGTCGCGAGCACGACCGCGCGGCCGTGGTGGTGGACGCGGCGGGCCCAGCCGCTGGTCAGCGTCGCGAGCATCGCGCCGACCGCCTCGGCGCTGTAGAGGAGACCGAGCAGTTTCGGCTCCTTCAGGACCTCGGTCGCGAAGGCCGGGAAGAGCACGATCGGCATCGCGAGGAACATCCCGACCATGTCGACGGCGTACGTCCCGAGCAGGTCGCGGCGGCGTACGGCGTACTTGATGCCGTCGCCGATCGCGCGCAGGCTCGGTGGCGTGCTGTGCTCGCTCGGCTTGTACGAGCCGAGCATCGCGAACAGCCCGGTCGCCACCACGAGCCCGGCCAGCTCCACCGCGAACGCCCAGGTCACACCGGCCGTGCCGACCAGTACGCCGCCGAGCGCGGGCCCGGCGAGCTGGCCGACCTGGAGGGTCAGCGAGTTGAGCGTGACCGCGGCCGGCATGTCCTCGTGCCGGACGACGCGCGGGAACAGCGCCTCGCGCGACGGGCGCTGCAGCGACGACGCGATCGCGTTCAGCGCGCCGGCGACGTAGATCACCCAGACCTGCGGGCTGGCCAGCAGCGTGTTCGCGAGCAGGACGGCGCAGATCACCACCTGCGCGATCCCGGTCAGGATCAGCATCTTGCGTCGGTCGACGTGGTCGGCCAGCGCGCCGCCGTACAGGCCGAAGATCACCAGCGGGGCGATCGTCACCAGGCCCATCGCACCGACCGCGAAGTTCGAGCCGGTCAGCTGGTAGAGCTGGAACGGCAGCGCGACGTACCCGACCATGCCGCCCAGGAAGAAGACCGAGCCCGAGATCACCAGGATCCGGAAGTCGCGGGACGCCCGCCACGGGGTCAGATCGACTCTCAGGCGGGCCAGGCGCTCGCGGAAACTAGGTGCCACTGGCACATAGTGGCACCCGGTCGCGCGCCTCGACGAACCCTTTACGGCCCTACCGTCGGCTCTGGACGCGGTCTGGACCGGAACCGATCCGCCGTGTCCGGCGTCAACCACGACGGCGCGGGGACGGCCCGGCGCCCGGAGCACACGACGGAGAACCAGATGATCTCGACCACGACGGTCCGCACCCGGGCCATCGCCCTCGTCGCCGCGGCCGCACTCGGTACGGCGCTGCTCGCGCCGGTCGCCGCGGACGCGAGCGTGACGACCGCCACCGCACCGGCGGCAGTGCAGAGCGGGGTGCCGTACACGCTGAAGCCCGGGGAGATCCTGCGACCGGGGCAGTACCGCCGCTCGTGGAACAACAAGTACCTGTTCATCATGCAGAAGGACGGCAACGCGGTCCTCTACCAGGGCAAGACCGCCCTGTGGTCCAGCGGCACCAACGTCAAGGGCGCCTCGATCTCGCTGCAGCGCGACGGCAACCTGGTCGTCTTCCTGAGCACCCGGGCGCTGTGGACGAGCAGCACGTACGGCAAGAAGCCGTCCGGCCTGCAGGTCCAGGACGACGGCAACCTGGTGATGTACGACACCGCCAAGCACGCCTACTGGTCGCGCTGGACGGTCATCGAGACCCTGAACCCCGGCCGCACCCTGAAGACCGGCCAGCTGCTCTACTCGCGCAACGGCATGTACCGCCTGCAGATGCAGTCCGACGGCAACCTGGTCCTGGTCAAGGCCGGCAAGACCCCGCTGTGGTCCAGCAAGACCAACAAGAAGGGCGCCTTCGCCATCATGCAGACCGACGGCAACCTGGTCGTCTACGTCGGCAAGACCGCCCTGTGGTCCAGCCGCACGAACAAGAAGGGCTCCATCCTCCAGATGCAGGGCGACGGCAACCTGGTCATCTACTCGGGCAAGACCCCGGTCTGGTCGACGGGCACCGGCGGCCGTTAGTCCTCGAGCAGCGGTAGGAGCGCGCTGAGGTCGGTGCGCTCCCCGCTGGCTCTGAGGCGGCCGCTGTCGCGCGCTTCGGGCCACTCGATGCGGCCGAGGGCGAGGTCGATCCAGAGGTCCGGCGGCATCTCTACGACGGCGCCCGGAGTACCGCGGGTGTGGCGGGGGCCCTCGATGCACTGCACTGCGCCGTACGGCGGGACGCGGACCTCGACCGCGTGGCCGGGGGCCTTGGCCACCAGGAGTTTCAGCAACTGTTTGACCAGAAGTTTCAGGTCGGACCGGTCCGCTTCACCGGCGAGGTAGCGGCGTACCGCGGCATCGAGCTCCACGACGGGCCAGCGTAGCCGCGGTTTCACTCGCGCCCCCTTCGTGGTCGATAATCGAGGGCGACGACAAAGGGATGCGGAGGTCCGGATGCTCACGCCCAGGCACCAGGCGCTGCTGGCGACGCTGGCCGGGATGACCGTCGGTGTCGCCGTGTTCGGCACCGTGCTGGCAGTCAACAGTGCGACGGGGGACGACGCCGCGCAGACCGTCGTCACCAGTCCCACGCCGACGCCGTCGCCGAGTGCGGGTGACGGGCTCCGGCCGGACTCGTTGCAGTTCGTCGCCGAGACGTTCGGCAGCGAGCGGTCGCCGGTGAGCGCCGAGGTTCCCGCGGGCTGGAAGAGCACCCAGAGCGGCACGAGGCCCCGGTACGTCGACCCGACCGGCGTCTGGCAGGTCCGGTTCGACGCGCGTGGCAGCAAGCAGACGCCGACGGCGTTGCTCTCCGCTCGGCAGGGCAGCATCGACGAGCCGGACTACAAGGTGCTGAGCACCGAGAACGCGACGCTCGTCTACACGTACACGGACAAGGCGCGTGGTCCGCGGATGGGGTTGTCGCGCTGGATCTCCGCGGGTGACAGCGGGCGGTCGGCGATGGAGATCACCGTCGGCGGACGCCCGCAGGACGAGGCCGGGCTGCGGGCCGTGCTGGAGCGTGCGACCGAGACCCTGCAGCTGCCGGAAGGCGGCGACGACCGCCCGAGCTAGCCGCGGGCGGCGGGCCTTCCCGACTCAGCGCGGGGCCGGCGGCTCGCCCGGCTCAGCGCCGTATGGTCAGCACTTCAGGTCCGCCGCAGGCGGTGAGCCCTGCAGGAGGTAGCTCTCCACCGCTGTGTCCACGCACTGGTTGCCGGCCTTGTACCCCGTGTGGCCGTCGCCGTCGCGCGTGATCAGCACGCCGCTGTCCAGCTCCCCGGCCAGGCCGACCGCCCACGCGTACGGCGTCGCCGGGTCGCGGGTGGTCCCGATCACGACGATCGGCTTCGCGCCGGTCGCCTTGATCGCGTGCGGTTTGCCGGTCGGCTTCACCGCCCAGTTCGCGCAGGCCAGCGAACCCCACAGCAGGTACGCCCCGAACCGCGGCGACTCGGCCAGGTACTTCGCCTGCAGCGTCTTCGCCTCCGCGACCGACTTGATGTCCTGCCGGTCCAGGCAGTTCACCGCGTAGATCGCCTCGTTGGCGTTGGTCGTGTAGCCGCGCGGCGTCCGGTCGGTGTTCTCGTCGACGATCGCCAGCAGCCGCGCGCCCTTGCCCTCGAGCCCGTCCGCGACGGCCTCCTCGAGCCGCGGCCACGCCTCCTGCGAGTACAGCGGGTAGATCACGCCGAGCACCGCCAGCGCCTGCGTCACCTCGCGGTCGCCGCCGGTCGGGATCGGCTTGGCGTCGGTCTCGGTGAGCAGCTTGTCGACCGCGGCCAGCACCTCCGCCTTCGTCGTACCGAGCTCGCAGTTGCGGCCGGCGCAGTCGGCGGCGAACGCGTCGAGCGCGGTGTCGAAGCCCTTGGCCTGGGCGATGTTGTTCTCCTCGGCCGTCTTGGCCGGGTCGACCGCCCCGTCCAGGACCAGCCGGCCGACGTTCTTCGGGAACAGCTCGGCGTACGTCGCCCCGAGGAAGGTCCCGTACGAGTAGCCGATGTAGTTCAGCTCGACGTCGCCGACCAGCCCGCGCAGCACGTCCATGTCGCGGGCCGCGTCCTCGGTCGAGACGTGCGGCAGCAGCTTGCCGGATCGCTCCTCGCAGGCGTCGGCGAACCCCTTCGACACCGTGTTCAGCTCGGTGATCTCGGCCTCGTCGTCCGGGCTGCCGTCGGTCGCGATGAACTTGTCCTGCTCCTCGGTGTCCAGGCAGCGCACCGGTGTCGAGTCACCGACACCGCGCGGGTCCCAGCCGACCACGTCGAACTTGCGCAGCAGCGCCGGGCCGAGCACGAACGACGCCGCGGCCGCGAACTGGACGCCGGAGGCGCCGGGGCCGCCCGGGTTGATGAACAGGGTGCCGATCTTGCCGGTCCGGTCGCGCGCCGGGATCTTGCGGGCGCGCAGCTCGATGGTGTCGCCGGCCGGTTTGGTGTAGTCGAGCGGGACGGTGATCGTCGCGCACTGGCTGCCGGAGCCGCAGCGCTGCCAGGACGGCGTCTGCTGGTAGAACTTCTCCAGCCCTGCGGGGATCGGCCCGGCCGGCCCGTTGGTCGGGTTCCCGCTCGTCGTCCCACCGTTGTCGGCGTCCTGCGCGCGGGTCGCGACCCCGCATCCTCCGACCAGCGCCAGCACCAGCAGCCCTGCAACCACCCTGCACGTCTTCACTACGAGCCGTCTCCCGAGTTGTCGTCCGGTTCAGCGCTGGTGGACCCGGTGTCCGTCGACGAGTCGCTCAAACGCCGCCGACGCCGGGGCTTGCGGCGACGAGCGGGCTCGGCGGCCGGCTGGCCGTCGGCCTGCGCCGGTACGCCGCCCGCGCGTGGCTCCGCCGCCGGAGGTTGCTGCCGAGCGGCCGGCTCGTCGGTGGCTCGCCGCCGGGCGGCCGGCTGGTCCGCGGCCGGCTCCCGGCGTACCGGGGTGGGTAGGTCAGCGGGCGCGTCCGGCGTGGTCGTGCTGCTCGCCTCGTACTGCTGCCGCGGCGAGCACACGTCCGCCCGGCTGCACGCGCAGCGACGACCGGAGGCAGCGAGCCGTACGACGACCGTGTCGCTCGGGACGTTGTGGCCGACCACGACGCCGTCGCCGGCGGGCGTCTCCACCGGCGTACCGACGCTTGGCGCCTTGGCGTTGAACTCCTGGTAGAGCGGGTGCTCGTACTTCAGGCAGCACATCAGCCGGCCGCACGCGCCGGAGATCTTGAGCGGGTTGAGCGGCAGGTCCTGGTCCTTGGCCATCCGGACGCTGACCGGCTCGAAGTCCTTCAGGAACGTCGCGCAGCACAGGTCGCGGCCGCACGGCCCGATCCCGCCCTGCAGGCGGGCCTCGTCGCGAGCGCCGACCTGACGCAGCTCGATCCTTGCCCTTAGTCCACGGGCGAGGTCGCGGACGAGCTCGCGGAAGTCGACGCGGTGCGGCGCGGAGAAGTACACGATCACCAACTGGTCGACGTCCGGCCGCCGGTCGACGAAGTCGATCCCGACCACCTTCATCGGCAGCCCGTGCTCGCGGATCAGCCGCTTCGCGGTCAGCCGGGCGTCGGCGCGGCGGTCACGGTTCTGCTCGTCCCGCTGCAGGTCGGCGTCGGTCGCGACGCCCTCGCACAGCGGCAGCCCACCGATCTCCTCGGTCACGTACTGCGGCGCCCACACACACTCGGCCACCTCGGGCCCGTCGTCGGTCGGGACCAGCACCTTCTCCCCGACCCGCGGCCGGTGCGGACCGGGGTCCAGGTAGTACAGCCGTCCGTACCGCTCGAACGACACCGCCATCACCATGCCCACGCGGCCAGAGTAGGGCATGAGGCCCAGTTCCCCGCCGTAGCGAGCGGTGCTCGGCGCGGTAGCTCGGTGCACGGGAGACGAGCGTGGCGATGCGAAGCATCGTGAGCTTGGCTCCCGTGCAGCGAGGTGCCGTGCCGAGTGCCGCGCAGTAGGCGGGGAGCTGGGCCTCATGCCCTCGGGCATTCACGGTTGAGGGCCGTTCAGATCAGGCGGCGCGGCCTCCGGCTGCGGCGGCGATGCGGGCGAGCAGCGGTGGGATGTCGTCGATGCCGGTGTGGACCTCGAGGAACACCAGGCGGTCCGGCGCCGCGTCCGCCTCGGCCAGC
This sequence comes from Kribbella sp. NPDC104740, assembly GCF_055583505.1. Classification (NCBI taxonomy): domain Bacteria; kingdom Bacillati; phylum Actinomycetota; class Actinomycetes; order Propionibacteriales; family Kribbellaceae; genus Kribbella; species Kribbella sp. NPDC104740. The sequence goes on along the minus strand of NZ_JBVJNV010000001.1, from coordinate 246,481 downwards.
GCTTCGTCCAGCTCGGCGGCCGTGCGGGCGGTGAGGAGCAGCGCCTGGTCGGCGGTCATCGCGGCGGCGACCGTGTGCCAGTTCCAGGGCGCGATGTCGTTGTACGCCGCCCGTGGGCCGTTGATCGCGCGCTCGATCGTGTAGCCCTGGTTGTTGACCAGGACGACGATCGGGCTGACGCCGTACCGGACCATGCTGCCGAGCTCCTGGACGGTCATCTGCGCGGCGCCGTCGCCGGTGAGCAGGATGCCGCGGCGGCGGTCGTCGGCGAGCTGGGCGCCGAGCAGCGCGGGGAGCGCGTACCCGATCGAGCCCCAGAGCGGCTGGCCGATGAACCCGGCGCCGGCCGGCAGCGGCTGGCCGGACATCCCGAAGAACGCCGTTCCCTGGTCGGCGACGACGAAGTGGTCGCCGCGCAGGAACGTGGTCAGGTGGCTCCACAGCTCGTCCTGCGAGAGCAAATCATCAGCGGAGCCCGTCGTCGACAGCGTTGGCGCGTCCGCAGCGACCGGCGCTTCGAACACGAACGGAGGCAGATCGACGAACAACTTCGCCAGCCCCGCCAGCGCTGCCTTCAGCGGTACGCCGGCGTACAGCGCGCTCCCCACCTTCGCGGCCTCGGGCTGCAGATCGATCACCCGCGTCGGGTCGATCTGCTGGCTGAAGAACCCGCTCGTCGTGTCGGTGAACCGCACCCCGGCCTGGATCAGCACGTCCGCCGACTCGACGGCTTCCCGGGTCCCCGGCCGGCTGAACGCCCCGAAGTACGTGCCCGCGAACCGCGGGTCGGACTCGTCGACGAGGCCCTTGCCCATCGCCAGGTCGGCGTACGGGAGGTTGCTCTCGGCAAGCAACAGGTCGAGCTCGTGCTGCGCGCCGTACCGGTCTACCAGGTGGTCGGCGAGCACGACCGCCGTCCGGGCCCTCCCCAGCACGACCTGCGCATGCCGGAGGAACCCCTGCAGCGCGTCCTCGTCCACCTCCGGCTCGGCAACGACCAGCGCACCCTCAGCCGAGTCGATCGGAGCAGTCGCCACATCGGCCGGGATCCGCAAATACACCGGACGCCGCTCCCGCAGCGCCGCCAGCAGCACCCGGTCGATCTCACCGGCGGCGTTCTCCGGCGTCAGCGTCGCCAGCGCGCAGCTCACACTCTCCGCCGCCCGAGCGAACCGCTCGTAGTCCCCGTCCGCGGCCGTGTGGTGCACCCAAGCCCCGGTCCGCTCGAACGCGGACTTCGGGCTCCCAGTGATGTGTACGACGGGCAGCAGCTCGGCGTAGCTCCCGGCCAGCCCGTTGAGCGCGCTGAGCTCGCCCACCCCCGAGGTCGTGAGCAGCGCGCCGATCCCCCGCATCCGCGCGTACCCGTCGGCCGCGTACGCCGCCCCGAGCTCGTTCGCCGTCCCGACCCACTCGATCGCCGGGTGCGCGACGACCTCGTCGAGCAGCTGCAGGTTGTAGTCCCCCGGTACGCCGAACAGATGCCGCACCCCGAGCTCGGCCAGCCGGTCCAGCAGGTAGCCGGTCACCGTCGTCGTCGCCACAACCCACACTCCCCGTGAATCATTCGTTTGACTCATTCAAGAGTAGCTCTTGAATCGTCAACTACCCACGGAAGGTCGAGGCGGTGGCGAAGACTCGCCACCGGCGGTCACTCAGCGCTTGCTGTCCTTCACGGTCCGGTCGAGCTGATCCCCGTCCGGCCCGTACGCCGTGCAGTAGATGTTCCGGTCGCCGCTGTTCCAGCCGGCCCGCTCGGGGTACCAGCTGACCGGGTCCAGCTCCGAGTCGGAGACATCGATCCCGACGTACCCGCGGAACTTCTCGTTGCAGGCCTTCTCGCCGAGCTCGCCGACCTTCTCGTCACCGGGCCAGTCCTGGGCCGGCAGCGTCACCACGGCGTACAGCTCGCCGTCGTGGTCGACGCTGCAGGCCGCGCGGGTGACCTCATCCTCGTCGGAGGTGTCGTCGAAGCACTCGCCAACCACGAGCGCGTCGATGTAGACGCCAGGGGCGCTGGTCGAGCTGACCGGCGTCCCGCCGCTGGAGTACTCGTCGTCGGGCAGCGAGGCGCCGATCGCGATCAGCGCGATCACGATCGCGGCGGCCACCGTCACGACGGTGCCCGCGATCAGGCCGACCACCGCCTGCGCGGTGCCTTCCTCGTTGCGCTTCTTGATCTGGACCAGCGCGGCGATCCCGAGCCCGATCGCGACCGGCGCGGCGATCGTGAAGATGATGCTGCCCAGCCCGGTGGCGAGCGCGGCCGTGGCCAGGCTGTTGGTCCGGCGCACCTGCCCGGGGTAGCCGTAGCCGTACGGCACCGGCGGCTGCCCGTACGCCGGCGGGTACTGCGGCGCCGGGTACTGCTGGTACTGCTGCTGGAAGTGCGGCGGCTGAGGCGCCGAGTACGGCGGCACGAACGGCGCCGGCCCAGGCTGCTGCGGCGGATTCTGGGGCTGACCGTACGACGGGAAGCTCCGCGGCCGGTCCTGCGGCCGGTTCGGGTCGTGCGGGTACGGCGGTTGTGTCATGGTCTTCTCCCCCAGGCCTAGCGCTGCGCGCCCCGCATGGATCCCACCAGGCGCTCCCCGCCCACCATGCACAGCACGTTGCCATCAGCAACAGCTTGATCTTCCAGCACCACGTAGTACATGTCCAGGTCCGAGCGCTCGTACGGCGTCCCGACGAACTCCTGGAAGGCGGTCGCGCAGTGCTGGGTCGCCGAGGTCTCCTTCTGCTCGGTCGACAGGCCGGTCATCGCCGCGGTCACCTTCGCGTAGGCCTCGCCGGAGTGCGAGGCGCCGCAGTCGGCGATCGTCACCATCCGCAGCGTCTCGGCCGACAGGTCGGCGTGGAAGCACTGCATCACCCGGACCTCGGCGATCGGGACCGACCGGCCGATTCCGGCCTGGCGTTCGCCGTACAGGCCGAGCGCGGCGGCGACGCCGATCGCGATCACCCAGCAGCCCGAGATGGCCAGCGCCGCCTGGGCCAGCCGCCGGCCGCGGGTCCCGGCCCGGCGGGTCCGGCGCAGCGCCAGGATCGCGAGCGGGACCCCCACCGGGATCAGCCCGGGCAGGCTGAAGGCCAGCGCCGCGACGGCGAAGCGGTCCAGCCGTCGTTGCGTCGGCGTCGGCACACCGTCCAGCCACGACTCAGCCGACGGCAGCGACCGCGCAGGCTCGACAGGCCGAGGCGGTTGGGTCATCCAGTTCCTTTAGCGAGGGCCAACGGCTGAATTCCCCAGCCAGCCAGCACATCGCCCGCACCCCTACCTTCGTTACACCGAGTCCGCAACCCAGACCCGTGTCTCACGCCTCGAACACGGTGCTCGAAAGTCAGCCTTCGAACAGGCTGATGGTCATCGCTTCCAAGGCCAGCAGCGGGGCCACGTTCGTTTCGATGGCCTCGCGGCAGGCGGCCAGGGCACCGATCCGGCGGACCGTCTGCTCGGGCGTGGTCCGGTCGGCGAACTGGACGATCGACTTGTGCAGCTCGGCGTTGATCAGGTCGCTGCCGGCCCGGGTCTGGACCACCAGGACGTCGCGGTAGAGCGCCATCAGGTCGACCAGTGAGCGGTCGAGCACGTCGCGTTCCCAGCGCTTCGCCCGGGCCTTCTGCTGCTCCTCGAGATCCTTGACCGCGGCCGCGGCCTCGCGCGGCTTGGCGCCCTTGGTGCCGACGCCGAGCGCCTGCTCGAGCTCGGCGCGCTCCTTCTCGTCGACGGCCGCGGCGCTCGCCTTGGCCTCCTCCTTGGCGGCCTCGGCCAGCTGCTGGGCGGCCTTCAGGCAGGCCCCGAGGTCCCGCAGCGCGAACGGCACCTCGAGCACCTTCGTACGCCGCTCGCGCACCGACTCGTCCCGCGCCAGCGCCCGGGCCCGCCCGATGTGGCCCTGAGCGGCCCGCGCCGCGAACCCGGCAAGCTCGGCGTCCACCCCGAGCTTGCGGCTCAGCATCTCCGCGACGGCCGCGACCGGCGGCGTCCGCAGCACCAGCAGCCGGCAGCGCGACCGGATCGTCGGTACGACGTCCTCGACGGTCGGCGCGCACAGCACCCAGACCGTCCGCGGCGCCGGCTCCTCGATGCTCTTCAGCAGCGCGTCGGCCGCCTGCTCGGTGAGCCGGTCGGCGTCCTCGACGACCATCACCTGCCAGCGGCCCTGGGTCGGGCTCATCGCGGCCCGGCGGATCAGCTCGCGGATCTCTCCGACGCGGATCGAGAGCAGCTCGGTGCGGATCAGCGAGACGTCGGGGTGCGCGCCGCTGAGCGCCGTACGGCACTCGTTGCACTCGCCGCAGCCGTCGTTCGGGCACTGGAGTGCGGCGGCGAAGGCGCGGCCCGCGTTGGACCGGCCGGAGCCGGGCGGGCCGGTGATCAGCCAGGCGTGAGTCATCCCCGCCGTCGCGGAGCCGCTCTCACCGCGCAGGCGTGCCGCAGCTCCCGCGACCGCGCGCTGCAGCACGTCCACCGCAGGCTCCTGACCGACCAGGTCGTCCCACACCGTCATCTGTCAGCTCTCCTGATCGGCGGCCGGTACTTGCTCGGGCGCGGGGGTCGCTCCGACGTTCGGGAGCAGGGGCAGCAGCCTGGCCTGGATCTGCTGGGCGATCTGCTCGCGCTCCTGAGTGGCGTCGAGGACCAGGTAGTGCTGCGGCTCGGCGGCGGCCAGCTCCAGGAACGCCGACCGGACGCGCTCGTGGAAGTCCGCGGACTGGGCCTCGATCCGGTCGCGTTCCTCGAAGCGGCTCAGGCCGCTGCGCGGGGGCAGGTCGAGCAGGATGGTCAGGTTCGGCCGGAGGTCGTCGGTGGCCCAGCGGTTCACCCGCTCGACGTCCGACAGGTCCAGGTCGCGCCCGGAGCCCTGGTAGGCCAGCGCGGAGTCGACGTACCGGTCGGTGATCACGACCGAGCCCGCCTTGAGGGCCGGTTTGATCACCGAGTCGACGTGCTCGGCCTTGTCGGCGGCGTAGATCAGCGCCTCGGCCCGGTGCGAGATGTCACCGGTCGCCGGGTCGAGCACGATCTGCCGCAGCGTCTTGCCGAGATCCGTCGCACCCGGCTCGCGGGTCAGCAGCACATGCTGCCCGCGCTCCTCCAGCCACTTGACCAGCAGCGCGGACTGCGTCGACTTGCCCGCGCCCTCGCCGCCCTCGAGCGCCACGAACAGCCCGGTGGTCGGGTAGACGCCCGGCGTCTTCCCGAAGCTCTTCCGGACATCGCGCCAGAACGGTACGCCGGGCCGGTCGTCCATCTGCTTCCACGCGACCAGCCCGATCACGCCCGCGAGCACCGCCGCGATCAGCATCGTCAGCGCGGCGCCGTTGTAGCTCAGCGACCGGTCGCCGACGCTCCACGTCTGCCGCCCGATCGCCCCCGCGACGAACGGCGCCACCGCGAGCGTCAGCGCGAGCACGGTCCGGACCGCCGACTGCACGAACGCGAACGTCCGGCCGCGGACGTTGTCCGGGACCTCCAGGCCGAGCAGCGTGTACCCCGAGACCCAGGAGGCGCCGGCGCAGAAGCCGAGCACGATCGCGATCATGGTGGCGATCTCGAGCTGCTGGATCAGCGCCAGCCCGGCCAGCCCGATCCCGGACCCGACCAGCCCGGCCGCGAACAGCCGGCGCCGGGACAGCCCGGAGAAGATCCGCGGCGCGAAGCCCATCCCGAGCGCGAGACCGCCGAAGACGGCGCCGAACAGCACGCCGTACCCGGGGTCACCGGCGTCCAGGTCCTCGACGTACGTGCGGCCGAGGCCGATCACCACCGCACCGGCCGCGAAGGCGCCGGAGATGCCGACGACCAGGCCGCGGACCACCGGCGTACCGGTGACGTACGACCAGCCCTCGACCATCGTCCGCCACAGCGTCGGGTGCTCCTCGTGGTCGTGCCGCCCGGCCCGGCCGATCTCGGCGACCGAGATGATCGCGAACCCGGAGACCGCGAAGGTCAGCGCGTTCACGTAGACGGCCAGGTCGATCGCGACATCGCCCAGCCCCCGGCCGACCAGCGTGATCGCGGTGAAGATCACCGCGGCCGGCAGGGCCGTCCCGTACGTCGTGACCAGGCTCAGCTGGTTGGCCGCCTCGAGCCGGTGCCGGGGCACCAGGTTCGGCACGCTGGCATCCTTGGACGGACCCCAGATCAGGCTGACGATCTCGATCAGCACCGTCGCCACCAGCACCCAGGTCAGGGTGCCGACGATCGGGATGCTGACGAAGAACGCCGCCCGGATCATGTCGCCGAGGATCATCGTCCAGCGCCGGTCGAGCCGGTCGGCGACCCACCCGGCCACCGGACCCATCACCAGCGCGGGCAGCACCCGCAGGAACAGCACCCCACCGATCGCGAAGTTGGCCGCCTGGTAGTCGTCACCGGCGAAGTTCTTGGCCATCGCGGTCAGCGCGAGCAGCCCGATCCAGTCGCCCAGGCTGGACAGCCCGAAGGCGATCCAGAGCCGCCGGAACGCCCGGATCCGCAACACCGCCCGGACGTCGTGGGCCGGTGCAGGATCGGTCAGCGGGTCGTATACCTCCGGCACGACACAGAGCCTAGTCGGCCGCACCGACGAGATGTTCCCTGAGGGGAGCCTGCGGGACTACCGAGTGTAGAACACTGTGTTCTACACTCGGTTCATGGACAGCATCCCCGTGCGCGAGCTCAATCAGCACACCAGCGCCGTACTGGCCCGGGTCGCCAACGGTGAGTCCGTGGAGATCACGGTCAGCGGCCGGCCCGCGGCCCGCCTGGTCCCGATCGACCACGCCACCACCACCCGGGGCGAGCTGATCCGCCGTGGCCGGTTGATCCCGTCCACCATCTCGGCGCCGGTGGTCATGCCGCTCGGTGAGCCGGATCTGTCGACCGACTCCACCGACATCGTCTCGGACCTCCGCGAGGAGCGTCTGTGATCTACCTGGACTCCGCCGCGATCGTGAAACTGATCCGCCCGGAGGCGGAAAGTGCAGCCCTCGTCGCGTGGCTGACGGCCCAGTCCGACACTCAACTGGTCGCGTCGTCGCTGGTGCTGACCGAGGTCCCCCGGGCCCTCCGCCGCTCCGACCCCGGCCGGCTCGCCGCCGTTCCCACGGTGCTGGCCCGGCTCGACCGGGTGCCGATGGACGACACCGTGCTCGCCACCGCGGCCGCCTACGCGGACCCGATGCTGCGGACCCTCGACGCGATCCACCTCGCGAGCGCCCAGACCCTGGTCCTGGAGGGCCTGGCGCTGACAGCACTGGTCACGTACGACAAGCGCCTGCTGGCGGCGGCTGCTGAGGCCGGCCTGGAGACAGCCGCTCCTGGCGCCTCCTAACCGGAGTGATCACCGACACAGGTGTGGTTGCCGGGGCAGGGAGCTGAGGCAGACTGAGGCGTCCCGTTCAGTAGCTGGCCGCCCGGTTCGCCTGGCGGCCGACCGATGTGGAGGCTTCGTGACCACCGCCGTACCCCTGCCCGTTCAGCGCCCGCTCGTGCTCGCCGACGTCCTGGGCCGGTCCCGGGCCCGTGACGTGGCGCTGGTCGTCACCGCGGCGCTGTTCACCGCCGCGCTGGCGCAGATCGCGATCCCGGTCCCGGGGTCGCCGGTGCCGATCACCGGGCAGACGCTGGCCGTCGTGCTGACCGCCGCCGCGCTCGGCCCGCACCGCGGGCTGGCCGGTCAGGCGCTCTACCTGGTCCTCGGCGCGGTCGGCCTGCCGTTCTACAGCGAGGCGTCCGGCGGCTTCGAGGTGATCAGCGGCGCGACCGGCGGGTACATCGTCGGCTTCCTGCCGGCGGCGTACCTGATCGGCCTGGCCGCCAAGCACCAGCTCGACCGGGCGCTGTGGAAGGCGCTCCCGCTGTTCGTCGCCGGTCAGGCCATCATCTTCGCCGTCGGCGTCCCGTGGCTGGCCGTCACCGCGCACCTCGACGCGGGTCAGGCGATCGCCGCCGGCTTCACCCCGTTCATCGTGGGCGGCCTGATCAAGGCCGCCGTCGCCGGCGCGATCCTGCCCGGCCTGTGGAAGCTGACCAAGCAGAGCTAGGCGGAGACGGCGATCGGTTCCCGTTCGTCCTCGAAGAGACCTTCCGGTGGGTCGATCACCGGAAGGTCCGGCACCGGGAACTCGGTGTGCTCGCGCCGGCACGGCCCGAACGGGCCGTCCGGGTCGAGCAGCACCCGCATGTGCGGGTCGGCGTGGTCGCGCCACCAGACCGACATCCCGGTGTCGCCGTCCTGGCGCAGGTACTCCCAGGACCGCCACAGGGCGTCGAGGCGGCACATCGCCTCGAAGTGGCGGTACCACTCCGGGCACCAGACGTTGGCGTGGCCCAGCTTGCGAACGTAGGCCTTCACCAGGAACTCGGAGACGAAGGCCGCGAGGTGCGGAAAGTACGGGCGGTACGGCTCGGACATCGATCGCTCCAGGGGTTCCGCTCCCGCCGTCTCGCGACGGCGGGAGCGCTGCGGAAGAGTCAGCGGCCCTTTTCGAGCTTGTCGATCTTCTTGCTCAGCGAGCCGAGCTGCTTCGCGGAGTCCCGCATCTGCTTGTCCGACGCGGACATCCCCATCTGCCGCATCTCGGACTGCCACTCCTTGACGTTGTTGTACTGGTTCTTCAGGTCCTCGAGCTTGTCCGCCATGTTCGTCTTTCCCTTTCCCAGCAACGGTTCGTGCCGGTCGGCACGCTCACTCGGACGTGGGCACGACCGTTGCTGGTTCCAGGGCTCCGAACTATTCAGCCTCAGTCGAATAGCTGAACTTCAGCGACAGCGAAGCCGGTGCCGTCAGCAACTTGTACTTGTCCGCGAGCGCCGGGCCGCAGGAGTTCGAGCCGATGCCGGCCTGGGCCAGGTCCAGCGTCACGTACGTCGTACCGCCGGGCTTCACGTCGATCGTGTGCTTGGCGTCGGCCAGGTCCTGGGTCGTCCAGTCGCGGACGGTCAGGCCGAACAGCGTCGGCGCCGCCTCGACCCGAAGGGTGCCCTCGGCACCGTTCAGGACGGCCCAGCGGGTGTCGATCCGGTGCCCGTTCTCCTGCGGGCGCACGTACGGCGTCTGCAGCTCGGCCACGGTCGCCGAGTACCGGCCGACGGCGGCCGCGGAGCGGGTGTCGACGTACGCCTCGTTCGGGCCGGCGCCGAACCATTCGACGGACGCGACCGTCGGCAGCTCGAAGGTGATGCCGAGCCGCGGCAGTGTCGCCGGGAACTGGCCCTCGGGCGTGATGCTGAGATCCAGGTGCAGCCCGTCCTCGAGCTTGCTCCAGACCCAGGTCGAGACCAGGCCCCACTGCAGTGCGGGCGGCGCGGTCCGGGTGACGACCTTCCAGCCGGTCTGGTGCGTAGTCGCCGAGACGACCCGGTGCTGCACGCGGTGCAGGCCCTGCTCGCGCCACGCCTCGGCGACGCCGGGGATCGTGTCGTTGTCGGTCGGCGCCCGCCAGACGTCGAGCCGCGCGTTCGTCAGGCCGCCGACTGTGATCCCGTGCACCCCGGCGACCCCGTCGGCCGGCGCCGTGCAGGTTCCGCCGACGCCCTCGGTCCGCGCCGCGGCGTCCGAGCCGGTGGAGGCTGCCGGGCGCGCCGACGCGGCCGGCTCGTCGAGCCGGACCTGTCCCCAGGCGACCCGGTGCCCGGCCTCGGCCCACGCCGTACCGTCGGTCAGCGACGCGCTGACCGTCACCCAGGTCTCGGCCTGGTCACCCGCAGTCGGCAGCTCCACCGTCACCGTCTCGCCGGGCGCGATCGCCGGTACGGTCAGCGAGCCTTCGGCGACCTGCGTGCCCTCGACCTCGACGACGTACCGGAACGTCAGGTGGCTGGTGTCCAGCACCTCGTACCGGTTGGTGATCGCCACATTCTTGCCATCGGCAACGATTCGGAGCGGCTCGATCACCTTGACGTACTCGAGCATGCCCGGCGACGGCGTCCGGTCCGGGAACAGCAGCCCGTCGCAGACGAAGTTGCCGTCGTGGATGGTCTCGCCGAAGTCGCCGCCGTAGGCGTAGAACTCCTGCCCGTCCTCGGTCTTGCGCAGCCCGTGGTCGATGAACTCCCAGATGAAACCGCCCTGGCAGCGCGGGTACTTCTCGAACAGCTCCCGGTAGTCGAGCAGCCCGCCCGGCCCGTTGCCCATCGCGTGCCCGTACTCGCAGAGGATGAACGGCAGCTCCCGGTACGACGAGGTGTCCTCGCCGATCTTCGCGACGTCCTCGGGCGAGGTGTACATCTGCGAGTAGATGTCGACGAACTCGGCGTGCGTGTCGCGCTCGTAGTGCACCGGCCGCGACGGGTCGAGCTCCTTCGCCGCGTCGTACATGGCCTTGAGGTTGTCGCCCATCCCGCACTCGTTGCCGAGCGACCAGATCACGATGCTGGCGTGGTTCTTGTCGCGCTGGATCATCCGCTGCATCCGGGAGACCAGGTCGGGGCGGAAGCGCTCGTCCATCACCGGGTTCGGCAGGTTCGGCGGCTGCGGCTCGTAGCCGAAGCCGTGCGTCTCCAGGTCGCACTCGTCGACGACGTACAGGCCGTACTCGTCGCACAGCGACAGGAAGTGCGGGTGCGGCGGGTAGTGGCTGGTCCGGACGGCGTTGATGCCGGCCCGCTTCATGATCAGCACGTCGTCGAGCATGTCCTGCTCGGTCAGCGCGCGGCCGCGGTCGGGGTGCGTCTCGTGCCGGTTCACGCCGTTGAACAGGACCCGGTTGCCGTTCACGGTCAGGACGCCGTCGGCGATCGCGACGGTCCGGAAACCGATCCGGACCCGGACCTCGCCGCCGTCGGTGCGGACGACGCCGTCGTACAGCTTCGGGCTCTCGGCGCTCCACGGCTCGACCTGCGCGACCACGGTCTGCTCGCCGGTCGCCAGCTCCAGCCCGAGCTCCGGTACGACGACCGTCCCGGCGACGTCGGAGTCGACCTTCAGCGTCCCGCCCGGTCCCTCGTACGACGCGTGCACGAACACGTCGGTCGGCGCGGTCGGCTTCAGCGCCAGCAGGTTGACCTCACGGAAGATCCCGGACAGCCACCACATGTCCTGATCCTCGACGTAACTGCCGGCCGACCACTGGTGCACGCGGACGGCGATCCGCGCGTCCTCCCCGGGCGTGACCAGCTCGGTGACGTCGAACTCGCTGGGCAGCCGGGAGCCGGACGACCAGCCGACCAGCTCACCGTTGACGTGCAGCGCGAACCGCGAGTCGACTCCCTCGAAGCGCAGCACGATCCGCGTCCCGGCGAAGTCGGCCGGCACCGCGACGGTCCGCACGTAGTCGCCGGTCGGGTTGTCGGTCGGCACGTACGGCGGGTCCAGCGGGAACGGGTAGTCGATGTTCGTGTACGCCGGGGCGCCGTAGCCCTGCAGCTGCCAGTGGCCGGGGACGCTGATCGTGTCCCAGCCGCTGGTGTCGGGGTCCTTCAGGTCGTCGGGGGCCTCGGCCACGCTCGGCGAGAGCCGGAAGCTCCAGTCACCGGTCAGCGCGACCCGGGCGGAGTCGTCGTCCAGCCAGGCCCGCGGGGGCAGGACACCGGCGGCCGGGGCGAAGTCTTCGACATAACTGTGGTCGTAGGTCACGAACGACGAGCCTACGACCGATCTGTTCACGAATCCACACCGATGAACAGATATGGACAGGAAATCAGCCCGCGCAGTCCTGACAAACCCCGACCAGCGCGACCTGCTCGGGCGCGAGCTGGAAACCCAGGTCGCGCTGGAGCTTGCGGCGGGCCGGGTCGAGGGTGTCGCCGGGCGCGTCCAGCACCGTCCCGCACTCGGAGCAGCGCAGGTGCAGGTGCCGCGGGGCGAGCTCGCCGGACAGGTGGTACGTCGTACCGGCGCGGCCCAGGTGCACGTGCGTGACCAGGCCGAACTCGCCGAGCGCGTCCAGCGCCCGGTACACGGTCGCCCGGTGGATGCCCGGCCGGAGCTCCTCGGCCCGCTCGCCGATCTGCTCGGCGCTCAGGTGCTCGTCGGTCCCGGCGAGCACCTCGACGACCGCCAGCCGGGCCGGGGTCACCCGCTCACCGCGCTCGCGCAGCCGTCGCGCGGTGACCTCGGCCGGCCCCTGCGGGCCGCTGTCTTCTCGGGTTGGCGCCATGGTCCAGTCTCTCAGGACTTCTTGGCGGCGGCCTTCTTCGTGGTCTTCTTGGCCGCGGCCTTCTTGGTGGTGGTCTTCTTGGCGGCCGTCTTCTTGGCGGTGGTCTTCTTCGCCGCCTTCTTGGCCGTCTTCTTCACCGGGCCCCGGGCCCGCTTGTCGGCCAGCAGCTCGGCCGCCCGGAGCAGCGAGATGCTGTCCACCGAGTCGTCCTTGCGCAGCGTCGCGTTGGTCTCCCCGTCGGTGACGTAGGGACCGAAGCGGCCCTCCTTGACCACCACCGGCTTGCCCGACTCCGGGTCCTCGCCGAGCTCCTTGAGCGGCGGCGCGGCGGCCCGCCGGCCGCGCTGCTTGGGCTCGGCGTAGATCTTCAGCGCCTCCTCGAGGGTGATCTCGAAGATCTGGTCCTCGGTCTGCAGCGACCGCGAGTCGGTGCCCTTCTTCAGGTACGGCCCGTAGCGGCCGTTCTGCGCGGTGATCTCGTCACCGGACTCCGGGTCCTTGCCGACCACCCGCGGCAGCGAGAGCAGCTTGAGCGCGTCGTCGAGCGTGACCGTGTCCAGCGTCATCGACTTGAGCAGCGAGCCGGTCCGCGGCTTGGCACTCTTCGGCGCGTCGTCGGGCAGCACCTCGGTCACGTACGGGCCGAACCGGCCGGCCTTCGCGACCACCTGCAGCCCGCTGTCCGGGACCGCGCCCAGCTCGATCTCGACACCGGAGGGCTGGCTGAGCAGCTCCTTCGCCTTGTCGACGGTGAGCTCGTCCGGCGGCAGGTCCTCCGGCACGTTCGCGCGGGTCTCGTCCGGGCCCTCGACGTACGGGCCGTAGCGGCCGACCCGGACCACGATGCCGCTGTCCGGCGGTCCGACCGGGAAGGTGGACATCTCCCGGGCGTCGATGTCACCGAGGTCGCTGACCATCGACTGCAGGCCCTCGAGGTCGTCGTCGCCGAAGTAGAACCGGCCGAGCACGCCCTCGCGCTGCAGGTTCCCGGCGGCGACGTCGTCCAGCACGTCCTCCATCGAGGCGGTGAACGCGTAGTCGACCAGGCGGGTGAAGTGCTCCTCGAGCAGCCGGACCACGGCGAAGGCCAGCCAGGCCGGAACCAGCGCGTTGCCCTTCTTGTACACGTAGCCGCGGGCCTGGATGGTGCCCAGGATCGAGGCGTACGTCGACGGCCGGCCGATCTCGCGCTCTTCCAGCTGGGCGATCAGCGTCGCCTCGGTGAAGCGCGACGGTGGCTTGGTCTCGTGCCCGGAGGCGAGCACCTCGGTGGCCGGGAGCACGTCGCCCTCGGACACGTCGGGGATCTGGGTCTCCCGGTCGTCGGTCTCGTGCGACGGGTCGTCCGCGCCCTCGACGTAGGCCTTCAGGAACCCGTGGAACGTGATCACCCGGCCGGACGAGGTGAACTCGCACTTCTCCCCGGTCGAGGCGGTCGCGTCGATCTTGATCGAGACGCTGTTGCCGGCCGCGTCCTTCATCTGGGACGCGATCGTGCGCATCCAGATCAGCTCGTACAGCCGGTACTCCGCGCCGGACAGCCCGGTCTGGGCCGGGGTCTGGAACTGCTCACCGGCCGGCCGGATCGCCTCGTGCGCCTCCTGGGCGTTCTTCACCTTGGAGGTGTAGACGCGCGGCTTGTCCGGCAGGTACGTCGCGCCGTACAGCTCGCGGACCTGGGCCCGGGCGGCGGTGATCGCGGTGTCCGACAGCGTGACGCTGTCGGTACGCATATAGGTGATGTTGCCGTTCTCGTACAGCCGCTGGGCGATCTGCATCGTCTGCGAGGCGGACATGCCGAGCTTGCGGCCGGCCTCCTGCTGCAGCGTGGTGGTGCGGAACGGCGCGTAGGGCTTGCGGGTGTACGGCTTGGACTCGATCGAGCGCACGGTGAACTGCGACTCGCGCAGCGCCGCGGCCAGCGCGGTCGCGGTCGGCTCGTCGAGGTGGACGGTGTTCTGGCTCTTCAGCTCACCGGTCGACGCGAAGTCGCGGCCCTGCGCCACCCGCCGGCTGTCCACCGAGACGAGCCGGGAGGGGAACAGCCGGGGCGTCTTGCCCTCACCGGCGTCGAGCGTCGCGTCCAGGTCCCAGTACGACGCCGAGCGGAACGCGATCCGCTCCCGCTCGCGGTCGACCACCATCCGGATCGCGACCGACTGGACCCGGCCCGCCGACAGCTTCGGCATGACCTTCTTCCACAGCACCGGGGAGACCTCGTAGCCGTAGAGCCGGTCCAGGATCCGGCGCGCCTCCTGGGCGTCGACCAGGGCGTCGTTGATCTGCCGGGCGCTGCCGACCGCGTCCTGGATCGCCTTCGGCGTGATCTCGTGGAAGACCATCCGCTTGACCGGGACCTTCGGCTTCAGCTCGTCGAGCAGGTGCCACGCGATGGCCTCGCCCTCGCGGTCCTCATCTGTGGCCAGGTAGAGCTCGTCGGCCTCTTTGAGCAGGTCCTTGAGCTTGCGGATCTGCGCCTTCTTGTCGGCCGGTACGACGTACAGCGGGTCGAAGTGGTCGTCGATGTTCACGCCGAGCCGGGCCCACGGCAGCCCCTTGTACTTGGCGGGGATCTCGTCGGCCCCCTTCGGCAGGTCCCGGATGTGGCCGAAGCTGGACTCCACCACGTACCCGGACCCCAGGAAACCGGCGATCATCCGCGCCTTCTTCGGCGACTCGACGATCACCAGCCGGCGCCCGGTGCCCGCCGAAGCGGTTCCGGACGATGTCTTGGTTCCTGCTGCCCCTGCCACTGCGCTCCTTGCTGTCTACGTCCTCTAGGACCGACCAACGCCTGCGGCCGGACTGCTCATTCCCCGTGAGCACAACCCCGAGCACCGACCCTGCCCGAAGACAGAGTACGGCCGACAGCAACGCATTTCTCAACGCACGGTAACCGGTCGCGCCGCCACGCGCCGCATTCGGGTGACCGAAAGCACGGCCGGGAGCGGCTCAGCGGACGAATCCCACGGCGGGGAACCGACCCGATTCCTTCCGCAGCAGCGACTGCGGCCGGCCGCGCAGACTCTGGTCGAAAAAGGCCGCGAGGTAGTCCCGCTGAGCGGACACCGCCGCGGTCTCGTCGAGCTTGCCGACCAGCTTGCCGACGGCGATCGGGATCAGCTCGTCGTCGCCGTACACGTGGTGGAACAGCTGCGCGAAGACGAAGCGGAAGTCGCAGAACGCGAAGTGCTCCGACCCCTTCAGCTGCAGGTTCAGCTTCCAGCCCTGCTGCGCCTTCCAGAACGCCGCCCAGGAGGGGTCGTAGTTCGGCGCCTTCGGGTCGAGCCGCTGGCTGGTGTCGGAGCCGAAGAGCAGGAACGGCCGCTTCAGCCCCTTGCGCGCGACCTCGCCGACCAGCTGGTCCTCCTTGCTGTCCGACAGCGTGCCGTCCAGGTCCGCGCCGGCCTGCACCCGCCGGTCCTGCAGCATCGTGTTGGCGGTGGTGTAGCCGCCGAGTGAGTACCCGAACATCCCGGTACGCCGCAGGTCGAGGCTGTTCCGCAGCCCGTGCGGCAGCTTGCGCTGCTCGGCGTCCGGGTTCCGGCCGGCGGCCAGCTGCTCGAGCTGGTTCAGCACGAACCGCGTGTCGGCCGTCCGGGTGTCGACCACGTCGTGGATCAGCTCGGCGGTCGGCGCCTGGTCCGGGTCGTGACCCGGCACGAACCGGCCGTCGGGGAACTCGACCGGCGTCTCGCCGGTGTGGTCCAGGCTGACCACCACGTAGCCGCGGCTGGCCAGGTCCTCGGCCTGCGAGGTGTTGAGGAACCGGCTGAACGGGTAGCCCGGCGAGAAGACGACAACCGGGTGCTTGCCGGACCGGGCCGGTACGCCGACCTTCGCGTGCGTCTCGGTGTTGGCGAAATCGAGCACGGTGCCGGGCAGCCAGAACGCCTCGGACCACTGGCGGCCGACGTACTCGGCGGTCTTCTTCGGCATGTACTTCGCGAGCGGCGCGTCGCGGCCGATGCCGGCGGCCGGGTACCAGACGCTGACCATCAGTTCGCGCTTGCCGCTCGGCGCTGTCGAGTCGGCCCGGGCCCGGTCGACCAGATGCAGCTCGGTGGTGCCCAAGTCGTAGCGGCCGGTCGGCTCGGGCAGGTCGAAGGTCGTCGGCGTGTAGACGGGGTCCTGGGTGGTCCGGGCCTGCGCGGTCAGCGGGACGGCGAGCAGAGCGAGAGCCAGGACGCCGAGCACCGCGTGGTTGATCCTTCGACAGTTCGCCATGCGCAACATCGTCGCCGCACGCACTGTGACCGGGGATCCACCGTCCGATGGAGGACCCGTCTCACTTTGATGACGGCCGAGCTAGTGACAGCGCGGCGCCGATCAGTTATCAATAGCCGAAACTGTTCATAGATGCGTGAAGTGAGGCTTTCGTGAGCATCTTTCCAAACCTTAAACGTTCAGCTTTGCTGACCACGGCCCTCGCCGTCCTCGCCGGCGCCCTGGTCGGCACGGCCTCGGCGGAGTCCTTCGCCGAGCCCGCCGCCGGGACGTCGCTGGGCACGGTGACCGCCTTCGCCGCCGACAACGCGACGTACACGCTGACCGCGGGCACCGCGAAGGTGCGCGTGGTCTTCGTGAAGGACGACGTGTTCCGGCTCTGGCTCGCGCCGGACGGCGAGTTCACGGACCCGGCCAACACCCCGCCCACCGACCCGACGGCGCCCGCGTCGAACATCGTCGCGAAGACCGACTACGCCAAGCCGAAGACGAGCTGGCGCGACCGGGGCAGCTACTACTCGCTGACCACCGGCAAGATCGAGGTGCGCGCGAACAAGTCCCCGCTGCGCTTCTCCCTCTACCGGTCCAACGGTCAGCGAGTCTGGTCCGAGACCGCGCCGCTCTCGTGGACAGACACCGAGGCCAGTCAGTCGCTGAGCCGCGGCGCCACCGAACAGTTCTTCGGCGGCGGCATGCAGAACGGCCGCTTCTCGCACCGCGACCAGACCATCACCGTCTCCCGCGACTTCAACTGGGAGGACGGCGGCAACCCGAACGCCTCTCCCTACTACATGAGCACCGCCGGGTACGGCGTACTGCGCAACACCTTCTCCCCCGGCAGCTACTCGTTCACCGAACCAGTGGTCACCCGGCACGACGAGAAGCGTTTCGACGCCTACTACTTCGTCGGCGACCTCAAGACCTCGCTCGACCGCTACACCGAGCTGACCGGCCGGCCCTTCATGCCACCGGTCTACGGCCTCGAGTACGGCGACTCCGACTGCTACAACCGCGGCCACTACGCGACCGACCCGGACACCAGCAACGACTGGAAGGTGCACCCGGACAAGACCACCACGCTCGACGCGGTGAAGGTCGCCCAGAAGTTCCGCGACGAGGACATGCCCGGCGGCTGGATGCTGGTCAACGACGACTACGGCTGCGGCTACTCCGACGACACTGACTCCGAGCAGGTCGACGGCACCTGGTGGGGCAAACGGGAGATCGCTCCGCTGAAGCAGACCGGCGAGGAGCTGAACAAGCGCGGCATCCAGATGGGCCTGTGGACGCAGTCCTCGCTGGACCGCCAGCCGGCCGAGGTCGGCGAGGCAGGCGTCCGGGTGCGCAAGCTGGACGTCGCCTGGGTCGGACCGGGCTACCGGTACGCGCTGAGCGCCTGCGACACCGCGCACGACGGCATCGAGCAGTACAGCAACGCCCGCGGCTTCGCCTGGATGGTCGAGGGCTGGGCCGGCGCCCAGCGCTGCGCGGTGCAGTGGACCGGTGACCACAGCGGCTCGCTCGACGCGATCAAGTGGCAGATCCCCGCGATCACCGGTTCCGGCAACTCCGGGATCGCCTACAGCGCGGGCGACATCGACGGCATCTTCGGCGGCTCGCCGACCAGCTACACGCGCGACCTGCAGTGGAAGGCGTTCACGCCGGCGCTGATGACGATGTCCGGCTGGGCGACCCCGGCGTACAAGCAGCCGTGGACGTACGGCGAGCCGTACACGAGCATCAACCGCAAGTACCTGAAGCTGCGCGAGCGGCTGCTGCCCTACTTCTACTCGTACGCCGCGGAGGCGCACCGCACCGGCGCTCCGCTGAACCGCTCGCTGGTGCTGGAGTACCCGACCGACCCGAACACCTGGGGCGACGCGGCGAAGTACGAGTTCCTGGCGGGCAAGGAGTTCCTGGTCGCGCCGATGTGGAACGCCGACGAGGTGAAGAGCGGTATCTACCTGCCCAAGGGGCGCTGGATCGACTACTGGACGGGCAAGGTCTACCAAGGTCCGACCACGATCAACGGCTACCACGCGCCGCTCGACACGCTGCCGCTGTTCGTGAAGGCGGGCGCCGTCGTCCCGATGTGGAAGGCCGGGATCAACACCGCCACCGAGCAGGGCTTCGGCGACCGGCTCACGGTCGACGTCTACCCCGACGGCAAGTCGTCGTTCGACCTGTACGAGGACGACCGCGTCACCCGCAACTACAAGGAGAACAAGTCGGCCACCCAGAAGCTCGAGGTGACCGCACCGACCGCGGCCCGCGGCGACGTGACGGTGAAGATCGGCGAGAGCCGCGGCTCGTACGCCGGCAAGCCGAGCGCGCGGCCGTACGAGCTGACCGTGCACACCGGCACCGCGCCGCGTGACGTGACGCTCGACAACCGCAAGCTCACCAAGCTGGTCAGCAAGAACGCCTACCTCGCGGCCTCGTCGGGCTGGTACTACGAGAACGGCGTCGTGCTGGTGAAGACCACCTCGATCTCCACCGGCAAGTCCGCGACGGTCCGGCTCGCGCAGACCACCTCGGTCGGTGGCGGCAAGGTCGTCACCGACACCTTCGGTACGCCGGAGCTGAGCAGCCCGTCGCTGTGGAACGCCCCCGGCCAGGCCACCGAGGTCACCGCGTCCTTCACGAACGCCGGTACGACGACCATGCGCGACGTGCGACTGGTCCCGAACCTCCCGGCAGGCTGGACCGCCACCGGCACCAGCACGTTCGCCAAGGTGGACCCGGGCAAGACCGTCACCACCAAGCTCCGGGTGACTCCGGCCGCGTCGGTGCAACCGGCGAGCTTCACCCTGCGGCTCGACGCGACCTACCGAGTCCATGACGCGTCGTACCGCAACAGCACGGTGGCCACCGCGCAGTTGCCGTACGCATCGTTGTCGCAGGCTGCGAACGTCGTCGGCATCAGCGACGCCAACACCTACGCCCAGGGCAACTTCGACGGCTCCGGCAACAGCTTCAACGGTGAAGCACTCGCCGCGGCCGGCTTCACGCCGGGCACCAAGGTCACCGTCCAGGGCGCCGAGTTCACCTGGCCGACCGGAGCCCCCGGTACGGCGAACCTGGTGAAGGACCAGCCCGCGCCGATCCTGGTCAGCGGCACCGGTTCGCACCTGGCGCTGCTCGGCGCAGGCGCCAGCTTGAATGCCAAGGGCAACGTCACCGTCATCTACACCGACGGCACCGAGTCCCAGGCACCGCTCCAGCTGCCGAACTGGTGCTGTCAGGACCCGACCACCGGCGGCGCCAAGCAGGCAGTGTCGGTGAAGGGCCGCTACACGGCGAGTGGTCTGGCGAACACGACCACCGACTACCGGGTCTTCTACACCGCTGTACCGCTGACCGCGGGCAAGACCGTCAAGGCGATCAAGCTGCCCGGCGGTGGTCTCGGCTTCTTCGCGGCGACGCTCGCCGACAAGCCTTTGCCTCCGGCACCGACCGGGCAGCCGTGGATCAGCGACCTGGAGTGGACCGACTCGACCAACGGCTGGGGACCGGTCGAGCGCGACAAGAGCAACGGTGAGGACGGCGCCGGTGACGGCGGTCCGCTGACCCTGGCCGGGACGCAGTATGCAAAGGGCATCGGGACGCACGCGCCGTCGTCGGTCAGCGTCCGGCTCGGCGGCAACTGCAGCAGCTTCAGCGCGCAGCTCGGGATCGACGACGAGATGGAGGACCGGGGCAAGGTGAGCTTCAAGGTCGCCGTCGACGGTGTGGTGAAGTACACATCGGACCTGCTCACCGGGAACTCGCCGACGGTACCGGTCACCGTCGACGTGACCGGCGGCCAGAACCTGACCCTGCAGGTGACCGACGCGGGTGACGGTGTCACCAGCGACCACGCCGACTGGGCCGACGCCCGGCTGACCTGCAAGGACTCCTGACCGAAGGGGCAACCGCCCCGAGCGCAACCGACTTTCGGCTGGACTTTCCCTGAGACCACCCCCGGAACCCACCTGCCCGCCAGTAAGGGGGAACAACAGGTGGGTTCCGGTGGCAACAGGGCCCCCCGGCATGACACGCTTCGTGCTGGCACGGCCGTGGCCCCCTCCCATGGTGGTGCCAACGCCACCATCCGAGTGGTGCCAACACCATCAGTTCTGGTCCTCGTGACGGCTACTTTCGAGACAGACGAAAGCCGTTGCCGGGCAGCTGTTCCAGAGAGGGCGCGTGGGAGTCATGGTTGCGACATACCTGAAGAAGTGGGTCGGCAGCCGGCTGCTGAGCAGGACCAGCCGCAGAGGTGGTCTGGACCTGTCGAAGATGAAGATGTTCCCCCGCCAGGTGTCGTTGCCGCTGCGTCGCGAAGGTCTCGACCCGGCGCCCGAGATGGAACGGATCCGCGAGACCGAGCCGGTGCACAAGCTGGCCCACCTGTTCGGGATGAACGTCTGGATGGTCAGCGGGTACGCCGAGGCCAAGGCGGTGCTGGCCGACAGCACCAACTTCAGCAACGACATCCGGCCGCTGATCGCCTCGGACCCGAACAAGCCGTCCGAGGGCATCGGCGGGCTGGGCTTCACCGACCCGCCGGACCACACCCGGCTGCGCAAGCTGCTGACGCCGGAGTTCACCAAGCGCCGGCTGGCCCGGCTGGAACCGGCGATCGAGAAGATCGTCAACGACCAGCTCGACCTGATGGAGGCCAAGGGCCCGGTCGCCGACATCGTCGCCGACTTCGCCTTCAACGTGCCGTTCCTGCTGATCGCCGACCTGCTCGGCGTCGAGGAGAACGACCGCGACCGGTTCCGTGCCCTCGGCCCGGCCCGGTTCGACCTGTCCGGCGGCGGCATCGGCGTCTTCGGCTCGGCCAGCGAGTCGCGCGACTTCCTGTTCGAGATCGTCCGCAAGCAGCGCAAGGACCCCGGCGACGGGCTGATCGGCTCGATCATCCGCGAGCAGGGCGACACCATCGACGACATCGAGCTCGGCGGCCTCGCCGACGGCGTCTTCCTCGGCGGCTACGAGACCTCGGCCAGCATGCTCGCGCTCGGCACGCTGGTGCTGCTGCGCGACCCCGACAACTTCGCCCGGATCCGCAACGAGCCGGGCGCCGTCGACACGATCGTCGAGGAGCTGCTGCGCTACCTGACCGTCGTCCAGGTCGCCTTCCCGCGCTTCGCCCGGCACGACCAGGAGCTGTTCGGCCACCAGGTGAAGAAGGGCGACCTGGTCGCGGTGTCGCTGTCCGGTGCCGACCGGGACAAGGAGATCTTCGGCCCGAACGCCGAGAGTTTCTGGCCCGAGCGGGTCCCGGCCGCGCACCTCGCGTTCGGCCACGGCATGCACCGCTGCGTCGGCGCCGAGCTGGCCCGGATGGAGCTGCGGGCCGCGTTCACCGCGCTGGCGCACCGCTTTCCCGACCTGTCGCTGGCGGTCGCCGAGGAGCAGCTGCGGTTCCGCGACTTCTCGATCGTGTACGGCGTCGAGTCGCTGCCGGTGCAGCTGCACGCCACGGCCGGCGCCCAGCAGGCCGCCGGCTGAACGTTTCAGGCCGGCCGGTGACGCACCGGATGCACAAGACTGCGTCAAGTCAGCGCCGGTGAACGGTCCGAGCCCGTGACAGCGCGCTGACTCGGGACCACAATGGGCGGTCCGGCTCGACCCTGCGAGCTGGTCCAGACCAGGAGGGCCTGCAGCACGATGGGGATGGACGGGGGTCCACACACAGCCCGGATCGCGGCGGCGATGACGCTGGCGCAGTCCGGCGGCCACCACGCCGCGGCCGTCGAGATCGAGGCGATCCGGGCCGGTCTCGGGCCGGAGCCCAGTTACGCGCTGGCCGCCGCGGAGTACGTCCGCGGCGTCACCGCCCACCACGCCAGCGACGCCGACGAGGCGCTCGCTGCGGTCGAGGCCTGCCTGCAGGTCGCCCGCGCGATCGACGAGCCCGGCTGGGAGGCGAACGCCTTCCCGATCAGGATCATCAACCTGGCCCGCAGCGGCCGCGGCGGCGACACCGTCGCCGACCTGGTCGCGGCCGAAGCAGCTCTCAGCCGTACGACGGACGCCGGGCTCGCCGCGTGGGCGCACACCGGACTCGGGTACGCGTACGACGTCCTGCGGCTGTTCGAGCTGTGCATCCCGCACTTCGAGGCCGCCACGCAGACCGACGCCGACGTGTTCGAGCTGGCCGAGTCCGAGGCGATCGACCGGCTGAACCTCGCCGAGACCTACCTGCGCTGGGCGCACGAGCTGGAGCGGCTCGGCGATCCGTCGTACCAGCAGGAGATCCAGGAGCGGCTGGCCTCGGCGGCCTACTGGGCAAGGGATGCAGAGCGCGTCATCGTCGACGACGAGAACCAGGAGTACTGGCGGCTCAGCGCCCGGCTCTGGCTGGCGGCTGCGGTGACAGCGGACGACCCTGCGGCAGCAGCGGTGGAGCTGGCCGAGTGCCGCGACCAGATCTGCAAGCTGGGCGAGACAGAGCGGCTGGCGATCGCCGGGGCCTACCTGGCAAGGGCTTTCGAGCTTGCGGGCGAGCTGGAGAAGGCGCAGGCGGCTGCTGCTCGTGCTGTCGACGACCTGATCCCGCTGGCCGACCCGGCGACCCAGATGCTCGTGCTGCAGACCAGATCGGAGCTGGCAGCGGTCGCTGGTGACCCGGGAGCCCTTGCCGGGTTGGATTACGCGCACTCGGTCGCCCGGGCCTGGTGGAAGGAACGGCGCCGCGCGCTGAACGCCGTACGGCACGCACTCGACGCGCACGACCTGTCCGCGCGGCACGACGCCGAGTGGCACGCGGCCCGGCAGGACCCGCTGACCGGGATCGGCAACCGCCGGGCGATGGACGAGCGGCTCACCGCGGCCCGCGACTCGCAGCGCGCGGTCACCCTGCTGGCCATCGACGTGGACCGGCTGAAGATCGTCAACGACACCTTCGGGCACGCCTGCGGGGACGAATTGCTGCAGGTTGTGGCAAACCTGCTGGTAGAACAGGCCCGGTCGACCGACGCCGTGATTCGATCGGGCGGCGACGAGTTCTTCGTGGTGCTGGACCAGCCGGACGCGAAGGGCGGCTACCAGCTGGCCGAACGGATCCGGGCGGCGGTGGCCGGCATCGTGGCCGGGACCGGCAAGCCCTGGCTGGCCGAGCTCGGCCTGAGCATCGGGTACGCGGCGACCGCCGAAGGAGTACCCGTGGACCGGCTGGTCCCGCTGGCCGACAGCCGGCTGTACGAGGACAAACGCCGGCACCGGTGAGCGAGAGTGTGGTTGGAGGTAAGGGATGGCGGTGACCGCGCGGATCGCGGCGGCGATGGCGCGGGCCCAGTCGGGCAGCCCGGCCGAGGCGATGCAGGACATCCGCCGGCTGCTGACCGAGCTCGGACCGGAGCCGACGCCCGAGCGGGCCGCCGCGGAGTACGTCCGTGCGGTCGCCGCGCACCACGGCACCGACGCCGAGGAGGCGCTGGACGCGGTCGACGGCTGCATCCGGATCGCCCGCACCATCGACGAGCCCGGCTGGGAGGCGAACGCGCTGGGGCTGCGGATCGTCACCCTGATCCGCACCGGTGAGGGCGGCGACTCGGTCACCGACCTGGTCGCGGCCGAGAACGCCCTGTCCCGCACGCACGACGCCGGGCTCGCCAGCTGGGCGCACACCGGCCTCGGCTACGCCTACGACCTGCTCCGCCTGTTCGAGCTGTGCATCCCGCACTTCGAGGAGGCCGCGGCGACCATGAGCGACCCGCTCGGGCTGCCGGAGGCCCCGGTGATCGACCGGCTCAACCTGGCCGAGTCGAACCTGCGCTGGGCCCATGAGATGGAGCGACTCGGCGATCCGTCGTACGACGAGCAGATCGCGCTGCGGCACTCCGAGGCGCGCCGCTGGGCCGCCGACGCGAACCAGGCGATCGTCAGCGCCGACCTGCTCGGCTACTGGCCGATGGCCGGGCGGATGTGGCTGGCCGCGAGCAGCTGGGACGCCGAGCCGGCCGAGGCCGCGGTGATCCTCAAGGACTGCCGCGACCAGCTCGCCAAGCTCGGCGACCTGGAGCTGACCGCGATCGCCGGTGCCTACCTGGCCAAGGCGTACGCCGCGCTCGGCCGGCTCGACGACGCGATCGAGGCGGCCTCGCAGGCCGGAGTCGACCTGCCGCCGACGTCGGACCCACCGGTCGAGGCGCTGGTCCGGCACACCGCCGTACAGATCGTGGCGGACTCCGGTGACGCCGGTGCGGCCGCGGGTCTGCAGTACGCGCGGGCGATCACCAGAGGCTGGTGGGCCGAACGCCTCCGCGGCCTGTACGCCGTACGAAGTGCTCTCGCGACGCACGAGTTGTCGATCCGGCACGACGCCGAGTGGCGCGCGGCCCGCGAGGATCCCCTGACCGGTGTGGGAAACCGGCGCGCGCTCGACGAGCGGATGAGCGCCGCGCTCGACTCCGGCCGCTCGATCGCCGTGATCGCGATCGACGTGGACAACCTCAAGGTGGTCAACGACAGCCACGGCCACGCCTCCGGCGACGAGGTCCTGCGCCGCGTCGCGCAGCTGCTCACCGAGCAGTCCCGCGCCGAGGACGTGGTGGTCCGGGCGGGCGGCGACGAGTTCGTCGTCGTGCTCGACAACCCCGACGAGCGCGGCGCCCGCGAGCTGGTCGAACGCATCCGCACCGCCGCCGAACGGATCGCCGCGAGCGCCGCCGAGCCGTGGTTCGCGATGCTCCGCCTCAGCATCGGCCAGGCCTCCAGCACCGACGGCGTCGCGATCACCGACCTGCTCCCCGAGGCCGACCGCCGGATGTACGCCGAGAAGCGCAACCGCCGCCGCTGACCGTTAGCTGTCAGGCCCCGCTGGTTCGCTGACCGCGTCTGCTCGAACGTCTCCGGCCTGTACGAGTGGGCGGAGGTGAAGGACGCGCTGGAAGAGGTCACCCCGCTGACGGCGGCCGTGGAGGCGTTCCTCGACCGCGGTCCCGCTGCTCGACAAGCCCGCCGTCCCGCGCTGCGCCGGGAGCTGCGGCGGCTGCGGAAGCTCGAGCAGACCATCCGGCTGGACTGGGACCCGACGGCCGAGCGGCTGCGGACCCGGGCCGAGGTCGCCGCCGGGCTGCACCAACTGGCCACATCGCTGGCGCCGACCGGAGCGCACGGCAGCAGCTACGGGATGGGGTTCGCCGCCGGGTTCGGCCGGGCGCAGACGGTGGTGCTGGAGGTGGCCGAGGAGGTCCGCGGTGTCTGGTTGCCGGGGCTCACCGTGGAAGACGTGGCATTCCCCGGTCAGTAGTCCAGAAACCCTTCCACCACGAGGTTTCTGATCTGCGGCAGGTAGTCGGCGTGCAGGTCGTCGCGGTCGAGGATCGTCGCGAGCGCGTCGAGGATCTGGCCGGTGGACAGGTCGCCGTCGCAGGCGCCGACGAAGCCGGCCAGGACGGTGTCGGCCTGCTCGGCGCGGCGCATCCCGCGCTGACGGCGCAGCACGATCGTCGCCGGGTCCTCGGCGCCGGGCGGGCCGGCGGTCTCCTGGACGACGTCGTCGGCGACCTTCAGGTGCAGGCCGGTCAGGTCTTCGGGCAGCCCTTCGCGGCGCTCGAAGCGGTGCAGGACGTGCGGGCCGATCGGCTGCTCGATCTCGTACGGCCAGGGCTCGGCGTCCGTCGTACCGGGGACGTTGTGCAGGTTGATCCAGCCCATGCCGATCGCCTCGACCTGCTGGTCGTCCAGCCAGGCCAGCCACTCGTCGTACCGCTGTGTGTACTCCGGCCGGCCGTGCAGGCCCGCGTCGCGCAGCCACAGCTCGACGTACTCGGCCGGGTCGAGCTGCTCGCGCTGCACGGCCCAGCTGGAGCGGTCACCGGTCCAGCTCGCGATGCGGTCCTGCCAGTTCTGGCCACGGACACAGGTCCAGTTGGCCAGCAGCTGGCACCAGCCGCCGTCGGTGAGGTGCTGCGGCGCCTGCCGGACCAGCTGCTCGACGACAGCGTCACCGGCGAACCCGGTCTCCCGGTAGGTCAGCTTGCCGTCGCTCGGCGGTGCGATCACGTACGGCGGGTTGCTGACGATCAGGTCGAACCGCTGACCCGCCACCGGCTCGTACAGCGACCCGTCGCGCACGTCCAGCTCGACCCGGTTGAGCGCGGCCGTCCAGCGGGTCAGCTGCAACGCTCGTGGGTTCACGTCGGTGGCGACGATGTGGTTCGCCCGGTCGGACAGGTGCAGCGCCTGGATGCCGCAGCCGGTGCCCAGGTCGAGCGCGCTCTCCACCTTCAGCGGCACGGTCAGCTTCACCAGGCTGAGGCTGGCCGGTGCGATGCCCAGCACGTAGTCGGTGCGCATCGGCGCTCGCCGGCCGTCCAGCCCGGGGGTCGGGTCGGCGACGACCCACCAGGCGCGGTCGTCCTCGGCGTACGGGCGGATGTCGATCGCGGCGAGCACGTCCTCGCCCTGCGCGATCACGATGCCCAGGGCAAGCAGTTCGGGCAGGATCTCCTTGTCCAGCAGGGATTCTGGCACCGGGCGCTGCAGCAGGAACAGCCGGATCAGCGTGTCGAGCGAGTCGCCGCCACTGGTCTGCCGGTACGCCAGGGTGGTCTCGTTGCGCGCCAGCGCCTGGTTAGCCCGGGCACCGAGCCGCTCCGCGACTCCCTCGACGGTGTAGTCCGCCGCCTCGAACAGTCCACGCAGCCGGTCCACCAGACCACTCGACAGGTCACTCATGGACCCATCCTCGCTCAAGCGGCGCGGGCGGTGCTGAACAGGAGGGTGCCCGACTCGACGAAGTCCTCCGGCTCCAGCTCGGCCAAGGCGCGCTCGGCCGCCACCACGCACGCCGTACGACGCTCGGCCGGCAGCAGGTCGAGCCGCCGGGCCATCGACCCGATCACCAGCGAGTGGGCCAGGAACTGCTCGGCGGTGACCTCACGGCGGAAGCGCTCGACGGTGACGTCGACCTCGGCGAACCCGGAGGAGGTCAGCGCCGCGGCCAGCTGGTCCAGGTCCGACGTCACGCTGTTCGACGGCAGCTGCGGCGAGGGGTCCTCCGGAGCGTCGTGCTGGTTGATGACCCGCACCCACACGTCGTACGCCGGGTGCGGGTCGCGCGTCGACCAGGTGACCGCGCCGAACGAGCCGCTGGGCGCCAGCGCTCGCCGTACGGCGCCCAACGCGAGCGGCAGGTCAGGCAGGTGGAACAGCACGAACGGCATCACCACCGCGTCCAGCGAGCCGTCAGCAAACGGCAGCGCCTGGACGTCGGCCACCACACGCCCGTAACGGGCCGGCGCGCGCCGGATCATCGCCTCGGTGACGTCTGCGCCCAGCACCTGGGCCCGCGGCGCCAGCGTCGCCAAGTGGTCGAGCAGGCGGCCCGGACCGCAGCCCAGCTCGGCCACGCGGCGCGCACTGGTCAGCGGGAGCCGGTCGGCGAGCTCCCGCGCGTGGACGGCGAGCACGTCGGCCCAGCGGCCGTCGTACGCCTCCGCGATGCGGGCGTAGTTGCTCTGGACCGCGGTCACAGGAAGTACGGCGTCGCTGTGCGGAGGACCTCGGCGAGCTTGGCGCGGACCAGCTCCCGGTGCGGGACCTGGTGCACGGTGTCGCCGATCCGGACGCCCTGGTCGACCAGGACGTACAGGGCCCGGAGCGTGCGCATCGTGTTGGTGATCTCCGGGCGGACGCCGTCCGGCGGCGGGTTGCCCAGCGCGCGGGCCGCCGGGTCGAGCCAGGCCGTCACGTCCGTCTCGACCAGGTCGGGGCGGGTCAGGGTGGCAGCGAGTGCGTAGCCGAGGCGGTCGTCCTCGAGGTCGCGCAGCACGAAGTCGGTCGGCGTCAGCAGCCGGCCGATCCCGAGCCGGAGCATCTCCACCGGCTCGACCGCCGAGACCCGGCCGAGCGTGCCGAGCAGGTCGGCGCCGTGCGCGATGGCGTGCAGCCAGCCGAGCTTGGCGTCGTACCCGCGCAGGTCCTCCTCCGCGACGTACCAGCGCTCGAACGGCGGCACCCAGCTCGGCTCGAACACCCCGACCGACACGATCGAGTCCAGGATCAGCGGCGCGAACGTGCGCGCCTGGATCTCCGGGTCGCCGAACCGCCCGGCCATCTCGTCACCGAGCTCCCGGAGCAGCTCCGGCGCCAGCACGCCCTTCCCGATCCAGGTCGCCAGCACCGAGTACGCCTGGCCGTCGCGGACGGTCGCGTCCGGTGAGCGCAGCATCCCCGACAGCTCCGCGACCAGCTCGTCCACCGGCCGGTCGGCCGGCACCTCGAAACCCTCAGCACGCACCCGCGCCCAGTCGGTCATGACGCAGAACCTAACGGCTCAGCAACCGCACCGCCACCCGCGCCGCCCGCACCCTGGACCGTCTCGATCGCAAGGCTGCCGATGTTGCCGTCGGATCGCGAACGCGTTGCATCGATCTCGGTCTCTGCAGCTAGCTGCAGAGACCCTGGCGACCGCCCTGGGGGTGCTGCCTACCGTCCAGAGACCAGTCAACGAGACGAAGGAGCAGCTCATGAGGATCATCGCCCGGACCACGCTCGTCGCCGTTCTCGCCGCCGCGGTGGCGCTGTCGGCCACGCAGGCGTCCGCCGTACCGGCCAGTGACACCGGTGCCGTCGTGGAACGCGCCCTGGCCGCCCGCGGGCCCGACCAGACCGGCCCGGCCAGACCGGTCGTCGACGCGCGGTCCGGCGCCAAGAGCGTGACCGTCACCGGCGACGGCGCCAGCCACACCGTCACCGCGGTCGACCGGCGTAACTCGGAGGTACGCCGGCTGGCCGACGGCGGCCAGGTCATCACCGTCCTGCGGCACGGCACCACCGCCCGGTACGACGTCACACCGCAACCCGGCTGGACCCTCCGCCCCTCCGGCGCCGGCTTCCTGATCACCCACCCCGGCACCGACGAGACCGGCGTCATCGAGGCCCCCTGGGCGATCGATGCCAACGGCAAACAGATCCGGACCTGGTACACCGCCGAAGGCAACCAGCTGGTCCAGCACGTCGACGCCACCGGCGCCCGCTACCCGCTGACGCTGGACCCGAAGCTCACCTTCGGCCGCGGCATGTACCTGAACCTGACCGGCGCCGAGATCCAGCTCATCCTCGGCGCGATGATCGCGATCGGCGGCGGGGCGGCGGTCCTGACCTGCAAGGGCATCACCAAGCTGAAGGGCAAGATCAAGGAGGCCGCCGACCTGATCTGCAAGTTCGCCCCGACGATCTCGCTCGGCGGCGTCTTCAAGACGCTCAAGAGCCTCGGCGAGATCAACGCACTGGCCTGCTACCAGAAGCGGATCGTGCCGAACCAGGGCGACTGGAAGATCGTCGACGGCAAGAACTGCCGCTGACGTCGAAGCGGCCCGTGGGACGTCCGCCGAAACGGAAACCCCACGGGCCGCGGCGGCCAGGACCCCTCAGCCCGGCCGGGTGTCCGACCACCGGGTCCCCTGATCCGGTGGCCGTCTCTGGGTCAGGCGTCGCGCTTCTTCGCGACGACCAACGCGATCACCAGCAGGCCGAGGGCCCACGCGGCGAAGTACACGAAAGACCAGCCCGGCGACATCACCGAGGTCGACTCACCGCCGCCCGGCACCGCACCCTGCTCACCGTTCAGGAACCAGCTGACCCGGGAGAACGGACCCCAGTCGCCGATGAACTCGCCGACCTTCGGGATCGCCAGGCCGATGCCCTCGAGCAGCAGCGGCCAGCAGATCACGATCGCCAGCGCGCCGGCGCTCTGCCGGATCAGGATGCCGATCGCGACCGCGAAGATCGCGGCCAGGAAGTAGACCGGGGCGACGCCGAGCACACCGCGCCAGTCGGCACCGCTGTTCAGCGCCAGGTCGGCATCCGGGACGAGCAGCTTGCCGAGCAGCAGCGCACCGAACGCGCTGACCAGACCGACGACCCCGCTCAGCACCGCCGCGACCAGGGTCTTGGCCAGCAGCAAGGGCGTCCGCTTCGGCGCCGACAGGAAGCTGGTCCGGACGGTGCCGAACCGGTACTCGGTGGTGACGGCCAGCGTGGCCATCACCATCATCACGATCATCCCGAACAGGTAGGTGCCCTGGGTGTCGACCGGCCGGAAGTCCCGGCTGATGTCGTCGGGGGTGAAGATGAAGCCGAGCGTGATGAACCCGTCGGCCAGCACCAGCGCGAGCGCCAGGCACCACCACGGCGACCGGGTGCTGAAGAGCTTGATCCGCTCAACGGTGACCAGCGACATCAGTTCTTCTCCTCTTCCGCCACGACGATCTCCGAGGCCGGGACCGGCGGCGCGACCTGGGCCTCGAGCCCGTCGTGCGCGTGGTACTGGACCGAGTCGCCCGTCATCTGCATGAAGGCCTGCTCCAGCGAGCCGCGCTGCAGGGTCAGCTCGTGCAGCACGATGCCCTGGGCGGCCGCGGCCTCACCGATCTGGTCGGTGGTGACCTGGCCGTCGACGAACAGCACCTTGCCCTCGTCCTTGACGTCCTCGATCCGGGTCGCCAGGTTGCCCTGCTGGAGGACGTCCTGGAGCTGGTCGAGCTGCGGGCTGCGGACCTTGATGCTGTTGCCGCTGGCCTGGTCGACGAACTGCTTGGTGCTGGTCTGCGAGATCAGCCGGCCCTTGCCGATGACGACCAGTTCCTCGGCCGTCAGCGCCATCTCCGACAGCAGGTGGCTGGACACGAAGACGGTCCGGCCCTCCTCGGCCAGCCGGTGCATGAACTTGCGGATCCAGACGATGCCCTCGGGGTCGAGTCCGTTCACCGGCTCGTCGAAGAGCAGGATCTCGGGGTCACCGAGCAGGGCGCCGGCGATACCGAGCCGCTGGGACATGCCCAGCGAGTAGGCGCCGGCCCGCTTGCCGGCGACCTCGGTCAGGCCGACGATCTCGAGCACCTCGTCGACGCGCGCCTTCGGCAGCTTGTTCGACGCCGCCATCCAGGTCAGGTGCGCCCGCGCCGAGCGGTTCGGGTGCACCCACTTGGCGTCCAGCAGGGCGCCGACCTTGCGCAGCGGCTGCTTGAGGTCGACGTAGTGCTGGCCGTCGATCCGGACGTCGCCGGAGGTCGGGGTGTCCAGGCCGAGGATCATCCGCATGGTGGTGGACTTGCCGGCGCCGTTCGGGCCGAGGAAGCCGGTCACCGTGCCGGGTTTCACCTCGAAGGACAGGTTGTCAACGGCAACGGTCTCGCCGTATCGCTTGGTGAGGCTCTGTGCCTCGATCATCGCCGTACTCCTCGTTCGGTAGCGCGCCGGATGTCAGGGCGGGCGGTCGTCTCCAGTATCGAGTCGCGACCCCCTGGTCGCATCGGACCCGGGACGGATCCGGTGTGTCCACCTGGGGATGGAGTCTTCCGTCCCACCCGCCGGGCGGCCATCGGGCAAGTCCCTGACCGTCCCCCTGAGCATCCCGTACGACGGGGTCGCGGGGCATCAGCCGAAAGTCGACGCGCCGGAGACGAAAGACCGGCAGTCACTACCAGTTGACGGCGTACTCCGAGCAAGGACTGCCCTTTCGGGCAAAGCGAAACGGCCCGCCGGAGTGTCTCCGGCGGGCCGTTGCGGGTGCTGCGGGTGGATCAGGCGGCGACGTTCGCCTCGGCCGGGGTGTCGGAGATGACCGACTCCCGGCGCTTGGAGACGACCACCGCGACCGCGATCACGACGAGCGCCACGACAGCGATCACGACGCGCAGCACGGTGTTGGTGTCCTCGCCGATGCTGGACAGCCCGACGACGGCCGGGGCGATCAGCACCGAGACCAGGTTCATCACCTTGATCAGCGGGTTGATGGCCGGGCCGGCGGTGTCCTTGAACGGGTCGCCCACGGTGTCACCGATGATGGTGGCCTCGTGCGCCGGCGAGCCCTTGCCGCCGTGGTTGCCGTCCTCGACCAGCTTCTTCGCGTTGTCCCAGGCGCCACCGGAGTTGGCCAGGAACACCGCCATCAGCGTGCCGGACGCGATCGCACCGGCCAGGTAGCCGGCCAGCGCCGAGGCGCCGAGACCGAAGCCGACGGCGATCGGGGCCGCGATCGCGAGCAGACCCGGGGTGGCCAGCTCACGCAGCGAGTCGCGGGTGCAGATGTCGACGACCTTGCCGTACTCCGGCTTGCCGGTGCCCTCCATGATCCCGGGGATGTCGCGGAACTGGCGACGGACCTCGTAGACGACCGCACCGGCGGCGCGGCCGACGGCGTTGATCGCGAGCCCGGAGAACATGAACACGACCGCGGCACCGATGATCAGGCCGACCAGGGTGGACGGGTCGAAGACCAGCGCGTCGGCGTTGAACGCGGCGTCGCCGGCGTCGTTCAGGACCGAGTAGATCGAGTCCGTGTACGAACCGAACAGCGCGGTCGCGGCCAGGACCGCGGTCGCGATCGCGATGCCCTTGGTGATCGCCTTGGTGGTGTTGCCGACGGCGTCGAGCTCGGTCAGGATCTGGGCGGCCTCGCCGTCCACGTCACCGGACATCTCGGCGATGCCCTGGGCGTTGTCCGAGACCGGGCCGAAGGTGTCCATCGCGACGATGACGCCGACGGTGGTGAGCAGACCACAACCGGCCAGCGCGATCGCGAACAGCGCGACGACGCCGCCGCCACCGACCAGGAACGCGCCGTACACGGCGGCGGCGATCACCAGAGCGGTGTAGACGGCCGACTCGAAGCCGACCGAGATGCCGGACAGGATCACCGTGGCGGCACCGGTCAGCGACGTCTTGCCGACGTCCTTGACCGGCTTGTCCTCGGTGCCGGTGTAGTAGCCGGTGATGGCCAGGATGATCGCGGCCAGCACGATGCCGATGATCACCGCGACGGTGGCGATGACGCGGGGGTCGCCGTCGTTGGCGGCGATCGCCTCGGTCGCACCGGTCAGGTCGGCGAACGAGCTCGGCAGGTAGACGAACGCGGCGACCGCACAGAGCACGGCCGAGACCAGGGCCGAGATGTAGAAGGCCCGGTTGATCGTGCGCAGACCGTTCTCGCCGGCCCGCGGGCGGGTCAGGAACACACCCAGGACGGCGGTGACGGCACCGATGGCCGGCACGATCAGCGGGAAGATCAGGCCCTGCTCGCCGAAGGCGGCCTTGCCCAGGATCAGCGACGCGACCAGCATCACGGCGTACGACTCGAACAGGTCCGCGGCCATACCGGCGCAGTCACCGACGTTGTCGCCCACGTTGTCGGCGATGGTCGCCGCGTTGCGGGGGTCGTCCTCGGGGATGTTCTGCTCGACCTTGCCGACCAGGTCGGCGCCGACGTCGGCGGCCTTGGTGAAGATGCCGCCGCCGACCCGCATGAACATGGCCAGCATGGCGGCACCGAAGCCGAAGCCCTCGAGCACGGTCGGGGCGTCGCCCTTGAAGAACAGCACGACGGCGGCAGCGCCCAGCAGGCCGAGGCCCACCGTCGCCATGCCGACCGTGCCACCGGTCCGGAAGGCGACCCGCATCGCGGGCTCGCGGCCCTCGTCGCGGGCGGCCGCGGCGACCCGCACGTTGGCGCGGGTGGCCAGCCACATGCCCAGGTACCCGATGGTGGCCGAGAAGCCGGCTCCCACCAGGAAGAAGATGGAGCGCCACACCTTCAGCCAGGTCTCGTTGTCACCGTCGCTGTGCGCCGGCAGCAGGAACAGCAGCAGGAAGGCCGCCAGGGCGAACCCGCCCAGCGTCTTGAACTGGCGGTTCAGATAGGCTTGGGCTCCTTCCTGCACCGCCTGGGCGATCGTCTTCATGCTCTCGGTGCCGTCGTTCGCGGCAAGCACCTGGCTGCGGAACACCATCGCGATGATGACCGCAAGAACTGCGATCACTCCGACGACGACCACCAACATGGTGTTGCTCGACGACAGATCCACCGCTTGTACAGCAAGCTGCGCGGACATCCGTCCTCCTTGTAGGCAACCCCTCTGGGCAACCGAAGGGGTCGGGAAATACGAAAAAGACGCCAACTCTCCTGGCGCGGTGGGTCACTCTAACGGGTCAGGTACCAGACCTGACGGCGGGGTGGTCTGGCTCACACCACCGACCGTAGTGACAGGGACACCTTTTCAGATCGCCGATGCGACGTCCGGGTGGATCTCGAAGACCTTGGTCAGGCCGGTGATCCGGAAGATCTTCAGCAGTCGTTCCTGGGTGCAGACCAGCGACAGCGTGCCGTCGTGGGTGCGCACCCGTTTGAGTCCGCCGACCAGGACACCGAGTCCGGTCGAGTCCAGGAACTCCACTCTTTCCAGGTCGACGACGAGGTCGTACTGCCCCGCGTCGACCAGCGAGACGATCGTCTCGCGCAGCTTCGGCGCGGTGTAGACGTCGATCTCCCCACCCACCTCGACGACGGTGCGCCCGCCCTCCGGACGCGTCGTCAGCGACAGATCCACTTCGGCCTCCGATCCCGTGAACCGTTGCATTCAACCATGTACGGACCGTGAAGAGGACCGCCTTGCAAAACTCTTTCATCCCGGTACGGGCCACGTCGACCTACCTGGGCGAAATGCCGCGTGCAGGTGCAATTGCATCCGCCTGTGCAGCGCGAGCTAGTGTCTTGCTTCATGGGTGAGGCGGCACAGCGACTGCGTGACCTCACCTCTGGTCCAGACCGCTCCGAGCGGTTGACCCATGTCGAAGAGGTGCCGGCTCGCGCAGGCCGGACGGCCGAGTGGCCGCGCTGGGTCCCCTCCGAGGTGCTCGCGCAGCTGGCCGACGCCGGCGTCACCAGTCCGTGGATCCACCAGGTCGCAACAGCCGAAGCGGCGTACAGCGGGAAGCATGTGGTCGTTGCCACCGGTACGGCGTCCGGCAAGTCGCTCGGGTACCTGCTGCCATCGCTGGCGACGCTGAGCATCGCGCACGCCGCGTCACCGCACCGGCGGGCCGCGTCGGTGCTCTACCTGTCGCCGACGAAGGCACTGGCGCACGACCAGTTGCGCGCGCTGTCGCAGTACAAGGTGGACGGGCTGCGCGCAACGACACTCGACGGCGACTCCGAGCGGACCGAACGCGACTGGGCGCGCGACCACGCGACGTACGTGCTGAGCAACCCGGACATGCTGCACCGGTCGGTGCTGCCGAACCACCAGCGCTGGGCGAGGTTCCTGGGCTGCCTGCAGTACGTCGTGGTCGACGAGTGTCACCACTACCGCGGTGTCTTCGGCGCACACGTTGCCGGAGTGCTGCGGCGGTTGCGGCGGATCTGTGCGCAGTACGGCGCGCACCCGATCTTCGTCTGCGCTTCGGCCACCGTTGCCGAGCCGGCGGTGTCCGGCGAGCGACTGACCGGGCTGCCGATGGTGGAGGTGATCAACGACGGCTCACCGCGCGGCGGGATCTCCTTCGGCCTGTGGGAGCCGCCGCTGACCTCGCTGCGCGGCGAGAACGGAGCACCGGTACGACGATCCGCTCCGGCCGAGGTGGCGGAGCTGCTGACCGACCTGGTCGTGTCTGGCGTTCGCACTGTCGCCTTCGTTCGTTCACGGCGTGGAGCTGAGCAGGTCGCGATGACCGCTCGCGACAACCTGGCTGAAGTGGACCCGGCGCTGACCGAGCAGGTGTCGGCGTACCGGGCCGGGTACTTGCCGGAGGAGCGGCGGCGGTTGGAGAGCATGTTGCAGAGCGGCGAGCTCACCGGTGTCGCAGCGACCAACGCACTCGAGCTGGGGATCGACATCGCCGGGCTGGACGCCGTACTGCTGTCTGGTTGGCCGGGGACTCGCGCCTCGCTCTGGCAACAAGCAGGTCGAGCCGGTCGCGCCGGTGGGGATGCACTGGCGTTGCTGGTCGCTCGCGACGACCCACTGGATACCTATCTGGTCCGGCACCCGCAGGCGATCTTCGGGCGGCCGGTCGAAGCGACGGTGTTCAACCCGGAGAACCCGTACGTGCTCGGTCCGCAGCTGTGCGCCGCCGCGCAGGAGCTGCCGCTGACCGAGGCGGACTACGAGGTGTTCGGCACCACCACCCCGTCGGTGATCGCCCAGCTCGTCCGGCAGGGCCTGCTGCGCGAGCGGCCGCACGGCTGGTTCTGGACCCGACGGGAACGCGCCGTCGACGCCATCGACATCCGGTCGGCCGGCGGCAAGACGGTGCAGATCGTCGAGGACCGGACCGGCCGCCTGCTCGGTACGGTCGACGGCGGTTCGGCCCACGCGTCGGTGCACGAGGGCGCGGTCTACGTGCACGCCGGTGAGTCGTACCTGGTCCGCACGCTCGACCTGGAGAACCACGCCGCGATCGTCGAGCAGGCGTCACCGGACTACACGACGTTCGCGCGGGACGTGACCGAGATCAGCATCCTGGCGACGGAGTCGACCGAGCAGTGGGGGCAGGCCGAGCTGTCCCGCGGCTGGGTGCAGGTGACGAACCAGGTGGTGTCGTTCCAGCGCAAGCAGCTGGTCACCGGCGACGTGCTGGACGAGCAGCCGCTGGACCTGCCCGAGCGAACGCTGCGGACCAAGGCGGTCTGGTGGACGATGCCGGACACCGCCGTCGCCGCGCTCGGGCTGGACGACGTACCGGGGGCGGCGCACGCGGCCGAGCACGCCTCGATCGGGCTGCTCCCGCTGTTCGCGACCTGCGACCGCTGGGACATCGGCGGAGTGTCGACCGAGCGGCACGCGGACACCGGGCAGCTGACCGTCTTCGTGTACGACGGCCACCCGGGCGGCGCC
The DNA here is from genome assembly GCF_055583505.1 of Kribbella sp. NPDC104740. Taxonomy (NCBI): domain Bacteria; kingdom Bacillati; phylum Actinomycetota; class Actinomycetes; order Propionibacteriales; family Kribbellaceae; genus Kribbella; species Kribbella sp. NPDC104740. The sequence goes on along the minus strand of NZ_JBVJNV010000001.1, from coordinate 209,552 downwards.
GGGTTCGCCGAGCACGGGTACGCCGCGGCCCGCGAGTGGTTGACCGCGACACGGGAGGCGATTGCACACTGTGAGTGCACGGACGGGTGCCCGTCGTGCGTACAGTCGCCCAAATGTGGGAACGGGAACAACCCACTCGACAAGGGCGGCGCCGTGGCGCTGCTCACCGCATTACTCGGTAGTGAGGCCTGAAGGATCCAGCAGGTGGCTGCTGGAGGAGAGGCAGCGAACCATGGCCGTACTCGGAATCGTCCTGATCGTGCTCGCCGTCCTGCTCGGACTGGGCGTGGCGGTGTCCTCCGGTGCCTCGACCACGATGGAGGTGTTCGGCGTCGACTTCGGAGTGATGGTGACGACCGTGTTCTTCCTCGGGGCCGCCGCCGGGGCGGTGCTGATCCTCGGGCTGTGGCTGACGAAGAAGGGACTCGGGCGCGGGTACCGCCGGCACAAGGAGGTCCGGGAGCTGCGGCAGCAGGTCGCGACGACTCCTGACGGCGCAACGACCGCTGGAGAGCCCGCCGCCGTTCCGGCCTCCACTGACAGCGACGCCGAGCCGGTCGGGAAGCACGCGGCCGACGTACCGGTGGACGAGCCGCACACTGTTGCCGAGGGCCCCGAAACCCGGCAGCCGCGGTGAACGATCCTCAGCACTGAAGCAGCTTTGTCTCGATCCGCACGCGGGGGGGGGGGGGGGGGGGGGGGGGGGGGGGGGGGGGGGGGGGGGGGGGGGGGGGCGGAGGACACCGGCAGGGAGAGGGGGGTGGCTTTGGTCCGACAGCA
>NZ_JBVJNV010000001.1:0-208762 GCF_055583505.1 Kribbella sp. NPDC104740 | reverse complement strand
GCCCCAAACCCCCGAACCCCGCGGAAAACACCCCCCAACACGAAACCGTTTTTCCCCCCCCCCCCCCCCCCCCCCCCCCCCCCCCCCCCTCGGTGGGGACGCAACCAGGTATCGATGCCCTGCGCAACAACCTTGGACTGGCAGCTAGTTGCCATTGGCATCAAATAACGCCGGTTGTCCGTAACCACGATCCGGAGGTCTGTGCCTTACTGGTCGTGGCGTCAACGTCGCGTTGAGTCACCGTCGGCCTTCCGGGCCACACCGCCTCCTCACGGGGGACAGACCCGCCGCACCACCCCACGCGCAAGGGGTGCTGCCGCGGTTCCCGGAGCCGGCCCGCTCCGCGCCTCGGGGTCCCGACGACCTGACGCCGCGAGATGGCACGACCTCTGGAGGTTGTCTTGATCGTCCGTAGCATTCTCAGTCGCACCGGCGTGGCCGTACTGGCCGTCAGCGTCGCGCTGGCCACCGCCGTACCGGCCCGGGCCGCGGCCCCGGAACCGGCCACCGCCGCACCGGGCATCGTCGAGGTGGGCGCGGTGAAGCAGATCACCAGCAGCGCCGACACCCGGTACTGCCTGACCTTCGTCGCCGCCGAGAAGGTCCCGATGGCGGTGATGATGGCCTGCGCCCCGGGCAAGGAGGGCAAGACCCAGGAGTGGGTCTACACCGGTAAGGGCCAGTTGCAGGTCGCGATGAGCAAGAGCGTCGGTGGCGCCCTGGCCAAGAGCGGCGCCTGCCTGGACACGGGGGCCGACCTGGTCACCGTCCCGAAGAACGCACCGGTGCTGGTGCTGCCCTGTCGTGACGGCGACGGGCAGAAGTGGAACTACGACGAGACCAGCGGGTCGTTCGTCAACGCGGCGAGCGGACTGGCACTGAGCTCGCTGATGGGTCAGGGCAAGGACAAGCAGGCCCAGCCGACCGGCACGTCGGCCTCGGTGGGCGCTGCGAACCAGGGCTGGAAGGCCCTGCCGCTGCCCGGTCTCGACATCCTGGGTGCGGTCCTGGCACTCGTGAACGCGCTGCTGGCGTCCCTGGGCCTGGCCCTGCCGCTGCCGATCGCGAACGCCGCGTCCAGCCTGCTCGAACTGGTCCGGGGCAAGACCCCGGTGCCGGCCGAGATGTCGGTGATGCCGAAGCAGATGATGCAGCTGGCCCAGAAGTAACCGGCTCCCTGGCCTCCGCGAGGAGGCCAGGGAGTTTTTTTCTTCAGCCACCACGAGGAGGGCGGCCCCGACGATGTCGGGGCCGCCCTTTCCTTTCGGCTCGAGATGTTTGGCCTGGAGTATCGCGGTGGCGGTGCCGGAGGTTTCCGCTGCTTGCGCGTCAGCGGAGGTTTCCGTCACCGCCGGCGCGTCACCACCAGCAGTCGTGCCAGTGGTGCCAGTGATGCCAGTGGTGACCCCCGAGAAGGTCGTACAGCAGTCCGCTGAGCATGTCCTTCACCTCCGTTTCCAGTGATCCGAACGCTGACGACGCTACCTCCCGCCATCACGGTCTGTATCTAGCCAGCTACGCTTTGAGATCGAACCGCGAGCGACCTTTAACTCTTCCGCAATGCGTCCCGGTGCTACCGGATTTGACGAGATCGGTCTTGACCTGGGATGGCCACCCGAAGTAGCCGAAGGCAACCAGGTAAAAGTCTTCACAAAGTCATCCGCGGGTGTAAAGGTGTTCCGGCGTACCTGCTCCGCAAGCCCCCGCAAGGAGTCCTCCTGATGCGACCCATCGCGCGCCTGATCCCACCGACCGCCCTCGGCGCGGCCGCTCTGCTGCTGCTCACCGGCTGCCTGGGGTCGTCGGACTCCGGCAGCGGCGACCAGGACACCAACCGCAACGCCGACGCCAAGAAGGTCGAGCTGGTGATCGGCGCCAACTCGGTCAAGGGCGGCAAGAACAGCGCCGGCGCCACCTTCACCTCCGACGTGCTGATCCCGAAGTTCGTCGAGGCGCAGAAGGCCAAGGGCGTCGACGTCACGGTCCGGTTCGAGGGCGACGGGTCCGACGACGAGGTCTACAAGCAGAAGCTGGCGCTCAGCCTGTCCAACAAGGCCGGGCCGGACCTGATGAACATGGACGGCATCTGGGTCGGCGAGTTCGCCCAGGCCGGCTACGTGAAGCCGCTCACCGACACCGTCGGTGACGCCGCGAAGGTCGACGGCTGGGACGGCTGGGGGCAGATCCCGGAGTCGGTGCAGCAGCTCGGCAGCTTCGAGGGCAAGCGGTACGGCGTACCGGCGGGGACCGACGGCCGGGTGCTCTACTTCAACAAGAAGCTGTTCGCCCAGGCCGGGCTGCCGGCCGACTGGCAGCCGAAGTCGTGGGACGAGATCGCCGCCGCCGGCCAGAAGCTGAAGGCGCTGCCCGGCGTCACGCCGATCCAGATCAACGGCGGCACCGCGATGGGCGAGGCCACCTCGATGCAGGGCGTGCTGCCGCTGCTGGTCGGGACCGGCGCTTCGATCAACACCGACGGCAAGTGGCTGGGCAACACCTCCGCCGTGCGGGACGTGCTCGGCTTCTACCAGAAGATCTACACCGGCGGCCTGGGTGACCCGGTGCTGCAGCGCGAGGCCAAGGGCCGGGACAAGTCGTTCGCCGAGTTCGCCGCGAACAAGATCGGCATCCTGCTCGAGGGCGACTACTTCTGGCGCAGCGTCGTCGAGCCGAAGGAGGGCGTCGCCAAGATGGCCGACCGCGACACCGCCGTCGGCTACGCGCTGATCCCGGCGTCCAAGCCCGGCGCGGGCGTGAAGGGCCAGGACTTCGTGTCGATGTCCGGTGGCGGCGTGGTCGCGATCAACCCGAACACCAAGTTCCCCCAGCAGGCCTGGGAGCTGCTGCAGTTCATGAACTCCGCCGAGATGGTCGAGGCCGGCCTGAACGGCGCCGCGAAGATCACCCAGCGCACCGACGTCAACGCCAAGGTGCTGGCCGGTGACCCGATGCTGAACTTCGTCGCCACCAAGGTGCTGCCGCTCACGCAGTACCGCCCGGGCCTGGCCGAGTACCCGAAGATCTCCGCCGCGCTCCAGCAGGCCACCGCCGACGTGATCAGCGGCAAGTCCCCCGCCGACGCGGCCAAGGCGTACCAGACCGCCGTCGAGTCCGCCGCCGGCGGCAAGGACAAGGTCACCAGCAACTGATGGCAACCACCAGTGACCCCGCACCGGACACACCGGCGCGGGATGCCGGTACGGGCGCGGCGCTGCTCGCGGGAGATCCCGGCGGAGCCGGAGGATCGGGCGGCCGGGCGAGCGGGCCGGGCGGCGGCTCGGGCGGCGCAGCCGGCTCGGGCGGCGGCTCGGGCGGCGCAGCCGGCTCGGGCGGCGGCTCGGGCGGCGCAGCCGGCTCGGGCGGCGGCTCGGGCGGCGCAGCCGGCTCGGGCGGCGGCTCGGCGGGCCGCGGAGCCGGCTCGGGCGGCGGCTCGGCGGGTGACGGCGGCTCGGCGGCCCGCGTGACGCGGCGGGCCCGGGGGCCCGCGCAGGATGTGGCCGGGCTCGGCATCGGCCGGGCGCTCGGCTTCGTCGCCCCCGCCCTGCTGCTGATCGGCGCGTTCCTGGTCTTTCCCGCGGTCTGGACGATCTACATCGGCATCACCAACTACCGGCTGACCGGTGTCGAGGCCGTCTCGCCGTCGATCGTCGGGCTGGAGAACTACACCAAGGCGCTGAACGATGCCCTGTTCCACAACGCGCTCTGGCTGACGCTGCTGTTCGTGCTCGGCTCCGCGATCATCGGCCAGAACGTGCTCGGCTTCGCGCTGGCCTGGACGATGCGGAAGGCGCGGCCGGCGGTACGGCGTACGGTCGAAGGCCTGGTCCTGCTCGCCTGGATCCTCCCGTCGACCGTCGTCGCCTACCTGTGGATCGCGTTCTTCGACCGCGACACCGGCACCCTGAACAGCATCCTCGGCCAGCAGGGCACCGCCTGGCTGATCGAGTACCCGATGGTCTGCCTGGTCCTCTTCAACACCTGGCGCGGCACGGCGTTCTCGATGATGCTCTACTCCTCGGCGCTCCAGGCCGTCCCGCCGTCGCAGCTCGAGTCCGCCCGCATGGTCGGGGCATCGGGTTGGCAAACCCTGCGCGACGTCGTGTTCCCGCACATCCGCGGTCACGTACTGACCAACACGCTGCTGATCTCGCTGTGGACCGCGAACGACTTCTCGCCGTTCCTGCTCACCAAGGGCGGCCCGAACCACGAGTCCGAGACGGTCCCGGTCTACATCTACAACGTCGCGCTGCAGGGCGGTGAGCTCGGCTACTCGTCAGCGATCTCGTTCCTGCTCCTGATCGCGAACCTGCTGGTCGCGCTGCTCTACCTGCGACTGCTGAGGAGGCGCTCGTGAACCCCGCCGACGCGCTGAGGAGGCGCTCGTGAACCCGGCGTACGTCGTACGGCGGATCGGCTTCTACGTGCTGATCTGCGCGATCACGCTCTTCTTCGCGGTCCCGATGCTCTGGATCGCGTCGGCGCCGTTCGACGCCTCCCCCGGGCTCGGCGTCCGCTGGCCCGACTGGACGCTCGACAACGTCCGCAAGACCCTCGACCACCCGTACGCGCTGCACTCGATGGTCAACTCGCTCCTGATCTGCGTGACCACCGCCGTCGCGGTGACCGCCTTCGCGGCACTGGCGTCGTACGCGCTGTCCCGCGTCCGCATCCCCGGCCGGGACGCCCTGCTGTACGGGCTCCTGCTGCTCTCGTCCGTCGTCACCGGCACCGCCGCGATGGTGCCGATCTTCGTGATGATGTTCCAGCTCGGGCTGATCGACTCCCGCTTCGGCGTCGCGCTGGTGATGACCGGCGGGTTGTTGCCTGCGGCAATCTTCATCCTGAAGGACTTCGTCGACGCCGTCCCGAAGTCGTACGAGGAGTCCGCCCGCGTCTTCGGCGCCTCGACCTCGCAGATCCTGCGCGACGTCGTGCTGCCGGTGGCCCGGCCGGGCCTGGCGACGATCCTGGTCTGGGCGTTCGTGAACTCGTGGGGCAACTTCCTGGTGCCCTTCCTGCTGATCCGGTCGATCGACAAGCAGCCCGGCGCGGTGCTGCTGCAGACCTTCACCGACGAGGGCGGCAGCGCCAACCTCTCGGTGATCCCGGTCTTCTCGCTGTTGTTCTCGATCCCGGTCGTCGTGCTGTACCTGTTGGTGAACTCGAGGTACGGGTTCCGCTTCCACGGAGGAATCAAGAGCTGATGGCTGGCATCGACATCGAAGGCCTGGCGACCGTCTACCCGAACGGCGTCCGCGCCGTCGACGGACTGGACCTGAGCGTGGCCGACGGCGAGTTCTTCGCGCTGCTCGGCCCGTCCGGCTGCGGCAAGACGACGCTGCTGCGCACGATCGCCGGCCTGGAGAACGCCTCCGAGGGCACCGTCCGCATCGACGGCGCCGACGTGACGCGCCTGGAGCCCGGCAAGCGCGGTGTCGCGATGGTCTTCCAGGACTACGCGCTCTTCCCGCACATGACGGTCTCGGAGAACATCACCTACCCGCTGAAGGTACGCCGGGTCGCGGCGTCGACCCGCTCGACGGTCGCGGAGAAGACCGCCGGCGAGCTGTCGTTGCAGGGCCTGCTCGAACGGCGCCCCGGGCAACTGTCCGGTGGTCAGCAGCAGCGCGTCGCCCTGGCCCGCGCGATCGCCTCCGAAGGCAAGGTCCTCCTCCTCGACGAGCCGCTCTCGAACCTGGACGCGCGGCTGCGCCTGGAGGCTCGTACGTTCCTGAAGAAGCTTCAGCGCGACCTCGGCATCACCACGGTCTTCGTCACCCACGACCAGGCCGAAGCGCTCGCTCTGGCAGACAAGATCGCCGTCATGCAGACCGGCAAGCTGGTCCAGCTCGGCTCCCCCCGCGAGGTTTTCGCCCGGCCCGCCAACACCTTCGTCGCCAACTTCATCGGCTCCACCCCGATGAACCTGCTGGAAGGTGTCGTCGGCACCGCCGACGACGGAACCCACGGCGTCGTAGAAATCGCCGGCGGCCGCCTGCCCGCCTCGACCGGCTCGGTCCCCGCAGGCGCGAAGGTCACCGTCGGCGTCCGCCCGGAGTACCTCACGCTCTCTGTCGACCCAGCAGCCGGCCCGTCGATCCCCGGCACCGTGGTCGTCGCCGAGAACCTCGGCACCTCGTCCCTGGTCTCCGTCGACTGCGCCGGCACCCTCATCGGCGTCACCGTCCCCGAGGAAGACGAGCCGGCCCCCGGCACCCCGGTCACCCTTACGGCTCCCGCCCAGCGAGTCCTCCTGTACGACCGCGAAACCGGCGAACTACTCGCCCGCCAGCCCACACCCAGCACCCAGAACATCTGATGGCTCTCACCTCCTTCAAGCGCACCTGGACCCTCGACGACCGCGCCGAGTCCGTCTGGCACTCGCTCCCCGTCGACATCCCCCCAGGCTGCGAGGGCCTGCTCGTCACCCTCACCGCCCCCGCCCTCGACGGCGTCGTCATCGACATCGGCTGCGAGGGTGCGGCCGGCTGGCGCGGCTGGTCCGGCGGCGCCCGCAACACCTTCGCGATCGCCCCCGACGCCGCCACCCCCGGCTACGTCCCCGGCGAGCTCGAACCAGGCACCTGGTGGATCGTCCTCGGCCTCCACCGTCTCCCCGTCGAAGGCGCCGAACTCCTCGTCGAAGCAGTCACCGGCGAGGTCTCCACCATCCCCGGCCTCGCCGAGTACGCCGCCGCAACGGAGGCGGTCGCCGTACCGGCCCGTCCTCCCCGCCGAATCCTCCCCGCAGCAGACGGCCTGAAGTGGATCGCCGGCGACTTCCACGCCCACTCCCTGCACTCCGACGGCTCCACCCCGATCGCCAACCTCGCCGCCCTCGGCGTCGCCGCCGGCCTCGACGTCCTCGCCTGCACCGACCACAACACCGAGGCCCACCACGCCGAGCTCCCCGCCCTGAGCGACCGCTTCGGCATCGGCCTCATCCCCGGCCAGGAAGTCACCACCGAGTCCGGCCACGCCAACGCCTTCGGCCAGATCGGCGTCATCGACTTCCGCCGCCCCGCCCACGAGTGGATCCCCGAGGTAGCCACCCGAGGCGGCCTCCTCTCCATCAACCACCCCCTCAGCGGCGACTGCTCCTGGCGCCAACCGCTGTACGGCGTACACCCACCCCTGGCCGAGATCTGGCACTCCTCCTGGCTCGACCGCCGCTGGGGCGGCCCCATCGCCTGGTGGGAATCCTGGAGCCTCACCACCACCCCCATCGGCGGCAGCGACTGGCACAACCCGTCCTCCCTCTCCCTCCCCGGCACCCCCACCACCTGGCTGGCAGTAGAAGCCACCGCCGAAACCCCCAACGAACTGACCGAAGCAGCCCTGGAAGCCCTAGCCGCCGGCCGAACCTCAATCTCCGCCGGCTACAACGCCCCCGTAGTCCTCCGCAACGCAGACGAATTCGTCATCCTCAACGCCCCCAACACAGTCCTCATCTCCCCCGACGGCACCCGCCGCCCCATCCACACCTCCACCGAATTCCTCCCCGCCCTGCATCCCGGCGGCCACGTCCTCGCCACCCACACCGGCGAATTCCTCTCCGTCACCCACTAACCCACGCCACGCCCAACGCGCGGCACCACTCCACCACCTCCCCCGCGGCACCGTTCCTCCCCGCGCATTGGAACGCCGCTCCCACCGCCAGAACCGCTCATCTACCTGCTGTAGAAGCGGTTGTGGGGACGAGTGTGGATCCACCTGATGCTCACCTCGGGGTGGGTGGGTCGCGATCTGGTCGCAATCTGGTAGAGATACCGCGTTGATGTGGACGCCGTCCCGCGGGCGGCTCCATGATCTTCAACCGAAGTCCTGCTCATCCTCCCGGACGCACTTCCCCGGCGCCCGGACGGAACCCCGGAGGCTCGTTTGCCCGACCGCATCCGGCTGCTGCTGGTCGACGACCAGATCCTCAGCCGTGGCGTCCTCAGAAGCGGCCTGGAACGCGAACGCGACTTGGAGATCGTCGCCGAACTGAAGCGCACCGACGACGTCGTCGCCGCCGCGAAACGGCACCGCGCGAACATCGCCCTGCTCGACGCCGCCGGTTCCGGCCACGCCAGCATCACCGTCACCACCCAGCTCCGCTCGTCGATGCCCGAGTGCCGTGTCGTCATGCTCACGACGTACGGCCGCCCCGGCCACCTCCGCCGCGGCCTCGAAGCCGGCGCCAAGGGCATCGCCCTGAAGAACAGCCCCACCCCGCAACTCGCCGACGCCCTCCGCCGAGTCCACCTCGGCCTGCGTGTGGTCGACACCAACCTCGCCGCCGAGACCCTCCACTACACCCAGACCCCTCTCACCGAAGGCGAAACCACCACCCTCCGCGCCGCCCGCGAAGGCGGCACCGTCGCCACGATGGCCGAAAAACTCGCCGTCTCCGAACGCGTCGTCCGCACCCGCCTCTGGTCCGCCATCGGCAAAACCGGCGCCCGAACCCGAGCCGACGCCATCAAAATCGCCGACCAGAACGGCTGGCTGTACGACTAACCACCCCGACCGCCACGCAGCTTGTTCTACTACTAACGGCTCGGCGGAGGCCGTTTCAGCGCGCTGACCGGCGCAGGCGTACGCCGAGGGCTTCGAACTGCTCGAGGCCGCGTCACTCCACTGACCTGCGATCGTCCGCAGCGCAGCTGGCTCTATGGAAACCACCCGGCCGCCACGCCACTGCCGCTCGATCGCGGCCGGTGCGCTGCTCGCGGTCCCGTCCTTCCCGATCCAACGCCGCGCCTGTGACCAACTGCCCTGCGATCGGTTGGTGGGCAGGCGCTGCTCGCCCGGCGCGCTGACGAGAGGGCGCTACGTCGCACGTGCATGTCGTGCCGGACGATCCGGCGGCCGGCCTAGGTCCGCGCGTCTGCAGTGCGCTCCGACCCGAGGCGGATCCTCCGCGGCCTTCGATCAGATGGCGAGTGCGGCGCGGAGAAGCTAGCGCAGGATGACAGTGATGCGCTGGGACTGGAGGATCTCCAGGATCGAGGCGAAGAGGTGGCTGTTGTCGCGCGAGGGCTTCATCAGGCGTTGTCTTGCGATGGATGAGGAGTGCCAGTCCAGGGTGAAGGGGGCGGTGGCTCCCCACCGCCCTCTCAGACAGTCGACGAGGACATCCAGGTTCCACCCGAAGTAGCCTCCTGGACCGTTGATGGCTTCACCGAGGGCGCAGTAGAGCGAGGTCTCGTCGACTATGCCGCGACCGTCGAGGCTGAAGACTTTCCCTGCGGGGGTGTCGGGCTTCGAGTGGTGGCGGTAAGGGTGGGAGCTGAGAGCCACCGACAACCATGCCCACCGATAGGCGGGTGAGAGGTCGTTCCACAGACCGGGGCGGTTCAATTGGTTGGCGCGGATCAGGTCCCACGCCAGGTCCGATCCGGGGAGAGCCGCCTCGCAGCGCAGGGTGAGTGTGACATCGACCAGGCTGATGTCGGTCTGGTGCACGGTGGGCGCATCGGAGGGAGATCCAGCGCCGGTATCCGGGCTGGATGGCGGTCGGTGGATGGCGGAGGGAGCCGCTTTGGCGACGGCCACATCGTTGACGAAGTAGGAGCCCATGGTGGTGCCGTCTTGATCCAAGAGGTGGATCCAGGCTGTGGTCTCGGGCAGTGCTCGGCCGGTGGTGAGGGCGTTCAGCAGGCTGCCCTGTGGCGAGCAAGCGGACAGGTGGAATTGGCGGGCCCCGTCGTTGTCCAGCGCGGTGAAGAGTCCGTCGCCGTCTTGAGCCCAACCCCAGATGTCGGATTCGTCCTCGTCCGAGGTCAAGACGTACTTCTGGGCCTGGCCGGCTTGAGGTGAGTTCGGCATGGAGCGCCGAGCGTACCTCTGGTTGACGCGGAGGTTTCGGGGTGGTGTGAAGGGCTCGTGGGGTGGGGCGGCGGTGGGTGAGCATGGGCGTGGAGAGCGTGTGGTTGGCCGGGAGCCGGTAGCGGTTGGGGCTTGGGATTGGGGTTCTGGTTGGGGTGGGGTTGGGGTTTGTTGTGCCTTGGGGCGGCGGTGGTTGCGGGGTGGGGCAGTTGGGGAGCTTTGGGGTTGTGTTGGGTGGCCGCGCTGGTTCAGGTGGTGGTGGTTCCGCGGCGGCTTCGGGAGCGGGTTCGGTTACTGCGGGTCGATGAGGGCGTAGAGGGTGTTGGGGCCGGTGGTTCGGGCTCCTAGGGGTTCTACTCGGGCTCTCAGGCCTCGGTCTGCTGTTACGACGGTGAGTTCGCGGGCGGGGGTCTGGGCGAAGGCCTCGGCTACTACGTCGACGATGGTGTCGTCGCCGGAGTGGGGGGCTTGGACTACCTGGAGGGACTCGGTGGTGGGGATGGCGTCTGCGGCGGGGCGGGCTGCGCCTTCGAGGATGACGGTGATGTCGGTGTCGGCGCCTGCTGCTTGGTGGTAGGTCGCGAGGTTGGTGAGGAGGCGGCGGGCGGCGCCGGCTCGGTCTTTCCACCAGCCGTCGGGGCGGGAGCCGATGACGTTGGCGGCGTCGACGACCAGGAGTGGGCGGGCGCCCGAGGAGGCTGGACTGGTCGGCTCGGCTGAGGAGGTAGGACTGGTCTGCTCGGCTGAGGAGGCGGGACGCTCCTGGTCCGGAACGTCGGCCGCAGCAGCGCTGGTGAAGTCGGGGGCTTGGAAGGTGGGGGTGGTTGGGGGTTTGGGGTCGGAGGTCACCTGGTCAGTTTGCGCTCTGGGTGGGGATGGTGGTGGGACCTGCTCGGGACGTTGTGGTGATGCTCGGGGTGCCCAGGACGCCCAGGTTCAGGGAGACGGTGACTTCGATGGTTGCTGTTTCGGGGGTGAGGGTGCAGGTAGTGAGGGTTGCTTTGTTGGTGGTGGCGACCTCTTGGGCTACTGCGCAGGGGTTGGGTGCGCCGGACTGTAAGGCCTGGGCGGCGCTGAGGGCAGTTAGGTCTGCGGCGGCCTTGGCACGGTGAGTGGCTAAGGAGACTGCTGACCAGAGGGTGGCCATGGTTCCTGCTGCGAAGAGGAGTACGGCAGTGCAGAGGACCAGGAGGGTGGCGCTGCCCTGCTCTGTGCGGGAGGTGGTCATTGCTCTCCTGGTTCGGATTGGAGCGTGGCTTCAGCCTTGACGGGGATGTCGGGTACAGGTGCGAAGAGAGGCCAGTCGACGGCTCGGGTGGTCTTGACCGTTACCTGGATCTGACCGTTGGTGGTCTGGATCTCGATGGTGGCGTTCTTGGGGGCGGCTTTCTGGCCGATGGATTGGGCTGCTGCTTCGGTTTCTCCTCTGGCTACGGCTCTTGCCACGTCGCGGGCCGCGTCGATGCAGCGGATGTTGGTGATGACCAGGCCTACGCACCAGACGCCGGCGATGATCGTGGCCATCAGGACGGGGAAGAGCAGGGCGAACTCGGCGGTGACGGTGCCTTGGTCGGTACGGCGGCGGGTGGACATGGGCGCGGCGGGGCGGCCGGCCCGGACCTTCGGGGTCCGGGCCGGGGGCGCCTCAGACCTGGACGCCTTCGATTCCCGCGGACTGCAGCGCCCAGTTGATGATTGCCTTGAGCACCGACATCATCGCGTCGGACTTCAGCAGGGCGATCAGGATGCCGCCGAAACTGCAGGCGGCGACGGTCGCGACGGCGTACTCGGCGGTGGCTGCTCCTCGTTCGGTACGGCGACGGCGGCGGAGGGCGGGGAGCTGGTGGGACATGAGGGATCTCCTGATCTGCGGCCGGGCTGTCCGGACGGCTTACTGAAAAGATGCCGTCGTCAGATGCCTTGTGGAGAAGGAGATTCGAGGTTGGGGACAACTTCAGGTGATGGCGTCGAGGCGGCTCAGCTGGGCTGAGGTGAGCGAGAGGTCGGCTGCGTTGGTGTTCTCGATCAGGTGGGCTTCGGAGCTGGTTCCAGGGATCGGAGCCATCACGGGTGAGCGGTGCAGGAGCCAGGCCAGGGCGAGCTGCGACGGGGTGGCGCCGGTTTCGGTTGAGAGGTCGGCCAGGAGCTTCGAGGTGCCGTGGGTACCGCCTGCGATCGGAAGCCAAGGAATGAAGGTGATTCCTTCGGCTTCGCAGTACTTCAGTACGTCGTCGTGATGGCGGTCGGTGAGGTTGTAGCGGTTCTGGACGCTGACGACGTCGACGTGGCGGCGGGCCGTGTCGAGCTGGTCGACCGTGACCTCGGACAGGCCGACGTGGCGAACTTTGCCTTCGGACTGGAGCTGGGCGAGGGCGCCGAGTTGGTCCTCGAGTGGGACCGCGGGGTCGATGCGGTGGAGCTGGAGGAGGTCGAGGCGTTCGACGCGGAGGCGGCGGAGGGAGAGCTCGGCGGCCTGGCGGAGGTACTCCGGGCGACCTACGGGCCTCCACTCCCCTGGTGACGGGCGGGTGTGGCCGATCTTGGTGGCGATCAGCAGGTGGTCGGCGTACGGGTGGAGGGCCTCGGCGAGGAGCTCCTCGTTGGCGCCAATGCCGTAGGCGTCGGCGGTGTCGATGAAGTCGATGCCGAGGTCGATGGCTCGACGAGCTACGCGGATGGCGGAGGTGCGGTCTGCGGCGGGGCGGTAGCCGGTGAGGCGCATGGCGCCGAAGCCGAGGCGGTGGACGGTGAGGTCGCCTAGCTGGGTGGTCTTGGTGGGCATGGGGTTGGTCCTCCCGGGGCGTGTGGTTGGTTCAGGGTGGGAGGTTGTGCGGGTGGGTTTGAAATGATTTAGCTGGGGCTGAATCGAGGAGCGCGCATGCTGACGATCACGTTCACGGTCGAGGACCTGGCGCGGACCCGGCTGGCGGTCTCGCCGTTGTGGGAGGTGGTTGCGAGTGTGCGGCTGCTGCGGAACCGGCGGGCGCAGCACTTTCATCGGCGGTGGGCTGATGAGGTGGGGGTGCGGATTGCTCGGGAGAACGTTGAGCTGGGGTTGTTGTTCGACTTGGTCGACACCGGGTGCTGGTACACGCCGGACTTTCTGACGCCGTTGCCGGCGGCGCCGGTGCCGGATCTCGAGGCTGATCTGGGGACGTTGCTGCGGGTATCGGGTGAGCAGGTTCGGGCTGACTTGGATGTGCTGGCTTATGCACGGACGCATCCGGTGGGGTCGCTGGAGGAGGCTGCGGTGCCGCGGCGGTTGCGGAAGGCTCGGGCTGGAGAGCTGCCTTCGGCTGCTGTGCTCCGGCTGTATGAGGAGCCTGAGGTGGGGATCGAGGTGTTGGGGACGCAGGTGCGGGCGTACTGGGAGGTCGCGATCGCGCCTTACTGGGGGCGGATTCGGGCTTTGCTGGAAGGGGATCTGCTGTACCGGGCCCGGCGGTTGGGGCAGGGCGGGGTGGCTGGGTTGTTCGAGGATCTTGACGGGGCAGTGCGGTGGAGGGACGGGGAGCTGCGGATTCGGCATCGGCGGTTTCATGGAGTGCGGGAGTTGCGTGGGGAGGGATTGGTGCTGACGCCGTCGGCGTTTGTGTGGCCGTCGGTTTACTCGAGCACGATTCCGCCTTGGCAGCCTTCGGTGACGTATCCGGCGCGTGGGGTGGCGGGGGTTTGGGACTCGGAGGTACGGCGGGCGCCGGCTGGGGTGGTGGGAGTGCTGGGGAGGTCTCGGGCTGAGGTTCTGGCGCAGTTGGATGTGCCTCGGTCGACTGGGGAGTTGGCTGGGTTGGTGGGGATCAGTGCTGGTGGGATTTCGCAGCACCTGGGGGCGTTGCGGGCCGCGGGGTTGGTGACGGGGCATCGGGTGGGGCGGGTGGTGCTCTATGCGCGGACGCGGCTCGCGGAGGGGTTGTTGGGGTCAGGGGGATAGGTCGGCGAAGACGGTGGAGAAGGTGGTGGCGACTGTGGGGACCACGCCCAGGAGGACGAAAGCGGGGAGGAAGCACAGACCGAGAGGGAGGACTGCTCGAGTTTCGACGGATCTGGCTTGGGCTTCGGCTTTCCAGTGACGGGCGTTGCGGAGGTCTTTGGCTTGGGACTCAAGAGTGGTGGCCAGGGGAGCGCCGGAGCGGAGGGCTCGCTGGACTGCTCTGGCGAAGGGGGCGCAGATGGGGTCTTGGCGGAGCGGCTCCCAGGCTTCGATGGGATCTGTGCCTAGGGCCAGGCGGTGTTCCAGTTCGGTGAGGAGGGTTGAGAGGGGGCCGTCGATGGCTTGGCTGACGGTGGCGATGGCTGCTTGCGGTGGGCGGCCGGCTCTTAGGCAGGCGGCTAGGAGGTCTACTGCCATGGGGAGGTCGTTTGATAGGCGGGCGTTGCGTTTTCTGGTGGCGGCTGGTTCTAGGCGGCTGAGGATTGTTGGGGTTGCCAGGTAGATGGCTGTGGCGGGGATGAGGCTCCAGGGGAAAGGGATTAGCAGGAGGGTTGCGGCTGCTAGGAGGGTGGCGGCCAGGCGGTGGAGGCGTTTGGTGCGGGGTGGGACGGGGTTTGGTGCGAGGCGGGCGGTTAGGCGGCGGTAGGTGGTGGGGGTTGGTCGGCGGAGGCGGTGGGGGCCGGGGCGGCCTCGGGTGAGGAGTGCGGCGGCGAGGGCGGCGCAGAGGGCGGCTGCGGAGGTCGGTGTGGCGAGGGTGGGCACAAGACTCCTTGTACTACGAGGTTTTGGTGAGGTGGGTGGTCCAGTGGAGGCCTGTTAGGGCTAGGGCTGTTCCTGCTAGGAGGCAGAGGGTGCCGGGGAGGGTGGTGGTGAGGAAGGTGATTGGGGTGGCTCCTAGGGATTGGCCTAGGAGGGTGGTGGCGATGGGGAGGATGGCTAGGAGGCGGGCTGTGGATTTGGCGGCTGCGGTGTTGGTCAGGCGTTGGTGATGTAGGGCTTGGTTGGCTCTGAGGGTTGTGGTCAGGCGGGTGAGGATGGTGGCCAGGGCGGCGCCGGAGTGGTCGGCGACTTGCCAGGCCGCTGCTAGGGGTTTCAGGGATTCGGCGCCTGGGGTTTCGGCGGCCAGGTGGAGGGTGGCGGGGACGTCGCCGCCTAGGCGGGCGGCGGCTGCTGCTGGGCGGAGGTCGGGGCAGGAATCGGCGGCGGCTGCTAGGGCTTCTTGGGGTGGGCGGCCTGCGGTGAGGTCTGCGGCCAGGAGGTCGCAGGCTTCGATGATTTGGGATTGTCTTCGGGTGGCTTTGGACGATTGGGTTGATTTCTTGCGGTGGCCGAGGGTGGTGAGCACGGTGGCGGAGAGGGCTGTGGTGGTGGCCAGGGCGTAGGGGCCGAGGGTGATGAGGATGCTTAGGGCAACTAAAAGGAGGAGAGCGAGGTAGAGGAGTTTCTGGCGGGGTGGGCGGGAGGGGCGGGTGGTCAGGCGGTGTAGGGGGCGGGGGTTGTGGGGGAAGAACGTGAGAGTTGCCAGGAGGGTGAAGGTGGCGGCGATGGCGGGGGTCATGCGGCCGCTCTGGTGAGGAGTTGGGTCAGGTGGCGGGATGCGGGGCCTTCTTCTACGGCGCCGGTGGGGGTGAAGAGGAGGGCGGGGGTGGTGGCGATGGTGCCGTGCGAGGTGAGGGTGATGGCTTGGATTTCGGTGATTCGGCGGCGGCCGGTGGGGTCTCGGGTCAGGTGGATGACGGCGTGTAGGGCCGAGGCGATTTGGGATTGGATTGCCTGAGGGGTCAGGCCGGCCAGGGAGCCGAGGGCTTCCAGGCGGGTGGGGACGTCCGACGCCGAGTTGGCGTGGACTGTGGCGCAGCCGCCTTCGTGGCCGGTGTTCAGGGCGATCAGGAGGTCCAGGACTTCTGCGCCTCTGACCTCGCCTACGACCAGGCGGTCCGGGCGCATACGGAGGGCTTGGCGGACCAGGTCTCGGAGGGTGATTTCGCCGGTGCCTTCGTTGTTGGGTGGGCGGGATTCGAGGCGGACCACGTGGGGGTGGGCGGGTCGGAGTTCGCTGGCGTCTTCGACGATCACCATGCGTTCGGTGGTGGGGACCGTGGAGAGGAGGGAGTTGAGGAGGGTGGTTTTGCCGGTGCCGGTGCCGCCGCTGATGAGGAAGGCGAGGCGGGCGTCGAGGAGGTCCTGGAGGATGGCGACTCCGGATGGGGGTAGCGCTCCTGCGGTGACCAGGTCTTGTAGGGAAAGGACTTTGCGGGACGGGACTCTGAGGGACAGGCAGGTGCCGGGGGAAGCGATGGGGGCCAGTACGGCGTGGAAGCGGGTGCCGTCGGGGAGACGGACGTCGACGTACGGGGTGGAGTCGTCCAAGCGGCGGCCGGCTGCTGCCGCGAGGCGGGTGGCCAGGCGGCGGACGGAGGGTTCGTCGCCGGTGCGGAGAGGGATGCGTTCGAGGCCCGTGCCGCGGTCGACGTAGACCTCGTTGGGGCCGTTGACGAGGACGTCGGTGATGCCTGGTTCGGTGAGGAGACGGTCCAGGGGGCCGGCGCCGATGGCCTCGCGGCGGAGGGCTTCGACGACTTCGAGGATGGTGGAGTCGCCGAAGACGGCGCCGTCGGCGCGGAGAGCGGCTGCGACGCGGGCGGGGGTCGGGTCGGCACCCTGGCTGGCGAGGGTGCCGCGGACGCGGTCGAGGAGTTCCAGGGAGACGGTCATGCGGCGAGCAGTCCGTGCAGGTTGAAGAGGTCGAGGAGCTCGCTCGCCGTACGGCCGAGAGCGCCGCGTGGGCGGGGGTCGAAGCGGCCTTTGTCCATCAGGGCGGGGAGATCGCGGTCGAAGCGGAGTTTGGCTGCCAAGGGCAAGGACAGGTGTTTGGCGACGTCGACCGCGGAGAGACCACCCAGGCCTGGTTCGCGGGCGACGACCCGGAGGTCGGTCGCGACTTCCCGGAGTGGGCTGACCAAGCGAGCAGCGGCGGCGCAGGAGCGGACGTCCCGGGGTACGACGAGGAACGTCGCGGTCGAACGGACCAGGGCTTCCTCGGCCGCAGGGTCCGTACGCCGGGGGAGGTCGATGACCACCAGGTCGCTGCTGCGTTGAGCGGCTCCGAGGACCGACCGCATCGCCTCAGGCGGCAACGCTGTGACGTCGGAGCGGTCCCACGACAGCACAGCGAGGTCGTCGACCGTGGGCAGGGCGGCTCGGAGCGCGGCGGCGTTGACGCGGCCCGAGGCGTTCAGGAGGTCGGGCCAGCGCGCTCCCCCGCCGGTCTCGCTGCCGAGGGTGAGGTCGATGCCGCCGCCGAGTGGATCGCCGTCGATGAGCATCGTCCGGATGCCGCGGCGGCTCGCGGTCACGGCGACCGCCGCGGCCAAGGTCGTCGCGCCGGCGCCGCCGCACCCACCGACGAAGGCGAACGTGGTCGCGGCCCGCACTCCCCCGTCGAGCGTGTCGGCCAGCCGGTCGCCGAGGGCGGACTCGTCCCCCGGCAGCAGGTAGACGCCTTCGGCACCGATCGTCAGGGCGCGGCGGAACACCGAGCCGTCGTCGGGATCGGCGCCGACGACCACGACACCTGGTCGGCGGGTGGGCTGCGTTCGCGCCAGCGGGGTGACGAGATCCTGGCCCACCACGACCAGGCTCGCGGTCTGCCAGTGCCGGCGCAGCGCGAGCAGGTCGGACTCGAGGTGCGGGCTCAGTTCGGCGGCGGCGGACAGGCGGAGCAGGGCTTCGCGGAGGGCTTCGTCGGCGGTGGCGATCAGGACCGGGGTGAGGGGTGAGGTCTCCATATCCAGAAGGTGCCGTGAAAGCGTTCGCCGGGCCGATGGCAACGAAAGCCCTGTGGACAAAGGGATTGGCGGTTTTCCGTCAGCAGCGGCAATCCGCCAGCCCGAGCCGGAGACCGGCGGCGATCCAGGAGTTACCGTTCCTTTCGAAGCGTCTTTAACTAAATGCTTCCCGCTGGACACCCGTGCACTGCTTTCCGCTCCGGAGGACCGCCCATGCCTCGACTGCCTCTACTCGCCAGCACGGCGACAGTCGCCGCCACCGCCCTGATCGCCGCCGCGGGGATCTCGGTGGCGACCGCCCAACCACCAGGCCAGACCGCCGCCGCTCCCCAGGCGACCAGTGGTGGCGTGAAGACCGCGTACTTCGCCCAGTGGGGCATCTACGCCAACGCCTTCTACCCCAAGACCCTGTCCACCACCGGCGCCGCCGCGAAGCTGGACTTCGTCAACTACGCCTTCGCCAACGTCCACCCGACCAGCCACACCTGCTTCATGGCGAACAAGGCCGCCTCCCAGGACGAGAACAACCCGAACGCCGGCGACGGCGCCGGTGACGCGTTCGCCGACTACGGCAAGTCCTACGGCGCCGACATCAGCGTCGACGGGGTCGGCGACGTCTGGAACCAGCCGATCCAGGGCAACTTCAACCAACTGAAGAAGCTGAAGGCCAAGCACCCGAACCTGAAGATCCTGATCTCGATCGGCGGCTGGACCTACTCGAAGTACTTCTCCGACGCGGCCTCGACCGACGCCAAGCGCAAGGCCTTCGTCAGCTCCTGCGTGGACATGTTCCTCAAGGGCAACCTGCCGGTGATCGACGGCTTCGGCGGTCCGGGCAGCGCGGCCGGGATCTTCGACGGGATCGACATCGACTGGGAGTACCCCGGCTCGCCGAACGGTCACGTCGGCAACCACTACAGCCCGGCCGACAAGCAGAACTTCACCCTGCTGCTGGCCGAGCTGCGCAACCAGATCGATGCCTACGGCAACAGCATCGGGAAGAAGATGTGGCTGACCGCGGCCACCCCGGCCGGCCAGGACAAGATCGCGACGATCGAGACCAACAAGATCGGCCAGTACCTCGACTACAACAACGTGATGACGTACGACATGCACGGCGGCTGGGACGCCACCGGGCCGACGAACTTCCAGGACCCGCTCTACCAGGCCCCGAACGACCCCAGTACGCCGATCCCGCCCGGTACGGCGAAGTACTCGGTCGACGGCGCGGTGAAGGCGTGGACCACCGGCGACCCGGCGTACGGCATCCCCGGCGGCTTCCCGGCGAACAAGCTGACCATCGGCTACCCCTTCTACTACCGGGGTTGGAAGGGCGTCCCGGCGACGGCGAACGGCAAGTACCAGACCGCGACCGGACCGGCCGACGGTGGCGCCGCGAGCGGCAACGTGCCCGGCGTCTCGTTCTACAAGGAGCTGGTCGGCTTCGTCGACAACCCGGCGTACAGCTTCTTCGACGACACCACGAAGGCGTCCTGGTTCTACCGCAACGGCACCTTCTGGACCGGTGACAACGCCCAGTCGATCAAGGCGAAGGCCGACTACCAGCACTGCAACGGGCTGGCCGGCGCGATGATGTACTCGATGGAGGCGCTCGACCCCCAGGTCACGCTCTTCAACGCCGTCGTCGACGCGGTGAACGCGTCCACCCCCGGCTGCAGCGGCCCGAACCCGACGCCCACGCCGACCCCGACGCCGACTCCCACCCCGACGCCCACGCCCACCCCGACGCCGACGCCGACGCCGACTCCCACGCCGACGCCGACCCCGACGCCTCCGACGGCGACCCCCTGGGCCCCCGGTACGACGTACGCCACCGGCGCGCTGGTCTCGTACAACGGCGTCACCTACCGCTGCATCCAGGGCCACACCGCGCTGGCCGGCTGGGAGCCCCCGAACGTACCCGCCCTGTGGGGAAAGGTCTGATCGCCATGAAACCCAAGCGCCTGACAGTCGCCTTCGCGGCGGCCGTCGCAGTCATCGCCTCCTTCCTCACCGCCCAGGCGGCCCAGGCCGCGCCCGTCACCGCGTCGTTCACCAAGGTGTCCGACTGGGGCAGCGGCTTCGAGGGCAAGGTGACCGTCACGAACGGCACCACCAGCCCGCTCAGCACCTGGTCGATCGCACTGGACTTCCCGTCCGGCTACTCCGTCAGCAGCTCCTGGGACGCCGTACGGTCCAGCAGCGGGCAGACGCACACGTTCACTCCGCCAAGCTGGGCCGGGCCGCTGGCTCCTGGCGCCAGCGTCACCTTCGGCTTCAACGGCAGCCCCGGCAACTTCCCGGGGATCGCAGCCTGCCGGCTCAACGGCGGCTCCTGCAGCGGCGGGGGTGGCGGCACTGTCCCGGGCGCACCCTCCGGCCTGACCGGTACGCCGGCCGCCACCTCCGTCAACCTCAGCTGGTCAGCAGCGAGTGGAGCGACCAGCTACAACGTCTACCGCAACGGTACGAAGGTCGGCAGCCCCTCCGGTACGTCGTACACGGACTCCGGGCTGACGGCGAACACGACGTACAGCTATCAGGTCAGCGCCTCCAACAGCGTCGGTGAGGGCGCCAAGAGCAGCGCCGTCTCCATCAAGACCACCACTGGTGGCGGCACCGAGAACCCGGCCCGCCGGGCGGCGCCGTACCTCTACATGGGCTGGGGCAACCCGCCGAGCCCGACCACGGTCATGAACGCCACCGGCATCAAGTGGTTCACGATGGCCTTCATCCTCTCGTCCGGCGGCTGCAACCCGGCCTGGGACGGCGCCCGCCCGCTGCAGGGCAGCGCCGACGCCACGGCGATCGCCCAGATCCGCGCGGCCGGTGGCGACATCGTCCCGTCGATCGGCGGCTGGAGCGGCAACAAGCTCGGCCCCAACTGCAGTACGCCGGAAGCGCTGGCCGGCGCCTACCAGCAGGTGATCAACGCCTACAACCTGAAGGCGATCGACGTCGACATCGAGAACAGCGACGAGTTCGAGAACGAGGTCGTCCAGGACCGGATCCTGAACGCGCTCAAGATCGTCAAGCAGAACAACCCCGGGATCCAGACGATCCTCACCTTCGGCACCTCGACCACCGGCCCGAACTACTACGGCAACCGGCTGATCGAGCGGGCCCAGGCGCTGAACGCGAACATCGACATCTTCACGCTGATGCCGTTCGACTTCGGCAGTTCCAACATCTACAACGACACGGTCGGCGCGTCGCAGGGTCTGAACAACAAGCTGAAGGCGACCTTCGGCTGGACCACCGCGCAGGCCTACGCCCACCAGGGCATCTCCGGGATGAACGGCCTGTCCGACCAGCAGGAGATGACCACCACGCAGACCTGGCAGAACATCACCAACTGGGCCAAGAGCAACGGCCTCGGCCGGCTCGCGTACTGGTCGGTGAACCGGGACCGCGGCTGCGCCGGCGGCGGTGTGGTCGCGCACTGCAGCGGCATCGCCCAGCCGGACTGGGAGTTCACCCGTATCACCGCCGGTTTCTAGACCGGTACGCACCGGGGCAGGAGAGAGGCACTCTTCTGCCCCGGTGCGGCGGTCTCGGCCGGGCGCCAATCTGGGGAGACCGTTGGCCCGGCCGCGTCGGAGGGTCAGCCCGCTTCGAGCCCCTGCACGATCAGCTCGTTGCGGGCGTTCTGGCCGAGCGGGACGGTGGTGTGCACACCGTCGGGCTTCAGGTACGCCGTGAGCCGCGAGATCTTCGAGGCCAGGAACTCCGCCCAGTGCACCACCCGCAGGTTCGCGTGCCGGCGCTGCGCGTCGGCCAGCTGCAGGTTGATCCAGCCGCTGTTGCGCTGGTCCGCGACCCGGACCTCAGGAGCCAGCGCGTTCCGGGAGGCCTGCACGTTCACCCAGAACACCGTCCGGGCCGGCCCCACCAGCGCCATCGTGCGGTCCACCTCGGCAGCGAACACATTTGGCGTGAAGATGTCATTCGTTCCTGTTGCCATCAGGATCCGGGACGGCAACCCGTACGTCGCCTTCCACGACGCCAGCGCGTCGACGGCCGGCGGCGTCGGGCGGCCGGACCAGTTGTGCACGGCCAGCGGGACACCGAGCCGGGTCGCGATCAGGGTGGCCAGCGTCTTGCCGTCCTGCACCGCGATGCTGTCGCCGAACATGAAGACGCCGTTGCGCTCCAGCGTTGTGGCAATGAGTTCCGGCGTCGCGATCGCCTTGCTCATCGACTGCCAGTCGCCGATGGCTCCTGACCCGTACCCGTCGGCGAACGCGCTCTCGGTGGACACCACAGAGGCGCCCGCCACCACCGCTCCCGCCAGGAACAACTGCCGTCGACTCGGTCTCATGCGCGCAGCCTGGCAACCCGCGGAGGCTCCGGGCAACGCTTCTGCAGCTAGCTGCAGCGCTGGGGTGGCTGGTTACGCTAGTTGACATGCAAACGATCCACCTGCGGTACTACGGCGCGCTGGCCGCAGACAGCTCCGGTACGACGGACGACCGGCCCCCGCTGGTCCTGCTCCACGGCCTCGGTTTCGACCGTCGCCAGTGGGGTCCGGTGCTCCAGGAGCTCGCCGTGCTCGACCCGGACCGGCGGACGCTCGCCTTCGACCTCCCCGGTCACCAGGACTCCCCCAACCAGCCCTCCTACGACCTCGGTGACGTGGCCGACCTGCTGCACGAAGCAGTGGTCGAGGCCGGGCTGCAGAAGCCGTTGCTGGTGGGCCACTCGATCAGTGGCGCGCTGGCGACGATCTACGCCGCCAGGTACCCGACCGCCGGCGTCGTCAACGTGGACCAGCCGCTGCTGGTCGGCCCGTTCAAGGATGTGCTCAACCAGCTCGAGCCGACGCTGCGCAGTCCGGCGTACGGCGAGGTGTGGGACCGGATGCTCGGCGGGATGCTCATCGAGCAGCTGCCCCAGGAGGCGCAGGACCTGGTCAACTCCTCGACCAGGCCGACCCAGGAGATGCTGCTGGGCTACTGGCGCGAGGTGATGGAGTCACCGGCCGAGAAGCTCAAGGCCGATCGCGAGGCGGACCTGCGGTCGATCGACGTCCCCTACACCTACGTGACCGGCACTGAGCCGCCCCCGCCGTACCGGCAGTGGCTGGAGACCAACCGGCCGGGCATCACGATCATCGTGCTCCCCGGCAGCGGCCACTTCCCGCATCTGGCTCACCCTGGCGAGCTGGCGAAGTTGCTGGCCGGCTGAGCCACGACGAACGCCCGGAAGCGCTCGGCAGCTGGTGACAGCGTCCCGCGCAGTCGCCAGCTGAGCCCGATGTCCCGCCGAGCCCGTACGCCGGCCAACGGCACCGGCGTCGCTCCGCTCTCCGTCCCCCGCACCGCTCCACCAGGCAGTACGGCGACGCCCAGCCCCGCGCCGACCAGCCGGTCGACAATGGTCAGGTCGGTCGCCTCGAACGCCACCGACGGCGTGAATCCGGCGGCCTGACACAGCTCGTCGGTCAGCCGCCGGAACCCGAACTCCGGCCGCATCCCGATGAACGGCTCGTCGGCGGCCTCGGCCAGGTCGACCCGCTGGCGCTTGGCCAGCGGATGCCCCGGCGGGACGTACAGGCACAGCCGCTGCCGCTGCAGCAGGTGCCAACCGAACACCGCGGGGTCGGGCCGCGGACCGGTGATCCCGAGCTCGGACTCGCCTGTCGAGAGGTCGAGCACGATGTCGTGCGACGGCTGCTCGCGCAGCGCGAAGCTGACTGTCGGAGCGACCGCCCGGAACGCCTTCAGCAGGTCCGGTACGACGCCGGTCGCGACCGAGTACAGGAACGCCAGCCGCACAGTCCCGGAGTCGGGATCGACCAGCGTGTCGATCCGCTGCCGCGCGGCGTCGACCGCTGTCGTGCTCGCGCGAGCCGCCTCCAGCACGATCCGGCCGTACGGGTTGAGCCGCAGTCCCCGGTGCTCGCGCTCGAACAACGGGACGCCGAACGCCGTCTCCACCCGGCGCAACGAGCGCGACAGATTCGGCTGACTCGTGCCCAGCACGGCAGCCGCGGCCGTCAGGTGCTCGGCCTCGGCCAGCACCACGAACCAGCGCAGATCCTCGACATGCATGCAGAAAGCGTATCGATCACCGCTGTCCAAGACATTTTACGTATGCCAAACCGTCTGACACCGTCGTGAACATGCAGATCACGGCCCAGGGTCACCGGCCTGGCACGGCGGGCTACCGCAGAATCTCGACGGCTCTGTTCGCCGCGGGCCTGGCCACCTTCGCCATGCTCTACAGCACCCAGCCGCTGCTCCCCGCGCTCTCGACCGCCTTCGCCGTCTCTCCCAGCCAGAGCGCGATCAGCGTGTCGTTGGCCACACTCGGCCTCGGCGTCGCCCTCCTGATCGCCGGCCCGGCCTCGGAACTGCTCGGCCGCACGAAGCTGATGCGCTGGTCCGTCGTGGCGGCCGCGGTCATCGCCGTCCTGTGCGCACTCGCCCCCAACTGGCCAACCTTGCTCGTCCTCCGCGGACTCCAGGGCGTCGCTCTCGCCGGCCTACCGGCCGTGGCGATGGCCTACCTCAGAGAAGAGGTGCACCCGGACAGCCATGCCCGAGCCAGCGGCCTGTACGTCGCCGGTACGGCGGTAGGCGGCATGACCGGCCGCCTGGTCGGTGGTGGCCTCGCCGACCTGGGCGGATGGCGTACGGCGCTCGGCGGGATCGCCGTACTGGGAGTGGTCTGCGCGGTGCTGCTGCTGGTGCTCCTGCCCGAATCCCGGAACTTCACCGCGACCAGGCCGAGCCTGAGCCAGACCGGCACGGTGCTGAAGGACCCGGCACTGCTGGCGCTCTACGGGATCGCGGCAACCTCCATGGGAGCGTTCGTCGGCGTCTACAACGCGACCGGCTTCCGGCTGGCGGCAGCGCCGTACGAGCTCGGCCCTGGGCTGGCCAGCCTGGTCTTCCTGGTCTACCTGCTCGGCTCGGCGTCGTCGGCGACCGCCGGGCGGTTGGCCGACACGTACGGTCGGCGGGCGGTGGTCCCGGTCGGGTGCCTGGTGACGCTGGTGGGGATCGCGATCACCTTGACTCACCAGCTCGCGCTGGTGATCGTCGGGCTCGCGGTAATGACCGCCGGCTTCTTCACGGTCCACGGTGTCGCCAGCGGCTGGGTGCCCGCGCGGGCGCACGCGGCCAACGGCGGGACGGCCCAGGCGGCGAGCCTCTACCTGTTCGCGTATTACCTGGGCTCCTCGGTGTTCGGCGGCCTCGCGGGAGCGGCCTGGACACACGCTGCCTGGCCCGGAGTCGCAGCCATGGCAGGAGCGCTCATCGCCGTGACGCTGGCATTGGCGCTGGCGCTGAGGCGGGTGCCGATCCGGGTGAGAAGCTAGAAGCATGACGCGAGCGACCGAAGCGGCGGACACCCTGGGACTGGCCTACGAGGAGACCCGGCACGGCCGGGTGAACTCGCTCGAGGAGGCCGCGGCCGCGCGCGGGATCGAGCCGGCAAAGCTGATCAAGACGATCGTGGTCCGGCTGGCCGACGACGACTACCGGTTCGTGCTGGTCCCCGGCGACCGCGAGATCGCCTGGCCGAAGCTGCGCACGCTGCTCGGCGTGAACCGGATCTCGATGCCCAGCGCCGACACCGCGCTCGAGGTGACCGGCTACGTCCGCGGCACGATCACCCCGCTCGGCAGCACCCACGACTGGCCCGTGGTCGCCGACGAGCGGATCACCGGGACGATCTCGATCGGCGGCGGCGACCACGGCGTCGGCCTGACCGTCGACGCCGAGGCGCTCACCAAAGCCCTGAACGCCACGGTCGCCGACGTCACGGAGTGAGCAGTCCCCGCTGCCCGGCCCGGAGGCCGGCCTGGAAGCGAGTCGTCGCGTCCAGCGCCTTCAGGATCCGCTGCATCCGCCGCTCGACCGTCCGCTGCGCGACCCCGAGCCGCCGAGCGATCGCCTGATCGGTCAGCCCAGCAGCAGCCAGCGCCAGCAACTGCTGGTCCTCCGCCGACAGCGGCCCGTCGGACGGCTCGTAGATCAACGGAGTCGCCTGCTGCCACAACAGCTCGAACAGCCTCAGCAACCCGTCCAGCAACGACGACGGCCCCAGCTCGACCAGTACGTCCGCACCGGTGTGCAGCAGCCCAGTCCGTCCGTCCGCCACCAACAGCTTCAGCGGTACGTCGCGCAGCATCCGGCAGGACGTCCCGGCCGACCGGGCCGCGGTCAGCGACGCCGGATCGACCAGAGCGGCCATGTCGTAGACCATCCGGTAGCCCACACCGAACGCCCGGCGCGGCTCCACCGGCAGTACGGCGTACGGCGGCTTGTCGAGCACCAGTACTTCGGTCTGCGCGCTCTGCTGCGCCTGGAAGTACCGCTGCGCGATCGCCTCGGCGCCACGGATCACCGTGAACGGACCGGACTCGGTGGCGGCCCGGAACTCCGCGGTGAGCACCGACGCCCCGACCCGGGCCTCGACGATCGCCGCCTGCCGCCGAAGCGCCAACAGCTCGACCGCCGCCTCCGGGACGGCAGGCGTGTAGCGGGCCGGGCGGCCCGGCGTACGGGACGCCAGGCCGAGGCCGATCAGCGACCTCAGGTGCCGGGTGACCCGTGCGGCGGGCCAGCTGGTCACCTCGGCCAGCTGCAGGGTGGTGGATTCCGGCCGGGCCAGAAGCGCCCGGTAGAGCTGCTCGTCCTCCGAGCAGACACCGAGAGCTTCCAGCACCGGGGCGGGGCGGTAGCTGTGCATCAGGGCAGCGAGTGGACGTGCGCGCCGACCTGGTTGGAGAACTGGTTGCCGTTGGTGGCGTCCCAGTTGGTCGACCAGGTCATGGCACCGCGCAGCGTCGGCCAGGTGGTGCTCGGCTTGAAGCTGCCGCAGTTGGTGCCCTTGGTCAGGCAGTCCAGCGCGTTGTTGACGATCGTCGGCGACACGTAGCCGCTGCCGGCTCCGCGGGTCGACGCCGGCAGGCCGAGTCCGACCTGGTCGGGCCGCAGGCCACCCTGCAGCATGATGCAGGCCTGGGCGGTGATGAAGTCCACCGAGCCCTGCGAGTAGACCTGTCCGTTGCAGCCGTTCATCGCGCCGGAGTTGTAGTACTGGACGTTGACCACGGTCAGGATGTCCTTGATCGCCAGCGCCAGCTTGAAGTACTCGAACTGCGGTGACTGCATGTCGATCGTCTGCGGCGCCATCGCGATGATCAGGCCCGCACCGAACTGGCTCTGCAGGCTGCGCAGCGCCTGGCCCATGTACTGGGCGTTGACGCCGTTCTCCAGGTCGATGTCGATCCCGTCGAAGCCGTACTCGCGCAGCACCGACAGGGCGGTCGACGAGAAGTTGGCCGCGGCGGTCGCGTTGCCGACCGAGATGGTCCCGCGCTCACCGCCGACGGACAGGATGACCCGCTTGCCGGCCGCCTTCTTCGCGGCGATGTCGGCCTTGAACTGGGCCACCGTGTAGCCGTTCAGCCCGGCGCTGTCGAGGTTGAA
This sequence comes from Kribbella sp. NPDC104740, assembly GCF_055583505.1. NCBI lineage: Bacteria > Bacillati > Actinomycetota > Actinomycetes > Propionibacteriales > Kribbellaceae > Kribbella > Kribbella sp. NPDC104740. The sequence goes on along the minus strand of NZ_JBVJNV010000001.1, from coordinate 181,784 downwards.
GGTGATGCCACCGGGCCGGGAGGCGTCCGCGTCGGCGAAGGCCACCGCGATCAGGTCGTACGCCGCCGGCACGTCGGAGATCCGCTGCACCGCGGCGCCGTTGTTGAAGTTCTGCCAGTAGCCGGTGAGGATGTGCTTCGGCAGCGACGTCGGCGGGACGGTCGGCCCGCTGGACGTGGTCCCCGACACCGAGGCGCCGTACGGCGAGCAGTTGCCCGACGGGTCGCAGGCGCGGACCTTGAAGCTGTAGCTGGTGCTCGGCGCCAGGCCGGTCGCGGTCCAGGCGGTCACGTTGCCGACAGAGACCGGGGCCTCGCTGCCCCGGACCACCTCGTAGTGGTCGATACCGGAAGCGTCCGTCGCAGCCGACCAGTTCAGCCGCAGCGAGCTCGACGTCGGGCTGCCGACGGTCAGGCCACCCGGCGTCGACGGCGCAGTGGTGTCCGGCGGCGGGCCGGTCCCGCCCGGGCCGTCCAGCACGACGTCATCCGCCTGGTACGCCGGTACGCCGTACCAGCCGTGTAGGTAGATCGTCGCCGTGGTCGCGCTGGCGCTGGTGGTGAAAGTCGTGGTCAGCTGCGACCAGGACGAGCTGGTCGTCCAGGTGCTGGCTCCACCGTCGGAGCCCAGGTAGACGTTCGAGCCCTTCACCCAGGCGGACAGCGTGTAGGTGGAGCTGGGCCGGACCGAGACGGTCTGGCTGCAGCGGGCGGTGTCACCGGACGTCGGGGTGCCCTGGAGGGCGTAGGTCCCGGTCCGGGCGTTGCCGCTGACGGCGGCTCCGGTCCCGGCCGAGCAGGACCAGCCGGCCAGCGAGCCGGTCTCGAAGGTCCCGTTGGTGACGAGGTTGGTGGCGGCCGAGCTGGTGCCTTGCACCAGGGTCAGGCCACCGAGGGCGAGCAGGACGGCTGAGGTGATCGCGGCCAGGGGGCGGCGGCTTCGCGAGCGGGTCATGTGACACAAAATGTGACCGCGTCACTACAATGTCAAGACCCTGCATAATGTGTAAACGCTCTCACGCTCACAAAAGATGAGGAATTTACAGAATTCGGCAACCAAAGGGCCGGATGGCGCATCGGAGAGTCGAGAGGGACCTGCGCCGAGAAAGGCGACGGCCCCCGGCGGGGGGGTGACCGGGGGCCGTCTTCGGCCACGGGCTCGGGGGGAGGAGCCGGGGGCCGATCAGGAGGCGACAGTCTGCCACTGTCAGGGAGTATCTACCCCCCGAGGCCGGTCTTCACACATCTCAGTTGTGTTGCAACCGAGGTGGTGTCCACCGGGTGCCGAGACCCTCACCGAGGGTGCCCGAACCAGTGTCACTGTCACACTGCTCAACAGTCTAACGGGAGACCAGGCCACACGAAAGGCCGGGCCCCCCGGCGTTTCGCCCGAACCCCGAAAGAATCCGGCCGGAACCGTCGGCGACGCCCCCTACACTCGCCGTATGGAGCCCCGTCCGGCCGCGTTCTTCGACCTCGACAAGACCATCATCGCCCGCTCCAGCACGCTGGCCTTCTCCCGGCCGTTCTACGCCGGCGGCCTGATCAACCGGCGGACCGTGCTGCGCAGCACCTATGCCCAGTTCGTCTACCTGCTCGGCGGTGCCGACCACGACCAGATGGAGCGGATGCGCGAGTACCTGTCCGCTATGTGCACAGGCTGGGACGTCCGGACCGTCCAGTCGATCGTCGCCGACACCCTGCACCACATCGTCGAGCCGATCGTGTACGACGAGGCGGTGACCCTGATCGAGCAGCACCACGCGGCCGGCCGGGACGTGGTGATCGTGTCCTCGTCCGGCGCCGAGGTGGTCGAGCCGATCGGCGAGCTGCTCGGCGCCGACCAGGTGATCGCGACCCGGATGGTAGTTGCTGATGGCAAGTACACGGGTGAGATCGAGGACTACGTCTACGGCCCGCACAAGGCGACCGCGATCACCGCGCTGGCGGCCGCGAAAGGCTATGACCTGCAGGGTTCCTACGCCTACTCCGACTCGATCACCGACGAGCCGATGCTGGCCGCGGTCGGTCACCCGTTCGCCGTCAACCCCGACAAGGCGCTGCGCAGACTGGCGGCCGAGCGCGACTGGCCGGTGCTCGACTTCAGCGAACCAGTGGCCCTCGCAGAGCGGACCAGTCGCCTCCACCGGGCCCGCCGCCCGGCCCTCGCGGCGACCGCGATCGGCGCCGGACTGGCCGCCGGAGCCCTCCTGTACGCCGCCCGCCGGCGGTCCCGCGCGGCCGGGAAATGAACGTCACACCAACTTTCTCAACTTGATCAAGGCGCCCCAAACTCTTCCCCCACAGGGGTTTGGGGAGTACAAAGGAATCAGCAAAGGGACCCCGGTCCCGGTAGAGAAAATTGCACGGCAGTCAGGTACCCACGCGGCGACCAGCCCATCCCAACCGGGCAGCTCGACCCAGGCTCGATCCTGTGGCGGCAGACAAGGTGCACGCCTGGTAACCAGAATGACGTGCCAGCGACGGCGCCCTCGCGAGAGGGCGCCGTTCGCGCGTCCGCTGCCGAAAACCCTTACTGGCTTGGGATGTTGAGCGGTGAACGTTCCGCGGCCAGCGCGATCACCTCGCACTCGCGCAGCAGCCAGCTCTGGACGCCGGTCACTCCGCGTACGGCGTAGTCGGTCAGACCACCCGGGTACGACGCGCCGAGCTCAAGGTGCCCGACCTCGGGCACCGTGACCGCGACCTGATCGATGCCTCGGGCAACTAACAGGCAGCGCTCGGCGGCCCGGGCGACCAGCCCGTTCGCGGTCGGGAACGGCCGCAGCACCGCCAGCTCGGCGTGCACGACGGCCGCGACGACCAGGCCCGGCGCGGTGGTCGGGGTGGTCAGCGCCTTGGCCAGGCCGCTCAGCCGCTCCCACATCTCGTCGGCGGGCGGCGCCGGCGGCAGGCCGGGGACGTCGTCGGGCAGCGGCTCGCGACTGGTCCGCAGGTGGCCCAACTGGTCTGCCGGGCCGAGCTCGGCCGCCGCCAACTGGTGCAGCCTGGTCCAGACCTGGATCGGCGCGGTGTCGGCCTGCGGAGCCAGCGCCATCAGTTCGCCGGTCATCCGCACCGCACCGGAGGCCAGCGGGTCTCCGTCTCCCCGGCGTACCTCCTCGAGCGTCGACGGACTGCCCGCCAGAACAGCTGAGGCGTGCGCCCCACGCAGCAGCGCCTCGGTCGTCACGTCGGAGCCGACCCGCCGCAGCCCACGGTCCCGGAGCAGCACGTCGACCGCGTCCCGGGCCGCCCGGGCCGCCGACCCGACACCCTCCAGCGCAGCCAGCGGCGCGAACACATCAGCAGTCATGACCTAGACCCTAGGATGGCGTCCCATGGCCAGCAGCACCGACTCCGTTCCCCGGTTCAGCATCGTGGTTCCGTGCCACAACGTGCGGCCGTGGCTGCGGCCGTGCCTGGACTCGGTCCTCGGGCAGTCGTTCACCGACTTCGAGGTGATCGGGGTGGACGGTGCCAGCTCCGACGGCACCGGCCGGATCCTGGCCGAGTACGCCGCCGCCGACCCGCGGGTGCGGGTGGTCACGCTGACCGAGGACATCGGGCTCGGCCCGACCCGGAACGCCGGGATGAAGGAGTGCCGCGGCGACTACGTGCTCTTCCTGGACGCCGACGACCTCTACACGCCGGGCTCGCTGCAGGCGCTGGCCGAGCGGATCGACGCCACCGACCGCCCGGACCTGCTGATCTTCGACTACGAGCGGATCTTCTGGGACGGCCGCGTGGTCCGCAACCAGCGCCACGACGCGTTCGCGCGCGAGGGCGAGGGGGTCTTCACCGCCGCTGAGCGCCCGGTCTTCCTGACCTTCCTCGAGCTGGTCTGGAACAAGGCCTACCGCCGCGACTTCCTCACCCTGCACGGCCTGGCCTTCACCGCCGGGTACTACGAGGACGCGCCCTGGACGTACTCGACGATGCTGGTCGCCGAGCGGATCGCCACCCTGGACCGGGTCGTCGTGCACTACCGCCAGCACCGCACCGGCGGCAACATCCACGGCACCCGGACCCGCCGCCAGTTCGACATCTTCGACCAGTACGACCGGGTGCACGCGTTCATCACCTCCGACCCGGAGCTGGCCGGCTGGCGCAAGTTCGCGTTCGACCGCTCGCTGGACCACATCCTGGCCGTGCTGGCCAAGCCCGAGCGCCTCGACCCGGAGGACCGGGCCGAGTTCTTCCACACCGCGCACGCCTTCGCCAAGCGCTGGAAGCCCGAGGGGTACGCCGCCGACCGGACCAGCCGCGGGTTCAAGCGCTGGATGCTGATCCACGACGACTACGCGACGTACTCGACGCTCAAGGTGACCGGCAAGATGCTGCACGTGCCGAGCCCGCGCAAGGCGGTCGGCAAGCTCCTGCACCGCGGCGACCCGGACCCGAACCTGGCCCTGTACGGCGCCTACTGGTTCAAGCAGTTCGCCTGCAGCCCACGGGCGATCTACGAGAAGGCCGCCGAGCTGGTCCCCCAGCTGCGCGGGGTCTGGGTGATCGACGCCGACCACGTCCAGGCGATCCCGGAGGGGGTCGAGTACGTGGTGGCCGGCTCCCCGGCGTACGAGAAGCTGGTGCACCGGGCGAAGTACTTCGTCAGCAACATGAACCTGCCGAAGGAGCTGGACAAGCGCGACGGGCAGGTCCACGTGCAGACCCAGCACGGGACGCCGCTGAAGACGATGGGCACCGACCTGCGGCACTACCCGCGGGCGGCCCAGGACCTCGACCTGGACGAGCTGATGCGCCAGGTCGACCGCTGGGACTTCAACATCTCCTCGAACCGGTACTCCTCGGAGATCTGGGAGCGCACCTACCCGGCGCACTTCGAGGAGCTGGAGACCGGCTTCCCGCGCAACGACCGGCTGCTCACCGCCACCCTCGACGAGGTCCGGGCGATCCGGGCCGGGTTCGGTTTCGACGACTCCAACCTGGTCGTCCTGTACGCCCCGACCTGGCGCGACGCCAAGGACGCGGTCCGTACGCCGTCCGGCCTGATCGACCTCGGCGGCGACGGCATCCACGTCGACCTCGACCGGCTGGCTGCGGCCGCCGGGGAGAACGGGCGGGTGCTGGTCCGGACCCACTACTCGCTGGCCAAGGGCGCGCCCGCGACGCACTCCGACCGGGTCGTCGACGTGTCCGAGCACCCGCGGGTCGAGGACCTGATGCTCGCGGCCGACGTCCTGATCTCGGACTACTCGTCGATCAGCTTCGACTACGCGAACCTGGACCGGCCGATCGTGCTGCTGGTCGACGATCTCGACTTCTACGACAACACCCGCGGGACCTACTTCGACATCACCGAGTTCCCGCCGGGGCTGGTCGCGCGGTCGGCCGACGAGCTGTTCTCGGCGCTGCAGACCGGGCGGTTCGCGGCGGCCGAGGCGGCCAAGCACCGGCAGCTGTTCCGGGAGCGGTTCTGCGAGTACGACGACGGGCTGGCCGCGGAGCGCGTGGTGCGGCGCGTGTTCCTCGGGGAGACCGAGCTGCCGGCGATCGTGCCGCTGGGCGAACGTAAACCCGCTCCCTCGGCGTACCGGGCGTAGGGCATACTGGGCGACATGTCGACGAGCCCGGTGACCGCGCGCGGTCGCTTCGGCCTGCGACGACGACGCACTGTCTGAACACCTCAGTCCTGTTCCGGTGCCTCGTTTCTCCAGGGATGTCTCATGTCCGCTGTTGTTTCTGTTCTGTCCGCGCGGCTGTCTGCCGCGGCCTTCGCCGCGCTCGGGGTGAGTGTCGATCCCGAGCTGCGGGCCGCGACGAAGCCTGAGTTCGGGCATTTTCAGACGAGTCTGGCGTTGCGGTTGGCCAAGCAGCTGCAGAGTTCTCCGAGAGAGATCGCCGAGCAACTGATCGCACAGGTGGACGTGAGCGACCTGGGCCGACTTGAGATTGCCGGACCGGGGTTCGTCAACATCACGTTGTTGCCGGAGACGCTGGCGGTAGGAGTCAATGGCCTGAAGAGGAGCGAGCCGGGCAGCGGCAAGCGGGTCGTGGTCGACTACTCGCAGCCCAACGTCGCCAAGCAGATGCACGTCGGGCACCTCCGCTCGACGGTGATCGGCGACGCCCTCTGCAACGTCCTCACCTACGCCGGGTACGACGTCGTCCGGCAGAACCACGTCGGCGACTGGGGCACCCAGTTCGGGATGATGGTCGAGCAGCTCCTCGACGAGCAGGCCCCGGTCGAGGAGCTCGACCTGGACGAGATGCAGCTGCTCTACCAGCGGTCGCGGAGACACTTCGACAGCGACCCGGCCTTCGCCGACCTGGCTCGGCGGCGGGTCGTGCTGCTGCAGTCCGGCGATCCCGAGACCAGGGGTATCTGGCAGCAGCTCGTGGACATCTCGCTGACCGAGTTCGACCGGGTCTACACGCTGCTCGGCTCGCCGCTGACGCACGACGACGTGGTCGGCGAGAGCGCGTACAACGACGCGCTGCCGGGAGTGGTCGCGGACCTGCAGCAGGCCGGGCTGGTCACCGAGTCCGACGGCGCCCAGTGCGCGTTCCTCGACGGGTTCACCGGGCGCGACGGGTCGCCGTTGCCGGTGATCGTGCGGAAGTCCGACGGCGGTTTCGGCTACAGCGCGACCGACCTGGCCGCCGTACGGCACCGGGTCCGGGACCTGCACGCCGACCGGATCGTGTACGTCGTGGACCACCGGCAGTCGCTGCACTTCCAGCAGATCTTCGCGCTCGCCCGGGCCGCCCACTGGTTGCCTGACACAACAACGGCCGAGCACGTCGCGTTCGGGACCGTGCTCGGGCCGGACGGCAAGCCGTTCAAGACCCGGGACGGCGGCACGGTCTACCTGGTCTCCCTGCTCGACGCCGCCGTCGCCAAGGCCGCCGCGTTGCTCGCCGACCGCGACGGCATCGACCGGGACGCCGTGGCCCGGGCGGTCGGCATCGGCGCGGTGAAGTACGCCGACCTGTCCAGCGACCGGACCAACGACTACGTCTTCGACCTGGACCGGATGGTCGCGATGACCGGCAACACCGGCCCGTACCTGCAGTACGCGCACGCCCGGCTCACCCGGCTGCTCGCCAAAGCCGACCACGCTGGAGGCCAGGTGACCACGCTGCAGGAGCCGGCGGAGCAGCGGCTGGCCCTGCTGCTCACCGGGTTCGACGACGCCGTCCAGCAGGTCGCCGAGACCCTGCAGCCGCACCGGCTCTGCACCTACCTGTACGACGTGGCGACCGCCCTGTCGGCGTTCTACGAGTCCTGCCCGGTCCTCACCAGCGAGGGCGAGACCCGCAGCAGCCGGCTGGCGCTGTGCGCCGCGACGCGCGGCGTACTGCACGACGGCCTGACCCTGCTGGGCATGACGGCGCCCGACGCGATGTGAGCGCTCAGAGCTTGCGCAGGGTCTGCAGCGCCTCGATCGAGTGCGCGACCAGCTCCTGGTCGGTGATCCGGCGCTCGCCCTCGGGCAGCCCGGACCACTCGATCGCCAGGTCCTCGACGTACGCGAACCAGGCGTGCACCCGCATCCGCTCCTGCGCGGCCGGCTCGCGGTCGGCCTCGGGGACGTCGAGCAGCGCCAGCACCCGCTCGGCCATCGTGTCGCGGGTCTGCGCGTACACCTCGACGGCGTAGTCGTCACCGCCGGCCGCACCGCGGACGAACGAGATGTAGGCGCGCCGGCGGCGGGTGATGAACGCGACGAAGGCCAGCAGCATCTCGCGCAGCTGCTCGTCGCGCGGGCGGGAGGCGTCCGGCTTGGTCAGCCGCAGCAGCCGGCGGCCGGCCGCCGAGATCACGGCCAGGTAGTAGTCGTGCTTGCTCGGGAAGTACTGGAAGAGCAGGCTGCGGGAGATCCCGGCCTCGCTCACGATCGCGTCGATCGACAGCTCGTGGATCGGCTGCTCGCGCAGCATCATCAGGCCGATCCGGACCAGTTGCTTCTTGCGGTCCTCCGCCGACATTCCGTGATCCATTCGTCGAGCATTGCTCAAGAGCTATAGGGGGGTCAAGGCAGCCACCACCGGGTTGACCGGTAATTAAGGTGCTGCGGCACCGGCACCGGCTCTACCGTCGGGACATGGGTAGCGACGAGGGGTGGCCGGCCGGGCTCGAGGTCCGGCCGATCGAGAAGGACGACGCGGCCGCGTGGGCCGAACTGCTGGCGGCCAGGGAGAAGGTCGACGCCGAGGGGGAGAACTACGACGCCGACGACCTGCTCGAGGAGCTGGCCGACCCGAGCCTGGACGCGGCGCGCGACTCGATCGGTGTCTGGTCCGGCGAGCAGATGGTCGGGTACGGCGTCGTCCGGGCGCCCGACGAGGTGGTCGACGTGCACCGGGTCCGCACCGAGGGGACGGTGCACCCGGAGTGGCGGGGGCGCGGGATCGGCAGCGTGCTGGTCCCCTGGCTGAACCGCCGGGCCGCCGAGCTGCACCAGGAGCGGCAGCCGGGCACCGTGGGCGAGATCAACACCGGCGCGATCGAGACGAACACGAGCGCGCTCGACCTGCTGGCCGGCTTCGGCTTCGAGCGCTGCCGGTACTTCTTCTCGATGGAGCGCGACCTGGCCAAGCCGGTCGACGTGCCGCCGGTGCCGGAGGGGCTGCGGCTGGTCGCCTTCACCCCGGCGTACGACGAGACGCTGCGGGTCGCGCACAACGAGGTGTTCATGGATCACTGGGGGTCCTCGCCGAAGAGCCCGGAGAGCTGGAAGACCTGGTTCACCGGCTCCCGCGCGTTCCGGCCGGCGCTCGCGTACCTGGTCCTGGACGGCGACGAGGTGGTCGCCTATACGCTCGGCTACGAGTACGTCGCCGACACCGAGGCGACCGGGATCCGCGAGGTGTACATCGGCCAGGTCGGCACCAAGCGGTCGCACCGCGGCCGCGGGCTGGCCGCGCTCGCGCTGGCCAAGGTGATGGCCGAGGCGGCGGCCGACGGGTTCCAGCGTGCGTCGCTCGGCGTCGACGCGGAGAACCCGACCGGAGCGCTCGGGCTGTACGAGCGGCTCGGGTACACGACCAAGAACACCTGGATCACCCACCGGCTTCCGCTGGGGTGAACGTCCACCACCCACTAACCTCCCGCCGCGGCCTGTTCGCAGGCCGCCGCAGGCGGGGCGCGCGGGCCGCGGCGCAGGTTAGTGGGTGATGGGCGTCCGTCAGAAGTGCGAGTCGACGGCGACCGGCTCTACCGCGGCCGGTTCGGTCGCGGTGCCGGGCCGCGTGCTGCGGCGGCGGTTCCACGGGCGGACGCCGAGGACGATCACCAGCAGCGTCAGCGCGGCGTACACGGCGGAGCCGATGAACGCGGCGTGCACGCCGTCGGTGAGGATCTCGCGGGCCGCGTCGGCCGGGTTCGTCGTCGACGGGGTCGCGTTGCGGCTCGCCGTACCGAAGACGGTGACCAGGATGCCGAGGCCCAGCGCGCCGCCGACCTGCTGCAGCACGTTGAGCAGGCCCGAGGCGGCGCCCGCGTCCTCCGCCGGTACGCCGGACAGCGCGCGCCCGGTCAGCGGGATGAAGATCAGCCCGGCGCCGGCGCCGAACAGGATCAGCGGCCCGACCACACCGCCCAGGTAGCTGCTGTCGATCGTGATCCGGGTCAGCCAGAGCATGCCGGCCGTCACCGAGACCGCACCGGCGATCATCATCAGCCCGTTGTCGATCCGGCCGGTCAGCCGCGGCACGATCCGCGACGACGCGAACAGCAGCCCGGTCATCGGCAGGAACGCGAGCCCGGCGGCCAGCGGGCTGAACTTCAGCACCCCCTGCAGGTACTGGGTGAGGAAGAAGAACATCCCGAACATCGTGCCGACCACCAGCAGCATCGTCAGGTACGACGCCACCCGGTCCGCGTTCCGGAACATCCGCAGCGGCACGATCGGGTGGCTGACCCGGCGCTCGACGAGCACGAAGACGACCAGCAGCGCCACCCCGGCCGCGAACGACGCGAGCACCTCGGGCGAGCTCCAGCCCTTCTCGGCGACCCGGATGAACCCGAAGACCAGCGCGGTGATGCCGACCGTCGAGGTGAGCGCGCCGGCCACGTCGAAGCGGCCCGGCTCGCGCGGCGTCTCGGTCAGGACGCGGCGGGCCGCGATCACCAGCGCGATGCCGATCGGGATGTTGATGAACAGGCCCCAGCGCCACGACACCCAGTCGGTCAGCATGCCGCCGACGACCAGGCCGATGCTGGCGCCGCCGGAGGAGACCAGGCTGTAGAGGCCGAGCGCCTTCATCCGCTCCGGCCCCTCCTTGAAGGTGAGCATCAGCAGGGTGAGCGCGGCCGGCGCGGCGATCGCGCCGCCGATGCCCTGCAGGACCCGGGCGGCGAGCAGCAGCTCGGCGGTCGGGGCCAGCCCGCCGAGGGCGGAGGCGAGCGTGAAGACGCTGACGCCGGTGATGAAGACCCGGCGGCGGCCGAGCAGGTCGCCGGCCCGGGCGCCGAGCAGCAGCAGGCCGCCGAAGGCCAGCGCGTACGCGTTCTGCACCCAGGACAGGTTGGCCGGGCTGAAGTCGAGGGCGGTCTGGATCTTGGGCATCGCGATGTTCACCACGGTGCCGTCGAGGATCACCATCAGCTGGGTGATCACGATCACCGCCAGGACGACACCGGGTCGTCTGGCGGGTGCGGCGGAGGTCGCTGACATGAAGAGCTCTTGCTCCTTACCCCGGAGGGGCTAGAGTTGGTTCCGAAGAAAGTGGAGTGTTCCTCCGGATACGATACGGAGGGCGCCTCCGGTTTTTCAAGGGCTTTTCCACGCCGAGATCCGAGGAGGTCGGATGAGCACGTCCGCGCAGCAGCGCCCCCCGCTGCCCGACCTGCGCCCGACCCGGGCCGACGCCCGGCGCAACTACGACCTGCTGGTCGCGGCCGCCCGCGAGGCGTTCGCCGAGACCGGCACCGACACCTCGCTGGAGGAGATCGCCCGCCGGGCCGGCGTCGGGATCGGGACGCTGTACCGGCGGTTCCCGAACCGGTGCGCCCTGCTCGAGGCGGTCTACGTCGACGAGATCCAGTCGGTCTGCGACCGGGCGTACGGGTTCCACGAGCAGCTCGGGCCGTTCGAGGCGCTGGCCTCCTGGATGCGCAGCTTCGTCGGCTACAACGTGTCCAAGAAGAGCCTGGCCCACGAGCTGACCAGCGCCCTGGGCAAGGACTCGGAGTTCTTCAAGGCCTGCAAGATGAACGTGAAGGACGCCGGCGGCCTGCTGATCGACACCGCCAAGGCGGCCGGCGCGGTCCGCGCCGACCTGGAGCTGATGGACGTGATGCGGCTGATCGGCAGCATCTCGTCACTGCCCGGGATCGAGCCCGAGCAGGCCGAGCGGATGCTCGACATCGTGCTCGCGGGCATCAAGCCCCAGGACTAGAGCGTCTTGAGGTAGTCCGCCAGAGCTTCGCGCCAGTCGCGCATGGTGATGCCGGCCGACTCCAGCGCGGACAGGTCGAGCGCGCTGTTCGTCGGACGCGGCGCGATCGTCTTGCCCTGCGCGTACTCCTCGGAGCTGATCGGCCGCACCTTGCAGGAGCTGCCCTCGAGGATCGCCGCGGCGAAGTCGGCCCAGGAGACCACGTCGCCCGCGCCGGTCGCGTGGTACGTGCCGGACGGCGCGCCGCTGTCCAGCAGCGCGACCAGCGCCGCCGCCAGATCCACCGTGTACGTCGGCCGCCCGTACTGGTCGTCGACGACGGTCAGCTCGTCCCGGTCGGCGCCGAGCCGCAGCATCGTCTTCACGAAGTTCGGCCCGTCCCCGAAGACCCAGCTGGTCCGCACCACGTAGTACGCCGGGCTCAGCCGCGCCGCCAGCTCCCCGGCGGCCTTGGTGATCCCGTAGACCCCCTGCGGGTCGATCCGGTGCTCGGCAGCCAGGAACCCCTCGCCGTCGCCGAACACGTAGTCGGTGCTGACGTGCACCAGCGGAACACCCAGCCGGCGCGCCTCCCAGGCCAGGTTCGCGACGCCGTTGGCGTTCACGTTCCAGGCGGCCAGCGTGCTGTCGGCGTCCTCGGCCTTGTCCACCGCGGTCCAGGCCGCCGCGTTCACGATGGCCGTGATCCCGGACCAGTCGAACGCGTCCAGCGCCTCGCGCGAGGTGATGTCCAGCTCGGCCGACGTCACCGCCGTTGCCTCAGGCAACTGATGTGCCAGCGCCTTTCCGAGCTGCCCACCGGCCCCGGTGATCAGGATCGTCATACGAGATCCCAGTCCACGCGGATCGGCTCGACCGTCTCCAGCATCGGGTGCCCCGCATCCTTCTCGCTGTAGATCAGCTGGTCCTTCGGCAGCGGCCACTGCACATCCAGCTGGGGGTCGAACAGGTTCACCAGCGTGTACTTGGCGTCCGGCGACCAGTGCGCGTTGACCAGGTAGTTGTAGACCGTGTTCGGCTCCAGCGTGCAGAACGAGTTGCCGCAGCCGCGCGGCACGTACAGGCCCTGCCGCGGCGTCAGCTCGAACGTCTCCAGCCGGCCGAAGCCGGGGCCCTCGCGCAGGTCGACGATCGCGGTGAACACCTTCCCGTACGCCGGGGAGATGTACTTGTCCCACGGCTCGGCGTGGATCCCGCGGGTGACACCGACCTCGGCGTTGAAGGAGACGTTGTTCTGCACGACCTCCAGGTGCGGCAGGCCGAGCTTCTCCAGCTTCTCGGCCTGGAAGCTCTCCTTGAACCAGCCGCGGCCGTCGTCGAAGACCTGCAGCTCGACGTGCAGCAGCCCGGGAATGCTGGTCTCGGTCAGGGTCGGTCCGGTCATCATCCTGCCTCGGTGAACTCGTAGACGGCGGCACTGCCGTTGCGGTAGCGCTCCTTGGCGTACGGCTCGAGCGTGTCCGCGTGCGGTCGGGTGAACTCGACGTAGATCCAGCGGACGCCGAGGTCCTTGAGCTGCTGGGCCTTGGCCGCGTCCGGCTGGGCGACGAAGCTGTCGTTCAGCTGCAGGATCTCAGGCTTCCAGTAGTCGACGGTGATCGAGTCGCGGCCCTCGGGGCCGCGCTTGTTCGCCTCGACGGTCGGCGTCCAGGCCTCGACCAGCATCTGCCGCTCGGAGAACGCGCCGACCACGAACCGCCGGCTGTCGCACTTCTTCGGCTCGATCGGCGTCGTGCAGTGCCGGTTGGTCATCACGATGTCGTTGACGTCGGAGTGGTCGCGGATGAACCGGGCCGCGGCGATCTGCTCGGTGCCGACCGCCAGGTACGCCGTCGACTTCACCGGCCGCAGCGGCAGCACCGGGGTGGCCTCGATCTGGATCCGGGTCACCATCGTGACGCCGCCGGCCAGGATCGCGACCGTGATCGCGGCGAAGAACGCCGTGAACCGCATCCGCGGGGTGAGGAACCAGGCGACCGCGCCGGCCGCGACCAGCACGGCCAGGGCGACCAGGATCATCTTGGTCATGTGGATCAGGCCGCCGTGGTTGGGCTGGATCAGCCCGATCGTCCAGATCGGCAGCAGGATGAAGAACGGGCCGAAGGCCAGGCCGATCAGCACCGCGCGCCACCAGCGGCTCTGCAGCTCGCGGACCATGGTGACCAGGCCGACCGCGGAGCCGATCGCGAGCAGCGGGCCCGCCGTACGGGCGAAGTAGTACTGGCTGGCGCCCGGGTGGCTGAAGACCGCGACCGCCGCGGCGCCGGCGAAGCCGCCGCCCAGCAGCAGCCAGGTCGCCGGGTCGCGGCGGCCCTCGGCGGTCTTGAGCCGCCAGAGCAGGCCGGTACCACGCCCGAGGATCGCCAGTACGGCGACCAGCGACGAGAACGCCATCGAGGTGGTGGTGATGGCGCCGACCCGCGTGATCGCCGGGGTGGACATCGCCGCGTCGTGGAACTGGACGTGCAGCCCGGAATCCGAACCCTGGAACACCACGACCAGCGCGACGATCAGTGCGCCCGCGGTCAGTACGCCGTCCAGGAACAAGCCCTTCAGCCGCGAACGGTCGAACAGGATCATCACCACGAAGGCGAGCCCGACACCGGCCACGACCAGCGGCATCGTCGAACCCTTGGTGCCCGACGCGGTCAGCGCCAGCAGCGGAATCAGCAGCAGGCCGACCCGGCCCATCTGGTTGCGCCAGCGGAAGACCAGCAGGATCACGATCGCGATCAGCAGCGGGACGGACGGCGCGAGGCTCGGCGACAGCGGAGCCATCGGGTAGCCCAGCGTGGTCAGGCCGAAGACGTTCAGCTCGGAGCCCGCGATGCACAGCAGGGCGGCGACCGGACCGGTCCACGCGACGCCGGTGATCCGGACCGCGGCGATCGCGACGACCAGCACGATGGCCAGCGGCATCAGCGCCGGCATGAAGCGGAACAGCACCTCGTCCAGGCCGATGCCGGAGACTGTCGCCACCTGGGCGATCCAGGCGTGGCTGAACCAGTGGTACGCCATCGGGGCGTTCTCGACCCAGGGGAAGCTGATCGGGCCGCGGTGCTGCAGCTGCCCGGACATCGCCAGATGCAGGTACGCGTCGATGTACGGCGCGCGGAAGCCGCTGGCCCACTCGAGCGGCTCACGGTTGTAGTACTGCCGCAGGTCCTGCAGGCCGAACAGCGAGGTCGCTGCCACCGCAGGCATCCACCACAGCGGCAGGCTGCTCGTCCGCACCCTCCGGATCCGGGCCCGGCTGCGCGGAACCGCCAGCAGTACGACGGCCAGCAGCAGCGGCAGCGTCGCCGACAGCCACGGCCACTGCAGCAGACCGGCCACGATCTGCGCCCCGATCGCCAGCATGAAGCCGACGGCCAGGCCCATCATCACGTCCTCGATCCACCAGCCCCGGTTGGGCCGGACGCACCGCCACACCAGGACTCCCGGCAGCAACTGCGTCACCACGAGTCCCAGCAGACCCAGAACCGCTGCGCCGGCAGGTAGATCGGCCCGGACGGCGGTGGTCAGGAAGAACGCGACCGCCAGCAGCAGCACCAGCGCACTGACCGCGGTGGAGGGCCACCGGCCGAACCGCGACTCGGTCTTCTTCTCCGGAGGTGTCGTCGCGGCAGGGGACGACAACTCGGCGGTCTGTGACATCAAAGCTCCTGACAAACGGGAATCACGCACAGTGCACGGGCCGGGGCGCGGCGGCCGGGTCGGGCAGCAGCATAGCCCCGTCGCCAGGGCAGCCAGACGCCGTCGGGGGGCATCCAACCCTCCGCGCTGGTAGGGTGACCCGCTGATGCGCGCACGGCGCACGCTTCCGAGGAGAGTTATCTTGTCCGACGATCCCCTCGCCCAAACCCCGCAGAGCGGCGAGCCGGACGGCACGTACGTGTCGAACTACTTCGAAACCCGTCTGGCGCACAACGCGAACCGGACCAAGATCTGGCAGCACCTGTGCAAGTACCTGCAGAAGTGGGTCAGCACGGACGCCGAGGTCCTCGAGCTCGGAGCGGGCTGGTGCGACTTCTCGAACAACGTGCAGGCCAAGCGCGTCGTCGCGATGGACCTCGACAGCACGGTGGACCGCGCCGCCGCCGCGCACGTCGAGCCGGTGATCGGTGACTGCACCGACCTGGGCAAGTTCGAGGACGGGACGTTCGACGTCGTGTTCGCCTCGAACCTGCTGGAGCACCTGGACCGGGACTCCTCGAACCGGCTGCTCGGTGAGGCCAAGCGGGTGCTGCGGCCCGGTGGCCGGCTGATCCTGATGCAGCCGAACTTCCGGCTCAACCCGGGCCGGTACTTCGACGACTTCACCCACGTCGCGATCTTCACCGACCAGTCGCTGCAGGACTACCTGGTCGCCGAGGGCTGGAAGATCGACGCGGTCAAGGCGAAGTTCATGCCTTTGACGCTGAAGTCCAAAGGCGGCAACCTGACCTTCGTGGTGCCGTGGTACCTGCGCTCGCCGATCAAGCCGCTGGCCGGGCAGATGCTCGTCGTCGCGTCCCGCTGACCCGAATCCGGAAAATCCGATAGGTGCAGAAACGTGTTCAACGGTAAAACACTGTCCGTGGTCCTTCCGACCTACAACGAGAAGGACAGCATCGCCGACGTCATCCGCCGCTTCGACAAGCTCGGCGTGGTCGACGACATCCTGGTGATCAACAACAACGCGGCCGAGGGCACCTCCGAGGAGGTCGCCTCGACCAACGCGCGGGAGATCATCGAGACCACCCAGGGTTACGGGGCGGCGATCCGGCGCGGGCTGCGCGAGGTCGACACCGACCTGGTCTGCGTCTGCGAGCCGGACGGCACGTTCAACCCCGAGGACCTGCTGAAGCTGCTGTCGTTCTCGGCCGAGTGCGACGTCGTGGTCGGCTCCCGGACCGTCTCGAACTTCATCTGGGACGGCGCCAACATGGGCTGGTTCCTGCAGTTCGGCAACTGGGCGGTGGCCAAGATGCTCGAGGTGCTGTTCAACACCGCCTCGATGAGCGACGTCGGCTGCACCTTCCGGGTGATCACCCGCGAGCACGTCCAGACCATCTCGGACCGGGCCACGCTGAACGGTTCGGCCTTCGGCCTGGAGATGCTGCTGACCTCGGTCGTCACCCGGGCCCGGATGGTCCAGATCCCGGTGAACTACCACCCGCGGGTCGGCGTCTCCTCGGTCACCGGCGACTTCGGCAAGACCGTCTCGCTCGGCCTGGAGATGATCCGGCTGATCCTGAAGACCCGGCTGAAGACGCTGGGCCGGCGTCCGCGCCGCAGCCCGGCCGCCGCGAGCGCGACCGTCTGACCCGCAGTACTCCGCACCCCGTGGCTTCTCCGGAAGCTACGGGGTGTTCTGCGTGTCCGCCGCATCCAGCAGGCGCTGGGCGAGGACCTGCAGCGCCTTGCGGAGCTCGGGCGCCTCGACGACCTGGAACGGGACGCGGACGAACGCCAGCCGTTCGGCGTACCAGTCGGGATCGTCGGTGCTGCCGATCAGGCGGGAACGATTCGGGCCGAGCTCCTCGAGCCGGCCGAGGCTGCCGGGGATGCAGCGGGCGATCTGCTCGGCGCCGCCCTCGAAGACGACCTCGACCGGGTGCCGCCAGCCCGCCGAGAGGTGGTCCTGGACGGCCTGGGCCGGGTCGAGGTCGTCGGGCGGGGTGAAGGTGTCGGGCAGCGGCTCGGCGGAGACGATCCGGTCGATCCGGAGCACCCGCTGGGCGTCCTTGGTGTGCGACCAGCCCAGCAGGTACCAGCGGCCGTGCCGGACGCTGACCGCCCACGGGTCGATGTCCATGCCGAACGGCTCCGGGTCGCACTCGCCACGGCGGTAGCCGAGCCGGAGCCGGTGGTGATCGGTACACCCCCGGACGACGGCCGCCGTGATCTCCGGGTCCGGCATCGCGAGCCGCGTCGACGGCGGGATCATCGCGCGGATCGCGTCCGCCGGGCCGGCCACGTCGGTCGGCAGCACCCGGATGATCTTGGCCAGCGCGCTCCCGGCCGGCACGGTCACGTCGGACACGCTGTGGTGCCCGCCGAGCGCGGCCATCATCAGCCCGAGCGCCTCGGCGGTCGAGAACATCAGCGGCGGCACCCGGAAGCCGCGGCCGATCCGGTAGCCGCCGTACCGGCCGGAGGTGGACTCGATCGGGATGCCGGCCTCGCGCAGGATCCCGACGTACCGGCGGGCCGCCCGATCGGTGACCCCGAGCCGGCGGCCGAGCCGCTCGCCGGTGATCCCCGGGCTGTTCTGGATCAGCTCCAGCGCCAGCAGCGCCTTGGCTGTCGGGCTCGCTTCCTCGTCCATCCCGACCCCCCTCCGCGAGCCCAGGTTAACGCGTGACCGGCCGGCGGGTGTCGAGCTGCGCCAGGTCGGCAGCGGTCAGGCCTGCGTGCCAGCCGGCGCCGTTGGTGATCCGCGTCCGGCGGGTGACGGTCTCGGGGAACAGCTTGGTGAACAGCGCGTCCACCTGCTGCTCACGGCGGCTCAGGACCGGGAGCAGCCGGTCCTGGTCGGCCTCCGGTACGGCGGACCGCGCGGCGTCGGCGGTGGCCTGCAGGCG
This sequence comes from Kribbella sp. NPDC104740, assembly GCF_055583505.1. Taxonomy (NCBI): domain Bacteria; kingdom Bacillati; phylum Actinomycetota; class Actinomycetes; order Propionibacteriales; family Kribbellaceae; genus Kribbella; species Kribbella sp. NPDC104740. The sequence goes on along the minus strand of NZ_JBVJNV010000001.1, from coordinate 163,849 downwards.
CTCGCCGATCCGCTGCGCGTAGGCCATCAGGAAGGACTGCCGGAACGAGCGGGTCCGGGACTCGCCGCGATGCCCGAAGTGTTTGCCCGCGGCAAGCATCGCGCGGTTGGCCTGGACCAGCAGCGAGGTGGCCAGCAGCTCGGTCAGCTGCAGGTCGAGCTCGGCGCCGACGATCGTCACCACGGCGAGCTGGTCCATCGTCACGGTCCGGCAGCCGTTGGCGTCGGCAACGACCCCGACGAGCTGCGCTTTCGCTGTCACGTAAGGGGTTTCGACCCAGATCCGGCGGGCGCCGGAGTCGTCGGGCAGGTCGAGATCAGGGCCGGCGTCGAGCAGCGCGTGGTCGAGGGAGAACTTCGCCATCAGCTCCTGCGCCTTGCCCGACAGCGCCTCCGCCTCGTCCGGGAACTCGGTCGCCTCGGCCTTCGCCAGCAGCGCGCGGACGCGGGCGAGCATCTTCCGGTCGGTCCCGGAGGTCTGCGGACGCGCCGCTGCCTTGGGCTGGGTCGTGCCCGGCAGCGGGAACAGCCGCGCCAGCGCGGGCAGCCGGTACAGGAAGTTCGCGATCCGCAGCGCGAGATCGAGCGTCAGGTACCGCCCGATCCGCTGCTCGGCCGCCCACGCGGTCAGGTCGAGCTCGGGGAACGGGTGCGTGAGGCCGAAGTCGGCGAGCTGCTCCGACCAGCGCGAGTCCAGCGTCTTCGGCTTGTACGCCCGGTGCTCGGCGCCGATCACCGCGATCAGCAGCGGCTCGACCGCCGGCTCCAGCTGCCGCCGAGCGTGCTGTACGACGTCCGCCGGGGCCCAGCCGCGCTCCCACGTCGTACGGGTGAGGTCGACGAGGTAGCTGCGGACGACCCGGTCGACCAGCTGCTGGTCCTGCTCGTCGTACCGGCCGAGCTCCGCCAGCTGCGCCTCGGGATCTTCAGAGACCGTCGCCACCTGCAGAACCCGCAGCACCTCCGCTTCACTCACACCCTCCAGTCTCTCAGGTCCCCGAAGGCGGTCCTGCCGCCAGCCGGTCCCGGACCTCCTGCATCCGCTCGGCCGAGTTGTGCGGCATCTCCCACCGCGTCTCCAGCCACCAGGTCGCACCGGCCTCCGCCCAGGGCCGTACCACGCCGGCTGCCGTGCCGGGCTCGGTCTCCCCCTCCGCCACCACGTCGAGCGCCTCGGGAGCGCCACGCTCGCTCAGCCACTTCCGCATCTCGGCCAGCTCACCCGGCGTCCCCTCCCCGGCGTACTGCGGGAGAACGCCGTCGCACCGCAGCACCCGCCGCATCGACTTCGGCCGCGGCCAGACCCCGACCACCCAGATCGGGATCCGCTCCTGGACCGGCTTGCAGGCGTCGTACAAGTCGTCCCGGTCGGCCTCGTAGGTGTAGTGCTCGCCCTGGAAGTGCCGGCCGCCGTCCCAGAGCATCCGGACCAGGTCGATCCCCTCGTCCATCATCGCCGCCCGGGTCCGCAGGTCGGTCTCCTCACCGGTCGACGGCAGGTCGGTCTCGATCGCGCCGACGCCGACCGCCAGGATCGCTCGCCCGCCGGACAGCTGGTCGAGCGTGGCCACCTGGCTGGCGACCTTCCACGGCCGCCGCCACGGGAGCGGGGTGAGCATCGTGCCGAGCTTGATCCGGGAGGTGCGGGCGGCGATCGCGCTGAGCAGCGACCAGGCGTCCACGCCGTACGCGGCTTCCCAGACGAAGACGCCGTCCCAGCCGGACTCCTCGGCGAGGACGGCCTGCGCGAGCTGCTCGGGGGCGGTGCCGCCGGGGAGGATCATGCCGTGTCTCATGCGTCGTTCCTATCGTGAATCAGGCGCTGCCTGAAGGGGTCGAAGCCTCGTGGAGGGCGGCCGGTGCGACGTAGAGTAACGGCACTCGAATCGGGGAGGTGCGTGATGACACAGACTGCTGAGCGGGGAATCGGGGATCTGCGGGCTGCCGTGGGTGGAGTGGTGCTCACGCCGGGTGACGACGGGTACGACGACGCGCGGCGGGTGTGGAACGCGGGGATCGACCGGCGGCCGGGGGTGGTCGTGCGGTGCGCGAGCGTCGACGACGTCCGGGCGGCGGTGGCGTTCGCGGTGCGGAACGGGCTGGAGGTGTCGGTGCGTGGGGGCGCCCACAACGTCGCGGGCGGGGCGGTGGTCGACGACGGGGTGATGATCGATCTCAGCCTGCTCAACCAGGTCTCGGTCGACGCCGAGGCGAAGCGGGCGAAGGCCGGCGGCGGGGCGCTGCTCGCGGACCTGGACGCCGCGACACAGGCGCACGGGCTCGCCGTACCGGCCGGGATGGTCAGTCACACCGGCGTCGGCGGGCTCACGCTCGGCGGCGGGATGGGCTGGCTGTCGCGGATCGGCGGGCTGACCATCGACAACCTCGTCTCGGTGCAGCTCGTAACGGCCGACGGCCGGGTGCTGCGCGCGGCCGCGGACGAGAACGCCGACCTGTTCTGGGCGGTCCGCGGTGGCGGCGGCAACTTCGGGGTGGTCACCGAGTTCGAGTTCGCGCTGCACGCCGTCGGGCCGATGATCCAGTACGGGCTGCTCTTCTGGGACGTTGCCCAGGGCACCGAAGTCCTGCGGATCGCCCGCTCGGTGATTCCGGAGCTGTCCCGCGAGTTCAACGTGGTGATCGCCGGGCTGAGCGCGCCGCCGCTGCCGTTCGTGCCCGCGGAGCACCACTTCCGGACCGGCTACGCGCTGGTCGTCACCGGCTTCGGCTCGCCGGAGTCGCACGCCGAGGTGCTCGGCCGGCTGCGGACCGCGCTGCCGCCGCTGTTCGAGTTCGCGACACCGATGCCGTACGTCGCGCTGCAGCAGACGCTCGACGAGCCGAACGCGTGGGGCCACCACGTGTACGAGAAGACGGCGTACCTGGACGACCTGACCGACGGCGCCATCGGCGTACTGGTGGAGCATCTCGGCCGCAAGCAGTCGCCGCTCTCGGTCAACCTGTTCTACCGGCTCGACGAGGCCTACTCCGAGGTCCCCGACGACGCCACGGCGTTCGCCGGCGGCCGCTCACCGCGGTACGCGACGTTCGTGATCGGCGCCGCTCTGGCCCCCGACCAACTCGCGGCCGAGCGGGACTGGGCCCGGGCGTTCTGGTCGGCGCTGCAGCCGCACGCGATCGCCGGCGAGGGCTACGTCAACGCGCTCGGCGCCGAAGGGCTGGACACCAGCACGCTGTACGGCGCCAAGTACGACCGGCTGGCGGGCATCAAGGCGTCGTACGACCCGACGAACCTCTTCCACCGCAACACCAACATCAAGCCGGCCTGACCGAAGGCGCCAGGCTGGGCGCCCGACCGGTCGCGGGAGCGAGGGCCACTGACACGACCAGCGGCCCGAGCTCCAGCGTCCGCCACTGCCCCGCGAAGTCCGCCGGTACGTCGAGCCCGTGCTGCGGCCACCAGGCCAGCATCGGTACGTCGGCGAGCTTGCACAGGCACTCCGAGCGCGTCCAGCGCTCCCAGAACCGCTCGGTCCCGAACCGCTTCGCCAGCGGCGCGGGGATCGCCTGGTCGGCGTACTCGGCGTCGACGACGACCGACCAGCCGTCCGGCGGTACGCCGTACCAGCCGACGCAGCGGAAGTCGGGCAGGTGCGAGCGGGTCAGCGCGTCCCGCATCTCGTCGGCCGAGCCCACCCGGAGGTGGGACTCGGCCCGAGCGAGCAGGTCAGATACCGGCGGCACCGTCGATGACGATCGCCTGGCCGTTGATGTTGGTGTTCTCCAGCAGCAGCATCCGGACCACCGGGACGACCTCGTCCGGCTCGGTCAGGTGACCGGTCGGGGTGCGGCGGACGATCTGGTCGAGCTGGGTCTGGCCGAGCACCGCGGACATGTCCGAGGCGAAGAAGCCCGGGGCGACCGAGTTCACCAGCACGCGGCCGCCGAGCTCACGGGCCATCGACCGGGTGGCCGAGTCCATCCCGCCCTTGGTGGCCGAGTAGGCGACCAGGCCGGGGAACCCGCGCTGCCCGCAGATCGAGGTGATGTTGACGACCCGGCCCTTGAGCCCCTTGGCCATCATCCGGCGCAGCACATACCGGGTCAGCACCAGCGGGGCGGTCAGGTTGGTCTGGATGATCTGCGCGATCTGGTCCGCCGAGGTGTGCACGTGCAGCGAGTCCTGGCCGATCGCGGCGTTGTTGACCAGACCGTCGATCGGGCCGAGCTTGTCCTCGACCTCCTTGACGAAGGCCTGGGTGGCCTTCTCGTCGTTCAGGTCGACCGCACCGGCGTGCACCTGCTCGGGGTACTTCTCGGCCAGGGCGGCGATCTCCGGCGTCACCGAGCGGGCGAACGCCGCGACCTTCACACCCGCGTCGATCAGCCCGGTGACGATGGCCAGGCCGAGGCCGCGGGAGCCGCCGGACACCAGCACGACGGTCGACGGCGGAACCAGAGTGACATCAGACATCGCTTTTCAGGGTCTCCTTCTGGGGAATCTCGGCCAGGAAGCGGATCCGGCGCGGTACGCCGTAGTCCGGCAGTCGGTTGGTCGACCACTGGACCAGGTCGGCGTCGGTGACCGGGCCGAGGTCGGGGTTCAGCACCACCTCGGCGGCGACCATCCGGCCGACCAGCGGGGCCTTGCGGGCGAACACGCGGGCCCAGGCGACGGCCGGGTGGGCCATCAGCACGTTGCGGACCAGGCCCGCGGACACCTTCGAGCCGCCGACGTTGATCTCGTCGGTGTCGAGCCGGCCGGTGATCAGCACCCGGTCGTCGACGAACTCGACGCGGTCACCGGTCCGGTGCTCGCCCTCGAGCCCGGCACCGTGGTGCGGGGAGGCGATCACCAGTTCGTCGCCGTCCACCGACAGCTTCGGGCGCTCGGACTCCGGGTCGGGGTCGCGGTCCAGCCAGGCCTTCGGGAAACCGGCCTTGCCGTCGTGCACGACGATCGAGGCACCGACCTCGGAGGATGCGTAGATCCAGGAGATCCGGGCCTGCGGGAACAGCTCGGCCAGCTGGTCCAGGATCGCCTGGTCCACCGGCTCGCCGCCGAGCGTGATCTGCTCCAGCGGGACCTTGGCCAGCGCCTCGGAGTCACGGAAGATCGTCTGCCGCCAGAAGGTCGGCGTACCGGAGGCGGCGGTGACGCCGTGCTCGGCCGCGATGTGCGGCCAGGTCTCCAGCTCGGACGGCTCGATGACGACCAGGCCCTGGTCGGCCTGGGTCAGGGAGATCGTGATGACCTGCCACCAGGCGTAGGTGCCCGGGGAGTACGGGACCAGCCAGGTGCGCGGCTGCTGCTTGCCGCGGACGGTGGTCAGCGACTCCAGCGTGTGGCCGATCCGCTTCGGGCGGCCGGTCGAGCCGGAGGTCAGCAGCCAGACCCGGCCGGACTCCTCGACCCGCTTCAGCTTCGCCGCGGTGACCGAGTGCTCGTCGCCGTTCGCGATCACCACCGCGAACCCGGACTCGCCGAGCTCCTCGCGCATCGCCAGGTCGACCCGCGACGACGTCGCCACCAGCAGCTCGGTGCCGTGCACGGCGTGGTGCCGGACGGCGGCCAGCGCGTCGGCGCCGTTGTCCACCAGGACGGCGGCCGGCGACGGCAGCTGCGGGAGCTTGTGCAGGGTCCGCCAGGTCAGCTTCTTCCCGCCGACGACGACGGTGTTGTCGTCGCCGATCAGGGCGGTGCTGCGACGCCGGCCGGTCACGCCGACTGGAGCTGCTCGATGAAGTCCAGGACGTCGCCGACCTTGGCGATCTGCCGCAGTCCGGGAGCATCGAAGTTCAGCTCGTCACCGATCTCGTCCTCGACCCGCAGGGCCAGCTCGGAGAAGTCCAGGGAGCGGAAGCCGATCTCCCGCAGGTCGGCGCTGTCGTCGCTGGGCAGTTCCTTGCCCTGCGCCTTCATCACCTCGCCCATCAGGTCCCGGATCTGGGCGCGCGTCAACTCACTCATGGACCAAGACTCTAGCGGCTGGGTGCAGGCGTGGACGATTCGCGTATCGCGGTGGTGGCCGAGGTCACTTGTCACGGCGTACCACCCCTCGAACGCGGCGAAGTCTGTCTTTGATCTCCCAGCCGAGCAGGGCGAGCATCGGTGCGGCTGCGGCGGTGGCTGCGAGCAGGAGTTCTTCTACGGGGAAGCCGGCGATGTGCTGAGCGGGCATGATGCCTCCCTGTCACAGGTCTTCACTCAGGGTAAGCAGGCTGGGGCGTGCCGTAAACGGCTCAGCGACGCCGACTACCGTTGTCAGAGAACTTTTCGTCGCTCACGGGTCTCTCTCCGTGTGCAGGGACTGCGGAGGGAGCTGGGGTGGGTCGACCGGGGCGGGCGATGTCGGTGGCGGCGCTGGCGAGTCTGCCGGTGCTGCCGCTGGGGTGGTTCGTCGGGCTGCAGGCGCACCCGCCGTGGGTCGCGGCGGCGTACCTGGGCTACTTCCTGGCCGTGATCGCGGTCCCGGGGACCATGTTCTGGCGGCGCCTCACCGGCGGCTCCGGCTGGTTCGCGGTCGACGCCGTCCTCGGTACGACGTTCGGCCTGGCCTGCGAAGTACTGCTCTACCCGCTCGGCCGCTGGCTCGACATCCCCCTGATCGCGCTGGTGATGCCCGCCCTGGCCCTAGGCATCTTCCTGGCGGTGCCCGGCCGGCCGCAGTCGACCAAGCCCACCCCCTGGTGGTCCGTGGCCGGCGTCATGGTCGTGGCCGGCGTAGTCGCCGCCTGGTTCGTCCGCGTCGGCTCCCGCCTCATCCCGCTCGACGGCCCGGCCGCCCTGCGCCCCAACTCCGACTCCCCCTTCCAGCTGTCGCTGGCGGCGGAGCTGACGCACCACTTCCCTCCCCAGGTCCCGTACGTCGCCGGTGAGCCGCTGACCTACCACTGGATGGCCTACAACCACATCGCCTCGGCCCACTGGATCACCGGCATCGAGCTGGACGTGCTGACCCAGCGAGTGGTCCCGTTCGCGTTCCTGCTGCTCACAACCCTGGCAGCGGCCGCAGTCGGCATGATCCTCACCGGCCGCGCAGTAGCCGCACCGATCGCCGCAGGCCTCACCGTGCTCGCCGGAGACCTCGGCCCGTGGGGCTGGACGGTCACCAACACCCTGTACCACGACAGCCCGCTGTCGATGGGCCAGATGATCAGCCCGACCCAGGCGTTCTCCGCGGTGATAATGCTGCCGCTGATCGCCGTCACCGCGCAGCTCCTGCGCCGCCCACCGGGCCAGACCCGGCGCCAGGTCGCCGGGCTGTTCGTCGTCGCCGGGCTACTGATCAGCGTCCTGTCGATCAGCAAGGCCACCGCGCTACCTGTGTACGGCGCCGGCCTGGCCGCCGCGTGGATCTACCTGACGATCAAGGCCCGCCGCCTCAACCTGCGCGCGCTGGTGCTCGGGATGACCGTCGCAGCGACGTACGCGTTCAACTTCTTCGTCGTGCTGCGCGGCGCGAGCCACGGCATGGAGTACAAGCCGGCGGGCACGTACCGCACGATGCTGGACGGCATGCTGCGCGGCATCGACCCGTCGGTGCAGCCCGGTCGCACAGTGCTGCTCATCGTGGCCGCGGCGGTCGCCGCCGGCTGGCTGATGCCTGCTGTCGGCGTACTGCTCATCAAGCGGCGTCTGCCCCGCGACCCGATGGTGGTGATGCTGCTGGCCGGGCTGGTCGGGGCAGTGGCGGCCGCCAGCCTGCTCTACCACTACAGCCAGGCACAGGTCTTCTTCGCCCGGACCGCCTTCGTCTACGGGGTTCTGCTCGCTGCCTGGGGTCTGGCCTCGCTGGAGCGCCGCCAGTACCTGGTGGTCGGCCCGGCGCTGGCCATCGGCGTCGGCGCGATCTACATGGGCCGCGCGCAGACCAAGACACTGATCCGCGACTGCCAGGACACCGGCTGCCTGGAGCGGATCTTCTCCCGGCCGCTGATCGCCGCGCTCATCCTCACCGCGGCGGGCGTGATCATCTTCGGGCTGAGCATCCGCCGGCGGTCCCGGACCGGCCGGACGTGGGCGGTGATCGCCGTGTCCGCGCTGATCGGGCTGACCGTGTCACCGACCGTCGTCAGCCTGCGCCAGTTCGCGTTCCCGCCGCAGACGGCGTACGACTCGATCGCGCCCGGCGGGATCGAGGCGGCCCGGTTCATCCGCCGCCAGTCCGGGCCGGACGACCTGATCGCGACCAACATCCACTGCCACGCGCCAACCGGCCCGCGCTGCCACACCGGCTCGTTCTGGATCCCCGGGTACGCCGAGCGCCGGGTGCTCGTCGAGGGCTGGTCGTACACGGCCAAGGCCAACGACGTGCACAGCTCGACCGAAGCGTCGTACGGGCCGTTCTGGGACAAGGAGAAGCTGAAGGTCAACGACGAGGCGTTCACCGCCCCGACGCGCGAGGTGCTGGACCGGCTGCGCACGCAGTACGGCGTGCGCTGGCTGCTGGCCGACGACCGGGTCAACCCGGCACCGGAAGAGCTGGAGAAGCTCGCCGAGCTCCGGTTCCAGTCCGGCACGGTCCGCGTCTACCAGCTCTACCCGCCCCGGGTCGGGGCGGGCTCCACTCCGATCAGCTAGTCCGCCTCGCCAGGTTGGCTTCGATCTCTCCAGGGCATGTGCTGTTTCGAGTCATGCCATCCACACGGATCGCCGGTCCTGCCGAGTTCACCGCGCGGATGTGAGCCGAGCCACAAACCCGGCGACGGCCTCGGCGAACGCCTCGGGTTCCTCGACGTGGCCGAAGTGGGCGCTGTGTTCCAGGAGGAGCAGCTCGGCGCCCGGGATCAGCTTGGCGAGCTCCTCGCTCCAGCGCGGGCCGCAGATCGGGTCGAAGCGGCCACCGATCACCAGGGCGGGCAGGTCGAGCCCGCCGAGCAGCGGGCGGTCGTCGATCGTCTCGGGCGTCCCGTCAGCCTCGACGGCGTCGACGTAGGTGCCACCGACGCCTGCGCGCAGCTTCTCGTACTCCGGCTGCCGCGGACCCCAGTAGTCCGCCAGGTACGCCGGAATGATGCCGCGGGCAACCGCTGTGAACTGCTCGTCGTTGCTGATGCCGCCGATCCCCTGGACAGCGGTCATCACCTCGGCCAGCTCGGGGTTGCCGGCGTTGCGGGCGGCGTACGCGGCGAAGTTGCGCCCGGCCTCCTCGCCGAATTCGGGTCCGGTCACCGGGGCGCTGTCGTACAGGACCACGCCGGCCAGGCGGTCGGTGTGGTGCAGCGCGAAGTGCTGGGCGACGAAGCCGCCGTGGGAGTGCCCGAGCAGGTGGACGGGGCCGGCGCCGAGGTCGTCGATGACGGCGGCCAGCTGCTCGGCGTAACGGTCCCGGACGTAGCCGCGCGGGTGGGACGGGAGGCGGCCGGAGTCGCCGGTGCCGATCGGCTCGACGTACACGACCTGCAGGTGCTGCTCGACGACAGGCATCCGCAGGTACTCCCAGTTGATGCCGGGACCGCCGGAGTGAGCAACGAGGATCGGGCCGGTGCCGTGCACGTGGTAGCGCTGCGCGAGGCCGTTGACCTCGATGGTGTGGGTTGTCATGCCGGCAAGACGGAGTACGACGGTGTTAGTTCACCGGCTCCGGTGTGAGCCCGGCCACAGGCTCCGGGTGGAACAGCCGCAGCTCCTGGACCCGTCCGCCCTGCAGGGACATCAGCCAGGTCACCGCAGGTGGGCAGTGGTCGGGGTTGTCGGGCCCGTTGACCAGGTCCATCTCCCAGACGGCGAGGTCCCGGCTCGCCACCACGTGGCGAACCTTCTGCCGGACACCAGCGGTCAGGTCGGACTCCATGCCCCGGTGGAGGAAGTCGTGGCCGACGATCGGCTGCGGTCCGCTGAGCAGAGCCACCTCCGGCGACCAGCGCTCAGCCAGCACGGCCTGGAACTCACCACGCTCCGCAGCTGCCAGCGTCTCCCTCGCCTCTCGCTCGCTGGCTGCTGCCAGAGCACCGGCGTCGTTGTGAGCCGCGTCGGCTGTCGCCAGGAGTGCTTCGGCCAGCCGGGCACGCCCGAGGCTGAGCCGGCTCCGGACGGTCCCCACCGGCACTCCACAGGCATCAGCGATCTGCTGGTACGACGTGACGCTGGTGCTGAAGTGGCGCAGCATGATGGCCAGCCGGGTCTGCGGCGACAGCTCCTCCATCGCCGACCAGATCCAGTCCCGCAGAGCGTGCTGGTCGAGCGCCTGCTCGGGGGTGAGGTCCGGTGAAGCCAGTGCGACCTCGTCGACGGACAGCGGGTAGCTCATGCTGCGCAGCCGGGTCCTGCAGGCGTTGCGGACGACCATGCGCAGCCAGGCGCCGACTGAAGCGGGCTCGCGGACATCGCCGATCCGCCGGAGCGCCGTGAGCGAGGCGTCCTGCAGCACGTCCTCCACGTCCGGGCTGTTGCCCAGCAGACTGAGCGCGACCGCCCGCATGCCGGCCTGATGCCTGGCCAGCAGCGTTCCCAGAGCTGCAACGTCTCCAGCCTGGGCGCTGCGGGTCAGGGCTTCGTCCACGTCCTCCAGTATTGCTCGCTACCGGAGAACCGCCGCGGGCAGCGGGATGCTCTGGTTCCAGCCGCGGTCCAGTGCGGTCACCAGGTAGAGGTAGTGGCGTCCGGCAACGGCTGTGGTGTCTGTCCACGTCTGCTGGCCGCCTGTGGCGCGCAGCGTCGTGAGCAGGTTGCGGGCGTCGTTGTCGGCACACCAGTCGCCGGCGGTGAGGTCGCGGCGGTAGACGGCGTACGAGGTGGTGTCCTTGGAGGTCTGCCGCCAGTCCAGTTTGATGCCTCCGGTGGTGCGCGAGGCCTTGAGGGCGTGGACCGGGAGCGGCGAGCGGGCGTCGAGCGACGGCATCGCGGGGACCAGCGCCGGGCGGGTGTACCAGGTGCTGTTGAGCAGGCTGGTCGCGCCGAGGCGGTCGGCGCGCACGTCCTTCGCGGAGAAGTAGATGTCGCCCTTCACCTCGGGGATCGTGCTGTTGAAGGCCAGGTGGTCGGTCAGCTCGGCCGGGTCCGACCAGTCCGGCGACTGCGTCGACGTACCGACCTTGTACGTCGCCTGGCCGATGTAGAGGTGCACGTCGGTGCCGCGGACCTGATCGGCCCACCAGGGCACGATCTTGTTGTAGTCCGCGGGCGCGAACCCGCCGGCCCAGTAGACCTGCGGGACGATGTAGTCGATCCACTCCTCGCGGACCCACTTGCTGGTGTCAGCAGCCAGGTCGTCGTACGTCTGAACGCCTGCGGTGGTGTCGGATCCCTCGGCGTCGGTGGCCTTGTTCCGCCAGACGGCGAACGGGCTGATACCGAACTTCACCCACGGCTTGGCGGCCTTGATCTGGTGCTGCAGCTCCTGGATCAGCAGGTCGATGTTGTTGCGGCGCCAGTCCTGGAGGTTCGCGAAACCGCCGCCGTACTGCGCGAAGGTGGCCGCGTCGTCGAAGGTCTGGCCGGCCACCGGGTACGGGTAGAAGTAGTCGTCGAAGTGCACGCCGTCGATGTCGTACTTGCCGACGGCATCCATGATGGCGCTCTCGACGAGCTTGCGGGCCGCGGGGATGCCGGGGTTGTAGTAGAGCTTGCCGCCGTACGTGACGACCCAGTCGGGGTGCTGCCGGGCGGGGTGCGTGGGGACCAGGGCGTTCAGGTTCGTGCCCATCGAGAGCCGGTACGGGTTGAACCAGGCGTGCAGCTCGAGGTTGCGCTTGTGCGCCTCGGCGACGGCGAAGGCCAGCGGGTCGTAGCCGGGGTCGCCGCCCTGCGTGCCGGTGAGGTACTGCGACCAGGGCTCGACCGCTGACGGCCAGAACGCGTCGGCGGTCGGGCGGACCTGGAGTACGACGGCGTTGTGGTGCTGGCGGACTGCGTCGTCGTACCAGGTGAGGAGCTCGGCCTTCTGCTGCTCCGCGGTCAGACCGGTCCGCGACGGCCAGTCGATGTTGACCACCGACGAGACCCAGCTGGCGCGGAACTGGCGCAGCGGAGTCTTGCTGTCCGGAGCGCAGCCGCTGGTGGGCGCTGCTGTCGCCGTACTGGTGAGACCGCTGACCAGCAGACCGACGGTCACCGCGAGGACTCCGACCACACGCCAGGCTCTCATGTCACTCTCCGACTACTCTGCGGGACGGGATCGAAAGATAGTTACACATCTCGATCCGGCTTTGAAGGTGTCGGCCCGCTCGGCGACTACGCTGCGCCGAATGCGTCCCCTCGCCACCGCGCTCGGCCTGATCGGCCTGCTGCTCGGCACCTGCGTCGCCGTCTTCTTCGGCATCCTGGCCCTCACCCCGACCTCGCCGTGCAGCGGTGGCGCGACCAGCGGCACCTGCGCGTACGGGCAGCTCCCGTTCAAGCTGGCCCTGTTCGGGCCGCTGGTCACGCTCCCGGCCGCCCTGCTCGCGACCTTCCTGCGCTCGCACGGCAAGCCCCGCCCGGGCTGGCTGTACGCCGGACTGGCCGCCGTCGTCGGCGAACTGCTGATCGCGCTGCAGATCGCCGACGGCTGAGGTCATAACCGGGGCTGATCGGGCCATCGGATTCGCGTCTGGCCACCGGCTGCCAGGGGGCGGGCCCCGGCCGGTACCGTGGTGGCCGATCCAACCGGTGCAACGAAAGGCGAACAGGTGCTGCGCACGGCCACCGACGGTGACGTCGACATCATCCGGGAACTGCGCAACCAGCAGCCCAACCGCGACGTCAGCATCAACTCCCACGAGATCGGCGCTGACGAGCACCGCGCCTGGTGGGCCAAGGCCAGTGTCGACCCGAGCCGCCGGGTGCTGATCTACGAACGCGACGGCGCCGTCGCGGGCGTGGTCAACTTCTTCGACCTGGAGCTCGACGGTTCGCCGCGGACCGGCGCCTGGGGATTCTTCCTGGACGCCGAGGGCCTGGCCGAGCGCGGCGAGACCCTGCCGGCCTGGATCGAGGTCATGAAGGACGCCACCGGCTACGCCTTCGACGAGCTCGAGCTGGACGACCTGTACGGCGAGGTGCTGGAGCACAACGCCGTCGTCCGGCAGATGAACCGGCGGTTCCGGTTCGTCGAGGGTGAGCCGGAGACCCGGGTCAGCGACGGGCGCGAGATCACCGTGCTGCCGATCAGCTTGAACAAGAACAACCGGCGCAAGCCGAAGGGAAACTCATGAGCGAGTCCACGATTCATTTCGGTGACGTCCCGGTCGGGCCGGAGCACCAGCCGTTCGTCATCGCCGAGATGTCCGGCAACCACAACGGCGACATCGAGCGCGCCAAGGACATCGTCCGGGCGATGGCCGAGACCGGCGTCCAGGCGCTGAAGCTGCAGACCTACACCGCCGACACGATCACCCTCGACGTCGACCTGCCGGCCTTCCGGCTGCCGTCGGAGCACGAGCTCTGGGGCGGCGCGCGGCTCTACGACCTGTACCAGGAGGCGCACACCCCGTGGGAGTGGCACGAGCCGATCTTCGAGCTCGCGAACTCGCTCGGCATGCTGGCCTTCTCGTCGCCGTTCGACCCGACCGCGATCGACTTCCTGGAGAAGCTGAACGTCCCGGCATACAAGGTCGCCTCGAACGAGATCGGCGACCTCCCGCTGGTCCGCGGCATGGCCGAGACCGGCAAGCCGATCATCATCTCCACCGGCTCCGCGACCCTGATGGACATCGACGCGGCGGTCCGCGCGGCGCGCTCCACCGGCAACGAGCAGATCATCGTGCTGTCCTGCACCGCGAGCTACCCGGCACCCCCGGAGCAGTCCAACCTGCGCTCGATCCCGGTCCTGCGCGACGCCCTCGGCGTCCAGATCGGCCTGTCCGACCACACGATGGGCATCGGCGCCGCGATCGCCGCCGTCGCGCTCGGCGCGACGGTGATCGAGAAGCACGTCACGCTGTCCCGCGCCGATGGCGGCGTCGACTCGGCGTTCTCGCTGGAGCCCGATGAGGTCAAGGCGCTGGTCGAAGGCACCAAGGTCGCCCAGCAGGCCCTCGGCGAACCGATCGTCGGCCCGAAGCAGGCAGAGCAGAACGTACTGCGCTTCCGGCGGTCGCTGTACGTGACGCGCGATGTGAAGGCCGGCGAGAAGGTTGCTGCCGACAACGTTCGCTCGGTGCGCCCGGCGGGCGGGCTGCCGCCGGACGCGTTCACGTCGGTGGAGGGCCGGGAGTTCCGGCAGGACACCCCGAAGGGGACCCCGCTGACTTGGGACGTGCTGTAGGCAACCGCTGAAAGGCCCCGGACCGTACGACGGTCCGGGGCCTTTTGCGTTCAGCGGAGTTCGCGGACCGCGCCGGCGCGGACCTGGCGGGCGAACGCCAGGAATTGTTGCTCGGAGTTGTCGGTGCTGAAGACCCGGAGCTCGACCGCCGTCCTCGTGGTCTGCAACTGCAGCGTGCGCTCGATCCAGGCGCGTCCGCTCCGCGGGTACGTGCGTACGACGTACCGGGACGTGGAGCCGAACTCCGGCAGCGGACGCTCGACGATGGAGCCCCGCCCGGACGTGCCCACGGTGAACTCCCGGCACTCGGGCGCGGGCTGCAGCACCTGCCGCTGGTACCGGACGGCCTCAGCGCCAGTCAGCTCGTACACGCGTACGTTCGCCACGCCGTCCCCGGCCGGTGTCCGCAGAGTCACCGAGCCCATCACGGCCGGAGTGTCCGTGCGGAACCCGTCGATCCTGTTGTACACGCGACCGGCGGAGCGCACCGCGACCCGGCAGGACTCCGGCGTGACCGGCTTCCCCGCGAAGAAGTCGTCGCGCCACGAGTAGCTCTCCAGCTCGATCAGGTACGTGAACCGATCCATCGCCCGCCCGCGGTAGGTGGGCGGCACCACCCGCATCAACTGGTCCTTCGTGTAGCGGAACGTCGCGGGCGAGCCGTCGACCGAGACGGTGCTGGTCGCCGTCGGAGTGATGGGAGCGGTCGGCAGTGGCGCGGTCGCCTGTGGAGCGGTCGCCTGTGGGGTGCTGAGCGCGACCGGGGTCTCGGTGTGCGTCGAACAGCCTGCCAGCGTCAGCAGGACCAGCGCCGACGACAACCTTCGCGCGTGCCTACGCATCAACTGGGGTGTGGGACACGTCGCGGAAGGTCCAGAAGCGGTGGAGGAGGTAGCTCGCTACCGGGACCAGGAGGATGACCAGGCCCTGGGCGAGGAGGACTGGGGTGTGGAGGAGCTCGATCAGCAGGGGCATGCCGATCAGGGAGCAGGCCAGGCCGAACAGGTAGACGGTGTAGAACTTCGCGAAGCCGCGGAGCCAGCCGGTCTGGGAGCCGAAGACGAAGGTGCGGTACGCCGGGTACATGATCAGCGCGGTGGTGAAGTTGGCCAGGGCGGTGACCACCAGGTACGGCAAGCGGCCCTCGAGGAGGTGCCAGCCGAGCCAGAACAGGCCGAAGTACAGGACGTTCGTACCGGCGCCGACGATCAGGTAGCGGACGCGGTGGTCGCGCAGGAGTTTGGCCGGCAGTTGCGCGACGGCTGTGACGTCGACAGGAATGATCGTGCCTCTCAGCAGTGGGATAATCACAGCGGCGGAAGCCCCGCCGCCTCACCTTCAGAAGGGCAAGCAGTGCTCGTCTCCGTCGTCGTGCCATGTTATCGGTCCGCCAAGACCCTTCCGCGCCTTGTCGAGGACCTGTCGCACGTGCTGCCGGAGGCGACCACCGGGTTCGAGATCGTGCTCGTCGTCGACGGCAGCCCGGACGACACGTGGCAGGTTGCCAGCGAGCTCGCGAACAAGTACCCGGAGACCCGCGCCCTGCGCCTGGCCCGCAACTACGGGCAGCACAACGCGATCATCGCCGGCGTCCGCAGCGCCCGGTACGAGGTGGTCGTCACGATGGACGACGACCTGCAGCACCCGGCCGACCAGGTCCCGGTCCTGCTGGCCGCGCTGACCGACGACATCGACCTCGTGTACGGCGTACCGAAGGAGGAGGAGCACGGCGTCGTCCGGTCCTTCTCGTCGCGGCTGGTGAAGGCCGCGATGGCCTCGACGCTGTCGGTGCAGAACGCGAAGTCGATCAGCGCGTTCCGGGCCTTCCGGACCTTCCTGCGGGACGGTTTCGACGGGCTCGACGGGCCGCACGCCTCGGTCGACGTCGCGCTGTCGTGGTCCACCACCCGGATCGCGCAGACCACGGTGCGGATGGAGGACCGGGCCGAGGGCCGGTCGAACTACACCACCTGGATGCTGATGAAGCACGCCCTGACGCTGATCACGGGCTACTCCACCGAGCCGCTGCGGCTGGTCGGCTACCTGGGCTTCATCTGCGCGGTCTTCGGGGTCGGCCTGTTCGGCGTGATCATCTACAAGTACGCCGTCGGCGCGACCACGGTCGCCGGGTTCACCACGATCGCGTCGATGGTGGCGCTGTTCTCCGGCGCCCAGATGCTCGCCCTCGGCGTCCTCGGCGAGTACGTCGGCCGCCTGCACTCGGGGTCGATGGGCCGGCCGACGTACGTGATCCGGGAGCGCACCGACACCGACGCGCACCCGGACATCACCACCGAGACCGACTGATCCCGTGTACCTGCTGTTCCCGGGCCGGCACCACGTCCTGACCCGCTTCCAGGCCGAGTTCCTGCGCTCCCACGCTCCGGCCGGTACGACGGTCGTCTGGGCGGTGACGTCGGCGAACCACCACACCACCAAGCGGAACCCGATCCCGTTCGACCGCCGCGAGGCCGCGATCGAGCGGTTCAGCGTGGCGACCGGGCTGCGCTCGCTGGTGGTCGGCGTCGTCGACACCCCGCCGACCGACGACTTCGCCGAGGTGACGGTGAAGGCGATCGAGGCCGGTACCGACGACACCGTGCGGCTGACGCCGGAGAACACGGTGGTCGCCTGCTCGACGCCGGAGGTCGCGAAGCTGTACGAACGCCTTGGCCACCAGGTGATCGGCGTCGAGCCCGACGGCACGGCCCGGCCGTGGGACGTCCTGCTGATGATTGCCGACGGCAACGACGAGTGGCGCGAGCTGGCACACCCGGCGACAGTCGACGTCTTCGACCGGTACCGGCTGGACGCGCAGGTCCGGCGCTGCGTCAACGACCCGGTGGTCGGTGACGACGGCGGGCTGACCACGACCCGCGACTACAAGACGTACGCCGACGCGTTCGAGACCGCCGCGGACCGGAAGTGGACGCAGATCAAGGACTTCGTCCGCCCCGGCCGGATCCTCGACATCGGCTGCGCGACCGGCGCGACCCTGCAGCTCGCCGACGCCGACCCGCGCTTCCACGAGTCGGACCTGATCGGCGTCGAGGTCGCCCGGCACCTGTACGCCGAGTGCGTGCACAAGAAGGAGCAGGGCTTCTTCCACAACCCGAACGTCTACTTCTACCAGCGCAACATGCTCGGCGCGGCTGTCTTCCCGCCGCGCTCGATCGACAGCACGCTCACCCTAGCCCTGACCCACGAGATCTGGTCGTACGCCGACGGCTCGCGCGCGGCGACCGTGCAGCGCTTCGTCGACCGCTTGTTCGCGCACACCGCGCCGGGCGGCGTCTGGATCAACTCCGACGTCTGCGGCCCGGCGGAGCCGGATCGGCCCGTCGTACTGGCGCTGGACGACTCGGACGGGGTCAATTCGGCGCCGGCGGACCTGGAGTCGCTGGACGACCCCGCGGCCTACGTGAAGCGGCTGTCGACCCGAGCCCGGTTCTTCCAGTTCGCCCAGGACTTCCGCCGCAACGCCCGGGTGCCCTTCGCCTACACGCTGCAAGGCGACAACCCAGTGCTCCGCCTGGCCGACGCGATGGACTTCCTGACCCGCAAGGACTACGTCGACAACTGGCTGTCGGAGACCCACGAGCAGTTCTGCGGCCTGACCTTCGCCGACTGGACCACCATCGCCGAGACCGCCGGCTTCACCGTCGACGCGGCGTCCAAGGCCTGGCGCAACGACTGGGTGATCAGCAACCGCATCGCCCCGGTCGCCACCCTCACCACACCGGACGGCGATCCGGTCGACTGGCCCGAAACCCACCAGCTCCTGATCGCCCGCCGCGCGTAGAAACAGCAAAGCCGGCCTCCCCGCGACGGGGAGACCGGCCGCTGTTGTCCGGCTAGCCGATCTTGTTGCGGAGCTGCCGCTTCATCCGGCGCTTCACCTTGCCGGCGAACTTGCGCGGGTTGCGGATCTGCGCGGCCTGGCGGATCAGCTTCACCGCGGAGTACGCCTTGGAGTTCTTCAGCTTGGCGCGCTCGGAGTTGGCCTTCTGGACCTGGGTGCGCATCTCGCGCAGCCGGGTCTCGCGGGTCTTCAGGGCCTTGTCGCGGAAGCCGAGGGTGCGCTCCAGGCCGAAGATCTGGCCCTTCAGCTCGTGGATCTCCTGGGCGGCGCGGTCGGCGTCGGCCAGCACGGTCCGGACGTCGGGCGTCTGCGAACCGTCGGCCGGTACGCCGAGCACGGTGGCCAGCGCGGCCGCCAGCTCCTTGCCCCGGGCAACCTGCTCGACGGAGACCGACGGGGTGTCCGGCGTCGTCGCCGGGGTCTGCGCCGGAGCGTCGATGCCGGACATCGCGAGCCAGGCCGAGACCAGGTCGTCGCCGACCATCCACGGCGGCCACGGGTGCCGGCGGTGCGCGCCGATCAGGCGGTCGTGGAAGCGCGCCCAGGCGGCCGCGAGCCGGTCCTGCTCGGACTCCTCGGCGACGGTCACCCACGCGGAGGCGCCGAAGGCGAAGCTGTCGCCGTCGACCACCACGTCGTCCCAGCGCGGGAGCACGCGGGAGCTGGTCTGGGCGCGGGCCCAGTCTCCCAGCCGCCCGGCGAGGTCGCGGAAGCCCGGAACGTCCTCAGCAGCAGCCAGCCGGAACAACAGAGTCTCAACCGAAACCCCACCGGGAACAGTCGAAGGAACAACAGAAGAGTCGAAAACCAAAGCACCTTGGGCTTCGGCATCGCCCCCGGCAACAACCAGTGTCCAGTTCTCACCGTCGGCGTCCGCCGTCAGCACGGCCGCGTGGCCGGTGGTCTGGCTGTAGATCGCGTGCGGCGCAGCGCCGCCGCGGACGGCCAGCCAACCCGTGGGGGTGGACGCCAGCAGACCAGCGCGAGCAGCCGCCTCGGCGGACTCGGCAATCGGGGCCAGCAGCGGGACGACCGTGGACGCCGCCTCCAGGGCCTCGACGGCCACGCGGGTGGGGAACTGGCCCGGGCGAGCCGCGGCAGCGACCTCGTCGGACAGCAGCGCGTGCGGGGTCTCGCCGACCGAGAAGCTCGCAAACGTCGCCGCGCCGGTCAGGCCGACCCGGTCCAGCTCGGCGAGCAGCTGCGCGGTGGAGACCGGGCGCGTCGGGTCGTCGTGCAGCGGGCGCCACTCGTCGTCGCCGTGGCGCTGGTCGGCCGGGCGGCGGTCGAGCAGGTTGGTCAGGGAGAACTCGTTCTCCAGACCCAGCACGACAACGGCATCCGGCGAGCAAACGGCAGCGAGCGCGTCGAGCCGCTGCGACCAGGTCAGATCGGGGCTATCGTAGCCGATCACCCGGTCCAGACCGTCAGCAGCGACGACCACGTCGTACGCCGGGCGCCCCGCCTCGGCGAGTCCGTCGAGGGCTCCGGCGACGACCTGCAGACCGGCACCGGCCCCCTGGCCGGCGCCTGCGGCGAACCGCTCGGCGAGCTCACCCGCGTCGGAGACCGAGCGGACCAGCAGCGTCGCCTCGGTGGCCTTGGCGACGACTGCCTCGACCAGGTCGGCACCGTGCGGGCCGACGATCAGCGTGCGTGCCCCGTCGGGCAGGACGTCCGTGAGCAGCGCGCGCAGCGCCGGCCCCTGGACAGCCCCCCGCTTGCCGGAGTAGTCGCTCCACGGCTGCATCTCACCGCGGACGACCTCGACGGCCAGCTGGTTGTCAGACACGCTCTCTCCAATCGAACAACATCCGCAGTTCCGCGGGGGGCATCATCCACGGCACGCCCAGTTCCAGGTCGGTGGTCGCCCGGGCGGCGTCCATGTCCAGCTCCTTGCCGAGCATCTCAGGCCACAGCCGCGCGATCCGGCTCTGCCCGCCGAAGAGCGGGTTCTCGCCCTCCATCTCCATCGGGTCGCCGTACACGGCCGCCTCGCAGCCGGCGGCGATCCCGTAGAAGATCGCGGTGGACAGCCGGTTGGCCGCCACCCGCTTGTGCTTGCGCAGCTCGGCGAGCTGCTTGTAGAGGAACTTCGGGTCGGTGCCCTCGTAGGAGAACCCGCGGCGGCCGAACGAGACCACCCGGAACCCGGCGTCCTCGTACGACTTGCGCACCTCGGGCCGGTCGTACTCGGTGTAGTACAGGCTGAAGGTGACCGGGCCCGGCTCGGTCTCCCGGATCTCGTCGATCAGGCGTTTGTGGTCGCCCTGGATCTTGCCGCCCTCCCAGCCGTGGAAGAGGAACCAGAGCGTGCCTTCGCGCTCTTCCTCCGGTACGGCGCCGAGCTCGGGCTCCAGCTCCTGCAGGTACAAGAACGGGGCGCCGATGCTGGCGTAGTTGCGGCGGCCGAGGGCGTGGCCGCGGCGGCGCGGGCCGTCGCTCCAGGTGTAGCGCCAGGCGCCGTCGTAGAACTCGTGCACCGGGTTCCAGCCGTCGGCGATGTTCCAGCCGTGCTGGAGGTAGCCGCGCAGGCGCGGCGGGTACTCGTCGTCGAGTCCGGCGTACCGGGCCAGGATGTGGGCCTGGCCGTAGTAGTGGTTGTGGTGATGCATCAGCGGACCTCGAGGTGGAGTGTGCCGGCGTGCGGGCGCAGCGCGGCGGTGTGACCGGCCTGCTCGACCTCGACCGGGAGCCGGGCGGACAGGAACGGCTCGCACTGCACCGCGTGCTCGGCGCCGTCCGGGGCGGTCGCGAACAGGATCCAGTCGGCCAGGCTGGCCAGCGGGTCCGTGGAGTTGACCACCGCGTCGGCCGGGATCAGGTCGGCCAGGTCGGCGCTCGCCGTCCAGCGGCCGTCGGCGATCGCCAGCCGGCAGGTCACGTCGGCGTGGTCGTCGGAGTCGTCCAGGTAGCGCCGCCAGGAGAAGGTGTAGCCGTCGCCGGCCAGCTCCGGGCCGTCGATGCGCAGTTCCAGACCGTTGCCGCCAGCAACGATGTTGGCGTGCTCGGCGGGCAGCCGGAGCGGGGCCTCGTGCAGGTTGACGTAACCGCCGGTGGAGCGGGTCAGGCTGACCATCCGGCCGTCGGCCAGGTGGTGCACGGCCTGCGGCTCACCGGTCCACAGCAGCAGCTTCTCGTCGTTCTTGCCGACCAGCCGGAACGCCCAGGTGGTGCGCTGGGTGAACGGGTCGTCGGGGTTGGTGTCCTCGATGATCGGCCGGACCGGGATCCGGACGCTGAAGTCGCGGCCGTCACCGCTGAAGGTCAGCGGCAGCTCCTGGTCCTTGCCGGCCAGCGGCCGGGTCACCTGCAGCTTCGGCTCCTCCAGGTCGGCCGGGACGCGGCCCTGCAGGATCAGCGCGTCAGCGGTCTGGCTGACCGCGGTGAGCCGGGTCGGGTCGACCATCCGGCGCAGCACGAAGGCGCCGTCGGCCCCTGGGCCAGGCTGGACCCAGCTGGTGCTGCTGATCCAGGCACCCGGCGGCCAGCCGGGGCTGCCGGGGCGCTGGCCGCGGAGCTTGCCGTGCCGGCGCAGCCGGCCCGACTTCAGCCGGACCATGAAGTGCGCCGGGGCGCCGGTGCCCTTGAGCTTGCCGAGCAGCGCCTTGTCGAGGCGGACCTCGAAGCCGACCAGGGCCGGGTCGCCGTGCGTGTCGGTCGCGTCGTACCGGCGTACGGCGAGCGGGGTCTCGGCACCGCCGACGACCAGCGCGACCCGCAGGCTGGACGACGTCTTGGTCTCCAGGTGCCGGATCTCCGCCGTGCCCTTGACCGACAGCGAACCGTCGTCGAGCCAGCTGACCTCGCGGACGCTGGTGGCCAGCGTCAGGTCCTTCATCGGCAGCCGGTAGAGCTCCTTGGAGACCGAAGCGCTCTGGTCCTGTACGCCGGGGTAGTTGTGCTCGAACTGCCACGGGCGGCCCGGCCGGGACAGCGCCCGGGCGCCGCCGCGCAGACCGCCGTCGTTGCGGAAGTGGGCCAGCCGGCGGAGCAGGTCGACGTCACCGGCGGCCAGCGCCGAGTGCTGGATCCGGTCGTAGCTGTGGGCGCGGGCCAGGACCGAGTCGTCGAGCCGGTCCATCAGCCGCCGGGCGAGCTTGAGCAGGTTCTGCTCCTCCTCGGCCGGGGCGGCACCGAACGCCATCATCAGCGTCAGCATGTCGATCTGGGTGAAGTGCGCGTGCACGCGGCGGCGGACCTCACGCAGCGTGTCACCGGTCTCGATCAGGTCCATCACCATCTCGGCCGAGCGGACCCGGTCCTCCATGTTGCCCAGCTGGAACTTCTGCTGGGTGATCGACTCGCCGGACTCGCGCTCGCGCCAGTAGTAGACCGGTACGGCGAGGGCGTCGACGGTGACCGCGTCCAGGTGCGCCTTCAGCGTCACCGGGTAGTCCTCGTAGCGGATCGCGGGGAACTCGTAGCCGTAGTCGTCCCAGAACGAGCGCCGGTAGACCTTGTTCCAGGCCATCCGGTCCAGGATCAGGTCCGGGGTCTCGATCACGTGGGTGGCGATCCGGTCCTTGGCGAACGGCAGCCGGTGGATCCAGGACGGCCGGACGCCGGAGCTGTTGTTGAACCGCCGCGCGTTGCCGCCGGCGAACGACGAGCCGCTGCTGTCCAGGGTGCGGATCAGCTTCTCGAAACCGTGCCGGGTGACCAGGTCGTCGCTGTCGACGAAGGTGATGTACTCGCCGTCGGCGTGCCGGACGCCGGTGTTGCGGGCCGGGCCGAGGCCCTGGTTCTCCTGCGCGACGATCCGGAACCGGGGGTCACGGTCGCAGAAGTCCTGCGCGATCGCGGCGCTGTCGTCGGGGGATCCGTCGTCGACCAGGATCGCCTCGAAGTCGGTCCAGGTCTGTCGCGCGATCGAGTCGAGGCAGTCCCCGATGTAGTCGCGGACGTTGTAGAAGGGCACAACGACACTCAGCCGCGGCGTCACAACGGCAAATCTCCTCGGCTCGGTCGGCGGTCGGTCGACATCGATGTCGGCACTACCGCCTGACCCGATGCTGCCTGGGCGCGCGGCGCCGGAGCAACCAAGGTCCGGGCGGCGACCAGTGATCCATCGCGGTCATGTTAGCACCGCTGCGTAGTCGCCCGGACGGTCTGTGGAGCCGCCGGGGATCTTGTCAGAGTCTTTGCTTTTCGTTCACCAGATGCACGGTCAGCAGGGTGTGAACCGGCTCGAAACCGTAACGTGCCCAGGCCCTTTGCACCCCGGTGTTGTGACCCTGCGTGGAGATCACCAGCCGCCGCGCGGTGCTCGAGTCCTCGACCGCGGCGAGCAGGTGCGCGTACCGGCCACGACCCTGCTCGGCCGGTACGACGCCTGCGAGCTCGATCTCGGTCCAGGACGCCTGCTGGTCCACTGTCGCCAGTGCCAGCACGCGGCGGTCCGGACCCCGCAGTACGACGGCACCTTCGGCGGCGATGCTCCGCCGCGCCCACTCCTGGTAACCGGCCAGCGCCAGCGCCCGGTCGAACAGCGGGTTGGCGCAGTAGTGGTTCCCGTAGTCGCCGAAGATGTCCCCGACCAGGTCGTCCACCAGCTCGTCGTCGATCGCCGACTCCAGTCCGGCGGCGAAACCGGCCAGCGGCGCCGGGCGACGGCCCTTGCCGACCGGGAGCGACCAGTAGACGAGTGAGTCGGCCAGGATCGCCGTACGGCGCCCGGTGGCGAGTGCTGCGAACCAGGAGACCTCGCGGGCCGGGTAGCGCAGGACGACGACGTCGGCCGTGGACTTGTCGACCGCGGTCAGCACCTCCTCCAGCGGCGTACCGGCGGAGGCGGAGACCGAGACCCGGTCGACGGAGACGCCGAAGCGCTTCGACTCGTACTCCGAGGGGCTGCTGGTCAGCTCACCGGCCTCCAGCGCGTCGTACCAGCCCATCTCAGAGGGGGTAGGAGAGCAGCGCGTCGATCACTCGGGTCTGCTCCTCCTCGGTCAGCTGACTGAACAGCGGGAGCCGGACCAGCTGGCCGCTGATCCGGTCGGTGACCGCGCAGCCGCCCGGACCGACCCGGCCGTAGCGCTCGCCGGCCGGGGCCGAGTGCAGCGGGACGTAGTGGAACGGCGCGGTGATGTTGCGCTCGCGCAGGTGCGCGATCAGGCCCAGCTGGTGCTCGTGGGTCGGCATCAGCAGGTAGTACATGTGCGCCGGGTGCACGCACTCCTCCGGAACCGTCGGTACGCCGATGCCGTGCGCGGCGGTCCAGTCCGCCAGCTCCGCGTCGTACCGGTCCCAGATCGCGTAGCGCGGGGCCTGGATCTGGTCGAACCGCTCCAGCTGGGCGGTCAGGAACGCGGCCAGCGGGTCGGCCGGCAGGTAGCTGGAGCCGATGTCGACCCAGCGGTACTTGTCCACCTGGCCGCGGAAGAAGGCGCTCCGGTTGGTGCCCTTCTCGCGGATGATCTCGGCCCGGTGCAGCAGGTCGACGTCGTTGACGACCAGCGCGCCGCCCTCGCCGCAGTGCACGTTCTTGGTGCCGTGGAACGACTGCGTCGCCATCAGCCCGAGCGAGCCGAGCGGGCGGCCCTGGTAGGTGCCGCCGAGGCCGTGCGCGTTGTCCTCGATCACGACCAGGCCGTGCCGGGCGGCGATCGCGTTGATCTCGTCCATCGCGACCGCGACGCCGGCGTAGTGCACGACGACGATCGCCTTGGTCCGGTCGGTGACGGCCGCCTCGACCTGGGTCTCGTCCAGGTTCAGGGTGTCCGGGCGGACGTCGACGAAGACCGGTACGGCGCCGCGCAGCGCGTAGGCGTTGGCCGTCGAGACGAACGTGAACGAGGGCATGATCACCTCGTCGCCGGGGGCCAGGTCGAGCAGCAGCGCGGTCATCTCCAGCGCGTGCGTGCACGAGGTGGTCAGCAGGGACCCGAGCCCGCCGGTCAGCTTGGTGACCAGCTCCGTCGCGCGGGCCGTGAACGGCCCGTCGCCGACAACCGCGGCCGAGGAGAAGGCCTGGTTCACGTAGGCGAGCTCGTCGCCCACCAGGTAGGCCTTGGAGAAGGGGATCGGGTCGGGCATGGTGACGGAGCCTACCGCTGCTCTGGCTCGCTGGATTCGAGCGCCTCGGCGTACGTGTGGTGACCGGGATCTTCCAGGCTGTCGTAGCCGACCAGGAACTGCGGGCGCTTCTGGCTGGACTGGAACAAGCGGGCGACGTACTCGCCCAGCAGACCGAGGCAGAGCAGCTGGATCGCGCCGATCACCGCCACCGCCAGTACGGTCGAGGTCCAGCCGGGGATGCTCCGGCCGGAGACCTTGATGACCAGCGCGCCGACGACGAACGCGATGGACAGCAACCCGCCGAACAGACCGAGCCAGGTGGCCAGCCGCAGCGGCGCCGCGGAGAACGCCGTGACGCTGTCGAAGGCCAGCCCGAGCATCTTGCGCAGGTTGTACTTCGTGACACCGGCTGCCCGCTCGGCGCGGACGTAGCTGACCTCGGTGCTCGGGAAGCCCAGCCACGGGATCACCAGCCGGAACACCCGGCCGTCCTCCGGCAGCGCGTTCACCGCGTCCACCACGCGCCGCGAGACCAGCCGGAAGTCGCCGGCGTCGAACGGGATCTCCCGGCCGACCAGGCGGCACATCAGCCGGTAGTACATCCGGGCGGTGGTCCGCTTGGCCCAGGTGTCGCTGGAGCGGTCGGAGCGGACGCCGTACACGACGTCGACGTCCTGGTCGCGGGCAGCGGCCAGCAGCTCGGCGATCACCTCGGGCGGGTCCTGCAGGTCGGCGTCGATGCTCACCAGGTACTCACCGCGGGCCCGGCGGAAGCCGGCCGACAGGGCGGCCTGGTGCCCGGAGTTGCGGAGCAGCCGGACCAGGCGCAGCTGCGGCCAGGTCTTGACCGCTTCGATCAGCAGCGCGGCCGTGGCGTCCCGGCTGCCGTCGTCGACGACCACCACCTCGTAGCTGATCCCCAGCCCGTCCAGCAGCGGGCGCATCCGCTCGAAGAAGATCGGCAGCACCTCCTGCTCGTCGTACATCGGTACGACGACAGAGAGCACAGGTACGGCGGTCGGCATCGGCACCTCCTCCTGTGAGGCTAGCGGGCCGCTAATCTTCCTTCGTGCCAACGATGACGCTCGGAGCGCCCAGCTCGCTCGGTGCCTCGCCGCGTCAGGAGCCGAAGACGCTCCCGTGGCGCACTGTGCTGAGCGTCGTTCTGAAGCTGGCCGCCGGCGTCGCGCTGGCCTGGCTGCTGATCTGGCTGATGGCCGGGCACTCGACCGGCGACAGCATCGTCCGGCTGCTTCGCTTCTGGGTTCTGGGCATCACAGTGCCCGGGACCATCCTCTGGCGACTGGCCAGCCCGTTCCGGCACAACCTGATCGAGGACTTCGCCGCCGGGTCACTGGTCGGCGTCTCCGTGCTGCTGCTGGTCTACATGGCTGTCGCGCCGCTGGGGCTGCAGCAGTGGGCCTGGCTCTGGATCGTCCCGGTGTTCGTGGCAGCGGTCGCCGTACCGTCGTGGCGCAGGCGCTGCCTGAGCCGGGTGGAGCGACCGGTGCACCCGCTGACCGCCTGGCTGATCGCTGCGGCCTGTGCACTGCCGATCTACGCCACTGGTCGCTACCGGAACCTGGTCCCCGCCCCGTACGCCGACGCCCGCTCCAACTCGCCGGACATGGCCTTCCACCAGGCCCTGTCCGCCAGTGCGAAGTACGACTTCCCCCTGCAGGCGCCGTACCTGCAGGGCGAGAAGATGGACTACCACTACTTCTGGCACCAGTTCACCGCCGCCACTGCCTGGGCGACCGGCGTGGACCTGACCGACCTCGTCTACACGATCGGCTGGATCCCGCTGCTGCTCGCCGGGTGCGCGCTGATCTTCGCGCTCACCGACCGGATCGCTCCGGGCTCGCGCTGGGCCGGTCCGCTGGCGATCGCCGTCGCCGGCATCGGCGGCACGGTCAACGCCTACCCGAACGTGACGCTGCCGGCCGAGGGCCTGACCAACTACGTCTGGGGCTCGCCCACGCAGAACCTGGGCGGCGGGCTGATCGTGCTGATGGCCCTGCTCGGCGTCGACCTGCTCCGCGGCCGCAGCGGGCCGGGGACGTACGTGCTGTTCGTGCTGGTCGGAGTCGCGGCTTCGGGGTCGAAGGCGACCGTGCTGCCGCTGATCATCTGCGGGCTCGGGCTGGTGCTGTTCATCCGGATCTTCTACCGGCGCTTCGCGGTCGGCGCGCTGGTGCTGATCGGGGTGCTGAGCGCGGTCTTCCTGGCCGCGATCGTGGTCGTGTTCGGCAACCACTCCTCGGGCCTGGCGGTCCGGCCGTGGATCACCTTCGCCAAGATCGGCACCTACCCGCTGACCGCCAAGGAGGTCGGCTGGGGCGAGTACGACCACGGCGCGATGTGGACCAGCGGCGTCATCGTCTGCCTGTCGCTGCTGCTCGGCTCGGCCGGCCTGCTGGTCCTGGCCGGTACGACGGCCCGCTGGTTCCGCGACCCCGGGATGATCTTCCTGGTCGGCATCGCGATCGCGGGTTTCGGCGGGATGGTGCTGACCGACCAGCCGGGCACCAGCCAGATGTACTTCCACCGGACCGCCGTACCGGTGATCGCCGCGCTGGCCGCGGCCGGTGCCTGGATGCTGGTGTTCTGGTTCGCCGACCGGCGCTCCGGGATCGCCGTACTGGCGTCGGTGCTGGGCGGTGCTGGAGCGACCTATCTGGCTCGGGAGATCACTCGGGCGAACCCGGGTGACGGCAAGCCGTTCCGCCGTCCGGACGGAACGCTGGACGGTCTGGTCGCCCCCTGGCTGTGGACGCTGCTCTTCCTGCTGCTGGCGGCCGGACTGGTCACCGGGCTGTGGAAGCTGGCCAAGCGGCGCGGGCGGCCGAGCCGGATCGCGATGGCGTCGTTCGTGCTGGCCGGGATGGGCGCCGGACTGCTGCTGCCGGTGCAGACGATGCTGAACTACCGCGAGGTCACGCTGCAGCCGCTGACCGACAAGTACCCGCTGGGCCCGACACAGACCCAGACCGACGCCGCGCACTGGCTGCGCGACCACACCTCCCCCGGCGACCTGGTGGCGACCAACGCGCACTGCGCGATGAAGAACGCCTCCGGCTGCGACGTCCGGCACTTCTGGATCAGCGCACTGTCCGAGCGGCACGTGCTGGTCGAGGGCTGGGGCTACACCAACACCATCAACGACCTGGTCGCCGCGACCGGCAAGAGCCCGAACGGCCTGCCGTTCTGGGACGAGCAGAAGCTCGAGGACAACGACGTGGCCTTCACGTCGCCGACCCGGGACAACCTGCGGCTGCTGCGCACCAAGTACGGCGTCCGCTGGCTGTACGCCGACCCGACCCAGACCGCCGTCTCCCAGAACCTCAACACGCTGGCGACGCTGCGCTACGCGACACCGGACGCGCTGATCTACGAGCTTCCGTGACTCCTCGTCACCTACAGTGACCCGCATGGGGAGAGCCAGGCGGCGCGGGCCGCGGGACCACGGCACTGGCTCGGTAGCCGGGCTCGCTGCCGCCGTACCGGTGGTGCTGCTGACGCTGGTGATGATGGGCCGGTACGCGCCGCTGCTGGACGTGCTGAAGTTCACCGTCTTCGTGCTGCTCGGTGTCGGGCTGCCCGGCCTGGTGCTGTGGCGACTGATCGGCGCCTATCGCCGCAACCTGGTCGAGGACTGCGCAGCGGGCTTCGCAGTCGGTACGGCGGCCCAGCTGCTCGTCTACCTGGCCAGCTCGTCCGTCGGGCTGCAGCGCTGGTCCTGGGTGTGGGCTCCGATCGTGCTGGTCGTCGGCGTCCTGGACCGGGACGTCAGGGCTCGCGTCTGGCAGCACGTGGAGGCGCCGCTCGCGCCTCTGACCGCCTGGTTGCTGGCGGCTGGGACGTCGCTGGTGCTGCTGCTGATGTGGGTGAAGGGCCCGGGGCGCTACGCACCGGCGTACACGGATCCGAACGCGGCGTTCCCGGACATGGCGTTCCACCAGGCGCTGGCGGCGAGCGCTAAGCACGACGTACCGCTCGTCCCGCTGTGGGTCTTCGGCGAGCCGATGAAGTACCACACGTTCTTCCACCAGGTCGCTGCTGCGACCTCCTGGTCGACCGGGATCGACCTGACCAACGTGCTGTACGCGCTGCTCTGGGTGCCGCTGGCGCTGGCTGGGTGCGTGCTGGTGTTCACGCTGACGCAGCGGTTCCTGCTGAAGCCTGGTGAGGAGCCGCATCCCGGTGCTGTCTGGGCGGGGCCGTTCGCCGTACTGCTGGCTGGGGTGGGTGGCACGCTGCAGCCGCTGCACGACATCTCGCTCGGCAACATCTCGATGGCTTCCAGCCAGTACCTGAGCCCGACGCAGAACCTGGGCATGATGCTGGCGCTGCTGCTCGCCGTACTGGCTGTGGATCTGTTGCGGTCGAAGCCGGTACGCAGCCGGTGGGTGCTGTTCGTGCTGGTGGCGCTGGCCTCGTCCGGCGCGAAGGCGACGGTCCTGCCGCTGGCGGTCTGCGGTTTCGGGCTGGTCTTCCTGGCCCGCTTGGCGACCCGGCGCTCGACCGGGCGGGCTCTGGTCGGCGGACTAGTCGTGCTGGCGGTCCTCGTGGCCGCGACGATCGTGGTGTTCGGAGGCGAGTCGTCCGGCCTGCAGATCAAGCCGGCACAGCTCTTCATCCAACTGCAGCCGTACGCCGCCCTCCGGCACGGCACTGGTGTGGACCGGGCGGCTCAGCTGCTCAGCGCTCTGACGACCACGGCCGCGTGGGGTCTGGCCGTTGCTGGTGTGCTGTTCCTGCGCAGGTTCTGGCGGGACCCCGGAGTGGTGTTCCTGGCCGGTGCGGCGATCGGTGGCTTCGCTGCGAGCGTGCTGACCTCCCAGCCCGGTGTCAGCCAGGTCTACTTCTACCGCACCGGTTTTCCCTTCCTGGCGGTGCTTTCCTGCCTCGGCCTGGCCCGGCTCGCCGACAAGCTCGGCGACCGGCGCAGCGGCGTACTGGTTGCGACTGCTGCTGGTCTGGGGCTGCTCGGTGCCGGCCTGGCCAGAGTGGCGTCAGCTGATCTGTCCGGCGTGAAGGTGCCGTTCCTCCTGACCCTGCTGGCCTTGCTGGTCGTCGGACTGGTCGTCGCCATCGCCTGGTGGCTCGTACGCCGAGGCAGCATGATCACCGCAGCCCTGGCGGCACTGGTCGCCGCCTGCATGGCCGGCTCGACCTCACTGCCGCTGCTGACCCTCGTCTCCGACCAGGCCACGCTGGTCATCTACGGCAAGGTCGCCGGCAACGGGCCCACCAAACCCGAGGCCGACGCAGCCCGCTGGCTGCAACGCAACTCCGGCACCGACGACCTGATCGCCACCAACGCCCACTGCATCGTCCAGCGCGGCGACGTCTGCGACAGCCGCCACTTCTGGATCGCGGCGCTGTCCGAACGCCAGGTCCTCGTCGAAGGCTGGGCCTACACCAACCGCATCAACCGCATCGCCACCACCGACGGCGGCAACCCGACTCTGCTCCCGTTCTGGAACCAGGAACTCCTGGCCACCAACGACGCCGCCTTCTCCTCCCCCTCAGCCGCCGTCATCGAGCGCCTCCGCCGCTACGGCGTCCGCTGGCTCTACGCCGACCACCGCACCAGCCAGGTCTCCCCCGACCTCAACCAGTACGTCCGCCTCCGCCACGCCACCCTGGACGCGACGATCTACGAGATCAGGTGATCGGGCCGGTCACACTCCGCGTTCGGCGCGGCACTAGGGTGATCGCATGCAAACGTGGGCCGGACGGCTTCGATCCGGGGCTGTCACCAGGTCCCCCGCGCCCCTGGCCCCGGCGGCGCTGCTCGCAGTACTCGCTCTCGCGATGCTGCTGCGCTACTCGACGGTCAGCGAGGTCGGCCGCTTCACGGCCTTCGTCCTGCTCGGAGTAGCGCTCCCCGGCTTCGTGCTGTGGCGGCTGATCGGCAGCTACCGGCGCAACCTGGTCGAGGACTGCGCTGCCGGGTTCGCGATCGGTACGTCGGCGCAGATCATCGTCTACCTGCTCACCTCGCTCGTCGGCCTGCAGGCCTGGTCCTGGTTCTGGGCGCCGGCTGTGCTGCTCCTGGCGTTCCTGCACCCCGGCGTTCGCGCTCGGGTCTGGGTCCGGGTGGAGGAGCCACTCAAGCCGTTGCAGGCCTGGCTGCTCGCGGCGACCACCGCGGTGGTCCTGGTCGTGGTCTTCAGCAAGGGCCCCGGGCAGTTCCTGCCGGCGTACACCGATCCGCTCAAGGCCTATCCGGACCTGGCCTTCCAGCAGGCGCTGACGGCCAGCGCGAAGTACGACGTACCGATCGGGACGCTGTGGCTCGGCGGCGAGCCGATGCACTACCACTCGTTCTTCCACCAGTCGACGGCCGCGACCGCGTGGGCGACCCGGATCGATCTCACTGACCTGATCCACTCGCTCACCTGGCTGCCGCTGATGCTCGCCGGGTGCGGGCTGCTGTTCGCCCTCACGCAGCGCTTCCTGGGCAAGCCTTCTGAGGGCCGCGGGCCGGCCGGGACCACGTGGGTCGGGGCGCTCGCCGTACTGGTCGCCGGGCTCGGTGGAGCACTGCAGCCGCTCCCGGACCTTCCGCTGGGCGGGATCTCGACCGCGATCGCGGCGTACCTCAGTCCCACGCAGAACCTGGGCGTGATGATCGCGCTCGCCCTGTGCCTGGTGATCGTCGACGTGCTGCGCGGCGAAGGGCCGCGGACGCGGTGGGTGCTGCTGGTCGGGCTGCTGCTGGTCGCGGCCGGGGCCAAGTCGACGATCGTGCCGATGCTGGGCTGCGGCTTCGGGCTGGTTTTCGTGTACCTGTTGACCTTGCGACGATTCAGCCGGACGGCGCTGGTCGGCGGGGCGCTCTGCGTGGCCGTGTTCGTCGCGGCGCTGGTGGTGATCTTCGGCGGCGAGTCCTGGGGAACCGAGCTCAACCCGTTCCAGACCTTCGTCCAGCTGTCGCCGTACCCGTCGCTACGGCACGGGACCGGCATCGACCGGGCCGCGCAGGCGCTCACCGCCGCGGCGACCCTGCTGAGCTGGGCGCTCGCAGCGAGCGGGATCGTGTTCCTCGGCCGCAAGTGGCGGGACCCGGGAGTCGTCCTGCTGGTGGGCTTCTCGTTCGCCGGCCTCGCGGCCTCGCTGATGACCGCTCAGTCCGGTCTCAGCCAGATCTACTTCCTGCGCACGGCCTTCCCGGCGATCGCGGTGCTGGCCGTCGTCGGCCTCGCCCGCCTGACCGGCACGCTCGGCGACCGGCGGAGTGCGTACTTGGTCGGCGCCGGCGGCGTGCTCGGGCTCGTCGCTTGTGCGGTCGCCCGTTTCGGAGCCGACGGTCTTCGCGGGGTGAAGGGACCGTGGCTGTGGACGGCGGGAGCGCTGGTCGTGGTCGCGGTCCTGGCCGCCGTAGGGTGGCGGCTCCTCGGACGCCGCGGCGGGCTGCTGACCGCGGCTCTGGCGGCCGGATCAGCCGCGGCCATGGTCGGGGCGACGCTGGTCCCGCTCCAGGCCGTGTTCTCCGAGCACGCCACCAGCCTGACCTTCGCGCGCCCGGGCCGCGGCGGTGCGACAGCCGCTGAGGCCGGCGCCGCCCGCTGGCTGCGGCGGAACAGCGCGCCTGGCGACCTGATCGCGACCAACGCGCACTGCATCGTCCAGCGCCCCGGTGTGTGCGACAGCCGGCACTTCTGGATCGCCGCCCTGACCGAGCGGCCCGTCGTGGTCGAGGGTTGGTCGTACAGCAACCAGGCCAACAAGCTCTCCATCGAGACCGGGATCAACCCGAGCCTGCTGCCCTTCTGGGACCAGGAGCTGCTCAGGACGAACGACGCCGCCTTCACCGCGCCGTCCGCAGCCGCGCTGGAGGCGCTGCGCAGCCGTGGAGTCCGCTGGCTGTACGCCGACCGGCGCGCCGGGAAGGTGTCGCCCGCTCTCGGCGAGTACGCGCGCCTCCGGCACTCGACGAAGGACGCGACGATCTACGAGATCAGGTGAAACAGGGCGTCGGCGACGCGGACGCGGCCCTGGCCGTCGACCAGCTGGTAGCCGGCTGCGGCTAGGCGGGCTCGCTCGTTTGGGTCCTGCAGCAGTGGGCGGAGTACGGCGGCTGCTGCTGTGGGGTCTTGCTTGAGGTCTGAGAGGACGCCTACGCCGACTGCTGCACCCGTAGCTACTGTGCGTTCGTAGCCCATCACCTGGTTGTCGACGACGCAGACCAGACCAGCGGTGGCGCCCAGGCACAGGAGCTCCCAGGTGGAGGTGCCGGAGGCGCTGAGGACCAGGTCGGAGGCCACGACCGCCTTGGCCAGCTGGGACGTGGGGCCGATCACCTCGACGTGCTGGCCGTCCTGGAGGTCGACCGCGGCGATCGCCTCGGCCAGTTCGTCACCGGGAGCGATCACCAGCGCTTCGAACGGCGTACCGGTCGCTGCCAGGGCGCGTACGACGTGCGGCCCGGCTCCGAACGCGTCGGTGCCGCCGAAGAAGGCGAAGACCTTCGGGACCTGGCTGGTGCGGACCGTGGGGGGCTCGGACGGGCGCAGCTCGAGGATCTCGTTGCGGAGCAGCACGTAATCGAGCCCGGCCAAGCGGATGGCACCGGCGGGGAGCTCCGGGGAGTCCTGCTCGGAGCCGAGGTTCTGGTCGACCAGGATGTCGGCCACCGCACCGCCGTACCCGCCGTCGACGATCGCCAGCGTCGGCAGCCCCGACGCCCGGACCGCGGCGAACACGCCCGGGTCGAGGTCGTAGGAGTCCCAGATCACAGCATCGAGCCCCAGTCGCCCGTACAGGTCGAGGTGCTCCTCAGCCGTCCAGACCGCCGGCTCGACCGCGATCCCACGGCCCCGAATCTGCTCGTCGGCCCACGGCACCGTGTGGCTGTCACACACGAAAACCACCTCGGCCCCGCGCCCAACCAGCTCCTCGGCCAGCGCCAAGCTGCGCATCACATGCCCGATCCCCCGCTTGGGGCCTACGTCACACCTGACACCGATCCGCACCGTCACGCCCAGACCGTACCGGGTGAGCCGCGCCACGTGGGACTGCGGCGAACTTCTGGGGCTCAGGGGGCGTCTGTCCACAGGCGGGCGAACCGGTGATGCGGGCTTCCGACGGGGTGCCCGCTATCGTACGGAGTTGCTGCTAGGCAGGTATGCGCTCCGCGGCTGTCCGGAACTGTCCCCTCAGAAGGGTCCTACTCGACGTGTCCATCCTCACCGGCTCCGACATCCTCGTCACCGGAGGCACCGGCTCCTTCGGCAAGGCGTTCATCCGCTACGCGTTGGACAACCTGGACCCGCGCCGGATCATCATCTTCAGCCGCGACGAGCTGAAGCAGTGGGAGGTCCGCCAGCTGTTCGGCGACGACCCGCGGCTGCGGTTCTTCATCGGCGACATCCGCGACCGGCAGCGGCTGAACCGGGCCATGCACAAGGTCGACTACGTCGTGCACGCGGCCGCCCTGAAGCAGGTCGACACCGCGGAGTACAACCCGTGGGAGTTCGTCCAGACCAACGTGGTCGGCTCGCAGAACGTGATCGAGGCCTCCATCGACGCCGGCGTGAAGAAGGTCGTCGCGCTGTCCACCGACAAGGCGTCCAGCCCGATCAACCTGTACGGCGCGACCAAGCTGACCGCCGACAAGCTGTTCATCACCGGCAACCACTACGCCGCGGCGTACGAGACCCGCTTCTGCGTGGTCCGCTACGGCAACGTGATGGGCTCGCGCGGCTCGATCATCCCGAAGTTCCGGGCCCTGCACGAGGCCGGCCAGTCGCTGCCGATCACCGACCTGCGCTGCACCCGGTTCCTGATCACGCTGCCCGAGGCGGTCCAGTTCGTGGTCGACTCGTTCGAGCTGATGCAGGGCGGCGAGCTGTACGTGCCGCGGATCCCGTCGATGAAGATCACCGACCTGGCCCAGGCGATCGCGCCGGGCGCCAAGATGCACGACATGGGCCTGCGCCCGGGCGAGAAGCTGCACGAGGAGATGATCAGCCCGGAGGAAGGCCGCCGCGCGCTGGCGATCGGCGACCGCTACGTCCTGCAGCCGGACCTGGCCACGTGGGGCTACACCGCGCCGAGCGACGGCGTACCGGTCGCGGACGGTTTCCACTACACCTCGGACAACAACGACGAGTGGTACTCCATCGAGGAGATCACCAAGATCCTCGAGAGCGACGTCTGAGCCGATGCTGCCCTACGGACGCCAGTCGATCAGCGACGACGACATCGAGGCGGTCACCGCGATCCTGCGCGGTGACTGGCTGACCACCGGCCCCAGCGTCACCGCGTTCGAGAACGCGGTCGGCGAGCTGGCCGGCGGCCACCGCGCCGTCAGCTGCACCTCCGGCACCGCCGCTCTGCACATGGCGTACGCCGGGCTCGGCGTCGGCCCCGGCGACGAGGTCGTGACCACCCCGATGACGTTCGTGGCGACCGCGTCCTGCGCGGCGATCCTGGGCGCGAAGGTGGTGTTCGCCGACGTCGAGGAGGACACCGCGCTGCTCGACCCGGCCGCCGTCGAGGCGGTCGTCACCGACCGTACGAAGGTGATCGCGGCCGTCGACTACGCCGGTCACGCCGCCGACTACGACGCGCTGCAGCCGATCGCGGACCGGGTCGGCGCGAAGACGCTCGGCGACGCCGCGCACTCGGTCGGCGGCTTCTACAAGGGCCGCCCGGTCGGCGACCTGGCCGACGTCACCACGCTGTCGTTCTTCCCGACCAAGAACCTGACCACCGGTGAGGGCGGCGCGGTCGTCGCCAAGGACCCGGCGGTGGCCCAGCGGGTGCACGAGTTCCACCACATCGGCGTGGTCCGCGACCCGGAGCGGTTCGACCACACCGACGAGGGCTCCTGGTACTACGAGGTGCACGAGCACGGCCTCAACTACCGGCTGACCGACATCGCCTCCGCGCTCGGGCTGTCCCAGCTGAAGCGGCTGGACGCGTTCAAGAAGCGCCGCACCGAGATCACCGCGCGCTACAACGAGGCCCTCGCGGGTGTCGACGGCGTCCGGACCCCGACCCAGCGCGACCACGTCGACCCGGCCTGGCACCTGTACCCGGTCCGGATCCTCGGCGGCCGCCGCCGGGAGATCTTCGACGGCCTGCGCGCGGCCGGCATCCTGGTCCAGGTGAACTACATCCCGGTGCACTGGCAGCCGGTGTTCGCCGACGCGGGCTACCAGCGCGGCATGTGCCCGAACGCGGAGCAGTTCTACCGCGAGGAGATCTCGCTCCCGATGTTCCCGGACCTGACCGACGCGGACGTCGATCGCGTGATCGAGACGCTGACGAAACTGGTCTCCTGATCACTCATTTGGTGGAAAGTCAGAGAATTGACCACTGTGACATCTGACCAGTCCTCGGACGAGACCGCTGCGGCCCGCTCGGTGATGATCGCCGGCGAAATGCTGAACTGGTCCGACCTGCACCCGACCGACGGCCGCCCGGCGGTCGGCGGGCCGGTGCCGGCGGACCTGCTGGCGGCTGCCGTGCGGCCGACCGACACCGTGCTCGTCGCGGGCCCGCACTCGCTCGAGCTGCTCGAGCAGGTGGCCAAGACGGCGGCCTCGGTCGACGTCCTGGTCCGTTCGGCGCCCGACGCCGAGGAGATCGCCGAGGCGCTCGGCGTCCGGGTGTTCTGCGGCACCCTGGACCACTTCGGCCCCGAGCACGGCGAGCCGTCGTACGACGTGGTCGTGGCGCTCGCCGGGATGCCGTGGCTGATCGGCCCGGATACCCTGGTACTGCGGTGGGCGGACGGGCTCGCCGCGCTGAAATCCCGGCTCGCCCCGGGAGGACGGCTTCTGCTCGGTGCCGAGAACAGTTTCGGCATCGAGCGGATGATCCAGGCCGACCCGACCACCACGATCCCGCGCGACGAGGACTGGCCGGGCGACCTCCGCGGCGACGCCGCCGCGCCGACCGGGCTGAAGGCGGTGGTCGCGGCGCTGGAGGCGCCTGACGCGAGCGCCGGCGGGGCTGCTGAGCTGCGGGTCGCGCGGACCTACGCGGTCTACCCGACGGTGGCTGAGGCGTCCGTGGGACTGAGCGCGGTCGACGGACCGCTGGCAGCTGCCGTGGTCGCCCGGGCTGTCGCCGGCCGGTTCACCGGGCCGACGCTGACCGATCCGTACCGGACGACTCAGGAGGCACTCGCCGCCGGGCTGGGCGTCGAGCTGGCGCCCGCCTGGTTCTTCGTGCTCGACGCGGCCGTGCCAGAGGCGAGTTCGACTCAGCAGCAGGCGCTCCCCGAGCAGCTCCCGG
The DNA here is from genome assembly GCF_055583505.1 of Kribbella sp. NPDC104740. Taxonomy (NCBI): domain Bacteria; kingdom Bacillati; phylum Actinomycetota; class Actinomycetes; order Propionibacteriales; family Kribbellaceae; genus Kribbella; species Kribbella sp. NPDC104740. The sequence goes on along the minus strand of NZ_JBVJNV010000001.1, from coordinate 126,560 downwards.
CGGGCGTAGTCCCCAGTGGCGCAGGGATCCTGCTGGAGGAGGAGCTGCTCACCGCGCTCCGCCTCGACGACCAGGCCGCGCTGCGCCGCATCGTCCCGGCGTACGTCGACTGGCTACGCGCCCAGGACGCGGCGACCGTCGCCGTCGCCTCCGCCGACAACGTGATCACCGACGGTACGTCGTACCGGCTGTTCGGCACCGGCCCCGCGGTCGAGGGCACCGGGGACGCGCTGATCGTGGCGCAGCTCGGCCGGTTCGTCCGGCGCTCGCTGGAAGCGGGCTCCCGGCAACCATGGGCGGCCGGCAGCGCCCCGCGCGACCTGACCACGCGGCTGGCCTCGATGACCGGGCTGACGGTCACCGACGAGCTCTGGGCCGCGGTTGCTGACAGCAACGAGATGATCCGGCCGCAGGGCAGCGCCGAGCAGCTGGCGACGATCGCCCGGCTCAGCCAGGAGCTCGCCGACGCGAGCGCGCAGGCGACCTGGTTCGAGCAGCAGCTGAGCGGGATCCGCCGCTCCAAGCCGTACCGGGTCGGTCAGGCGGTGCTGAACCCGGCCCGCGTGGTCGTCAAGCGGGTCCGCCGCGTGGTGCGCTGATGCACCACGCCAACCACTTCTACGGCCACGCGCACATCATGGCCGCGTACGCCGGCCTCCCGGCCGGTGACCCGCCGCGGATCTGGGGCTACCTCCAGCACGGCTGGAACATCCTGGACGGGTTCGCGTACAACACCGCGTTCGTGCCCGGGATGCCGAAGTTCGTCTGGTCCGACACGGTCCGCCGCCGCGGCTGGTCGATGGGCCTGCGCGACTACTCGGTGATCGGGTCGGCCTGGCTCTACCTGCTCGAGCTGCACCCCGAGCTGGCCGCTCCGGCGCCCGATGCCGCGGGCACCATCTTCTACCCGTTCCACGGCTGGGAAGGCCAGAACGTGCTCGGCGACCACGCCGAGATCGTTGCCTCGATCAACGAGCACGAGACCGGGCCGATCACCGTCTGCCTGTACTGGAACGAGTTCGGCAACGAGGCGATCCGGCAGGTCTACACCGACGCCGGGTTCCGGGTGATCACGCACGGCTACCGGGGCCTGAACTGGCGCAAGACCGACCCCGACTTCCTGCTCAAGCAGCTCAAGGAGCTGCGCAAGCACACGCGGGTCGCCAGCAACCGGCTCAGCTCTGCCGTGCTGTACGGTGCTTCGATCGGGCTGCAACCGGGCGTGTACGGCGATCCGATGCTGCTGGAGAACGAACACCCCTCGTTCGGCGGCCAGGCCCGGATCCGGCGCCTGTGGCCGGAGCTGAACCAGCCGTACGTGCCGCTCGACCTGGCCAGGGCGTTCACCGACGCCGAGCTGGGCGTCGAGCACCTGGCCGGACCGGCCGAGATCCGGGACCTGTTCCGCTGGAACGAGCTCCCGATGGTGGAAAACCCCAGAACTGCGAAGGTGTTGTCATGAAGATCGGGATCATCACCCAGGCCCGCGCCACCAGCACGCGGCTGCCGGCCAAGGTGCTGCTGACCGCCGGTGGCCGGACGTTCCTCCAGCACCACCTGGACCGGCTGGCGGCGACCGGGCTGCCGGTCATCGTGGCCACCACCACGAACTCCGACGACGAGCCGATCGTCGAGCAGACCACGGCGTACGGGTTCCCGGTCTTCCGGGGCAGCGAGCTGGACGTGCTGGCCCGGTTCGCGGGCGCGATCCGCGAGCACGAGCTGGACGCGGTCGTCCGGGTCACCTCGGACTGCCCGCTGATCGACCCGGCGGTGGTCAGCGAGGGCGTCGACGCCTACCGCGACGCGCACGACGAGAACCTGTACGTCTCGAACTGCCTGGAGCGGACCTTCCCGCGCGGCATGGACTACGAGATCTTCTCCGCGTCCCGGCTGCTGCAGGCCGACGCCGACGCGACGCTGCAGGCCGACCGCGAGCACGTCACGTCGTACCTGCACCAGAACCGGACCGGCGACATGCACCTGCTGAACATCCCGTGGGACGGCGGCGACGGTTCGCAGTACCGGCTGACGCTGGACACGCCCGACGACCGGCGGCTGCTCACCACGCTGATCGAGGAGTTCGACGCGGCCGACCTGAACTGCGCCGACCTGGTCGCGATCATGGGCAAGCACCCCGAGCTGCACGCGCTGAACGAGCACATCGAGCAGAAGAAACTCGGAGAGTAGCTCACCTGCGGCGGCAGGAATTGCGGACACGCCCTACCGCGCGCCCTGACGTCACCGGCCGCTGCTACGGCATGATTTACGGTGATGACCACCGACGACCCAGGACCTGAGCGCGCCCGCTCCTTCGGCGGCGTCGCGGCCGCGTACGCCGCGGGCCGGCCGACGTTCCCCGCCGAGGCGCTGGCGTGGATCCTCGGGCCGGGGCGCCGGCAGGTGCTCGACCTGGGCGCCGGGACCGGGAAGCTGAGCGCGGTCGCGGCCGGTCTCGGCCACGACGTGGTCGCGGTCGACCCGTCGGAGGAGATGCTCGCGGTCTGCCGTCAGGTGCCGCGGGTGGACACGATGGTCGGCGCGGCCGAGTCGATCCCGCTCGCGCACGGCTCGGTCGACGCGGTGATCGTCGGCCAGGCGTTCCACTGGTTCGACCACGCCCGGGCGCTGCCCGAGATCGCCCGCGTACTGCGGCCGAACGGCGTCCTGGGGCTGCTCTGGAACCACTACGACACGGTCGTCCCGTGGGTCCGCCGGCTGGACCGCGCGATCCTGGGCGAGGACTTCCTGGCCGGGGCCGACCAGTTCGACCCGATGCCGGTGCTGCTGCAGTCGGACCTGTTCGGCCCGGTGGAGACCGGCCGGTTCCGGCACTGGCACGACCTGGACCGGACCGGCCTGCGCCAGCTCGCCCTGTCGCACTCACGCGTCGCCGTACTGACCGAGTCGCGGCGGGAGTCGGTGCTGGAGCAGATCGACGGCATCTACGACGGCACCGCCCGGCCCCCGGAGCCGCTGCGGATGCCGTACTTCACGAACTGCTACCGGACCTGGCCGAGCGACCTGGCCAACTACCAGCGCGGCCTGGACCAGCCCGGCCTCTGACGCCCTGGGCAACTTTTTGGTCGCGGTGGGTCACAAACGCCGTCGTGAGGACTACCGTGCATCTGTTCGTTCCCGACTGAGGGGTGCAGATGGAAGACGACGCAGTGCGCGAGCGGGACGCCCGCGCGTACGAAGCGGTGCACGAGGCGGCCGACTTCACCGAGCTGAAACGCCGCTACAAGAACTTCGTGGTGCCCTGGACGATCGCGTTCATGGTCTGGTACCTGGCCTACGTGGCCTGCAACAACTGGGCCCGGGACTTCATGAGTACGCGGGTGGTGGGCCACATCAACGTGGCGCTGGTCTTCGGCCTGCTGCAGTTCGTCTCCACCTTCGTGATCGCGTTCCTGTACGGGCGCTTCGCGAACCGTAAGCTCGACCCGCTGGCCAGCGGCCTGAACGCCAAGTACAAGAGGGAGCGCCGCCGGTGAGCACTCTGTTGATCCCCCTCGCCGACGCCGAGCCCGGCAACCAGGCGCTGACCATCTCGCTGTTCACCGCGGTCGTCGCCGTGACGCTGTACATCACCTGGTGGGCGTCGCGGCAGAACAAGACCACCGCCGACTACTACGCCGGCGGCCGTTCGTTCAGCGGCTCCCAGAACGGTCTCGCGGTGGCCGGCGACTACATGTCGGCGGCGTCGTTCCTCGGCATCTCCGGCCAGATCGCCCTCTACGGGTACGACGGCTTCCTGTACTCGATCGGCTTCCTGGTCGCCTGGCTGGTCGCGCTGCTGCTGGTCGCCGAGCTGCTGCGCAACTCGGGCCGCTTCACGATGGCCGACCAGTTGGCGTTCCGGATGAAGCAGCGTCCGGTCCGGACCGCGGCCGCGTCGTCCACGATCGTGGTCTCGATCTTCTACCTGCTGGCCCAGATGGTCGGCGCGGGCTCGCTGGTCGGGCTGCTGCTCGGTGTGAAGAGCGAGGGCCTCAAGGCCGGCGTGATCGTGCTGGTCGGCGCGCTGATGATCGTCTACGTGACGATCGGCGGCATGAAGGGCACCACCTGGGTGCAGATCGTCAAGGCCGTGCTGCTGATGACCGGCACGCTGCTGATCACCTTCCTGGTGCTGCTGAAGTTCGACTTCAACCCGTCCAAGCTGCTCGGCGCGGCCGCGGCCAACTCGGGCAAGGGCGAGGCGTTCCTGCAGCCCGGTCTGCTGTACGGCAAGGACCTGGTCGGCCAGATCGACTTCCTCTCCCTCGGCCTGGCCCTCGTCCTCGGTACGGCGGGCCTGCCGCACATCCTGATCCGCTTCTACACGGTCCCTGACTCCAAGTCCGCGCGCCGGTCGGTGCAGTGGGCGATCGGCCTGATCGGCGCCTTCTACCTGATGACGCTGGCCCTCGGGTTCGGCGCGGCGGCGCTGCTGAACACGGGCAAGGACAGCGCGGTCGCGGCCTCCAAGGGCAACACCGCCTCGGTGCTGCTGGCCGAGGTGGTCGGCGGTGGCGCCGACTCGATCGGCGGCGCGATCCTGCTCGCGCTGATCGCGGCGGTGGCGTTCGCGACCATCCTCGCGGTGGTCGCCGGACTGACCCTGACCTCGGCGTCGTCGTTCGCGCACGACCTGTACGTGAACGTGATCGCCAAGGGCAAAGTGACCGAGCGCAACGAGATCCGGGTCGCCCGGTTCGCCGCGATCGGGATCGGCGCGGTCGCGATCGGGCTGGCGATCCCGGCCCAGAAGCTGAACATCGCGTTCCTGGTCGCGCTGGCCTTCGCCGTCGCGGCCTCGGCGAACCTGCCGGCGCTGCTGTTCAACCTGTTCTGGAAGCGGTTCAACACCTCCGGGGCGGTCTGGAGCATCTACGGCGGCCTGATCTCGGCCGTCGTGCTGGTGATCTTCTCGCCGGTCGTCTCGGGCTCGCCGACCTCGATGATCACCGGCGCGGACTTCTCCTGGTTCCCGCTGTCCAACCCGGGCATCGTCTCGATCCCGCTGGGCTTCATGCTCGGCGTGGTCGGCACCTTCGTCGGCAAGGACCGCTCCAGCGAGGGCCGCTACAGCGAGCTGTCGGTCCGCGCGCTCACCGGCGCGGGCGCGGAAGGTGCTGCCAAGCACTGACCCCGTAGCCGCCGCAGTACCCCCTCGAGGGCGTCGCTCCATCCGGAGCGGCGCCCTCGAGCCGTTGACGCTGCAGTAATCCTGCCGTAACAATAAGCCAGCGCTGCGCAAGAAGTTCATCGTTTTGAGCAATTTCTTGATACTCCTCTGTGCCTTTACCACCCGCCCACCGGAGAGGCCCGCATGAGAACCAGAACCGCGCCCTGGCGCTTGCTCGCCACCGCGCTGGCCGGCAGCCTGCTGCTCGCCGCCCCCACCTTCACGCCCGCCGGCCCGACGCTCGCCGGCAGCACCGCGTCGGCCGCCGTACTGGCCGGACCGAACCTGGCCGCCGGGAAGTCCGCCTCGGCCAGTACCAGCACCCAGAACTACGCCGCGGGGAACGTGACCGACGGCAACCAGAGCAGCTACTGGGAGAGCGTCAACAACGCCTTCCCGCAGTGGGTCCAGGTCGACCTGGGCTCCTCGGTCAGCACCAACCAGGTCGTGCTCAAGCTGCCCAGCTCCGGTTGGGGCTCGCGCAACCAGACGCTCGCCGTCCAGGGCAGCACCGACGGCAACAACTTCACCGACCTGTCCGCGTCGGCCTCCCGCGCGTTCACCGCGCCCGGCAACACCGTGACCATCGACTACGGCGCGGCGACCGTCCGGTACGTGCGGATCCGGATCACCGCGAACACCGGCTGGCCCGCCGGTCAGCTGTCCGAGCTGGAGGTCTACGGACCGGCCACCGGTGACACCCAGGCTCCCACCGCCCCGGGCAACCTGTCGTTCACCGAGCCCGGTACCGGCCAGATCCGGCTCACCTGGACCGCGTCGACCGACAACGTCGGCGTCACCGGGTACGACGTGTACGCCAACGGCCAGCTCCGGACCAGCCTCGGCGGCGGCGTCACGACGTACACCGACACCCAGCCGGCCAGCACCGCGGTGTCCTACTTCGTCCGCGCGAAGGATGCCGCAGGCAACCAGTCGCCGAACAGCAACAGCGTCACCCGCGGCGGCAGCACCGGCCCGGGCAGCAACCTGGCGCTGCGCAAGCCGATCACCGCCTCGGGCTTCGTGCACACCTTCGTCGCGACGAACGCGAACGACGACAACGTCACGACGTACTGGGAAGGCAACGGCAACCCGGCCACGCTGACCACCCAGCTCGGCTCGAACGCCGACCTCAGTTCCGTCGTCGTCCGGCTCAACCCGGACAGCGCGTGGGGCAACCGGACGCAGACGTTCTCGATCCTCGGGCGCGAGCAGAGCGCCGCGGGGTTCACGACGATCGCGGCGTCGGCGGCGTACAACTTCAGCCCGGCGTCGGGCAACACGGTGACGATCCCGGTCAGTGCGCAGGTCGCCGACGTGCGGCTCAACTTCACCGGGAACACGGGGGCGCCGAGCGGTCAGGTGGCCGAGCTTCAGGTGATGGGGGTGCCTGCTCCGAATCCTGACCTGACGCTGTCCAACGTGGCGTGGAGCCCCAGTGCGCCGGTCGAGACCGACGCGATCACCGTCCGGGCGACCGTCAACAACACGGGATCTGCTGCTGCCGGCGCTTCCGCGGTGAACTTCTACCTCGGCGAGACGCGCGTCGGTACGGCGACCGTCGGCGCTGTCGCCGCCGGGGGCTCGACGACGGTCACCGCGTCGATCGGGACCCGGGACGCGGGCAGCTACCCGCTGAGCGCGAAGGTCGACGAGGCCAACGCGGTCATCGAGCAGAACGAGGCGAACAACTCCGCCAGCAGCTCGTCACCGCTCGTGGTGACACCGGTGGCCAGCTCCGACCTGGTGGCGGGGGCGGTCACGTGGACGCCCGGCAACCCGTCCGCGGGAACGAACGTCGCGTTCTCCGTTGCCATCCGCAACCAAGGCTCGATCGCGTCGGCCTCCGGGGCGCACGGGATCACGCTGACGCTGCTGAACGGCAGCACCGTCGTACGGACGTTCACGGGGTCGTACTCCGGTGCGATCGCTGCCGGTGCGACGGCTCCGGCTGTTGCGCTGGGGAGCTGGCCGGCGGCGAACGGGCGGTACTCCGTCCGCGTCGTACTGGCCGACGACGCCAACGAGCTGCCGGTGAAGCGCGCCAACAACACGTCCGAGCGACCGTTCTTCGTGGGTCGTGGGGCGAACATGCCGTACGACCACCTGGAGGCCGAGGACGCGGCTGTCGGCGGTGGCGCGACGGTGGTCGGCCCGAACCGGACCATCGGTGACCTCGCCGGAGAGGCGTCCGGCCGGAAGGCCGTCACGCTGAACTCGAACGGCGCGTTCGTCGAGTTCACCACCCGGGCCAGCACCAACACCCTGGTGACCAGATTCTCCATCCCGGACGCGGCCGGCGGTGGCGGCATCAACTCGACCGTCAACGTGTACGTCAACGGCGCGTTCCACAAGGCGCTGCCGCTGACCTCGAAGTACGCCTGGCTGTACGGCGCGGAGGCCAGCCCGGGCAACTCGCCGGGCGGCGACCCCCGCCACATCTACGACGAGGCGAACCTGATGCTCGACGGGACCTTCCCGGCGGGCACGAAGATCAAGCTCCAGAAGGACGCCGCGAACACCACGAACTACGCGATCGACTTCGTCGACACCGAGCAGGTGGCGCCGGTCGCGAACCCGGGCTCGACGTACGCGGTGCCCGCCGGCTTCGGTCACCAGGACGTGCAGAACGCCCTCGACCGGGTCCGGATGGACACCACCGGCACCCTCGTCGGCGTCTACCTGCCGCCGGGTGACTACCAGACGTCGAGCAAGTTCCAGGTGTACGGCAAGGCCGTCAAGGTGCTCGGCGCCGGGCCCTGGTACACGAGGTTCCGGGCGCCGACGACGCAGGACAACACCGACGTCGGGTTCCGCGCGGAGGCCTCGGCCAACGGGTCGTCGTTCACCGGCTTCGCCTACTTCGGCAACTACACGTCCCGGATCGACGGTCCCGGCAAGGTGTTCGACTTCTCGTCCACCGCGAACATGACCATCGACAACATCTGGGTCGAGCACATGGTCTGCCTGTACTGGGGGGCCAACACCGACAACTCCACGATCAAGAACTCGCGGATCCGCAACATGTTTGCCGACGGCATCAACATGACCAACGGCTCGGCCGGCAACACCGTCAGCAACAACGACGCCCGCGCGACCGGGGACGACAGCTTCGCGCTGTTCAACGCCACCGACTCCGGCGGTGGTGAGGTCCGCGACAACGTCTTCGAGAACCTCTCGTCGACACTCACCTGGCGAGCCGCCGGCTTCGCCGTCTACGGAGGCACCAACAACGTCTTCCGCAACCTGTACGTCGCCGACACGCTGGTCTACTCCGGCATCACGATCAGCTCGCTCGACTTCGGCATCCCGATGAACGGCTTCGGCGCGACGCCGGCCACCCGTTTCGAGAACATCTCGGTGGTCCGCGCCGGCGGCCACTTCTGGGGCAACCAGACCTTCCCCGGCATCTGGATCTTCTCCGCCTCGAAGATCTACCAGGGCATCCGCCTGACCGATGTCGACATCGTCGACCCGACGTACAGCGGCATCATGTTCCAGACCAACTACGTCGGCTCCCAGCCCCAGTTCCCGATCGCCGACACGATCCTGACCAACGTCTCGATCTCCGGCGCCCGCAAGTCCGGCGACGCCTTCGACGCCAAGTCCGGCTTCGGCCTCTGGGCCAACGAACTCCCCGAACCCGGCCAGGGCCCGCCCGTCGGCGGCGTCACCTTCAACAACCTCACCCTCACCAACAACGCCGTCGACATCCGCAACACGACCAGCACGTTCACGATCACTCGCAACTAGCCCCCTCCAAGAGAACGGCCGCCGACCGAGCTGGTCGGCGGCCGTTCGCCGATCTGCCCCGGACTGCCCCACGATGCCCCGGTGTCGCGCCGCATGCAGCCGCCTCGCCCATGCCACCGTCATCCCTTGCCACCTCATAGGGCGGGGAAATGCCGGTACACGTGTTCGTCGACGAGACGAAGTCCAAGGGTCTGCTGATGGCCGCTGCGCGATGTCCCGCCGACGACGTCGGCGTTCACCGCAAGGCGCTGCGCGACTGGAGGCGGGCGGTGGCGCCGTACTGTCAGGATCTGCCCCGGCGCCTCCGCCGGGAGATGAGGTGGGCGGCGGCGGTGAGGAGGGTGAGGGCTGCTGAGGCGAGCGCGAGGGTGCGGGTGAAAGCGGCGTCGGAGCTGGTGGTGATGAGGCTGAGGGCGAGGAAGATCACGGTCATCAGGGCGAAGAAGGCGATCAGGCCGGTGCGGATCACGGGTTCGCCGCGGCGGCGCCAGTGGGGGTCGTCGGCAGGGTTACTGCCATGCTTTGCGTCCCGTGCGCTGACCACCGCCGTGGGGCTGACGCCTCGGAGCCAGAGGACGCCGTACACGGCGAAGGCGTAGGCGACCCACGCGGTGACCGTCAGCAGGCCGGTGATCACGCCGGTGAAGAAGTAGTCGTCGACCGAAGCGCCGGCCACGGCCGCGATCAGGGCGAACAGCCCGCCGAGTGCGGCGGCCGTGCCGAAGAGTCCGGCGACGAAGGCGAGCGGGATCGAGCCGCCGCTCGCCTCGCCGAGGAGGTAGAGGCGGCACGGGCCGGTCAGGAAGATCCAGCGCAGCAGGCGACGCATGGGGAGACTGTGACAGATCCGCGGGGCGTGGCGTGGGCGGAACGGGGCCGGCCGCGGGCACGATGAGGTGATGACGGGCTCGAAGGTGGCGCGTGGCTGGTGGGCCGGGATCGTCGCGGTGATCGTTGTCTCGCTGGTGATCCAGCTGGTGCTGATCTTCACCGGTGGGGCCGACGCGAACTCCGGGGAGACCGGCGCGTCGATCGGGGTCCGGCTCTGGCGGATGGTCAGTTTCTTCACGATCGAGAGCAATCTGCTCGTGCTCGCGGCGCTGGTGTTCCTGGTCCGCAGTACGTCGTACGACGGCCCGCGCTGGCGCGTCCTGCATCTGGACGCGCTGCTCGGGATCGTGATCACCGGGCTGGTGTTCGCGATCGTGCTCGCCCCGCAGGTGCATCTGACCGGCTGGGCGCTGGTCGCGACGATCGGGTTCCACTACGTCTCGCCGTGGGCGACCCTGATCGGCTGGCTCGTGTTCGGGCCGCGCCCACGGATGTCGTGGGCAACGGTCGGTCTCGCGTTCGTCTGGCCGCTGGCCTGGCTGGTCTACATCTTCGTCCAGGGGTCGTTCACCGACTGGTACCCGTACCCGTTCCTGGACGTGACCGAGCTCGGGCTCGGCGTCGCCGTCCGCAACGCCTCGTTCGTACTGGTGCTCGGGATCGTGCTGGCGGCCGGGTTCAAGACCCTGGACGCCAAGCTGCCGCGGACCAGCTAGAGGTCGTCGGCGACGCCGTACAGGATCTCGCCGGCCTCCAGGACCTTGGCGCGGTCCTCCGGGGTGAGGTGCTCGAGGATCGTGGTCAGCGCCTGGCCGGCGTCGGCGCGCATGTGGGCGACTGTTTCGGCGCCGAGCTCGGTGAGCTCGACGGCGGTGGCGCGGCCGTCGAGGGTGTCGGGGCGGCGGCGGACCAGGCCGGAGGTCTCCAGGACCGCGACGGTGGTGGTCGCGGTCGGCTGGGAGCAGGGCACCTTGTTGGCGATGGTGCCGATCCGGACCGGCTGCTCGCGGGCGATCACGAGCAGCGCGATGAACTGGGTCGGGTGCATCGACGTCGACATCGCGGTCCGGCGCAGGTGCCGGACGATCCGGTGCATCGCCACCATCAGGTGGACTGCCTTCTCGTCCAGCACGATCACCCCGTCGGTTCAGGCCGCCCGGATCTCGGGTCGGTAGATGTCCATCCATGTTGCCAGTGAGAGCAACTGTTCCAGGTTCTGCCGCGCACCCGCATCGAATTCAGCCTGAAGACTCCCTGAGACTTTTTCCCGGTCGGCCAGCACGAACACCGGATGATCGTCGGCCAGCAGCTGCCGCGCCTGCTCGCCGAGCGCCACCACGTACGCCGGATCCTGCGTCTGCGGGTACGGGCTCTTGGTCCGGGTCGCCACCGACTCCGGCAGCGCGTTCCGCGTGGCGGCACGCAGCAGGCTCTTCTCCTGCCCGTCGAACGTCTTCAGGCTCCACGGCGTGTTGTAGACGTACTCGACCAGCCGGTGGTCGCAGAACGGCACCCGGACCTCCAGCCCGACCGCCATCGACATCCGGTCCTTCCGGTCGAGCAGGAACCGGACCATCCGGGTCAGGTGCAGGTAGCAGATCTTCCGCATCGTCCACTCGTGGTCGCTCTCGCCGTCCAGCCGGTCGATCTCGCCGACGGCGTCGTCGTACCGGCTCCGCACGTACGCCGGGAGGTCGAGCCGCCGCAGCAGGTCGTCGCTCAGCACCCCGCCGACCGCGCCGGTCCGCCGGAAGCGGCGGAAGGCCAGCCAGGGGAACGTCTTCGCCTGCTGCACCTCGCGATCGTGGAACCACAGGTACCCGCCGAAGATCTCGTCGGCCGACTCCCCGGACAGCGCGACCGTCGACTGCTCCCGGATCGCCTTGAACAGCAGGTAGAGCGAGCTGAACATGTCGCCGCCGAGGGGTGCGTCGTTGGCGCGGACGACAGTACGGCGTACGTCCGGATCGGTCAGCACGGCGTTGTCGAGCACGATGTCGGAGTGCTGCGAGTGCACCAGCTCGGCGACGTCGTGCACGTACGGCGTGTCCGGCGTACCGCGCAGCTCGCTGGCGACGAAGTTCTCGGCCTGGCCGGCGAAGTCGACCGCGAAGCTGCGCACCTTCTCGCCGTGCTCGGCGAGCTGCTGCGCGGCCAGCCCGGTGATCGCGCTGGAGTCGAGCCCGCCGGACAGCAGCACGCACCGGGGGACGTCGGCAACCAACTGGCGCCGGGTGATGTCGTCGAGCAGCTCGCGGACGTGCGCGACCGAGGTGTCCTGGTCGTCGGTGTGCGACCGGGTCTCCAGCCGCCAGTACGTGCTCTTGCGGATGCCGTTGCGGTCGACGGTGACGACCGTGCCCGGCTCGACCTCGGCCATCCCGGCCCACAGCGACTGCCCGGGCGTCTTGGACATCGTGAACAGGTCGCGCAGCCCGTCGTCGTCGACGGCGGGCGTCGCGAGCGGGTTCGCCAGAATCGCCTTCGGCTCGGAGCCGAACAGGACGCCGTCGTCGGTCGGGTGGTAGAAGAACGGCTTGATCCCCATCCGGTCGCGGACCATCACCAGCTTGTCCTCGCGCGGGTCCCAGATCGCGAACGCGTACATCCCGTTCAGCCGCTCGGCGAACGCCTCACCCCACTCCAGGTACGCGCGCAGCACCACCTCGGTGTCGGAGTCGGTCGCGAACGCGTGCCCGCGGGCGCGCAGCTCGTCCTTCAGCTCGAGGTAGTTGTACGCCTCGCCGCTGTAAACCATCCCGAGCGTCGTCGTCCCGCCGTTCGGCCCCGGTACGCCGACCGTCATCGGCTGCTCGCCACCGGCCAGGTCGATCACCGCCAGCCGCCGGTGCCCGAGTGCGACGTACGGCGCTCGCCAGGTCCCGCGCGCGTCCGGCCCGCGGCACGCCATCGTCTCGGTCATCGCGTCGACGGTCGCCTGCTCGGCCGCCAGATCCCGCCGGTAGGCCACCCAACCGGTGATTCCGCACATGGTCCGCCTCCTGCTGCTCCTCGGTTGATCAAATACATTCGTCGCCAATGTATTTCGCACCGAAGGTCACCACAACACTGCGGTCGGTGAGGTAGGTCATGCCCGCCGTACGCCGAGCAGCACGCCGTACCGGTCCGCCGCGTGGTCTACGAGCTGACACCGCTCGGGCACAGCATGCTCGGCCCGATCCGGACCGCCTGCCGCTGGACCTCCGACCACTGGGACGAGCTGCTCGACGCGCGGGAGAGCGGGATCACCAGGTAGGCCACTGGTTCCGTGCGGCGGCGCGCAGGCGGCGGACGCGGCGGTCGCGGCTGTGGACGCGGCGGCGGGCGGCGCGGGAGATGCGGCGGTGGACGCCGGCGAAGGGGTGGTCGGCGGGGAGGCCGGCCGCGGGGTGGACCGGCTGGGCGGCGTACTGGGCGAAGTGGGCGACCGGCTGGACGGCGTACTGGGGCTGGCGCATCGGCGGATCTCCTGGCGGTTGGCGACGGGGATCGGATGCGGCCCGGCCTCCTCCGGTTCCCGGTGTGACCTCGTTCACGGACGGGCCCGTTCGGCGCAGATAGAGGTCTGCTCGGCGAACCACCAGTACCGCGGGTGGTCTGCCGTTGGTAGAAAGGGGGCGGCGCCCGGGCGCGCCGACCGGCTATCGACGAGGAGTCCGCGACCGTGACCAGTTCCGAGCCCCAGTCCCCAGCGCTGTCGAACCTGATGCACGAGGAGCGGCGGTTCGACCCGCCGGCCGAGCTCGCGGCGCACGCGAACGTGAAGGCCGACGCCTACGACACCGCCGCGGCGGACCTGGAGGGGTTCTGGGCCGAGCAGGCCAAGCGGCTCAGCTGGGCCGTCGAGCCGACCGAGACGCTCGACTGGAGCAACCCGCCGTTCGCGAAGTGGTACGCCGACGGCAAGCTCAACGCGGCGTACAACTGCGTCGACCGGCACGTCGAGAACGGGCTCGGCGACAAGGTCGCCTACTACTTCGAGGGCGAGCCGGGTGACACCCGCGAGATCACCTACGCCCAGCTCAAGGACGAGGTCAGCAAGGCCGCGAACGCGCTGCTGGAGCTGGACGTGAAGGCCGGCGACATCGTCGCGATCTACATGCCGATGATCCCCGAGACCGTGGTCGCGATGCTGGCCTGCGCCCGGATCGGCGCCCCGCACACGGTGATCTTCGGCGGCTTCTCCGCGGACGCGCTGAAGGGCCGGATCCTGGACTGCGACGCCCGCGTCGTGATCACCTCCGACGGCGGCTACCGCCGCGGCGCCCCGGCGGCGCTGAAGCCGGCCGTCGACACCGCGCTCGAGGACTGCCCGGACGTGCGCAACGTGCTGGTCGTGAACCGGACCGGTCAGGAGACCGCGATGGTCGACGGCCGCGACCTGTGGTGGGAGGACTTCGTCGGCAAGCAGTCGACCGAGCACACCCCGGAGGCGTTCGACGCCGAGCACCCGCTGTACGTGATGTACACGTCGGGCAGCACCGGCAAGCCGAAGGGCATCCTGCACACCACCGGCGGCTACCTGGTCGGTACGTCGTACACGCAGTGGGCCGTCTTCGACCTGAAGCCGGACACCGACGTCTACTGGACCGCCGCCGACATCGGCTGGGTCACCGGGCACAGCTACATCGTGTACGGCGCGCTCGCCAACGGCACCACCTCGGTGCTGTACGAGGGCACGCCGGACACCCCGCACCAGGGCCGCTGGTGGGAGATCGTCCAGAAGTACAAGGTCTCGATCCTGTACTGCGCGCCGACCGCGATCCGCACCTTCATGAAGTGGGGCGCGGAGATCCCGGCGAAGTTCGACCTGTCCACGCTGCGCGTGATCGGGTCGGTCGGCGAGCCGATCAACCCCGAGGCCTACGTCTGGTACCGCGAGCACATCGGCGGCAACCAGGCGCCGGTCGTCGACACCTGGTGGCAGACCGAGACCGGGATGCACATGATCTCGCCGCTGCCGGGCGTCACGTCGGGCAAGCCGGGTGCCGCGATGAAGGCGATCCCGGGCGTCAGCGTCGACGTCGTCGACGACGCGGGCAAGTCGGTGCCGAACGGATCCGGTGGTTACCTGATCATCGACAAGCCGTGGCCGGCGATGCTGCGCACGCTGTGGGGCGACGACGAGCGCTTCAAGGAGACGTACTGGTCGCGCTGGCCGGGCGTGTACTTCGCCGGGGACGGCGCCAAGAAGGACGAGGACGGCGACATCTGGCTGCTCGGCCGGGTCGACGACGTGATGAACGTGTCCGGCCACCGGCTCTCGACGACCGAGATCGAGTCGGCGCTGGTCTCGCACCCGAAGGTCGCCGAGGCGGCCGTCGTGGGCGCGTCCGACCCGACCACCGGGCAGGCGATCGCGGCGTTCGTGATCCTGCGCTCGGAGGCCGGTGACGGCGGTCCGGACGTCGTCCAGGAGCTGCGCAACCACGTCGCCAAGGAGATCGGCCCGATCGCGAAGCCGCGGCAGATCATGGTCGTCGCCGAGCTGCCGAAGACCCGCTCGGGCAAGATCATGCGCCGGCTGCTCCGCGACGTCGCCGAGAACCGCGAGGTCGGCGACGTCACCACGCTGGCCGACTCGACGGTGATGGACCTGATCAAGACCAACCTGGAGTCCGGCAAGTCCGACGAGGACTGACGTACGCCGTACGCGGGCCCGGACAGCTCCTGTCCGGGCCCTCGTGCTGTGCCGGTGAGCCCGGCGAGGTCCTAGCCTGTGCGGGTGGCAGACCTCGAGGCCGGGCGGATCGCGAAGACCAACGACGAGCGGGCGGCGCTGGCCGCGCGGGTCGGGTGGGACGTCCGGTTCGACGCGCCGGAGCTGGCCGATCGCTGGCGGTACGCGTTGCCGTTCAGTCTGCGCGGCGACGAGCAGAAGTCGTTCGGGGTGCTGAGCGGGAAGCACCAGGGGGTCCCGTTCACGGCGTTCGACTTCCACCGGGTGCGGGCGGTGAAGGCGGTCCGGGACGCGTGGAACGACGAAGCGACGTACGACGACGAGTACGCGCGGATCAACACCGTCTGGGTGCTCGACCTGAAGGCCGACGTGCCGTGGTTCCAGCTCGTCGAGAACATCGACCCGGCGTACGACACGACCGGTCTGCCGGAGCCGATCACCGACGACCCGAACTTCAACCGCTGGTACCGGCTGGTGAACACCGACCCGCAGGTCGCCGCGCAGGTCCTGCACCCGGAGCTCGCGCAATACCTCCGCCGGCACAAGCTGCACACCTGGGCGCTGATGCACACCGAGCTGGTCTTCACCACCGCGCCGATCTTCACCCGCGTCAAGCCCGACGAGCTGGTCGCCACCCTCGACAGTCTGATCGGCCTGGTCGCACTGCTCCCGCTCCCCAAGCTCGCCGAGTACCGATGACAGCCCTGGTCGCGATCCTGCACGCGGGCCTCGCCGCCGCGTGGGTCGGCGGGATGGCGTACTCGCTGTTCGTCGTCCAGCCCAAGCTCGCCAGGTTCTACGCCAAGGATCCGGAATCCCGCGAGGCACTCACCCTGGTGATTGCCTCAGGCAACCGCTGGAAGGTGGTCGCGCTGATCGCCGCGATCGCCGCCACCGGCCTCACCCTGCTGCTTCTCGACCCGCAGCACTGGTGGATCCACCTGCTCAAGGCCGTGCTGCTCACGGCCGCGACGGTGATCTTCTGCTACGTCTCGTGGCGCCACTGGCCGCACCGGGTCTTCGCGACGGCGGCCGAGCTCCCGGCGTACCAGCGCAGGCTTCAGCTCCTGGCGACGATCATGCTCGCGCTGACCGGTACGGCGTTCGCGCTCGGCGTGCTCGCCGCGCATGTTTGATACTTGATCAGGTCGTGCGGTACGCGACGGTGATGTCGTAACGGTCCGAGCGGTACGTCGACCGGCCGCACTCGATCACCTCGCCGGAGGCGGTGCGCGGGGCCGAGGTGATGATCAGGCAGGGCGTGGTCTCCTCGATGCCGAGCAGCTGGGCGTCCTCGGGGGTGTCCGGCGGGGCCGCGACGATCGAGGCGGAGACCATGCCGAGCGCGACGCCGTAGCGGGACGCCAGTTCGCCGTACAGGGAGAGCTCGTCGAAGGACAGCTCGTCGAGGCCGGGGAAGCGGCGCAGGGAGAGGTTGGTGCGCTCGATCGCCATCGGCTCGCCGTCGGCGAGGCGGAGGCGGACCAGGTGCAGGACCGGGGTGCCGACCGGCTCCTCCAGCTCGGCGGCCAGGGCCTCGTCAGCGGTGCCGACCCGGTGCTCGAGGACCTTCGCGCCCGGCGTGATGCCGCGGGCGTGCATGTCCTGGCTGAACGACGACGCGAGCAGCTTGTTCGGCCGCGGCTCGGCCACGAACGTGCCACCGCCGGGACGCCGGGCGGCCAGTCCCTCGGCGACCACGCGGTCGACCTCCTGGCGGACCGTCATCCGCGCGACGCCGAAGCGCTCGGCCAGCACCCGCTCCGAGGGCAGCACGGTCCCGGCCGCCAGGCTGCGGGTCAGGCGCTCCAGGATCTCGCGGATCTGGTCACCCTTCGGCCGGTCCGTCCGCAGCTCGGTGGGGAGCTCGGCGAGATCGCCGGGGTTGTTCCTTGGGCGGGCCATGGTGTCGTGTTCCCTGGGGATCTGGCCGGCAAACCGGTTGCCGGGTGTGGTGACGTGACTCGGGCCGGTTGCCCGGCCGTTCACCGACAGTACTGGCCGGAGCCCCAGGACGGCCAGCGATCATCCTCCCAAACCAGCGCTACCGCGTCGAGCCGGGTGTGCTGTGATTCATCCGGGAAAGCGTTCGCCGTCACCGGCTGCGACCGGGTCGATGGCCTAGACTGAGCAGGCAACGCAACAGGTGTGCCGGGAAGACTGGTCGGCGACGGTTCGACCATGCCCCGAGCGAGAGGCCCAGCGATGCCACCAGTTGTCCGTCTCCGGCAGCGGCGGCGCGCGTTCCCCCGGGTCCTCGGGCGCGAGCGCGCCTTTCTCGCCGACGCGCTGCGCGCCGAGACCACCGGCGGCCTGCTGCTGCTCGCGGCGGCCGTCGTCGCGCTGATCTGGGCCAACTCGCCGTGGCAGGACGCGTACCACCACGTCCGCGATCTCGACCTCGGTCCGCTCAGCGTCGAGGCCTGGTCGGCCGACGGCGCGCTGGCGATCTTCTTCTACCTGGCCGGCGTCGAGCTCAAGCGCGAGCTGATGGTCGGCACGCTGTCGAAGCTGTCCGAGGCCGTCGTCCCGGTGGTCGCGGCGCTGTCCGGAATGGTGCTTCCGGCAATCATCTACCTGGGCGTGAACCTGCTCGCGCCCGGCGGGCGGACCGAGGGGTGGGCGGTGCCGACGGCGACCGACATCGCGTTCGCGCTCGCCGTACTGGCGATCGTCGGGTCGTCGCTGCCGGGGGCGCTGCGGGCGTTCCTGCTGACGCTGGCGGTGGTCGACGACTTCGGGGCGATCCTGGTGATCGCGGTGTTCTTCTCGCACGGGTTCCACCTGCTGCCGTTGCTCGCGTCGGTGGCGCTGATCGCTGCGTTCTACGCGCTGCAGCGCTTCCGGGTCCGTACGCCGTTGCTGTACGTGCCGATCGCGATCGCGGCGTGGTGGTTCATGCACGAGTCGGGGATCCACGCGACGATCGCCGGGGTCGCGCTCGGGTTCGCGACGCGGGTGCTGCCGGATGCCGGAGAGGCCGAGGCGCCGGCGGAGCGGATCGAGCACAAGCTGCGGCCCTGGTCGGCGGGGGTGGCGGTGCCGCTGTTCGCGCTGTTCGCGGCGGGGGTGACGCTGAGCGGCGGGGCCGTGCGCGACATGCTGACCGATCCGGTGGCGCTCGGGATCGCGGGTGGGCTGGTGGTCGGCAAGTTCATCGGGGTGTTCGGGGGGACGTGGCTGACGACGCGGTTCACGCGGGCGGAACTGAACTCGGATCTCGCCTGGCGGGATGTGGGCGCGGTGTCGGTGCTGGCGGGGATCGGGTTCACGGTGGCGCTGCTGATCGCGCAACTGGCGTTCGGTGGGGATGTCGCGCAGACCGAGCGGGCGAAGGCGGCGGTGCTGATCGCGTCGGCGATCGCGGCGGTGCTGGCGGCAGGGCTGCTGTTCAGGCGCAACCGGGCGTACGCCGACTGAGTCGCCCGACACCCACCACTGATCAACCCGCGCTCCCCGCGGCCTCGCACGCTTGGCGCGAGCAGGATTCGGCGGCGTTCGGGTGGTTGATCAGTGGTGGGCGTCGGTCCGGGCGGACGTGCACCACTCACCAACGCGCCGCGGGCACGCTCGACGGGCTGCGGAACGGCGCTGATCGGCGGGGTTGGTGAGTGGTGGGCGTCCGCCGCTCGGCGATTGGGTACCGGCGGTTCGGAGTACGCGGCGGTAGGGTCGGGGTGGGACGGAAGGAGCGCCATGTCGATGGGGCAAGAGGACGAGCCGACGGTCGGGCAGCTCGTCGCGAACGCCAGCCGGGATCTGTCCAGCCTGGTGCGCAGCGAGATCGAGCTGGGCAAGGCCGAGCTGAAGAAGACCGCGGTCAAGGCCGGGACCGGGGCGGGGCTGTTCGGTGGCGCCGCGTTCCTGGGGCTGCTCGCGATCATCCTGCTCTCCATCGCCGCGGCGTACGGCGTCAGCGCGCTCGGGCTGCACCCGGCGCTGGCGTTCCTGATCGTCGCGGTGGTCTACCTGCTGATCGCCGCCGTGCTGGTGCTGATCGGCAAGAACCAGCTCGGCCAGGCCAAGGGCCCGCAGCGCGCGATCGAGACCTCGAAGGAGTCGGTCGAGGCGCTCAAGGCGGTCGGGAAGGGCGACTGAGCCCCGCCGGAGTCTCCGACCTGCTCGTCGACGGGCCCTGGTCGCACGCGCTCGTCGCGGCCAACGGCGCGCGCTTCCACGTCGCCGAGTGCGGTACGGCGGACGATCCCCTGGTGCTCTTCCTGCACGGCTTCCCCGAGTTCTGGTGGGCCTGGCGGCACCAGCTGCCGGCCGTCGCCGCCGCCGGGTATCGGGCGGTCGCGATGGACCTACGCGGGTACGGCGCGAGCGACAAAACCCCACGCGGGTACGACCCGTTCACGGTGTCGGCCGACGTGTCCGGCGTGATCCGGTCGCTGGGTGCGTCGGAAGCGGTCGTGGTCGGGCACGGGTGGGGCGGCTTCGTCGCGTGGTCGGCCGCCGTACTGGCGTCGCGGCAGGTGCGGGCGCTGGCGGCTGTTTCGGCTCCGCACCCGCTGATGCTGCTGCGGTCAGGTCGGCCGCGGGCGGCTGCGCAGGTCGGGTGGTTCCAGCTCCCGATCCTGCCCGAGCGGCGGCTGCTGGCGCACGACGGGATCCACATCGAGCAACTGCTGCGGGCTTGGGCTGCGCCCGGCGGTGACTTCCCGGACGCGGAGGCGTCACGGCGGTACCGGGCAGCGCTGCAGGTCTGGCCGGCGCCGCACTGTGCGCTGGAGTACCACCGGTGGTTCGTGCGGTCGCGGCTGCGGACGGACGGGCGCCGGTACTCCGCGCGGATGCGCGAGCCTGTCGACGTACCGGTGCTCCAGGTGCACGGTGGGCTGGACGGCGCCGTGGCGCCGGCGAGTTGGATCACGCCGCCGGAGCTGATCACCGCGCCGATGCGGCAGGAGGTGCTGACGAAGGTCGGACATTTTCCGCATGAGGAAGCGCCCGATCAGTTCACGCAGGTGCTGCTGGACTGGCTGGGGACTGTCTAGGAGATCGCCTCGGGGCCGACGGTGCCGGTGACCTTCCACTCGCCGGCCTTCTCGTCGCCGCTGAAGGGCTCGCCGCGGACGCCGCCTCCGTTCTCCTGGGGCGCGTCGATGACGTAGTACGTCGGGGCGCCGGGCTCGCGCTCGATGACGGCCTGGACGGCGGCAGCCCAGATACGGCTGTTCTCGGTCAGGGCGAGCGCCTTGTGCCCGCCGCTGGGCGCTCCAGCTGAGGAGCTCGTTCACCAACGCCGCAGACCACCTGATCTGCTGCATCTCTCAGAGACAGAGGAATTCAGGTGCAGGTCCGCGTGGAGACCGGCTTGGTGGCTCGTTCGCCCTGTTCGGCGTCGTCGGCGACCTGGGCCGCGGTCAGCACGTAGCCGGTGCGGTTGTCCTCGACCGACGCGGCGAAGACCACGCCGTACACGGTTCCCCGGGTGGAAATGAGCGGACCACCGGAGTTGCCCGGTCGCACCGACGCCCAGATCGAGAACGCCTTGCGGGTCACCGTCCGGTCGCCGTAGATGTCCGGTCCGCGCAACCGCTCCTCCGACCGAATGCGCGCGGGCTCGGAGTTGAAGGGGCCGTTCTCCGGGTAGCCCAGCACGACCGACGCCGCGTCGGCCTTGCCGCTGTCGTCGAAGACCAGGGGCTGCGCGTTGAGCTTCGGCACGTACAGCACCGCGATGTCGACCTCCGGGTCGAACAGCACCACCGTCGCGTCGTACGAGCGCTTGTCGACCTCGACCTTCGGGTTCTCGACGCCGGCCACCACGTGCGCGTTGGTCATCACCCGCTGCGGTGCGTAGACGAAGCCCGAGCCCTCCAGCCCGCGGGAGCAGTTCGCGACGCCGGTCACCTTCGCGATCCGGCTGTACGCCGCCTTGACGGCCGCGGTCCGCCCGATGCCGCCGTCCGGCGGCTGGGTCTCGCGGATCCGCTCCGGGACGAAGGGATCCAGGAAGCGCGGGAACAGATCGGTGTTCACCACGTCGTTGAACGCCTGCAGCGCCTGATCGGCCCGGTTCGGCAGCACCTCGTCGACCTTGGCCAGCACCTGCGACCCGCGCACCGCGGACGTCACGTCCGGGATCCGCGCGCCGCTCACGGCGACGCCGAGCACCCACGAGACGACCAGCACCGAGGCAGCGGCCAGCACCGCGCCGCCGAGCGCGTCGACGGCCTTCACCGGTTTCCAGGAGATCTTGTTTCTCAGCCGGGAGCCGAGCAGCGCGCCGATCGTCCGCCCGACCGAGGCCAGCAGGATCACCAGCACCAGCGCCGCGAACGACACCTCGACGCTCGGCGAGAAGTTGTCCAGCACCTTCGGTACGCCGTACACGCCGACGGCGGCGCCGGCCAGCAGGCCGAGCGTCGCGCAGGCGCCGAGGATGAAGCCCTCGACGTACCCGGAGACCGCCACCAGCACGGTGACCGCCACCAGCACCCAATCGAGAACGCTCACTCGTCACCCTCCGGACGCCCAAGGTCGTGCTCGATGGCAGTCAGCCGCCGCTCCTCCTGCGACCGCTGCCCCTCACTCCGCCAGGCCGCCTCGACCAGCCGGTCGGGCAACGGTACGACGTGAGCCGGGTCCCAGTCGCGCGCCCAGCCGCCGAGCAGCAGCAATTTGTCGAGCAGACCGGCGGTGAAGCCCCAGATGAACAGGTCGCCGATCACGAACGCCGGGCCGGTGAAACCGGACGGGTGGATGCAGCTGATCCGGTTCGCCGGGTCGGCGAGCGCGGACAGCGCGACCCGGTGCACGGAGGCGACCTCGGCCGGGTCGACGACCGCGACCGGCGACGGCTCACGCCACCAGGCGAGGACGGGTGAGACGCCGAAGTTGCTGACCGGGACCCAGAGCGCGGGCCAGATCGCGAACACCTCGACGCCGGTCGGGTCGAGCCCGGTCTCCTCCTCGGCCTCGCGCAGCGCGGTCCGGATCAGCCCGTCGGTGCCGGTGCCGTCCTCCTCGTCGCTGCGGCCACCGGGAAACGCCATCTGGCCGGCGTGCGAGCGCAGCGTCCAGGAGCGCTCGGTGAGCAGTACGTCGGGGCCGTCGGCATCGTTGCCATCGGCAAGCAGAATCAGGACGGCGGACTCCCGGACGGCCGGGTCGTCGGGCGGCAGGAAGCGTGAGAGCTCGTTCGGGTCAACGGTTTTCGAGGCCGTCAGCAACGGGTGCAGCCAGGCCGGGATCTCGGTGTCGAACGTCGTCGCGGTCACAGGGTGACTCCCAGTTTGTCCTGCACCAGCCGGTCGAGCTCCTGCTGGGACTTGAGAACGCCGCGGTGCACGTAGACGACCTTGCCGTTCTCGTCGACGAAGGCGGTCAGCGGCGGACCGCCGACCTTGAGCGGCTGCTGGACAGCCTTCTCGGCGTCGACCAGGTGCGGGTAGGCCAGCCCGTGCTCGCGCGCGAACTGCACCGCGAGCTCGCTCCGAGGATCGGCGTAGTCGATCCCCAGCAGCTTGACCTTGCCGGCGGCCTTCTTCTGCAGCTCGGCGAGGTACGGCGCCTCCTCGCGGCACGGGCCGCACCACTGCGCCCAGACGTTCACCACCAGCGGCCCGCGCAGGTCCGCGAGCCGGATGTCGGGCCCGTCCCCGAGGCAGGGCAGGCTCACGTCGGGCAGTCCGTTGCTGACCGGAGGCTTGGACGGCGCGGCCTCACAAGCCAGCGCCTGCTCGGCCGCCTCCGGACTCGGCGCGCTGCTGGTCTTCTCGGTGCCGCAGGCGGTGAGAAGAAGCAGACCTGCGGTCAGCAGCATCGCCGTACGGACATGCCTCACGCCGGGACCTTGACGAGCTTCCCGGCCAGCTCCGGGTCCGTCGGGCCGGTGCCGTACGACGGGCACCACTGGGCGATCGGGCACGCACCGCACGCGGGCTTCTTGGCGTGGCAGCGGCGGCGGCCGTGGAAGATCAGGCGGTGCGACAGCATCGTCCAGTCCTTCTTCGGGAACAGCGCGCCGATCAGGTGCTCGACCTTGACCGGGTCCTCCTCCGTGGTCCAGCCGAAGCGGCGGACCAGGCGCCCGAAGTGCGTGTCGACGGTGATCCCGGGGACGCCGAACGCGTTGCCCAGGACGACGTTCGCGGTCTTGCGGCCGGTGCCGGGGAGCTTGACCAGCTCCTCCAGCTTGCCGGGCACGACGCCGTCGTAGTCGTCGACGAGCGCCTGACCGAGCTTCAGCAGGCTGTTGGTCTTGGCCCGGAAGAACCCGGTCGGCTTGAGGATCGCCTCCATCTCCTCCCGGTCCGCCTCGGCGTACGCCTGCGCGGTCGGGTAGCGGGAGAACAGCGTCGGCGTCACCTTGTTCACCGTGACGTCGGTGGTCTGCGCCGACAGGATGGTCGCGACGAGCAGTTCCAGCGGCGTCGTGAAGTCGAGCTCGCAGTGCGCGTCGGGGTAGGTGTCGGTGAGCACCTTGTGCATCTTGCGGGCCCGCCGGACCAGCTGGGTCGGCGTCTCCTCGGCGTACACCGGGGCCTTCCGCGGCAGCTTCACGGGCGGGTGCAGCACCGGGGCCGGCACCGGGTGCGGATTGGGGTCCGCGACGCGCTGGGTCATGGAGGCCAGACTACGTGCGGCACTCCACCTGTTATCCACTACCAGGCTGGTCCGGTACTGCGGTCAACGGCGCGGTGCGCAGCGGCACGGTGATGCTCTGGTGCCGCCCGTCCGGGTGCGGCACCGGCGGGTCGATCGCGTTCAGCCGGATCGCCAGCTCGTCCAGAACGCCGTCCGTCACCTCGGGATCGCTCACCGCCGTACCGGCAGGCGCCAGCAGCGCCTCCGCCTCGGTCGGCGGGTTGTCGCCGAAGTAGCGCGCCGCATCCGTGTTCACGATCCAGCAGGCCACCGAGATCCGCACGTGCCCGAGCTCGGGCACGCTGACCAGTACGTCGGCGTGGTAGGTCGCGCCCTCGTCGCCGAGCCGCGCGGTCGTCGCCAGCTCCGCCTCACCGGCCGGCGCGGGCAGCAACGCCCGTACGGCGTCCTCGACCTTCCTGGCCAGCAGCCCGTGCACGGCGACCGGCTCGCTGTTCACCCGCCGCGTCGCGCCCCGGATCGAGTCCGCGGCCAGCAGCCGCAGCTCCTCGGTCCGGCCCAGCTCGCTGAGCAGGTTGCGCAGGCGCTGCTCGTCGGCGGGGTACGAACTGCCCCGCAGCCACCTGATCGCCTCGTCCAGCTCGCCGCGGTGGAGCAGGTCGTCGATCCCGCCCAGCCCACCGGCGGGCATCCCGTCGATGCCGTACACGCGGATCAGTCCGGCGAGCTCACCGCCGCGCTCCCCGACGAACTGCCGCAGCCGTCCGGGCGCGTCCGGGTCGGAGCTCGCCCGCAGGATCGCGATCGCGTCGTCCAGCCGCCCGGCCTCGCGGAGCAGCAGCACGACGGCCTTCTCGCTCCCCAGCGGGCTGTCCGTCAGCAGCGCCACCGCGCCGTCCACGTCGCCCTGCCGGGCCATCTCCCGGGCCTGCCTGGTCAGCAGCGCGCGCTCGCCCAGCGGCTGGTTCCGCCGCCGCGCACGCCATCGCCTCACCCATCCGAGCACCCCTCATCCTGCCTCGGGCCGGCGGTCGCCGGACGGGGTTCCCGGCGCGTCCCGGGCGACCTACGTGGCGGTTCCGTGACCGGAGGAAGTACGGTTTTGAGGCGGCCGGGTGCTTTCTGACCGGCGCCGAGGGGGCTCAAGGCCCTCTCGAAGCTTGCAGTTGAGGTCCGAGGAGGCCCAAACGTGGACGCCGCAGTGCTCCGACAGGCACCGCTGTTCAGTCAGCTGGACGACGAGGCAGCCGACGCGCTGGCCGCGTCGATGACCGAGAACCGGCTGCGTCGCGGCCAGGTGCTGTTCCACGAAGGCGACTCCGGCGACCGGCTGTTCGTCGTGGTCGAGGGCAAGGTGAAGCTCGGCCGGACCTCCGCGGACGGCCGCGAGAACCTGATCGCCGTGCTCGGCCCGGGCCAGATGTTCGGCGAGCTGTCCCTGTTCGACCCTGGACCGCGCTCGGCGACCGTCACCGCGGTCACCGACGCGTCGATGATGTCGCTGACCCACGACGAGCTGCTGCGCTGGCTGGCCGGCCGTCCCGAGGTGGCCCGCGGCCTGCTCCTGCAGCTCGCGTCCCGCCTGCGCAAGGTCTCCGACGTGGTCGCCGACCTGGTCTTCTCCGACGTCCCGGGCCGCGTGGCCAAGGCGCTGCTCGACCTGGCCAGCCGTTTCGGGCGGACGGCGGACGACGGCGTCCACGTGCACCACGACCTGACCCAGGAGGAGCTCGCCCAGCTGGTCGGCGCCTCCCGCGAGACCGTCAACAAGGCCCTGGCCGACTTCGCCTCCCGGGGCTGGGTCCGCCTGGAGCCGCGCTCGGTCGTCCTGCTGGACGTCGAGCGGCTGCAGCGCCGGGCGCGCTGACACCGGTACGCCGTACCGGGGCCGCCCTCGACGAGCGGCCCCGCGACGGTCAGAACTCGCGGTACTGCAGGTACTTGCCGTTCAGCGTGATGACCACCCGGTCGCCCTTCGGGTCCGCGACCCGCTCCAGCTCGACCTCGAAGTCGATCGCGCTCATGATCCCGTCGCCGAACTCCTCACGGATCAGCTCGTTCACCGCGCTGCCGTAGACCTGGACGATCTCCTGCAGCCGGTAGACGGCCGGCTCGCTGGTGTCCACCACGTGCGCGCCGCGCACCGCCGGCAGCTGCAGCGCTTCGACCACCTCGGCGTCCAGCTCCAGGAGCTTCCCGAACTGCTCGGCCAGCTCACGGCCGATCGGATGCTGGCCCAGCAGCGCGGCCGTCACCCACACCTTGCCCTTGCCGACCTCGCGGGCGATCTCCGCCCAGGTCAGACCGAGCCGGCGCTTCGCCACGAGCACCGCGTCCCCGGCGTCGAGCCGGACGACCGCATCCGTCATCGGACACACCTCCACGTCGTGAGGTGTATACAGTATTCGCTGGGTCGGTCAGTCGTCTACACCGAGGTACACCAGCTGGGCCCGGACCGAGCGCTCGGCGGCCGGCCAGAGCGACTGGTCGACGTCGGCGTACACGTTCTCCACGACGGCTTCGGGCGTGGTGTGGCCGGCGGCGACCGCGGCGCGCACCTGGTCGAGGCGTTCGCGGCGGTGGTCGAGGTAGTAGCTGAGCACCGTCGTCGGGTCGTCGATCACCGGGCCGTGGCCGGGCAACAGCCGGTCCACGCCGGCCGGTGAGTTGGCGAACGCGCGCAGGCTCTCCAGCGACTCCAGGTAGGGGCCCAGGGCACCGTCCGGGTGCGCGACCACCGACGTACCGCGGCCGAGAACCGTGTCCCCGGTGAGCAGCGAGCCGTCCTGCGGCAGCCAGAAGCAGACCGAGTCGAGCGTGTGCCCGGGCGTCGGCAGCACCTCGATCCGCAGCTCGCCCGCACCGATCACGTCGCCCTCGGCCAGCCCGTGCGCATGGTCGGTCGGAACCCGGTACGCCGGGTCGACGGCGCGGACCGGGCAGTTCGCCAGGTTCGCGAAGTACGCGGCGCCCTCGGAGTGGTCGAGGTGGTTGTGCGTCAGCAGCACGGTCTGGACGGTCGCACCGGCCGCCTCGACAGCGTCCAGTACGGCGCGCAGGTGGTCCTCGAGCAGCGGGCCGGGATCGACGACGACCGCGCGGTCGGAGCCGGGGGCGCGCAGGATCCAGGTGTTGGTGCCGTCCAGCGTCATCAGGCCCGGGTTCGCGGCGAGCACGCGGGCGGCGTACGGGGTGATCTGCTCGGCGGTCATTCGGTCTCCAGGTAGGCCTTGTCGTTCTCGACGCGGACGGTCGGTTGCACCGGGACGATCGTGCGGTCGGCGGCGGAGGCCAGGACGGCGGCGACGTCGGCGTACGGCGTGATGTCACGGCAGCACAGGTACGTCGGCGGCAGCATCAGCATCTCGCCCGCGTCGACGGCCTCGATCGCCGCGGCCGGAGGCATCCAGGCGACCTGGTCGGACTCGCTGGCCACGTCGCGGGTGACCTGGCCGGGCGGGAGCGCGGCGACGAAGAAGCGGGTGTCGTAGCGGCGCGGCTCGAACTCGGGGGTGATCCAGTGCGCCCAGGGGGCGAGCAGGTCGGCCCGCAGGACGAGCCCGCGGCGGTGCAGGAAGTCGGCGAACCCCAGCGAGCGGTCCTCGAGGGCGACCCGGTCGGCCTCCCAGTCGGCGCCGGTGGTGTCGCTGACGACGGTCTCGGTGGAGGGGCCGGCGAGCAGGACGCCGGACTCCTCGAAGGTCTCTCGGACGGCGGCCGCGACGTACGCCGCTGCCGTCTCGGCCGAGCAGCCGAGCCGCTCGCCGAACCACTGCGGGGGCGGGCCTTCCCAGGAGTCGGCGATGCTCGCGTCGGTCGCGTCGACGCGTCCGCCGGGGAAGACGGTCATGCCGGCCGCGAACGCCATCGACTGCTGGCGGCGGAGCAGGTAGACCTCGGGTCCGGCAGTGGTGTCCCGGAGCAGGATGACAGTGGACGCGGGGCGAGGCTCGGAGGGTGTGCGGCCCTCGCGCACGTGCGCGAGAGCCACCTCCGCCATCCGCCCGGACAGGAGTTCAGACCTGAGATCACGCACTACTTGAACCTCCTGTGCGGGGGTGGGGACGCCGCCGCCCCCGGACCGAGCCGGCTCCGCCGGCCGGTGAGGCGGGCGAGGCCGGCTCACCGGCGTACGGCGTACAGGTCAGACGACCTCGACGATCAGCTCGACCTCGACCGGGGCGTCCAGCGGCAGGACCGGGACGCCGACGGCGCTGCGGGCGTGCTGGCCGGCCTCGGCGAAGACCTGGCCGAACAGCTCGGAGGCGCCGTTCGCGACCTGCGGCTGACCGGTGAAGTCCGGCGTGGAGGCGATGAACGCCACCGCCTTGACGATCCGCTTGACGTTCGCCAGGTCGCCGATCTCGGCCTTGACCGCGGCCAGCGCGTTCAGCGCGCACTGCTGGGCGCACTCGGCGGCCACCTCGGGGGTGACCTCGCCGCCGACCTTGCCGGTGGCGAACAGCGCGCCCTCGCGCAGCGGCAGCTGGCCGGAGGTGTAGACCAGATTGCCGGTCCGGACCGCCGGGACGTAGGCGGCGACCGGCTTGGCGACGTCGGGCAGCTTCAGGCCGAGCTCGGCCAGCTTCTCCTCGGGGTGGCTCATGACTCGGTGATCTCCCGCTTGAAGTAGGCGACCAGGTTCTCCGGGTTCAGCCCCGGGACGACCTGGACCAGCTCCCAGCCGTCCTGGCCGAAGTTGTCCAGGATCTCCTTGGTCGAGTGGACCAGCAGCGGCGCGGTGAAGTACTCGAACTTCTTCATGAGGGGGACTCTAACGGGCGTCGTCGGGCGTGTGCTGTGGGCCACGTCCTACGCTGGGGGACATGGCGAGGCTGCATGTGGTCACCGGGAAAGGTGGCACGGGGAAGACGACGGTGGCCGCCGCCATGGCGCTGGCGCTGGCCGACGAAGGCAAGCGGGTGCTGCTGGTCGAGGTCGAGGGGCGCCAGGGGCTGGCCCAGCTGTTCGACGTACCGCCACTCCCGTACGTCGAACGCCGGATCGCCGTCGGCCCCGCCGGCGGAGAGGTCTACGCGCTCGCCGTGGACGCCGAGGCGGCGCTGCTGGAGTACCTGGACATGTACTACCACCTCGGCCGGGCCGGGAAGGCGCTCGACAAGGTCGGCGCGGTCGACTTCGTCACCACCATCGCGCCCGGGCTGCGCGACGTGCTGCTGACCGGCAAGGTCTACGAGGCGACCCGGCGCAAGGCCCACGGCCGGCTTGCGTACGACGCGGTGGTGCTGGACGCGCCGCCGACCGGGCGGATCGGCCCGTTCCTGAACGTCAACCACGAGGTCGCCGGGCTGGCCAAGGTCGGCCCGATCCGCAACCAGGCCGACGCGATCATGGGCATGCTGCGCTCCGACGTGACCCGGATCCACCTGGTCACGCTGCTGGAGGAGATGCCGGTCCAGGAGACCCTGGACGCGGTCGAGCAGCTGGAGGCGCTGGACCTGCGGATCGGCTCGATCGTGGTGAACATGGTCCGGCACAGCCCGCTCGACGACGAGACGCTCGCGCTGGCGGTGAAGGAGAAGCTGCCCGCGGCGGAGCTGACCCGCGGGCTGCGCGCGGCCGGGATCTCGGCGAGCAAGCAGATGCTGGCGACGCTGGCCGCGGAGGCGCGCGACCACGCCGTACGGATCGGGCTGGAGCGGGAGAACCGCGACCGGATCGATGCCCTGGGCAAGCAAGTGACGGAGATCGGCCTGGTGCCGGACGGGATCGACCACGGGGCGTTGTTCGATCTGGCCGAGGAGCTGCGCGGATGAGGAACCCGACCATGGAGCCGCGCCGATGACCGCCCTTGATCTGGACGCTCTGATCGACGACCCGAAGACGCGGATCATCGTGACCTGCGGTGCGGGTGGGGTCGGGAAGACCACGACCGCGGCGGCGCTCGGGCTGCGGGCCGCCGAGCGCGGGCGGAAGGTCGTCGTCCTGACGATCGACCCGGCGCGCAGGCTGGCGCAGTCGCTCGGGCTGACCGAGCTGGACAACACCCCGCGCGCGGTCCAGGACGTCGACGGCGCGAACGGCGGCAGCCTGGACGCGATGATGCTGGACATGAAGCGCACCTTCGACGAGGTGGTGCTGTCCCACGCGACCCCGGAGAAGGCCGAGCAGATCCTGGCCAACCCGTTCTACGTCGCGCTGTCGTCGTCGTTCGCGGGGACGCAGGAGTACATGGCGATGGAGAAGCTCGGCCAGCTGCACAAGCAGGCCGAGCGGACCGGCGAGTGGGACCTGATCGTCGTCGACACCCCGCCGTCGCGCTCCGCGCTCGACTTCCTGGACGCGCCCGAGCGGCTGGCATCGCTGCTCGAGGGCCGCTTCCTGCGGCTGCTGCTCGCGCCGGCCCGCGGCCCGCTGCGGCTGATGTCGGCCGGGGTGAACCTGGCGATGTCGGTGATGAACAAGGTCCTCGGCGCGCAGGTGCTGACCGACGTCCAGACCTTCGCGGCGGCGTTCGACACCCTCTTCGGCGGTTTCCGCGAGCGCGCCGAGAAGACCGTCGCGCTGCTCCGGGAACCGCACACCGCGTTCCTGGTCGTCGCGGCCCCGCAGAACGACGCGCTCCGTGAGGCGTCGTACTTCACCGACCGCCTCCGCGAGGAACGGATGCCGCTGGCGGGCGTCGTACTGAACCGCGTGACCACCACCCACGCCCCCGACCTCTCCGCCGAACGCTCGCTGGCCGCCGCCGAGAAGCTCACGGAGGCCGGGAAGTCCGACCTGACCGCCGCGGTCCTGCTGTTGCACGCCGACCGCATGCAACAGGTCGTCGGCGAGACCAAACGCGCCGACCGCTTCCGGAGAGGCCACCGCTCGATCGCGACCGTCGACGTACCGGCTCTCCCCGACGACGTCCACGACCTTTCCGGTCTACGCCAGATCGGCGACCTGCTCACCGCCTGATTTTCACCGTCGGCGAACACCACACCCCTCGGGAATGACCAGGTCACCCCCACCGTTGAGCCTGTCAGACTCAATCTTCAAGTGAGGGTGTGACAGCGTGACTGAGACGTTGAATCTTCCTGTTCTGCCGTTGGACGACGTCGTGGTCCTGCCGGGAATGGTCGTGCCCGTACGTCTGGCCGACACCGAGGCTCGGGCCGCCATCGACGCGGCGCAGGCTTCCGGACAGGACAAGGTGCTGCTGGTGCCGCGCCTGGACGGCAAATATGCGAAGGCCGGGACGCTCGGCGAGATCGAGCAGATCGGCCGGCTGCCGGGCGGCGCCCAGGCGGCCGTGATCCGGGGTACCGCCCGGGTCCTGATCGGCGCCGGGACCACCGGTCCGGGTGCGGCCCTCTGGGTCGGCGCCACGGTGCTGAACGAGATCACCGACGAGCGGTCGGCGGAGCTCTCCCGCGAGTACAAGACCCTGGTGACCAGCGTGCTCGAACGCCGCGGCGCCTACCAGGTGATCGACTCCGTGAAGCAGGTGACCGCGCCGGCCGAGCTGGCCGACCTGGCCGGCTACGCGTCGTACCTGAACGACACGCAGAAGCTGGAGCTGCTGGAGAACGCGAACGTCACCGAGCGGCTGACCAAGCTGATCGGGTGGGTCCGCGACCACCTCGCCGAGCTCGAGGTCTCCGAGACGATCCAGAAGGACGTCCAGGAGGGCATGGAGAAGCAGCAGCGCGAGTTCCTGCTGCGCCAGCAGATGGCCGCGATCCGCAAGGAGCTGGCCGAGCTGGACGGCAAGGCCGAGTCCGAGGAAGAGGACTACCGGGCCCGCGTCGAGGCGGCCGACCTGCCGGAGCACGTCAAGAAGGCGGCGCTCGCGGAGGTCGACAAGCTGGAGCGGACCGCGGAGCAGTCCCCCGAGGTCGGCTGGATCCGGACCTGGCTGGACACCGTGCTCGAGCTGCCCTGGAACGAGCGGACCGAGGACGGCTACGACATCCGTGAGGCCCGGGCGGTCCTGGACGCCGACCACGCCGGCCTGGACGACGTGAAGGAGCGCATCACCGAGTACCTCGCCGTACGGCGTCGCCGCGCGGACCGTGGGCTCGGAGTGGTCGGTGGACGCCGCAGCGGCGCCGTACTGGCCCTGGTCGGTCCTCCTGGTGTGGGTAAGACCTCACTGGGCGAGTCCGTGGCCCGTGCGATGGGCCGCAAGTTCGTCCGGGTCGCGCTGGGTGGTGTCCGGGACGAGGCCGAGATCCGTGGTCACCGCCGGACGTACGTCGGTGCGCTGCCGGGCCGGATCGTCCGGGCGATCACCGAGGCCGGTTCGATGAACCCGGTGGTGCTGCTGGACGAGATCGACAAGGTCGGCGCGGACTACCGGGGCGACCCGACCGCGGCGCTGCTCGAGGTCCTGGACCCGGCGCAGAACCACACGTTCCGCGACCACTACCTGGAGGTCGAGCTGGACCTGTCCGACGTGGTGTTCCTGGCCACGGCGAACGTGCTGGACTCGATCCCGGCTCCGCTGCTGGACCGGATGGAACTGGTGCAGCTGGACGGGTACACCGAGGAGGAGAAGGTCGTGATCGCTCGCGACCACCTGCTCCCGCGGCAGCTCGAGCGGGCCGGTCTGACGGCCGACGAGGTCACCGTCGAGGAGTCGGCGCTGCGCCTGCTGGCCGGCGAGTACACCCGCGAGGCCGGCGTACGGCAACTGGAGCGGTCGATCTCCCGCGTACTGCGGAAGGTGACGGCGAAGCTGGCGCTCGGTGAGGACCTGGGTGGTTCGGTGACGGTGGACGCCGGTGAGCTGAAGAAGTACCTGGGCTCGCCGAAGTTCACGCCGGAGTCGGCGGAGCGGACCGCGCTGCCGGGTGTGGCGACCGGACTGGCCGTGACCGGAGCCGGTGGAGACGTGCTCTTCGTGGAGGCCTCGCTGGCCGACAAGGAGACCGGACCGACCGGGGTCACGCTGACCGGGCAGCTGGGTGACGTGATGAAGGAGTCGGCGCAGATCGCGCTGTCCTACCTGCGCTCGCACGGAGCGGAGCTGGGGCTGCCGGTCGGCGACCTGGCCGAGCGGAACGCGCACATCCACGTTCCGGCCGGAGCGGTCCCGAAGGACGGGCCGTCGGCGGGTGTCACGATGACGACCGCGCTGGCGTCGCTGCTGTCCGGGCGGCCGGTCCGTTCGGAGGTCGCGATGACCGGTGAGGTGTCGCTGACCGGCCGGGTGCTCCCGATCGGTGGCGTGAAGCAGAAGCTGCTCGCCGCCCACCGGGCCGGCCTGACCACGATCCTGATCCCGAAGCGCAACGAGCCGGACCTGGAGGACGTGCCCGCGTCCGTGCTGGCGGAGCTGACCGTTCACCCGGTGAGCGACGTCCGCGAGGTCCTCGACCTGGCGCTGGTCCCGGCGCAGGTCGACGCGCGGCAGTACGCCGCCTGATCCACCCCGGTACGCCGGCCCGCTGTGGCCGGCGTACCGGAGCAGGAAACCCCTGACGGCCGACCCACCTGTCCCGGTGGGTCGGCCGTCCTCCTTTTGGACGATTTTCGCCCCGACCCGCCGGTTTTCCGTGACGCAGATCACACGCTCCGCCACGGCGTGGCTCGGCCATCCCGTAGGCTCTGACCCATGCGCGTGAGGGAGAAGGGCGACCGCGGCGTCGTCCAGTCGGTGGTCCTGTTCCTCGGTGTGAGCGTCCTGTCGGGTGCGCTCGCGGCCGGCCTGGCGATCCCGTTCGCGGGCCTGGCCGGGTACACCACGGAGAAGACCCACGAGACCCTCCAGGACCTGCCGCAGGAGCTGAAGACCGATCCACCGGCGCGGACCAGCAAGATCGTCGCCGCCGACGGTTCGCTGATCGCGTACCTGTACGAGCAGAACCGGGTCCCGATCACGCTGGCCCAGGTGAACCCGATCATGCGCAAGGCGATCGTCGCGATCGAGGACGACCGGTTCTACGACCACGGCGCGCTGGACGCCAAGGGCACGCTGCGCGCGATGCTGCGCAACCAGTCCGAGGGCTCGGTGCAGCAGGGTGGTTCGAGCATCACGCAGCAGTACGTGAAGCTGAGCCTGATCGCGAAGGCGAAGACGCCCGAGGAGTACCAGCAGGCGACGGCGTCGACGTACCAGCGCAAGATCGCCGAGCTTCGGTACGCCGTCGCGGTGGAGAAGGAGTTCTCCAAGGACGAGATCCTGGAGAAGTACCTGAACCTGGCCAACTTCGGCGACGGCGCGTACGGCGTCGAGGCGGCCTCCCGGCACTACTTCTCCACGCACGCGAACAAGCTGACGCTGGCCCAGGCCGCGCTGCTGGCCGGCCTGGTGAAGAACCCGAGCGGCTACGACCCGACCAACAACGCCAAGCGCGCCAAGGACCGGCGCGACGTGGTGCTGCGCCGGATGCAGGAACTGAACGTCATCACGGCCAAGCAGGCCACCGACGCGATCCGGACCCCGGTGTACGACCCGAAGAAGGTCCAGAAGATCCCGAACGGGTGCGCGGCGTCGCGGTACCCCTTCTACTGCGAGTACGCGTACTCCACGCTGCTCGACAACCCGGCGTTCGGCGCGGACGAGAAGAGCCGCGCGCACTACATCAAGACTGCGGGCATCACCGTCAAGACCTCGCTGGACCCGCGGATCCAGGCCGCGGCGGAGCTGTCGATCAAGCAGAAGTCGAAGCCGTCCGACACCTCGATCGCGGCGATCACGATGGTCCAGCCGGGCAGCGGCCTGATCAAGGGGATGGCGCAGAGCAAGCCGTACGGCGACGGCACGAACAACACCACGTCGTACAACTACAACGTCGAGAAGACCTACGCCGGTGGCTACGGCGGGTTCCAGAACGGGTCGACGATGAAGGCGTTCACGATCGCCGCCGCGATCCAGCAGGGCATCCCGCTGAACTACCGGATCAACTCGCCGTCGCCGATCGACCTGAGCGGGGTCAAGTTCAAGACCTGCACCGGGACGACCAGCGACCCGAACTACCACCCGAAGAACTCGACCCGCAGCGGTGACCTGACCATGATCGAGGCGGCCAAGGCCTCGACCAACACCTACTTCCTGCAGCTGTCGCAGCGCACCGGGCTGTGCGCGGTCGCGACGATCGCGGCGAAGCTGGGCCTGCGGGACGCGCAGACGCTGCAGCCGCTGCAGCAGGTCATCTCGATGACGCTGGGCGTCGACAACGTCAGCCCGCTGACGCTGTCGAACGCGTACGCGACCTTCGCGGCCCGCGGCAAGTACTGCAAGCCGCTGGCCGTCACCTCGGTGACCAGTGCGGCCGGCAAGCCGATCAAGACGCCGGGCATCCAGTGCACCCAGGCGCTGGAGCAGCCGGTCGCCGACGGTGTGAACCGGGTGCTGCACGAGGTCATGGAGCCGGGCGGTACCGGTAGCCGGCTGAAGTTCGGCAGCAGCGACCTGGCCGGCAAGACCGGAACGATCCAGGAGAACAAGGCCGTCTGGTACTCCGGCTACTCCTCGACCCTGGCCGCGGCCGCGGTGGTCGCCGACGCGAAGCTCCCGTACACGAACCTGATGTACGGCCACACCCTGAACGGCAAGGACATCGCGGACCCGAGCGGTTCGGGGACGGCCGGCCCGATCTGGGAGGTCGCGATGCGCGCCGCCCTGAAGGGTGCCGCGGAGACGCACTTCGTCGCCCCGAGCGACAAGACCATCCGCGGTGACGTGAAGGACCTCCCCTTCGTCACCGGCATGTCGGTCCAGGACGCGACCAACCGCCTGCAGGGCGCCGGCTTCCAGGTCACCGTCGCACCGGGCCAGGTCCGGTCGAAGGAGACCGCGGGCACGGTCGCCTACACCTCACCGCGCCAGCGCGACGGCGCCCCCGAGGGCTCGATGGTCACCATCTACATCTCCGACGGCAGCGAGGGCCAGCAGCCGCCTCCGCCGCCGAACAGCCCGCAACCGCCGAAGCCACCGAACACGGGCAAACCGGGCGGCGGGAACCCGCAGTGCCCGCCGTGGCACCCGCAGTTCCCGAACTGCGGCGGCGGAGGCCGCTGACCTGAAGAACGGAGTGAGCTCGCCGGAGCTCACTCCGTTCGTGTTTTCACCAGAACAGGCCTTTGCCGAACATCTCCAGGAAGGTGAGGTCGGAGACCCCGGAGATCACGAGGGGCGCGACCAGCAGCGCCACCGTGGCCGGCCAGAACAGAGCTGCCGGGCCGCCGACCGAGCGGTGCAGGCGCCGGTTGACGACCACCGCCAGCGCCATCAGCGGGACCCCGAAGAGGACGAAGCCGTACACGCTCGCCTGCAGATCGCCCGGATCGTTGGGGAACGGCGACCACGGGCCGTCCAGCGCCACCGCGAGGAAGTGGCGGACGGCGAGCTCTCCGAGGGCCAGCGGGTAGAGCAGTAGGTACGCCAGCACCACGTTCGCCACGAGCCACAGGAGCGCGGCGCGGACACTCGAAGAAGCTGCTGTCGCTGGCATGTTCACAGGGTAGTGATCTTGCAGCCGTCGTCATTGGCGGTGAAGACGCAGAAGCGCTCCCAGGGGTAGGCCTGAGAGATCATCTTGGTCCAGGGGTGGCCGGAGGGGTTGCTCGTCCAGGTGATCTTCGTGACCGGTTTGCCGGCCGCGTCGTACACGCCCCCGGCGATGTAGGCGTACTGGCCGATGCCGCCGTTCTCCGGATCCCAGCGGAGCCGGGTCCAGAACGCGTGGCAGCTCGGCGACCACCTGAGCTCGGCGAGGATCAGGCTCGCCTGCAGGTCGAGCTTGGTGACGGCGTCCTTCGCGCAGCCGGTGGTCTCCGGGTCGAGGCCGTTGCAGGCGGCGTACGTGCACGGCGGTGCCGCATGGGCTGCGGGGGTACCCACGCCGACGAGTCCCGCGCCGAGGAGGGCTGCTGCCGTGAGGAGTCGTAGTGCCTTGCTGCGCATGTGTGGTCGCCCTTCTCGCCGTGTGATCCCGGCTGGACAGTAGGTCGCGGACGCTCTTGCGGGGCAGGGGTTCCGGAGAAGTTGCACGTAGCTGCAGAAGCGTTGCTCGGGGTGATCTCCGGCCGTCAGGCTTTGCGCTGTGGATGCTCAGGTGCTCAACGCCCAGGTCTGGCTGAACGCGACGTACGGCGGGGTGGCGGGGTGGGTGCCGCTGGAGGAGACCGGGCAGACCGGGTGGTCGACGATGTACGGGCTGCGGCGTGGGCTGCAGACCGAGTTGGGGATCTCGCCGGTCACGTCGGGGTTCGGGCCGGCCACCACGGCGGCGTACGTCGCGCAGATCGGGAAGATCGACGGCAGCACCACCAAGGTGAACGTGCTGAAGTTGCTCAGCGCGGCCCTGTGGTGCAAGGGGTACGCCGGGTTGTGGGACGGCGCGGCGGTCAGCTTCGCGAACCTGAGCGGCTCGGTCGGGAGCGTCCGCGAGGACCTCGGGCTGGGCTCGGCCAACCCGTCGGTCGACGTGAAGCTGATGGCGTCGCTGCTGACCATGGACGCCTACACGAAGCTCAGCGGCGGGACGACGCAGGTGCGCGACGTCCAGCGCTGGCTGAACGCGACGTACCTGAACCGCCGCGACTTCGCGCTGGTGCCGTGCGACGGGATCTACTCGCGCGCGGCGCAGACCGCGATGACGTTCGGCCTGCAGTACGAGCTCGGCATGGCCGACGGGACCGCGAACGGCAACTTCGGCCCGGGCACCCGAGAAGGGATCCGCACCCAGGCGACGGTCTCGCAGGGGTCGGCCGACGGCGCGAAACGGTTCGTCCGGCTGTACCAGGCGGTGCTCCGCTTCAACCGGTACGACGCCCCGTTCACCGGCAGCTTCGACGGCGACACCGCGCAGCTGACCCGCGACTTCCAGGGCTTCATGGAGCTGCCGGTGAACGGCGTCGGCAACTACGGCACCTGGTGCGCGCTGCTGGTCTCCAACGGCGACACGACGATCGCCACCAAGGGTTTCGACACCAACAAGCAGCTCACCCTCGCGCAGGCCCAGGGCGCGGTCGCGGCCGGCTACACGCACGTCGGCCGGTACACGGTCGGCGCGAACAAGTTCATCACCGCACCGGAGCTGGACGCGCTGAAGTCGGCCGGCCTGAAGCTGTTCCCGATCCACCAGCGCTTCAACAACGCCCCCGGCGAGATGACCAAGGCGAACGGCCGCACCCACGGCATCGAGGCAGTCGAACGCTGCCGCGTCCTCGGGATCCCGGCGCAGAGCGTCGTCTACTTCTCGGTCGACTTCGACGCCCTCGGCGAGGTGATCGACGGCCCGGTCGCCGACTACTTCGAGGGCGTCAACGAGTCCATGGACCAGACGATCAACGGCCGCTACAAGATCGGCGTCTACGGCACCCGCAACGTCTGCGCCACGATGCTCGACAGGGACCTCGCCGAGGCGGCCTTCGTGGCCGGCATGTCCACCGGCTTCTCCGGCAACATGGGCTTCCCGATGCCGCCGGGCTGGCACTACAACCAGATCGTCGAGATCGCGTCCGGCGCCTACCCGGGCGCCCCCGCGATCGACAAGGATGTCGTCTCCTCGCACGCGACGCCGGTCGACCTGAACCAGGTCACCAGCCCGCCGGTCGAACGCGACGGCTCGGTCTCGGGCACCGGTTTCGACGCGTTCTTCGAGTGGCTGGTCCGCGCGGAGGTCGCGTGCGAGCGGGCGCTGGTGGCTCCGACGGTACCGCTGTCGCAGTACGCGTCGATGATCCCCACGTTCGTCATGCACTACCTGCAGAAGCCGAAGTACTGGGGCGGTCTGGGGTGGCCGCAGTACACGCCGATCACGACCGACACGCTGACCAGCCTGGCCCGTGCGTACGCCGAGGAAGAGCTCGGCCGGCTGACCCCGAACCGGCCCGTCTCCACGCGGGACATCGAGCACTTCGCGGCCACCGTCCGCGGCTACGAGTACTGGGGTCTGCCGGGCGACCAGAACGACTACGGCCTGGGTGACCTGGGCGGCTGGGCGCTGGATCTCCTGCAGCTGTGGGGCTCCTACCAGCACGCCAAGGCCGCCGATCCGGCCGTGGACCTGGCGGTGTTCCTGCGCGCCCGACTCGGGGTGGTCGATGGGGAGGGTGGCTTCTCCTGGGGCGATGTCGTCGCGGATGCGGACGCGTACCTGATCTGGCGCGCGAAGCAGGAGAGCGGGAGCAGCAGCTTGTCGGGCGCGGCCCGTGGGCTGCTGAAGCTGACCGACAAGCAGCGGGTCCGGAAGTTCTACACCGACCGGTTCGGCGGCTCGGCGGACAATCTCGCCCAGGCGTTCGTGAACCTGACCGACAACGGCCCGGTCGGCCTCCCGCCGGACTTCGTGCTCGAGGAGTTCGCCGGGGCGGAGAGCCTGCCGTCGGCCAACGAAGCCCGGACCTGCGCGCTCGTCTACGCGCAGCTGATGCAGACTCAGGGCTGACCGATGACCCTTCTGCCCGGCCGGGAGACGCTGCTGATGACTGCGGACCGTACGGACGACCGCGTGCTGCTCCGCCGGGACCGGACGGAGATCGGGCTTCTGGTCGTCGCGGCGGTCGGGGTGGTGCCGTTGCTGCTGGCCTGGATGGTTCTCGCGCAACTGCTGGCGCAGGTCGATCCGAGCCAGGACAGCGTGGGGATCACCCGGGACGGCGACCCGCTCAGTGTGGGGGCGCTGGTGGCGGTCGTGGGCGCGGTGGTCGTGGTGCTGCTGTTCGCCGGCCTGCCCCGGCCGGGGGCGCTGCGATCGGCAGCGGGTAGCACTCGGGGCGCCATCGCGCAGGGCGTTGGTGGTGTGGTGGTCGCGCTCGAGGCGTTCCTGATCAACCAGCTGCACTTCTACTTCAACGGGCCTGGCGACGGCTGCACCTACTCGGGGTGCTGGCCGCTCCACGAGCAGTCCGCGGCGCTTGCCACACCGGGGATCGTCACCGGGCTGTCCATGCTCCTGATGGCTCTGCTCGTACGCCGGGTGCCCTGGTGGGTTCGCGCCCTGGTGCCGGTGGTCGTGCTGGTGGCGACGCTGGCTGTCCAGTACGCCGTGTGGGACTCGTACCTGATTCCGATCTTCGAAGGGGCGCCGCGATGATGAGACGACGGACCGTGCTGCAGGGGGCGCTGGCGGGGTCGGTGGTGGCCGGGGCCTCGGTTGACGTCGCGGCGGCGGCTCCGGCAGCGGGCATCACGCCGGTGGGCCCGGGCGGTGCGCGCGTGGTGCACGCGCCGGACGGTGCTGCCGTGCAGGTGCCGGCTGACCTCGGTGTCGAGCTCACCAGTACCGGCGTACCGGCTGGGGCGGTCATCAGCCTCTCATACGACGAACGCCTGTACGACGCCGCCGCACGGCCGGTGCTTGTCCGCGGCAAGCAGGTTGTAGCGCTCCAGGCAACGCAGGCAGCGACCGGTGTCGCGCACGGGCGCCGCTTGGACCTGCAGCTACCGCAGCTCGCGCCGGGGACCTACACCGTCCACGCCGGCGGAGTAGCGCCCGCCCGCTACCCGGCTGACCTGGTCGCTGACCCGCTGGCGACCGAGGTGAAGGTGTCGCAGGGTGTGGTGACGGCCCGGGTGCTCAGCCGGCCAGTGGCCGACCAGGGCCTGCCCTGGGGAGTCCAGCTCGGCGCCGGGTGGACCAGGGCGAGTTGGGGCGACGGCTACTACGTCTGGCGGCCAGGGCTCGTGGCACTGCACTCCGTCGGGCCGGGCGTCGTACCGGCTGGGTCACGCGTCCGGGTGACGCTGGATCGACAGGTGTTCGAGTCGGTGCAGGTGACGAAGGTCCTGGGCAGCAGCGGCGAGCAGATCGGTGGGGTGAGTCGCCGGAGCACGCTGGCCGGTCAGCCGACGGCCAGCTGGACCCTGCATGCGCCGCTCGCAGCAGGCGCCCGGATCGCCCTGTCCTTCGCTGCCGAGGCTCGCTCGCTGCAGGGCGCGCTGGAGTACGTCGAGCCGTCGCTGGTCGAGTTCATCGCGCCCAAGCAGTCCAGGACGCCTCAGCGCCTCACCGGCGCCGAGAGCCAGACCCGGGTGGACGACGTGTACTCAGCCGCCACCCGGGCCCTCTACGCAGACAGCTAGGCGCCCAGCTGGCGCTTGACCTCGGCGGAGACGGCGCCGCCGTCGGCCTTGCCCTTCACCTTGGGCTGCAGGGCGCCCATCACCTTGCCGATGCCGCGCGGGCCCAGCTCGGCCGCGCCGGTGGCGGCGATGGTCTCGGTGACCAGGGCGGCGATCTCCTCGGCGGTGAGCTGCTCGGGCAGGTACTCGGCCAGGATGTCGGCCTCGGCCTGCTCCTTGTCGGCCAGCTCGGCGCGGCCGGCGTCGCGGTAGGCGGTGACGGACTCGCGGCGCTTCTTGGCCTCGGCGGTCAGGACGTCGAGCACCTCGGCGTCGGACAGCTCACGGGCCTCCTTGCCGGCCACCTCCGCCTTCGTGACAGCCGTCAGTGCCATCCGCAGGGTGGACTTGCGGATGTCGTCACGGGCCTTGAGGGCCGCGGTCATGTCGTCGTGCAGGCGCTGCTTCAGCTCGGAGTTGGACATAGGGGAGATTGTGGCAGGCTGGAGCAATGAGTCTTCGGGGACCGGCCATCACGGCACTGAAAGCCGCGGGCGTGATCGGTGCCGTCGGCGCCGCCTGCGTCGGGTACGCGGCGGCGATCGAGGTGCGCTGGTTCACGCTGCGCCGGTTCACGGTCCCGGTGCTGCCGCCGGGCGCCGACCCGCTGAAGGTGCTGCACCTGTCCGACCTGCACCTGATGCCTTCCCAGGAGAAGAAGATCCGCTGGGTCAACGAGCTGGCCCAGCTCGAGCCCGACCTGGTGGTCACCACCGGCGACAACATCTCCTCTCCCGACTCGGTGCTGCCGCTGCTGCGCGCGTACGGCGGACTGCTCGACCTGCCCGGCGTCTTCGTGTTCGGCTCCAACGACTACTGGAAGCCGCACTTCAAGAACCCGGCGAACTACTTGCTCCCGGCCAACAAGCAGAAGCACAAGCCGCACGGGCCGGACCTGCCGTTCGAGGAGATGCGGGCCGCGTTCACCGACGCCGGCTGGGCCGACCTGAACAACCTGAAGACCACCCTCAAGGTGAACGGCCTGCGCCTGGACTTCGCCGGCACCGACGACCCGCACATCAAGCGCGACCGGTACGCCGAGGTCGCCGGCGAGGTCGACCCCGCGGCCGACCTGTCGATCGGCGTCACGCACGCGCCGTACCAGCGGGTGCTGAACTCCTTCACCGGCGACGGGTACCCGCTGATCCTGGCCGGGCACACCCACGGCGGCCAGCTCGCGGTCCCGCTGTACGGCGCCCTGGTGACCAACTGCGACCTCGACACCTCCCGGGTCAAGGGCCTCAGCACGTGGGGGTCCGACGGGCGCCAGGCAGCGCTGCACGTGAGCGCCGGACTGGGCACTTCGCCGTACGCGCCGGTGCGGTTCGCGTGCCGTCCGGAGGCGACTTTGCTCACCTTGGTGCCCCGGATTCAGGGCGCCGGCTAACTCGATTTCGTCCCAGCCCGGTGCGCATGTAAGCTGACTCCGGCTTCGGGCTGTGGCGCAGTTTGGTAGCGCGCGTCGTTCGGGACGACGAGGTCGCAGGTTCAAATCCTGTCAGCCCGACAGAAGAGGGCGGTGACTCGCGAGAGTCACCGCCCTCAGTCATTTTCGGGGCCGATCTACAGTGGCCGGGTGACGGCGTTGCAGCGGGTTGACCTCGGTGAGGTCGAGTACGAGATCGCGACCAAGGACATGGCGACCTGGGTCGCGGAACGGTCCGACGGGAGCGCCGGGGACCGGTTGTTCCTGCTGAGTCATCCGCCGGTCATCACCTACGGGCAGCGGACCCCGCCGGCCGACCTGCCGCCCGAGACCGCGGGGATCCCGACGGTCGGCGTCGACCGCGGCGGCTTCGCGACGTACCACGGTCCCGGGCAGCTCGTCGGGTACCTGGTGATCGACCTGAAGCAGCGCGGGCCCGTCGACATCGTCCGGTGGGTCGAGACCGGGTTGATCGCGGCTCTGGGCGAGCTCGGCTTCCCGCTGGTACGGCGGGAGACGCCGCGCGGCGAGAGCAGCCTGGTCGGCGTCTGGACCGAGGACCACCGCAAGCTCTGCTCGATCGGGATGCGGATCCGGCGCGGGGTGACCAGCCACGGGTTCTCGATCAACGTCGACCCGGCGATGGACGTCTTTCACACGTTCACGACCTGCGGGTTGCACGACGTCACGATGGTGTCGCTGGCCGAGCTCGCCGCCGAGCAGGGCCGGGCCGTGCCCACCGACGCCGAGGTCCGCGACGCGGTGGCGAGCGCGCTCGGAGCGGCCTGACGCAGTAGCCTGCGGCCATGGACGCGGACGAGGACGAGGTGACTACTCATCGTTTCACTGCTCCTCCGCTGCCGCCGCTGCTGATCCTTCCCGTCGTCGGGATCCTGGCCGGGTTCGTCACCATCGGCGCGGTCTGGCTCAGCGAGCGCGGCTGCGAACGGTTCCGCGACACGTCGAACTGCGGCGCCTGGGGATTCCCGCTGCTGGTGCTGACCGTCGTCGTCGCGATCGTGCTCGGCGCGACCGCGCTCAGCCGGCTCGCGATGCCGCACCCGAAGCTCGTCGCGTTCCTCGGCGTCGGGTTCATGCTGCTCGTCGTACTGGCCTTTCTGGCCGACAACCTGTTCAGCACCTGGACCCTGCTGGTCGTCCCGGTGCTGACTGCGGTTACCTTCCTGCTCGCCCACCTGCTCGCCGGACTGCTGGAGCGCGCCGATGCCTGATCTGCCCCGCTACAAGGCCCACCGCACCACCACCCCGCCGTCGCTCGACGGCACGCTGACCGACCCGGCCTGGGCGGAGGCGGCCTGGACCAGCGACTTCGTCGACATCCGCGGCGACCAGCCGGCCCCGGCGTACCGGACCAGGGCGAAGCTGCTGTACGACGACCAGTACCTGTACCTCGGCGCCCAGCTCGAGGAGCCGCACGTCTGGTCGACGATGACCGAGCAGAACACGTTCCTGTACGAGGAGAACAACTTCGAGCTGTTCCTCGACCCGGACGGCGACCGGAACAACTACTACGAGTTCGAGATCAACCCGCTCGGGACGATCTGGGAGCTGACGCTGCCCAAGCCGTACGCCGACGGCGGCGTCGCGATCGACCCGACCAACCTGCCCGGGCTGCGGACCGCCATCCACGTCGACGGCACGCTGAACGACCCGAGCGACAGCGACGCCGGCTGGACCGTCGAGGCGGCGTTCCCGTGGGCCGAGCTGGCGGCGTACAACACCGGAGCGACGCCGCCCGCGCCCGGTGACGAGTGGCGGATGAACCTGATGCGCGTCGAGTGGTCGCACGAGGTGGTCGACGGCGGCTACCGGAAGGGCTCGCAGCAGGACTTCTGGGTCTGGTCGCCGCAGTGGGCCGTCGACATGCACAAGCCCGAGCACTGGGGCGTGCTGGAGTTCTGAGGACCCCGTGCTCCGGTGGTTTGGCGCCGGGGTGACAATGAGTGATGTGGAGTTCCGGGGCGGCGGGTACGACGAGGACCTGTCGTACCTGATCGACCTGGTCGAGCACCCCGATCCGTTGCGCTCAGCAACGAGCTATGCGCGGGCCGGCGTGCGTACGGCGGCCGAGGGCGACCAGGTGGTCGCTGCGATCGAGCGGGCCTGTGAGAGCGACCCGCGGATGGCGCTGCGG
Organism: Kribbella sp. NPDC104740; assembly: GCF_055583505.1. NCBI lineage: Bacteria > Bacillati > Actinomycetota > Actinomycetes > Propionibacteriales > Kribbellaceae > Kribbella > Kribbella sp. NPDC104740. Next base: position 81,960 of record NZ_JBVJNV010000001.1, on the reverse strand, counting down.
CTGGTGGCCGGGCTGTCGAGCTACTGGTGGTCGCGGGGGCTGCAGGACGAGGCGGCGGCTGCTGCTGAGCGCGTGCTCGGGATGCTGGGGCGGACGGTGCCGGCTGGGCTGGAGGAGGAGTACCTGCTCACAGTGCTGCACGGGGCATCGTCGGCCGAGCAGGAGCAGCTGGAGCTGGCGCAGCAGGTGGTGCTGGATGGTGTCGGGCCGTTCAAGTACCCGGTGACGGTGCTGCTGTGGGCGCTGGTCTTCGGCCCGTTCGAGTCGACCGCTGTGGTCGCCGACGTACTGGCCAGGCACGAACGAGACGGCGACGCGTGGACCCGGGCTGCTGTGGAGCTGATCAAGGGCTACCCCGGCCTGGTCGACATCGCACCTGCTGAAGCCGAGCAGTCGCTCCGCATCGCTTTAGCCCGATTCCGCATGCTGGAGGACCGCTGGGCGATGTTCCTGGCGCTCACCGGCCTCCGCCAGATCACCACGGACCTCCTCCCCATCACGTCGGAGGCCGTCGACCTGGCATCCGAGCTGGGCCTGGAGGAGGAAGCCGGCCTCCTCCTCTGCGAACGAGCCGAACTCCACCTCCGCACCGCCGCCCTGGACCAGGCCCGAGCCGACTTCACCGAGGCGCTGTCACTGGCCACCACCACCGACAACGCGGAGGCGGTCGCCGCCGCCCAGATAGGCCTGGCCCGCACCGCCCGCCACGCGGGCAACCTGGTCTGCGCCCGGGAGCACCTGGCCGAGCTCCTGGCCACCTGCCCGGAAGAGCTCCCCGACGCTCGCGAGGAAGCAGCCCACGAGCTGGAGGCGATCTGCGCCGCGGAGGCCACGGCGTAGTACCCATGTACCGCGCACACAGGGTGGTGTGTGGGCGCGCCACATGCCGCCGTACCGGCTGTGTTGGTGGCCACAGGGTGTGGGGGTCGCCCCTCGGTGTTCGGCTGGTTAGAGTCGAGGCGACTGGGCCCTCGAACTGCAACGGAGCAGCGGATGGACAAGACGTACGGGTCGCCGCGGGACGCGGTGGACGACATCGGTGACGGGGCGAGCCTCGCGGTGGGTGGGTTCGGGCTGTGCGGGAACCCGATGCAGCTGATCGACGCCATCCACGGCAAGGGGGTGAGCGGGCTCAGTGTCGTGTCCAACAACTGCGGGGTCGACGACTGGGGGCTCGGGATCCTGCTCGCCGACAAGCGGATCGCGAAGATGACCTCGTCGTACGTCGGGGAGAACAAGGAGTTCGCCCGCCAGTTCCTGTCCGGTGAGCTGGAGGTCGAGCTGACGCCGCAGGGGACGCTCGCGGAGAAGCTGCGGGCCGGAGGGTGCGGGATCGCCGCGTTCTTCACGCTGGCCGGTGTCGGCACGCAGGTCGCCGACGGTGGGCTGCCGCAGAAGTACAACGCCGACGGCTCGGTCGCGAAGGCGTCGGAGCCGAAGGAGACCCGCGAGATCGGCGGTACGACGTACGTGCTGGAGGAGTCGATCACCACCGACTTCGGGCTGGTGCACGCGCTCAAGGGCGACACCCACGGCAACCTGGTCTTCGACCGCAGCGCGCGGAACTTCAACCCGCTGGCCGCGATGGCCGGCCGGATCACGATCGCGCAGGTCGAGGAGCTCGTCCAGCCCGGCGAGCTGGACCCCGACGAGATCCACCTGCCCGGCGTCTACGTCCAGCGCGTGGTTGCCGTCGGCAAGGACATCGAGAAGCGGATCGAGAAGCGCACCGTGCAACCGCGCGCGGCGTACGACGCCCAGCGCGAGAAGCTGGAGGCCTGAGCCATGCCGCTGACCCGTGAGCAGATGGCCGCCCGCGCCGCCGCCGAGCTGGAGGACGGCTCGTACGTGAACCTCGGTATCGGCCTGCCGACGATGGTCCCGAACTACATCCCGGACGGCGTCACCGTGGTGCTGCAGTCCGAGAACGGCATCCTCGGCGTCGGCCCCTACCCGGTCGAGGGCGACGAGGACCCGGACCTGATCAACGCCGGCAAGGAGACCGTCACGACGTTGCCGGGGGCAAGCTTCTTCGACTCGTCGCTGTCCTTCGGGATGATCCGCGGCGGCGCGATCGACGCCGCGATCCTGGGCGCGATGCAGGTCTCGGCGACCGGCGACCTGGCCAACTGGATGATCCCCGGCACGATGGTCAAGGGGATGGGCGGCGCGATGGACCTGGTGCACGGCGCCAAGAAGGTGATCGTGCTGATGGAGCACGTCGCCAAGGACGGCTCGCACAAGATCCTCGCCGAGTGCGACCTGCCGTACACCGGTCGCGGGGTGGTCAACCGGATCATCACCGACCTCGCCGTACTGGACGTGACCGACGACGGCCTGCGGCTGGTCGAGCTCGCCGAGGGCGTCACCTTCGACGAGCTCCAGGACAAGACCGGCGCGCCGATCAAGCAATGAACCGGACGTCCGGGTGCCGCGGCGAGTTTCGCCAGGCGCCCGGACGGTTCCGGAGGTGCTGGTCGAAGAACGCCGGCAGGTAGGTGTTCAGCGTGTGCAGGATCCGGCGTGGGTCGACGGTGCCGATGGTGTTCGCGACCAGCTCGGGCGGGACGTCGAAGTGGCGCTGGAAGTGCGGGATCAGCGCTTGGTGGTCGATGAACGTGTAGTGCTGCCCACGCGGGACGTTGAGGTCGCGCTTCCAGCCGGTCGAGTTGTCCCAGAAGCCGCGCCAGGAGGGATCGGTGCGGTGGGTCTGCGGGCCGCCGTCGGGCCCGGTGCCGCCCGCACCGACGAGCAGGAACGGGCGATCGAGGCCCTGGGCAACGACCGGGCAGTCGGCGGGGTCGTCGTACCCGTAGCCGAGGGTGCCGTCGAGGTCGATCCCCGCTCGGAGGCGCCGGTCGACGAGCATCACGTCGGCCGCGGTGATCCCGCCGGCCGAGTGGCCGTACGCGCCGACTCCGGTCAGGTCGAGGATCTCTCCCAGCCCGTGCGGCAGCCGCCGTCCGTCGGCATCCGGGTTCCTGCCGTTCGCGAGCTGCTGCAGCGCATCAAGCACGTACCGTACGTCGGCCACCCGCGTCGCGCGCGCGAGCAGCGCGTAGGGCTCAGCCGGCAGCGTCTGTACGGCGACCCGCCCACCGGGGAACTCGACGGCGGCGGCTTCGTAGGTGTGGTCGACCGTCACCACGACGTACCCCCGACTCGCCAGCTCGGCGACCATGATCGAGCCCAGCCCGCGCGGTACGCCGAACCCCGGCGAGAACAGCACCACCGGTCGGCGCCCCCGGCTCACCGGCGCCGACAATCCGGCGTGCACCTGGGCGCCCGCCCAGTCGACGGCGTCGACGGGCTGTTGGAGCGCGACCGCCGCGCCCTCGGCGTACACCTGCGCGGTGAGCGGCGGAAGGTACGCCGCCCGCTCGGCGAGGCGAGTCGCCGGGTACCAGACGCTGATCATCAGCTCCCGTGGACGGCCTGGGACGAACGGATCGTCTCGCCCGTAGTCGACGAGATGTATCTCAGTGGTGCCGACCGGAAAGGGGCCGGTAGGTCGGGGAAACCGAAGGTGTACTGAGTGCCTTCTGGTGAAGGCCGAGGCCTGCAGGGTCGGCGAGGCGAGCAGGGCGGCGGTGCCGGCGAGGAGGACGCGTCGAGTCAGCATGGGCCCGAGCTTGTCCTCCTCGGCGTACGCCCGGCTGCTGCCGATCGCCAGTCGGCGCACCTGCCGAAAGTCAGAGCTGCTCGAAGTGGAAGCTCCGGATGAAGCAGTCGCGCGGCTGGTTGACCGCGAAGAGGATGCAGTCGACGACCGACTGGGCGGTGAGGGGCGAGCCCTCCTCGCGGGAGCCCGCTTGGGTGAAGTCAGGCGGGAAGAGGGAGATGACCCGGATGCCCTCCGGGCGCAGGCGAGCGGAAAGGATCTCGGCGTAGCCCGCCTGCGCGTGCTTGGCCGCGTAGAAGGCTGGATGCGCGCCCGAGCGATGCTGACCGGGCTCCCCCGCGGCGGAGATCAGGTTCACCACGTCGGCGGCTGGCGATTGCCGGAGCAGCGGCAGCACGCGCTCGGTGAGCAGCACCGTCCCGGTCGCGGCCCCGCCGATCGTGTCCGCGATGTCGGCCGGCGACGCGTCGCCGTCCAGGTAGCGCGCGCCACTGTTCACCAGGACGTCGAGCCGCTCGAGCTGCAACGCCGCGATCGACTCCGGCGACGACAGATCCAGTACGGCGGCGCGCGCCGATCCCCCGGCGGCGTGGATCAGCGCGACCGTCTCCTCGGCCGCGGCCGCCGTACGGACGGCAGCGACGACGTGCGCGCCCGAAGCGGCGAAGGCGAGGGCGAGCAGGCGTCCGGTGTCCCGGCCGGCGCCGGTGATCAGCACGTGTTTCACACCGGCCAGGAGATCACTTCAAGGGCTCTCGAGGTCAACTCTGGTGCAAGGTTCCCGCCGGTGATCTTCTGTCGTTTGCCCGGCTCGGTGAGGATGGACGCATGGGGCTCGACGTGTTCGTGATCGGTGGGGTGGGGATCGACACGGTCGTCCGCGTCCCGGGGCTTCCGCTGGCCGATTGGGAGACGATCCACGTCGAACCGGTCGAGTCGTACGTCGGCCACACCGGCCACGGCGTCGCGCTCGGCTGCCACCGGCTCGGGCTCGAGGCCGGCCTCGCCGACGTGCTCGGTGACGACGCGGAGGGCCGGCGGATCCGTTCGGCGTACGAGGAGCTCGGGCTGCCGCTGACCTGGGCCGTCCACCCGAGCGGGACGCGGCGCAGCGTCAACCTGGTCGCCCCCGACGGCCTCCGCACTTCCCTGTACGACGGACGCCATCCCGCCGGCATGCGCGTCGACCCCCGGCTGTGGCGCGGCTGGATCGAGCACTCGCGGCACGTGCACGTCTCGATCATGGACTTCGCGCGGCGCGCGCTGCCCGACGTACTGGCGGCCGGCCGCACGTTGTCGACCGACCTGCACGACTGGGACGGCGACAACGAGTACCACCGCGACTTCGCCCAGTGCGCGGACGTCGTGTTCGTGTCGACCAGCGCGCTGCGCGACAAGGCGGTCGACTGGATCTTCACCTGCGGCCGCGCGCAGGTCGTGGTCGCGATGGCCGGCGCGGACGGCAGCTATCTGCACGTGCGCGGCGAGCCGCCGGTCCACGTGCCCGCGGTCAAGCTCGCGGGTCGCCCGGTCGTCGACACCAACGGCGCCGGCGACGCCTACGTCGCCGCGTTCCTGACCACCTGGCTGGACGGTCGCTCGTACTACGAAGCCGCGACGGCGGGCGCGATTGCGGGTGCGTGGGCCTGTGGTTCGCCCGGGACGCACACGGACCTGATCACCGCCGAGCAACTGATGCTGCTCAACCGGTAGGCCCTGTGCACCGCGCCGCCCCGCCGGGCGCCGGTAGATCCGGTCGGCGTCGCGCAGCCGGGCGACACGCCCTAACCCCGGGTCAGCGGTGGATGCAGCGTGACCGCCGGCCCGCGGCGGAACAGCTGCGCGGGGCGACCGCCGTCCCGGGTCGTCGTCGCGCCGAGCGGTTCGACGAAGCCTTCGGTGCGGGTCGCCTTGCGGTGGAAGTTCCGCGGATCGAGCGGGACGCCCCAGACCGCCTCGTAGACGCCGCGCAGCTCGGAGACGGTGAACTCGTCGGCGCAGAACGCGGTCGCGAGCGGCGAGTACTCGAGCTTCGCGCGGGCCCGCTCGACGGCGTCGGTGAGGATCCGGTGGTGGTCGAACGCGAGCCGGCCGGGGTCGGCGAGGACGTCGGCGACGGGGATCCAGGAGGCCGAGGCGGCGTCCGATCCGGCGACCGGGGTGGGTAGGTCGGGGACAAGTGCCAGGTAAGCAACGCTCACTACTCGTCCACGAGGGTCCCGTCCGGGTTCGCCGTACGTTGCCACTTGCTCCAAGTGAATACGTTCAGAACCCACACCGGTCTCCTCCGCCAGCTCCCGCCGCGCCGCCGCCTCCAGCCCCTCACCCTCCCGCACGAACCCGCCCGGCAGCGCCCACCGCCCCTTGTGCGGCGGGATCCCCCGCCGGATCAGCAGCACCTCGAACGACCCGGCCTGGACGGTGAGGATCACCAGGTCGGTCGCCACACCCATCGGCTCGAAGTCCATACCGGCCACCTTAATCGTCACCTTGACGAAAAGCGATCCGACCCCTTATCGTCAAACTGACGACAACGAGGCCGGAGCGACCGGCCGTGAGGAGAGCACAGCGATGGCAGACATCACGCGGTTCCGTTTCATCAGTCACCTGCGGGCCAACCCGACCACCCACGTCCGGCACCTGCGGAACGGGAAGCTGGTGCACGACGGCGCCGGGCAGGCGTTCTGGTTCCGGGCGCTGAACTCGTCGCTGAGCGAGGTCCCGGTCGACGACCGCGAGCAGCCGCTGCTGTTCCACGGGCGGACCGTCGACTTCCAGGACGTCGTCGTCCAGGCGACCGTCACCTACCGCGTCACCGACCCGGCGCTCGCCGCGACCCGGCTCGACTTCGGGATCGACCCGGACACCGGGCGCTGGCGGGCGACGCCGCTGGAGCAGCTCGGCGGGCTGCTGACCGAGCTCGCGCAGCAGACCGCGCTCGACCTGCTGGCGCGGATGTCGCTGACCCAGGCGCTGTCCGAGGGGATGGCGTCGCTGCGGCTCGCGGTGAGCACGGGGTTGCGCGAGGACCAGCGGCTGAGCGGGCTCGGCATCCGCGTCGAGGACGTGCGGGTGGTCGCCGTACGGGCGGAGAACGACGTGGAGCGGGCGTTGCAGACGCCGACCCGCGAGATGGTGCAGCAGGCGGCCGACAAGGCCACGTACGAGCGGCGCGCGATGGCGGTCGAGCGGGAGCGGTCGATCGCGGAGAACGAGCTGCAGAACCAGATCGAGCTGGCGCGGCGGGAGGAGCAACTGGTCACGCAGAAGGGTCAGAACGAGCGTCAGCGCGCGACCGAGGCCGCGGCCGCCGGCCGGATCGAGACCGAGGCGGCGGCGTCGCGCAAGCGAGCCCTCAGCCAGGCCGAGGCCGACGCCAAGCGCGTGATCGGTGCGGCCGAAGCCGCCGCGGAGAAGGCGTTGCTCGACGCGTACGCCGAGATGGACCAGGCGACGATCCTGGCGCTGGCGATCAAGCAGGGCGCCCTGCCGGAGATCGGCACGCTGAACCTGACGCCGGATCTGATCACCCCGCTGCTCAGCAAGCTGACTGGTGACCAGGCATGAGCCTCCCACCTCGCGCAGTACTCGTGCACCGAGCCACCGAACTCAATGAGCTGGTAGCTCGGCACGGCACGAGGCAGCAGGCCGGGTTCTTCCTGCAGACCCGCGGGCGGGACCTGGCCGAGCTGGACGAGCGGCACGAAGCGCAGCAGAAGGCCCTCGCCGCCGTGTCGAGCGCCGTCCCGCTCGACTGGCGGCGGGCCGTGGTCGAGCGGGCCGATCTCGATCGGTTCGTCTTCGGCCCGGAGGACGTGGTGGTGGCGGTCGGGCAGGACGGGCTGGTGGCGAACGTCGCGAAGTACCTCGACGGGCAGCCGGTGATCGGGATCAACCCCGAGCCCGCGCGCAACCCCGGCGTACTGGTCCCGCACGAGCCGGAGGCGGCCGCCGATCTCCTGCGCACCCAGCACGTCGAGGAACGCACGATGGTCGTCGCCGGGACCGACGACGGCCAGCGCCTGCTGTCACTCAACGAGGTGTACGTCGGCCACCGGACCCACCAGTCCGCCCGCTACCGCCTCGCCTCGCCCGAAGGACTGGAGGAACGCCAGTCGTCCTCCGGCCTGCTGGTCGGCACCGGAACAGGATCCACGGGGTGGTGCCGCTCAGCCTGGCAGGAACGCCACAGCCGGCTCGCACTGCCCGGCCCGCTCGACCCGGCGCTGTGCTGGTTCGTCCGCGAGGCCTGGCCGTCGCCGGCCACCGGTACGTCGTACACCGAAGGCGTCCTGACCGCCCGCGACCACCTCACCGTCACCGCCGAGGCCGACCTGGTCGTCTTCGGCGACGGCATCGAGGCCGACGCTCTGACCATCACCTGGGGCCAGCGCCTCGACATCACCGTCGCCGACACCCGGCTGCGCCTGGTCCACTGACCGGATCGAAGTATTTCCCGTGATCTCCACGGATGGTGACCGTCCGGGTGAGTTCCGTGCTGACAGCGGTGTCAGATCGCGCATAAGGTGCGTTCACCACAACGGCCCTGTCGAGGGAGGGCCGTGGTGCTCCACCCACCGCCCACAGGGGAGCTACTTGCATGCGCAGATCTCGATCGAGCACGGCCTTCCGGACTGGAGTGGCCCTGCTGGCGACCGCGGCACTGGCGCCGATCGCGTCGCTGTCCGCGACCGCCGGTCCGCCGGCCAAACCGTTCGTCCAGGGGACGCAGACGGTCGCGGCGTACGACTACGACAACGCGATCCACGAACGGGTCCAGGTCGACGTACCGAACGTCGACGCCGACGCGAACGGCGTCAAGGACCAGGTCACCGTCGACATCATCCGGCCCGGTGAGGCCGCCCAGGCCGGGATCGACGTCCCGGTGATCATCCAGGCGTCGCCGTACTACGCGGGTGACCCGAAGAACTACTTCGACGCCGCCGGCACCCGGCAGGTGTACGGGAGCTGGCTCGACAACTACTTCGTCCCGCGCGGGTACGCCGTGGCCTTCGTCGACATGCCGGGCACCTTCCGCTCGACCGGCTGCAGCGACGTCGGCGCGGACTACGAGGTGCTCGGCACCAAGGCGGTCATCGACTGGCTGAACAACCGCGTCCCCGGCCAGACCCCGGACGGCGCCAAGGCCAAGGCGGACTGGTCGACCGGCAAGGCCGGGATGATCGGCGTCTCCTGGAACGGCACGATCGCGAACTCGGTCGCGAGCACCGGCGTTCGCGGGCTGGAGACGATCGTCCCGATCGCGGCGATCTCGTCCTGGTACGACTACACCCGCGGCTTCGGCGTACCGTTCTACGACGAGTACATGGGCTTCCTGCACGACTACGTGAGCAACGACGCGTCGCCGCGCTGCGAGGAGCTGACCGGCGAGATCGAGCAGGACTCCGACACCCGCACCGGTTCGTACAGCAAGTTCTGGGACCCACGGAACTACCGGCTCGACGCGAGCAAGGTCAAGGCCAGCGTGTACGTCGTGCACGGGCTCGGCGACGAGAACGTGAAGACCCGGCACTTCGGCGAGTGGTGGGACGAGCTGGCCAAGCGGGGCGTGCCGCGCAAGATCTTCCTGCACCAGGGCGTGCACCTGGACGGCTTCAGCTTCCGCGACGAGTGGGTCGACAAGCTGCACCCGTGGTTCGACTACTGGCTGCAGGGCCTGAAGAACGACGTGATGAAGACGCCGCAGGCGACCGTGCAGCGCGAGGACGGCTCGTTCGTCGACGAGGCCCGCTGGCCGGCGGCCGGGGTCAAGACCACGAAGCTGAACCTGAGCAAGCCGCTGAACGCCAAGACCGGTGGGCTGTCGATCGCGGCCGCCTCGTCGGACCCGGTCAGCTTCACCGGGACCAGCGCGGAGTCCGTCGACTCCGTCGTACTGGACCCGACCACGCAGCGGCCGGACCGCGCGGTGTTCCTCAGCAACGACCTGGAGCAGTCGGTCCGGATGTCCGGGACCGGCAAGGTCACCGTCCGGGTCAAGGTCAACAAGGTTGCCGCAGGCATCAAAGCGCGACTGGTGGACTACGGGACGGCGACCCGCTACCGCGACGTCACCAACGTCCCGAACACCAGCGTCTGCTGGGGTGACGGCAACACCCTCGACACCGGTTGCTACGCCAAGACGCAGATCAACACCGCCGTCTCCGACGCGTCGGTCGCGGTCCGCACCCTGGCCGACATCGGCCACTACAAGTCACTGAACCGCAAGGAGTCCCTGCAGTCCGGCAAGTGGTACGACCTGAGCTTCGAGCTGAACGCCGACGACGTCGTCTTCGCCGCCGGTCACCGCCTCGGCCTGGTGCTCACCGTCGAGCCCGACAACCCGTCCGTTCCCTTCACCGGTGCGACCGTCACCCTCGACCCGGCGAAGTCCTCGCTCACCCTCCCGCTGACCAGCGCACCGGACCTGACGACCGCGGACACCCCGCAGTCCCGGATCCCGGCCGACTCGCTGGCCCAGCCGGAGCCCAGCCACGACCCGGTCGAGCTGATGCGTCAGTTCGTCGACGCCAGCCGCTGATCCGGTGACAACACGAAGCCCCCGGCCTGGATTCAGGCCGGGGGCTTTGTGGTGCTGGTGTCAGGAGCTGATCGACCAGGAGTTGATGTAGCCGGTGTCAGCGCGGGCCACGTCGCGGACCTGGAGCTTCCAGGTGCCGTTGCGAGTCTCGTTGCTGACGGTCGCGGTGTACGTCGTGTTGACGTTGTCGGCCGAGTCGCTGCTGCTCGAGTTCTTCAGCCGGTACGACGTACCGTCGGGCGCGATCAGGTCGATCACCAGGTCGCCGCGGTAGGTGTGGACGATGTTGACCGCGACCTGCGCCGACGAGGTGTTTCCGGTGCAACCGGTCGCCGTCGCCGAGCTGGTGACGGCCGCGCCGGCGTCCGGGATGTTCACGTCGGTGTTGTTGGTGAACGGCCCGCAGGTTGGGCTCGGTCCGCCGCCGCCGAGCTGAGCGGCCGCGGCGGCGATCGCCGACGCGAACGTGCTCACCTGTGTGTAGACGCCCGGCGCACTCGGCCGGGCACAACCGTCGCCGTGGCTGACGATGCCGACCTGGATCCAGGCGCCGGCGTTGTCGCGGCGGAACATCGGCCCGCCGGAGTCACCTTGGCAGGTGTCGACGCCACCGGTCGCGAGCTGACCGGCACACAGCTCGGCCGGGAAGATCAGGTCGCTGTAGTAGTCGCCGGCGTCGCGGCACGACACGTCGTCGACGTACGGGACGTTGGCCTTCAGCAGGTAGCGCTGCTGCGCGCCGCCCTCGCTGGCCGCACCCCAGCCGGCCACCGTGAAGGTGCCGGTGTCGTACGTCGTACTGGTGGTGATCGGCAGCGTCGCGACGCCGGTGATCGGCGTCGCCAGCTTGATCAGCGCCCAGTCACCGCCGGTGCTGGTGCCGTAGGTGGGCGAGCGGTGGATGTACGTCGACTTCACCTTCGTCGCCGACGTGTCCTGCAGGTCGACCACACCGACGGTCGCGGTGACCGAGGTGTTGTTGCCGGTGGAACCCACGCAGTGCGCGGCGGTCAGCACGAGCTGATTGGTGTACATCGCTCCACCACATCCCATGGACAGCCTCACCATCCACGGAAACTCGCCTTGCAGTGCGCGGGTTCCACCGACGACTCGGGGGCCGGGCTCACCGTGGGCGGTGGTGGGCGCGGCGCTCGCCGAGTGGGCGGGCACGATGACCAGGGCGGCGGTCATCGCGCTCAGTACGGCGGATCGAAGGAACTTGGTCAGAAGCATGGGCGGTGCCTCCTCGAAAACTGCCTCGGTTGCACAGTTTGTACACCCTCCGGCACAGCCGGTGATGGCACGGGAGTGCGAGGGCACCGATGCGCCGGGATCGAGACCCAACCGAAACGGGCTACGCTGCCGCGGCCGCGAACTCAGGCCAGAATTGGAACAGCAGCCCGGCGGCGCTCAGGTGGTCCGTCGCCGGGCTGCTGGACCTCAATTCTCGCTCACAACTGCGCGGAAATGGTGGCCAGATGGTGACACGGCACAAGAATGCTGACAGGACAACAAATATCGCTCAGTGCAGTGGTCAGAACACGGACAGTGCGATCCGGATCTTGCGGGTCGTTCTACCCTGGAGTGGCGGTAGCCCACGGTGACCGCGCTCGGGAGGGAGGGGACAGCGATGAGCTCGACCGACACGGAGCGTGCCGAGCACCTGCGGGTGCTCGGGCTCAACGACGACGAGATCCTGGTCTACCAGCACCTGCTCCGGGCCGGCCCCTCGTCGATCGGTGAGCTGGACGGGGCCGTCGCCGGCCGCGCGGCCGGGATCGACGACGTGCTCGGCGGCCTGGTCCAGGCCGGGCTGGCGCGCCGGTCCGGGTCGGACCACTCGCGGTTCCTGCCGGTGCCTCCCGACGCCGGGCTGGAGGCGCTCACCCTGCGCCGCGAGTCCGAGCTGAAGCAGGCCCGGATCGAGGTCCTGAACGCGTACGACGAGTTCCGCCGTACGGTGCACAACGAGTCGACCACGCACCTGATCGAGGTCGTCACCGGCACGGCGATCGTCGAGCGGATCAACCAGATCAAGGGCAGCGCGCAGCGCGAGATCCTGGCCATCGACTCCCCGCCGTACTACCTGGGCGCGGGCCCGAACCAGATGGAGATCGAGCAGCTGAACCGGGGCGTCACCTACCGGATCGTCTACTCGCCGGAGTCCGTCGAGGTGCCCGGCTACCTGACCGAGAACATCCTCCCCTGCGTCGAAGCCGGCGAGCAGGCCCGAGTGTTGCCCGACGTACCGGCGAAGCTGACGATCATCGACGGCTCGATCGCGTTCGTGTCGATGTCGGTGCGCGACACCGACGTGAACCGGTCCCTCCTGATCATCCGCCCGAGCAGCCTGCTCACCGCCCTGATCGGCATGTTCGAACTCTGCTGGCGCAACGCGCTGCCGCTGCACGCGTCCGTCGGCGCCGAGGACGACCGCCTGGAACCCATCGAACGCCGCCTCCTCGCCCTGCTGGCGACCGGCGCCGCCGACGACACCATCGCCCGCACGCTGGGCATCAGCCGCCGCACGTTCTTCCGCTACCTCGAACGCCTGATGAACCGCACCGGCGCGAGCACCCGCTTCCAACTCGCCCTGCACGCAGCGCGCGAGAACTGGTTGTAGACAAGGGGCCTCGGACAGCACAACGGGGCCTTGAACAGGCTATTTCCTGTTCAAGGCCCCGTTGTCGTGTCCAGGGACCCCTTGAAACTCAGGCGGTCGCGAACTCCTTGGCGACGACCTCGGCGATCTGCGCGGTGTTGAGCGCCGCGCCCTTGCGGAGGTTGTCGCCGCAGACGAAGAGCTCGAGGGCCTGCGGGTCGTCGAGGGACTTGCGGATGCGGCCGACCCAGGTGGGGTCGGTGCCCACGACGTCGGCGGGGGTGGGGAACTCGCCCTCGGCCGGGTTGTCGAAGAGGATCACGCCGGGGGCGTCGCGGAGGACCTCGCGGGCCTCGTCGACGTCGACCTCGCGGCCGAAGCGGGCGTGCACCGACAGCGAGTGGGTCGTGATCACCGGCACCCGGACGCAGGTCGCGGAGACCTTCAGGTCGGGCAGGTTGAGGATCTTGCGGGACTCGTTGCGGACCTTCAGCTCCTCGGACGACCAGCCGTCCTCCTTGAGCGAGCCGGCCCACGGCACCACGTTCATCACCAGCGGCGCCGGGAACGGACCGAGCGCGTTGCCGATCACCCGGCGGACGTCGCCCGGCGTCGTCCCGAGCTCACGGTTCCCGGCGACCTTCATCAGCTGGTCGTACAGCGCGTCGATACCTTCCTGCCCGGCGCCCGACGCGGCCTGGTACGACGCGACGACGAGCTGCTCCAGCTCGTAGCGGTGGTGCAGCGCGCCCATCGCGACGATCATCGACAGCGTCGTGCAGTTCGGGTTGGAGATGATCCCCTTCGGCCGGTTGCGCGCGGCCTCGGCGTTCACCTCGGGCACCACCAGCGGCACCTCGGGGTCCATCCGGAACGCACCGGAGTTGTCCACGACGACGGCGCCCTTGGCGGCCGCGATCGGCGCCCACTGCGCGGAGATCTCGTCCGGTACGTCGAACATCGCGACGTCGACGCCCTCGAAGGCGGCCTCGGAGATCGCGACCACCTCGACCTCCTCGCCGCGCACCTTCAGCCGTTTGCCCGCGGAACGCTCGGACGCGATCAGCCGGATCTCCCCCCAGACGTTCTGCCGGGTGGAGAGCAGGGTGAGCATCACCGTGCCGACGGCGCCGGTCGCACCGACCACCGCCAGCGTGGGCAGGCCCGCCCGCTCGTCGATCGTGGAGTCCGCAGCGTTCACCGGGGTCACCGTCCTGTTCCTCCGTAGACGACGGCTTGGGTGTGCTCGTCGTCGAGGTCGAATGCGGTGTGCGCCGCGGTCACGGCGGCGTCCACCAGGTTCTCGTCCACCACCACGGAGATGCGGATCTCCGAGGTCGAGATCATCTCGATGTTCACGCCGGCGTCGGCCAGCGCGGAGAAGAACTTCGCCGAAACACCTGGGTGCGAGCGCATCCCGACGCCGATCACCGAGACCTTGCCGATCTGGTCGTCGTACAGCAGCTGCTCGTAGCCGACCTCGTCCTTCATCCGGGCCAGCGCGGACATCGCCCGGGAGCCGTCGGCGCGCGGCAGCGTGAAGGAGATGTCGGTCCGGTTGGTGGCGACCGCCGACACGTTCTGCACGATCATGTCGATGTTGGTCTCGGCGTTGGCGACGGTCTCGAAGATCCGGGCCGCCTCACCCGGCTTGTCGGGCACGCCGACCACCGTGATCTTGGCCTCCTTGGTGTCCTGGGCCACGCCGGAGATGATCGCCTGTTCCATGTTCTCAATATCCTTCGCATCGACGACCCAGGTGCCTTCCTTCTGGGAGAAGGAGGAGCGCACGTGGACGGGGACGTTGTAGCGCCGCGCGTACTCCACGCAGCGCAGGTGCAGGACCTTCGCACCGCAGGCAGCCATCTCGAGCATCTCCTCGTAGGAGATCTTCGGGATCTGCCGCGCGGCCGGCACGATCCGCGGGTCCGCGGTGTAGATGCCGTCCACGTCGGTGTAGATCTCGCAGTAGTCCGCCTCGAGCGCGGCGGCCAGGGCGACCGCGGTCGTGTCGGAGGCGCCACGGCCCATCGTGGTGATGTCCTTGGTGTCCTGCGCGACGCCCTGGAAGCCGGCCACGATCGCGACGTGCCCCTCGGCGAGGGCGTCCTCGATCCGGCTCGGCGTGATGTCGATGATCCGGGCGTTGCCGTGCGCGGACGTGGTGATCACACCGGCCTGCGAACCGGTGAACGACCGCGCCTCGTAGCCCAGGTTCGCGATCGCCATCGCCAGCAGCGCGGCCGAGATCCGCTCACCGGAGGTGAGCAGCATGTCGAGCTCGCGCGGTGGCGGCAGTGGTGAGACCTGCTGGGCCAGGTCCATCAGTTCGTCGGTGGTGTCACCCATGGCGGAGATGACCACCACCACGTCGTTCCCGGCCTTCTTCGTCGCGACGATCCGTTGGGCCACACGCTTGATGCAATCGGCGTCAGCGACCGAAGAACCGCCGTACTTGTGCACGACGCGTCCCACAGCTGTGTCTCCTCAAAGCTCGGTTCCCCAGCAGCACACACTGGTTGCGGTTACGCCGTGCTGTACGTCATTGGGCTGCATCAGGCGTGTTCTACGGTCTCATTCTAGCCGTGACCGCTTCGTTGTCTCCTGCCTGACCAGGACCTGGGCGACCCGTTCGGCGGCCGGCGGCGCGGCGCGCAGGAACGCGGGCCGCGGTCGGCCGGCGCCGGAGACCTTCCGGGAAGGGGAGCACTTGTTCATATAAGTCATGACTGAAATACTGGGCAGATGCACGCTTTCGACATCCTCGGGGACCCGGTCCGGCGCCGGATCCTGGAGCTGCTCGCCGACGGCCAGCTGCCGGCCGGGCAGATCGCCGCCACCATCGGCAGCGAGTTCGGGATCAGCCAGCCGGCCGTCTCCCAGCATCTGCGCGTGCTCCGCGACAACGGCTTCGCCACCGTCACCGTCGACGGCACCCGCCGCCTGTACGCCGTCGACACCGACCCGCTGCGCGAGATCGACGCCTGGCTCGACCGCTACCGCAAGTTCTGGACCAACCGCCTGGACGCCCTCGACACAGAACTCCGCCGAGGCCGCCGCGCTCAGTCTGAAGACTGAGGAGCGCCGCGAGAGGACGACACCGGCGCGCCACTCTGCACCTGAGCAGGTCAGGCAAGGGAGCAGGGTCCGCGAGCGGGCAAGGTCGGCGAGTGAGCAGGGTCGGCGAGTGAGCAGGGTCGGCGAGTGAGCGGGGTCGGCGAGCGGGGGCGGCGAGTGAGCAGGGTCGGCGAGCGGGGGCGGCGAGTGAGCAAGTCGGGCAAGGGGCACCCGGGGGCGTCTTCGAACCTCAGGCGACCGCGACCTCTTCCACGGTGACCTCATCGGCCGGCCGGTGCGGCGGGATGTGCAGCAGCGACAGCGTCGCCATCAACGTCAGCACAGCCGCCATCAGCCACACGTAACGCACCCCGAACGTCTCGACCACCAACCCGGCCAGCGCCGATCCCAGCGCACCGCCGACCATCGCGCCGCTGCCCATCCAGCCGAAGATCTCCGTACGCACCGAGTCAGGCGTCATCGCCCCCAGCCGCTCGTACAGCGCGCCGACGGTCGGCGCCAGCACGCAGCCCGACAGCAGCAGCGCGACGGCGAGCGACACCGGCGACCAGGTCGCGAACACGCAGGCGAGCATCCCGACCGACACCAGCAGGCACCGCCGCCAGACGAACGAGTTCCGCCGACCCGGCAGCGTCCCGACGACTATTCCACCGAGCAGGCTGCCAACGGCCCACACCGTCTCCAGCACCCCGGCGATCAACCGGTCCCCGTGGTCGTCGGCGAACGCGACGATCCCCAGCGACACCGACGCGAACGCCGTCACGCAGAACGCGAACGCCAAGATCAGCGGCAATCGATGCCGATGCCACAGCAGCTGCGGCGCCGTCAGCCGCCGGACCGTCTCGTCGTGCCGCATCGCCGGCTGCTGCTGTACGCCGTACCACCACACCGAGACCAGCGCGACCGCCGCGGCCGACAGCACCCCGGCCCGCGGGTTCACGAAGCTCACCACCAGCGCCCCGAGCATCGGCCCGATCGCGAACAGCACCTCCTGCGCGGTCGCGTCCAGCGCGTACACCGCGCGCAGCCGCGACCCCTGCACCAGCCGCGGCCAGGCGGCCCGCAGCGTCGCGGTGATCGGCGACACGAACGCCCCGGCCAGCGCGGACACCGCCGGCATCAGCCGGTACCACTCGTTCGGCAGCAGGGCGAGCACGATCATCGCCAGGCTCCACGCCATCCCGGTCCCGATCACCACCCACTTGCCGCCCCGGCGGTCGGCCAGCCGCGACCAGATCGGCCCGCCCAGCGCCGTACCGATCGAGTAGGCGCCCGCGACGACGCCGGCCCAGCCGAAGCTGCCGGCCGCGTCCTTGGCCAGGAACGACATCGGCACCGCGGAGGCCATCACCGGCAGCCGCGCCACCAGCGCCGAGGCCAGCAGCGAGGCCACCCCACGAGTTCTCCAGAGCGCACGGTACGCCGACAGGTCCATAGCCCGCATTCTGTCCTGTCACTCCGACCCCCCGCCTCAGGATTTCTCCCTATCCGGAACAAAACCCGTCCTAGGGCGTGTCTCCCAACTCCCGCCGCGCCGAGTGCCGCGCAGTAGGCGGGAGTTGGGAGACGCGCCCTGGCTGTCACGTTGAGTGTATGCGAACATGTGTTCGTGTCCCAAACCGCCAGCATCCTGCATGCCGACCTCGACGCGTTCTACGCGTCGGTCGAGCAGCGGGACGACCCGCGCCTGCGCGGCCGCCCGGTGATCGTCGGCGCCGGCGTCGTGCTCGCCTGCAGCTACGAGGCGAAAGCACTCGGCGTCCGGACGGCGATGAGTGGCAGTCAGGCGATGCGCCGCTGCCCGCAGGCGATCGTCGTGCAGCCGCGGATGTCGGCGTACTCCGAGGCCAGCAAGGCGGTCTTCAAGGTGTTCGAGGACACCACGCCGCTGGTCGAGGGCCTGTCGATCGACGAGGCGTTCCTGGACGTCGCCGGCCTGCGCCGGATCTCCGGTACGCCGGTCGACATCGCCCGCCGGCTCCGGGCCGACGTGCTCGCGAAGGTCGGCCTGCCGATCACCGTCGGCGTCGCCCGGACCAAGTTCCTCGCGAAGGTCGCCAGCGGCGTCGCGAAACCCGACGGCCTGCTCGAGGTCCCGCCCGACCAGGAGCTCGCCTTCCTGCACCCACTCGCCGTCGAGCGCCTGTGGGGCGTCGGCGAGGTCACCGCCGAGAAGCTCCGGTCGCGCGGGATCAGCAAGGTCGGCGACGTCGCGATGCTGCCCGAGGCCGCGCTGATCGCGATGCTCGGCCGCGCCTCCGGCCGGCACCTGCACGCCCTCGCCCACAACCGCGACCCGCGCCCGATCGAGGTCGGCAAGCGCCGCCGGTCGATCGGTTCGCAGCGCGCCCTCGGCCGCTCACCGAAGTCGGCCGAGACCCTGGACGCGATCCTGGCCGGCCTGGTCGACCGCGTCACCCGCCGGATGCGCTCGGCGGGCCGATCCGGCCGGACCGTCACGCTCCGGCTGCGCTTCGACGACTTCACCCGCGCGACCCGCTCCCACACGTTGCCTCAGGCAACCGATCACACGCGCACCCTGCTGGTCACCGCCCGCGCGCTGCTGGCCGAGGCGACGCCGCTGATCGAGAAGCAGGGCGTCACCCTGGTCGGCATCGCGGTCGGCAACCTCGAGAACGAAGCGGCCCAGCAGTTGGCGCTGCCGTTCGACAAAGCCAGCAACGACGAGCTGGACAGCGCCCTCGACCACGTCAAGGACCGGTTCGGCACCAACGCGATCACCCGCGGCATCCTGCTCGGCCGCGACCAGGGCCTCACCGTCCCGATGCTGCCCGACTGACCTCGCCCCGATCCGACTCCCGTACGCCGTCCCGCCGCGTCCCCGCCACCGCGACCCCGACCGTCACCAGCGCCAGCACGCCGAACCCGGCCCCGATCCACCCCAGCACCGAGTACCCGGCACCAGCCTCGAGCGCCAGCCCACCGACCCACGGCGCCACCGTGATCCCGACGTTGAACGCCGAGATGTTCACCGCGGCGGCCAGCGTCGGCGCGTCCCCGGCCAGGCTGAACACCCGCGTGTTCACCGCCGGGTTGGTCGCGAACCCCGCCGTCCCGAGCAGCGTGATCGCGGCCACCGCGACGACCGGCTGCGCGGTCCAGATCGCCAGGACGACCGACAGCACGACCACACCCGCGAGACCGGCGACGAGCGTGCCGAACGGGCGCCGATCGGCGTTCCGTCCACCGATCGTGATGCCCACCAACGCTCCCACGCCGTACAGCGCGAGCACGCCCGGCACCCACTCGTCGGTCAGCCCGGTCACCTCGACCAGCAGCGGCGCGAGGTAGCTGAAGATCACCAGCAGCGCACCGACCGACAACGCCGTCGTCGCGTAGGCGAGCCACAGCTTCCCGTTGCCCATCGCCCGGAGCTCATCCTTCATCCGCGGGACGCTGTCCGTCGCCCGACCGCCCGGGACCGTCGCCACCACGCCGACCATCGCGACCGCGGACATCGCCGCGACTCCCCAGAAGGCCGCGCGCCACCCGAGATGCTGGCCGACCACCGTCCCCAGCGGCAGGCCGAGAATGGTCGCCACCGTCAGCCCGCCGACCAGGATGCTCATCGCCCGGCCACGCCGGTCGGCGGGCACCAGCCCGACGACCGTGACCGAGGCGACGGCCCAGAACCCGGCGTACACGAAGGCTCCGACGACGCGGGTGACCAGCAGGATCTCGTAGTTCGGCGTCAGCGCGCCGGCCACGTGCGCGAGCACGAACACGGTGAGGAAGCTGAGCAACGCCGTACGCCGTGACCAGCGCAGCGTCGCCACCGCGAGCAGCGGCGCTCCGACGAGCATGCCGATCGCGAACGCGGAGATCAGCAGGCCGGCGCTCGGGATCGAGACGCCGAGGTCGGTGGACAGCTCGGGCAGCAGCCCGGCGAGCATCAGCTCGGAGGTCCCCTGCGCGAAGATGGCAAGGGCCAGCACGAAAATGGCAGGCGGCATCGAAAATCCCCTTCGAAAGAACAAGTCAGACCAGCGCGGTCAGCGCGGTCGCCGCGACCGCGGCCAGCGCGGCGCGGTCGGTCCCACCGCGCGCCAGCACTCGCATCCCGCTGATCGTCGCGACGACGAACTGCGCCAGGCTGCGGGCGTCCTTGTCCGCAGCGATCTCTCCGTCGCGCCGGCCGGCCTCGATCACCGTCGTCAGCGCGTTCAGGCGGACCACCTCGTCGGCCCGCAGTTGCTCGGCGACCACCACGTCGTACGCCGCGAGCTCGATCAGGGTGTTGACCACCAGACAGCCGGGCGGTTCGCCGGCGGGCGGGTCGACGGCGGCGTCCAGCACCGCGCGGAGCTTGTCGAGCGCCGGACGGTCACCGGCCAGCAGGGCCAACGTCGCGCCGGTCTTGCCGTCGATGTACCGCGCCAGCGAGCGCTCGAACAGCTCGTGCTTGCCTGCGAAGGTGTTGTAGATGCTGCTCCGCCCGAGCCCGGTCGCGGCGCACAGGTCCTGCGTCGAGGTGCCCTCGTAGCCGTTCGCCCAGAACGCGCGCATCGCCGCGTCGACCGCGGCCTCCTCGTCGAACGTCCTCGGCCGGGCCATGTCAACGAGCGTAGCACAGTTTTGGATCGACCAGTTCAAAACTCCCGCGGGTAGCCGATCTCGGCCAGGTCCTCCTTGAGGTCGGCCAGTCGCCGGTTGCGGTTGAGCAGCGTCACGACGTACTCGGTCAACGGCATCAGCGCGTACACGTGCCGGATCGCATCGAGGTCGAGCGCCACCTCGTAGCGCTCCTCGGCGAGCGGCAGGTAGCCCTCCGGCCCTTCGGTGAACACCCCGAAGAGACTCTCGGCACCGTCGTCACCGCTCGGCGCGACCGGCCCGCTGACCCACTGCTCATCGGCGGGCGTCCGCCAGAACGCGACAGTCGCGTTCAGCAACCCGTCCTCGGCGTCGCGGAAGGCCGGCTCGTCCCGCGCCGCGTGCAGCACGTCCGCTACGCCGTCGAGCAGTCCCGGCCACAGCTCACCGTTGTTCCCGTACGGCGACATCTCCGACTCGTGCGCGAACCCGCGCGCGAAGACGCCCTCCGGCGCGAACACGATCGAGAACTCGTCCCCCGACCCGTCGACCATCAGTGCGGCCTCCTCGGTCTCCGACCAGCGCGCGTCGAACGAGTAGTACCGGTACGCCGGGTCCTCGCAGACGATCAGGTCGAGGACGGCGAGCGCGCGGCTGATCCGCCGTACGGTCGCGACGTCGGGCAGCCGGGGCAGCAGTTCGTGAACAGACACGCCGCCATTGAAGCGGGCCACCCGCCCAAGCCGTGAAGCACCCCGGGACCGCGGCCGATTTCGGCCACGGTCCCGGGGTTCAGGCGATGGTCAGCGGACCAGCTTCCACGGCCCGTTCGGCGTTCCCGGAACCTGGTTGCGGGTGTACCACTTGGCCTCGTACACGTGGCTCTGGTAGCTCACCCGGTCACCGCCCTGGTACACCTTCGAGGCGGTCCACGCGGCCGGGCTGTTGTCCGGCGGCGTCGGCGCCAGCTCCTCCCAGGGCCCGTTCGGGTTCCCCGGGGCCTGGTTGCGGGTGTAGTAGCGAGCGCGGAACGTCTTGCCGTCGTACAGCACGACGTCGCCGCCGTTGAAGATCCGCGACGCCGTCCAGATGATGTCGCCGTCCTCGGTGAGCGCCAGTTCCTGCCACGCACCGTTCGGCGCGCCCGGTGTGCTGCCCTTCGACGTCCACGGCGCCAGGTACGGCTTGCCGTTGTAGCTCACCTTCGCCCCGGCCTGGTAGAGCGTGCTCTTGTTCCACGCCGGAGGCAGGTTGACCGTCGCCGTGACGGTTCCCGCGGCCGCCTCCAGGCTGTCGCTTCCGGAGTACGACGCGGTCAGCGCGTGCGTGCCCGCCGCGAGCCCGACCGGCAGTGCGAACGTCGCGGATCCGTTGGTCAGCGTCGCCGAGCCGCGCACCGTCGTACCCTCGCGCAGTTCGACCGTGCCCGCGACCGGCAGCGCGCCCGCGGCGACCTTGACGCTCACCTGCGCCGCCGTACCCCAGTCGACCGGCGCCGACGTCGCGGTGACGGTCGGCTTGCCCTTCGGCGTCCGGAAGACCGCGGGCTGAGCGATCGCGACACCGTCGTCGGCGCTCTTCGCCGACACGATCCACGCGTACGACGTCGCGGGCGCGAGCCCGCTCCACGTGACCGTCGCCGTACCGTTGGCCGCGACCTGGTCGGTCCCGACCACCCCGGTCGGCACGTACGCCGCCAGCGAATCGGTGGTGAACGACGTCTTGCGGGTGGTCAGGTCGACCGGCAGCGTCAGGTTGTCCTCCGAGCCGTTGTAGCGCGGCTTGGCCTGACTGCCGTCCTGACGCAGGTCGTACTCGGTCGCGCCGAAGTTGCCCAGGAACGGCGAGTAGGTGTCGATGTGCAGCTCGGACCGGGCGACGTCGAACTGCAGCAGCCGCAGGAAGCTCGCGCCGAACTGCAGCCGGTCGGTCGCCTTGTGGTCGGGCTTGCCGTCGCCGTTCACGTCGATGTTGCCGGCGGCATCGACCTGCTTCGGCCACAGCTCACCGGCGGGCACCGTGTAGAACTGGTAGTCGGCGAGCAGCTCGACGACGTCGTGGGTGACGGTCGCGCCGATGTTCGTCTTCAGGTTGGTGCCGACGCCGTGCTCGTGACCGGCCAGCACCAGGAAGACGTTCGGGTTGCTCTCGACGACCTGCTTGTACAGCGGCGATCCGTCCGGTGCGGAGAACGCGGCACCGCGGCCGTCGGGGTTGGCCGACGGCTTCAGGTAGTCGTGCGACAGCAGGATCCCGTTGCGGTCCTTGAACCGCTTGAAGATCGAGTCGGCCCACTTGGCCTCCTGCGGCGTCACGCCGTACGAGACACCGACCGCGACGAAGTCCAGACCGCCGGCGGAGAACAGCACGTAGTTGTTCTGGTTGTCCTTGCCGGGCGTGATCGATCCGTCCGGGTTCGTGACTTCGTCCCACGCGTGGTACTCGGTACCGGTCGGCCACGACTTGGCCACCTCGGTGTAGCGATCAGCGCTGAACATCTTGCTGAACCGCGACTCCGGGCCGGTCTCGGCGCCCAGCTGGTTGTCGTGGTTGCCCGCGATCACCTGGTTGACGACGCCGTTCTTGTCCAGGATCTCCTGGTAGCCCGACGCGACCTGGAGCTCCTTGTCGACCTCCTCGTTCAGCCCGGGCCGCTGCAGCGAGCCGTCCGGGTTCTTGGCCAGCGGATCGTAGTAGTCGTTCTCGATGATGTCGCCGGTGTGGGCGGCGTACGCGATCTTGCGGCCGGCCGCGTTGTCGGCGATCCACTGCATCTCGTTGCGGTACGCCGACGCCCAGATCGCCTGCTCCTCGGCGGTCATCACGTCGGACGGCTCGGCCTTGCCGTCGAAGTCCTCGTACGTGCCGCCGGCCGCACCCTCGGTGATGTACTGCGTGTCGGTGAAGTGCGCGAGCGAGAAGTCGTACGTGCTCGGGTCCTCGAACCGGTCCTTGTCGTTCTGCGCCGTCGCGTCCCGCGGCGACAGATCGTCGGCGAACGGGTCCTCGCCGGTGACCAGGACGTGCACGGTGTCGCCGTCCAGGTACTCGGCGGGCAGCTGGGCGGTCAGGACGGTCGAGTGCTCCGCCTGGCCGCGCGAGCTGGTCAGCACGACCCACTTGCTCTTGTCCCAGACCCGCAGCCCGACGACGCGCGTCGGGTCGATGGTGCCTTCCCAGCGCAGCGTCGGCGTCTGGTTGGTGGCGCCGAGCTTCACGTCGTACCGCTGGAAGACGACGTCCCGCGACGAGACCGAGTCGATGGTCCTGCCGTCGAGCGGCTTCAGCGAATCGACCGCCACGTTGGCGTCGTGGGCCACGTCGAGCGTCGTCGGAACCGCCGATGCCTCACCCTGGTAGCCGGTCGTCGGCAGGACGACGTCCGCTTTGGTGAAGGTCGCCGTCAGCGGTACGCCGGCCTCGCCGGGCACCTTCGCCGACAGCGTCGCCGACTGGTCGTTGACCCCGGCAACAGTTGCTGCGAGGTCGGTCGGTACGTCGGGAATGCTGGCGCTGCTGAAGGTGATCTGCCGGGTCGCGACGTTGCCGAGGACATCGGCCGCCGTCACCGCGAGCACGTGATCGCCGGCCGGGAGGCCGTGACCGATCTGGTCGCCCTCCTTGACCGCCTTGCCGTCGAGCGTGAGCGCCGGCGTACCGGCGACGCCGGAGGCGTCCTTCACCTTGACGGTCAGCGCGACCGTCGAGGTGAGCCGCTGGCCCTGCGCCGGGACGCTGTTGTCGACCTCCGGCGCGGAGTTGTCGACGGTGAAGCCGCGGGTCGAGACCTTGTCGCCCACGGTCGCCTCGACGGAGTGCGCGCCGTCGGCGAGCTGCTTCGTGTCGACGTCGGCGCGCAGGCCGAGCGGCTTGGCCGGCGTACCGTCGGTCGCCGTGACGTCGAACAGGATCGTCTTGTCCAGCACGGAGTTGTGGGTGCTGCCGCAGGTGCCGTCACCGACGTACACGGTGACCGGCGTACCGGCCGGGTAGCTGCCCGAGCCGATCGTGACGGTGGTCTGCGCGATCTCGTGGCTGAGCAACGTGGCCTTGCCGCCGGCCGGCGCGAGCTCGAAGTCGCGCAGCGTGAAGTCGTCGTAGTTGTCGCAGCCGCCCGGCTTCGCGCTGCCGTGGTCGCTGCCCGCGACGAACTCGAGCACGTTGACGCCCGGGACCAGCCACTCGTTCGGGAAGGTGAGGTCCGCGGTCTCCTTCTCCCAGATCCCCAGATCGAGCGGGATGCCGTTGATCAGCACCTTGTTGTCGAACCCGTTGTCGGCGCCGTTGCCGCCGATGAACGCGCGCAGGTGCGCGTCGCCGCCGCTGCCCAGGGTCGCGATCGAGCGCGTGGTGGGCGCGCCCGCGATGTCGAAGTGGAACTCGGCTTCGTTGTTCGGGCCGCAGGTCCCGTCGCCGAGCGCGAGCGTCGCCGCGGTAGTCGGGTTCTTCGTAGTCGTCGATCCGGTCGTCGTCAGCAGGTACGTCGTACCGGCGGTGACCGTGCCGTCAGCGCTCAGGGTCGGCTGGGTGACCTTGAAGTCGTCGTGGTTCGCGCAGGTCGCGCCGTTGGCGGTGCCGTTGTAGTCACCGGTCTTCAGCTGGACGACGTTGTCGCCTGGCTTCAGGAAACGCTGCGGGAGCTTGATGCTGACTGTCTCGGTGCCCTTGACGCCGTAGTCGCCACCGAGGTCGACGCGGTTGCCGTTGACCAGCAGGTAGTTGTGGTACCTGGCCTCGACCGAGTTGCCGGCCTCGACGGTGATGCCGAAGGTCGCCGTACCGGCCTGCAGGGTCTCCGCGTTCTTCGCGGGCTTGTCATCGATCGCAAGCGACTCGACGACCTCCTGGCCGCCGTTCGGGATCGCGGCGATCACCGGCTGGGCGCCGCGGATGACGGAGCCGTCGGCCGGGGTGATCTTCGCGGCACCGGGCGGCGCGTTGTTGACCTGCACGGTGACGCTGCGGGTCGCACCGGACGCAGTGGTCGCGACGACGGTGTGCGAGCCGTTGGAGAGCGCGGTGGTGTCCAGGTCCGCGCTCAGCCCAGCAGTAGTGCCGCCGGGCTCGCCGGAGACGATGAACGTGAGGTCCTCGGTCAGCGGGTGCTTGCCGCTACCACAGGTGCCGTCGCCGAAGCTGTAGCTGAAGGCGTTCTGCTCACCGTCGACCACGACGCCGAGCAGGCTCAGGCTGATGCTGCTGAGCGGGAAGTCGTCGTAGTTCGGGCAGCGGGCGCCTTCGCCGTTCGGCAGCACCTCGTAGCCGACAGCCGCGGTGTTGGTGGTGTCGACCCAGTTGGCGCCGGCGTGCACGGTCACCGTGTTGCTGCCCGGGTGCAGCCACTCACCGGGGAGGTCGAGGGTGCCGACCTGGCCGCCGGGGATGTCCGGGAAGTAGACCCGGTCCGCTTCCGCCGTACGGCCGTTGACGGTGATGTAGTTGTGGTAGCGGGCCTCGGTGCCGTTGCCGCCCATGTCGAAGGCGAAGTGCGCCGTACCGGCGGTCGGCTGGGTGTCGGCGGCGATCCCGTCGACAGTCAGCGCGGTGACCGAGTCGTTCTCGACGGTCGGCTCGGCGACGACCTCGACCGTGCCCTCCAGGGTCTGGCCGTCGTGCAGCGTCAGTGTCGGCGCGTTGTTACTCGGGGGCGCGACCTCGGCGCCGGCGACGGACGGCACCAGGACGGCGCCGGATCCGGCCACGAGCGCGCAGGCGAACGCGGCCCAGAGGACCCGCGTCCGCTTCCCTCCCGCGCGCGATCGGTGAGTCATGGCTCGATGTCTCCTTAGGTGGCGAGCAGATGGATCGCGGCGGTCGCGGTCAGGCCGGCCCCCGCCAGCGTGATGCCGACGGCCGCGAGAACAGGGGCGACCTTGGTCGCGCGGGCGAGCAGCGTGTGGGTCTGGCCGGCGGTGACGACGACCGAGCTGCCGGCGACGGCGAGCAGGCCGACACCGAACAGGACGACGGCCATGCCGAGGCCGAAGGTGATCACCAGGAGCAGGGCGAAACCGGCGCGGCCGATGAAGAGGCCGGCGACGAGGATGAGGAAGGCCGACGGCGAGGGGGTGAGGCCGCCGGAGATGCCGAGCATGAGGAGGCCTGGGCGTTTGGTTTGCTCGTGACCGTGGCCGTGACCGTGACCGTGACCGTGGCCATGTCCGTGACCGTGGCCGTGCCCATGGCCATGCCCGTGGCCGTGGCCGGTGCTGCTGTTGCGGAGGTGGCGGCGGACGAGCCAGATGCCGGTGGCGACGACCAGCATGCCCGCGACCAGCTCCAGCCAGGTGGTCAGGTGCTCCAACGAGATGAGGTCAGCCAGCTGCAGGAACGTCCACGCCAGCGCGATGACCAGCACGGAGACCGTGTGCATGACCGCTACCGATCCGCCCAGCCAGGCGGCGTCCCGGACGCGCCCCCGCTCTCCCACCAGGTACGCCGCCGCCAGGCTCTTCCCGTGCCCCGGCATGACCGCGTGCCCGGCTCCGGCGATGAACGCCAGCCCGAACGCGACCGGCGGCACGCCCGGCGAGTGCACGAACGCCTGCAACTGCTCCGAGAGCGTCATGCGATCGCCTTGCGTCGCCGTACTAGTAGGAGCGCGGCTGCTGCGACCAGAAGGATGCCGCCGATCACCGCCGACAGCTGGATCGCAGCGCTCCGACCTGTCTGCGCTACCACCTGCTGCTGCTCTTGGGGCACGTCCCCGAGAACCCACTCGTGGGAGACCCGGTCGTTGCCGTACACCGCTCGCTCACCAGCAGGCCCGGTCGCCAGCGTCTGGTACGCCGGGTTCAGATCGGTCAGCGTGCGCACCTCGACCAGCGCCTTACCCACCGGGCCGGCGCAGGTGTAGTCGACGATGGCGCCGGCCTTGGCCACGTCCTTGACCGGCTGCACCTTGCCGACGCAGCGCGCATCGCCGCTGGTCACCGAGATCTGCCGCAGCAGGTAGTCGGCGAACTTGCCCGACGGCCCGACCGCGGCCGCGTCGGACGGCCGGAAGAACACGGCGCCGTCGAGCATCACCCGGTCGCGCGGCAGCAACTCGAGCGCGACGCCCAGCAGCGTCAGGTCGTCGAGACCGCCGACCTTCCAGTGCACCCGGACGACGTCCGGCCGGGCCAGCGCGACGGTGACGGTCTGCGGGTCTCCGAACGGGTGGGCCGCGGCCGGCGTGATCGCTGCCGCGGCCAGTCCCACGGCGACCGCGAGGATCGCCGGTACCCGCTTCCATCCGGACAAGGGCAACGCTCCAGGTCAGAGGATGCTGCAGCGTCAACAAACGCGAGCGGCTGAACTCTGTCCGGCAGGCGGTAACTCGGCCCCGCGCTCCAGTGACCCGGACGCGACCGGACGGTGAACGTCTGGCGGGTTGGCGTGAGGTCGCGGTCAGTAATTGACGTCGAACAGGCGTCCGGCGTACCAGCTGAGGGCGGCGCGGAGCTCACCGATCTGGCGGAGCCGGCGGCGGCTGGTCGCGCCGTGGGCGACCGGGAAGACCCGGTGCCCGCCGTGGAAGCGGCGCAGCGGCGCGGGGAGCTCGGCGGCGCGCGCGGGGTCGATCCAGACGACCAGCCAGACGCGGCGGGGTTTGCCGACCAGGCGGATCCGCGACAC
The DNA here is from genome assembly GCF_055583505.1 of Kribbella sp. NPDC104740. NCBI lineage: Bacteria > Bacillati > Actinomycetota > Actinomycetes > Propionibacteriales > Kribbellaceae > Kribbella > Kribbella sp. NPDC104740. The sequence continues at coordinate 53,943 of NZ_JBVJNV010000001.1, read as the reverse complement.
CGCCGACCACGGGACGAATCCGGTCCGTCCGGAACGCGTCGCGGTCAGGCCGTCGGCGTTCACCACGAGGCGCACTGTCCGGGCGAAGAGGAAGGGCACGCGGAAGGCCAGGACGGCCAGGCCGATCAGACTGAGCAACCACCAGAACAGGGCCTGCCCGTGAAAGCCCGCTTCCGTGGCGTACGAGGAGAGGTAGCCGGTCGTCATGGTGAACGCCAGCAGCCACAGGGTCATCAGGACCGACCAGGTGCGGCTGGTGCGGAACGTGGGGCCGACGGGCTGTGGCTTGCTCGGCGGACGTTCAGCAGGCAACAGTCTGGTTGGCGCCACGACCTGCATCGTCGTTGCTATTGGCAACTGAACCGCCGGCGCCGGACTCAGCATTTCCAGCACCTGCTGCGGCGTCGGCCTGTGCTCCGGCCTCCGCTCCAGGCACCCACGCACCACCGCCGCAACCTCCTCGGGCAACGGCGGAATCTGCGCCTGCCCCTGCACCACCCGAGCCATCATCACGCTCAGCGGCCCCCGCCCGAACGGCCCCTGCCCACTCGCCGCGAACACCAGCACCCCGCCGAGCGAGAACAGGTCCGACGCCGGCCCGATCGGCTCGCCGGTGATCTGTTCCGGCGACAGGTAGCCCGGCGTACCGACGACGATCCCGGTCGCGGTCAGGTTCACGTCCTCGAGCGCCCGCGCGATCCCGAAGTCGATCACCCGCGGCCCGTTGTCGGTCAGCAGGATGTTCGACGGCTTCAGATCGCGATGCACCACCCCGGCGCGATGGATCGCGACCAGTGCCTCGGCGAGCCCTGCGGCGACGTACCGGAGTCCGTCCGGCTGCAACGGCCCCTGCCCGTCGACCGCCTGCTGCAACGTCGGGCCCGGCAGGTACTCCGTGGCCAGCCACGGCCGCTCGGCATCCGGATCGGCGTCGACCACGGCCGCCGTGTACGCGCCGCCGACCCGCCTGACCGCGGCGACCTCCCGCGCGAACCGCGCCCGGAACCCCGGATCGTCGGCCAGCTCGGGCCGAACCACCTTCAGCGCGACCAGCCGCCCACCCGGCGAGCGCGCAAGATGCACCGTCCCCATCGCGCCGCTCCCGAGCCACCCCTGGACCACGAACGGACCAACCACCGCTGGACCTTCGTGCTCCACGCGCGCCCCCTCGCCCTCACCGGCGCCTCACGCTATCCCACCCGGGGGAATATCCGGAGGCCTTGTTTTGCTCCGTTGAGACGACTGGTCGTTTTGGTTTCTGGGAGAGGGATGATCGTGGTGAGCGCACCGGCGTTCCCGCTGAACTACTTCGGCATCGCGTTCGGTCTGACCGGCCTGGCCGGCACCTGGACCGCCGCGAGCGACGCAATCAACGTCAGCCGAGCCCCGGCCAACGTGCTCTGGCTGGTCGCCTTGACTGTCTGGCTGGTCAGCCTGGTCCGCTACGTCCGTGGAGCCCGTACGCCGAAGCAGGTGCTCGCCGACCTCGAGCACCCGGTCCTCGGCCCGTTCGCCTCCCTCGTGCCGACCACCGGCATGCTGTACGGCGCAGCGCTGAGCCACTACGCCTTTGGTGCTGGGCGCGCGGTTGTCCTGGTGATGTTCGTGCTCGGTCTGGCGGTGGCGACGCTGTTCTTCACCCGGCTGCTGGTCCGGCAGCGTGACATCGACCAACTGCACGCCGGGTATCTGCTGCCGACTGTCGCGGCCGGTCTGATCGGTGGACAGAGCCTGGCGACCGTCGGGCTGCCTCAGCTCGGCTACGGGTCGTTCGGCGTCGGCATCCTGATGTGGCTGCTGCTCGGCGCCCTGCTGCTCGGGCGGCTGGCCTTCCGGCCGGCGCTACCCGCGGCGCTGGTCCCGACACTGGCCATCTTCGCGGCGCCGCCCGCCGTCGGCGGGAACGCCTGGTTCGCTCTCGAAGGGCGGCCGGACCTGTTCCAGCACGCGTTGCTGGGCGCGTTCGTGCTGCTGATCCTGGTGCAGCTGGCGCTGGTCCCGACGTACGCACGACTGCCGTTCGGGCTGGGCTTCTGGGCGCTGACCTTCACCACCGCGGCCAGCGGCACGTACGGCATCCACTGGCTCGTCGCAGCCGGCGTACCGGGGGCGGACGTGCTGACGGTCGTCGTACTGGTGCTGGTGACCGCGGTGATCGGCTGGATCGCCGCACAGTCCGTGCGGCTCGTGCTCAGCGGCGCTGGACGGCTTCCTCGGCGACCTCGACCAGTTCACGGTCGGACGCCTCGGTCTCCGCGTCGTGCGCCGGCTCCAGCCGGTCATGCGCGATGAGCGACTGGATGGCGCGCAGTACGGCGCTCGCCGCCGCACCCCAGGTGGAGACGTAGGAGAACTGCCACCACCACAGCGCCTCGATGATCCGGCCGGACTGGTAGTGCGCGAGGCCGTGCACCAGGTCGGTCGCGATCGCGGTCAGGTCGTCGGAGAGCCGGTTCACGGTGATCTCCGGCGGCGCGGCGTACGGGTCGAAGACCTCGGCGTACTCGTCGAGGCCCTCGAACAGCACCGCGAGCCGGTCGCGCATCGCGTCCAGGTCCGGGTCGGGACCCGCGTCGCTCTCGAAGCGCTCCGCCGGAACGAAGTCCTCGAACGCACCGAGGCGACCGCCGGCCAGCAGCAGCTGGCTGACCTCGAGCAGCAGGTACGGCAGCGAGGCGAGTCCCTCGTCGACGCCTTCCTCGTCCGGCTGCGCCGCGATGTCGCGCACCGAGATCAGGAAGCTCTGCACCTGGTCCGCGATCTGCTCGGCGAACTCGGTCAGGTCCTCGTTGTCGGTGTCCAACGCGCGTTCCGCAATATCGGTTGATTCAGTCATCGATCGATCGTCGCCCTTCAAACGCCCGTCCGAGTGTGACCTCGTCGGCGTACTCGAGATCACCGCCTACAGGTAGTCCACTGGCCAAACGAGTCACACGCAACCCCATGGGCCTGAGCAACCGGCTCAGGTAAGTGGCGGTCGCCTCACCTTCGAGGTTCGGGTCGGTGGCGAGAATGATCTCGGTCACCTCGCCGCTGGCCAGCCGTTGCATGAGTTCGCGGATCCGCAGTTCGTCCGGCCCGATCCCCTCGATCGGCGAGATCGCCCCGCCGAGCACGTGGTACCGGCCGCGGAACTCACGGGTCCGCTCGATCGCGACCACGTCCTTGGCTTCCTCGACGACGCAGATCAGCGCGAGGTCGCGGCGCGGGTCGCGGCAGATCCGGCACTGCGTCTCCTCCGAGACGTTGCCGCAGATCTCGCAGAACTTGACCTTCTCCTTCACCTGGACCAGCACGTGCGCCAGGCGGCGTACGTCGGTCTCATCGGCGGCGAGCAGGTGGAACGCGATCCGCTGCGCGGACTTCGGACCGACGCCGGGAAGCCGGCCGAGCTCGTCGATGAGGTCCTGGACGGCCCCTTCGTACACGTCAGCCCTGGTTCTGACCGGGCTCGGAGCCCGGCCGGGTGAACCCGAAGCTCGGGCCCTGGTCGTTGCCCGGCAGCTGCTTGCCCGCCTGGTTGCCCGGCAGGCCACGGTCGGCGCCGTCGTCGTTCGGCACCACGTCCGCACCGGCGCCACCGCCGAAACCGGGCAGACCTCCACCCAGCCCACCGGCCAGCGGCCCCATCGCGCGGGCCGCGACCTCCTTGGCGTTCTCGGAGGCATCCCGTACGGCGGCCACGATCAGGTCGGCCAGCGTCTCGGTGTCGTCGGGGTCGACCGCCTGCGGGCTGATCGACAGGCTGAGCAGCTCACCGGTCCCCGACACCATCGCGGTCACCAGCCCACCACCCGCGGTGCCCTCGACCTCCTGGTTCTCCAGGTTGGCCTGGGCCTCCATCAGCTGGTTCTGCATCGCCTGGGCCTGCGCGAGCAGCTCGGACATGTCAAAGCCCCCGCCCTGCCCACCGCCACCGTCGAACACGCGCGATCTCCCGTCGGCCTCTTCCGCTTGCCCCTGAGCCTAGCCGGTCGCCCCGACAACCCCAGCGCCGGTCAGTGACCGAGCGGAAACCGATATGTGTCCACATCCTGTGGACCTGACTTATCCACAGGATGTGGACAACATGTGCACACCCGAGCGCGAATCCGCCGCTCGACTTACCCACACCCCGTCCCCAGCCTTGTGGACAACCTGTTGAAACAAAACAGCCTGCCCCTTGCGGAACAGGCTGCCTCAGCTTCTTGGATGGCTCAGTTGGGTTCTTCGTTGATGATCTGGGCCCCGAGCGTCTCCCGCAACAGATCGGTGTGCGACCGAGAATCTTCTTCGAGTACGACGTCGTCGTCCCCGATCGCCTCCGCCTCTTCCTCCGGAGTCAACGGCGCCTCCTGAACCTCCGGCGCCGCCGCAGCCTTCCGAGCCTGCTCAGCCGCCACCGCAGCCTCAGCCGCCCGCCGCTTACTAGCGGCCTGCCGCTCCTCCGGCGCTGCCGAAGGCGCCGGCGGTCCACCTGCTTGCTGCCCGGCCTGCACCGGCACGCGAACCTCAGCCGGAGGATCCGCTACAGCAACCCCGGCGCCGGCGCCGGCACCGCCCGTACCGGCTGCGGCTCCACCACCAGCAGCGCCAGCACCGCCTGCTGGCCCACCACCAGCAGCGCCAGCCGCAGACCCACCCACAGCCCCAGCACCGCCGCTGCCAGCACCGCCAGCACCGCCACCGCCGTGACCCGCACCGGCTCCAGCCGCCGCTCGGTCACCGACCCCAGCCCCGTTCTCGGCCGCCGGTCGGTCACCGGTCCCAGCCTCGACCCCGGCCGCCGGTCGGTCACCCGCACCAGCCCCGGCGCCGGCCGCCACTCGGCCATCGGCACCGACCCCAGCACCCACTCCTCCAGCCTCCGGCCCCACCGCGGCACCCGCTCCAGCACCCGCCGCCCCGGCACCGTCCGTACCAGCCGAAGGCCCACCCACAGCCCCAGCACCACCAGGCGCTCCACCACCGTCAGCCGCGCCGTCCCCCCACCCCGCGCCCTGACGACCGCCGGCACCCGTGAGACCATTCGCCGCACCAGCACCCGCGTGCCCAACCGATCCACCACCCGGCGCTACCGGACCACCACCGTTCCCAGCCCCAGCATCACCCCAGCCCGAGCCCTCACCGCTTCTCGGCACCCCACCCGAGCCCGGCCCCGAATCACCCCAGCCACCGCCCGGCCCAGCACTCTCCGGCACTCCCCCCGACCCAGCACCGCTCACCCCACCCTGCGCCCCCTGATCCCAGGAGGAACTAGAAGGCGCACTAGGCGGCGCGGCCGGCGGCGGCACAGCCCCCGACCCAGCCCCAGGATCCGTCGAAGGATCCACCACAGCCTCGACCCGCCGGTTCAACCCGATCGTGTCGATCATCGCCTGCCGCAGAATCTCGTCACTACCCGACCGCGCAAAGCTCTCCCGAGCCCCCGCGTTCACCAGCCCCAACGTCAACGTCTGGTCATCAACAGCAATCACCTGAGCGTTCTGACTCAGCATGATCCAAGCAAACCGCCGCTTGCTCTTCACAGCCTCGAGCACCTCAGGCCACAACCGCCGAACATCCGCCAGCCCCACAGCCCCCGTAGAAACCGGCGCCGCAACAGCCGGCGCCACCTGAGCAGCCGCCGGCGACTGCGCACCTACTCCAGCACCAGCCCCCGACTCATCCCCCCAAGCCCCACTCCGAGAAGCCCCACCAGAACTCCCCACACCCCCGGAAGCCCCAGACCCACCGGCCCCAACTCCCGCAGACTGGCCGCCACCCGCTCCCACGGACTGGCCACCACCGCTCCCCGCCCCCGTGGCCTGGCCACCACCCGCGCCACCGGACCCCACCCCAGCGCTCTGGGCGCCACCCGCTCCAGCAGACTCCGCGCCACTCGCACCCGCCGAGCCGCCTCCGCCTGCTGCACCTGCTCCACCGGACTCCGCACCAACTGCTCCCGCCGAGCCACCTCCACTCGCCGCCGCAGCAGCCACGCCACCGGACCCCGCAGCCCCAGCCGAGCCAACTCCTGCCGAGCCCGCGCCAGCTCCAGCGGACCCTGCACCGCCGACTCCGCCCGCTCCCGCCGACCCTGCAGCTCCAGCTCCACCCGCAGCCCCTGCACCGCCAACCGAGCCCGCAGCGCCACCAGCGCCACCAGCGCCACCAGCGCCACCAGCGCCACCAGCCGAGCCTCCACCAACTGCTCCATCCCCCGCACCACCAGCGACCGCACCGGTCGAACCAGCGCCACCGCCCACACCCCCAGACCGAGCACCAACCCCCACACCCCCGGGACCGCCCGCACCACCAACCGCAGCACCTGCAGACCCACCCGCAGCCACCCCGGCACCAGCACTCCCCACCGACCCAGCGTCCGCCGTACCAGCCGGAACCCCGATCGTGAGCCGCCGCTCCATCCGGTCCAACCGGGCCTGAATCCCGTTCGTCGAGTCATCAGCCCCCGGCAGCAGCACCTTCGCGCAGATCAGCTCCAGCTGCAGCCGAGGCGCAGTAGCCCCGCGCATCTCCAGCAACCCAGCGGCCACGATGTCCGCCGCCCGAGTCAGCTCAGCCGCACCGATCCCAGCAGCCTGCACCTGCAGCCGCTCCCCCTGATCCTCAGCCGCCTCGATCAACCCCGACGCAACAGCGTTCGGCACCGCCGACAGGATCACCAGATCCCGCAGCCGCCGCAGCAGATCCTCAGCGAACCGCTTCGGATCCTGCCCGGTCTCGATCACCTTCTCGACAGTCTCGAAAACCGCCCGACTGTCATGCGCCGCAAACCCGTCAACACAAGCGTCCAGCAACGAATCCGGCGTGAAGCCCAGCAGCGCCACCGCCAGCTCGTACGTCACACCCTCCGGCCCAGCCCCACCGATCAGCTGGTCCAGCACACTCAGCGAGTCACGCACCGACCCAGCACCGGCCCGTACGACCAACGGCAGCGCGGCCGGCGCGATCGCCACCCCCTCCGCCTCGCACAGCGTCGCCATGTAGTCCCCGAGCGCCTTCGGCGGCACCAACCGGAACGGGTAGTGGTGCGTCCGGGACCGAATCGTCCCGATCACCTTGTCCGGCTCGGTGGTGGCGAAGATGAACTTGAGGTGCGGCGGCGGCTCCTCGACCAGCTTCAGCAGGGCGTTGAAGCCCTGCGTGGTCACCATGTGCGCCTCGTCGATGATGTAGATCTTGTACCGGCTCTCGACCGGCGCGAAGAACGCCCGCTCGCGCAGGTCGCGCGCGTCGTCCACACCACCGTGCGACGCCGCGTCGATCTCGATCACGTCGATGCTGCCCGGCCCACCCCGCGCCAGGTCGGTGCACGACTTGCACACCCCGCAGGGCTCCGCGATCGGCCCCTTCTCGCAGTTGATCGCCCGCGCCAGGATCCGCGCACTCGTCGTCTTCCCGCAGCCGCGAGGCCCCGAGAACAAGTAGGCGTGGTTCACCCTGTTGTTGCTCAACGCGTTCCGCAACGGTGCCGTGACATGGTCCTGCCCGATCACCTCGGCAAACGTCTCCGGGCGATACCGGCGGTACAACGCAAGAGGTGCTTCCACGCCCGCAACCCTAGCGCCGCCCACCGACATTTCCTCCCCAGCCCACCACCCCGCGATTCCACGGCGTACGACGTACGACCCACCCACCAGCCGCCGCCCGCCAGGCCCACCACAACGCCACCCAGCCCCGGACCGCATCCCCCGAGCAGACGCCCACCTCAGCGAGACGGCCCCCACTGGCCGACCCCAGCCGTCGGCGCGCTTCCGGCCGCCCAACTCGATCCGCTCGGTGCCGGGCAGCTACCCGTCGTCACCCCACCGGTCGCCGCGGCCCCCAACCAGCCCCGGCGCTCGCCTAGGTCCGAACCGGCATCCCCGGCACTCGCCTAGGTCCGAACCGGCATCCCCGCCGAACAGACGTGTCCACCCCTGCCCCGCCCGGCCACCGCCGACGCCGCCACCAGCCGCCGCCGTGCGTCCGCGCGCGGCCGGATCCAACCGACCGGCATCCCCGCCGAGCAGACGTGACCACTCCTGCCCCACCCACCCAGCCACCGCCGCCACCAGGCGTCCGCGCGGCCCATCCAACCGACCGGCATCCCCGCCGAGCAGACCCCGCTTCCGCCGCCGACCAAAGCGCCGCTCGGGCCCGGCCCCGGCAACTGACTACGACGTCACTCCGCCGCGAGAACGGCGATCACCTCAGCCCAGCGGGCCGTCTTCCTCCAGCAACCCGTGCAGGTACGTCCCGTACCCCGACTTCGCCAGCGTGTCCGCGCGCGCCAGCAACCCCGCGTCGTCGATGAACCCCCGCCGCCACGCGATCTCCTCCGGGCACCCGATCTTCTGCCCCTGCCGCATCTCCACGGCCCGAACGAACTCCCCAGCCGCCATCAGCGAGTCGAACGTCCCGGTGTCCAGCCAAGCGGTCCCCCGCGGCAGCACCTCGACCTGCAGCCGCTTGGCCTCCAGGTACACCTCGTTCACCGACGAGATCTCCAGCTCACCCCGCGCCGACGGCTTGATCTCCTTCGCGATGTCCACCACGTCAGCGGAGTAGAAGTACAGCCCCGGAACCGCGTAGTTGCTCTTCGGCTCCTTCGGCTTCTCCTCGATGCTCAGCGCCCGCCCCTCGGCGTCGAACTCGACCACGCCGTACGCCGTCGGGTCCGCGACCCGGTAGGCGAACACAACGCCGCCGTCGACGTCGTTGAACGTCTGCAGGTGCACCCCGAGCCCGGGCCCGTAGAAGATGTTGTCGCCGAGCGCGAGCGCGACCGGCTCGTTCTGGATGAACTGCTCACCGATCAGGAACGCCTGCGCGAGCCCGTCCGGGCTCGGCTGCACGGCGTACGAGATCTCCATCCCGAACTGCGAACCGTCGCCGAGCAGCCGCTGGAACTGCGCCGCGTCGTCGGGCGTGGTGATGACCAGGACCTCGCGGATGTTGGCCAGCATCAGCGTCGACAGCGGGTAGTAGATCATCGGCTTGTCGTACACCGGGAGCAGTTGCTTGCTCGCTGCCATCGTGAGCGGGTGCAGTCGGGTGCCGGAACCGCCGGCCAGGATGATCCCTCGCATGCGACCGCACCTTACCGACGTTCCCGGTCCATGCCACATCGACCACTGGTCCGCCCGGAATCCGGTCAGGGCCGGAACGCCGCCAGCGTCAGTTCGCCGTACCGGCGCCAGACGGCCGGATCCCGGTTCTCCAGCCGGTTGAGCTGCAGCACAGCACCGCAAAGCAGCACGCGTACGTCGGTGATCGACAGGTCCGCCCGCACCCGCCCTGAAGGTTTCGCGGCATCGATCAACTGCCCGTACAGCTCGAGCACCGGCGTCGGCCGTACGACGCGCATGTCGGTCAAAGCGTCCGCCAGCAAGCGATCCCCGGCCATCCGCTCGAACAACTCCAGCACGCAACCCGCGAACGCCTCGTAGGCATCCGCCTCGGACAACGCCGCCCGAGTCCGCTCCTCCAGCAACCGAAACCTGTGCTGTACGACGGCCTCGACGAGCGCTTCCTTGGTCGGATAGTTCCGGTAGATGGTCGGTTTCGCCACCCCGGCCCGCTCGGCGACCTGCGTCATGCTCGCCCGCAACCCGAGCTCGGCGAACACCTCGTGCGCCGCCTCCAGCACCTTCCGATGGTTGCGCCGAGCATCGGCACGCTGCCCCGGACGAACCTCTTCCGGCGCCGGCAGCCCGATCGCGTCCACTGGTTCACCCACGCCCGCACTCTCCCACGGCTGTCTGAACCTCGCCATTCACGCCGATCCACCCCCGAATCAAGCGTACCCATTGGTACGTTTAAACGGTCTCCGGAGTTGCGTCGCGCCGAACCAGGGCGACGTACGCCGCAGGCGACCAGCGCCGCGAGCCGACCTGCCCCGCCGGCTCGTCCTCCCTCACACCCGCGCGACCCACCACTCACCTGAAGGACCAGCCCATGACAACCCAACCGATCACCACCGGCCGGCTCACCGGCAAGGTCGCGCTCCTGGCCGGCGCCACCAGCGGCATCGGCCGAGCAACCGCCGAACTGTTCGCCCAGGAAGGCGCCCACGTAGCCATCGGCGGCCGCCGCGAACGGGAAGGCAAAGAGCTCGCGACCACCATCGCCTCCACCGGCGGCCAAGCCATCTACGTCCACCTCGACGTCACCGACGAAGCGTCCGTCGAGCAAGCCGTCCGCACCACCGTCGACACCTTCGACCGCCTCGACACCGTGGTGAACCTCGCCGGCGGTTTCTCCACCGGCGACGGCCCGGTAACTGAGGCATCGCTCGACCTGTTCTGGGACCAACTGAAGACAGACCTCTTCGGCACCTTTCTCTGCAACCGTCTCGCCATCCCGGAGATCATCAAGTCCGGCGGCGGCAGCGTCGTGAACATCGGCTCGATGCTCGGCTTCGGCTCCGTCCCGAACCGCGACGCCTACAGCAGCGCGAAGGGCGCGGTCCACACCCTGACCCGCTCCGCCGCCCGCCGCTTCGCCGAGGACAAGGTCCGCGTCAACGCGGTCGCTCCCGCCGGAGTCCGCACCGAACGCATGGCCAACATCCTCGCCATGAGCCCCGCGGCTCGCGAGATGGCCGACGCCCACCTCCTCGGCCTGATCGAACCGGAAGAGGTCGCCCAGACCATCCTCTTCCTGGCCTCCGACGAGTCCAAGAAGCTGACCGGCCAGGTCATCGCCCTGAACGGCGGCATGTTCGATTGGGAGTAGGACAGGACGACCACACCGGCGCCGTCGTCGTACCACTTGGGCCCGCTGCCCTCCGCACCACAACCCCACCGAGGGCAGCCACCCACCACCACGCGACCAACCAGCTCGCCAACCTCCCGACTCACTCCAAGTGGTACTCCGCAAACCGCGTCCGCAGGTCCTTCTTCGAGAACTTCCCCACCGAGGTCTTCGGTACCTCGTCGATGAACTCGACCGCATCCGGCAACCACCACTTGGCCACCAACGGCTCCAGGTACGCGAGGATCTCCGCCCCCGTCACCGACTCGCCCTCCTGCAGCACCACACAAGCCAGCGGTCGCTCGTCCCACTTCGGATGCGGCACCCCGATGACCGCCGCCTCCTTCACCGCCGGGTGTGCCATCAGCAGGTTCTCCAGCTCGACCGAGCTGATCCACTCCCCGCCCGACTTCACCAGGTCCTTCGTCCGGTCCACCAGCCGCACCGACCCGTACTGGTCGATCGCCGCCACGTCGCCGGTCTTCATCCACCCGTCGTCGGTGTTGAGCTCCACCCCGGCATCCGGCCGGTAGTACTCCGCCGCGATCCACGGCCCGCGCACCTGCAGCTCACCGGTCGCCTCGTCGTCCCACGGCAACGGCGTCGTCGATCCTGGCTCCACGATCCGGACCTCGACCCCCGGCAACGGCAGCCCTTGCCGCGCCCGCAGCTTCGCCTGCTCGTCCTCCGGCAACCCCTGATCCCGCACCGGAACGTGTGAGGCCGTCGCGACCGGGCTGGTCTCCGTCATCCCCCACGCCTGCAGGATCGGCTTGCCCAGCTTCTCCCGGAATGCCTCCGACAGCGCCAGCGGCACCGCCGACCCACCGCACGGGATCCGCCGCAGCTTCGGCAGCTCGACCCCGTCGAGCAACGGCAGCAGCCCCTGCCAGATCGTCGGTACGCCGGCCGACAGCGTGACCTCCTGCTCCTGCAGCAGCTTCAAGATCCCCTGCGGCGACATGTCCGGCCCCGGGAACACCAGGCTCGCCCCCGCCATCGGCGCCGCGTGCGCGAGGCCCCACGCGTTCGCGTGGAACATCGGCACCACCGGCATCACCGTGTCGGTCTCGTGCAGCCCGATCCCCGCATTGGTCAGCACGCCGATCGAGTGCAGCCAGGTCGACCGGTGCGAGTACACGACGCCCTTGGGATTGCCCGTCGTACCGCTCGTGTAGCACATCGCGGCCGCCTGGTTCTCGTCCTCGACGTGGAACTCGACCGGCTGCGCCGCGGCCAGCAGCTCCTCGTAGTCGTGGAACCGGTCGTCGTCCGGCAGCTCGGCCGCCGGCGCCCCCGCCGGCAGGTCGTCCATCACCACGACGTGGCGCAGCAAAGGCAACCGATCGAGCAGCGGAAGGAACAGCCCCAGCAGCGACCGGTCCACGAAGACGACCTCGTCCTCGGCGTGGTTCGCGATGTACACGACCTGATCCGGGAAGAGCCTGATGTTGAGCGTGTGCAGGACGCGGCCCGTACAAGGCGCGGCGAAGTACAGCTCGAGGTGCCGCCCCGAGTTCCAGGCGAACGTGCCGACCCGGCCGTCCGCGCTGATGCCCAGGGTGTCCAGCACGCCGCCCAGGCGTCTGGTCCGCGCGGCCCATTCGCCGTACGTCATGGTCACGGGCGCTGGGCCGCCGGTGTGCACAGTCTTGTCCGGGAAGAACTGCTCCGCCCGGCGGAAGATGGTGTCCAGGGACAGCTGGTAGTCCTGCATCAGACCCTTCATGGCCCCACTGTGCCAGTTCCGGTGGCGCCTTGACCATGACCGTACCCGGCCCTTTTCCGGAACTTTCCGGCCCCTGAACAGACAAATGTCGTGACACACGTGTCGTGTAATCTATTGCTCGATGACGCCCGCCGAAGAGCTGCGCTACCTGGTGCTCGCGATCCAGCGCGAGGGAAACCGCCTGTTCGCAGCCGATCTGCGCCCGCTCGGGATCACTCCGTCGCAGGCCGAGGTGCTGCGCGTCCTGCGCGATCACGGCCCGCTGACGCTCAACGCGCTCGGCGGCCTGCTCGTCTGCGAGACCGGGACGAGCCCGAGCCGTCTGGTCGATCGCCTGGTCGCCCAGGGCCTCGTCCGCCGGGAGACCGACAAGGTCGACCGCCGCTACTTAGCGCTCACCCTGACCTCGCGCGGCCGCCAGCTCTGCCGGCGTGTCGTCACCGCCGAGGACCGCCTGCACCGCCACATCAACGACCTGACCGCCGGCCTGCCCGTCGACGAAACCATCAGCACGCTGCGAGCCGTCGCCGAGGCCTTCCCAGCCGGCGCCGCATTGGCTCGCCGGCGCGACACCGTGAAGGAGAAGTAGTCATGGAGTACGCGAGCTCGACCATCCCCGCCTCCCGCGACGCGATCCGGCGCGCACTGCTCGACGCCCACGCCCTCCCGGAGTGGAACGAGGCCTTCGTCTCCGTCGACGGCCCGGCCACGGCGACCGTCGGTACGCCGTACGCGCTGCGCGTGCGCCCCCGCTTCACCGGCGAGCTGCGCTACACGGTGATCGAGCCGGACCGCGTCGAGTTCGTCTGGGAGGTCCCCGGCTTCCACGAGACCGCCAGCTGGATGCTCGGTCCCGACGGCGAGGTCACGCACGCGTTCAGTCAGTCGGGGCCGCTCGCAACGGTTCTGCGTCCGGCGTACCGGGGGATCGCCGCGGTACGCCTGGGTCGCCTCACCAACCGCCTCACCCAGCTGGCGCGCGCCGCCTGACCTATCTATTAGTGGAAGTGCGCTCCCGGCTTGCGATAGCCGCGGAGCAGGTCGCGCGAGATGATCAACCGCTGCATCTCGTCCGTGCCCTCGAAGATCCGCCACAACCGGACCTCGCGGAACCAGCGCTCGATCGGCAGCTCCTTGGTGTAGCCCATGCCGCCGTGGATCTGCAGCACCCGATCGGCGACCCGGTTGACCGTGTTGGTCCCGTAGAGCTTCGCGATCGCGCTGTCGTGCTGCGGGTGCCGCCCCTGGTCGACCACCCACGCGGCGTACAGGACCAGCCAGCGCGCCGCCTCCAGCTCGACCTCCGAGTCCGCGATCATCCACTGGATCGCCTGGTTGTCCGCGATCGCGCGCCCGAAGGTCTCGCGGCTGTTCGCGTGCTCGATCGCCAGCTCCAGCAGCCGTTCGCAGGCGCCGATCCCGCGTGACGGGATCAAGAAGCGCCCCTTCATGATCCAGCGCATCGCCAGCTCGTAGCCCTGCCCGATCTCGCCGAGCACATGGTCGGCAGGCACTCGTACGTCGTCGAAGTTCAGCGTCGCGGGCACCGCCTGGCCCATCGTCACGATCGGGTCCGACGTCCAGCCGCGCTCGCGGTCGACCAGGAACGCGGTGAAACCGCCCTTCGAGCCCTTCTCCGCGTCCGTCACCGCGATCACGATCGCGAAGTCGGCCTCGTTGCCGCCGGTGATGAACGTCTTCTCGCCGCGGATCACCCACTCGTCGCCGTCGCGGCGCGCCGTCGTACGGATCGCTCTCGTGTCCGAACCGGCGCCCGGCTCGGTGATCGCGAAGCACGACCGGCGCTCGCCGGAGATGGTCGGCAGCAGGTACTCCTTGCGCTGCTCCTCGTTGCACTCGTAGAGGATGTTGTCGGCCTCGCCGCCGAACGAGAACGGGACGAAGGTCCGCCCGAGCTCGCTCGTGATCACCGCCTGGTCGACCGCAGTCAGGTCCATCCCGCCGTACTCCTCGGGCGTGCTCAGACCCCAGAACCCGAAGCTCTTCGCCTTCTCCCGCAGGGCTTTCACGACGTCGGGCTCGACACCGGGCAGTCCTTCGCGCTCGCGCCGCAGCACCTCGTTCTCCAGCGGCATCAGCTCCCGCCGGACGAACTCCCGGGTGGTGGCCCGGATCGCCTGCTGTTCCTCGGTGAGCGAGAAGTCGACCATGCAACGCCTCCAGGGTTCTGCGTCCGGAAGAATGCCGGAAAAGGTCCGGTTGAGTTCCTACTGCGCAACCCTAGGCCGATCTAGCTTTGAAGACATGTTGACCGAGATTCGCGGGACCCGCCTGTACGTCGACCATCGAGGCGCGACCGACGCACCACCTCTGCTCTACCTGCACGGCGGCCCAGGCGCGGGCTCTTACGACTTCCTCGCCTTCCAGGGCGACCGCCTGGCCGAGCGACTACAGGTGATCGGCGTGGATCAACGCGGCGTCCAGCAGTCCGACCCGATCGACGGACCGGTCACCGAGGACATCGTGATCGCGGACTTCGAAGCGCTGCGGGAGCAACTGGGCTTCGAGCGCTGGGCGATCCTCGGCCACTCGTACGGCGGCCGCCTGGCGCTGCGGTACGCCGCGAACCATCCGTCGTCGGTCAGCCACGTGATCTTCGAGAACCCGCCGTGGGACATGGTTCTGGCAAGGCGCACGCTGGTCGAGTCCGCCAAGCCGCTGCTCACCGAGGTCGGCCTGCTGGACGAGGCGAACCGGCTCCTGTCCTGGTCGGGGCCGGCGACCACCGAGATGTGGGCCGACCGCACCACGCTGCTCCAGCAGCTCGGCGACCGCCGCATGGAGATCTACCTCGGACCGGCCTCGCGCGACATGGTCCTCCCCGCGGGCGACCTACCGCAGGAAATCCAGGAACGCGCCGGGTACTTCGCCCAGACCATTGCCGAGAGCACCAGCTTCAACGAGTCGTTGCTGCCGCTGCTCTCCCGCCTGGCCCAACCGGCTCTCCTCATCAAGGGCGAGCACGACCCGGTCACGAGCCCCGAGGAGATCCACCATTTCCAAGCCGACGTCGCGCACGGCACCTACCGCCTCTTCGAGGGAGCCGGCCACTTCGTCCACGCCGAACAGCCCGAGGAGTACACCCGTGCCGTCTCCGACTTCGTACTCCGCTGACCTGTCGCCTGCCCGGTCCCGGTCAGAGGGCGATCGGCACCGCGCGCTTGTGAATCGTGCGCCGGTGGTAGCCGATGATCGTCTCGGCGGCCTCGGGCTCGATCTCACGCCCCTCGAGGAAGTCGTCGATCTGGTCGTAGGTCACCCCGAGCACGGTCTCGTCCGGCACCCCCGGCCGGTCGGACTCGAGATCAGCCGTCGGCACCTTGCCGGTGATCTCCGGCTCCGCCCCGAGCCGCTCGCCGAGGGCACGGACCCGGCGCTTGGTCAGCCCCGACAGCGGCGTCAGATCGCAGGCCCCGTCGCCGTACTTCGTGAAGAAGCCCATTACGGCCTCCGCGGCGTGATCGGTCCCGACGACCAGCCCACCGCGCGCACCGGCGACGGCGTACTGCGCGATCATCCGCTGCCGAGCCTTGATGTTCCCGGTGTGGAAGTCGGCCCGCTCACCGAGCCCCGCGTGCGCGACCGACGCGACCATCGCGTCGGTGGCCGGCTTGATGTCGACGGTCAGCGTCTCGTCGGGCTTGATGAACCCGAGCGCCCGCTGCGCGTCGTCCTCGTCGAGCTGCACGCCGTAGGGGAGCCGCATCGCGACGAAGCTCGCGTCACCACCCGCGGCCCGGACCCGTTCGACGGCGAGCTGGCACAGCCGCCCCGCCGTGCTCGAGTCGACCCCGCCACTGATCCCCAGCACGTACGCCGAGGAGCGGGCCAGCCGCAGCCGGTCGACCAGGAACCCGACCCGGCGCTCGATCTCCACATCCGCATCGAACGACGGCGTCACCCCGAGCTCGGCGATGATCAGTTCCTGCAGGTAGCGACGGTCCTCGCTCATCGATCTCCCTCACCGTTCGAATCCCGGCCTCCAGTATCCAAGTCGGCCTCTGGCGGCCCGTCCGCACCCCCGCCGCGCGCCGCGGCCGGAGCCGATTCCCGATCCACGCCGCCGATCCCGTACACTCTTGGCTGGTTCCCCGCGTGGCGGTATCTCGCCCAACTCCCCCAGGGCCGGAAGGCAGCAAGGGTAAGTGAGCTCTTCCGGGTGCGCGGGGAATCCTCATGTCCGGCCCCGGTCAGGTGCATCCTCCCCACCGCGGAAACCGAAGAGTCTCCTTCTCGCCAGCTACGGCCTACCCGCTTGGCCGGCGACCTAGGGTGGACCGCGTGAACAAGCCGTCGTTCGGCCCGTTCGGGATCACCACCGGCCTGACCAGCTCACCGGACTCCCTCGAAGCCGCCCGCATCGCCGAAGACCTCGGCTACCCCGCGATCTGGCTCTCCGGCGGCCCCCTCCCCGGCCTCCAGACCATCAAGGACCTGGTCGAGGCAACCAGCACCATCAGATACGTCAGCGGCATCCTCTCGATCGACACCTACCCAGCCGACGACGTCACCTCGACGTACGCAGCCATCGAGTCGACAACTCCAGGCCGCTTCACCGTAGGCCTGGGCGGAGCCCGCGGCCCCCATCCTCTCGCCAGCATGGCCACCTATCTCGACCACCTAACCGGCGTCCCCAAATCCCACCGCCTGCTGGCCGCCCTAGGCCCCCGAATGCTCGAACTCTCCCGCACCCAAACCGCCGGTGCCTACCCCTTCCTGGTCACCCCCGAATACACCACCGAGGCCCGCCGCCTCCTAGGCAACGACAAACTCCTCGCAGTCAGCCACCTGGTCGTCGTAGAACCAGACCCCGACAAGGCCCGAGCGATCGCCCGAAACACCCTCAGCTTCTTCACCACCCTCCCCGGCTACGCCGCCAACCTCCACCGCATGGGCTTCACCGACACCGACCTCACCACCCTCCCCAACCACATGGTCGACGCCCTCACGGCCTGGGGCACCCCACCCCAAATCGCCGCCGCCCTCCACAAACACCTGGAAGCCGGCGCCGACCACGTAGCCCTCAACGTCATCACCGGCGTAACCGGCCCCCAACCAACCACCCAATGGAGAACCTTGGCCCCCGCTCTCCTCTGACCCACCCAGCACCACACCAGCCCAAGCCCAGCAACCAGCCGCCACCCAGGCATCGCCTCGAATCGTCGACGCCCTCGGCTCTCGGCTCTCCTCGGCTCTGAGCGGAGCTAACGCTTCTGCCGGGCGAGCAGTTCGGGGATCCAGTGTTCGCCGTACCGGCTCTGCAGGTCCGCCCGTTGCCAGTCCTCGCCGGTCACTACCCCGCGGCACAGCGGCGAACCGCACGCACAGTCCATCTGCCAACCGTCGACGCCTGTGCTCGTCCCGTAGTCGCTGGTCAGCTCATCTCCCGCGGCGAGATCGCGCCGGGCGGTCAGCGTGACAGCGTCGGTCCACCACGCGTTCGGATCACAACTGTGGTTGCCGTATGCAATGACCGGCCGCGGATCGTTCGGCAGCACCAGATGAAGATCATCCTCGAGCGTGATCGTGTCCACTGGCGGCTCCTTCAGCAGCTCCACCAGCTCAGCCGTCGACACCTTCCGCCCAGCCAGCACCGAGACCACCTCACCCGCAGCGATCGGCGCCGTCGCGAACAACCCTCGCCCAGCAATCCCAGACTCACGCACAACGAGATGCGGATGTCCCCAGCACAGCGCCTTCTCATACAGCCGAGCGCTCGACATCAGCTTGTCGTACCGGTACGGCCTGACTTCCCCAGTCAGCTCGAAGCCCTGGCGAACCCAGAATCGCGCAGCCACTTCCGCGTTCGTGTCGACCACAGCCAGCCGCAACCGCCGCACTTCCGGCCACTCCTCAGCGACGTACTGCTCAACCAGCCCGTACGCCGTACCGCCAATCCCACGCCCCTGGCGATCACCACGGACCTCAAGCAGCCCGATGGACGCGTACAACGGCTCCGGATAACCGCGCAGCAGATCAACCACAGCAACCAACACGTCACCGTCGAAGGCACCAAGCACAACCTTCGCGTCCTCCGCCACCCCCTCCGGCCGCATCATCAGCAGACTCTGCCCATCCGCCGCCCCCGGCGGATATCCGGTGACCCGCTCCGCGTACCCCGCGTCCAACTCGATCAACGCCTGCAGAGCGTCCGCATCAGCAGCCCCTAGCGCACGGATTTCCACACGCTCTCCAGCTCGTCCACGCTCCCGGACATGATCACCGGCACATGCTCGGTCACCACCTCAGCCGGCCAGTCCCACCAAGCGATCGCCAGCAACCGCTCGACGTCCGCATCACTGAACCGCCGCCGAATCACCTTCGCCGGGTTCCCACCCACGATCGCGTAGTCCGGCACGTCGTCCACCACCACCGCACCGGTCGCCACGACCGCCCCGTGCCCGATCCGCACCCCCGGCATCACCTTCGCATCGAGCCCGAACCAGACGTCGTTCCCCACTACGGTGTCCCCCCGCCCCGGCAACCCGGTGATCAACCCGAAGTGCTCGCTCCAACTCCCACCCATGATCGGAAACGGATAAGTCGACACCCCGTCCATCCGATGATTGGCCCCGTTCATCACGAACGTCGTCCCGGTCCCCAGCGCGCAGTACTTCCCGATCCGCAACTTCTCCGGCCCGTAGTGGTACAGCACGTTCCGCGTCTCGAACGCCTCAGGATCATCCGGGTCGTCGTAGTACGTGTACTCCCCCACCTCAATCAACTCCGACCGAACCAGCGGCTTCAGCAAAACCACCCGCTCAGCCCCCACAACCGGCCGCAACACCTCAGGATCAGGAACTCCACTCATCCCTCGACCCTAAAACCCGATCCGTCCACCCAGCCTCCCGTTTTCCTTCCTCCGCTTTCAACGGTCCTCCTCGGCCCACTGGCGGAGACCTTGTCCTCCGCGGGCCTCTGCCTCAGCTGAAGAGGCGAGGGTTCGCAGCATTCAGGCGCCTGACGCCGTGCCGCGACCGCAACGCCGCCGACCTCGGGCGATGACTCCGCGGACGATCGCCCTCGTGAACATGTGACACCGCATAAGCAGCCCGCCGGCGTGCCGGGGCGCCCGGTTGAGGCCGAGAGGCGCCAGTACTGGAATCGCGCTTCGGGCAGACCCGGCCCGGTCTCCACCCCCGATTTCCCCCCGCACACCCCGCTCGCGTATCCTCTCCGCTTGGAGGATTCGCCTAGAGGCCTAGGGCGCACGCTTGGAAAGCGTGTTGGGGGCAACCCCTCACGAGTTCGAATCTCGTATCCTCCGCCACTCTCCGAGCGGCCGATTGACCGGTGTCTCCGCTGGTCAGAGCGACATCCGGCCACTCAGAGGGACGAACACAACGAAGGGCGGTCCCCGGACTCGGGAACCGCCCTTCCGTCGTTCGGTCTCAACGCCAGTCTCGACGGCGCTTTTCAGACAGACACCAGAACCCCCCGCAGCACCTTCGTCCGGCGGCTCCTCCTCGGACCTCGGCTTGTCCCAGAGAAGTCCACCGCCCCGCGCCGCGATGTCCATTGGACCTGGCGCAGTGACGTGCTGGTACCGCTTCACTTGTTTCCACGAACTCGTCGAAATTCGTGATTCCCCCTCAACCGGCATCGTGCAAGCTAGGGATTCTGGCTGGTTTCGATCTCCGTAGAGGTGTCGAACCAGATGTCGTTTTCCGCCGCATCTTTCGGCGGATTGGCCGAAACATAAACTCGCGGCGACTCAGCAACCATCTGAACCAGCGACGCAATTCCCCCCATGACTGCCGACAGTTCCTTACGAAGACTCGCAGCCTCGTCGATCGCGCCCGGCAAGTGCTGAGCAAGCCTCTGCTCAACCTCCATCCTGCGCGCCTGCAGACCTGCGAGCTGAGAGACGACATTCGGGAGTTCTTGCCGAGCCCGCTCCCTAGAGCGGAGATGATGTACCAGCGCCGAATACTCTTCAGGTAGCTGCGCCAGGTCGGCGTCTGATGGACGTGCTGGCGAATCTGCTGCCAGAGCCTTGGAGATCGCGTCCAACTGTGCACGTTGGGCGGAGATCGAGGCTGTGAGCAACTCAAGCGCAACCTTGTCCGCCTGGAGCTCCGTGAGCTTTCGGGTCGCCTTCTGTCCGCGCTGGTTGCCGATTTCCCTTGTCAGAAGGACGGCCAGCACTCCGACAAACAACACCCATCCCAGCCATGCGGGCGCATTCGGCATATCGGGCAAAGTCATTGCGCCAGTATGGGACCCACTGATCGACATCCGCCAGAACCGAACCGTCCCGGATAGAAGTACTGGGGCCGCCGCCGACGGGCCGACGTAGTTCGCGGCCGAACTGACGAGCAACCGTGCCCACACGCCGCGGTCGAGACGGGCGGCTCGCCGGCCAGTCTCAAAGTTAGTCTCACCCGCCATGGGTTCGGGAGCGTCCATCGCAGTCCAAGACGCACGTCGGAAGCGCTGAGTCGATGGTTGACAGCCTGTGCCGAATCTCGAATATCCGTCTTGGAAAGCGTGTTGGGGGCAACCCCTCACGAGTTCGAATCTCGTATCCTCCGCCACTCTTCGAGGGGCTGATCGACCGGTGTTTTTCGCTGGTCAGGGCAGTGGTCGGCGCTCGGAGGAGCGAACAGTGAGAAGGGCGGTTCCCGGGGTCGGGAGCCGCCCTTCTGGCGTTCGGTTTGGCGGTGTTGTCGAGTCGGGAGGGAACTTTGCGGCGGCGCCCTCGCCGGGCGCGTCCGGGGGTCAGGTGATGTTGATGGTGTGGGCCCACGGGGGTGGGGTCGCTGGGGTGTAGTCGGGGTTTTCTTCGGCGGCTGGGTGGGGTGGGCGGGGGAAGAGGCCGACGATGGTGCGGCATGGGGGTTGGGTGGTGGGCCAGGGGGTTTGGCCGTCGGTGAGGGCGACGATGACGTCCGGGTGGGTGCGGAGGGCTTGGGTGAGGCCGGAGCGTAGGTCTGTTCCTCCGCCGCCGATGAGTTCCAGGTTTTCGGCTTGGCAGAGGGGGACGGCGACTCTGGCTGCTGCGTCGCAGGAGATGACTGAGACCAGGTCGCGGCGGCCGCCGACTGCTTGGGTGATGGCTGCCACCTCCAGGAGGGCGGAGCCCAGTTCGGCGTCGCTGACTGAAGCGGAGGTGTCGATGATGACGCAGACTCGGGGTGGGTTTCGGCGGAGGCTTGGGAGCAGGACTCCGGGTAGTGCGGCTGAGCGGCGGGATGGGCGGCGGTAGGTGTGGTCTTCGCCTGCTCCAGACGTGCCGACCGCGGAGCGGAGCGCGGCGCCCAGCAGTTGTCGCCATGGTTGCGGTGGGTGGAAGGCTTCCTCGGCCCAGCGGCGCCAGCCCTTCGGCGCGTCGCCTGGGCGACCCCTGATCCCCTCCGCGACCCGGAAGCGGATGGCGTCTCGTTCGTGTTTGCTCAGGCCATGGGCGCCGTCGGGGCCTCGTTCCCACGGTCGGTGCCGGCCGTCGGCGCCGCTGCCGCAGTCCAGCCAGGCAAGGTCTCCCGCGAGCCCGGACAATGACGCCGTGGCGAGGTACTCCTCCATCAGGAGGCCTTCGGGAAGGCCAAGCAGTGAGGGCAGGATGACGCCGGTGGGCAGCGGGAGGCCGTCGCCGTAGATGTCGTCGTTGATCTCGAAGTCGGCGGCGATGTTGTGGCGCAGACTCTCGGCCGCGCCGTACTGCTCGTGCTCCCGCGCGTACCGGTTGGCGCGCTCGTGGTGGTTCCTGAGCAGGTGGGAGACCTCGTGGACCCAGACACCGGCCAGCTCCTCCACGGGGGTGCGCGCCACGAAGCTGGGAGAGACGTAGCAGCGCCAGTACTGGTCCACCGCCATGGTCGGGACCGACCGGTCCTCCACCACGTTCATGGCGAAGAGGGCACCGGCCAGGTACGGGCGGACCTTCACCGCATGCAGCCGGGCGGTCAGCAGCTTGTCCAGGTCCAGGGGGAGGCCGGGGCGCAAGGACCGATGGGACCTGCCAGAAGCGGGTTCCGGTGCAGCGGTCCGCGGTTGTACGGGTGGAGCGGGCCGCGGTGGAGCGGAGCGCGGTGGCGCAGGTCGGGGCCTCTGGATCGGCGCTGACCTCCTCCCGTCTCCCGTCATCCGGAGGCCACCGCCGTACGCCGTGCGTCGGCTGCTCTCGCGCGTTCGACCGACTGATCTCCCAGACGAGCGAGGCCGATCACGCCGGCGAGCCGCTCCACTGCCGCCGGTACTTCCCAGTCGTCGCGGCGTAGTGTCGCCAACACGCTCGCCGGGGCGACCAGGAGGTCGGGCATGCCGGTCTCCAGGGCTCGGACCAGTACGGCCCACCCTGCCTCCCACCTCTCGCGCTCGGGGCGTGCGCCGACAGCTGCCACCACCGCCTCCAGCGCGGCCTGGCGCAGGTCGCCGCGCTCGGGCAACTCGGCGGCGGCCGGGTCGGCCAGCAGGGACTCCGGGTCCGGTAGTTCCATTCGGTCCAGGTGGGCGAGGAGTTCCAGGCCGGGGCCGTCACCTACCGCACCTCGTACGAGCAAGGCCAGTACTTCTCGGGAGGCTTCGGCCGCTGTGCCGAAGGCCAGCAGCGTCAGCGCGGCCTCCCAGCTCCGAGGCGACGGCCATGCGCCGCCGCGGCGCGTTTCGGTGCTCGGTAGGCGGTGGATCAGCGTCGGCCGGGCGTCGAGGAAGCTGCAGACGGCTTGTCGGGCGTACGCCACCGCTTCTGGTAGCCGCTCGGGCAGCAGGGCAGGGAGCTCTGCCTGCGGCCAGGTCCCGCCCAAACCGCGCACAACGACGTCTCGGTCGTGCACCCAGTACAGATGCACGAACCGGTTCGCGAGTGGCGGGCTCAGCTCCCATCCATCCGCCGCTGAAGCGCGGGGGTTGGCGGCAGCCACGATCCGTACGCCCGGCGGCAGCTGGAGGGCGCCGACCTTCCGTTCCAGCACGACTCGGAGCAGGGCCGCTTGTACGGCCGGAGTGGCTGTGGAGAGCTCGTCGAGGAAGAGCAGTCCGCGGCCGGCCCGGACGAGCTCGACGGCCCACTGCGGAGGCGCCATCGGCACTCCCCGTACCGCTGGATCGTCGCCGATGATGGGCAGACCGGAGAAGTCGGTCGGCTCGTGGACGCTGGCGATCACGGTTGTCAGCGGGAGATCGAGGGAGTCGGCCAGCTGGGTCAGAGCCGCGGTCTTGCCGATCCCCGGCTCGCCCCACAGCAGGACGGGCAGGTCGGCGGCGACGGCGAGGGTGAGAGCTTCGAGTTGTTCGTCGGAGCGCGGCTCGGTGGTGGTTGCCCGGAGCAAGGTCAGGAGGTTGTCGGCCACGGTGAGGTGCGGGGTGGCCGCGGTAGATCTGGTGGGGGTCGGGAGGAGCGAGTCGACAGTCATTGGCATCACCTTGGGGTGTGAGGGAACGGGCAGGTTCGGAAGAGGTGGGAGCACGCGGCAGCAATCGACAATGTGATTGCTGTCAGCAACGTTCGGTGTGGTCAGCGCAGGCGCGGACGAGGCCCTGTCCGGCCGCGTCGCTTCAGGCGTGCCGGCGGAGGTTGAACACCCAGGCCCGCCCGGAAGACTCCGTGGTCGATACGGCGGGCCGCCGCTGTCTCCAACTCCTCGCGCAGTGGGCCGTCCCGGAGAATCGCGTCGGGACCGAGCAGGCCCTTGACGACCTCGAGTGCGCCGTTGAGGTCGCCGTGACCGATCCGCTCGCGGACCGCGGGAAGGGCTTCCGGGTTGCGGTGGATCGCGTCGATCGCCCGCAGGCAGGGCAGGCCGCGGCCGCCGAGTGCCACCAGCAGCTCCTCGCGGCGTAGTTCGGCCGGGTCATGATCGACCGCAACCAGTACGCCGTCGCGCGGCGCGATCCGGTGGATCTCGCCGCGGCACTCGACCCGATGCGGGTCGTCGGAGTGGCCCGGATCGGGGTCGAGATCGCGACGAGACCCCCAGCCGGCTACCGCCAGCGCCGGGCCGACGAGTGGGTGCAGCCGATCAGGCGTCAGCAACCCGGCCCGCAGCAGCTCCAGGTCCGGAAGCACCCGAGCTGCCGCCTCCGCCAGCACCGGAAGAGCCGCGATGTCGTGCACAGGCAGCACTTCTCGGACCAGTTGCCACTTCGGGGCGTGGCTCTCATCAGGAGCCACCAGCCGAAGCACCAAACGTCGTCGCGATCCGAGCCGCACGGTGAAGAGGCCGTCCAGGCGCCCCTCGGCCTCCAGGAGCAGCTCCGCCTCGGCGGCCCAGCGCCCGAACGCCCACGAGTGTTCTTCGCCGGCGGACGGAACGGACGTGTCCGGCGGGGCGAGCTGCGGCTCCGCGGCCAGCTCCCACGAGTGCTGGTCGACGCCAAGCACCCGAAGCCGCTCGGTGGGCACGTCACCCGCGCCGCTCCGCACCGCCAGTTCGCCGCATCTCGTCGAGTCCCACAGATGCCGGTGCAGATCGAGCCGGAACCGCCGGTCAGGGCGCGGATGAGGATGGTACGCCGCCGCTCGCGCCCCGTCCCACAGCGCGAGCGACATCCGTTGCCCGGCATCCGCGCGGGCGGGCGGTGTCCGCACCACCAGCTGCAGCGGCGTACCGCCGTACCGGCTGATGGCGACGGTCAGTCCGGGGCGGAGCCGGCCGTGGGGAGCAGTCCGGGGCATCTGCCAACGCAGCAGGTCCGGCGCCAGCCGGCGGAGGTCCGCCCGGAGGCGGCTGAGGAACTCAGCGCCGTGGCGGTTGCGCACGGCGCGCAGATCGAGATCGGTGTCGACACCCGCGGCGGCGCAGGCGCCCGCCCAGTCACCGGCGGTACGCCGGGCTGTGGCGGTCTCGATCATGGAGGGCGGCACGGCGTACTCGCGGACGCGCTGCCACATCAACAAACGGGCCGGAATCGGGTTCGCGACGGGAGAGGCCATCAGCACTCACCTTGCGCGAACGATTCCCCCGATCCGTACGAGGAGGTCGTTGTCATCGTGGTCATCATAGGTGTCGCCGTGACCGGTTGTCAGCCCGCTTCGCTCGCTCCGGACGCCGAGGGCGCGGTGTCAGGTTCGGAGGCATGGTGACGGCAGCGGAATTCCACGCGGCGGACGGGGTCGAGGACTGGCGGTCGCTGTACCACCTGGTGTCGGCGTACTTCCGGGCCGAGTCGCTGGCGGCGGGGGTCGCGCTCGTCGATGCGATCTCGCGGGTAGCCGGGGAGGCCGAGGAGCAGCTTCGGGTCGATCTGGCGGAGCAGCGGGTGGCAGCATCGCTCAGTGCCGGCGGGCGTCTCGTGTCGGATGAGCACCGCGCCGAAGTGGTGGGTGCTGGCTGATGCTGAGGGCAACGAAGTTTGTGTGGCCGGCTGGGTGGGGCGGGAGTAGGGGCTACTTGAAGATGGGCTCTGTGGTGAGGGCGCGCAGGTCGTCGCAGAGCATGTAGCTGGCTTGGCCTTCGGACTCCCAGCACCAGTCGAGGCACCAGACGCCGTGGTCGTCGATGTCGATGTCGGGGATGCTGTTGCACCAGCGGAAGTCGTCGGCGGCGCGGGGTTCGCCGCCGGAGCGGGAGCGGCGGACGGTCTTGGCGCGGCGGTCGGCGCGGGGGGCGGGGCCGCGGTCGACCGGGTCGAACGGGCTGAGGGTGGGGCCGTACGGGTCCGCCGAGCGGCGGCGGGCGGAGCGCGGGCGGTTCCGGGCGACGGCCTGCATCAGCGCGGCGAACATCTTGCCCTCGTCGGAGGTGGCCGGCTTGAGGCGGAGCAGGACCAGCGGGTGGGAGTGCTCGTCGCACGGGACCTGCTGGAGCAGCTCGATCGACTGGATGCTGTCGACGGCGATGCGGACCCAGTTCTGGCAGACGGTGCCCTGGGCGAACATCACGTAGTCGTCGCTGTCGTCGGCCGGCTTCAGCATGCCGGGCAGGACGATCGGCGGCTCGAGCTCGTCGCGTTTGAGGCTGTCGAGAAACGCCCGTGGATCGGTGGACTCGGTCATGGTTTCCCCCTGCGGAACGGCCGGAGATTTCAAGCTAGCACCGCGAAATCCGGCACGGAAGGTCGAAGAAAACCTGCCCGATCGGGCAGCGAGCGGCCGAGGGTTCGAGGCTGATGCAAATGTTTGCTTGAGGCAATTGCGCGCTCCTACTGTGAACGGGAACTCGGGGAGGGTGGGCGATGGAGTGCGGATGTTCGGTGGAGATCGGCGTGCTCGGGCCGCTGTCGGTGCGGGTCGCCGGGCAGCAGGTCGAGGTCGGCTCGGGACGGCTCCGGGCGGCGCTCGCGATGCTGGCCAGCGAGGTCGGGCGGACGGTGTCGGTCGAGCGGCTGGCGCAGGCGGTGTGGGGCGAGCAGCTGCCCGCCCACGTCCGCAACAGCACGCAGACGCAGATCACCCGGCTCCGCCGGCTGCTGGGCGGTGCCCGGATCCGGACCGAGTGCGACGGGTACCGGCTCGACGTCGCGCCGGAGCACGTGGACGCCGTACGGTTCGGGCGGCTGCTGCACGAGGCGCAGACGGCACAGACCGCTGGCGAGCAGCGGCGGTTGCTGACAGAGGCCCTGCAGTTGTGGCGTGGCAAGCCGTTCGAGGGCGTCGGGTCGCAGTGGCTGGATGAGGTGGAGTCGGAGCGGATCATCGAGCTCTACCTGAGCGCCCGCGAGCACCGGGTCGACCTGGAGCTCGCCGCTGGTCAGCATGGCGCGGTAGTGGCCGAGCTGCGTGAGCTGACTGCGCGCTTCCCTTTGCGTGAAGCGTTCTGGGCGCAGCTGCTCAAGGCGCTCAAGCAGTCCGGGCGTCCGGCGGAGGCGCTGGCTTGCTACGAGTCCGTACGAGTGCTGCTGGCCGACGAGCTCGGCGCTGATCCCTCTCCCGACCTCAAACGCCAGTACGCCGAACTGCTGTCGACAAAGGCCGTGCCGCAGCAGCTGCCCGCAGCACGTGGTGTCTTCGTCGGCAGAGCCCAACAGCTGAAGGCGTTGGACGAGGCGATCGACTCGACAGCCGTTGTACTGCACGGATCCGGCGGCAT
Source organism: Kribbella sp. NPDC104740 (assembly GCF_055583505.1). NCBI lineage: Bacteria > Bacillati > Actinomycetota > Actinomycetes > Propionibacteriales > Kribbellaceae > Kribbella > Kribbella sp. NPDC104740. The sequence continues at coordinate 26,505 of NZ_JBVJNV010000001.1, read as the reverse complement.
CGGCAAGACCGCGCTGGCCCTGCAGTGGGCGCAGCAACGCCAGCAGCTCTTCCCGGACGGCCAACTGTTCATCGACCTGCAGGGCTACGGCCCCGGCGAGCTGATAGACGCCGCCTCAGCACTCAAGAGCTTCCTGATCGGCCTAGGCCTACCAGAGCACCAGATCCCGTACGACGTAGAAGCGCGCAGCTCCCTACTCCGTACGACGCTCGCCGGCCGCCGCTGCCTCCTGCTCCTCGACAACGCCTTCGACGCCGACCACGTCCGCCCGCTGATCCCAGGAACCGGCTCGCTGGCCCTGGTGACCAGCCGCAACGAGCTGCACGGCCTGGCGATCCGCGAAGGCGCACCACGGATCGCCGTCGACGAACTGCAAGCCGGCGAGTCGATCGAGCTCCTGCGAACCAAGACCGGCGCTACCGACCAGCAAGCCCTGCGAGAGCTCGCCAACCTCTGTGGCCACGTCCCGCTGGCCCTGTCGATCGCCGCAGTCCGCTGCGACGGCGACATCACAGCAATGGTCGACGAGCTACGGCTGAAGGCCTCGGCGAGCGGCGACTTGCGGGCGGTGTTCGTTCGCTCCTACCAAGCACTCGACCCGTACGCCGCCCGCGCGTACGCCGTCGAGCGGACCTAGTGGCAGGACCCTGTCAGCCCGGGTTTAAGGCGCGTCAAAAGTCGCACACTGACTGTGACGAGGCCTGTGCTGGGGAGGGACCTGATGAGTTACACGCCGCAATACGCCTGGCAACCGCCACCACCACCGCCGCCTCCCCCACCACCGCCTCCGGCCGACCCGCTGGCGGCCGCGGTCGGCAACGCGTCGCTGCTGGGCATCGGCTACGTGATGATCAAGCGCTGGGTGCTGGCGATCGTCAACCTGATGGTCGTCGGCTCGCTGCTGATCTTCCTGCTGGTGCTGAAGCAGACCTGGTGCGAGATCGCGCTGGTCGTCTGGTGGGTGCTGGTCGTCGCGCACGGCTGGTTCGTGGCGCACCGGTCGCCGCGCAAGGAGTCGAACCTGACCAAGCGCCTGGTCGCGCTCGGCGTCGCGATCCCTGTCCTGCTGGCGATCGGCATCGTCCGGTACGACGCCGGCCGGATCTCCGGCAAGGTCGACGAGGCCCGTGAGGCCGGGGACTGCGCCAAACTCACCGACGCCCAGGAGGAGCTGTGGTTCGGGCACCGGCTCGTGGACGCGCCGGGGACCGAGAAGGGCGACGCGGAGGTCGCGCTCTGCGGCCGGCTGGACGAGGCGAAATCCGTGCTGTCCGTTGGGCTGACTGGTGACTACACCTCGCTGCAGCAGGGATTCGACACGCTCGGCGACGTACTGGCTGAGCCGGGCCACGACAAGACCGTCGACGTGACGCTGAAGGGCTGGCTCGACGACCTGCCGGTGGAGGACCCGTGCCGGACGGTCCGGGTGACCGACTGGCTGCGGCAGCGCGAGGCGACGAAGAACCTGCTCGACCAGTCCAAGGACACGGTCACCAAGACGGCGCCGGCCGCGATCCTCGCGTGCGCGGATCGCCTGCTGGGGCAGAAGAGCTGGGACGCCGCGCGGTCGTCGTACCAGCAGCTGGTGAGCCAGTACCCGAAGGACTCGCGGGTGGCGAAGGCGAAGGCCGGCATCCGGCAGGCGACGCTGGCGATCGAGCTGACCAACGTCCGCAAGCTGCTGGCCGAGGACTCGTACTGCGATCACCCGGCGCAGTACAGCGGCGCCCGCCCGTACGCCGGTGGCTTCAACTCCGGGCTGTTCGAGGGCGACGACGAGTACACCAAGCGGCTCCCGGCGTCCTGGCGGGCCAGTGACGCCAGCAACGCGGTCGTGATCGTCTGCTCGGAGGAGGCGGTCGACGGCACGTCGCTGCGGACCTGTCCCTACCGGAGCGAGAAGAACCCGCAGAACATCTCCGACGTCACCTTCCACAAGGTGGCGGTCCCGGTGAAGGTCTACGAGCTGCGGACCGGCCGGGTCGTGTCGAACACCCGGGTGCAGATCGACGGGCCGGACTGCCCGGCGCGGATCACCTACTCGACGTTCCTGACCAGTTTCGACTACCCGCCGTCGACGCTGCAGGTCGTCCCGTCCAACGCGAACGTCCAAGCGGCCTTCCGGTACCTGTTCCTGCGCTGACTCTCAGTGATCCCTCCGGCGGTTACGGTAGCCGGAGGGAGGCGCTGGTGAGTCGTCAGCTTCAAGTACGACTGCTGGGACCGCTGGAGGTACTGGTCGACGGCAAGCCCGTGCAGATCACAGCTCCGGGCCAGCGAGCGTTGCTGGCAGCGCTGGCGGTCAGGGACGGCTGGGTCGACGTTGACGAGCTGGCCACCCAGCTGTGGGACCAGCGGCCGAGCAATCCCCGTGCTGCGTTGCAGAACGCTGTACTGCGGTTGCGGCGCGCGCTGGGCGCGGAGCAGGTCCTGTCGGGGCCTGCTGGGTATCAGCTGGTTGCCGACGTGGATGCTCGGCGGTTCCACGAGCTGTGCGACCAGGAGGCGCTGCAGCTGTGGCGCGGGGAGCCTCTGGTGGACTGCGGATCTGACGTACTGCGGGCGACGTACAGCCCGGCGTTGACCGAGCGCTACCTGCGGGCAGCAGAGCGGGCAGACCTACCAGCTGCTGAGCTGCAGGAGCTGGCGAGCAAGCACCCGTTGCGGGAGTCGCTCTGGCTGCGGCTGATCGTCGCGCTGGAAGAGCAGGGCGAGCGCGACCAGGCGCTCAACGCCTATGAGACAGTGCGCGCGCACCTGGCCGACCAGCTCGGTGCTGACCCGTCGGAAGAGCTGCAAACAGTCCACCGGCGGCTGAGCGACCCGCCAGTGGGCGACGACGGCTTGAGCGCCGTACGGCGAGGTAGCAGGCTCGCTGTCGTGTACGGCGAAGGCCAGGCCGCACTGGTCGGCCAGTGGGCTCAGGAGCAGACCTTCCCCGACGGGGAGATTCGCCTTGATTTGCAGGGGTCTGCTGCGCAGTGCGCCGACCTGCTGCGCGCGGTCGGCGTGACCGAGATCCCCGAACGGCTCGAGGAGCAGTCGGCGCTCTTCCGTACGGTCACCGCCGGGCGGCGGATGCTCGTCCGGCTCGACAACGCCCGCGACGCCGAGCAGGTGCGGCCACTGCTGCCGGGTCGGGGCCCGATGGTCGTGGTGACCAGCCGGGCCCCGATCCAGGGGCTGCAGGTGCGCGAAGGCGCGGTGGCGATCAGAGCAGGGGGATGAGGATCGCCTCCTCGGTGTCGAGGTGCGTGGTGAGCTCGTCGATCAGACGGTCGACTTCAGCCAGTACGTCGGCCGAGCGGCCGCCGCGGACCAGCTCCTGCAGCTCGTCGAGCAGCAGGGCGATCTTGTCGTGGTCGGCCTGCAGCGCTGTGATCTCGGTCGTGAGCTCCGGGTAGCGGTCGAGCAGCATCGGGAAGATGCCCGTGCTCTCGCCGGTGTGGTGGTTGTGCAGGCCCTGGCAGACGCTCAGGCAGTTCATCCGCAGCTGGGCGCCGAGCGTTGAACCCGAGGTTGCAAGCTCGGTCCGGATCAAGGCCAGCTCGCGGCGGAACGTGGCGTGGATGGCGACCAGGTACGTGCCGAACGACGGCGGACCGGAGGCGAGCACCGGCGGGCCGGCCTCGACCGGGGTCAGTACGACGACCGGGATCGTACGCGCGGTCTGGCGCTGGTACTCGCCCCAGCCGGCGTCGGCCTCGACCAGGCGGGCGAACGTCTCGTCGCGCTCGGCGCCGGCCAGGACGGTCGCCTCCGCGTCGTACGTGAAAGCGCCGGACTCGACGGTGGCGCGTGGGGAGGTGAGCAGGTTGTGGAACCAGTCGGGGTGCTTGGGGCCGCCGCCGGCCGAACCGACGACGAGCACGCGGCCGTCGGTGTCGGGGTAGTAGCCGAGCACCGCCGTGTGCGGGCGGCCGGTGCGAGCGCCCTTGGTGGTGAGCAGGAGCAGGCGGGCGCCCTCGAACGGGCCGCCGACCTCGCCCTGGTTGGCGCGGAACTCCGCGATGATCTGGTCGTTCAGCATTCAGGTCCTTTCCGGAAACGGGCATGACGAAGTGGCCCGCGAACGCGCGCGGGCAGGGGCGCAGAAGGGTGGAAGGCGCGGCAGAACCACGCGCCGATCAGTGGAGACAACAGGCGGGCCGCGATCGGCCCTCGCCGCGCTCAGAACGCGGCCGGGAACCCTACTCGTGCATGGCTCGAAGCCGACCCGGCAGTCACGTCAGGAAGCGTACGGCATCGCCGGGTGCACGGAACAGGCTTCTGCGTAGGGGAGAATGCGCGGGTGGAGGAGATCCCGTTGCGCGACCGGCTGGTGCTGGCCGGCGTCGAGCTGCTCGAGCGGGACGGCGCGGCGGCCCTGTCGCTGCGGGCGATCACGCGCCACGTCGGCGTCTCGCACGGCGCGCCCCGGCGGTACTTCCCGACCCACAACTCCTTGCTGGCGGCGATCGCGGCGACCGGGCTGGCAGATCTCGCGGCGCGGCTGACGGCGCCTGAGGGCGGGCCGACCCGGGACCAGACGGCACCGGACCACAACCAGTCGCCCCGAGATCAACTGGTCGAGCTCGGCCGCCGCTACCTCGACTTCGCCGCCGAACGCCCGGCGATGTTCGAGCTGATCTTCCGCCACGACCTCCTGGAAGGGGCCGGGGGCAACCTCCGTACGACGACGCTGCCGCTGCTCGAAGTACTGACGAAGCTGGTGGCCTCCTCAGCTCCGGACGATGCCGCGGAGCGGACTGTCGCGCTGTGGACCAACCTGCACGGGCTCGCGGTACTGCGAGCAACGAAGGCGCTCGACCTGGTACTGGACGATCCACAACTCGACGGGTTCGTCAGACGAGCAGTGGACGCGCACCTCAGGTGAGCTCGAGGCCGCCGTCGACGGTGAGCACTTGCCCGGTCAGCCAGGGGGCGGCGGCCAGGTGCAGGAGCCAGCGAGCGACCTCCTCGGGTTCGCCCCGACGGTCCAGCGGGATCCGCGCCGCCTCGTCGGCTTTCACCTGCTCGATGAGCTCGGCGGACAGACCCGCAGCGGTCAGAGCTTCCGACTCGGTCGGCCCGGGCGCGACCGCGTTGACGCGGATCTGGTCGGGCGCCAGTTCGAGAGCCCAGCTACGGGTCAGCTGCTCGATCGCGGCCTTGGCCGCGGCGTAGTGGGCAGCACCCGCGAGGGGGCGATGGCCGAACGTGCTGGACACGTTCACGATCGAGCCCTGGGTCTCGCGCAAGTGAGGGAGCGCGGCCTGGGCCAGGAGGCTCGGCGCGGTGACGTTGACGGCGAAGAGCGCCTCGATCCGCTCGGCCGAGACGTCCGGGAGCGGCATCAGGTCGAAGGCCCCGGCGTTGTTGACGAGTACGTCGAGCCGCCCGAACCGCTCGATCGCCGCGGCGACCACGCGCTCGCCGGCAGCCGGACCGCAGAGATCGACGGACAACGCCTCCACCCCGGCCGGCTCCTGCAAGGGCTCCGGACGCCGCCCGACGGCCAGCACGTCCGCACCCGCCGCGACGAACAACCGCGCCGCGGCACGACCGATCCCCGAACCGGCCCCGGTCACGATCACCGCCCGCCCGCCGAAGTCCGCCGCGATCCGCCCGCTCTTCCCACCGAGGTCCTGCACAGCCGCTCCCTGACTTGACGTTCGATGTTCGTAGAACATCGAACAAGCTACCATCGACCTCATGCGCGCGACCCAGCACCCCGAGCTCACCGCGATCGGGCTGACCGAGGTGATGGCAGCCCTCAGCGACCCGGTCCGGGTCGGGCTGATCCGCGTTCTCGCCGACGGCCAGGAACGCGGCTGGGGTGAATTCCGGGCGCCGGTCGCGAAATCCACACTGAGCCACCATTTGCGCGTTCTGCGCGACGCCGGCCTGACCCGGACCCGCAAGGAAGGCACCCGCTGCTGGGTGACCCTGCGTGGTGAGGACGTCGAGGCCCGCTTCCCAGGCCTGCTGTACGCCGTACTCTCGGCCGCCGAAGCCGACGGCACCGGTGATCAGGTCGGCCTGGAGGCCAATCGGCCCTCACGCTGAGTGAGCGGTGGAATTCGGAACGCGACAATTCGGCGTTTCGGACCAGACAGGGCTGAAATCCTTCGGGATTCCCCAGAAAAAGGTGGAGGAAACGTGTAACACACTTCACCTTGTGACGATAAAAGGTCTGAGCGGCCTGGCTGGGGGGCTTGGTGGACGCTCCGGTGCTTCTTCGGGATCACCGGTTTGTGGAGGGGGCCCCAGCAGGTGCTCGCCCGGGGCGGGGCGAGCACCTGCACAAGGGGACCCACCGAAATGGGGGGTAGTAACAGGGGGAAGCAGTACAGGGGGGAAACAACGGGGAACTCTCCAGGGGGGCCTGAGAGCGAACCAAACGAAAGAGCCGGCGTCGACCAGGTGGGTCGACGGCGGCTCTTTCGCTTGTCCAGGCCCTTGTCCGGAGCGTCAGCCCTTGATGCCCACGTTCGCCATCCCCTCGACGAAGCGCTTCTGGGCGAAGACGAACATCACGATCATCGGCAGCGTCGCCAGCGCGGTCCCGGCCATCAGGTACGGCCACTGCACCTCGGCCGGGTTCTGGGCGAAGATCGCCAGGCCCAGCTGGAGCGGGCGCATCGAGTCCGACGTGGTGATCATCAGCGGCCAGAGGAAGCCGTTCCAGGCCGCCTCGATCTGGAACACGCAGATGGTGATCAGCGCCGGCTTGATCAGCGGGGTCATGATCCGCCAGAAGATGCCGAACTCGCCGAGCCCGTCGACCCGGGCCGCCTGGGCCAGCTCGTTCGGGACCGACACGTAGAACTGCCGGGCCAGGAAGGTGAACAGCGGCGCGGCGCCCAGCGGGATGATCAGGCCCCACCAGGAGTTCAGCCAGCCGATGCCGCCCTGACCGAGGATGTTGTTGCCGCCGAACAGCGGGATCGACTTCACGATCAGGAACAGCGGCACCAGCAGGATCTGGAACGGCACCAGCAGCAGCGTGATGAAGTACGCCAGCAGCGCCTTCGCGCCGCGGATCGGCAGCTTGGCCAGCGCGTAGCCGGCCGTCGTACAGACCGCCAGCGTGAACGCCGTCTCGCCGACCGCGATGAACAGGCTGTTGCGGAAGTAGCGCAGGAACGGCGCGGTCTGCATCGCCTCGACGAAGTTGCGCCAGCGCAGCTCACCGGGCAGCCAGGAGAACTTGGCGATCTCCAGCTCGTTCTTGAACGCCGTCAGCACCATCCACAGGAACGGCATGATCATCAGGATCGCGCCGACCGTCAGCACGACGTACAGCAGGATCCGGCCGATCCGCAGCGTCGACGGCTTGCTCTCGCCGACCACGGACACCGTTGCGCTAGTCATTGACATCCGCCCTCTGCAGCAGGCGTCCGAGACCGATGAAGATCGCGATCAGGATCATCATGATCACCGTCTCGGCGGACGCGAAGCCGAGTCGGAGTGCCTGGAACGCGTTCTGGTAGATGTCGAGCACCAGCACCGTGGTTTCGGTGCCGGGACCGCCCTTGGTCATCACGTAGACCAGGTCGAACACCTGGAAGGTGCCGGCGATCGAGGTGATCAGGACGAAGAACTGGACCGGGCCGAGCGCCGGCCAGGTGACGTTCGCGAACTTCTGCCAGCGACCGGCACCGTCCAGCGACGCCGACTCCAGCAGGTCCCGGGAGACCCCCTGCAGCGCGGCCAGGTAGATGATGATCTTGGTGCCCAGGCCCTGCCAGATGCCGACCACCATCAGCGACGGCAGCGCCGTCCCCGGGTCGGACAGCCAGGCGCTCGGTGCGAAGCCGAACAGGCTCAGGAACCCGTTGGCCAGACCCGAGCCCGGGTTGTAGATCCACAGCCAGATCGTCGCCACGGCCACGGTCGCGGTGACGGTCGGGATGTAGAAGGCGGTCCGGAAGAAGCCGAGGCCGCGGATCTTCTGGTTCAGCCCGAGCGCGATCAGCAGCGAGATCGCCATCGAGACCGGGATCACCACCACGGCGTACAGGATCGTGTTGACCAGTGCGGCCCGGAAGTCCTGGTCGCGGAACAGGTCGGTGTAGTTCTGGAAACCGACCCAGGCCCAGGAGTCACCGAAGCTGTAGTCGGTGAAGCTGAGCACCACCGCGGCGATCACCGGGATCACGATGAAGATCCCGGAGTGCAGCAGGGCGGGGGCGATCAGCAGCCAGCCGGCCCGGACCTGGCTGCGGATCAGCTTGCGGCTGTCCTTGCCAGGGGCAACGGTACGGGGGGTCGCGAGGGCGGGTCCGGTACGTTCGAGAGTGGCGCTCATCGGGACTGTCCTGCCAGGTTGGCCAGCACCTTGGCGGGATCCTTCTGACCGAGGACCGCCTGGGTGAGCTGGGCGTCGAAGTTGGCCCGCATCTCCAGCCAGTTCGCCGAGCCGCCCTCGTAGATGGCGAGCTCGAGTCCGCCGGCGACGAACTTGCTCAACGGGTTGGACTGGGCCTGCGGCGAGTTCACCGCGTCCTTGTACGCCGGGATCTTTCGGTTCAGCTTGGCGATCGCGTCGACGGTCTTCGGCTCGGTCAGCGACTCGATGAACGACCAGGCCGCTTCCTTGTGCCGGCTGCGGGACCCGATCGAGGCCAGGTCGCCACCGACGAACTCGACCTCGGTGCCGCTGTTGAACCGGAAGAACTTCAGGTCGTCGCAGTTGGCCTGGCCGACACCCTTCTCGGAGCAGTCGACGGCCCCGCCGACGATCCCCATCGCCGCGTCACCGGTCAGCACCAGCGGCTGCGCCGAGGCATTCTGCTGGCCGTACGGCTGGACGTTGTTGATCATCGACTTCAGCCAGTTCAGCGTCTCCAGGCCCTTCTCGTTGGAGTAGTTGGCCACGCCGTCCTTGTACAGCGGCGTCCCGGTCGAGGCGAGCAGCGTCGTGTAGGTCTGCCGGAAGCTGGTCGGCGCGGCCAGGTCGAACCCGGACCGGGTGATGGTCCCGTTCGCGTCGCGCTTGGTCAGCTTCTCGGCCGCGACCTTGATCTCGGCCATCGACGTCGGCGGCTTGTCCGGGTCGAGCCCGGCCTCCTTGAAGGCGCTGATCCGCAGCGCGGCGGCGCGCGCGTCGGCCAGCAGCGGGTAGGCGTAGATCTTGCCGTCGTACGACGCCGACGGGATCAGCGCGCCGATGCTCTTGTCCCGGATGGTGTCCGCGGTGACTCCGTAGTCGCCGAGGTCGGCGAACAGCCGCTTGGAGGCGAAGGTCTGGATCCAGCCGACGCCGGTCACCATCACGTCGTACGGGATGCCGGCCGCGATCGAGGTGGAGATCTTCTCGTTCAGGTTGCCGTAGGTCGCGTAGTCCGGCTCGACCTTCATCTTCGGGTACTTCTTGTTGAAGTCTTCCGCGACCTTCGCGAACGCCTTCCGGCCGTCGTTGCTGGCCGGGAACGACGGGAGCAGAACCCGCAGCGTCCCGGTCGCCTCGGCAGGCGGGACGCCGTCCGTACTCTTGTCGATCACCCCGTTGCCACAGGCGCTCGCGACCAGTCCGACCGCGGCCACGAGCACCGCCAACCCAGCACCACGTCTCACAGGGGAACTCCTTCGCTGCCGTGCGCGTCCGGGCGGGTGACGACCGGCGCACCGAGTGCAGCGAAAGTATGGGAAAGGGCTTTCCCCGTCAATACCCTGGCGCTCGAATGATCAAATTCGATCAGCGAGTGCCGCTCCGCAGGACTCGCGGACGCGGAGTTCCGGCAGGAGGCTCAGATGCTGGGTCGCCGATCGGCGGCCTGGAGCGCCCTTGAGGCGGCGCAGCAGCAGCTCGCAGGCGGTCTCGCCGAGCTGCAGCTTCGGCGGACAGACCGCGGTCAGCGGTACGACGGCCAGCGCGGCGGTCTCGTCGTTGTACGCGATCACGGCCAGGTCGTCGGGCACCCGCCGCCCGCGCTCCATCGCCCGCTCGACCAGCCGCGCCGCGTGCTCGTCGGAGTGCACCAGGACCGCGTTCGCGCCGTGCGCCTCGCACTCGGCCAGGAACGCGTCGAGCTTCGCCACCGTGTCCGGATCCTCGCCGCGGGCCGGCAGCACCACCGGCGACACGAACAGGTCGACGCCGAGCGCGGCCGCCGCCTCCGCGATCCCCTGCCGCAACCAGTACGCCGTGACGCTGGCGTTCAGGTTGATCCCGATCCGGCGGTGGCCGAGTGAGACCAGGTGCCGCAGCGCGAGCATCGCGCCGTACGCGTGGTCGGTGCGGACGTGGTCGTACTCGTGCAGCGCGTCGGGGAAACCGAACGCGCGCTCCATCAGCACCACCGGCACGTCGATCGCGTCCAGCCGCGGGCCGACCTCGCCGGCCCGGCTGTCCCCGAGCGCGGTCGCGAGCAGCAGCCCGGCGACGCCGAGGCCGAGGATCTTGTCGATCCGCTCGGCCTCGACCTGCTCGTCGTACCCGGAGACGCCGAGCACCAGGCGCGCGCCGTACCGGTCGGCCATCGCCTCCGCGCCGCGGATCACGTCGGTGTAGTAGAACGTCGAGCTCGGGACGACCAGGCCGACCGTCAGCTGGCTGCCCGGGGTCGCGGCCCCGGCCGAGCCGGTCCCGACCGCGCCGCCGTGCACGCGGCGGAGCAGTCCGGCAGCATCCAGCTCGGCGAGGTCACGGCGTACTGTGATCGCCGAGACGCCGAGCTCGGCGGCCAGCTCCGCCACCCGGAGGCGGCCGTGCCGGCGCAGGCTGCGCAGGATCAGCTCGTGGCGCTCCGGTGCGAGCATGCTCGGCCCCCAAACGATGTGCGTTGTGATCTGACCGTGATTGTTTGTGATCATACGATCATCTGTGTGCCGACGAACCAGGAGGAACCGCTGTGAGTGAGGCCGGCAGCCGGACCAACGTCGTGATGGCGAAACTGTCGCTGGTCGGCGACCTGCTGATGCTGCAGCTGACCTTCCTGCTGCTCAGCTTCGGCATCGTCACGCTGTTCCCAGCCGCGTTCGCGCTCCAGCGGGTGCTGCCGTACGCGATCGGGCAGGAGCACCCAGCGCTGATGCGGCGGTTCTTCGCTGAGTTCAAGTGGTGCTTCAAGCGGTTCTGGCTGGCCGGGCTGGCCCTGTACTTCGGTGGCGTGGCACTCGCGTTCGGGCTGTTCTTCTGGGCCTCCACCAACGGACCGGTCCGGATCGCCGCGCTCGCCGTCCTGGTTCCGCTCAGCGGGATGATCGTCGGGCTCTACCTGAGCGCGCTCGCGGTGATGCCGGACGCCGAGGACGACGCGACCACGCGCAGCGTGTTCCGGTCGGCGAACCTGTTCCTCCTCCGACGGTCGCTCGCTGTGGCCGGCGGTGTGGTGGGGCTGGCCACCTGGTTCCTGGTGATCGGGCGGCTCCCGACACTGTTCGTGATCGGCTCCGGACTGGTTCCGGCGCTGATCGCGTACTGGATCGCCAAGCCGGCCCGCAGAAAAGAATCGGGAGCCGTGTCGATCTGAGCCGCGCTGGTTCGACGTAGGGGTGTAAGCAAACCTACGGATCAGAGGAGAACCAGCATGCACGCGACCACCGAATCCCTGGCGACGCCGCCGGCCGTGCAGGGCAGCGGCAGGTCCCGCTGGCTCGCCCTCTACACGCTCTGCGCGGGCATGTTGATGATCGTGCTCGACGTGACCGTGGTGAACGTGGCGCTGCCCGCGATCCAGGACGACCTCGGCTTCACCAGCTCGTCGCTCGCCTGGGTCGTGAACGCCTACCTGATCGCCTTCGGCGGCCTGCTCCTGCTGGCCGGGCGGCTCGGCGACCTGCTCGGGCGCCGGAACATCTTCGTCGCCGGTCTGGCGCTGTTCACCGCCGCGTCGGTCTGGTGCGGGCTGGCCGGGTCGCAGGAGATGCTCGTCGCGGCGCGGTTCCTGCAGGGCGTCGGCGGCGCGCTGACCTCCGCGGTGATCCTCGGCATGATCGTCACGCTGTTCCCCGAGCCGCGCGAGCAGGCCAAGGCGATCGGCGTCTACGCCTTCGTCGCCTCCGCGGGCGGATCGATCGGGCTGCTCGCCGGTGGCGTACTGACCCAGGCGATCAGCTGGCACTGGATCTTCTTCATCAACCTGCCGATCGGGATCGCGACCGCGTGGCTGGCGATCCGGCTGATCGAGAAGGACAAGGGCCTCGGGATGGGCCGCGGCACCGACGTACCGGGTGCGGTGCTGATCACCGCGGCGCTGATGGTCGGCGTGTTCACCATCGTCAGCCCGGCCGCCGAGCTCGGGTGGACCGCGCCGCGGACGATCGCGCTCGGCGCGCTGACGCTGACACTGCTCGCCTGCTTCGTCGTCCGGGAGTCGACTGCCGCGAACCCGCTGGTGCCGCTGCGGATCTTCCGCTCCCGCACGCTGACCGGCGCGAACCTGGTCCAGGCGCTGTCGTCGTCCGGGATGTTCGGGATCTTCTTCCTCGGCTCGCTGTACCTGCAGCGCGTCCTCGGGTACGACGCCCTGGAGATCGGCCTCGCGTTCCTGCCGACCACGCTGGTGATGGGCCTGCTGTCCGTCCGGTACTCCGAGAAGCTCGTGATGCGCTTCGGCCCGCGCCGCCCGCTGATCGCCGGCCTGTCGCTGATCGTGGTCGGGCTCGCCCTCTTCACCCAGGCGCCCGTCGGCGGCAGCTACGTCGTACACGTCCTGCCGGTCCTGATCCTCCTCGGCCTCGGCGGCGGCGTCTGCTTCCCCGCGCTGATGGGCCTGTCGATGTCCGACGTGAAGCCCGAGGACGCGGGCCTGGCCTCCGGCCTGATCGGTACGACGGCCGAGGTCGGCGCCGCCCTGGGCCTGGCCGTCCTCGCCACTCTTTCGGCGACTCGCACCGAGTCCCTGGCGGCTGCCGGCAAGCCCGCGCTGGACGCGCTGACCAGCGGTTTCCACTACTCCTTCGCGGTAGCCGCCGCCATCGTCGCGGCGTCGGTGGTGATCGCCTGCACGCTGATGCGCCCGAAGGCTGCGGAGGCCGAGGCCGACGCCGCGCCGGTCGAGGTGCTCGACGCCGTGTGACCGACACCCACCACTGATCAACCTGCACGACACGCCGCGCCACCCCCGTTTTCGGGGGTGGCGCGGCGGCTTGGTCAGTGGTGGGTGTTGGCCGCTCGAGCTTGACGGCTGCGCTCCCGGACGATCCCGATGACGGCAACGAGGGCACCAGCCGGGACGCCGACGAGCAGGCCGGTCCGCTCGCCGCCGAACTCCGACACCAGAGCAAAGCAGCCGGTCGCCAACAGTGCGGTCAAGATGGCGCCGTTCAGGACCGGGTGGGCCCGTGCCCACCGGTCCACGCGTCCGTCAGCGATGGGCTTCGCGCCGACGGTGACACCGAGGGCCATCAAGCAGATGAACGCCGCGAACGCGATCTCGTGCGGGGCGTGGTCGTCGGGCAGGTTGACCAGTGTCCCCACCGCGAACACCACGCTCCCGAAGCGCACCAGGCGCGGTGGTGGCTCCAGCGAGCCGTCCTTGAGCATCGTCCAGCCGATCCCCCTCATGACCTCGGATGATGCGGGGCCGGTCCCGGGTTTGTCCACAAGCCCGTGGGGGCGAGGTCGTGGAATGGGGGTGGGATGGGGAAGGATGTGTGCCAGTCAGTTGGACGTAGAGGGGAACGGCACAGTGGGTTTGCAGTCGATCGAGCAGCGGATCGCCGACGAGCTGGGGGTCGGGGTCGGGCAGGTGAAGGCGGCGGTCGGGCTGCTGGACGAGGGTTCGACGGTTCCGTTCATCGCGCGGTACCGCAAGGAGGTCACCGGGGAGCTCGACGACGCGCAGCTGCGTGACCTCGAGGAGCGCCTGCGGTACCTGCGGGAGCTCGAGGAGCGCCGGAAGACGGTGCTGGAGTCGATCGAGAGCCAGGGCAAGCTCGACGACGCGCTGAAGGCGTCGATCCTGGCCGCGGAGACCAAGTCCCGGCTCGAGGACATCTACCTGCCGTTCAAGCCGAAGCGGCGGACCAAGGCGATGATCGCCCGCGAGGCCGGGCTGGAGCCGCTGGCCGACGGGCTGCTCAGCGACCCGTCGTACGAGCCGCTGGCCGCGGCCGCGGTGTTCGTGAACGGCGAGGCCGGTGTCGCCGACCCGCAGGCGGCGCTGGACGGCGCCCGCGCGATCCTGGTCGAGCGGTTCGCCGAGGACGCCGACCTGATCGGTGAGCTGCGTGAGCGGCTGTGGTCGCAGGGCCGGCTGGCCTCCACGGTCCGTGAGGGCAAGGAGACCGACGGCGCGAAGTTCTCCGACTACTTCGACTTCGACGAGCCGTTCGGCAAGATGCCGTCGCACCGGATCCTGGCGATGTTCCGCGGCGAGAAGGAGGACGTGCTCTCGCTGAGCGTCGAGCCGCTGCCGGCCGGTGTCGAGGTCGACGGCCCCACGGAGTACGAGACGACGATCGCCCGCCAGAACGGCATCGAGAACCAGGGCCGTCCCGGCGACAAGTGGCTGGTAGAGACGGTCCGCTGGGCCTGGCGGACCAAGATCCTCGTGCACCTGGGCATCGACCTGCGGATGCGCCTGCGGCAGACCGCCGAGGACGAGGCGGTCCGCGTCTTCGCCGCGAACCTGCGCGACCTGCTGCTGGCCGCCCCGGCCGGCACCCGCGCCACGATGGGCCTCGACCCGGGCTTCCGGACCGGCGTCAAGGTCGCCGTCGTCGACGCGACCGGCAAGGTCACCGCGACCGGCGTCATCTACCCGCACGTCCCGCAGAACCAGTGGGACAAGTCGATCGCCCAGCTGGCCGCGCTCTGCGCCGCGCACCAGGTCGACTTGATTGCCATCGGCAACGGTACGGCGTCCCGCGAGACCGACAAGCTGGCCGCCGAGCTGATCGCCAAGCACCCGGAGCTGAAGCTCACCAAGGCGGTCGTCTCCGAGGCCGGCGCGTCCGTGTACTCGGCGTCGGCGTTCGCCTCGCAGGAGCTGCCCGGCATGGACGTGTCGCTGCGCGGCGCGGTCTCGATCGCGCGCCGGCTGCAGGACCCGCTGGCCGAGCTGGTCAAGATCGACCCGAAGTCGATCGGCGTCGGCCAGTACCAGCACGACCTCCCGGAGAACTCGCTGTCCCGCTCGCTGGACGCGGTGGTCGAGGACTGTGTGAACGCCGTCGGTGTCGACCTGAACACGGCGTCCGCGCCGCTGCTCACCCGGGTCTCCGGCATCACCCAGGGCCTGGCCGACAACATCGTCCAGCACCGCGACACCTACGGCCCGTTCGCGTCCCGTACGGCGCTCAAGGAGGTGCCGCGGCTCGGCCCGAAGGCGTTCGAGCAGGCGGCCGGCTTCCTGCGGATCCCCGACGGCGCCGACCCGCTGGACTCCTCCAGCGTGCACCCGGAGGCGTACCCGGTGGTCCGCCGGATCCTCGACAAGACCGGGTCGGAGCTGAAGGCGCTGATCGGGAACACGTCCGCGCTGCGCTCGGTGAAGGCCGCGGAGTTCGTCGACGAGACCTTCGGTCTACCGACCGTGACCGACATCCTGGCCGAGCTGGAGAAGCCCGGGCGCGACCCGCGGCCGGCGTTCAAGACCGCGTCGTTCGCCGAGGGTGTGGACAAGATCGGCGACCTGAAGCCGGGCATGAAGCTCGAGGGGCAGGTCACCAACGTGGCGGCGTTCGGGGCGTTCATCGACATCGGTGTGCACCAGGACGGGCTCGCGCACGTGTCGGCGCTGTCGAAGAACTACGTGAAGGACCCGCGCGAGGTCGTCAAGCCGGGTGACATCGTCAAGGTGAAGGTGCTCGAGGTCGACATCCCGCGGCAGCGGATCTCGCTGACGCTGCGGCTGGACGACGAGGTCGGCGCGCCGACGTCCGGGCGTTCGGGCGGCGGGCAGAACCGCGGCCAAGGCGGTCAGAGCGGCGGGCGTGGGCCGGGCGGGCAAGGCGGAGGTCGTGGTCCGGGCGGTCAGGGTGGCGGACGTGGCCCAGGTGGACGCGGTCCGGCCGGTGGTCAGGGTGGTCGTGGCGGCCAGGGCGGCAAAGAGACGCCGATGGACGAGGGTTCCTTGGCAGATGCCTTCCGGAAGGCCGGTTTCACTGTTCGTTGAGTTCCAAAGGTCCTGCACTTCCTAGAAGTGCAGGACCTTCTCATTTCGGCGCGCCAGCGGGTAGTACAAGCCGGCCGTCACCACCAGCCCGACGATCCACGAGATGTCCGCGCCACCCAGCGCGTCCGTCACCGGGCCGGTGTACAGCTTCTGCGCCAGGAACGGGATCTGCGCCGCGATGCCCACGGCGTACGAGATCAGCGCGACCGCGTTCCACCGCCCGTACCGGCCGTCGGGGTCGTAGAGCGCGGGGACGTCGACGCGTTCGCGGGAGATCAGGTAGTAGTCGGTCAGGTTGATCGCGCTCCACGGCGTGAAGACCATCAGCAGCACCAGCACGAAGTTCTTGAAGTTGTCCAGGAAGTCCGCCGACGCGAAGATCGCGACCAGCACCGACACGAGCAGGAAACAGCTCGTGTACGCCGCCCGCGCGGCCGGGCCGATCCGGGTCGCCCGGCTGAACGCGGAGACCGTGGTGAGCAGCGTCATCGAGCCGCCGTACGCGTTCAGGCAGTTGACGGCGAGCTTGCCGACCACGATCACCAGGTAGACCAGCAGCGCGACGCCCGCCGGGCCGGCCAGGTCGCCGAGGTAGCCGACCTGGTTCGCGAGGAACCCGGCGCCGCTCGCCGCGACCAGCGCGCCGAGCGTCATCGACCACTGCGAGCCGATCACGCTGCCGAGGAACGTCGCGAGGAACGTCGTCCGTTCGGGGGTGTCGGCGGGCAGGTAGCGCGAGTAGTCGGCGACGTACGGGCCGAAGGTGAGCTGCCAGCCGGCGCCGAGCGAGATCGCGAGCAGGAACGTGACGATGTCGAACGGCTTCGCGCCGAGCAGGGCACCGACGTCGTCGGTGATCAGCAGCCGGATCCCGAGGTAGGTGAAGCCCAGGATGCCGAGCACGGTCGCGATCCGGCCGAGCAGGTGGATCCAGCGGTAGCCGAGCGTGGCGATCACGGCGGTGAGGACGCCGAAGATGATGATGCCGACGGCGGCCGCGTCGACGTGCAGGATCTTGTTCACCGCCTGACCGGCCAGGACCGTGCCGGTCGCGGCGAAGCCGAGGTACATGATCACGACCAGCACCAGCGGTACGACGGCGCCGTACACGCCGAACTGGGCGCGGCTGGAGATCATCTGCGGCAGCCCGAGGCGCGGGCCCTGGGCCGCGTGCAACGCCATCACGATGCCGCCGAGCACGTTGCCGATCAGCAGGCCGACGATCGCCCAGAGCGCGTCGGCGCCGAACACCACCGCGAGCGCGCCGTCGACAACCGCGGTGACCTGCATGTTCGCGCCGAACCAGAGCGTGAACTGACTGACCGGAGTTCCGTGCCGTTCCGCGGCCGGGACCACGTCGATACTGCGCCGCTCGATCGCCTCTGCCATGTGTTCCAGGTTGCCCGGGACAACCAGTCTCTAACGTCCGGCTAGGGTCGGGCGGTGAGCATCTGGGGGAACCGGGATTTCCGGCTGGTGTGGGGCAGCGGGACCGTGTCAGGGATCGGTTCCTGGTTGCTCGTCGTGGCGATCCCCTTCCACGTGTTCCAGCTGACGGGATCGGCGGCGGCGACCGGGCTGACCTTGGCGCTGGAGGCGTTGCCCGCGCTGGTCCTGGGGCCTTGGGCAGGCGTGCTCCTGGAGCGCTGGGATCTGGCCCGCGCGATGTGGGTCGCCGATCTGGTCAGCGCGGCCGCGGTCGGGCTGATCCTGTTCGCCGATCGGCCGGAGCGGCTGTGGATGATCTACCTGGCCGTGCTGGTGGAGAACATCGCGACGACGGTGTTCCGGCCGGCGTCGCGGGCGTTGCTGCCGAGCGTCGTCGGGACCGGACGCGAGCTCGCGGCGGCGAACGCGGCGCGAGCATTCGCGGGGAGCGTGACACGGCTCGGCGCTCCACCGCTTGGCGCACTGCTGCTCGCCGGCCCGGGGATCGAGTTCGTGCTGGCCGTCGACATCGCCAGCTACTTGTTGTCAGCGGCAATGATCGCAGCGGTCCGGACCCGGCCGGAGCGGGCCGAGCAGACCCCGATGCGACCGCTCGCCGGGCTCCGGTACGCCGTACGGTCGAAACCGCTGCGCGGCCTGCTGGCCGGAAACGGTGTCTTCCTCACAGCGAACGCCGGCCTGACCGCACTGCTCGTGCCGCTGATCGTCGAACGGCTGCACGCGCCGGGCTACGCGGTCGGCTATGTGTTCTCCGGCCTCGGCGCCGGCTACCTGCTCGGCGCCGCGATCAGCGTGAAAGCCCTGTCCTGGTTGGGGATCCGCGACCTGATCGCCACCACCCAGCTCGCGACCGGCGCGGCCTTCTTCGCGCTGGTGAACGCCCCGAGCGTCCCGTGGGCGATCGCGGCCGCCGTGCTGATCGGGCTGCCCGGCAGCGTCCTGCTGATCACCACCGAGACGACCGTGCAGCGCGTGACCGCGCCGGGCATGCTCGCCCAGGTCGGCGCGCTGTTCTTCGCGGTCGACGCGCTGGCGGCGGTCGTCGGCGCGCTCGCGGCGCCCGCGCTCACGCTGATCGCCGAGCTGCCGCTCACGCTCAACCTGCTCGCCGCGTTCGCTGTCCTGGCCGCGCCGATCACGCTGTACGCCGTACCGGGGCATCCGGGCGAGCTGACCCGAAAGCCCTCCTAGACCAGGTCTTCCAGGTGCCCGCCCGGGTCGCCGAGGTGGACAGCCGTTGCCTTGGGCTCGTAACCGAGGCGGCGGTAGATCCGGTCGGCGCCTTCGTCGCCGGGGGTGAGCCAGGCGAGATCGGCGCCGGCGGTCTCGAAGGCTTCCCGCGTCGCGTACGCCGTCGCAAGAGCGCCCAGACCGCGACGCCGGTGCGAGTGCACCGTGCCGACGCCGGCGACCTCGGTGACGCCGTCGGCGACAGCGGTCCAGGATGCGGTCGCGACCGGCACGCCGTGGTCGCGGATGAGCACGGCGCCGCCACTGGCGGGGTCGGGCTGGAAGGTGGTGGTGACGTCGTCGGTCTCGTAGGCGTCAGCGGCCACCGCGTTGGACGCCGCGTGGTCCTCCTCGGACCCCACGAACGACGCGGTGACGCCCTCAGGCAACGAAGGGACGACCAGCTCAGCCGGCTCGACCGCCAGCAGCGGCGGCCGCGCCCGCACGATCATCCCGTGCTCGGTCAGCGCCTCCGCGAGACCCGGATTCGCTTCCTCCACCAGCTCCGCATGCACCCACCGCCCCTCGGCCGCGAACGCCTGCCGAACGGTGTCGAGCGCCCACGACACCTCGTCCGGATCGAACGGCCTCCCCGGATCGGCCGCGAGCATCGACGACAGGAACCACACGTCCTCGTCGTGCAGCAGCCCGACCAGCGGCCCCGCGACGATCTGACGGCGGCTCCGAGACAACCCTGACAACTGAGCGGCGGCAATCCGCGCGGCGATCCCCATCCCCCGACCCTAGACGCTGCCTCGTTCCATCAGTGCGCGGACGTCGTACGCCGCCCGCGCGGTGGCGATCTCGTTCTGGTGCGTCTCGGTCCAGGTGACCAGCGACTGGATCGTCGCGTGCAGCGTCACGCCGAGCGGGGTGAGCTCGTAGTCGACGCGCGGCGGCACGACCGGGTGGACGGTACGCCGTACCAGCCCGTCGCGCTCCAGCTGCCGGAGCGTGACGGTGAGCATCCGCTGGCTGACCCCGTCGATAGTCTTCTTCAGTTCGGTGAAGCGCAGGCTGCGGCTGTCGAGCAGCGCGATCACCAGCAGCGACCACTTGTCGCCGATCCGGTCCAGGATCTGCCGGACCTCACAGTCCTCCCGGGTGTCCCACTGGAAGGCGTCCTCGGTGCAGCAGGAGTAACCCGGTTCCTTTGAAGTGCCTTCTTCCATACTCCCCGATGGTTCCGCACGATGGTGTCAGTTACAAGAGAGAACCGACCCTTTGAGGAACCCCTACATGTCGACGAATCTCGGCCCGCGTGCCTGGGCCGTCCTGCTGGTGCTGTGCGGCGCGATCTTCCTGGAGGGCATCGACGTCTCGATGATGGGCGTCGCGCTGCCGTCCATCCGGACCGAGCTCGGCCTGTCCACCGGCCAGCTGCAGTGGGTGGTCAGCGCCTACGTGCTCGGGTACGGCGGTTTCGTGCTGCTCGGCGGCCGCGCGGCCGACCTGCTCGGCCGGCGGCGGATGTTCGTCGGCTGGCTGGCCGTCTTCCTGGTCTTCTCCGGCCTCGGCGGTCTGGCGAACGAAGGCTGGGTGCTGATCCTGGCCCGCTTCGTCACCGGTGTCGCGGCCGGCTTCATGACCCCGGCCGGGCTGTCGATCATCACCACCAGCTACCCGGAGGGCAGGCAGCGCAACCAGGCCCTCCTCGTGTACGCCGGGATCGGCGCCGCCGGCTTCTCCCTCGGCATGGTCGTCGGCGGCCTGCTCACCGCGGTGGACTGGCGCTGGGTCTTCTTCGCGCCGGTCCTGTTCTCCGCGGTCCTGCTGATCGCGGCCCTGGCCCTGCTCCCGAAGGAAGCGCCGGTACGCACCAAGCTCAGCGGCTTCGACCTGCCCGGCGCGCTCACGCTGACCGGCGCGATGATGTTGCTCGTCTCGACCGTCGTCCGGGCCCCCGACGTCACGATCGGCCAGACGGCCGGGACCGGGCTCGCGGGCCTGCTGCTGCTGATCGCGTTCGTCGCGATCGAACGCCGTACGGCGGAACCGCTGATCCGGCTCGGCATCCTGCGCAACGCCGGCCTGGTCCGCGCCAACCTCGGCGCCGTCGCGCTGGTCGGGTCGTTCGTCGGCTTCCAGTTCATCGCGGTGCTCTACCTGCAGGAGCTGCGGCACTGGTCCGAGCTCGAGACCGGGCTGGCGCTGATGGTGATCGGCATCGACTCGATCCTCGCGCCGACGCTGACGCCGTGGCTGGTCAACCGCTTCGGCAACGGGCGCGTGGTGCTCGGCGGCTTCGGGTTCGCCGTGGCGGCGTACGCGCTGTTCCTGCCGCTCGGCGCGGACTGGACCTACCTCGCGATGCTGCCGACGTTCCTGCTGCTGGGGCTGGCGTTCTCGCTCACGTACGGCCCGCTGACGATCGCCGCGACCGACGGTGTCGCGGAGGAGGAGCAAGGGCTGGCCGGTGGCGTGCTCACGACGTCGTTCCAGTTCGGGGCGGCGCTCGGCCTGGCCGTCGTCGCGGCGGTCCTCGCAACGGCCGACGAGCTGACCGTCGCCGACTTCCGGACCGCGCTCGTCGTACCGCTGGCCGGCGCCCTGCTCGGCCTCGCGGCCGGCGCTCCGGGTCTTCGCGTACGGCGTACTGTGGCCGCTCGATAGCTGAGGGTTACCAGGACGTCCGACAATTCAGCGCTCATCGAAAACGCTTGGCGGGCGGCCGAATCGTTACCGGTAAATCCCTGCAAACAATCTTGACAGCGACCCGTCGCCCGGGGCGCCGGAACCGGTCCCATCCCTGCCTGACCAGGGGTTTTCCTTCGCGTGTCAGGGACGGCGTAAGGCCTCTGTAAAGGTCCTTGCCGGTCTATTCCCGGGATAGTGCTTTTTGAGGTGTTCTTTCCTTACCACCCGTGAGCACGTGAGATCGGTCACCGGCTTCCTCACTGTCGGCAACCGTCTCGACGCCCATGGTCCCCTCACAGACCGAAGGACACGCCCCCATGACCGAGTCGCTGGAGAACCCCGCAGAGCAGCGCCGCGTGCGGGTCTGGTTCGGCGCTCACACGATCGCCGACCACACCGCGACCGTTGACCAGGCAGCACAGTACGAAGAGGCCATGCGGCGGCGGTTCGCCTCGCTGCGGGTCACCAACGAGCCCGCTCTCGTCGGCAGCCCGGTCCGATGACCACCCGCCCGACGCTGCTCGGCTACGTCCGCGCCGACGCGCTCAGCTGCGCGGAGGAGCTGGCCGCCGCGACCGATGCCCTGGTCGCCTACGCCACCGCCGAAGGGTTCACCCTCGGCACGGTCTACACCGAGCGGGACGCCGCCCAGTCCGCCGCGTTCAACGCGTTGCTGGACGAGGCGAGGCGGACCGACGTCCGCGCGGTCGTCGTACCGACGCTGCAGCACGTCGGTGCGACCGGGTCGCCCGGGGCGGCCCAGCACCTCGAGTTCCACCAGGCCCAGACCTGGGCGGCGACCTCGAGGTAACCCCTCAGCAAGCGGAGCCGCCGTCTTGACCCCTGCATCGGCGGCGGTTCCGCTCTCCAACCTCCACAGCTGCACCGGGAGTGCCCGGGTGGTAGTGGACCAACCAAGGCCCCACCGGCTGCTACCGGTGGGGCCTTGTCGTTGCCTCAAGCAATGATCTTGTAGCCGTAGCGCTTCATCACGGCGGCGGTGCCGGCGTCGAAGCGGCCGGTCACCGGGAGCTTGAACTTCTGCTGGATCTTGCGGGTCATCTGCTGGAAGTGCAGCCGCCACGGGACGCCGGCCGGCGGGCGGGTCTCGTGGACGCCGATCGCCGCGACCTTCGGGTGCGCGGCCCAGGCCAGCACCTGGGCACGGTCGGCGCCCCAGACGCCGCTCATCGAGTCATGCATGCGGGCGTACTCCATCGCGCCGAGCGAGATCGTGGTGTTCGGCTGCGGCGGGGCGACGGCGGTGGGCGCCGTACCGGGGTGGTACTTCAGGTAGATCTCCCAGGTCATCCCGTAGTAGCCGGGCGGACCGTCGTCGGCGCCGCGGTTCGCGAGACCGTTCTTGCGGCGTTTGTACTCCGCGATCTGGTGGGCCGCGCCACGCGAGAGGTCCTTGTCGCCGGCGGCGATGGCGTGGACGTGGAACGGCCAGTTGCCCTGCGCCGGGGTGCGCAGCCAGGCGGCGAAGCCGACCTGCCGCATGGCGAGGACGACGGCCTTGCGCTGTACGGCGTTCAGGTGCTCGACGGCGAGGTCCACCGCGCCGCCGCCGTCGTGCGTGCCTGCGGAGGCGGCGACGCCGCCCTGGTTGTACGAGCCCTGGATGATCGTGAACGGCACCTTCGCGAGCTTCTCGGCGGCCTGCAGCATCGCGACGGTCCGCGTGCAGAGCGCGGCGCCCCGCCAGGACATCCTTGCCTCAGGCATCAATCGCCTCGCCGGCCGCGGCGAGCCCGGTGTTCTCGCCGGCGCCGAGCAGCAGCGCCGCGTCCTCGGCGGCCCCCAGCGCTTCCAGCTCGTCCAGGTCCGCCTCGAGCAGCTCGTCGTCGTACGGACGTGCGTCGGTCATCGTGCACCTTCCCCCACCTACGTCCGGGGCCTCCCCTGCCCACGGAACCGCCGTTCAGCGTAGGCAGCGCCGAGGTCATCCGTCCATGGCGGCGCGAGCGTTACAGGTTCCAGCGTTCGAGGAATGCAAAGTTTTCGCTCCGGACCGCGTGTGACGCGGTGCTGGTGGGGTACCTGTAGTCATGTCCCGCGGTTCAGTCGGCCCCATTCGGGCATGGGTGGAGCTCACCGAGCCGCGAGTTCTCCCACTGAGGGGCGGGAGAACGACCGAAGAGGACGGGCGCATCCCACGGTGCGCCCGTCCCCTGGCCACCCTCCACCGCCGCCCCCGGTGAATCCTCGTGCCGGCCTACCGCGCGCCGATGCGCTCCCGCCGCGACGAGGTCCCCGACGGTCTCGCCGTTGACCGCGCTCTCATGCTCGGTGTCTGCGGCTTCGGCGGCATCCTTCAGCCACCACCAACCACGCTTGCCGACGCGGTCGCGCGGCTGAGCACGGCGTACGACGAACGCACGGCGCGCCGCCTGCAGCGCTTCGCCGAAGTCTCCGAGGGTGCAACGGTCTGGACCCGCGAGCCCGACGGGCTCTACCACTGCGGTCACCTCACCGGCCCGTGGCGGTACGACGCCTCGCCCGAGGCCGAAGCAGCCGACCTCGTGCACGTCCGGAGCTGCGTGTGGGCGCCAGCGCCCGACGTACCGGCTGCTGTCGAGTACGCGTTCTCCCGTGGCGGGCGGAACTTCCAGCGGATCCGGTCAGAGGGCTGACGCCACGAACAGGTAGCGGTTGAGGCTGAAGAAGTAGGAGTCGGCCTGGCTGCGGAGGTCGTCGGCCCAGGCCTCGGCCTCCTCGGGGGTGATGCCGGCTCGGCCGGGCACGAAGGTGGAGACGATGTCGATCAGGCCGGCGCTGTAGGTGCGGTAGTCGAAGCCGGCGTTGAGCAGGGGGACGACCTGCAGGTGGGTGCGGGTGAAGCCGGCCTTGTCGAGGGCCTCGCCGAGGGTGCGCGGGAGGTGCGGGTCCTGCAGGTGCTCCTCGAAAGCCTTCAGGACGCGGGTCATCCGGGGGTCGTCGCCGGAGCGCCAGACGATCGAGCCCCAGTCGGTGTCGAGCAGCAGCACGCGGCCCGCCGGGCGCAGGACGCGGCGGATCTCGGCGAGCGCGCCCGCGACGTCGTCGACGTACTCGAAGACCTGCGTCGACACGACCACGTCGAAGCTCTCCGCGCCGTACGGGAGCCGCGCCGCGGAGGCCTGCTCGAGCTCGACCCGCGGACCGTCCGGTACGTCGGCGCGGGTCCCCGCGATCGCGAGCATGCTGTCGCTGATGTCGACCCCGCAGACCCGCCCCTCGGTGCCGACCTCGGCGGCCATCTCCGCCGCCAGCAGCCCCGGCCCGACGCCCACGTCGAGCACCCGGTCGCCCGGCCGCAGCGCGAGCGCCGTCCGCACGATCCGTCGCTGCTCGACCACGTCCGGCGTCGTGTACATCGCCTCGATCTGCCGCGACACCGCCGGGTCGAACTCCAGACTCGTGCCATCCCCCTCAACCATGCTGCCCATCATGATCCGCCCAGCGCTGTCCGGCGAGGGCACACGCAAGGGCAGATCGGGGCAGATGAGGGCAGTGATCGATGCCCTGCAGCGCGTGACAGATCCGGCCGGCCGGCCGGCGACGGTGACGGTGACGGCGACGGCGACGGCGACGGTGACGGCGACGGCGACGGCGCAACCTGCGCCCGGGCGGCTGGATGCGCAGGCCCGCCGAAATCCGGTCGGCACGCGACGGCCGGGCGCGCTAGCGTGCCGGGCGTGATCGAGTTGCCGCAGTCGTTCCTGGAGATGCCCCGCTGGTGGACCGAAGGCGCCGACTGGCTGGCGGCGCTGCCGCGCGCGATCGAGCAGCAGTGCGCGAGCTGGGGGCTGACCGTCGCCGGCCCGCTCGCCCACGGCTCGAACGCGGTCGTCGTACCGGTCGAGCGCGGCAGCGACCGGTTCGCGCTGCGAATGTCCCCGCCCGGCGACGAGGTCGCCGAGCAGACCACGGCGCTGCGCTGGTGGGACGGCCGGGGCACAGTCCGCCTGTACGACGCCGACGTCGCGCGCGGCGCGATGCTGCTGGAGCTGCTCGGGGAGCCGCTCGACGAGCGGCCGATCGGGGAAGCGGTCGAGGTGCTGGGTGGTTTGATGCGGCGCCTCGGGGTCGAGGGGCCGGCCGATGCCTTGTCCACACAGGAGATCGTGCAGGCTCGCGCCGCGGTGATGGAAGGCCAGATCGCGGGGCAGATCGGGGCAGATCAGCAGCCCCGGATGGAGGCGGTTCCGCTGCCCCAGATCGAGGCGGTTCCGCTGCCCCGGGTCGGGGCGGTTCCGCTGCCCCGGGTCGGGGCGGTTCCGCTGCCCTACCTGAGGGCCGCCCTCGCGGTCGCCGACGAACTGGCGAGTTCGTCAGCGACCGCGGCAGTGAACGGCGACCTGCACTCGGCGCAGGTCCTGCGCGGCGAACGCGAGCAGTGGCTGGTCGTCGACCCGGTCCTCTACCGCGGCGACATCGAGTTCGACCTCGGCCGGATCCTGTGGACCCGCCTCGACGACATGGCCGACGACACGGAGATCCGGCACTGCTTCGACACCGCCGTACGAGCAGCCGACCTCGACCGCTCGTACGCACGCAACTGGGTGATCTTCAGAACAGTCGACTACTGGCTCTGGGGCCTGAGCGTCGGGCTGACGACGGACCCCGTCAGGTGCCGACGCCTGCTGGACGCAATGAGCCAGTAGCAGCAGCTACGAATCTCCGACGCAGAGCACTAGACCGGCAACTTCAGCACCAACCGGTGAAACCCAGGCGAGTCAGGAAACGGCTGCTTTCCCCAGTGCGACCCGGCCCCTCGATCGATACGCCGCCTGTGCGGGCACGTTGTCTTTGGGCGCCAGCAATTCGGCGATCAGCTCAGGTCGGCCGTGAAGCAACGGTCGCGAAGCGGTGTACACCGAAAAGATCTCGTCATGCCGCTCGATGGCCAATCGATCGAGATCATTCGTGCCGCTCTGACCACCTTTCTGGTAGTGGCTCACCCCACGCTGAGCCCTCGACCGACTCGACAATACGAGGCTCAGTTTGCCCTCTGTGGCGACCGCCCCTCCCTCAGCTCAGAGCCAACCTCAGCCTTTACACTGTTCTTCTCTCTGTTCTTCTCTCTGTTCTTCTCTCTGTTCTTCTCTCTGTTCTTCTCTCTGTTCTTCTCTCTGTTCTTCTCTCTGTTCTTCTC